>CAWDUA010000003.1:0-700760 GCA_963805345.1 uncultured Actinomycetota bacterium
TGGCCCCGGGACGGTCTGCTCGACCGCCGTCATCGTCGCGATCAACGTCGGCGCGATCGCGAAGCCGGCCACGAACAGCGCGATCCCCATACCCACCATCGACCCGATGAAGGACATCGGGACCATCACCAGGGCCAGCACGACGGCTCCGATGCGGACCCGCTCGGCCGACGACCAGGTCCACCGGAACGTGCCGGTGACGACTCCCGCGATCAGGCTGCCGGCTGGCCCACAGGGCGAGCAGCGGTCCGGAGTACTGCGTCGCGCCGCGCTCCTCGGAGAAGGCGACCGTGCTCACCTCGGCAGCCCCGAACAGCACGCCCAGCCCGACCCACCCCGAGACGAGAGCGACACCGGCACCCGCGGCATCTCCGGTCGTGGGGCACCGGGGTCGTCCGGTCGGTCGGCGGGGGCTCCGTGCGGCGCTGGGGGGCAAGGGCGAGGGTGCCCACGAAGGCCGCGAGCACGGCGCTCCCCAGCCCGGCAAGCGGGTGCCAAGCCGTCGCCAGCAGGGTGACCAGGATCGGGCCGACCATGAAGACGCTCTCGTCCAGCACGGCTTCCAGGGCGTAGGCCGTCTGCACCTCGCGGGGGTCGCTGAGGACGTACGACCATCGCGCCCGGACGCACGCGCCGACGGCCGGCAGCGTCGCTCCGGCCACCCGCCGCGCAGGTCCTTCCCCGTGGCCAATCCAGCTGCACCGACACCGCGACGGTGACCAGTGCCGCAGCGAACAGCCAGGTGGCCGGCACCAGGATGCGGGCCTGCCCGAAGCGGTCGAGGAGTCGGCCCTGGAAGATCGACGTCAACGCGTTCGTCAGGGTGTACGCCGCCGCCACCGCCCCGGCCAGGGCGTAGGACCCGGTCGTCGAGGACACCAGCAGCACCAGCCCGAGACCGACCATCGAGATGGGGAGCCGCGCCATGAACCCCGCCGAGCTGAACGGAGCGTTCCCGCGCTGGTGAGCACGGTGCGGGGGGGGTCGAGCATCCCGGTGAGCGTAGGGCTCGTCACCCCCGACCGGCGACTCGCCGGGGCTCCCTACGATGGGGTGATGGCCCCTCCGATGCCCGCCCTACGACGCGCTCCTGCTGGTCTCGTTCGGTGGCCCCGAGAAGCCCGAGGACGTCGTGCCGTTCCTCGAGAACGTCACCCGCGGCCGCGGCATCCCCCGCGAGCGGCTCGAGGAGGTCGGGAGCACTACCTCCTGTTCGGCGGGCGCCCCGATCAACGACCAGAACCGCGCCCTGCTCGCCGCGATCCGCGCGGACTTCGCGGCGCCGGCCTCGAGCTGCCGGTCTACTGGGGCAACCGCAACTGGGACCCCTACCTGCCGAACGCTCGCGCAGATGGCCGCCGACGGGGTCACCCGGGCGGCCTGCTTCCTCACCTCGGCCTACTCGTCGTACTCCTCGTGCCGGCAGTACCGCGAGAACCTCGCCGACGCGGTCGCCGCGGTCGCCGGGCGCGCCACGGCTGGACCGGCTGCGGGACTACTTCAACCACCCGGGCTTCATCGAGCCGATGGTCGACGCGACCCTCGCCGCGCTGGCCGAGCTGCCCGAGACGGCGCGCCGGCGCCCGCCTGGTCTTCGTGACCCACTCCATCCCCGAGGCCATGAACGACGGCAGCGGGCCGCGGGCGGCGCCTACGTCGCCCAGCACCGCGGCGTCGCGGCGGGGTCGCCGACCGGGTCGCCGAGGTGACCGGCCGCGCGGACCGAGCTCGACCTGGTCTTCTGCTCGCGCTCCGGGGCGCCGCAGGTGCCGTGGCTCGAGCCCGACGTCAACGACCACCTCGAGGAGCTCGCCGGCACGGCGCCGCGGCGCGGTCGTGCTGGTGCCGATCGGCTTCGTCTCCGACCACATGGAGGTCGTCTACGACCTCGACACCGAGGCGCTGGCGACCGCCGAGCGGCTCGGGCTGCCATGCGTGCGGGCGGCCGACCGCGGGCATCGACCCGCGGTTCGTGGCGATGGTGCGCGACCTGCTGCTCGAGCGCGCCGCGGTCGAGCGCGGCGAGCCGGTCGACCGCGGCCGTCGGCGGCGAGCCGGCCTGCACGACCTCTGCCCGGCCGGCTGCTGCCCCAACCCGCGCGGCCCCGGGCCGCACTCGGCGGATGGCTGACCGCTGGGCCGCGGACGAGGCCGACCCGGCGGCGCTGCTCGACTCGCCCTGGCGCGGCGCGCGAGGCCGCCGAGCTGATCGTGCGGAGCGGCGCGCCGGGGTCGAGGTCGCCGACACCAAGTCGAGCGCCACCGACGTCGTCACCGGGTCGACCGGGCCAGCGAGGAGCTGATCCGCGAGCGCCTGCTCGGCGGCGCGGCCCGGCGACGGCTTCTTCGGCGAGGAGGGCGACGACCGCGCGGCACCAGCGGCGTCCGCTGGGTCGTCGACCCCATCGACGGCACCGTCAACTACCTCTACGGCCTGCCCCACTACGCCGTCTGCATCGCCGCCGAGGTGGACGGCGAGGTGGTGGCCGGCGTGGTGCTGGCGTCGGCCCGGCATGGACTACGCCGCGACGCTGGGCGGCGGCGCCTCCCGCAACGGCGCAGCCGGTGCGGGGGCCGGCCCGCACCGATCGAGCAGCGGCTGGTCTGACCGGGTTCGGCTACGAGCCCGAGGCCCGCCGCCGCCAGGCGCCGCGTGGCCCGGCTGCTGCCGCAGGTGCGCGACATCCGCCGCCTCGGCTCGTCCGCGCTCGACCTGTGCACGTCGCCGAGGGGGCGGCCGACGCCTACGTCGAGGAGGGCCTCCACGCCTGGGACTACGCCGCCGGAGGCTCATCGCACGAGAGGCCGGGGCGAGTGCTGTGCTGACCCGGGCGGCCGGCGAGGAGCGCCTGCTGATCTGTGCGCCGGCCCACGGATTCGACGAGTTCCTCGAGGTCGTGGCGACGGCGGTTTCGTCCGCGGCGAGGGTCCGGACGCGACGACCGACGGCTCCTGACGCCCCGGGGGTTGAACACTTCCCCCGGGAATAGCCCGACGTCCCCGTCGGTTCTGCGACACGGCGCCGCCCGAGATGCGAACTGCCCGGCCATGGTGCACAATCGGCGCGCCGAGAACCCCGGGTGACCGGCTGAGGAGGGAGAGAAGAAAACGATGGCGACCGACTACGACGCACCCCGCAAGACCGACGACGACCAGTCCGAGGAGAGCATCGAGGAGCTCAAGGCGCGTCGTCACGACAAGAACTCCGGCAAGGTCGACGAGGACGAGGCCGAAGCCGCCGAGTCCTTCGAGCTGCCGGGTGCCGACCTGTCGCACGAGGAGCTGGCCGTCGAGGTGATGCCTCGCCAGGAGGACGAGTTCACCTGCATGAGCTGCTTCCTGGTGCACCACCGCAGCCAGCTGGCCGACGAGAAGAAGCTGATCTGCCGCGACTGCGCCGCCTGAGATGAGCGCGTGCCGCGGACCTGACCGGGCCCGCTTCCGGCTGAGGACGGGCCAGGCCGATGCCCGGTCGCGGGCTCAGCTCGCGGGCGGGCGTCGTCGGCGCCTGTCAGTCCTTGGCGAGCTGCGGGCGGCAGCTGGCCGGTGGAGCGCTGGTAGTAGTGGGCGGCGCGGCGCGTGGCCAGCATCCGGGCCAGGGCGACGAAGGTGCCACTGGCGGCGGCCCAAGCACCGCCTCCCAGAGCGACGTCCGGGTCGGCGGGGTTCGCCGGCGGGTTCTTGCCCGTGGCGGCCCGCCATGAGGTGTTGAGCGCCTTCTTGGCCACCGCGGCCGCGGGCAGCGCGGCGCCAGGGAGAAGACGGACCAGACCTTCGGTCCGCCTTGCCATCGGCCCTGCCTTAGGCGATCCCGCGGCCGATCACCCTAGGTCGCCTGGAGGGCCGGGGCCAGGGGCTCCGGGTGGCGGGTGCTCACCAGCCAGTACGGCGTGGGGTCGCGGGTCGCGTCAGCTCCACCCTGACCGCCTGCTTGAGATAGGGCCGCAGCAGCAGATAGGCGCGCGCGTCGGCGTCGACTCCGGCGAGGCGCCGGGTCTCGGCGTCGAGGGCGGCGACGCCGCCCAGGTGAACCACGTCGATGTGGGCGCGGCCCGCCGGAAGCTGCCCTCGCCGACCCGACGCGTGCGCCGCCGTAGGCCAGGAACAGCAGGGCGATGAGGGCGGCGAGCACGCCCGTGACCGCCCAGGGACCGCCGCCGCATCGAGACCACGAACGCCAGCCAGGCGGTCGCGAGCATCATCGTCGCCTGCACCCACCACCGCAGGGGCACGCCCAGTCGCTCGTCGTGGTCCCGACGGGCACAGTCATGCTCCGGCACGGACCCAAGCCTCGCATCCTCCCGCCCCGCCCAGCGGGTAGGGTCCGGCCGTGCCCGACCCCGACCTGCCCGTCGCGGTTCAGCGGCTCGACCCCGACCTGCCGCTGCCGTCGTACGCCCATCCCGGCGACGCCGGCGCCGACCTGATGACCGCGGTCGACGTGACCCTGGCGCCGGTGAGCGTGCGCTGGTGCCGACGGGGGTCGCGATCGCGCTGCCGGAGGGCTACGTCGCGTTCGTGCACCCACGGTCCGGCCTCGCGGCACGTCACGGCCTGTCGATCGTCAACACCCCCGGCACGATCGACGCCGGCTACCGCGGCGAGATCAAGGTGCTGCTGATCAACCACGACCGCCGCGAACCCGTCGAGCTGCACCGTGGCGACCGGATCGCCCAGCTGGTCGTCCAGCGATTCGAGCGGGCCGCTTCATCGAGGTCGAGGCCCTGCCGGACTCGGTGCGGGGCGCCGGGGGCTACGGTTCTACCGGGGGCTCCTGACCCAGGCGACCGACACATTGATGTTCCGCCGCAGGCGCAAGGACGACGAGCGAGCGTCGACCCTGACGGGCACGAGACCATCGACCGCCGACGAGTCCGACGACGCCGAGGCGAGGCGCCGCCGACCTCCGTCGGGCCCGTTCGACATCGACGAGATCCGACGACGAGGTCGACCGGGTCGACCTCGGGTCGCTCCTGGTCACTGCCCTCGAGGGCACCGAGGTCCGGCTCCAGGTGGACGAGAGACGGCGACCCAGGCGGCGATGCTCGCCGGCACCCGACGGCGCACTCGAGCTGCGCGCCTTCGCCGCCCCCGCAACGGCGACCTGTGGAGCGAGGTGCGTCCGATCGCCGCCGACGATCGCCCAGCGGGGTGGCACCGCCACCGAGCGGGAGGGCCGGTTCGGCACCGAGCTGGTGTGCCAGATGCCGGTCGATGCCCGACGGTAGCCCGGCGATGCAGCCGTCGCGGATCGTCGGCGTCAACGGCCCCCGCTGGCTGCTGCGCGCCACCTTCCTCGGCGGCCCGCCGTCGAGCCGGCGGACGCGAGACCGTGGGAGGACGCCCTGGCCACGGTCGTCGTACGCCGCGGCGGCCAGGCGATGGCGCCCGGCGACGCGCTGCCGCTCGTGCTGCCGCCGGCGCCCAGCGCCCGTGAGACAAGTCCTGACCGATCGACCGGGCTACGCTGGGCCCATGGCGCTAGAAGCGGTCGGTGCGGCGCACCTTCAGCCGTGGGCCAGCCCGCAGCAGCATGCTCGCGACCTGCGGGCGACCCTAAGGCCGGGCCGATGTCGACCTGATCGGCGAGGCCCGACCGCACCCCGGTCCGGTTGCGCGGCACGCTGCGCACGGTGACCCTGCGGCCCCGCGGCGGCGTCCCCGCCCTGGAGGCCGAGCTCTACGACGGCACCGGCGGCGATCACGGTGATCTGGCTCGGTCGCCGGCGGATCGGTGGCATCGAGCCCGGCCGGTCGCTCCAGGTCGAGGGCCGCATCGGCTGCACGGACGGGGTCCGCATCATGTACAACCCGCGCTACGAGCTGCTGCCGTGACGACACCCGACACCGGCCGGCACCAGCACCCGGCCGCCGCCGACGTCGGACACGGTCGAGGCGGTCGTGCGTCGTCAGCTGTCGATGGCGCTCGGCGGCCGCCGCGGCATGATCGAGGCCGCCGTGCCGACCCTGGTCTTCACCTTCGTCTGGCTGGCCACCAAGGACCTGCGAGCTCGCTCGTCGCGTCAGCTCGGCGTGGCGCGTCGTCCTGCTCGTGGTACGGCTCGTCCAGCGCCGACCGTGCAGTTCGTGCTCAACGCGCTTGTTCGGCATCGGGATCGGCTGGTTGTTCGTCCAGCTCGCCGCGCAGCTCGGGCGGTCGACGCGGACGACCAGGCGCTGGCCTACTTCCTGCCCGGGCTGATCTACAACCCGTCTACTCCGTCCTGTTCGGCTTCAGCTGCCTGATCCGCTGGCCGCTCGTCGGCTTCATGGTCGGCAGCGTCACCGGTGACCCGACCGCGTGGCACGCGGACCGACAGGTCGTCCGGCTGTGCACCCGGCTGACCTGGCTGCTGGTGCTGCCGTGCGTGGTCCGCGTGGCCGTGCAGGGGCCGATCTGGTTCGCCGGGCGCTCGGCGGCGATCACTGCCGACACCGCGGTCGTGGTGCTCGGCGTGCTCAAGCTCGGCATGGGCTGGCCGCTGCAGCTCGGCTGCGCTCGCCGCGATGACGTGGCTGCTCGGCCGCAACCACACGCCGCTCCAGCTCGGGGACCGCCGGTCAGTCCGACCACTTCGTGAGTGCGCGGTCGAGCTCGGCGCGGTCGGGGCGAGCAGCTTCTCGAGCTCGGCCTCGACGTCGGCGGGGGCCACGAACAGCAGCTCGTCGCCGGCCTCGATCGGCTGCTCCGGCGTCGGGGGCGTAGACCTGGCCGTCGCGCAGGATCGTCACGAGCGCGCAGTTCTCCGGGAACGGGATCAGCCCCGACGGCGTACCGACGTAGGGCGAGTCGTCGGGCAGCGTCATCTCGACCAGGTTGGCGTTGCCCTGGCGGAAGGTGAAGAGCCGGACCAGGTCGCCGACGGTCACGGCCTCCTCGACCAGGGCCGACATGATCCGGGGCGTCGAGACGTTGACGTCGACTCCCCAGGCCTCGGTGAACAGCCACTCGTTGTTGGGGTGGTTGACCCGGCCGACGGTGCGCGGGGACGCCGAACTCGGTCTTGGCGAGCAGCGAGGTGACCAGGTTGGCCTTGTCGTCGCCGGTCGCGGCGATGACCACGTCGCAGTTGTCGAGCCGGGCCTCCTCGAGCGAGGACAGCTCGCAGGAGTCGGCCAGCAGCCACTCGGCGTCGGGGACCCGCTCGGGCTTGATCGACGACGGGCTCCTTGTCGATGAGGAGGACCTGGTGGCCGTTGGTGATCAGCTCGCGGGCGATCGAGCGACCGACGGCACCGGCTCCGGCGATGGCGACGCGCATCGGCTACTCCTCCGGGCCTTCGTTGATGAACTGATAGGCGTGGGCGGCGTTCTCCTCGCGGATGACCAGGTGCAGCATGTCGCCCTCCTGGAGCACGGTCTCGCGGTTGGGCAGCATGCCCTCGCCGAGCCGGTCGATCCAGGCGATCCGGCTGCGGGACTGCTCCTGGAAGTGGACGGTGCGCTGGCCGACCCAGGCGTCGGGTACGGCAGCTGGTCGACTCGGATCGTGCCGGACGGGTCGCGGAAGTCGGGCTCGGCGCCGGCGGGCAGCATCCGGCGCAGCACCTGGTCGGCGGTCCACTTGACCGTGGCGACCGTCGTGATGCCGAGCCGCTGGTAGACCTCGGCGCGGCCGGGGTCGTAGATCCGGGCCACGACCTGGCTGGATGCCGAAGGTCTCGCGGGCCACACGCGCGGCGATGATGTTGGAGTTGTCACCGCTGGAGACGGCCGCGAACGCGTCGGCGCGCCGGATGCCGGCCTTCTCGAGGACGGCCTGGTCGAAGCCGTAGCCGGTCACCTTGTCGCCGTTGAATCCGGGCCCCAGCCGCCGGAAAGCGTCGGGCTCGCTGTCGATGACGGACACCGTGTGGTTGCGGTCCTCGAGGCTGCGGGCCAGCGTCGAGCCGACCCGGCCACAGCCCATGATCACGACGTGCACGCGAACGTATCCGAGGACCGGTAGGGTCGTGCTCCCTCACGTGGGCATCGGCGACGTCTCCAAGCGGATCCTGTCTGGGCGCAAGCTGCGAAGCTCCCAGCTCGGCGAGACGCTGCTGCCCAAGCGCATCGCCCTTCCGGTCTTCGCCAGCGACGCGCTGTCGTCGGTGGCCTACGCGCCCGACGAGATCTTCATCATGCTGTCCTCGCCGGCGCCTCGGCGTACGTGTGTCAGCTGGAAGATCGCCATCGCGGTCGCGCTGGTCATGTCCGCGGTGGTCGCGTCCTACCGCCAGACCGTGCATGCCTATCCCAGCGGCGGCGGCGACTACGAGGTCGCCACCGTCAACCTCGGGCCAGACTGCCGGCATGACCGTGGCGAGCGCACTGCTGGTCGACTACGTCCTCACCGTCGCCGTGTCGATCTCCTCGGGCGCCCAGAACGCCGCGTCGGCGATCCCCATGGTCTCGGGCCACGAGGCAGTGTCGCGGTCGTCATGGTGCTGCTCCTGGCGGCGATGAACCTGCGCGGCGTCCGTGAGTCGGGCGCGTTCTTCGCCATCCCACCTAGGCTTCATGATCGCCATCCTCGGCATGGCGCTGGGGGCTGCTCCGTGGTGAACGGCAACCTGCCCGACGTGGAGAGCGCGCAGTACCACATCATCCCGCAGCCGGGTACGCCGAGCCGCTCACGACCATCGCTCTGGTCGTCCTGCTGGCCCGGGCGTTCTCCTCCGGCTGCGCGGCGCTGACCGGCGTCGAGGCCATCTCCAACGGCGTGCCGGCCTTCCGCAAGCCGAAGAGCAAGAACGCCGCCACCACGCTGCTCCTGCTCGGCACGATCGCGATCACGATGATGATGAGCGTCATCGTGCTGGCCAACCAGATGGGGCTGCGGTACGTCGACCCAGCGGGCTACGACCGGCTGCGCACCGCCCCGGAGGCCCCCGTGCCCGCGACTACGACCAGCACACGGTGATCGCCCAGATCGCCAGGGCGGTCTTCGACGACTTTCCCTCCCGGGTTCTACTTCGTGGTCGCGATCACCGGGATCATCCTGATCCTGGCGGCGAACACGGCGTTCAACGGCTTCCCGGTGCTCGGCTCGATCCTGGCCCGCGACGGCTTCCTGCCCCGGCCGCTCGGCTCGCGCGGCGACCGGCTCGCCTACAGCAACGGCATCGTGATCCTCGCCGTGATGCCATCGTGCTGATCATGGCCTTCGACGCGGAGACGACCCGGCTGATCCAGCTCTACATCGTCGGCGTCTTCGTGTCGTTCAACCTCAGCCAGCTCGGGATGATCCGGCACTGGACCCGCCACCTCAAGGCCGAGACCGACCCCGCCCAGCGACGGCACATGATGCGCTCGCGAGCGATCAACACCTTCGGTCTGGGCATGACCGTCGTCGTGTTCGTCGTCGTCCTGCTGACCAAGTTCCTCGCCGGCGCCTGGATCGCGATCCTGGCGATGGTGCGTCTTCTTCGTGATCATGCGTGGCATCCGGCGCCACTACGACAGGGTCGAGCCGGAGCTCGCGGCCGACGAGGAGGACCAGGTGCTGCCCACCAAGGTGCACGCCATCGTGCTGGTCTCCAAGCTGCACAAGCCGACCCTGCGGGCGCTGGCCTACGCCAAGGCGTCGCGGCCCAACGTGCTCGAGGCGGTCTACGTCGTCCGCCGACGACAAGGCGACCAAGGAGCTGCTGCGAGAGTGGGAGGAGCGCAACCTCGGCGTACCGCTCAAGGTCCTCTACTCGCCGTACCGCGAGATCGTGCGGCCGATCGTCGACTACGCCACCCAGATCCGCAAGGCCAACCCGCGCGGGGTGGTCGCGGTCTACATCCCGGAGTACGTCGTCGGGCGGTGGTGGGAGCAGCTCCTGCACAACCAGACGGCCCTGCGGCTCAAGGGCCGGCTGCTGTTCACGCCCGGCGTGATGGTCACCTCGGTGCCCTACCAGCTGCAGTCCTCCCAGATCGCGAGGGAGCGGGCGGCGCGGGAGCTCGCGCGGGTCAAGGCCGGCGACCTGCGCCGCGGCACCGTCGACACCAGCCGCCAGGTGCCCGGCCGCGCAGCCAAGTGCCCAGTGACGGGCTCGCGTCCCTCGCGCCCCGCCCGCCGGCAGCGGCGCGAGCGGGCCCCGCGCGGCGCCTCCCAGGTGGGGGAGCGGTTCGAGGCCGAGGTCGGCCCGGTCGCGCACGGCGGGCACTGCGTGGTCCGCCACGACGACCGGGTGGTGTTCGTCCGGCACGCGCTGCCGGGGGAGCGGGTCGTCGTCGTGGTGACCGAGGGCCGCGACGGTGACCGCTTCTGGCGCGGCGACGCCGTGTCGGTGCTCGTGGCGTCGCCGCGACCGGGTGGCGCCGCCGTGCCCCTACGCCGGGCCGGGCCGGTGCGGCGGGTGCGACTTCCAGCACGTCACCTCTGCGGGCAGCGGGCCCTCAAGGCGGCCGTGGTCCGCGAGCAGCTGTGCCGGCTGGCCGGGCTCGACCTGGCCGGTGACCGTCGAGGAGGTGCCGCCGCCCTGCGGTGGCGCACCCGCATGCGCTACGTCGCGCTTCCCGGTGGCGCCGAGGGCTCCACGTCCACCGGTCGGACGAGGTGGTCGAGATCGACGACTGCCTCCTCGATGCCGGAGGCCCGAGCCGGGTCGCGGGAGTCGGTGGAGACCACCGTCGGGCAGCCACGACTTCGTGGTCGCCGCCGACGGCTTCTGGCAGTCGCACGTCGAGGCGCCGCGGGTCCTGGTGGAGACCGTGCTCTCGCTGCTGCGGCCGCAGCCGGGGGAGCGGGTGCTCGACCTCTACGCCGGCGTCGGGCTCTTCGCCGCGTTCCTGGCCGATGCGGTCGGACTCGCGGGGCGGGTGGTGGCCGTCGAGGGCTCGCCGCGGCCTGCCGCGACGCCCGGGTCAACCTGCCGCCGCAGGTCCAGGTCGCGCAGGGGGCGGTCGACCGCGTGCTGGCCTCGTCGTACGACGAGCCGTTCGACCTCGTCGTCCTCGACCCGCCGCGCGAGGGCGCCCGCCGTGCCGTGGTCGAGCAGGTCGCCGACCGCGCGCCCCGGGCGGTCGCCTACGTCGCCTGCGACCCGGCCGCGCTGGCCCGCGACCTCGCGACGTTCGCCGAGGCGGGCTACTCGCTGCGGGAGCTGCGGGCGTTCGACCTGTTCCCGATGACGCACCATGTCGAATGCGTTGCATTGCTGACGAAAACCGGCTCTGGCCTGCGGTGATGTGATTCCCTCGGAGCAGGTCGAATGCCGAAGATCGGCCTTAGGGCTCACTTTGAACCCCTTATGGCTCGCTTTGGTGGCGCACAGTCGCGATTAACCTCCGGTCGCGCCGTATCTGCCGCGTGGCAGCGCGGCCGTGGGCGTACGGTCTTGCCCGTGTCAGATCTCTATGGGCAGGGCAGTTGCCTGGTGCGACTTGACTGGGGTGCGGTCGGCGCGCAGGCGTGCTTGGCGGACGTTTGCGTGGTCGTCGATGTCCTGAGCTTCTCGACGTCGGTGACCATTGCCGTCGAGCGGGGGATGCAGGTGCTTCCCTTCCCGTGGAAGGATGCTCGGGCGGCTGACTTCGCTCGGGAGAATGACGCGGTGCTCGCGGTTGGTCGTCTCGAAGCGACCAAGGATGGAGCCGTTCCTGCGCCGTCGCTCTCGCCGGCCGGCCTGTTGGCGTGTGACCCAGTACCCAGGCTCGTGCTGCCATCGCCCAATGGCTCGACCATCGCCGCCGCGCTGCGTGAGGTGGGTTCGGCGGTACTCATTGGCTGTCTTCGGAACGCGGCAGCGGTTGGAAGACACCTCGCCGTCGAGGCCGCTCGTGGCCACTCGGTGGCGGTCGTGGCCGCCGGTGAGCGATGGGGGAGCGACGATTCGCTGCGACGGGCTCTAGAAGATCACCTCGGGGCCGGCGCCATCATTTCGGTGCTGTTGGCACTCAGCCCCGGGTTGAGTGTCAGTCGGGAAGCGCAGGCCGCCGCGCGCCTATTCGATGCGAGCGAGCATTGCCTGGAGTCTTGGATGCGGGACAGCGTTGGGGGTCGGGAACTTTCGAGCCGGGGATTTGATGCTGACGTGGCCGTCGCGACCGACCTCAATTCGTCGGACGTGGTTCCGGCGATGGTCGGGGCAACCTTCACACTTCTGGAACCGGACGACTGAACTGTGCGACGTCAGTCGAGCAGGGCGAGGTACTGCTGGCGTGCCTTCATGGCGTGGATGAGCATTTGATCCCCGCCGTCTCCGGTCAGCACGATCACCTCCAGGATGCGACCGTGCGTGTCGAACCCGAGGCGGAATTGGCGATGCGGGTCGTCACCGAGGTCACGCAGGAAGACCGGATGCTCGGCGGCCTGAATGGAGTCCGCGGGATCGATGCCGTGCTTCAGGGCTGAGTCGCGGACCTTCACGCCACGTAGGCACGGATCGCGGCGCGGATGATCTCCGAACGCGACTGGTGATCGTGTTCGGCCCGGCCGTCGAGTTGGGCCAGCAGCGTTGCGTCGAGACGGACCGGGACGACCCGGCCTGGCCCGTCGCCGACCGGCTTGCGGCCACCCTTGCGCAGCATCTCAACGTCGTAGCCGGCCTCAGCCTCCGCCACCCACTCGTCGATCTGGTCCTCAGAGACCTCGGCGCCGTTGATCTTCATGATGCAAGTGTAATACGAATGGTCCACGCTACAAGGCCATGGTCACCGCGAGCTCGAGCTCCGCCGAGGGCTCGGATTGGGCTCGGTTTGATTCGCAACCTCCCGCAACGGCGTTCTGCCGATGTCAAGGCGAAACAGCGGCATCGTCGCAGGTCAGCGGCCAGTTTGATCCGATGTGGGCGCCCAGTCGCAAACGATCGCACTCACGCTCAGGCCCATCGACCTCTTCCCGATGACCAGCCACACGGAATGCGTTGCGCTGCTGGAGCCTGCTGACGTTTGCGCGCGGCGGCGATGAACGAGGTTTCGACCACTTCCCATCTGGAGTGCGTTGCGCAATTGGTCAAGACCGACTCTGGCCTGCGGCCGTGAGACGGAAGCCCACGGCGGGCTTGTCGCTCTCCCCGACCCCGCGCTGATCGGGTGCGATCACGTGTAGGTCGGCGGGTAGCAGCGCCACGAGCCGGTCGAAGGACCGATGGGTCTCACCCCACACGGGCAACAACACCACCTGACGCTCCTTCGCCCTGCTCGTGCAGGGCTATGCGAACACCGTCGGCGAGCACGACATGTCTCATCGACTCACCCATAACCCGCGGCGCGGGATCCGGCCCCGGTCGCGGGATGCGTCTATCCGTCAATCATGGTCCAGACTTGCTCACCCCACCCCCAACCGCAGTGGAGTCGACACCGCACCTCCGAGCTCGCCATGCCAGGGAAGTTGGGGTGGCGCCCCGATGGGCAAGTGATCGCGCAGGCTCGAGAATCGAACGTGTCGGGCCTCATGCGCTCATAGCAAGCCCATGACGCCCGACATGACGAACGCGACGTGGGCAACGCGGCCGGGTAGGCGCCGGGCAGGCTGGCCCGACCAACGGGCTCCGACAACGAGCGACTGGGGTGGATGCAGTCAAGGAAGGTCGTATCAATGGCGAGCGGCCGGTGGCTGCTGGGCCCTCGAGGTCCACACGACGCCTTGATCGATCATTCACTACTTCGTAGACAAGGTGGTTCTGATGCGAGCAGTCATCCAGCAGCAGTACGGCGGCAGCGAGCAGCTCTCCCTCGCCGACATCCCGGCTCCGGTTGCGGGTCCCGGCGACGTGGTTGTCCGCACGCGGGCTGCAGGGGTCGACCGCGGCACCTGGCACCTGATGACCGGACAGCCATACGCCGTCCGCCTCATGTTCGGCCTGCGCCGTCCTAAGCATCCGGTGCCGGGTCGTGACGTGTCCGGCGTAGTGGCAGAGGTCGGCGGGGACGTTAGCGACGTCTCGGTCGGCGACGAGGTCATGGGCACCGCGGACGGGTCGTTTGCCGAGCTGGCGCTGGTCCCTCAGAGCCGCGTTGCTCCCAAGCCGGTCCGGCTGTCCTTCGAGGAGTCCGCCGTGCTCCCCGTCTCGGGGCTCACGGCGCTGCAAGCGGTGCGCGACGCCGGACGCGTCAAGCCAGGTGACCAGGTGCTGGTGATCGGCGCTTCCGGTGGCGTCGGCTCCTACGCCGTCCAGATCGCCACCGCCTACGGCGCCGAGGTCACCGGCGTGGCCAGCGGCGCCAAGGCCGACCTCGTGCGCTCCCTAGGCGCCACGAGAGTCATCGACTACACCACCGAGGACCTCGCCGACGGCACCCGCTACGACGTCATCCTCGACATCGCCGGCCGTCGCCCGCTCAGGCAGCTGCGCCGACTGCTGGCCGAGCGCGGCACCCTGGTCATCCTCGGCGGCGAGGGAGGAGACCGCTGGCTGGGAGGTGCCCACCGCCAGCTGGCGGCGATCGCGCTCTCGCCGTTCGTCCGGCACCGGCTCACCTCCATGATCAGCAAGGAGAGCGCAACGGACATGGCTGAGCTCACGCAGTTGGTCGAGCGGGGCCAGTTGCGTCCGCTGCTCGAGCGCACCTTCGAACTTCAGGACGCCGCCAATGCGATCGACCACGTGGCAGATGGCCACGCCCGCGGCAAGGTCGCGATCACCATCTGAGTCACCCCCACTGACCACTACACCCGACAGGAACGAACCGATGACCGCCACCACGACAGGCCCTCGCGCGGCTGCCGGCTGGGCGGCCGGAGGCTACCTCGCCGTCTTCGTCCTTGCGATCTTCGCCAACTTCCTCGCGCTCGCGCCCGTTCTGCAGCCCGGCGACCCCGCCGGCACCGCAGCGGCGCTGCGCGACTCCGAGACCGCGTTCCGTCTCGGGGCAGTGGGCTTCCTCGGGATCTTCGTGATCGACGTGGTCATTGCCTGGGCGCTGTGGGTGCTCTTCCGCCCCGTCCACCGCGACCTGTCCTTGCTGGCGGCGTGGCTGCGCCTGACCTACACCGTGGTGCTCGGCGCCGCGCTCGGCTTCCTCTACGCCGCACTGTGGCTGAGCGCCACTCCAGGAGCGCTCGGCGACGGCCAGGACGACGCGGTCCTGCTGGCGCTGCAGACCTTCGACTTCACCTGGGTCGCCGGGCTCGCCGCCTTCGGCGTCCACCTCGTGGTGCTGGGCGTGCTGCTGCTCAAGGCCCGCGGCCCACGGTGGATCGCCTGGCTGCTCATGGCCGCCGGAGTCGCGTACGTCCTGGACACCGTCGCCCACCTCGTACTGGCCGACTACGAGGCCTCCGCCGACCTGTTCCTCGCCCTCGTCGCGGTGCCGTCGGTAGTCGGCGAGATGAGCTTCGCGGTCTGGCTGCTGCTCCTGGCCACCGGCCGACGTGCGGCCCCGACCACACCTGTCGACCAGGCCAGCGAGAACAGCATGGCCTCGGTCGGGCATCCGTCGTGAGTCCCGCCCCGACGATCCCGGCCGAGCCCGTACCTCGGCCCGGATGGGGCGGGCACATGAGCCTGGAGAGGATGGCCGAGTGCGAACACTTGTCACACTGACCGCCCTTGGCCTGAGCGTTGTCCTGCCCATGAGCGCGCCGGGCGGCTCGATCGACGATGTCATCGACAGGGAGATGCCTGCTTCAGGCGCACCCGGTCTGGCCTATGCCGTGGTGTTCGACGGGGAGATCACGTCGGCCGGAGCGCGAGGTGTCGTCAGGCTCGGCGGCGAGAAGGCCGTCACGCCGGACACCCCGTTCCTCACGGGCTCGATCTCCAAGAGCTTCACCGCCCTCTCCGTCATGCAGCTGGTCGAGGCAGGCAAGATCCAGTTGGACGCCGAGGTGTCCCAGTATCTCGACGTCTTCTCGAACCGGGCCGCCGGCGCCATCACCATCCGTCAGCTCCTCAGCCACACCAGTGGCTATTCCACACTGCAGGGAAACGCGTCCCACACTGACAGCACCGGCGGGACGGACGAGCTGGCGCGCCGCGTCGACCAGCTTGCAGAAGTCAGTCCGGCCCACGCACCCGACGAGGAGTGGGAGTACTCGAACACGAACTACCAGATCCTGGGCCGCGTGGTCGAGGTGGTGAGCGGGAAGGACTACCAGACCTACGTCGCAGAACACATCCTCGAACCGATCGGCATGAAGAACAGCTTCGTCGCCGACGGTGAGGTCCATCCATCCATGGCGACCGGGCACAGACCATGGTTCGGCACCAAGAAGCCGCTTCCCGAGAACAGGACGCAGCGTGGCACGGCCCCGCAAGGGGGGATCGTCGCGAGCGCCAACGATCTGGCGCGCTACCTGCAGACGATGATGAACGGCCACGACGATGTGCTGAGCGCAGAAGGCAAGTCCCTGATGATGCGTCCGGCCAGCGCAGCAGCGCCCTTCTACGGCCTGGGCTGGTTCGTGGACTCCGGCAACGGGACCGTCTGGCACTCCGGAACGAGCCCGGGCTATGAAACGCTCGCCACGATGATGCCCTCCGAGAAGAAGGCCGTCGTCGTACTCGTCAACGCGGGCAGCGGAGTCGGGTTCGGTGAGACGACCCAGCTCCGCAACGCCATCACCGCCCAGGCGTTGGGCCTCGACTACGACGGCGAAGGCACGCGGCTTTCCCAGAAGATCCTGTTCGTCTCCCTGGTGCTCCTTCCGTTCGTGTACGCGCTCAGCATGATCTGGGCGTGGCGGCACCGAGTCGACATTCGCGCCAAGTCGGGCGTCTTCGGCCTGTTCAGCCTGTGGTTCCCGCTGCTCACCACGCTTGCCGCAGCGTGGGTCATCCTGCACCTGGTGCCGAACATGTTCGGCACACCGCTGGCCAACATCAGACTGTTCCAGCCCGACCTCGGTATCGCGCTCATCGCTACCGCAGTGACCGGCGTCCTGTGGGCCGTGTTCAGGCTCGCGGTGGCCTACACCGGCAGCACGGGTACTGCCTGGCGAGCGAGTCCCACAGGGGGAGATTCTCGGTCTTAGCTGACTGGTGCAGCCGGTCTCGGACCTGCCCTTGCGATGTCTCCGACGCGGATTCTGTCGAGAGATCGATCGGATCCCCGATGTCAGCCCGCAGCTCCCCGCAAGTTTCCGGCTTCCTGGGTACGGGCATTCAAGGTGGCGCTGGCCGTCTGGTCTTGGTTCAACGTCAGCGTGGACGTCCGGGGCTGGACCTAGGGTTCGACCAGGCCAGTTCGGATGGCGTAACGCGTGACCTGGACACGATCGTTCATGTTGAGCTTCTCCAGGACGTTGGTCCGGTGCCGGTCCACCGTCTTGAGGCTGATGCACAAGATGTCGGCGATCTCCTGGGAGTTGTTTCCCTCCGCGATGAGCTTGACGACCTCGGTCTCCCGGGCCGTGAGAGGTCCCGTACCTGGCTGCCGGCCGACGTCGACCTGGGCGAGGTATCGGCGCATGAGCGCGCTGAGCGCGGTGGGGTAGATGAAGGGCGCTCCGCGGAGAGCGGCTCGGCACGCTTCGATGATGTCCTGGTCGACCTGACGCTTGAGCACGTATCCCGCCGCACCCGCGGCGATCGCCTCGAAGAAGTACTGCTCGCGGTCGTACATCGAGAGGATGAGGATCGGAAGTTCACGCGCTCGCCGGATCTCTCGCGTGGCCTGCAAGCCGGTCATGCCCGGCATGGCGATGTCGAGGATGGCGAGATCGAGGTGCTCACTGAGGCCCAACTGCAGTGCCTGCCGTCCGTCTTCAGCTTCGGCCACGACCTCGAGATCCGGTTCCCGATCGATCAGTGCTTTGAGTCCCGCCCGGACCACGGCGTGGTCGTCGGCGATCAGCACTCGCGCCACGCGGTTACCGGTCATCAGCCGGCAAGCGTGCTGACGTCCGTGCAGTCCAGCCGCACGGTGGTGCCCGGCCTTCCAGGTCGTCGGGCAACAGCGGCTGGGCCGATGAGTAGCCGGCCTCCGACCAGGAGCGCTCGCTCGCGCATGCCCCGGATGCCGGGGCCCTCCGAGGCGGGGACGGAGAAGCCGGTGCCGTCATCGGTCACCCGTAGCGTCAGCCGGTCTGCGGCTGCTTCGAGTGCAAGCGTGATGCGGGAGGCACCTGAGTGCCGTACCGCGTTGGTCAGGGCTTCTTGCGCGACGCGGTAGACGACCAGTTCCAGTTCCGGAGGAAGTGCTGGCAGCTCCTCGGGGATTGTCGTCTCGACTCGGACGGTTGGTTCGCTCATGCTCTCGGTCAGGGCGTCGACGGCACTGAGGAGACCGAGATCGTCCAGGAGTGCGGGGCGCAGCTGCCAGGCGAGTGCACCGACCTCGTCCAACGTTGCACGCTGCTGCTCCTGGACGCACTCGACCTCGGCCTTCAGGTGCTTGGGGAGATCCTCTGCCAGTCGCTGCAGCTGCAACAGTGTGCCGGTCAGGCGCTGACCGATCTCGTCGTGCAGCTCACGCCCGATCCGGCGACGCTCACCCTCGATGGCGCTGAGCGTGCGGCGCGCGCTCGTACGCCGTTCGTTCTGCAGGCGTTCCAGCATCGTGTTGAAGCCGGCGATGAGCGCCTTGGCTTCAGGGCCGCCGGTCTCTGGCAGGTGCTCCTCGGGCTTGAGCACGTCGATGGTCTCCATGCGACGTACCACGGCTCGCAGTCCACGGAAGTTGAGCCGCAGCACCACGGCGTTCGCGACCGCGATGACCACGGCGCCCACAGCCAGCACCAGCCCCTGCTCGGTCGCGATCGGGAAGGACACTGTCGCGGGTGTGACCACCAGGCCCAGTACGGCCAGGAGCAGCACGCTGCTGTTGACAAGGACCACCCGGGCGTAGAGGGAGAGGTTCCACCATGCCGGGCGCACCCAGTCTGATCGGTGCCCTTTTATGCCCGTTGCCGGGCGCATCAGTGAAGCGGTCATAGTCCAGCCTCGCTCAGGCCATCGTCCCACGCAATGCAGTGCACACCCCATGCGTGCGCGCGCCATCGCGAACACGCGCCGCGCGGAATTTGGGGTGGCGCCCCGATGGGCAAGCCCACGCATGGTCTTCAAGACTCGGACATGCGCGGCTTTGCGCCATCGCGCCCGGCATCGGAATTGGAGGGATCCCATGACCAGTTCAGACCTGACCGCAACAGCGATGGGTCCGGCGACCACCGGGAGGGAGCCGAGGGCCCGGCCCTGGTCCTCCCAGCGGGCTGGTGGCTGGGCATCGCTGGTGGAAGCGTTCACCTACGTGGTCGGCTTCGGGGTCGCGGCGGCCTACCTGGCACCTGCGGGCTTCACCGACGCGCAGGACGATCCGGCCGAGTCGCTGGCCTTCCTGCTCGACCACCAGGCCGTCCTGTACGCGTGGTACGCGGTGCTCTACCTGGTCGCGGGAGTGGCCCTGGTCGTGCTCGTCCTCGGTATCCATGACCGCCTCGAGGACCGGACCCCGACACTCGCTCGGACCACGACCGCGTTCGGGCTGATCTGGGCAGGAGTGCTGTTGGCCAGTGGGATGGTCGCGCTGGTCGGCCAGCGCGCCGCCGTCGAGCTCGCCGCCACCGACCGCGCCGAGGCGGTCTCCACCTGGTCCGCGGTCAGTGTCGTCCAAGACGCTCTCGGCGGCGGCATCGAGATCGTCGGCGCGCTGTGGGTGCTGCTGGCCAGCATCGCCGCCCTCCGCAGCTCGGCACTGCCACGGGGACTTGTGGTGCTCGGTGTCGTCGTCGGCGTCGCCGGCACGGTGACACTTGTTCCGCAGCTGGTCGACGCAGCCGCTCTCTTCGGGCTCGGCTTCATCGCCTGGTTCATCTGGGCCGGCCTCGTCCTCCTCCGCGACGACCGCCCGGTCGGGAGCGCAGGATGACCACGCCACCGACCCGTCAGACGGAGAACCCGCCGACCCTCGACAGGCTGCGTCGTGGGGGCCTCCGGAGAGCTGGGCCGCTACCTGGTGCGCCACTGCCTGAACCGCGGGGACCGGGTCGTCGGTGTCTGCCGGCAGCAGAGTGTGGATGAGCTCGCCGAGTTCGGCGAGCTCATCACCGTGGTGACGGGTCGGACCGACGATCGCGATGTCATCGCCCGCGCCGCGACCGAGTGCGATGCGGTGCTCACCGTGCTGGTGCCGTGGAGCGTGCAGCGCCAGCGGATGCCCGCTGGCACGTGGTCACCAACATGGGGTCGTGCACGGGGCAGCGAGAGCTGCGATACGCGAGGGGGAAGCAGCACATCGACAACCACGAGACGCGGCGGGAGGACCGCCTCCTCCAACAGCGGCGGCACGGTTGGGTCTCGCCGATCGGCCTGGGTGTGGGTTTGCTCTGTGTCGGTGGCTTCTTCTAGCTCTTGGCAGTCGGTCTGCCCGTGCTGTTGTCGATCGGCCAGCTCGAACGCCCGATCCGGCTCCGAGCGCACCCTTCACTCACCCATCAGCGGTAGCGCGCGACGAAGTTGTCCTCAGCGTCTGACACGCCAACTCGTCCGACGCATCACCAAGGAGGCACCGTGACCACCACGACCGGACCCGCACCTGCGGCCGTCGCCCCGACTCCGACGGAGCGTCCGCCGCTCCGTCGCTGAACCAGGACCGCCGGCAGTCTCTACCTCGTCATCTTCGTGGTTTACCCGCTGTCGACCCTCGTGCGGTCCAGCCTCGTCGTACCCGGTGACGCCGCCGCCACAGCCGACAACATCCGCACCCAGGAGAAGTTGTTCCGGTGGGGCATGGCCGGCGAGGCCACGATCGTGCTGGTCGAGATCATGCTTGCCGCCGTCCTCTATGCGCTGCTCCGACCCGTCAGCCGAACGATGTCACTTGCCGCGGCGCTGGTCCGGGTGGCCGAGGCAGTCGTGATGGCCGCCGGCTGCCTGGTCGCCAGCGTGTTCACCGCCCGCAGTCCCCGAGGACGGCGTCGCCGCAGGTCAGAGGCTGGGTTCGCCTCCTGAGCGCCGCCGACCGCAAACGATCTCGTTCACGCTCAGGACCGTCGGCGTCTTCCCGATGACTTCCCACTTGGAGTGCGTTGCGCACCTTGTGAAGAGCGACTCTGGCCTGCGGTGATGTGATCGGGCTGGTGAGCACGAACCTCGAGAACGAGCCGGCACGCTCATCTGGAGTTCGCTGTGGCAATCCCGGGTGGTGGTCTCCCGCGAGGAAACGGCCAGATCGGCAAGCTGTTCGGGGCGTGAGCTTGTCCTGAACACCCGGACCGATAGGCCGTCCCGAGGTTGCCTGGGCCAGCTGGCCAGCGCCCGGCGACCCGCTCGGGAACGGACTTGAACACGGCTTGCCGGAGAACTTCTTTCCTAGCTCGCCGATCCTGCGGCCCTTGCTCAGCGGCGGTGTCGGTCACGCCATGGCGTTGATCGGCCTGGCCCGCGCGGCCTACGGAGAAGGTAGGTGACGACAATCAGGGCAACCATCGTGATGACCCGGTTCGGGTCGATGGCGGGTCGCCAACGCAGTTGGCCATCCTTGATCTCATAGGCCCCTACTGGGCGTGCGTTTGCTCCGAAGCCGGCGCCCTCGCCTTGTTGCCTCGCGGGTCAGTGCCGGAGCCGCCCCCCGCGCCGCCAGTCACCGCTGCGGCAGCGATAACGGTGAGACCATCGATTTCGTAGGGTTCGGCGAACACTCGCCTGACCGTGACCGCATCGCTAGCCTTGCCGAGTGCCTCGGTGACCTTCATGTGGACTCCTTCGTCGTTCGGGGGGAGGAACCAGTCGCGCGGCTGTCCTGGCTAGATGACGTCGCGCTGGTGCACGGCCACCAGGCCGGCGGCCGCAGGCAGAACCCCATAGAGCAGCAGGGCCGCGATGGCGGCTCCGACGCTCACGTCGTGGGTGACTCCGGAGATGGCACCGCCGAGCGCAGGCGGGACCCAGGAAGAGGCGTCGCTGACCAGCTGGACGACGAGCGGCGGGATCATGAACAGTGCGAGTACGACGGCGGTCACTGCGCCTCCGAGGTTACGGATCACGGACCCGAGCCCGGCGCCGAGGACGGCGCCCACGGCTCCGGCCAGGGTCGAGGCGGCCAGGATCTGAGCCACTCCGCCGGCCGAGACCAGGAACGAGTACTCGGTGCTCGGGAGTGCGAGGGCGACTCCCGCGATGATCAGCGTCTGGCCGACCAGCCCGAGAAGCGCGCCGCCGAGCAGCACCGCGGTGAGCTGAGCAAGTCCTGCGCGGGTGCGCTTCGGCGAGGTCAGGTAGGTCGGGACCACGGTGTGGTGCCCGTACTCACGAGCCACGGCAATGGCGCCGAACAGCCCGGTGCCCAACATGGCGTTGAAGGCGAACGCCGTCAGCGACTGTTGGTCGGCGGCGGTCGAGATGAACGTCTTGCTGCCGTCCATGTCGGTGCCGAAGACGACGACCGCTGCGTCGATGCCGGCGATGAGGACCAGCACGGCGAGGAAGCCCAACGGCAGCTTGGTGGTGCTCAGCTTGCGGATCTCGCCCCTGACGAGTCGTAGCCACGTCATAGCGGTACTGCCTGCCTTCCGGTCTCGGCCATCTCAGAAGCACTCAGGTGGGTGTTGGCGCTGTTCGTCCAGTCCAGGAACAGCTCTTCGAGCGAGCCGGCTTGGGGGGTCAGCTCGTGCAGGGCGATGCCGGCGGCGCAGGCCCGGTCCCCGATGTCGTTGGTCTCTAGGCCCCGGACGACGAGCTCGCCCTCGGGACCGGTGTGGACGGATGCGCCGGCAGCACAGAGCAACTCGGTCAACCGTCCCGGTTGGGGGGTGCGCACCGACGTGCCCGCCTGCTGCAGTGCGGCGAGGGCCCCGGTGGCGACGAGGCGGCCATGGCTGATCACTACCACCTCGTCGGCCAGGTGCTCGACCTCGGCGAGCAGATGGCTGGAGACGAAGACCGTGCCGCCGGCTGCGGCACGCGTCCGCAGAAGGTCGCGCAGCCAGCGGATGCCTTGGGGGTCGAGTCCGTTGCCGGGTTCGTCGAGGACAAGGACGGGTGGGTCTCCGAGGAGAGCGGCCGCAATGCCGAGCCGTTGCCGCATCCCCAGCGAGTAGCCGCCGACGCGGCGGTCGGCCGCGTGGGACAGCTGGACGAGTTCGAGCAGCTCGTCGATGCGAGCAGACGGGATTCCGGAGCCGTCGGCCAGGATCCGCAGGTGGTTGCGGCCACTGCGTCCGGGGTGGAACGCGTTGGGCTCGAGCACCACCCCGACGGTCCTGGCCGGGTCTTTCAGGTCGCGGTAGCGGGTGCCTCCGATGGTGGCGTGACCGGAGTCGGCGGAGGCCAGGTCCAGCAGGACCTTCATCGTTGTCGACTTCCCGGCGCCGTTGGGCCCCAGGAAGCCGGTGACACGCGCGGGAGCGACGGTGAAGGTCAGGTGGTCGACGACCGTCTCGTGACCGTAGCGTTTGGTGACGCGTTCGATCTCAAGCGGGTACATGGTCATGTTCCCCTTTGGTGGTGTTGGAAATGGTGGTCTGGATGGTGTGCCGGCTACGGAGCAGGGCGATCAACCGCACGGCTGCCGCGGCGGCCAGCAGCAGAGCCAGGGCCGCTATGAGGACGGCGAGGTCGGGCGCCCACGTCCACAGCCCGCCCCATCCGTAGCTCGACGTCGGCGCGAGGAGGAGCAGGCCGACCGCCAGGGTCCGGATCACGACCCCCGTCCAGCGCCGGACCGAGTGTCGGGGTGTCGACGGGGACGTGAGCCCTCGGACCGCTCGCAGCAATCCCCACGAGGCGAGGCCGAGCAGGAGCAGTGCGACCAGGTCGAACACGAGGTAGAAGCGTCGTACCGATGGCAGGTTTGGGACCGGTTGCCCGAGAGCGGCGTGCACCACGTTGCGGGTGACGCGGTCGGCGATGAAGGGGTTGCCCGGAACTGGCAGCTCGTTGCCGGCATCGACCAGGACGGCCACGGCCACGCCCTGGTCGGGGAAGAGGGCGAGCATGGTGGTGGTGTCAGGGGTGTTACCAGGGTGGAAGATGGCGTCCTCGCCCCAGGGCCCGCCGACGAACCAGCCCATCGCGTAGTGGGACTCCCGACCATCGGCCCAGGGGCCCAGGGCGGCGTCCGGGCCCCCGGTCAGCAGGGTCCTGACGCCGTGCTTCGAGACGATGCGGTTGCCGTCCGGGCCGAGGCCGCCGTCCAGGTAGAGCGACAGGTAGCGGCCGAGGTCTTCGGCGGTGGAGATCAGGTATCCGGCGGCGAGGGTGGCGTGGCGCCTGGTGGGCTCGGTCGTTACTGGAACGCCGAACCAGAACTGGTGCCCCTCCGCCAGCACATCGCTGCCGGCTGGGTCGGTGTTCGCAGAGCTGTGGGTCATGCCGAGCGGAGTGAGGATCTTCTGCTGCACGTAGTCGCCGTAGTGCAGGCCGGAGGCGTGTTCGACAACAAGGCCGGCCAGGACGTAGTTGGCGTTGGCGTAGCGCCAGGTCTTCCCGGGCGTGGAGGCGAGGTGCGCGTCCTCGAGCTCGGCGATGGCCTGGGCGGGGGTGCCGTCGGCCGCCGACGCCAGGAGGGCGCCACCGGCCAAGTCGTCGATTCCGCTGGTCTGCTGCAGCAGGTCGCGGACGGTGATGTCGTCGATGGGCTGGCCGGCGGCGAGCTGGAACTCCGGGACGTACTCGCGCACCGGCGCATCGAGGTCGACCCGGCCCCTGTCGGCCAGTTGCACCACGGCCAGCGCTGCGAAGGACTTGCTGGCAGAGCCGATCACGAACGGTGTGTCGGGGGTGACGGCACCATGCCCGCTGCGCCCGACCCCGCGGGCCTCGATGTCGCCGTCACGAACGACGACAACCGCGCCACCCGGGATGCTCGAGGCGTCGAGCTGGTCCGCCAGGACGGCGCTGGTCTTCTCGATCCCGGCGCCCTGCTGGCCCGCGTCTGCCTCGGAGGCGAGCGCCGCGGGACCGACCCCCAACCCCACAAGAAGCAGCACCAGGACGATCCGGGCCCGTCGAGTTGTTCCCGTGGGTCCATGGCGTAGGCGGCTCATCACGGCTCCTCCGGTGTCGAGGCGAGAACGTCGTCCATCAGGTCGGCGAATCGGCCGGGCTCGTCGTAGGGCGGCGTGTGGCCGGAGTTGTCGAAGTAGACGTATTCCTTGCTCGGTGCCGACAGCTGCTCGAACCACGCCGCGGCAAGGGTTTCGCGGCCAGCGGCTTCATGGCGGCCTTCGACGACATAGACCGGCACTTCGAGCACTGGCACCTGGGTCCGGAAGTCGATGCCGGCCAACTGCGGGTAGAGCACGTCGTAGGTCTCCGCGATCGCGGCCATGCCGCGCAGTTGTTCGATGAGGGTGTACTCGGAGACGAACAGGCTCATCGGGTACTCCGAGCTGGCGCTGTAAGCGTCCCCGTGCTCGAAGTCCATCCACTTGGGGTTGGAGGCGATGGCCACCGGGTAGTCCAGGGTGTTGTCGTAGGGCGGTGGCCCCATCGCCCGCAGCGTGTCGGCGGTCCCGGCGTCGCCTCGCGCCATGGCGTCGTCGATGGACTCGGCGTACATCAGCTTGTCAGTGGCGAAGGGGTCGACCATCTGGCCGGTGCCGACGTAGGCCTGGAACTGCTCGGGGGAGCGCTGGACGGCGAGGGTGCCGATGATGGTGCCCCAGGAGCTGCCGACCAGGTAGATCTTCTCCTTGTCGAAGCGTTCCCGGAGGTACGCGGTGACGGCGAGCGTGTCCTGCACCATCCGGTCCAGGGTCAGTGTCGACGCCGGTTCGAGCTCGTCGTAGGACTTTCCGGTGCCACGCTGGTCCCAGGTGGCCACGACGAACGTCTGCTCCAGGTCTTCGCCTGAGTTCCGGATCCGGCCGATCCCGGTCCCGCCCGGCCCGCCTTCGAGAAACAGCAACACCGGCGCACCGGAGGAGACTCCGCGAAGCATGATCGACTGGTCGTGCCCGCCGATCGGCACGTCGACGAGCTCGGCGATGCTCCCGGGGACCGCATTCCCGTGAGCATCGACGATGGCAGCGGTCGAGGCGGGGCGCAGAAGCCCCGCGAGCAGCACGATCACCGTGAGGGTCGCCAGTGCCAGGACGGTGCGTCGCACCAGACGCCGCTGATGTGGTCCGGCGGCGGGCGTCCGATAGCGCCGCGCCAGCGCGGCACCGTAGCTTGCGCCCACGATCATCGGCAGCAGGATGAGGACGGCGTCCACGCCACGGCCGGCGATCAGAGCCATTACGCCGTAGATCCCGTCGAGCCGGATGCCGTCGACGGTCGGACCGTCGACCCGCATCCGGGCCAGCTCGAAGACCAGCATGAACGTCACGGGCGCGAGCACCATCGCCCACCGCGACCGGGTCCACCACCCAGTGGCCGCGCCCACGAGGATCGCCGCCAACAGGGCGGTCACCGCCTCAGCGGTGGTGACCGGCCCGCGGGGGATCAGCCAGCCGGCTACCAGCCCGGCTGCGGCGGCCGGCGACGCCGCCACCAGCCACTGACCTCCCCTTCTGGTGAAGGACGCGGTTGAGTGGTCATCCGACCGGACGCGCATGGCATGTCGCCTCCACGGCAGTAGAACCAGACGGTGCAGTTCCATGCTGCAGAACGAGCTCGAGCGACGTCAGAGGAGAAGGTCATCCGCCCTAGGAATCAAGGTCCTGCTCGTTCAGGGCTGACCGGAGGGCTCGGATTGGGCTCGCTTTGATTCGCAACCTCCCGCAAAGGCGTGCTGTCGCGTCAGGGCGAAACAGCGGCATCGCCGCAGGTCAGCGGCCAGTTTCGTCCGTGAGCGCGGCCAGTCGCAAAAGATCGCGTTCACGCTCAGGCCATCGACCTCTTCCCGATGACCTCCCATGTCGAGTGCGTTGCACTGTTGGTCAAGAGGTGAGCAAGTACGGCGCCCACCTCGGCAGGATGCCGACTCGCGCAGGCAGGCGGCCAGTCACGAGGCCGGGATGGCGCGGCCTCCCGGCGGTAGGACGCACCTGGAAGGGGCACGCCTGACTCGACAAGACAGCAACGCGACAAGGAGCTCGAGACTGGGATGGATCGACCCGCTGCGGGCTCACCAGTCGGCCGCAACGACATCCTCACTGGGGTCTTGCATTCTTTGATCACCTGATCAAAGATCCTGATCGTGACTGGATTCGCCGACATCATCAGCGTCGAGCAGCTCGAAACAGACCCTTACCCCGTCTACGCACGGCTGCGCGCCGAGCAGCCCGTCGCATGGGTTCCCGCTGTGCAGTGCTGGCTGGTGACCCGCAATTCCGACGTGCGTTTCGTGACCAGGGAGACCGAACACTTCACCGCGGAGGCTCCCCGGTCTCCCGTTGACCGGTACTTCGGCGGACGGACACTGATGACGATGAACGACCCGGAGCATCTCGAGCTGAGGCGGACGCTCGACGCTAAGTTCCGGCCGAAGCATGTGGCGGCGTACATCGAGGACCTCGTCGCGCCGATCGTGCAGCAACGTCTCGATGAGTTGCTGGCCCGCGCCGATCGGCGCGCCGAGCTGGTGAGTGAGTACTTCGAGCCGATCAGCGCCTTGGCGCTCGCCCATGTCCTCGGCCTCGACCATCTCGACTCCGACCGACTCCAGGCGTGGTTCCACGGTCTGAGTCAGGGCGCCACCAACTTCGAGGACGACCCGCGCAAGGCTGCGGACAACGACCGGGTTGTCGCCGACATCCGCACGGAGCTGGAGCCGCTCATGCGCGCCTGGCAGGAGCATCCCGACGGTGACGCAGTGATCTCCTCCCTGCTCACGCATGGGTGCCCCGCCGGCACCTCCCGGGACATCGACTACCTGATGCCCTCCATCTATGTCATCCTCCTCGGCGGCATGCAGGAGCCGGGTCACGGTGCGGCATCTTGTCTGGCCGGGCTGCTGGCCAACCCCTCGCAGCTGGCGTACCTACGCGAGAACCCCGGCCACTGGGACGACGCCATCCACGAGGCACTGCGCTGGATGGCCCCCATCGGCACCATGCAGGTCACCGCCGTCGACGATGTCGAGCTGGCCGGCAGCGTCATCCGCCGGGGCGACCTGGTGTCCGCGGTGGTCGCCAGTGCTTGCCACGACGAGTCCGTGTTCGAGGACCCGGCGCGTTTCGACATTCATCGCCCGAGGCAGGGCCACGCCGCCTTCGGTTACGGACCACACATGTGCGCGGGCCACCAGTTCTCCCGGGACCTCGAACGGCTGTGTCTCCACCCTCTGGTGGAGGCGATGCCCGACCTGACGCTGACGGAGCCGGCTACCTTCCGCGGCTGGGAGTTCCGCTCACCCACGGCCCTGCACGTGAGCTGGTAGCCGTGGGCCGTCCGCGCCGAGACAACGCGGTAGCCGGCAAGCGCGACGACATCGCGTCGGCCGCGATGGCCGTGATGGTCAGGGACGGGATCGCCGGCACCGGCCTGCGCCAGGTGGCCGCGGAAGCCCGTCTGAGCACCGGGTCAGTCCTCTACTACTACCAGCAGTTCCACGAGGTCGTGCTGGCCGCGATCGAGCGCATGGCTGAGCAGTACGTCACCGCTCGCCGGCAGGCCGTCGCGTCGACGTCAAGCCCGGTCGTTGCTCTGCGCCGCCTCGTGGCCCTCGGCCTGCCGGACCGCATCGACGGGGCGCTCGCGGTCCTCTACCAGGCGCACTTCATCGAGGACCAGGACGGCCAGATCCATCAGCGGCTGGCCGCGATGCACCGGGAACAACGCCGGATGTACGAGGAGGTCATAGGCCGCGGCGTGGCCGACGGCGTCTTCGCCCCGGAGGTCCCGATCAAAGCCATCGCCCAGACCGCCTTGTCTCTCGAGGACGCCCACTCGCTGTACGCCCTGAGCGGCTACGGGCCAGGTCTTCCGCAGGCACGACGCCTGCTCCGCCAGTACCTCTCAGGCGCATTGGCCGCAGCCATCTGACCCAGTGGTGGAGTCGCCATTCCGGCGGGTTGTCGCGAGTCCTCCTTCGTCGCGCCGCGACCTCCTGAGCGTGGGCGAACCAGCCTTAGGGTGAGAGACATGAGCCTGACGATCTTCGAGGCGATGGGTGGCCAAGCAGCGTGCCTGGCGCTGGCCCAGGCCTGGCACGAGCGCGTGATGGCCGATCCGGTCGTGTCCCACGCCTTCCACGGAGGGGTGCACGAGCACCACACCGAGCGGCTGGCAGCGTACTTCGCCGAGCAGCTCGGCGGACCGGCCGCATACACCGGTGGCATCGCCGACTACACGTCCGTCGTGCGCACCCACACCGGCAACGGGCCGCACGAGCAGATGGACGGCCGCGCGGTCGCAGCCTTCGTGCGGGCGCTCGACGACGCCAGCATCCCCGAGAACCCCGAACTGCGGTCTGCCCTGATCGCGTGGTTCACCTGGGGCACCGCCATGCTGAATCATCGCTGGGCGTCACCCGAGGACGTTCCCGACGACCTCCCCCTGCCCCAGTGGGGCTGGGACGGGACGGCCGAGGGCTACTGAGTCACCAGGCCCCTTTCGCCACCCAGAGACGACAACGCCTCCATCACAGGGAGTGCCGCCGCCGTTCGACCACCGTGGGACTCTGCCTGCAGATGGCCATGCCGGGCGCCGCAGAGCCCAGCCGAGTCGCGGCGGTTGGACGCACGTCCTCGCTGATCGCGCAGACCGAGGGCGCTGTCGCCGCCCGGGTCCGATGGGCCCAGGCAGAAGTCGGGTGGCTCAGTCCGTGGGCGACTGCTGGGATGCCCTCGCTGCCTCAGGCAAGCGGGCCATCGCCGCCGCGAAGATACGCCGAAGGGCCAGCACCCGGATGCGGTCGAGCACACCTGGCAGACCAGGGCGTGGGATGACCACAGTCGTGCCGCGGAGCCGCGTTCCTGCCGCAGCGGGCTCGAAGATCCTCCGGTTGTCGAGCGGCGGTGTGCCTGGCTGTCGGGACAGGTACCGGAATTCGTGCGGGGGATTCCACACTGTCACCTCGATCTGCGAGGTGATCGTCCGACCTAGCACGGTGTTGGACATCTGACCACGACCGCCGATGCCCCAGTCCTCGCTCCTGCTGGAGTCACGCAACGACGAGAAGAAGGACGGCCAGTTCAGCGGGTCGGAAACGAAGGCGTACGCCTCGTCCGGCGGGAGCGGCACGACGGCCTCGTAGGCGAGGTGTATCGGCTTGCGGCTCGTAGCGGACACCTTGAACCTCCCACCGACCCACCCGGCAACACGTGGTCCCGGAGGGACGCTGTTGAGGCGACGCCAAAGAGGATCCGGTCGCCACCAACGTGCCTCATGCAGCAGCGCCTCGTCAACGACAGTGCCAGTACCGTCGACGACAGCATGCACCGAGAGCTCACGTCCGTGCCGGCCGGATGCAGGCGACTCGTTTCGCAGATGCTCATGAACCGGTTGCCACGCCCGGCACAGCGGTGCGTCAAAGTGGGCGGTGTGCAGCGCCCGCTGGTGAGCGTCAGAGCGTGAGGGAGCTGCCCAGCTGTCGCCGAGGCTCGAGATGACCTCGAGCGCTGGTACCGATAGAGGTCGTGGTAGAGCTCCACCTGGCCGAGCGAGTCCCTGGGGTGCGGGCCCGCAACACCGCTCCGGCGCCTGCAGTCTCCGGGAGCGGCCTCGCCGCAGGTCAGAGGCCGGTTTCGCCTCCTGAGCGCAGCCGAACGCAAAGGACCGCGGTCACGCTCAGCGCTGTCGCTGTCTTCCCGATGACGCATCATGGCGAATGCGTCGCGCTGTTGGTGCGGGCGTCGTAGGGATCACCGGCGGACCGGGATCCCTGCGCTCGGTAGGGGTTGCCCCCACTCTCCGAGCGCCAGGAACGCCGCGTCCTCGTGACCTCGTGGAAGAGGAGTCGTACGGCGGGGCCGGCCCGCAGGGGTGTCGGCGGCGTGTGGCACGCTCGGCGCATGCCGTGCGACATCCCCGACGCGCGCGAGCTGGTGGGCCAGCTCGACGCGGTCTCGGTCGTCGAGCTCGATCGCTACACGAAGTTCGAGGTCGAGGGCCGGACGTTCGGCTACCTCTGGGAGCCGACCGCCACCGTCGGTCTCAAGCAGACCATCGCCGAGCAGACCGCGCTGGTCGCCGAGCGTCCGGCGGTCTTCGAGGTCCAGTTCACGGCGTACGGCTTCGGCTGGGTGGTGGTCCACCTCGACGGCGTCGAGCGCGACGAGCTGGCCGAGCTCGTCTTCGAGGCGTGGCGGCTCAGCGCCCCGGCCGCGGTGCGCGAGGGCCGTGGCGAACGGCTGCCGGTCTGAGGGCTGCCGGCCCGACGGCTCAGGCGAGCAGGTCGCGGTGATCGCGGACCCACTGCACCTCCTCCGCTTCTTCCTCGAAGTGACCCTCGGCCCGCCAGGTGCGCTGCGGCTCGATGCCGGCCTCGGCCAACGCCGTCCCGATCGCGATGGTCGCCTCCATCCGGGCAGCGATCGTCTCCGCGTGGTCGAACGCCGGCAGGTCGCCGTACGCCTCGAGGAACGCCCGGATCCGCGCCGCCCGATCCGGTACGACGGGGAAGTGGTGCCACTCCAGAGCCAGCTCGTCGCTCCGGGCCGGCGCGAACCAGCGCAGCGCGTAGGCGACGTCGTCGAGCCGCGGCGCCGGGTGCAGGAAGTCCCAGTCGATGAGGCCGACGGCCTCGTGGCCGTCCCAGACGAAGTTCCAGGGCCCCGGATCGCCATGGCAGAGCACCAGGTCGTCCCCGGCCACCGGAGGCGCCGCCCAGCGTGCCTCGGCCGGTGGCTCCCAGCCCACGGACGCGTCATGGATGCGCCGGAGAAGGCGCGCCGCCGACCGGAGCCCCTCGACAGGGTGCTGGGCGAACCAGCCGTCGCGCCCCGACTCGCCCGGGAGGTAGCTCAGCGTCTCGATGCCGTCGGTGGCGCCCCGCGGCTCGGGGACGCAGTCGAGACCGACCGAGCGCAGGTGGTGCAGGAAGGCGTGCACCGTGGGTGTCCAGGCATGGGCCGGACGCCGGACGACCTCGCCGTCGATCTCGATGGCTCGGTCGGCGTCGGACGCTCGGGTCGGGACGGGAGGTCGCAGGGGAGTCCACCATGCGATCGGCTGAGACGGATGCATTTGTCGCCGACGGCGGACGACATGTATCTTGACGTCAAGAGATCTACCCGCCTACCCGCCTGGCGTCGTACGGCGGCAAGATGGGTGAGAGACGTCGACGTATCGAGGAGATGTGACGGATGGCGAGTCAGGACAGCTTCGGGGCGAAGGGCACGCTCGAGGTCGGGGACCAGCGCTACGAGATCTACCGACTCTCCGCCGTCACCGGTGACGGCCTGGACGTCGCGAGCCTGCCGTACTCGCTGAAGGTCCTGCTGGAGAACCTCCTCCGCACCGAGGACGGCGCCGACATCACCGCTGATGACATCAAGGCGCTGGCCGGTTGGGACGCCGAGGCCGAGCCCGACAAGGAGATCCAGTTCACGCCGGCGCGCGTGATCATGCAGGACTTCACGGGCGTGCCGTGCATCGTCGACCTGGCCACCATGCGCGAGGCGATGGCCGACCTCGGCGGCGACGCCACCAAGATCAACCCGCTGGCGCCGGCCGAGCTGGTGATCGACCACTCCGTGATCGCCGACGTCTTCGGCACGCCGGAGGCGTTCGAGCGCAACGTCGAGATCGAGTACCAGCGCAACGAGGAGCGCTACCAGTTCCTGCGGTGGGGCCAGGACGCGTTCGACGACTTCAAGGTCGTGCCGCCGGGCACCGGCATCGTCCACCAGGTCAACATCGAGCACCTCGCCCGCGTGGTCTTCACCCGGGACGCCGACGGCGCCACGGTCGCCTACCCCGACACCTGCGTCGGCACCGACTCCCACACCACGATGGTCAACGGCATCGGCGTGGTCGGCTGGGGCGTCGGCGGCATCGAGGCCGAGGCCGCGATGCTCGGCCAGCCCGTCAGCATGCTGATTCCGCGCGTGGTCGGCTTCAAGCTCTCCGGCGAGCTGCCCGAGGGCTCGACCGCCACCGACCTCGTCCTCACCATCACCGAGATGCTGCGCCAGCACGGCGTGGTCGGGAAGTTCGTGGAGTTCTACGGCGACGGCGTCGGCGCGCTGCCGGTCGCCAACCGCGCCACCATCGGCAACATGAGTCCGGAGTTCGGCTCCACGATCGCGGTCTTCCCGGTCGACGAGCAGACCATCAGCTACCTCCGGCTGACCGGCCGCCCCGACGACCAGCTGGCGCTGGTCGAGGCCTACGCCAAGGAGCAGGGCCTCTGGCACGACCCGGCTGCCCCTGGATATGTGGAGCCCCGCTACAGCGAGCGGCTCGAGCTCGACCTCTCGACCGTCGTACCGTCGCTGGCCGGCCCCAAGCGGCCGCAGGACCGCGTCGAGGTGACCAAGGCGGGTGAGTCGTTCGCCAAGGCGCTCGAGGACTACACCGACCACGCCGACGCCACCGCGACCGCCACCCTCGACGGCCAGGACGTCGAGATCGGGCACGGCGCCGTCGCGATCGCCGCGATCACCTCGTGCACCAACACCTCCAACCCGAGCGTGATGATCGGCGCGGCACTGCTGGCCAGGAACGCCGTGGAGAAGGGCCTCGAGCGCAAGCCGTGGGTCAAGACCTCGCTGGCGCCCGGGTCGAAGGTCGTCAGCGACTACTACGAGCGCTCCGGCCTCACGCCGTACCTCGACAAGCTGGGCTTCAACCTCGTCGGCTACGGCTGTACGACGTGCATCGGCAACTCCGGTCCGCTCATCCCCGAGGTCAGTGACGCCGTCAACGAGGCGGACCTCGCCGTGGTCAGCGTGCTCTCCGGCAACCGCAACTTCGAGGGCCGGATCAACCCCGACGTGAAGATGAACTACCTCGCCTCGCCGCCGCTGGTCGTCGCCTACGCGCTCGCCGGCTCGATGACGGTCGACCTGTTCAACGACCCGCTGGGCCAGGACCAGGAGGGCAACGACGTGTTCCTCAAGGACATCTGGCCGTCGCCGCAGGAGATCGAGCGGGTGATCGGCGAGTCGATCACCTCCAGCATGTTCACCGACGGCTATGCCGACGTCTTCGCCGGGGACCAGCGCTGGCAGGACCTGCCGACGCCGGAGGGCGACACGTTCGCCTGGGCCGACGACTCGACGTACGTCCGCAAGCCTCCCTACTTCGACGGCATGCCCGACGAGCCCGAGCCGGTCACCGACATCGAGGGCGCGCGGGTGCTGCTGAAGCTCGGCGACTCCGTCACCACCGACCACATCAGCCCGGCCGGCGCGATCAAGAAGGACAGCCCGGCCGGCCGGTACCTGGCCGAGCACGGCGTCGAGCAGCGTGACTTCAACTCCTACGGCTCGCGCCGCGGCAACCACGAGGTGATGATCCGCGGCACGTTCGCCAACATCCGCCTGCGCAACCAGCTGGCTCCCGGCACCGAAGGGGGCTTCACCCGCGACTTCACCGCCGACGGTGAGGTGACGACGGTCTTCGAGGCGTCCGAGCACTACCAGGCGGCCGGGACGCCGCTGATCGTGCTCGCCGGCAAGGAGTACGGCTCCGGCTCGTCGCGCGACTGGGCGGCCAAGGGGACCGCCCTGCTCGGGGTGAAGGCGGTCATCGCGGAGTCCTACGAGCGGATCCACCGGTCCAACCTGATCGGCATGGGTGTCCTGCCGCTGCAGTTCCCGGGCGGCAAGACCGCCGACGACATGGGGCTGACCGGCGAGGAGACGATCTCGATCTCCGGCATCACCGCCCTCGACGAGGGCACGACGCCGCGCACGGTCACGGTGAAGGTGGAGTCGGCCGACGGCGAGCGCTCCGACGAGTTCGAGGCCACCGTGCGGATCGACACCCCCGGCGAGGCCAACTACTACCGCAACGGCGGGATCATGCAGTACGTCCTCCGGAACCTGCTGAAGGCCTGAGCGATCGTGCGACGTCATACGGACGGAGCCTTCTATGGCTCAGTCCGTATGACGTCGCGGCCAGCAGTCAGCCAGCCGTCCGCTGGAGCTCCCACGCTGCCGTGACGGCCGCGAGGGCGGCGTCCTCGTCGCCTCGCACCAGATCGACGACCACCTTCTGGTGGCTCTCCAGCTTCGGTGGGACGGAGAACGTCTCGGGGTGGCGGACCAGCAGGCGCTCCCGCTCGTCGAACCCGCAGCGGACGACGGCCGACTCCGCGTCCTCCTCGCGGAGCACCAACCGGCCGTTCCAGTACCACCCGCGGTGACCACCCGTGCGCCGCTCGCGTACGCCGGCCAGGGAGAGGGCGTGGCTGGCCAGCACCTCGAGATCGATCACCGGTCAGTCCTCAGGGCCGGTCGGGACTCGTACCGCACCCTCCGATGATGATCCACCTCCGGTCGGGAGGGGAAGACGACAGCGCGGGACGTCATACGTCCTGAGCCATAGATGGCTCCGTCCGTATGACGTCCCGCGTGCGGTGCGGACCATCGAGCCTACTTCACCTCGGCCCGCATCACCCGCCACAGGCCGAAGGCCAGCGGCAGCACAAGCCAGACGGTGCCGGTCACGGCGAGCTGGGCCCAGTCCTGGGCGGTGAAGCCACCGTCGTACATCCGGTTCTGGTTGAAGGAGAAGTCCGTCCAGGGTTGGGCCTTCTCGAACCACGCCTGGTTGGCCGCCAGCACCATCGACAGGGTCGGGATGACGAACCAGTACGAGAAGTAGGTGACGATCGCCGCTGCCGAGTTGCGCATCAGCACTCCGAGCATGAAGCCGACCACCATGCCGATCAGGTCCGCGCCCACGATGTAGCCGATCGCGCTCGGGGACAGGTTCCAGACGGTGTCCTGGCCCATCAGCGCCGTGCCCACGATGTTGCCGACAGCCCCGATCGCCAGAGCGAGCGCCATGGAAGCCAGGCCGACAAGCACGGTGACGGTCATCTTGGCCCGGATCACCCGACCGCGGTGCGGCACCAGGGTGAAGGTCGTGAGGCCGGCCCGCTGGCTCCACTCGCCGGTGACCGACAGGATCGCCAGCACCGGGAGCAGGATGGTCATCGGGACGCCGATCGCGCCGGCGAAGCTGTCGTAGGTCAGGTCCTCGCTGCCGGAGAACGCGATGACCGCGCCCGTCGCGAGAACACCGGCGGCCGCGATGCCGACCATCAGCCAGAAGCCGGACCGGGTGTCGAACATCTTGCGGAGCTCCACGCCGACGATGGTGCGGAACGGTATGGGCTCGTGCTCCACCCGCTCGAACGCGCCGGCGCCCGTTCGGTGTCCGTGGCTGTGTCGATGACTGCTGTGTGGCTCATGCCGCCACGTCCTCTCGTGCGTTGTCTGCGGTGAGCTCGAGGAACATCTCCTCGAGTCCGGCCCCGTCTGCGGGCCGTAGCTCGGTCAGGGGTATGCCGGCGGCGAGCGCGACGCGCCCGACCTCGGCGGTGTCGGCGTCGGTCCGGATCCCACCCAGCGAGAGCTGGGCCGCGTGGCCGGCCGCGGACAGGGCTGCGGCCAGGGTGGCCGGCTCCGGGGCGGCGGCGTAGGTCCCGGCCGAGGCGAGAAGCTCGCCCTTGGTGCCGGAGGCGACGATCCGCCCGTTCCCGATCACGACCAGGTCGTCGGCGATGACCTCGATCTCGTGCAGCAGGTGCGACGACAGCAGGACGGTGCCCCCCTCGTCGGCGTACCCGCGCAGCAGGTCGCGCATCCAGCGGATGCCGGCCGGGTCGAGCCCGTTGGCAGGCTCGTCGAGGACGAGCACCTCGGGGTCGCCGATCAGCGCGGTGGCGATGCCGAGCCGCTGGCGCATCCCGAGGGAGTAGTCGCGGACCCGGCGTCCCGACTCCTCGGGAGTCAGGCTGACCAGGTCGAGCATCTCGTCGACTCGTGCCTTGGGCATCCGGGTGGTGCGCTGGGCCAGGGTCAGGATCTCCCGACCGGTGCGGCCGGCGTGCTGCGCCGACGCGTCCAGGAGTACGCCGATCTCGCGGCCGGGGTTGGGCAGGTCGGCGTACCGGCGGCCGAGCACGGTCGCGGTGCCGGAGGACGCCGGCGTCAGACCTACCAGGATGCGCATGGTGGTCGACTTGCCGGCGCCGTTCGGGCCGAGGAAGCCGGTCACGCGGCCGGCCTCGGCGCTGAAGGTCACGTGGTCGACGGCGGTGAAGCCGCCGTAGGTCTTGGTCAGAGCCTCTACATGGATCATGTCGAGGACTGTGCCGCGCGGAGGGGACCTCTCCACATCGGGGAGCCCGCTGATCCACACCTGGCACCGACCCCGAGACCCCTAGGGGGTACGGCGACCCGGGCTCAGGGTGCGGCTAGCGTGGGCCCATGCTCGTGGCGATCAGCATCAGTCCCTCCGGCGGTGACGAGACGGGCGGGGTCAGCGCGTCCGTGGCGGAGGCCGTGCGCGTCATCCGCGAGTCGGGGCTGCCGACCGAGACCAACGCGATGTTCACCAACATCGAGGGAGACTGGGACGAGGTGATGGCCGTGGTGAAGCGGGCCGTGATGACCGTCGCCGAGACCTCGCCGCGGGTCGGGCTGGTGCTCAAGGCCGACCTCAGGGCAGGCCACGACACGGGGCAGCTGACCCGCAAGGTCGAGCGGGTCGAGGAGCGACTGGCGGGCGGCGGCTTCGATGGAGAGTGACACCTTCCACGTCCACACCGGCTCGCGCGACACCGTCCACGACATCACCGGCGAGTGCGCCGACTTCGTGAGGCCGTACGGCGACGGGCTGCTCCACGTCTTCGTGCCGCACGCGACGGCAGGGCTGGCCATCCTCGAGACCGGTGCCGGCTCCGACGACGACCTCCTCGCGGCACTCGCCGACCTGCTTCCCTCGGACGACCGCTGGCGTCACCGGCATGGCTCGGCCGGCCACGGCCGCTCCCACGTCATGCCAGCCCTGGTGCCGCCGTACGCGTCGGTACCGGTCGTCGGCGGCCGGCTGCTGCTCGGGACCTGGCAGAGCATCTGTCTGGTCGATCTGAACGTCGACAACCCCGACCGCGAGGTCCGGCTGTCGTTCCTGGGAGGCTGACCCCATGTCCCCGACGCCGCGCGAGCAGCCCTGGTCCGACGAGCGGCCGGAGCACGGTCGGATCCTCCTCCTCAGCGCCAACCCGATCTCGGCCGCGATCGACGACCATCGCGACGACCGTCGGTCGCGAGGTCGTCGTCCTGGCCGACGACGAAGGTGGACCGGGGCTCGCGTCCCTCGCCCCGGCCGAGGGCGACGCGATCGTGCTCTGCGACCACGACGCTCCCGACGCACCGCAGTTCCTGCGCGATGCGCTGGCGTCTCCCGCGTCGTACGTCGCGATGATGGCGAGCCGTCGACGCGCCGAGCGGATGCTGGCCGAGCTCGCGGACGCGCCCGGCATCGCGAAGCTGCACGTTCCGGCGGGCCACGACCTCGGCGGCAAGGCGCCCGGCGAGATCGCCCTCTCGGTCGTGGCCGAGATCGTCGCCGAGTCCTACGAGCGGCCCGGCGGGCCCCTCCGTGGCTGAGCGCGGCTGATCTTGGCAGATCTCTCCTGGCAGGTCCTCGTGCTGCTGGGCCTGGCCGCGGTCCTCGGTGCGTTCGTGCAGGCCGTGGTCGGCCTCGGGATGGGCCTGGTCGCGGCGCCCGTGGTCGGGATCCTGGCGCCGGCACTCGTGCCGGCCCTCCCGTTGTGGCTGGCACTGCTGATCTCGGGGCTGATGCTGGCCGGCGAGCGTGCCCACATCGACTGGCGCGCGCTGGCCTGGGCGCTGCCCAGCCGTGTGCCGGGCACCGTCGTCGGGGCGTGGCTCGTCCTCCAGTTCACCGAGGAGCAGATCGGGATCGCCCTGGCCGTGATGACGCTCGTCGCGGTCCTGGTGGCCGTCCGCGCAGCCCGGATCCCGGTGACGCCCACCACCTTGGTCAGCGCGGGTTTCGGCGCCGGCGTCACCGGTACGGCGACCTCGATCGGCGGCCCGGCCATCGCGCTGCTGTTCCAGCGCGAACCGCCGGCTGTGATGCGGTCGACGCTCTCGGTCTTCTTCTTCGTCGGGGTCATCCTCAGCCTGTCCGGGCTCGGCATCTCCGGCTCGCTGAGCCGCGAGTCGTGGCTGGTCGCACTGGTCCTGGCGCCCGGTGTGGTCGCCGGGATGCTGGTGGGCCGGGCCGTCCGCGACCGGATCCACCGCGACGCGTTCCGGGCGGGCGTCCTGCTGGTCTGTACCGCTTCCGCCGTCACCCTGCTGATCCGGTCGCTCGCCTGACTCATCCTCGCGCCAGGAGTGGAAGACGCGGAACGGATCGGCCGGTGGCGGGTGGCCGACGATCCGTTCCGCGTTTCGGGGGCGCCGACTCTGGACCGCTCCGGTCTGCCACCTCGAGCCGGGACTGGCGGAGGTGTTCGTTTCGCCCTGATCGCGCACCTCGGTTGGCTAGGCTTCCCGGGTGCCGACCGCCACTCAGCAACCGCAGGCCACCAACCCCGCCACCAGGCGCATCCTCCTGGCGGTCGGCGTGGTCGTGGTCATCGTCTGCGGCTATCTGATCTTCCAGATCCTGAGCCCGAAGCATCCGCACGGCGCCGACCCGAGCAACGACATCCCGGCGCTGAAGGCGGTCAAGACCTACGACTACGTCGGGAACGAGCACACCACCGACCCGGTGACCTACACCGCGACGCCACCAGCCGGCGGCCCGCACGACCCCGTCTGGCTCGACTGCGGCGTCTACACCCAGCAGGTACGCAACGAGAACGCCGTCCACGCGCTCGAGCACGGCACCGTCTGGATCACGTACCGTCCGGGCACCTCTGCCGCCGACGTCCAGTCCCTGGCGGCCGCGCTCGGGCAGGTGAAGGACAAGAAGACCATCCTCTCGCCGTACCCCGGGCTCCCCTCGCCGGTCGTGGTCAGCGTCTGGAACGCCCAGCTCGACCTGACCGGCGCGGACGACCCGCGGCTGGCGGACTTCCTCGGCTTCTACGGCGACGGCCACACCGCGCCCGAGGCCGCGATGGCGTCCTGCGCGGGCGGCAAGCAGGTCTACGCGTCGCCCGACAACCCCTGACCGGACGAGGGGTCACGGGGCCGGCGGCTTGCGCTCGGCCGCCAGCTGACGCTCGGTGTCGGCGAACCCGACCGACCGGTAGATGCGGATCGCGAGGTAGTCGGGGTCGGCGACCATCACCAGCGTGCGCGCGCCGAGCTCCTCGAAGCCGTAGCGGCTGACTCGGTGAACCAGGGTGCCGGCGAGCCCGCGGCCGCGCGCGTCGGGGTGGGTCTTGACGTTCTGGAAACGGGCCAGTCCCTCCGACGCGGTGAACAGCCCCATGGACGCCAGCAGCCGGTCGCCGTCGAAGGCGCCCCACCACGCGCCGTACCCCGCGTCGACGAGCCGGCGCTCGGCCCTCGTCCTCGCGGTCACGAAGGCGAGGTCGTAGCCGTACTCCTCCTCGCCGGCGCGCGCCACCTCGATCTGCTGCGCCCAGTCGTCGTCGGAGTCCAGTGGCCGGTACGTCGCCGCGGTGTTCGGGCGCGGCGGCTCGTGCACCGCCTCTGCCGTCATCACGCTCGACTCCTCGACGTCCATCCCGAGAGCGGCGAATGGCGCGAGGTCGTCGACGGAGCCGTCCGTGCGGTCGATCCCGAACGTGCGGTGCCGCGCGTCGGGGAACTCGCGCTCGAACTCCTCCAGCCAGGCCGCGGCCTCCTCCTGGTCTGTCGGCGGATCGGCCAGCAGCAGGAAGTTGCCCCACCAGAACGTCGGGTTGTCGGGCGTACGGACCACGAGATGCGTGCCACGGTCGGTGACCAGGCTGCCCGACCGCTCCAGCATCGCGAGGTCGGTGCGGTTGGCGAGCGAGGTGATCTCCATGGCGGCACCGTACAAAGACGTGGCAGCCTGCGCCCATGAGCTTCGAGGTGCGGCCCGAGCAGCCCGACGACCACGCGGCCGTACGACGGGTGGTCACCGCCGCCTTCGGCGCCGACCGGCCGGGTCACGGGGACGAGGTCGCGCAGCTCTGGGAGAGCCTCGGCCACCATCGCCGGGTCGGTCTCGTCGCGGAGGAGCGGGGCGTCGTGGTGGGGCACGTCGGCCTCAGCCGGGGTTGGGTCGACGCCCGCCGCGACCTGGTCGAGGTCTGGGTGTTGAGCCCGCTGTCCGTCGTCCCCGAGCGGCAGGGGGAAGGCTTCGGCACGGCACTGCTGACGGCGGCCGTGACCACGACACGGGGGAGCGGCGTACCGGTGCTGTTCCTCGAGGGATCGCCGTTCTACTACGGCCCGCGCGGCTTCGAGCGGGCCGACCGGCGCGGGTTCCTTCCGGCCGCCCTCGAGCGCACCCCGCGTGCAGCCTTCCAGTGCGTGGTCTTCGAGTCGTACGAGCCGTGGATGACCGGGCAGCTGATCTATCCGTCGGTCTGGTGGCAGCACGGCGCTGCGGGGCTGCGCGACCCCGGGCTGGCCGAGCTCGAGGAGCGCTTCGCGACCCTGGAGTGACCGCTTGACTCGAACACCTGTTCGACTCATGATGAGGTCATGCTCGTCGCTCCCCCCGGCTGGCCCCGTGAGGTCCGGCCGCCCGACGCCCCCGACTGGGAGCGCTCCGCCTGCAACTGGCTGCTCGACCAGTGTCCGCCCGACTTCCGCGCCTACCCCGCGCTGCGCAAGCACCCGGTCGTGCTGGCCCGCTTCGCGGTGCTCCACATCGAGGCCAACCAGGCGGCGTGCAAGCAGGGGCTGAGCGAGGCGCGCTCCGACCTGCGCCAGGTCGCAGACGCCGACATCGTCGAGGCCGCGATCCTCACGTGGCAGGCCGAGGAGGCCCGGATGCTCGGCGTACGCCGCGGGGCCGGGCTGGTCGAGGAGGCGCTGCGCGGGCGTCGTTACGTCGCACGGCTCTGACCGTCGGCGCGGATGTCCCACCCGTGAGACCCCCGCGCTGCCATGCTGAGCCGTGCTCTCCGCCGTCGGCTTCGCCCTGATCGCCGCGATCGAGCCGCTCGGGATCGTCGCCTACATCGCGATCCTGCTGCGCGGGGGTCGTCGCCAGACCTGGGGCTTCATCGCCGGCTGGATGCTCTGCGCCGGCGTGGTCGCCCTGATCACGGTGTTCCTCGCCGGTGGCACCCAGCAGCACGACTCGTCCAGCACGATCTCCTCGGCCGGCCTCCTGCAGATCGCGCTCGGCCTCGCCGCCCTGGTCCTCCTGACGGTCCGGCGTGCGCGCAAGAGCCGGCTCGACCCCGACGCGCCCGAGAAGCCGGAGATCCCGGAGAGCGACACGACCGTCGGGCCCTTCGGCGCTGCGTTCATCGCCGCGATGGTGCAGGGCTGGCCGGTCGTGGCTGCCGCCGTGGCGGCGGTGCTCGAGGCGACCGACAGTGACGTGGGACGCGTCATCGGCATCCTGGTCGTCATCGTCGTGGCCTCCTCGACCTACCTCGCCGCCCAGATCTACAGCGGCCTCCGGCCGGAGCGCTCCACCGCCGTCCTCGACGGTCTTCGTCGCTGGATCGAGGCGCACCGCGACCGGGCCATCGACCTCCTGCTGCTGGTCGTGGGGCTCTGGCTGGTCGCTCACGGCCTCGTCGTCCAGCTGGCGAAGTGAGCCGCACCAGCACCTGTCGAAAGACCCTGTGACCCGCGTCCGGCGGTGCCTAGCGTGGGAGCCGGAGGTCGCCGTGAGAGCCGAGCCGAAGTGCCCGCTACGCCCGGGCGAGGCCTGCACGCTGTGCGAGCCCGGGGCCTCCGGGCCGGAGACCTGCCCGGCCGTCTACCTGGTGATGACCGACCCGGACCTGCGGGAGCAGTGGAGGGAGCGACGGCGCGCCGAGCGCGTCTCGTGACCCGCCGCCCGACGGCTCGTCGAAGCGGATGCCGCCGTCCGGAAGCATCCTCCGGTGCAGCGCCGCCGCGGGTGTGTTCCCGCCCGACCCGTGGAGCCCGCTGGGTGCGCGCTCCGGTCGCCCTCGGTCAGGACCCGGACACCAGCCATGCCAGCGCAGCGTCACGCTCGCTGCTGGGGTAGGCCTTGACCTCTCCCGGCACCGCCCACGCGAACATCGTGAGTCCGTCGCGCATCCACCGATGATCGGTGACCAGGGCGATGCGCTCCCAGGCGCCCCAGTCCTGCACCCCCATCCGCAGGTCCTGCCACGCCGCGCCGGGCTCCAGGCCGTCGAACTCGCCGGTGAAGTCGAGCAGGACGCGGATCCTGCCGGAGTCGGCCTTGGCCGTCTCGAGGGCGGGGGCCAGCACCTGCGTGTAGTCCTCGGCCGTCAGCCGGCCGGTCGCCTGGAAGCCGAGCACGCCCTCGGGCAGGTCATCGAGAGCCCGGATCATCGCTGTCTCCTCATGTCCCGACAGTACGACGGGTGGCCGGTCAGCCGCCCTCGCCGGTCTGCCCGTCGACCAGCTCGCGGGCGATGTCGAGATGGCCCGCGTGCCGGGCGAACTCCTGGATCAGGTGCAGCAGGATCCACTGCAGCTGAGGGGCCGACGCGGTGTCGGGGAAGCGGCCGCCGACGGCTGCCGTCTCGGTCAGCTCGTGTGCCTCGACGATGGCCCGCGACCGCGCACCAGACGCCTCGAGCAGCTCCCTCAGGGTGGCGGGGGTGGCGGGCGGTGTCACCCATCCGTCGTCGTCGGCCGCGTCCCGCCACGGATCCGCGAGGGGCTCGGCGAGGAACCCCCAGCGCAGCCACCGCCGCTCGACGTTCACGAGGTGGTTCACGAGCCCGGCGGGTGTCCAGCCCGAGGGCACCACCGACGACCCCAGCTCCTCCTCGGTCAGACCCGTCACCTTGTCCGCGACGACCCCTCGGAGGAAGTCCAGATAGTCCAGCAGCAGCCCCCGCAGGTCGCCCGTCGACGCGGGCTCCGGGAACACGGTGGCGGGCATGTCGTCTCCTGAGTCAGCCCAGGACCCGCCGAGCCAGGTCGACGTGGAAGCGGGTGGAGAGGAGCAGGTCGTCGACGTGGATCCGCTCGTCGGCGTTGTGGTAACCGGCGTCGAGCACCTCGATCGGGGTCGCCCGGGTGGGGCTGAAGCCGTACGCCGCCGTGCCGGCCGCGGCGCGCAGGTAGTTGCTGTCGGTGAATCCGGTGCACATCGTCGGGAGCACGGTCGCCGGGTCGCCGTCGGCGGCCAGGAAGGCCGCGATCGCGGACGGGACGACACCGTCGACCGGTGAGCTCGACGCCTCGACGATCGCCTCGGGCCACTCCAGCTCATAGGGGACGTCGTCGCCGAGCAGCGACCGCACGAGGGCCTCGACATCCGCCGGTGTGGTGCCGGGCAGGATCCGGCAGTCGACGTCGACGGTGGCCCGGGCGGGCATCACGTTGCGCTTGCTGGAGCCCCACAGCATGGTCGGTGCCAGCGTCGAGCCCATCAGCGCGGTCAACGAGCCGTTGAGGCTCGGATGCAGGGCCTCCGCCTCGGCGATCGCGCGGGACAGGTCGGGCTCGTCGCGCCCCAGCAACACCGCGAGCATCGCGCTGACCATCGGGTTCGCCACGGGTTCGGGCATGCCGTCGCCCAGTCGGGCGATCAGGCGCGCCAGCAGGGGAACGGCGTTCTTCCCCAGCGTCGGGATCGATGCGTGCCCGGCCTCGCCGCGCGCCGTCACCTGCACCGGCAGCGTGCCCTTCTCGCCCACCGACACCGCCACGACCTCCCGGCCGTCCGTCAGCGGCATCCGCTCGCCACCGCCCTCGTTGATGCTGTGGGTCGGCGCGATGTCGGGCCGCTCCTCGAGCAGCCAGCGCATGCCGACGTCGGCGAACCCGTCCTCCTCGTCCGCCACGGCGAGCAGCCAGAGGTCACCGCGCGGGGTGAAGCCGCTCCGGGCGAGCGCGGCCATCGCCACGGCGCGGGCCGCCACCTCGTTCTTCATGTCGACCGCGCCCCGGCCCCACAGCCAGCCGCGATCGTCGACGACCGCCTCGAACGGCGGATGCGTCCAGTCGCGCGGGTCGCACGGCACCACGTCGGTGTGTCCCACGAACGCCAGTGAGTCGGCGTCGGGCGACGACCCGGGGATCCTCGCCACCAGGTTCGCGCGGTGGTCCTCGCGCGCCACCAGCTCGCACTGCACGCCGTACGGCGTGAGGTAGTCGGCGAGGTACTCGGCGCAGAGCGTCTCGTTGCCGAGCCCGGGCTCGCGGGCGTTCGTGGTGTCCAGTCGGATCAGGTCGCGCGCGACCCGGATCACCTCGTCGTGCAGTGACTCGTCGGGGGACACGTGCAGGGACTCATTCATGCGGCACTCCCAGCCGGTCGAGGATCCAGGCGTAGATCTCGGCCTCGTAGCCGAGGTGACCGGTACGGCCCGAGGGTCCGACGTGGGCGCCGGCACCCGTCTCGCACCGGAAGAGACAGCGCGGCGACCACTCGGGGTCGGACTCGCGCAGTGCGGCGACCCACTTCGCCGGCTCGCGCACCATCACGCGCGGGTCGTGGACCGCCCCGGTGACCAGCAGGTCGGGACGTGATCCGGCGGGCGGGAGGTGGTCGTACGGCGAGTAGGCGAGCATCCAGTCGAACTGCTCGCGGATCCGCGGGTCGCCCCACTCCTCCCACTCGGTGATGGTGAGCGGCACGCTCTCGTCGAACATCGTGGTGACCACGTCGACGAACGGCACCTCGGCCACCACGGCCCGCCAGCGGTCCGGTCGCTGGCTGAAGAGCGCACCCTGGAGGAGCCCGCCCGCACTCAGCCCCCGCGTCGCGATCCGCGCGCCGTCGACCAGACCCTCCCGGTCGAGGCCGTCGGCGACCGCGGCAACGTCGTCGAAGGTGTGCTGCTTGTGGCGCAGGCTGCCGTCGAGCCACCAGCGTCGACCCATCTCGCCGCCGCCGCGTGGGTGGGCGTGCACCCACACCACGCCGCGGTCGAGCAGCGCCGGAAGGGCGTCGTCCCACTCCGGCTCGTCGACCGCCTCGTAGGAGCCGTAGGCGTAGATCAGGCAGGGGGCGGTGCCGTCGAGGGGCGTGTCGTGACGGCGCACGAGCACCGCGGGCACCTCGGTCCCGTCCGGGGCGGGGAACGTACGCCGCTCCACGGCGTAGGCATCCGGGTCGAAGCCCGGCGCCTCAGCGCGGTGCACGTCGACCCGCTCCCCGGTGCGGAGGTCGATCGTCGACCAGACCGGCGGCCTCAGGTAGCTCTCGTCGACGGCGGTCACGGTCGCCGCGTCGTACAGCTCGTTCCGGGAGAGGTCGAGACAGCCCACCCGGTAGCGGCTGCTCAGCACCCGGCCCTCACCGGCCAGGTCGTCGTGCCGGACGATCCGCAGCCGGTGCGCACCGCCGGACCGGTAGGACAGGACGACGCCGTCGGCGAAGGCGTCGGCACGGTACAGGCGCTCGTCCGCGTGCTCCGGTCGCGCTTCGACCCACGCCGACGCGTCCAGGTCGGTGTCGAGCGACACCGGTGCCGTCATCAGCCGGAACTCGACGGCTCCGTCGTTGGTGACCACGAGCATCCGGTCGCCGGCGGCCGAAGGGGCGTGCTCGACGTGGTAGACCACGCCGTGACGCCTGCCGCCGATCGAGCGTGGCGCCGACGTCGGGATCCGTGGCGTCGAGCACCCACGCCTCGCTGGTCGAGCGGCTCTCGCTCCAGATCACGATGATCTGCTCGCTCCGGGTGGCCCGCAGGTTCAGCTCGAACCGTGCGTCGTGCTCCTCGAGCACCACCACGTCGTCGGCGGGGTCGGTGCCGAGTCGGTGACGCAGGACCTGCCAGGGCCGGTACGCCTCGTCGTGCACGGTGTAGAAGAAGTACTGCGAATCAGCGCTCCAGGCGCCGCCGTAGTAGCTCCTCGCCACGGCCTCGGGCAGGTCCGCACCGGTCCGGAGGTCGCGGAAGCGGAGCTCGAAGACCTCGTCGCCGTCGGTGTCGACGTTGTAGGCGAGCAGGTTCTCGTCGGGGCTGACCAGGGTCAGGCCGACGTCGAGGTAGCCGGTGCTGACGTCTTGCTGAGAGATGTCGAAAAACATCGATGAAGATTCGGAATCAGTCGTTGACCCTGCCTCTGAATCATGATTCAGTCGCCGCCATAGGGCGGCGTAGTCGCTGTTCACGGGGTGGCGGGTCCAGTAGGTGTAACGCCTGCGAGACCAGCGAGCAGACTCGTCCGCACTGGGAAGCCGCGACATCATCTCCGCCTTCAGGGCGGACCTCAGGGAGTCCAGATGAAGACACGACGCGTCGTAGAAGGCCCGCTCGGCCATCAGGTGGTCCAGGACGCGGGGCTCGTCGGAGCCCAGCCAGTGGTAGGGATCGGAGCGCACGACGCCGTGCTCGGAGTGGGTGTACGGCGTGCGGGGCGCGGTCGGCGGTCGGGTCGTGGGCTGGGGCACGGCGGTCACCGTACCGCCGGCGCTCTCCTCGCGGTGCTCGGGCTGCTCCTGGCCTCCCTGATCTCCGGGCTGGCCACCAGCAGCCCAGCGGCGGCCAAGGACAAGATCGTCTTCCACGTCGGGATGCTCGGTGAGGGCGTCGACTCGCTCAACCCGTTCCTCGGCTTCCAGGCACCGTCGTACGAGATGTGGGGCCTGACCTACGACTACCTCACCGGCTACACGATGAAGGACATGTCGCCCGCGCCGGGCCTGGCGAGCAAGTGGACGACGTCGTCGGACGGCACGACCTGGACGTTCACGGTGCGGAGCGGGGTGAAGTTCTCCGACGGCGTGCCGCTGACGGCGAAGGATGTCGCCTACACCTACAACCGGATCCTGCACGGCACGGTCGAGCAGTCGAACTGGCTGTCCTACCTCAACGGGGTCACCAAGGTGACCGCACCGAACGACACCACCGTCGTGCTCACGCTGAAGAAGCCCAGCGCGACCCTCCCGTTGCTGCCGATCCCGATCGTGCCCGAGCACGTGTGGAAGAACGTCAGCGAGAAGGCGATCAAGACCTACAAGGCCGAGCCGACCGGCGGCAAGCCGGTGGTCGGCTCCGGGCCGTTCCGGCTGGTGCAGGGCACGGCCGACGGCTCGACGTTCAAGTTCGAGGCCAACCCCGACTACTGGGGCGGCACCCCTCACATCGACGAGATCGACTTCCAGTTCTACAAGAACGACGACTCCGCGGTGCAGGCCCTGATCAAGGGTGAGATCGACTTCGTCGAGGGCATCACGGCCCTGGAGGTCAAGAGCCTGAGCGACCAGCCCGGGATGACCGCCCACAACGGAAACTCGCCCGGCTTCGACGAGATCGCGTTCAACGCCGGTTCGGTGTCGGCCGCGACCGGAGGGCACCCGATCGGCAACCCCAACCCGGCCGTGCTCGACCCGAAGTTCCGTCACGCCCTCGGCTACGCGCTCAACCTGCCGCAGCTGATCCAGAAGGTCTACCAGGGTGCCGGCCTGCCGGGCACGACGATCGTGCCCCCGGTCTACGACAAGTACCACTGGGAGCCGCCGGCCGACCAGAAGTTCTCCTTCGACCTCGACAAGGCCGGCCAGCTGCTCGATGAGGCGGGCTACACGAAGGGGTCCGACGGGCTCCGCACCCTGCCCGACGGCAAGCCGATCGGGACGCTCCGCCTGGCCGCGCGCTCCGACTCGCCCACCTCGCTGAACACGATGGACTACTTCAAGCAGTGGCTCAGCGACCTCGGGATCAAGAGCCAGGTGTCCACGTACAGCTCCAGCCAGCTGACCGACGAGATCTACCAGGGCAACTTCGACGCCTTCCAGTGGGGCTGGTACGTCGAGCCCGACCCCGACTCGATGCTCAGCTACATGACCTGCGGCCAGCGGCAGGGCTCCTCGGACTCGTTCTACTGCAACAAGCAGTACGACAAGCTCTACCAGCAGCAGCACGTCCAGACCGACGAGACGGCCCGGGCCGCCGAGATCAAGAAGATGCAGGAGATCTTGTACCGCGACTCGCCGTACCTGGTGACGGCCTACTCCTCGTACGGCGAGGCCGTCCGCAGCGACCGGTTCGCCTGCCTCGTGCCGCAGCCCAACCCGGGCGGCATCTGGCTCGAGCAGTACGGCGTCTACAACTACATCCACATGAAGCCCGCTGCCGACGCCGGCACGTGTGACACCGCCACCTCGACGGCGGGAGACACGATCTCCGGCGCGGTGAAGGCGACCACCGGAGGCTCGTCGTCGTCCTCGTCCAACACCGGCTTCCTGATCGGCGCCGGGGTGGTGGTGCTCCTGCTCGTGGTGGGCGGCGGCGTGATGGCGATGCGTCGCCGGGCCACCGCGGAAGACCGGGAGTGAGCGCCCGATGATGATCGGCAGGGGCTCCGCATGACCCTGGTCGCGGACCCGGGGCTGGTCCCGGCCGAGGCCGAGACCCAGCCCCGCCGCCGCGGCTACGGGTCCTACGTCGGTCGCAAGGTGCTCGGCTCGCTCGGCAGCCTGCTCTTCATGCTCCTGGTCAACTTCTTCCTGTTCCGGGTGCTGCCCGGTGACCCGGCCCGCAGCCTGGGGCGGGGTCGGATGACCACCAATGCCCAGCGGGAGGCCTTCGACAAGGCCTACGGGTTGAGCGAGCCACTCCCGCAGCAGTTCATGACGTTCCTGAAGAACACGTTCACCGGTGACCTGGGGATCTCACTGCAGTACCGGATCCCGGTCTCGGAGCTGATCCGCGATCGGCTCTGGCCGACGCTGCTCCTCGTCGGGACCTCGACCATCCTGGCCACGGTGATCGGCGTCTACCTGGGCATCAGGGGTGCCTGGAACCGCGGCTCGAGGTTCGACAACGTCTCGACCGGCGGGTCGCTGATCCTCTACTCGATGCCCGAGTGGTTCCTCGGTCTGCTGTTCATCGCCACGTTCGGGGTCGGGTTCTGGTTCTTCCCCGGCATCTTCCCGACCGGAGGCCTCCACTCGCCCGACGTCGACCCGAACTCCCTCAAGGGCGTCCTCGACACCATGTGGCACCTCGTGCTGCCCGTGACCACGCTGACGCTCGCCTACCTGGCGGACTATCTGCTGATCATGCGCAGCTCGCTGCTCGACGAGCTCGGCGAGGACTACCTCCAGACCGCGCGGGCCAAGGGCCTGCGCGACGTGCAGGTGCGTAACGGGCACGCCGTTCGCAACGCGATGCTGCCGACCACCACGATCATCGCCCTCAGTCTCGGCTACGTGGTCTCCGGGGCGATCACCATCGAGACCGTCTTCTCGATCCCGGGGCTCGGGCTGCTGACCGTCCAGGCGACCGAGGTGCCGGACTTCTGGGTGCTCCAGGGCACCTTCCTGATCGCGGCGACGGGCGTGATCCTCGCCAACCTGGCCGCCAACCTCGTCTACGGCCTCCTCGACCCGCGGGTGCGCACATGAACATCACCCCCGACGCTCTCCGTCCCCTCCGCTTCAGTCCTCCGCCGGACAACGCCGAGGGGGCCCCGCATGAGCGCCGACGCGGCACCCGTCGCGAAGTACTCCGCCGCCCAGCTCGCCCGGCGCCGTCGTACGGCGGCCTGGCGGCGCGGGTGGACCCAGTTCCGGTCCCACCGCAGTGGCATGGTCGGGCTCGCCATCCTGTTCTTCTTCGTGGCGGCGGCCATCGCCGCTCCGCTCCTGGCCGACAAGAGCGGGCTCGACGTGACCGCCGCGAACGGACCCGTACTCGGCCCGCCCTCCTCGCACTACTGGCTCGGCACCGACGACAACGGCCGCTCCGTGCTGACCCTGCTGATCTGGGGCGCCCGGGTGTCGCTGTTCGTGGGCCTGCTCGCGACCCTGATCTCGATGGTGATCGGCACCGTCATGGGCCTGGTGTCCGGCTACTTCGGGGGCTGGATCGGGGCGATCACGTTCCGGATCACCGAGTGGTTCCTCGTGATCCCGTTCCTGCCCCTGGCGATCGTGCTGTCGACCGTGCTCGGCCGCGGGTTGTTCAACATCGTGCTGGTCATCGGGGTCACCTCCTGGCCCGGTACGGCCCTGCTGATCCGCAGCCAGACGCTGTCGATCAAGGAACGGCCCTACGTCGAGCGCGCCCAGGCCATCGGGGCCGGGCGCCGGCACCAGATCACCAAGCACGTGCTGCCCAACGTGATGCCGATGGTGTTCGCGAACACCACGCTCACCGTCGCCATCGCGATCCTGACCGAGACCACACTGAGCTTCCTCGGTCTCGGGGATCCGACCCGTACCTCGTGGGGGACCATGCTCGACGACGCGTTCCAGGTGGGTGCGATCACGACGGGAAGCTGGTGGTACATCCTGCCGCCCGGCATCTGTGTCGTTCTGGTCGTGCTGTCGTTCACCCTGATCGGCCGGGCCCTCGAGGAAGTCCTCAACCCGCGACTGAGGGCCCGCCAATGACATCCGCGACCGAGAGCCGGCTCCCGGCGGCTCTGGACGACGCACCGCTCCTCGAGATCCGCGACCTCCACGTCACGTATGCGACGGGTGACGAGGGTGGCCTTCCCGCCGTGCGCGGCGTGGACCTGACCGTCGAGCGCGGCCAGATCGTGGGCGTGGCGGGGGAGTCGGGCTGCGGCAAGTCGACCCTGGCCAGCACCATCCTCCGGCTCCAGCCGCCGAGCGCGAAGGTCACCGGCGAGGTGCGCTTCGAGGGCAACGACGTGCTCACCATGCGGTGGGGCGATCTGCGGGCCGTGCGCTGGGCGGGGGCCTCGATCGTGTTCCAGGGGGCCCTCCACTCGCTCAACCCGGTGCACCGGGTCGGCCACCAGCTCGCGGAGCCGATCGAGATCCACCTCCCGGGGCTCTCCGCAGCCCGGCGGACCGCGCGCGTGGCCGAGCTGCTCGAGCAGGTCGGGCTCGACCCCGACCGCGCCCGCAGCTACCCCCACCAGCTCTCCGGGGGTCAGAAGCAGCGCGTGATGATCGCGATGGCCCTGGCCTGTGACCCCCACCTGGTGGTGGCCGACGAGCCGACGACCGCACTCGACGTGATGGTGCAGGCGCAGGTGCTGACCGTCCTCTCCGACCTGGTTCGCGACCGTGAGGTCGGGATGCTGATGATCAGCCACGACCTCTCGGTGCTCGCCGACCTGTGCGACAAGATCACGGTGATGTACGCCGGGCGTGTGGTCGAGACCGGGCCGGCCGCCGAGGTCTTCGCCGGACCGCTGCACCCCTATGCCGGTGCGCTCTCGGCGGCGTTCCCGCGGGTCGGCGACCCGGCCGCGCGGTTCGCCCCGGCCGGCCTCCCCGGTGACCCGCCCGACCCGCGCAACCTGACCCAGGGCTGCTCGTTCGCGCCCCGCTGTGCCCGGGCGGCAGACGAGTGCCTCCCGGCCGAGCCGCCCCTGGCGACCTACGACGAGGGTCGCCAGGCTGCCTGCGTCAGGATCGGCCAGTGACCGCCGTGGACGGGACGAGCACGACGGCCGAGCTGTCGGCGGAGGGTGTGCGGGTCGAGTTCACGACCCGGAGCGGCCGGGTCGCCCGAGCCCTCGACGGCGCCGACGTGGTCATCCGTGGCGGAGAGGTCCTGGCCCTGGTCGGGGAGTCGGGCTCCGGCAAGACCACGCTCGCCCGCACCCTCGTCGGTCTCACGACGCCGGTCGCCGGTGAGGTCCGCTGGAAGGGCGAGACACTCGGCCGCAGCGCGCGGTCGCTGAAGGCCCTGCGGCGCCAGGTCCAGCTCGTCCTCCAGGACCCCCTCGGCGCCCTCAACCCACGGCACACCGTCTACGACTCCGTCGCCGAGGGACTGCGGATCCACAAGCTGGTCACCAAGACCGGGCCGAGCGAGACCGAGAGGGTCGCCGCGGCCCTGGCGTCCGCCGGGCTGCGTCCGCCGGAGGCACTCTTCCTGCGCTACCCCCACGAGCTGTCGGGAGGACAGCGGCAGCGCGTCCTGATCGCCGGCGCGCTCGCGCTCCAGCCGCAGCTGCTGATCGCCGACGAGCCGGTGTCCAGTCTGGACGCCTCGATCCGTGGCGAGATCCTGGCGCTCCTGTTGAAGCTGCGCGAGGAGCTCGGCCTCGGGGTCCTCGTGGTCACCCACGACCTGGGCCTCGCGTGGAACATCGCCGACCGGATCGCGGTGATGTACCTCGGCCGGGTGGTCGAGGCAGGTCCCACGGAGGAGGTGCTGACCGCGCCGCAGCACCCCTACACGCAGGCCCTGCTGTCCGTCGTACCGGAGATGGAGCGGCTCGAGCCGATCGTGCTCCGCGGCGAGATCCCGGACCCGACGCGGATCCCGTCGGGGTGCCGCTTCCACCCGCGGTGTCCGGCGCTGGCCTCGGGCGAGGCCGACGCGGTCGCCGACCTGTGTCGCGGGACGTCGCTGCCGATCCTCCCGTCCGACCCGGAGGGGCACCGCTCCGCTTGTCACCTCGTAGCCGCCCGATCGGAGGCCCCGCAATGACCCTGCAGGCTGCGCTGCCTCGCGAGCTGTACGTCGACGCGGAGTCCTTCGACCGAGAACGCGAACGCGTGCTGCTCCGCGAGTGGACGTGTGTCGGGCGCGTGGCGGACCTCGGTCTCGACGGACCCGAGCGAGTGGCGGTCGTCGAGGTGCTCGGCGAGTCCGTCGTGCTCACCGCCGATGCGGCCGGCGCACTGCACGCGTCCTACAACGTGTGCCGCCACCGCGGCTCCCAGCTGTTCCCGACCGAGCCCGGCAGCGGGCCGCAGCTGTGCGGCGCGCGGTCGATCCGCTGCCCCTACCACTCGTGGACCTACGCCCTCGACGGCTCGCTGCTGCGCGCTCCGCACACCGAGGACGGCGACGTCGAGCCGGGCGACTTCTCGCTGCACGCCCTCGGGGTCGAGGCGTGGGGCGGCTTCGTCTTCGTGCATCCGACTCCCGACGCCGCTGCGCCGCTCGGCGACAGCGTCGGGCGCGCGACGCGGACGCTCGCCAACTACGACCTCGCCTCGCTCGTCACCGGCCAGACCTACACCTACGACGTGGCGGCCAACTGGAAGGTCGTCGCCGAGAACTACAACGAGTGCTACCACTGCGGCCCGGTGCACCCCGAGCTCTCGAGGCTGGTGCCGTCGTTCGCCGGAGGCGGCCAGGGCCTCGACTGGGACGAGGGCATCCCGCACCGCGAGGGCGCGTGGACGTTCACGATGTCGGGTACGACGACCCGCTCGCCGCTGCCGGGGCTGAACGAGGCCGAGAGGGTGCGCCACAAGGGTGAGCTGGTCTACCCGAACCTGATGCTCTCGTGCTCAGCCGACCACGTCGCGGCGTTCGTGCTGCGCCCGCTGGCCGTCGACCGGACCGCGATCGAGTGTCGCCTGCTGTTCGCCGCGTCCGAGGTCGCGTCGCCCGGCTTCGACCCCTCGGACGCGGGTGACTTCTGGGACATGGTGAACCGCCAGGACTGGGCCATCTGCGAGTCGGTCCAGCGCGGGATGTCGTCGCGCGCCTACTCCCACGGCTGGTTCGCCCCGATGGAGGACGACTCGGCCGACATCCGACGCTGGCTGCTCCCGCGCCTGGACGACCCCGCTCGTTGAGGAGGTCGCTCTGCGGCCGTCTCGATCCATCCCGACCGACAGGAGACCCCGGATGACTGACGTCGACTACGTCGTCATCGGCCTCGGCGCCCTCGGCTCCGGCGCGGCCTGGCACCTCGCGTCGCGCGGCCACTCGGTGCTGGGGCTCGATCAGTTCGAGCTCGGCCACAGCCGCGGCGCGTCCCACGACACCTCCAGGATCCTCCGCCACAGCTATCACACGCCTGCCTACGTGCGGCTCACGCACGAGGCCTACGACGACTGGGAGAGGCTGGAGAAGGCGTCGGGGGAGTCGCTGGTCACCGTCGTCGGCGGTCTCGACCTCTTCCCGCCGGACTGCGCCATCGCCCCGGATGACTACGTGGCCTCCCTGCGCGAGGTCGGGATCGACTTCGAGATGCTGACCGCCGAGGAGATCGGCGCGCGCTTCCCGGTGTTCTCCGTGCCGCCCGGCACGCGGGGGCTGTTCCAGCAGCGGGGGGCGATCGTCCCGGCCGCAAGGGGCACGGCCGCCATGCAGCGGCTCGCGTCCGAGGCCGGCGCCACGCTCCTGGGCTCGACGCCGGTCACCTCGGTGAGGGACCACGGCTCGCAGACGGTCGTCGTGGCCGGCGGTGAGTCCTACACCTGCCGTGGGGTGGTCGTCGCCGCCGATGCCTGGACCAACCAGGTCCTGACCGGCCTGGGCGTCGAGATCCCGCTGACGGTGACGCTCGAGCAGGTCACCTACTTCGCCCCGCCCGACCCCACGCCGTACGCCACGATGCCGCTGTGGATCTGGATGGACGAGCCCAGCTACTACGGCTTCCCCTGCTACGGCGAGGCGACGGTCAAGGCCGCGCAGGACTGTGGCGGCCCGCCGGTGGACCCTGATGCCCGCACCACCGAGCCAGACCCGGGGATGCGCGAGCGACTGGCGTCGTTCCTGGGGTCGCTGCTGCCGGGGTCGGGTGACCCGGTCCGGTCGCTGCGGTGTCAGTACACCCTCACCCCCGACCGTGACTTCGTGCTCGCGCCGGTCCCCGGGCATCCGGCTGTCGTCGTGGGGCTCGGATCGGCCCACGGCTTCAAGTTCGCGCCGACGCTGGGCCGGATCCTGGCCGACCTGGCCACCACCGGAACGACGACCTCCGACGTCTCGTCGTTCGGCTTCGACCGTCCCGGCCTCACCGACCCGGACTTCGAGGCGAACTGGATGGTGTGAGCCGCTGCGACAGCGCCCGCACGGCGCCGAGCGTCCCTGTCAGCCGGATCCGGACGAGGGCTCAGAGACCGAGGTGCTGGGCCAGGTTCGCGAGGGCGGCGCCGACGAAGACGACCACGACGATGGTGACGGCGGTCATGGGAGCCACTCAACGCGACCTCGGCACGGATCGACACCGTCGAAGGTCCTGGCAGCGTGGGACGCACGCACCGCGGTTCGTGCAGGCTTCGGCGTTGCGAGGCCCCGCGTGACATCCCGACCGTGATGCGATGGCGGCGAAGTCTTCCGGCGCGAACGTCGAACGGCGAGAGCCTTCCTCGTCACCTCCGTGCCAGACCATCGAACGAGAGGACGCACCATGACCGACTACGTCGTCATGTTTCCCGCCGACAACGAGGACGAGCACGAGTCCGGGACCGACGCCGACCGTCAGGCCACCTTCGACACCGACTACGAGTTCGGCCAGCTGCTGGAGGCGCGTGGCGGCGCGGTGACCGGAGGTGCCGGGCTCACCCACAGCCGGCAGGCGCGCACGATCAAGCGGGGTCCGAACGCGGACGCCCTGGTCACCGACGGGCCCTTCGCGGAGTCCGTCGAGCAGCTGTCGGGTTTCTTCATCGTCACCTGCGACGACTACGACGCACTCGTCGAGGCAGCCAGGGTCCTGACCCGAGCGCATCCGGTCGTGGAGATCCGCCCGGTCCAGGAGTTCTGACGAGGCTGAGGGGTGGAGGCTACGACGATCCGTCGCCTCGCCGGCCGCTCTCGGCGAGAGCCTCGAGGTGATCGAGTGCGGAGGTTCCCCATCCGGTCGGGTCGTCCCCGGGCGGCACGAGCGTCAACGCGTAGCGGAGCACCAGGATGTCCCACCAGCGCTGTTCGAGCGGCGTCAGCGGACGCACGGACTCGTAGCCGGCCAGGAAGGTCGCGCGCACGTGTGCGGGCACAGGCCCCCAGTCACGGAAGCGCGTCCCCAGCGTGATGGCCGAGCGCGCGATCTCGTCGAGGCAATGGTCGAGCCTGGCCTCCTCGAAGTCGATCACCGCAGCGACGTCGGAGCCTGCACACAGGATGTTCGACGAGCGGAAGTCGCCGTGGACGAGCTGGGTGGGGAGCGGGTCGGCCGGTGCCTCGGCGACCAGCCGCCGGAGCGTCCGGCGACCCGCCTCCGGCACGTGGTCGCCCGCCGACCCGAGCCAGGTGACGATCCGGGCCGCCAGCGGGTCGGGGCGGCTGTACCGGGGCACGAGGTGCTCGGTGTCGGGGTAGTCGCGCGAGGGCGAGATGGAGCCGCGCCAGGACCGCGCCGGCGGCCCGTACCTGCTCGGAGTCCGCGACGTCGAGGAGCTCGCCACGGATCACACGCTGGAGCGACAGCGAGACGCGCTCGACCTCGACCTGTCGCCGCCCGTCGGAGGAACACACCGGCACGGACACCGGTAGCCCCTGGACGTGCAGCCATCGAGTGAGGCGAGCGACCTCGGCCAGCCGCTGGAACTGGTCGGGGACGATCGACCACTTCGCGAGCATCCGGGCCGACGGCGTCGTCAGCCACGCCAAGCGCATTGGCACCGCTCAGCACGATCCGTTCGCAGGAGTCGACCCCGATGCCCCAGTGCTCGTGCACCGTCGCCGCGACCCAGCGGCCGGCCGCCGATGCGTCCGCGAACCCGAATCGCCGCCTGAGCACGTCGTGGGGATCGTGCGGCTCCCACAACATCTCCACCGTGGGCGGTGGCACCTCGGACACGGCCCTATCCCAGCATCCGCCGGTCCCGCTCGAGCAGCCCGTACACCCACGAGTCGGAGACGACGCCGCCGACGATGCAGTCCTCCCGCAGCGTGCCCTCGTGCACGAAACCGAGCTTCTCCAGGACCCGCGCCGAGGCGGCGTTGCGGGTGTCGGCCTCGGCCTGGACCCGGTTCAGGTCCAGGGTGTCGTACCCCCACTCCAGCAGGGCGCGGGCCGCCTCTGTGGCGTAGCCGTGGCCCCACGCCTCCTCGCCGAGGCAGTAGCCGAGCGAGGCGCTGCGGAAGTCCGGGTTGTACTGCGTCAGTCCGCACCAGCCCAGGAACGAGTCGTCGGTGTCCAGGTCGATCGCCAGCCGTACCCCGATACCTTCCTCCGCCAGCTGCCGCGTCAGCGCGAGGAAGCGTGGGGCGCGCGCCGGGTCCGTCCACGGTGGAGAGTCCCAGTAGCGCAGGACGTAGGCGTTGCTGTGCAGGGCGAACAGGGCCTCCGCGTCCGCGTCGGTGAAGGGGCGCAACCGGAGGCGGGCGGTGTGCAGCGTGGGAACGAGGAGGGACACCTGGGTGATGGTGCCTCGACACGAGGCCCGGGAGCCAGTGGATATGGCCGGGGTGGCCGACAGCGGACCGTCTCCCGATCCCCGGTGACCTCCCGACAGCCCTGGGGCTCGACCGCGCACAAAGATGCGCACATTCAAGAGGTGGACGCCCCAACGAAAGTTCGGTAAGTTCCTGCGTTTGTCCGCAAAAGATGGAAAACGGAAAAGGAAGGCGTTATAGAAAAGATAACACGACCCCGTTCCGACCGCAATTCTCCCACATTTCCGCGGCTGAGGGGAAGTCCTGTCGAGCTGATCCCCACCGCGTCCGCCGACGACGTCCGACGTCGCCGACACCACCACTCCCACCATCCCGAGAACACGCCCGAGGAGCGCCCTTGACGCAACTGCCCCACCGCGCAGCCCGTGAGCTGATCGCCAGCCGAGTCGCCGACGCCGAGCAGCGTCGGCTCGGGCGTCGAGCGGCTCGTGCCCGCCGACGCCGTACCGCCGACCGCCTCACCGACTAGACACCCGAGCGGCGCAGCCCTCGCCCCGGCGGGGGCTGCGCCGCTCCCCGTCACGGGAGGGAACCACGGTCGTCGTACGGCCGTCGAACAGCCATGAAGAACCACGCGGTCCCGCTCCTGCTCGTTGCAGCCGCCCTGCTCGCCGGCTGCGGGACGACCGACGAGGTGGCGGTCCAGGGCACGGGGGGCACGCAGCAACCGTCGTCCCAGCCGACGCAGGCCCCGTGGCCGGCGTACCAGGTCGACGACTACACCTACACGCTGCGGACGGCCTGCTTCTGCGCCGATCGCGGCGTCCCCGTCATCGTCACCGTCCGCGACGGGGTGGCCACCGACGCGGTCTACGCCCGCAGGGGGCGGGGTCATGCGGCCGGCGAGCCCGCCGGGGACTGGATGCGCATCACGATCAACGACATCATCGACGCGGCCAACATCAAGGGAGCCCACCTGGTGCGGGTTCGTTGGCCGCAGGGCCGGTCGTACCCGACCTCGGTGTACGTCGACCGAGACGCCAACGCCGCGGACGAGGAGATCGGCTACTCGGTCCGCGACGTCACGCCGGACTGATGTACCGCTCGCGCCTCTGCCGTCGGCGTAGGGCGCGTCGTCGAGGTCGATAGCCCTACGCTGAGCCCATGTGGAGCCGAGCGAGCACCTGGAACCTCGTGCTGAGCCTGGTCGCCTTCGTGTTCTTCATGAACGTCGTGGCGATGGTGATCGGGTTCGGGATGGGTCTGGTGGAGCTGATGGTCTGGTTCGGCCTCCTGGTGGCCGGGGTGGTCCTGCTCGTCCGTCGGTACCTCACCGCGCGCACGACGCGCGCGACTCCGAGCAGCCCCTGACGACCCGAACCGGAGTACGGCGCTCACCCCAGCGCGACCGCTCACGACCCCAACACTGCACTTCGGACAAGCCGATCCCGAGGGCTCGTGCTTGCCGACCAGCCCCAGGGCCGACTGGGAGAGCCCGCCGACACCGCTCACGTCGTGGGGCTTCTCGTGTCCAAGCCTGGTCGCTGGGTCTCCGGTCAACTACTTCACGTCGATGGTGGTTCTCGGCACGTTTCTAGCCGGACGACCCATCGGCAGATGCGAGCGCTGACAGCGGCATGAGAGGTAGCTAGTCCCTCAGCGCGTGTTCCAGGAACTGTGCGACCGACTGCTTGGACCTGAGCACATGGACGGTCAGGTGCTGACCATGGTCCGCAACGATCCGTCTCTCGGACTCCGGTTCTGAGTGCCGGTTGCGCCAGATGTGCATGGCGAGGGTGGACTCGTCTCGAAGCCGCTGCCACCGCGTGTACGTGCTGCCCTCTGGCAGCTCACCTGGCATCCGGAACCCCCGGAGGAGAGCTCGACCAGCGCAGAGGACCCACGGCATGTCGAGAACTACGAGCGTGTCCGCCACCTCCAGGCGGAGAGCCAGAGTTGCGCTGTAGTTGCCATCGGCGATCCACGTGTCTCCGGCGAGCACACGCTGCTGCGTGGTGCGCCATTCGTCCTCTGAAGGCTCAACCCAACCTGCTTTCCAGAAGTGGAGGTCCAGATGAATGACCGGCAAGCCGGTCTTGGCACCGAGTGCGAGGGCGAACGTGCTCTTCCCCGACCCAGCCATGCCCGTGACGACGACGCGGTGTCCTATCGAGACCCGGGCTACGTCATCCATCAACGTCACTGTGTCACGCGCGCCCGCCTCGGCTGGCCTCCCGACAGGCCGAGTCCAACCGCTCATCGGCAGTTCCGGGCGCAGACAGCGGCAGGTGCGTTGGTCGCCGGGTGTCAGTTGATGTCGAACTCGTTCCCCTCGGGATCTTGGAGGGCGACCGCGTAGTGGTCCACGCCAGGCTCGAGTCCTTCATCCAAGGAGCTGAGCAGCGTGGCGCCGAGAGCGCTGAGCCGCCTGGCCTCTGCGTCTACACGCGCCTTGCGGGTTTCGATCGGGAGATCTCGCTCGCCGCTCGCATGGATGTCGATGTGAAGGCGGTTGCTCGTGATCTTGGGATCGGGGACGACCTGGATCCACATGCGCGGGGCCTTGCCTTCTGGGTCGACGATGCAGTCCGTGCCGCGGCCCTGCCAGGACTCGGGCAAGCCGACCTCCCGTCGCCAGTCATCCCACGTGGCGAAGCCGGCCGGTGGCGGCTCCAGCACATAGCCCAGCGCCTCGGCCCAGAACCGGGCCAGCGGTTCCGGGTGACCGACACAGTTGATGACGAGCTGGAACGGAACAGCCATCGGTCCTGCCTCTCAGGAGCGGCGCTTGCCGAAAGCCGAAGCATGGCATCCGTTACCGCCATTGCCATCGCCCCGCGCCTGCCTCGACCGCGCCGAGGCTTCAGGGGTGCCGGCGGCGCACTCCTACCTGCCGATGCCGAACTGACCGCGGCATGTGAGGACGTTGGGGTGCGATCATCGCCTTGGCGGCGACGCGCTCGATTGACATGGCGGATTGCGACTCCGCGCGCGCGTGATGAAGTGTTCTGAGTGGACCGCATCAATGATCCCATCAAGGGGTGCGCTGTATGGACTGTTCAGCCGCCGACACCATCTCGGTTGAGCCACCGGCCGGGAGACGCCTTTGGGTCCCCTTGGTGATCTTTGCGCTGGCCGCGGTGCTGATCCTCGCAGCGTTCCGCGTCTACCACTGGTACTCCCACCCCAGACTCTTGGGCGGCCCCTACGGCAGTCGCCTGGCCGTCTTCGCGGACCCGCACACCATCTGGTCGTTCCCGTTGAGTACACCGAGTCGGCCAGGCTTGAGTACACCCCGGTCAGGGCACGCCCGCACCGTGACGTTCCGTGGCGGCCCCGAGCAGGTCTGGCAGGTGAATTCCGCTGGGGCCACTGTGACGGTCAATATCTGTCACGTCCGGACCTCGGGATACGTCGGCTTCGGCTTCGACAACGGTCCACCCGGGCGCTTCTGCTCGAGTCTCGAGCCAGTCCGAAGCGGAACCACTTTCCAGTACCCGTCACCCGACGAGTACCTTCTGGCCGTGGTTCAGTTCGCCCGGCCCGGGGTGGCACGGCTCGACTCCCTCACCTACGACTACAAGGCCGGAGCGCATCCGTGGAGCCCACGCGGCCGCGACACCCAGGCCCTGCAGCTCACCTTCAATGTCCGTGACCAACCAACGTACCGATGCTGCGAGCCGGAGTAGATCAGAACCTTTACGTCCTCACTCAGTGCACCGCACAGCGGCATGAGCGGTCGATCATCTCCGACCTCCATCCCGCTGGTCCAGCACTTCGCTCAGCCACTTCACACGTCCCCGAGCAGCTGCCAGGGCCGTCTCGAACGTGGGATAGACCTGCACCGAGTAGTAGGTGAGCGGCGTCCAGGCTCCTAAGTCTTCGACGTCGCGACGAAACTCTTCGAATCCGAAGCTGCCGTCAGGTCGTTCGAAGATGTCGACGCAACGATCCCGTGCTGGCGTGGAAGGGCTGGCTACGACTCGCCACGATGGGTCCAATCTCGATGACACCCCACGAGCGTATGCGCCCGCGATCGACAGCTGAGACCACCGACTGCTGACCCACCCGCGGCGGAGGATGAGGCGTTTCGGTGGGAAGCGCTCCGGGGCTACTGAGGGGGTTGCCCCGGAGAAGGGAAGCGCATGACTTCGGTCGTCCTTCCTTCGTCCTCACCGAGCTCCCCGGTGGCTTCAAACCCCGCAGCCCGCCAGGCGCTGAGAGCGCGTTGGTTGTCCGCGACCGGGTCGGCGGTCAGTGGCGTCCACCCCAGGCTGGTCAGCTCAGCGGCGAGCGCTCGGGCTGCTCGCGGGCCGATGCCTCGCCCTTGCTCGTGGGCCGCGATGAACATGTCGAGACCGAACCGTCCGTCCCGCTGCCACGACTGGAGGTACCCGACGGACCTCGATTCCTCGCAGATGACGTAGGAGACGACCTCCGGCGCTCTCCGGCCTGTGTACTTCTCCAGCGCCTCCTGCACCGTGATCGGCCTCCCACCCCAGAACTGATGCACCGCAGGTGCTTCGGTCATCACGCTGATCACCTCTGCGTCAGCGGCTCGTGCAAGACGGATGGTCAGGTCCGCGCCGGCAGTCACGCTGGTGGGGAAAGCCCGGTGCCTCACCCTCAGGACGCTAGTGCGCGCAGCACTCCTACGTCCCGCTCAGAGGCAGACCCGAGCACACACAAGGGCGTGAGAGGGCGATCGGACGGCGAACTCTTGGCATCGAACGTCACCGCTCGGTAAGGGTCGGCCAGGCTCCATCCGCTTAGCGTGGAAGCCGGAGCACAAGGAGGCTCGAGATGAACGACATGATGCACTCCACCGGAGTATTGATCACCCTGATGGTCGTCCTGGTCCTAGTACTTGGCGGCGTTCTCATCGCGGTTCGAGTGGTCGGCGGGAAGGCGTTCAACGACGATCACACGCCCTAACGGCGGCCCGTAGCTTCGCAGACGGCTTTGCTGCGAGAACGGACAGCGGCCCGTGAGTGCGATTTCGACCCTGCCTCCTGCAGCAGGTCCAGTTGGTGCTCAGCCGCTCGGCGACCGGGGCGATCGCTGCGGACTGGAACTGATGCACTCCCGCTCATCGGCAGATCAGCGCGCACTCACCGGCTAGAGCGGACGGTGCGCGGTGGGCTGAGCCCAGATTCCCTCGGATCGAGGCAGTGGGCTTAGGTCCACCCCCGATCCGGGTCCAGGCACTCCTGATCCAGGCGCCGATGTGCCCGACGCTGGACGAGTCCGCAGAACGACGACTCGGGGAGCCCCCATCTCACCTCATCTGCCTCTTGACGGCGTGCCGCTGACGCCGACATCCCCGGCCAGGCCGCGGGACATCGCAGTACGCGTGGCCGCGAGTGTGACGACTGCAGTATTCATGCCAGCCGTGCTCTTGTGGGCGACACTCGTGTTGTTCGATGTCGCGGCGGCGGTGATCGTCGTCTTGGCGTGGATGGTGGGCGCCGTTGCGCTGCGGCGAGTGTGTGGCAAACCAGTCTCTGGCCTGCTCATGTTGACCCTGACAGTGATGGCGATCAGGACTGCCTTCACCCTGGCCACAGGTAACACGTTCATCTACTTCATCCAGCCCGTGTTCGCAGACCTCACGGTCGCGACAGTGTTCATCGGCTCACTGGCGACCACTCGCCCGGTTGTCGCTCGGCTGGCCCCCGACTTCTACCCGATGGCTGCCGAGGTCAGTGCCCGGACAGAGATGCAAGCCCTGTTCAGACGGCTGACCTTGATGTGGGGGGTGGTGATCTTGGCCAAGGCGACCATCACCTTCTGGCTGCTCGAGACGCTGTCGACCGTGAACTTCGTGCTCATCAAGGGTGGTGCGGTCATCGCGTTGACGCTGACTGCCGTGGTGGTGACGCTGGTGTGGTCGGTTGTGGTGGGTCATAAGCAGGGACTGCTGCGACCGACCACGAGCGGGGCGCTTGAGACGTAGTTCGGCACGCTCCCATCAAGCGTCCGGGAGTAAGCACAGACGTTCCGGGATCGTGGCGCAATGGCGCGCAATATGTCCCCGGATGCTCGTCCGCTCAGCGGCAGATCAGCGCGCACTAGCGGGGTCTCGATGGGTCAGCGCAGCACTTCCTGATCTGAGGAGGTTGTCGAGGGTGCGCTTACGTAGGCCACGAGGTGCTGAGGCGTCTGGTTGGTGTCGTATGCGCCATGGTCGTGCTTCTTACTGCCGCCGACGCCGCTGCCGGTGAACTTCAACGTGAGCACGTCGGGCGGTAGGGGCACCAGATTCAGCGTGATGTGGGGATCGCCTGCGAGCCAGTTGTGGTCGGGCACACTGCGGGGTGTGAGCTACGACCTGGCTTTGTGGGTAGAAGTTCCGCCATTCGCCGGGCTTGAACCAGGCGACGCTTACGCCGTGTTGCTCGGCCTGATGGACGACGAGGTTCAGAGTGACCCGGCTTCGGCCATCTCGGGGCTCGTTGCGTCGCTGCTCGACCGGTGGCCAGCGCTGGGCGAAGCATGCGACGAGGAGTCGCCTTGGGCCACAGGTCCGGAGATCGGGTACGTCTCGGGCGGCTCGATGTACATCACCATGACGTACAGCGGTGCCGACCGTGCGGTGTCGATCATCGTGGCAGAAGCACGGGAGTTCGGTCTGAACTGGTACGACCCCAACGTCGAGGGCTGATCTGACCAACGCCCGGAATCGACCGCTCATGCCGCTGGCAACCGCTCGCGCACATGCCGATGTGCTGTCGCCCCTTCGGAACCCTGTGACCCTCCGGTCAGGCTGAAGACTGACTCAGGCCAAGGGCAGCACGAACTTGGGTAGACAACTCGTGAGGGGAGTGGACGGCCGACCTATGCAGTGCGGCGAGCATGTCTGACGACGACTCGGCCTCTGCACAGTCCTGGAAGTCTGACCCCTGCCGGGTGACGGCTGCTCCCCAGCGTTTCATCAGTGCCTGGAGACTTGCCGGCCAGTTGGCGGACTGGGCTTTCTCCGCCATCTCGGAACCGTCGTCCGCCAGGTGCTGACATGTCTCTTTGACCTGCTTGGTCGTCGCCCCGTTCCGAGTCATGGTGCCGAGCCGTACGTAGTCGGCGTTGCCCTGTGTTACCAGAGACAGATAGTGCCGTCCCGCCTCGTCGATCGACCATGTTGAGATCCGCGGGGCATCCGTAGACGGCGATGGGGCCCCCGCTTCGCTGCCGCCGTCGCCACATCCCGAGGCGACGGCTGCGACAAGCGTCAGTGCGACCGCGAACTTCACGTTCCGAAAGGTAGCCACTGCGCAGCGCCCCTGACACCGTAAACGACCTCTCATGCCTGCGGGCTCAGGCCGTCAACGCAACACCTCGGCCAGTACTTGTGATGGTGTCTTGAACCCGAGGGTCTGTCGAGGGCGTCCGTTGAGCTTGTCGGCGATGGCGTCGAAGTCGGCCTGGGTCAGGGTGCGGAAGTCCAGGGTTCTAGGGAGGTACTGGCGCAGCAGGCCGTTGGTGTTCTCGTTGATCCGCGTTGCCACGGCGACCTGGGGTCACAGAAGTAGACCTCGACACCTGTCTCCTGGGTGAACCGGACGTGTTCGGCCATCTCGTGGCCCTGGTCCCAGGTCAGGGTCCTGGTCAACGCTGAGGGCAGGGTGGTGATCTTGGCCGCCAACGCCTCGGCGACCAGGTCTGCCTTGTGGCCGCCGGGCAGCGCCACGAGCATCACGAACCGGGTCGAGCGTTCCACCAAGGTCGCCACGGGACTCATCTGTTTGCCGAAGACCAGGTCGCCTTCCCAGTGCCCGGGCACCGCCCGATCGACAGCTTCGGCTGGGCGTTCGGAGATGTTGAGGATCCCGGGCCGGCCACCACGACCATCGGGCAGCCGGGTTCCTGCGGGGCGTCGGATCACCCGCCCGGTCCGAAGATGTGCGGTCAGTTCCTTGCGCAGGGCGCCGCGGGACTGGATGAACAGGGTGCGGTAGATCGTCTCGTGCGACACCTGCATCTCCGGGTCGTCGGGGTAGGTGGTCTTCAGCCAGCCGGCGATCTGCTGGGGTGACCACTGCTCCTGCTGGAGCTTCTCGGCCACCATCGCACGCAGCGCCGGATGGGTTGCCAGCTTGCACGCCTGCCGACGCCTCGCCCGAGCCCACGCCGCCTGGTCGGCCGGCGCGGCACGGTATCGATCCCGGCCGCTATGAGCAGCGACCTCACGACTGATCGTCGACGGCGCTCTGCCCAGCCCGTCGGCGATCACCCGCAACGACAGACCGGCCGCCAGGCCACGGGATATCTCCTCCCGCTCAGCCAAGCTCAACCGTCCCGGAGCCCGACGCCGCGGTTCGGGGCGGATCCCGCCACACCGCACCAGATACGCCCGCACCGTCCCGGTCGGGAATCCCAACGCACGAGCCGTGGGCTTGGCTGCATGACCTGCACGCAACCGTGCCCAGATCTCGTCCTCATCAGCCCGCGAGAACCTCCGATAACCACGCGCCATAGCAACCTCCTCAAATCAGGAAGTGTTGCGCTGACCCATTGAGACCACCCCGATGAGCGGTCGACGCTCCAGACCTATGGGCGCGACCAGAGCACGTCGCTGGCACCGGCGTCGAAGCGCACGACCTCGTCGGGATCAAGTCGCTCCACGAAGGCCCTCAGGAGTGAGTCGATCCGCGGGTCATCCTCTGGCCACGATGCCGGGAGGTCGAGGACGAAGTGGTTTCGCAATCGGGGGTTCCCCGCTTTCAGCCCGATCCCGACGGAGACGCCTGCTTCGTCCTCGTGGGCTTCAGCGCCATTCCACGCGGCCCAGGAGAACCCGAGTTCGGGCATCTCATCGCCTCCGAGATCCCGGCGTTGAACGCGGAGGGACGCCTCGATCCCTGTGGGCGTCGTGTCGAGGACCGTCTGATCAAAACTCTGCGCCCGGGAGCGACCTTTGCTGCGCCAGGCCGAGAGCAGTGGATCAACCGATGCCACAGCCTCGACTGCCGACGACACGATGCCGGCGGCCTCAAGTCGGGATGTCTCACGGTCTCCCCAGAACGCCGAGAGGGTCGCCATGCCGTGGAACCTACAGGTCGAAGCGACCGCTCATGCCGCTGTCCGTCCTGGGACGGGGCGATGAGCGGGCGGGCTACGGGTGGGACTTGACCGTCTTCGGGATCTCGCCCCCGATGATGCCTTGGGCCTTGACGCACTGCTCGTGACTTGAGCACTCGACGTTCCAGGGATCACGTTTCGCCCAGAGCTCCTCCTTGGCCCAGGCTTCGCCCGAGTAACTCATCGACGTGCCATCCATCCAGAAGATGGCCAGCGGTGCGCCCTCGAAGGTGCACGTCATCTCGGTGTACCCCTGGTCGGTGTTGTGATCCGGGTTACTCGGCGACGCACAGCCCAACGCCTGGGCGACGTCTTCTACCGAGCCATAGCCGGACCTCTGCGCTCCGCATGCAGAGGCAAGCACCACGAAGGCAAGTGCCCCCACCACCGTCCTCTTCAGCACGACGGAAGTATGGAGACACGGGGTCGCGCTTGTCTGCGCAATGCCCAAGGAAGCGCACTCACATGCCGCTGTCCGTGCGCGGTTGACGGCACTCACATGCCGATGCTGTCCAGCAAGGGGGGAGCCGCCTTCTCCCTAGGAACCGGCCACGTACTTCCGGTACCACAGCAACGCGACCGTCGGGATGCCGATCAGCCAGCACAACCAGACCAGCATCAGCTCGGGGGTGCCGATATCGAACGTGCCGCCGAATAGACCAGCGACGATCAGCAGCAGCCATGGCCCGAGGATTACGAGGCCGATACTGCTGATCAAAGCCCACACCGCCTTGAGGACCCCGCGCAGTATGCGCCGCTCCAGTGCCCGGTCCTGGTCTTGGCTGCTCAGATCGTTGCTCACCAGGGGCCTCTTTCTCCGTGCAGTCGATACTTGTCGATGGGGTGCCGGGCAGGTCAGGCCCTTGAAGGGTTGGGGGCAGCATACGGCGAGAAGGACCTCGATAGTTCGACGAACTTCGCAGGCATGGTTCACGCACCATTCACGCCGCGAACGTACTCACATGCCGCTGTCCGCGCTCGGATCTGCCGATGAGCGGAGGTCGCCCATGTTCGGAGTTTCCTTGCCCGCGCCGGCTCGAGGCGCCACCCTGGCGTCATAGCGAAGGGGGGCGGAGGTGGCGCAGGAAGCAACACGGCCCCGCATCCTGGACGAGGGTGGGTGGAGGCCGTTCGCCATATCGGCAACCGTGACCCTGCTCGTGGCCGGTATCCACACCGGCTTCATCGACGCGGTCATGGGAGCAGCCACGCTGCACATGGGTGGATAGACGGTGCGCTGCCCGGTTCCGTCAGCGCGCTCACACGCCGCGGTGGGAGCGACTTTGTCGGCCACTTGAACGCATGGGCACAGGCCCGTTCGAGCCCGCAGGGCCTCGAGGTCACCTTCGAGCAATCGAATGGGGTGACGCGAAGGGTCGAACTGGTCGTCACGCCTGACGAGTGGAGCGGCTTCTGCGGCGTCATCTGGGGCGACGAGGACTCGGCTGCTGCGGGCATTCGACGACAGCTTCTCGAAGACGTGCCGCCTGACATACCGTTCCTCGTGCACGAGAACGAACGGTGGGAGGCGTCGGCAACCCGCGAGTTTCCTCCCGGCCCAGATGACGATTGTCAGCCTGAACCCGGTGGCGAGTGGGTCACCACAGATCGCGCGGGCAAGGTGACGAGCCGGTACGCGGATTGGAGCGACAGCGACTAGAGCCACCTGCTTCAAACGCACTCTCATGCCGCTGACAGTGCGCGGATCTGCCGATGAGCGGATGGCGCGCCCTTGGCCTGATCAGGGACGCCGAAGAGCGACTGGCCACTCAGACCTCCGCAGTCGCTCCTCGATGTAGATCCCGCGCATGCCGCCGTGCCCGGTGACGATGATGGCCTCCCTGGGCGGGATGCCCTGGATCGCGTGGACCCGTACTCGCAGGTCGAGAGCGCTGCCGTCGCAATCGACCTCCGTCCCCTGTCCGAGAGCCCTCCCTGGCGGAGTGAACTGCCTGAGATCGCTGTTGGGGCGGTAGATCGCTCCGGCGTAACCGATGCGTGCCGCACAGTCGTCGAGAGGGCCGTGACCCTCAAGAGGGGCGGCGGTGTCGCACCCCGTGGCGCACAGCATGGCCACGCCGATCGCGGCAACTGTCAGTCGAATCCGCACGCGCTCAGTATGGGGGCGCCTCGTGGTCGATGATCGCCTTCCTCATCGGATCGCAGCGCACTCACATGCCGCGTCCGGCGCTTGCTGCCCGGGCGGACATGGCAGAGTGCGGCCCAACGGTGTGCTGTGACCCGGCTCGGAGCCGTCGCTAAGAGGAGCGAACTTCGATGAAGCTGCGTGACTCGACCATGCGGACCTTGCTGTTGGACGAGATCGTGTGCTTTGCCGGATTGATTGCCCTCGGTCTCATCCAGTTCGACCCTCCGCTGAGCCTAGTCAGCATCGGGGGTTTTGCCGTGGCGATCGGCGCCCTGCCTGGTCATGCTGCGAAGGACGTACCGGAAGCCAAACTAGGCGCACGCTCATGCCGCTGTCCGCGCTCGCTCATGCCGATGAGCGGTGGCGGTGCGAAGATGCCTCGGTGAATGTCGATCCCAGGCAGGTGACGAATCCCCCTGGGGTCCGTCTCGGAGCAGCGCCGACTATTCGAGTGGCGAGCAAGGCCATCATCGTCGTGGACGGGCAACTCCTTGTGACGGTCAACTCGGGACCCTTCCAGACGTTCTACATCTGTCCGGGAGGCGGTCAGAACCATGGCGAGGACGTTTACTCGGCCTTACGCCGCGAGTGTCGCGAGGAGGTCGGTTGTGAGGTGGTCGTGGGCGAATTTGCGTTCCTCAGGGACTACATCGCTGCCGACCACGAGTTCGCAGCACAGGACGGTTGGGCCCATCAGCAGGAGGCGTACTTCTTCTGTTCGCTCGCGCCCGGAGCAGAGCCGATGCTCGGAAGCCATGGCGACACCTGGCAAACCGGAGTCGCTTGGCTTCCCATGGGCGGGTTGCTCGACGAGCCCCTCTGGCCCAAGGCCCTCGCACGCTGGCTTCTCTTGCCGGCGAGCGACCGCCCTGGCTACTTGGGCAATGTGAACTGACCCGGGGAGCGGCGGGGCGCACTCACATGCCGCTGACAGTGCGCGGATCTGCCGATGAGCGGTCGACCGTTGGGCATCACCGCGTGCTCTTGTCTGTGCGCAACCAATCAGGGTCGGGATCGACAGGCAGGCGCTGGGCGGGAACAGTGGGCCGCCCGTCGAGCAGAGCCCTCGCTATGCGGTGCATGCCGTCGAGGCCTTGGCCGTCTGACGCCAGGATCACCGGGAGCGTGAGATCGACTTTCATCATCCTGCGGCCGTGCTGGCCCACGGCGCGCACGGTCGGCGCTCCTCCTCCGCCGCCGAACCAGCGGTTCTCGTCGACCTCACTGATCGTGTCGACGGCCACCTGCTCGACGGGTAAGCCGCGCGCTGCCCCCCATATGGTCTCGATCTGCCAGGCGCGTTCACCCAGCGAAACCCAATGCCCAGAAGGCCCCGGCATGCTCATGTCGGCACTCTACGGTCGTCCTCTCATGCCGCTGTCCGCTCGGCCCGCGCCCCCATAGGGTGCCGTCTGTGATCGTCCACGGCATCGACCCCCGCGATACTCAGTGGGAGGTCGAAGGGCCTGTCTACCGGGTCTACTTCTGGCACCAGCCGCTGGCACCGGAAGGCGTCGCCCAGGAGCAGGTGATGTTTCACAGCGACGAGTACCGACTGAGCGGCGCCGTCGACGTTGGCGAAGTCATCGACTGGGCTCGCGCAACCGCCAGGCCCGATCAGACCTTCACCCTCTACGTCGAGCACCGCCATGGCGACAGCCCTGGGCTCATCCACCTCATGGGAATCGACCCCACGGTCCCCACCTGAGAACGTCCTCTATGCCGCTGTCCGCGCTCGCTCGTGCCGATGAGCAGTCGCGGTGTGTAGGTGTCAGGTGATCGTGTCGAATGGCGACTATCCCGTTCGTGGGGAGAGTAGAAGGTGGACTCAGGAGTGCCGCCTCGATCAAGGAGCCGAACATGACCGAGTACCTCATCGCCGCAAACGAAGAGTGGGTCCCCGACTACTCGGAGGAGCGGATGCAGCAGATGTCGCAGGCAGTCAGAGCGCTGCGAGCGGAGATGAAGGCTGCCGGCGTGTACGTCTTCCTCGGAGGCTTGGACAGCTCGGCGCCGGTGTTCAGCGTGGACGCCACCAGTGGCAGTCCCGTCTTCACCGATGGCCCCTACATCGAGACCAAGGAGCACCTCGGAGGATTCACGATCATTGACGTGCCCGACGAGGAGACGGCTCGCATGTGGGCCGCAAAGGTTGCGGCGGCCTGCCTGTGGCCCCATGAGGTGCGCAGCTTTCAAGTCCCACGGCAGCCCGCCGAAGGCTAGGCGGGCTCTGCCTCGCAAGGCCCGCACGAGGATCGCCCGTTCCCCCACTCATGTCGCCGTCCTCTACGTCGTCATCCGAAAGGCAGTGCACCACGGCATCCTCGATGCGGACGATGCGAGACGCGACAGCGACTCGACGCAGCGATTGCGCGCATCCCTGAACAAGGGCGTGGATCAGAACGACCGGTTCTAGCCTTCAAGCCGACCGCATCGAAGGTAGGGCGAGCGGACAACGCCGCATGAGAGCGCCCTACCGACCCAGTCACCGAAGGAACGTGAACCAGTGAGCACCGGAAGTGAGAGGGCGAGGATCTGCCACCAGTCGGTGGACGCCCACCGACCACTTGTCACCGTCAGGTGCGATGAAGGCGACTTCCTCGAATCCTGCGGCGACGAACCACTCGCGTATTGATGGAGTCAGGTCTGGGTCGTTGCGGTGTCGGGTCCAGATGACTTCGGCCCCTGGTGCGCACAGTTGAGTCGAGGCCTCGATGGTTGTTTGCACGTCGGCGTCACTGACGTTTCCGAAGATCCCGCACAGGAGAACGAGATCGGCTGGCACCGAGTGTTGGTACACGTCGCTCCGAGCCGCGTCCGCTCGACGCACCTCGATTTCAGCAGGCAATTGGTGTGCCATGTCCACCGCGTCGGCGGCCAGGCCCTCGTCGTACTCGACCAGGAGGGCAGTGACCCGGTCAGCGTCCGGACGCGCGGCAAGGACGCCGAGAAGATCGCGGCCATCGCCGGCACACGCGCTGACCACGCGGACGGACTTGGGTGCGGTCGAGTCGAGGTGGCGCTCGATCTGGGCCCTTACGGCGGCAAGCCGATCGCCTAAACCCGAGCCGGGCCGTGCATACGACTCATGCCACTGCGACCAGTCGGTACCCACCACGGATCGACCCTAAGAGGCGCAGCCCGACAAGTAACATCCGGGCACCCTCGACCACTCATCGGCATGAGCGACCGCGGACTGCGGCATGTGAACGCGATCGGCCCGAGCGCCCGCCAGCGGTCGACAGGGGAAGAACGCTCAACCGACCTTCCGGTACTTGCGGTGCATCGTCTGCTTTGTCACGCCTAACAGTGTGCCGATCTCGGCCCAGCTCAGGCCGGTCTGTCGTGCGCGGCGTACTGCCACTTCCTCGCGCCGGGTCAACGCCTGACGGGCTTCTCGGACGGCGGCCAGTTCGCCCACCACGCCGTCGTCACCATCGGTGCCCTGTGCGGTCTTCATGTCGTCAGCATACGCTGACGCGAGGAGTACGCCCAGATCCGTGCCGGGCGACTCCTTCGCGCGCGGTCTGTCAGTCTCCGCGCATGTAGTGAGTGCCCTTCGAGTCCGTTGGTTCTTCTTCGTGGAGAGCCATTCCAGCGGATGGGTGGCGGTCGAGCTCGGCCTCGAGATCCTCGAACATGAGCCGGGCCCGCCACGCGGCAGGTCGCGCCGGTCACCGGCTGCACAGCCTGGGCAGCCGGAAGCGCAGCTCGAGGGCCTCGTCGTGGTGACCCTTTCGCCGCGGGGGCGTCGGACCACGGCCGTGCACTGGCACGCCCACTGGTGCCTGCATCGCCGACGATGCAGACTCCAGAGATGGCCATCGACCTCCGGGACGCCTGGTTCCGCAACCTCGCCGAGCTCCGCTATGCCACCACGCCGAAGCGGCTCCGCGCCGATCTCGACGGCACGACCGTGCTCGACACTCGTGACGCCCTGCTCGTGTGGGAGCCGCGCCGCGTCGTGCCGTGGTACGCCGTTCCCGAGGGCGACCTCCACCTCGCAACGACGGAGCATGAGCCGGGTCCACCGCCGTCATCCCCCGGGCCGGTTCTCGGTCCCCAGCACCCGGGGCACACGACCCCGGGCGTCTCCCTCCACGCGGACGGCCTGGGCGAGGTCGCGTTCCGCGCGGACGACCCCGCTCTCGAGGGTCGGGTGATCATGCAGTGGGCGCCGTTCTCGTGGCGTGAGGAGGACGAGCCGGTGGTCGGCCACCCACACGACCCCTTTGCCAGGATCGACGTCCTGCCCAGCGACCGGCACGTGCGCGTCAGCCTCGGCGACATCGTGATCGCCGAGTCCCGCCGACCCGTCGCGCTGATCGAGACCAGTCTCCCGGTGCGCTGGTACCTGCCACCTGCCGACGTCCGGATGGATCTGCTCTCACCGTCCGAGACCCAGACCGTGTGCGCCTACAAGGGAACAGCGTCGTACCTGAGTGCCGACGGCGCCCCCGACGTGGCGTGGGTCTACCCCGACCCGCTGCACGATGCACTGCCGGTCAAGGACCTTCTCTGCTTCTGGCGCGCCGCGACGGTCGAGGTCGACGGCGTGCGCGTGCCGACGGGCATGCCGGGGGAGTAGGGCAGCCACTGGTCCCCTCACCCGATGTCCTTCGCCTCCGGCGTGCGTCGTCCTCGTGTGCCACCGTGGAGATGCCCGACGAAAGGATCGCAGAAGTGACCATCGCCATGTTCCGAGCCCTGGACGCATCGGCCGACGAGACACCTCACCACGAGCACGAGTGCACCGAGCACGACGACGTCTGTGACGACGGGTGCTGCATCGCGGCCGCCGTGCTGTCGCCCGAGGGCTGGGAGTAGACGCCCGTCCCCTAGGCTGCGCGCCAGCCGAGATCGGGAGGGACGACGTGCAGCACCGCGCGCGGACGGCGTATGTCGTGATCCTGCTGCTGACCATCGGTCAGCTGGTGCTGGCGACGTTCGCCACGGGCCTGCCGCAGTTCGAGGGCAAGGCGTTCGGGTCGCGGCTGGTCGCCTACCCGGTCGCGATGGCGCTGCCGCCGCTCGTCTGGTGGCTGGTCGCCCGTCGACGTCACGACGACCGCCCACTGCCGTGGGCCGGCTTCGCGTTCATCGCCGCGCCGTTCCTGGTCGACGTCACCGGCAACACGCTCGACCTCTACGACAGCGTCGACTGGTGGGACGACGCCAACCACTACGCCAACTGGCTGCTGCTCTGCCTCGGCATCGGGCTCCTGCTCGAGCGCCAGGTGGTCCGGCCGGTGTGGGTGCTCGTCCTGCTCGTCACCGGGATCGGTGCCGCGCTCGCGATCGGCTGGGAGCTGGCCGAGTGGTACACGTTCATCCGCCACGGCACCGAGCTCGACACGGCCTACACCGACACCCTCGGTGACGAGGCGCTCGGCACGCTGGGCGGCCTCACCGCGGCCCTCCTCCTGGCCCGCCGGGCGCGCACCGCCGGTCATCTCACCGGGGGATCGACTCCTCCCAGGTCCGGTGGCTGATCTCCTCGGCGTTGTGCACCGCCATCACCCAGATCGACACGTCGTAGGCCTCCGGGCCGACGGTGACCGTCATCCCCGACCGCACGGTGACCTCGATGCCGGGCCAGGTCAGGTCGAAGACCGTGTGGGCGTTGGCGCTCTGGGCGAAGGTGCGGGTGTCGACCGAGACCTCACCGAGGTAGAGCTCGTGCGCCGTTCCGTCGTACGGCGTGGGGTAGCGGCTGTCGGAACGCGTCGTGGCCGTGGTCCTCCGGTGCAGGACGTCGTGGTGGATCGACCAGCCGACGCCCTCCGTCGACTCGGACGAGTGCTCGGCCCCCTCCCCGAAGACGGGGATGTCGAAGTCGACCTCGTCGAGCAGCGGCAGCGTCAGCGACGCCGTGCGCAGGGTGATCGAGACCGGCTCGGGCGGAGCGATCGTGTTCGGCCAGTCGGAGCCGGCGACCGACACGCGCAACGTCTGTCCCGGCGACCACTGGTAGGCGCAGGCGTCCAGGACGATCTCCACCTCGTACTCCTGGCCCGGCACCAAGGGCGACGGTGTCCGGTGGACCCCGTCGCGGTAGGCGAGATCGAGGGTGCCGCGGGTCACGAGGGCCGAGGTGCCGTCGGCGAAGACGTCGCAGATCTTCACCGAGAGCGAGGCCGCCGGCGCGGTGGCCCAGACCTTCGCGCGCAGCACCGGGTGACCGACGACCGGCCCGGGCGGCGGCTCGATCTCCCAGGTCAGCGAGCGCTCGTCGTCGAGCCGTTGGTCGCCGGACAGACCCCACGGGAGGTGGCCGGCGCAGTCGATCCAGGCGGCCGTGCCGACGTCCGCCACCACGTCGAGCGACACGGGGGCGGTCAGGTCGAGCGTCGCCTCGGTCACCGGTGGCACGGTCGGCGTGCTGACCCACCAGCCCTCGTGCAGGTCGAGGTCGATCTCGGGCCGGGTGGAGGTGCGCACGAACAGGTCGCAGCGGTCCTGGTGGCTCCCGGTGCCGCGCAGCCAGTGGTCGAACCACGCCGCCATCTCGGCGTCGAAGTCGATCCGCGGCCCGGGCATCGCCGTCGCCGGGTCGGCGTGGGCCCAAGGGCCCGCCAGCAGGCGATGCGGAGTGCCGTGTCGGCCCAGCTCGGCGACGGTGCGGAAGGAGTTGTTGCGGTAGCCGTCGGCCCAGCCCGCGACGATCATCACCGGGCACTCGATCCGTTCGTAGCCCGCGGCGGTGCCGCCGAGCCGCACCGACCCGTGGTCCCAGTAGGGACCGTGGCGGTTCTCCCGGAGCCACGTGAGCACCCACGGCTCGCAGGTCTCCAGTCGCCGCATCCACTCGTCGTACCAACCGTCTCCCCAGACCGCGGGCACGGGCGGCAACACGCACATCGGCGTCATGTAGTGGTCGTAGTCGACGAGGTCGACCAGTCGCAGCGCACCGCCGCGCCAGTGCACGTCGTCGGTCCACCGGTCGTCGGTGGCGTAGATGGCGCAGATCGCCTTCAGGGCCGGCGGACGCTCGCACGCGATCTGGAGGGAGTTGAAGCCGGAGTACGAGGTGCCGAACATGCCGACCTGGCCGTCGCACCACTCCTGCGCGGCCAGCCAGGCGATGGCGTCGGGCAGATCGCGCTGCTCGGCCTCCTGGTACTCGTCCAGGGGGTCTCCCGGGGACGACCCGGTGCCGCGGACGTCGATGCGGGCCACGGCGTAGCCGTACTCCTCGCAGAGCGAGGAGTAGCCCGAGGCGTACGACGACGTGAGGTCGTCCTTGCGGTACGGCAGCGCCTCGAGGAGGCAGGGCTGAGGCCCGGCCTCGGTCTCGGGCAGGTAGAGCGTGGCCGCCAGGTGGCTTCCGTCCCGGACCGGGATCCGGACCTCCTCGACCCTCATCGGCCCTGCTCGCTGCTCGGGCCCGTGGAGATCCCGAGCAGGTCCAGCACGGCGGGGCTGTGCGCCGACTCGCTGGTGTTGCCGTCGCGCCCGACGACGGTGGGGGCGGTGAACATCGAGTTCAGGACGGCTTCCTCGGCTGCCTCGACCACCGCGGCGAAGAGCGGGTCGAGCGCGCGGCCGGTGACCACCGGCGTGCCGTCGGGCTTCCCGTCGCGGTCGAGCCGCAGCCCGGTGCCGAACGCCATGAAGATCTCGCCGCTTCCGTGATGGGCGACCGAGCCGGCCCGCGCCAGGCCGAGGCCGACGCGGCGCGCCAGCCGGACGCACGAGGCGCCGTCCACCGGCGCGTCGGTGACCACGATCCCGATGCACGAGCCCGCGGGCTTCGAGGGGCGGCCGGGAGAGGCGTGCCCGCTGGTCGTGCCCTCCCCGTTCGTGGAGCTCTCCCCGCTGGTCGAGCCTGTCGAGACCACCGGTCCGAGCGTCCTCCCGACCGGCACGCCGTTCACGATGCACTCCTCGCGGGAGCCGAAGTTGGTCATCAGCAGCACCGCGACGGTGTGCTCGCCGACCACGCGGGACGCCGTGCCGATCCCGCCCTTGAAGTCGAAGCACGACATCCCGGTGCCGGACCCGACCGCGCCCTCCTCCGGAGGAACGTCGGAGCCACGCGAGGCCATCGCCGCCTCCCAGGCGGCGACCACGTCCTCGTGCTCCACCTGCATGTGCCGGGCGTCGTTGAGCCATGAGTCGTCGCACTCGCCGACCACCGGGATGATGAAGTCGGTCGCGCACTCGGGGTTCACCGCGAGCTCGATCCGGCACGCCGAGTCGTAGACCCGGCCCAGCTGGAGCGTCGACGTCAGGTAGACCGGCGTCTCCGCCGAGCCCCATTCGGCCGCGGTGATGAAACCGGTGCACTCGCCTGCGCCGTTGAGCACCGCGCCGCCGGCCGGCAGTGGCCGGGAGAAGGCGTCCTCGGCGAGCACCAGCACGCTGACCCCGGTGCGGGCCACGCCACGACCCTCCGGCGGCGGCGGCTCGTCGCGATGGATCGTCGCGTGCCCGAGGCCGACCCCGGCGACGTCGAGCACGGAGTTGGTGGGACCGGTGGGCAGGGACCCGATCACGATTCCCAGGTCGCGGGCGCGCGGCATGGGGCACATCCTGGCAGGTCGCCGATGTCGGTCGAGCGAAGTCGAGACCGCCGGCGGCGCGTGGTCTCGACTTCGCTCGACCGACGAAGCCATGCTTCGGCCATGACGATCCCCGTGGTCTGGTCGCCGGAGACGCGGCGACACGAGCCGATGCGCGAGGTGTGGGTGGGGGTACCGACCGACGGCACCGAGCTCCCGGCCCGGGTCGACCGGATCCTGGAGGCCCTCCGCGACCACGACCCCGTCGTGGCGACGCCCCACGACGACGACGTGCTCATGCGCGTCCACGACCCGGCGTACGTCGACCACCTCCGCACGATCTATGCGGAGTGGAGCGAGGGCCCGTACGGCGAGCTGGTCGGGCAGGACCGGGTGGTTCCCTACGTCTTCCCGACGCCGGCGATGACGCAGGGGATGCCGCCGACCCGGGCCGCGGCGACGCACGGGCGCGCGGGGGCCTACGGGTACGACACGATGACGCTCGTCGGCCCGGGCACCTGGGAGGCAGCACGCGCGGCGGTCGACTGCGCGCTGACCGCGGTCGACCTGGTCACTCGCCGGTCGAGCGTCACCCCGCCTCGGTCGAGCGGAGTCGAGACCCGCGCCGCGTACGCGCTCTGCAGGCCGCCGGGCCACCACGTCACCCGTCAGGGCTACGGCGGTTCGTGCTACCTCAACAACGCCGCCGTCGCCGCCCAGGCGCTCCGCGACGCCGGGCACGAGACCGTCGCGGTGGTCGACCTCGATGCCCACCACGGCAACGGGACGCAGGCGGTCTTCTGGGGTCGCTCCGACGTCGTCTACGCCTCGACCCACGTCGACCCTGCTGCGGGCTGGTTCCCCCACTACTTCGGCCATGCTCACGAGACGGGCGCCGGCGAGGGAGAAGGGGCCACGCTCAACCTGCCGCTCGCCGAGGGCACGCGGGACGGACCCTGGCTCGATGCCGTCAGGGCACTGGCCGATCGTGCCGCACGCGCCGACGCCCTCGTCGTCTCCCTGGGGGTCGACGCGGCCGCCGACGACCCCGAGAGCCCACTGCTGGTCACGGCCGAGGGCTACGCCACCGCCGGCGGGGTGCTGGGGTCGCTCGGGCTCCCGTGCGTGGTCGTCCAGGAGGGCGGCTACCACCTGCCCAGCCTGGGCGGTCTGGTGGCCGCATACCTCGACGGACATGCGGCCGGCTGACGGTTCCGATCCTCGGGTTCTTGCGGGATGCTGACCGCCATGCGTCTGCGCCTGCCCCTGCTCGTCCTGCTCGTCGCGGGGGCATCCGCCCTCGGTCTCGGTCCGGCCGCCATGGCCGCCGACCCAGGCACCCCGTCGCCGTACGCACATCGGCTCGACGAGTCGCACGCGACACTCGCGCGCGGCCCCCTCACGGTGGGTGATCTGACCCTCCGACCGTGTGCGGTCGTGTCCCACGCCTGGTGCGGTCACCTCCGGCGTCCCTGGGATCCTGCCCACCCGGCGCAGGGCACCCTGCGGGTCGGCTTCGCCTTCGCGCCGGCACGGGACGCAAGCCGCCCGGCGCTGGGCACGTTCGTCCCCCACGAGGGCGGCCCCGGCTACTCGACCACGGGCAGCGGCACGTCGTACGCCGCGATGTACGGGCCCCTACTGAGACGGCACAATCTGCTGCTCGTCGACCAGCGCGGTACGGGGCGCTCCACGGCGCTCGACTGCCCGGCCCTGCAGGACCTGAAGATCGCCTACTCCATCGCTGCCGGACGCTGTGGTCGCAGCCTGGGCAGCAGAAGCGACGACTACACCAGCGCCCGCTCCGCGGACGACCTCGCCGCCGTGATCCACCACCTCGGCCTCGGCCGGGTCGACCTCTACGGCGACTCCTACGGCACGTTCTTCGCCCAGGTCTTCGCCGGACGTCACCGCGAGCTGCTGCGGAGCCTGGTCCTCGATGGTGCCTACCCGACGTACGGCGAGACGGGGTGGTACCCGACGCAGGGACCCGCGATGCGCGCGGCGTTCGCCAAGGCCTGCCGCCGGTCCCCGGAGTGCCGTGGCCACGGACCCAGCTTCAGTCGCGCGATGAACCGCGTCCTCCACCGGGTACGCCGCCACCCGTGGCACGGCGTCTCCCACGACGGCGACGGTCGGCGTGCGCGCGTGACGATCGACCCCGAGACCCTGGCCACGACGGCGTTCGGCGCGACGTACGGCCCGTACGCCTACCGGGAGCTGACCGCTGCGCTCCGGGCCGCTCTGCACGGTGATCGCGTGCCACTGCTGCGTGAGGTGGCCGAGGCCGAGGGCGGCGGCACGGACGCCGGTCCGGTGCGCGCCTACAGCGAAGGACTCGACGCCGCCGTGGCCTGCCACGACTACCCGCAGCTGTACGACATGACGGCTGCGCCGCATACCCGCCTCCGGCAGTACCAGCGGGCCCTGTCCCGACGCACGGCACACCACCCGGGCACCTACGGGCCGTTCACGGTCCGCGAGTACGCGCGCTCCGACTGGCAGGAGCTCGACTGGTGCACGCGATGGCCGAAGGCGGCCGCCGACAACCCTGCCCGCCCACCGCGACCCGAGGGTGGCCACTACTCGCGCGTGCCGACCCTGGTGCTGAGCGGGGAGCTCGACTCGATCACCACCGCTGCCGAAGGCGCGATCGTCGCCTCGCAGTTCCCGCGGTCGAAGCAGATCGTCGTCGCCAACAGCTTCCACGTCGACGCCGTGGGCGACACCGACCACTGTGCCGTGGCGATCCTGCGCCGCTTCGTGCGTACGCCCTCTCAGTGGCCGAGCCATGCGTGTGCGGCGCGGGTACCCCCGGTCCGCACGATCGGCAGCTTCCCGCGGAGGCTGACGGGCGTACCCGCCGGAGGCGGTCGCGGGTCCCTGCTCGCCCGTCGGGTCGCCCCGGCCGCCGCGGCGACGGTGGCCGACCTGCTCGACCGATGGTGGAGCAACTACTCCGGCCACGACGTCGGGCTCCGCGGTGGACGCTGGACCTACACCGGAGACCGGACCACGGTCTTCCACCTCCACGGCGTACGCCTCACCTCCGACCTCGCGGTCAGCGGCACGGCGAGGTGGCAGCGCTACGCCAACCGGATGACCGTCGACCTGACCGTCGCCACCCACGGTCGCCACGGTCGGCTGCACGGCTCCTGGCACACGCGCCGTGAGGACGCGCGAGCGACGCTGCACGGCACGTTCGGCGGGCGGCCGGTGACCGTGTCCTTCCGTGCCCCGTGATGATGGGAGGGTGAGCAGCCGACGCATCGCCGCCGTGGTCCTCGTCGACGAGCGCGGGTGGCTGCTGCTCCAGGAGCGCGACGAGCACGCGCCGGTCAACCCCGACCAGTGGTCCCTGGTCGGCGGAGGCGTGGAACCGGGTGAGAGCTTCGCGCAGGCAGCGGTCCGCGAGCTCGAGGAGGAGACCGAGGTGCGCGGCGTCGACCTCACGCGGATCGACACGCTCTCCTACTACTGCGACGACTGCCGGGAGCCGCACGAGGCCGAGCTGTTCCTCGCCTTCACGCAGCTCGCCGACGCCGACATCGTCTGCCACGAGGGACGGCAGATCGTGTTCGTCGACCCGTGCACCGTGGACCGGCTGCCCTGGAGCCGCAACCTCGCCCACGCGCTGCCGCGGGTGCTGAGCCACCCGGCGTACGTGGAGCGGTTCGGCCTGCGCGAACGGCACGAGTTCGGCTGCGTGATGCTGGTCGACGCTCAGGGCAGGGTGCTGCTCCAGGAGCGTGACGAGCATGCGCCGATCGACCCCGAGAAGTGGAGCCTCTCCGGTGGTCACCTGGAGCCCGGGGAGGAGCCCGAGCACGGCGCCTACCGCGAGGTCGAGGAGGAGACCGGGGTACGGCTCGAGCCGGACACGCTGGAGCTCTTCGACACCTTCCGCGTCTTCCATCCCCACTACGGCTCCGTCGACCGGGTCCACGTCTTCGTCGGTCGGGTGGACCTCACCGACGCCGACATCGAGTGCCACGAGGGGCGGCAGATCGTCTTCGTCGACCCCGGGCGCGCGCGCCACCTGGACCTGTCCATGACCGGCGTGCTCGCCGTCCCCGCCTTCCTCGACTCCCAGGTGTACTCCAGGATGTGTGCATGACGACCGCCCGTGCGATCGACGTGCTGCCCGTCCCCGGCCCCGGCGCCGAGGACGTCGTGGTGGCGACCGGTGGTCCGGACGAGGGAGCGGTCTTCACCGGCACCGGGGACGGCAGCGTGTGGCGGGTCTCCCACGACGGCCGTCGGATCGACCTCGTCACCTCGACCGGCGGGCGGCCGCTGGGACTCGAGCTCGACCTCGACGGCAGGCTCCTCGTGTGCGACGCCCGGAGGGGTCTGCTGCGCGTCGACACCCGCACCGGCGCGATCGAGCCGGTCACCGACCGGGTGGCCGGAGTGCCGATGGTGTTCTGCAACAACGCGGCCGTCGCGCGGGACGGCACCGTATGGTTCTCCGACTCGTCGACGCTCTACGGGCTCGACCACTGGAAGGACGACTTCGTCCAGAACACCAGGACCGGCCGACTGCTCCGACTGACGGAGGACGGCAGCGTCGAGGTGGTGATCGAGGGCCTCGCCTTCGCGAACGGGGTCGCGCTCGCCGCCGACGAGTCCTACGTCGCCGTGGCCGAGACCGCCGCGCGGACCGTCGTACGACGATGGCTCACCGGGCCGCGCGCCGGCGAGCGCGACCTCCTCGTCGACGAGCTCCCCGGCTACCCCGACAACATCGCCCGCGGCAGCGACGGGTTGATCTGGGTCAGCATCGCCTCGCCACTCGACCCGGTGGTGGAACGCCTGCAGTCGGCGCCTCGGTGGGTCCGCAAGGCGGTGACCCGCATCCCGGAGGCCGTCCAGCCGAAGCCCAAGCGCACCGTGCGGGTGCAGGCGTTCGACGACGCGGGCTCGCTGGTCCACGACGTCGACGTCAGCACGGACGGCTACCACATGGTGACGGGGGTGCGCGAGCACGAGGGACGCGTCTGGCTCGGCTCGCTGCACGAGCCCGCGATCGCGGTGGTCGCCGTCTGAGCCACCGCGCCGATCCTGCCCGCCGTGACCCCGACGTCTAGACTCGACGGAACATCGACCGGTCGGACGAGAGGGCGTTGATGGGACTGCTGGAGCAGGTCACCGGACCCGGCGATCTCCGCGACCTCTCCGACGACCAGCTGGCCACGCTGGCGACCGAGATCCGCGACGAGCTGGTGCGCACCTGCGCCCCCCGTGGCGGCCACCTGGGGCCGAACCTCGGGGTCGTCGAGCTGACGCTCGCCCTCCACCGGATCTTCGACTCGCCACGCGACCGGGTCGTCTGGGACACCGGCCACCAGGCCTACGTCCACAAGATGCTCACCGGCCGGGCCGCGCAGTTCGACACGCTCCGCACGGAGGGCGGTCTGTCCGGCTACCCCAGCCAGGACGAGTCCGACCACGACGTGGTCGAGAACTCCCACGCGTCCACCTCGCTGTCCTACGCCGACGGACTGGCCAAGGCCTTCGCCCTGCGCGGGGAGGACCGCTACGTCGTCGCCGTGATCGGCGACGGGGCGCTGACCGGCGGCATGGCCTGGGAGGCGCTCAACAACATCGCAGTCGGCAGGGACCGCAAGCTCGTGATGGTCGTCAACGACAACGGGCGCTCCTACATGCCGACCGTCGGCGGCCTCGCCACCCATCTCGCCTCGCTGCGCACCAACCCGCGCTACGAGGAGGTGCTCGACGCCGTGAAGAGCCGCCTCAACAAGGTGCCGGGCGTCGGGCCGGCCGTCTACGACGCCCTCCACGCGATGAAGAAGGGCATGAAGGACGCCCTGGCTCCGCAGGGCATGTTCGAGGACCTCGGCCTGAAGTACGTCGGCCCGATCGACGGCCACGACCGGCACGCGGTCGAGCAGGCCCTGGCGCAGGCCAAGCGCTTCGGCGGCCCGGTGATCGTCCACGTGATGACGCACAAGGGGTTCGGCTACGACCCGGCGGAGCGCAACGAGGCCGACCAGTTCCACCAGATCGGTGCGTTCGACGTCGAGACCGGAGCGGCGCGGCCCGCCGGGCGGATCTGGACCGACTTCTTCTCCGAGGAGATGGTCGCGCTCGGCGCCGAGCGCCAGGACATCGTCGGCATCACCGCCGCGATGCTCTACCCGGTCGGGCTCGACCGCTTCGCCGCGGCGTACCCCGAGCGGATCTTCGACGTCGGCATCGCCGAGCAGCACGCCGTGACCAGCGCCGCCGGTCTGGCGATGGGTGGCATGCACCCGGTGGTGGCCGTCTACGCGACGTTCCTGAACCGCGCCTTCGACCAGGTCCTGATGGACGTCGCGCTCCACCGGTGCGGCGTCACCTTCGTCCTCGACCGGGCCGGGGTCACCGGCACCGACGGCGCCAGCCACAACGGGATGTGGGACCTCTCGATCCTCCAGGTCGTGCCGGGGCTGCGGATCGCCGCGCCGCGCGACGGCGCCCGGGTGCGCGAGCTCCTGCGCGAGGCCGTGGCCGTCGACGACGCACCCACGGTCGTGCGTCTCCCCAAGGGCGCGCCGCCCGACGACCTCGAGGCCGTCGACCACGTGGGCGGCTGCGACCTGTTGCTGCGCCGTGGCGCCAAGGACGTGCTCGTGGTCGGGGTCGGCTCCATGGCCTCGGTCGGCGTCGAGGTCGGCGAGCGGCTCGCCGCGCAGGGCATCGGCGTCACCGTCGTCGACCCCCGCTGGGCCAAGCCGCTCGACCGGGCGCTCGTGGGCCTGGCCCGCGACCACCGGCTGGTGGTCAGCATCGAGGACAACGGCCGCGTCGGCGGCGTCGGCTCGGCACTGCTCCAGCTGCTCAGCGACGAGGGCGTCACGACGCCGTTCTCCCTGCACGGCATCCCGCAGGAGTTCCTGAAGCACGCCGAGCGCCAGGCGATCCTCGACCGGATCGGGCTCAACGCCCAGACCATCGCCAGGGGCATCGTCGAGCGCCTCGCCGCCGAGGGGAACCAGCCGCTTCCCGCCGAGCAGGTGCGGCAGCACTGACGCCGCGTCGCTCGACCGTCGGCCCGGTCCGTCGACGGAATAGGGTGGGCCGCGGGAGCGCTACCCGCTGGTAGTGCCGTGACACAGAGAGGTTCCCGTGCCCGATCCCGACCGCCTGGTCCACATCGTCGACGACGTACCCGAGCTCGAAGGTCTCAGCGAGCTCGTGATGGTGCTCGTCCTCGACGGGTTCCTCGACGCCGGCAACGCCGCGGCGATCGCGGCACGTCACCTCGTCGACCAGTCCGGTGGCGGTCGCGTGGTCGCGACGTTCGAGGTCGACGAGTTCCACGACTACCGGGCCCGGCGTCCGGCGATGTCGTTCGTCCGCGACCACTACGAGCAGTACGACGCGCCTCGGCTGGTGGTGCGCCTGCTCGCCGACGCCGGCGGGCAGCCCTACCTGCTGCTGGCCGGTCCTGAGCCCGACAACCGCTGGGAGGCCTTCGCTGTCGCGGTCCGGCAGGTCGTCGAGCGCCTCGGCGTCACCCGGGTGATCGGGATGGGCGCGGTGCCGATGGCGGTGCCCCACACCCGGGCGATCGCGGTCACCCACCACGCCAACAACCCCGACCTCCTCTCCGCCGACAGCCCCTGGCGCGGCGAGCTGCGCATCCCGTCCAGCGCCCAGGCCCTGGTCGAGCTGCGGCTGGGGGAGTGGTCGCACGACGCCATGGGCTTCGTCGCCCACATCCCGCACTACCTCGCCCAGCTCGACTACCCGCAGGCGTCGGTGTCGCTGCTCGAGCACGTCGAGCGGGCGGCGATGGTGGCCGTCGACCTGACCGACCTGCGTGAGGCCGCCGACGCCCGCGCCGAGGAGGTCACGACGTACCTCGCCGGCAACAGCGAGGTCGCCGAGGTCGTGCAGGCGCTCGAGCAGCAGTACGACGCCTTCCAGCGCGCCGAGCAGGAGGGCAGCAGCCTCCTCGCCGAGGACGAGCCGATCCCGACAGGGGAGGAGATCGGTCGCCAGTTCGAGCAGTTCCTGGCCGGTCTCGACACGCCCGAGGGCGAGAGCTAGGAAGAGGCGATGCCGTCGTCAGCCGCGGAGCTCGTCGAGCTCCTCGACATCGAGACCCTCGACACCGACCTCTTCCGGGGGCGCAGTCCCGACACCGACCGGCAGCGCGTCTTCGGGGGGCAGGTGGCGGCGCAAGCGCTGATCGCTGCGATCCGCACCTCGGAGGAGGGGCTCGACGTGCACTCGATGCACGCCTACTTCCTCCGGCCAGGCGACACCACGATCCCGATCATCTACGACGCCGAACGCATCCGCGACGGTCGTTCCTTCGAGACCCGCCGCGTCGTGGCCCGCCAGCACGGCCGGCCGATCTTCTACCTGACCGCCAACTTCCAGCGTCCCGAGGAGGGCTTCGACCACCAGGACGCGATGCCCGACGTACCGACGCCCGACGAGGGGCTGACGTTCGCCCAGATCGCGCAGCGTCGTACCGGCGATCCCGAGGCGGGCGTGGAGTTCGCCAAGGAGTGGGCCGCGCTCGACACCCGCTACCTCGGCAACTCCGTCCACCCGGGGCACACCCACCTGAAGGAGGACACCGACCGGCCCGCGCGCGCCCAGGTCTGGATCCGGGTCGACGGCGACCTCGGCGAGAACCCCGACCTTCACGTCGCGGCGTTCACCTATGCCAGCGACCTGACGCTGCTCGGCGCGGCGCTGGTGCCCCACGACGTGGAGATCGGCTCACCGGAACTGATGCCGGCGTCCCTCGACCACACCGTCTGGTTCCACCGGCCGTTCCGGGCCGATCGATGGTGGCTGTACGACCAGTGGTCGCCATCGGCCAGCGGCGGCCGCGGACTCTCGCTCGCCCGCGTCTTCACCGAGGACGGCCGCCTGGTCGCCACGGTGGCCCAGGAGGGGCTGATCCGCCGGCGCTCTCGCTAGAGGTCGAGACAGTAGAACACCAGCCAGTCACGCAGGGCGTCGGGCAGGTCGTGGTACGCCGCGATCTCGACGAAGCCGAGGCTGCGGTAGAGCGCGATCGCCTCGGTCTGGCGGATGCTCGTGTCCAGGTACATCCGCCGGTAGCCGGCCGCCCTGGCTCGCTCGAGGACGGCCTCGGCGAGCACGCGCCCGACCCCTCGCCCCCGGGCCACGGGCGCCACGAACATCCGCTTCATCTCGCACGACTCCGCATCGAGCCGCTTGGAGCCCACGCATCCGAGCGACACGTCCTCTTCGCGCGCCAGGAGCAAGGCCCCGTCGGGAGGCCCGTAGACGCCTGGTAGGCCGGCCACCTCCGCCTCCCACGCCTTGTGGTCGAAGTAGGCCTCGATCAGGGCGAGATCGGCGGTGTGGCGCTCGCGGTGCCACGCGAGGAAGGAGCCGAACAACCGCCGTACGTCGTCGAGATCGGCCTCGGTCTCGGCGAGCCGCACGTCCATGGCGTCATGCTGTCGCGTCCGGCCGTGACTGACCAGAGGGGGTGCCAGACTGCGCTCATGGACGACGGCCTCACCCTCCGGCTGCTGCAGGAGCACGAGTGGGCGGCAGCGATGACGTTGGCCGCCCGGGCGTTCCACGCCGAGCCCTTCTCCACCGCGCTCTTCGGCGATGCATCGCTGCCGCGCTTCGCGCAGGCCCACCGGTTCTACCAGGCCCTTGCGTGGTACGACGCGGACCTCAACCTGGGAGCGTTCCTCGACGGCGTGCTGGTGGGCGCGGCTCTGGGATGCCTTCCCGGGGGCTGTCACGTCTGCCTGCACGTCGACCCCCAGCGGCCACCGACCGACCCGGCGGAGCACGACGAGTGGATCTTCGAGGTCAACACCGCCGCCGCTCACGCCGACCAGGGCAGCCACGCCTGGGTGAGCCGGCTGGTGGTCGACCCTGCCCTGCAGGGGTCGGGCATCGGCCGCGCCCTGGTCGTCGCGGCCCTCGACGGGTTCCGGTCCGAGGAGGGCCCGGTCCGGGTCCTGCTGGAGTGTCAGCCACACCGCGAGTCGCTCTACCTCGGCTGCGGGTTCGCCCGGGTACGCACGTTTCCCGACCCCGGACAGCCGGACTGCCTCCTGATGCGTCTCGACCTCGCGAGATCAGGCGGCGTGAGTACGACCGACGAGGTGGGGCGCGCCGCTCGTGGGTGAGGTGAGGGCGAAGTCCAGCCCGTCGTCGTACGTCGAGACGCCGAAGGCCACCGTGCCGGGCAGGAAGATCGGCTTCTTGAAGGCCACGTCGACGGTGACGGCGTCGGGCAGTCGGTTCTCCACCGCGGCGACGCAGCGGGCCAGGCTCCACATGCCGTGGGCGATCTGGCGCCTGAAGCCGAGCGCCTTGGCGGTCAACCGGTAGAGGTGGATCGGGTTGTGGTCGCCCGACACGGTGGCGTAGCGGCGGCCCAGGTCTCCAGCGAGCCGCCAGGTGACCCGACCCGGTGGGATGTCCTCCAGCCCCGCGTCCGAGGCCGCTGGGTCCACGGTCGGCGGGCTCGGCGAGGCCCCCCGCCGTAGGTACGTCGAGGTGCTCTCCCACACGACCCTGCCACCCGCGTCGATGCTGGTGACGACGTCGGCGGTCCGACCCCTCGGATGGGATCGGACCTCCTCGGCACGGGTGGTCACGGTGACCGTCTCGCCGATCCGTACCGGACGGTGTCCGGTGATCGAGTTGGACAGGTGGATCGCGCCGACCGCCGGGAACGGGAAGCTCGGGTCGGTCAGGATCGCCATGTGAAGGGGGAAGCCGAGGACGTGGAGGTAGGTCAGGGGCACCGTGTCCTTGACCGGGAAGTCGCAGACCCGGGCGTACGCCGCGACGTGCGACCGCTCGATGGTGACCGCCGGGCGCGCGAAGGCCAGCCCGGCGAAGTCGCCGGACTTGGCGATGCCGGGCAGGTGGTTGACCAACGGCACCGACGGCAGCACGGCCCGCAGCAAGGTGGTCACACCACCCGGGTCGCCGTGCACGATCCGCACGTCGGGAGTAGCGCTGCTGCTCCCGTGTGTCGGGCCTGTCGAGGTCATCACGCACCCAGCATCATCTGGCCGCAGACCCGGACCACGTTGCCGTTGACGGCGGTCGAGGCGGGGTGGGCGAACCAGGCGATCGTCTCGGCCACGTCGACCGGCTGACCGCCCTGGCTCATGGAGTTCAGCCGTCGGCCGACCTCGCGCGTCGCGAACGGGACCGCGGCTGTCATCTTGGTCTCGATGAAGCCGGGCGCGACGGCGTTGACGGTGACGCCCTCGCCAGCCCGTCTGCGAGCGAGTCGACGAACCCGATCACGCCCGCCTTGGAGGTGGCGTAGTTGGTCTGCCCGAGGTTGCCCGCGATGCCGGCGATGGAGGCGACGCCGATGATGCGGCCGTTGTCGTGCACGAGCCCCTGCGCGAGCAGCTCGGCGGTGATCCGCTCGGGCGCGACGAGGTTGACGTCCAGCACCGCGTTCCACCGGTCCTCGTCCATGTTCGCCAGCCGCCGGTCGCGGGTGACGCCGGCGTTGTGCACCACGACGTCGACGCCGCCGTGAGCGTTCGCGAGGTGCTGGGCGATCCGTTTCGGGGCGTCGCGGGCGGTGATGTCGAGGGTGAGGTAGTCGCCACCGAGCTCCTTGGTGAGCGTGATCAGGTCGCTGGCCGCCTGCGGCACGTCCACCCCGACGACGGTGGCCCCGTCGCGGGCGAGCACGCGGGCGATCTGTTCCCCGATCCCGCGGGCCGCACCGGTGACGAGGGCGACCTTGCCCGCCAGAGGTCGCAGCCAGTCGGGCTCCTCGGCGGCCTGCGTGGCCGACGTACCGATCCGGACCACCTGCCCCGACACGTACGCCGACTTCGGTGACAGCAGGAATCCCAGCGTCGAAGCGGTCGCGCCCTCGGCGCCTGCCGCCACGTAGACCAGCTGCGAGGTGCCGCCGCTGCCGACCTCCTTGCCGAGGCTGCGGGCGAAGCCCTCGAGGGCGCGCTGCGCGATGCGCTCCTCGCCGGTGACCTGCTCCGGAGGAGTGCCGAGAACGACGAGCCGCGAGCAGCGCTCGAGGCTCCGCATCAGGGGTGCGAAGAAGTCGCGAAGCCCGACCAGGGCGGCCGGGTCGGTCAGCCCGGTGGCGTCGAAGACCAGGCCCCGGTAGCGGGTGCCCGGGTCGGGGGCGGTGACGTTCGCGATGCCGAGGGTGTCGAGGACGCCGGGCAGGTGCTCGGCCAGGCGGCCGGTGCCGCCGACGACGACGGTCCCGTCCACGAGCGGCGCCCCCGCGACGTAGCGGTCGAGGGCGACCGGGTTGGGGAGGCCGAGGTTCTTCACCAGCAGCCGGCCGAGCGAGGATGACACGAAGTCCTGGTAGCGGTCCGTCATGACGCCTTCCGGTCGAGCCTGTCGGGACTCTCATGTAACTCGATGTGTCACTGAGCGTCCACCTGGCGTGACGTGGCGCTCATGGCATTGGACGTCCCGGCCGGAACGGTCAGGATAGGCGGTATGAACCAGCAGACCCGCCGCGCTGCCGTGCTCGGCGGCAACCGTCTCCCGTTCGCCCGGTCCAACAGCGTCTACGCCGATGCCTCGAACCAGGAGATGCTCACCGCCGCGATCGACGGACTCGTGACCCGCTTCGGGATCGAAGGGGAGCGGATGGGCGAGGTCGTGGCGGGCGCCGTGCTCAAGCACGCGCGCGACTTCAACCTGACCCGTGAGTCCGTGCTGGGCTCCAAGCTGGCGCCCGAGACCCCTGCGACCGACATCCAGCAGGCCTGCGGCACGGGTCTGCAGGCCGCGGCGATCGTGGCCGACAAGATCGCGCTCGGCACGATCGAGGTCGGGATCGCCGGCGGCACCGACACCACGTCCGATGCGCCCGTCGCGATCAGTGACAGGCTCCGCAAGAAGCTGATGAAGGTCAACGCCGCGCGCGACACGGTGGGGAAGCTGACAGCGCTGGCCCAGATCCGGCCGGGGGACATCGGGCTCTCGATCCCGCAGAACGGCGAGCCGCGGACGAAGCTGTCGATGGGGGAGCACGCCGCGCTGACTGCGCTCGAGTGGCGGGTGGGCCGCGAGGAGCAGGACGAGCTCGCCGCTGCCTCCCACCAGCACCTGGCGGCGGCGTACGACGCGGGCTTCCTCGACGACCAGCTCACGCCGTTCCGCGGACTGGAGCGCGACCAGAACCTGCGGCCCGACTCGTCGGTCGAGTCGCTCGCGAGGCTCACGCCGGTCTTCGGCCGGGGCGAGGGTGCCACGATGACGGCCGGCAACTCGACGCCGCTCACCGACGGCGCCTCTGCCGTCCTCCTCTCCTCCGAGGAGTGGGCCGCCGAGCGCGGCCTCGAACCACTGGCCTTCCTGGTCGACCACGAGACCGCCGCGGTCGACTTCGTGCACGGCAACGAGGGACTGTTGATGGCGCCGGCGTACGCCGTCCCGCGGCTGCTCGCGCGCAACGGGCTGACCCTGCAGGACTTCGACTTCTACGAGATCCACGAGGCGTTCGCCTCACAGGTGCTGGCGACCCTGAAGGCGTGGGACGACCCGGTGTTCTGCAAGGAGCGCCTCGGGCTCGACTCCGTGCTCGGCGAGATCGACCGGGCTGCCCTCAACGTCAACGGCTCCTCGCTCGCCGCCGGCCACCCCTTCGCCGCCACCGGCGGGCGGATCCTCAACGTCGCCGCCAAGCTGCTGGCTCAGCGGGGCTCCGGGCGCGCCCTGATCTCCATCTGCGCCGCCGGGGGCCAGGGCGTGACCGCCATCCTCGAGCGCTGACCTGCGCCCGAGGACCGGTGCGTCCGCTGGTCGGGACGCCGGTTCGTTTCGCGGCCTACCGGCCGAGCGGGTCAGCCGGAGGCCATGGCGAGGGCCGAGGTGAGCAGGAGCGCCTTCACCTGCTCGGCCCCGATCCGACCGACCTGGGGTACGCCGGGAGAGGGCTCGTCGATCACGAGCCCCACCCGGGCGAGCTGGAGCCCACCGAGACCGGTGGCGTAGAGCGTGTTCGCGAGCAGGACCGGGTCCTCGACCGTGAACACGCCCGCCGTCACGCCCTCCTCGAGGGTCGCGCGCAGCGTGCTCAGGCAGGTCGCGATGGCACGGCCCAGGCGGAGCATGGCGCCCTCGGAGATCTCGTCGAAGAGCTCGGTGCCGGTCCGCCGCATCAGGCTGTGTGCGCAGTCCACGAAGGCCGGGTGCGCCACGCCGTAGTCCACGAAGGCCGACACCAGGGCCGCGAGCCGGGTGCGCGGGGCCGTGCTCGTGGCCGCGGCCTCCACCAGGGTGGCCGACAGCTCGTCGAGGTAGCCGACCAGGGCGAGCGCGAAGAGCTCCTCCTTGCCCGTGAAGTGGCGGTAGACGATGGCCCGGTTGATGCCGACGGCGCGGGCGATGTCCTCGATCTGCGCCTCGGCGACCCCCCGTTCGTCGAAGAGGCTGCGGGTCGCGGCCAGGATCGCGGTCTCGCGCGCGCGGCGCCGGGCTGCGGTCGACGTACGACGCGGCTGGATGGCCTGCTGGCTCGGCATGGCGGCATCGTACGACTGTGTAACTCCGTGTTGCACGACTGTCGCAGGGCGCCGCGTGCGGCTGGAGCCCGACCCCTTCAGCAACCTGGTCGCGTGGTGGGCTCCCCCCGGATAGTCCCCGACGGTTTGGCTGCTGATCCGCCGAAATCAGCAGCCAAACCGTCGGGGACTATCCCGTCCGAGCGTCGTCACCGGGTCTGGCGGCCGGGTCACCTCCACACTCCGGGTCCGACACCCCGGCGGGGTGGCGGAACTCGTGACCGGACGTGGGGAGACTGGGGCCATGAGGTTCCTGTGGTACGGCGTGGTCGTGGTGCTCGTGCTCGCCCTGGGCGTGACGAGCATCGGGTGGTACCTCAGCGCCCACCCGGGCGGAGTCCGGTTCGAGTCGTGCCACTGGCAGGACGACGACCTGGTCCTCGGCTACACCTACGGCTCCGGCGACACCGTGAGCACGATGGTCCACCCCTCGGGTGACCACGTCGTGGCCCAGCTGCGGGTGGAGGAAGGCAGCGGCAACCACACCGACCAGGGTCTGACCGGCCGGGCGACGTACCCGATCTCCGGCGGGCCGCTCCCGGTCCGCTACCCGAACGGCGCCGAGCTCAACTGCCCCGCCCGCTGACTCAGACGAACCTGGCCAGCACGTCCAAAGACTCGGTCGGCACGGTCACGGCGACGCCCTGGCCGATCGCCTTCAGCCGCCAGTGCTCGCCGTCGCGGAACAGCTTGGCCATCACCAGGCCGGTGCGGGGAATGCTCTCGGTGAGGGTGAGGCGCGCGAGCTCCTCGCCTTGTTCGTCGACCAACCGGCAGTAGGCGTTGTCGATCCAGTCGAGGGTGTGGCCCTGGTAGCTGCTGACCAGGAGGAGGATCGTGTCGACGCGCGGGTAGACCACGGACAGGTCGACGGTCAGCTGCTCGTCGTCACCTTCGCCGCGGCCGCTGATGTTGTCACCGAGATGGACCACCGACCCGTCGCGGGTCTCGAGGTGGTTGTAGAACGCGATGTCGAACAGGTCGGCGCCGGTGAACTGCACCGCCGACGCGTCGAGGTCGACGTCGGCGCGGCCGGTTCCGATGAAGCCCGCGCCGGGCTCCTTGTCCCACCCCAGCCCGAGCCGGAGCCGGGTCAGCGGCTGTCCGTCGGCGGTCTCGAGGGCCATCTCCTGGCCCCTGGTCAGCTCGATCACGCGCGGCCCTCTCGTGTGTGGTGGTGCCTCGTAAACCTACCCGGCGTACGGAGCGGAGCCGGGCGTGGCCAGGGCCCGCACGGTTTCCAGCGTGTCGGCTTCGTCGGCTGACTTGTCGTCGCGGTAGCGCACGACGCGGGCGAAGCGCAGCGCCAGGCCACCGGGGTAGCGGGTGGAGCGCTGGAGGCCGTCGAAGGCGATCTCGACGACCTGCTCGGGCCGCAGGGGTACGACGTAGCCGTCGCGGATCGTGTCGGGTGAGACCGCGAGGTCGGTGAAGCGCTCGGTCTGCCAAGCCAGCATCTCGTCGGTCATGCCCTTGAACGTCTTGCCGAGCATCGTGAACGTGCCGTCGGGGTTGCGGGCGCCGAGGTGGATGTTGGAGAGCCAGCCCTCGCGCCGGCCGCTGCCCCACTCGACCGCGAGCACGACCAGGTCGAGGGTGTGGACCGGCTTGACCTTGACCCACCCCGCGCCGCGGCGGCCGGCGGCGTACCCGATCGAGAGGCTCTTGACGACCACGCCCTCGTGCCCCTGGGCGAGCGCCGCCTGGGCGAACTGCTCGGCATCGCCCACGGAGTCTGTCACCAGTCGCGGCACGCGATGTTCCTCCGGCACGAGCGCGTCCAGCGCCGCCAGGCGTTCGGAGCCGGGAGAGTCGAGCAGGTCATGGCCGTCGACGTGGAGCACGTCGAAGAAGTAGGGCGTGACCGCGACGCCTCCGGTGTGGTCGGCCTGGGCGGTGCGTGAGGCCGTCTCCTGGAACGGCCGCGGTCGGCCGGCGTCGTCGAGCGCCAGCGCCTCCCCGTCGAGGATGAACTCGCGCGCCGGCAGCGACCGGGCGACCGCCACCACCTCGGGGAGGCGGGTCGTGATGTCGTCGAGACTCCGCGTGGCGACCTGGACGTCGTCGCCGCGGCGGTGGACCTGGATCCGGATCCCGTCGAGCTTCACGTCGACCGCGACCGGCTGTCCGCGGCCGCCGCCGGCCTTCTCCATCGCCGCCGCCAGGTCGGGGGCGCTCGACGCGAGCATCGGCAGCACAGGTCGGCCGACCTCCAGACCGACCTCGGCGAGGGCCTCCTCGCCGCCCGTCATCGCGGCCACCGCGATCGGTACGGTCCCGCCCGCGAGCATCGCGGCACGGCGTACGGCGGTCAGTCGCACGCCCGACGCGGCCGCGACCGCCTCCTGGACGAGGGCGTCGAGAGCCCCCTGGCGGACGTTGCCGGTCAGCACTCCGCGCAGCCAGCGCTGCTCGTCGGCAGTCGCCCGCGCGAACAGGTCGCGTACGCCGGAGGAGCGCGCCTCCTGGGACCCCGGCCCGGAGAGCGCTGCGAGGTGGTCGAGCGTCTCGTGGACCTCGAGCACGGTGAGCGTCGGCCTGGCGGCAGGCTCGGGTGGCGCGCTCACTCCCCGCCAGCCGACGCCGGTGCGGCGTTGGAGGACGGTGCCGCCGAGATAGGCCGTCGCGATCGGCAGCTCCGCGGTCTCGGCCTCGCCGAGTCGCTCGGCGATCGCCGCCACCTTGGCCTTGCGGGACCGGGTGGCCGCGACCACGCCCGAGGTCTCGACGACGTCGCTCAGGAGCATGCCCCTCATCCTGCCGGAGGGCTCCGACAGGGCGGGCGGCTGGCGCGACCCCCCGCTGGTCCCAACTGTCACACCAGTCACCCGGTGAAGGCACTCCCGTCGCTTCTCAGGTGTTGCAACCCCCGAGAAGCGACGGGATACCCGGCGGGCCGGGTATCCCGACAAGGACGTCCGGCGGGCCGGGTATCCCGACAGGGACGCCCGGCTACTGGCCGATGCTGGCGCGGACGGCGTACAGCTCGGGGAAGAAGGTCAGGTCGAGGGCCCGGCGCAGGAAGTCGACCCCTGAGGAGCCGCCGGTGCCGACCTTGTGCCCGATCGTGCGCTGCACGACCTGGAGGTGCCGGAACCGCCACTCCTGGAAGTTGTCCTCGACGTCGACGAGCTCCTCGCAGGTCTCGTAGACGCCCCAGTGCTCCTCGGGTGCGGCGTAGACGGCGGCGAACATGTCGACCAGGGCCGGGTTGGAGACGTAGGGCTGGGACCAGTCGCGGTCGAGGCATTCGGGCGGTACGGCGTACCCCTGGCGAGCCAGGTAGGCCAGGAACTCGTCGTAGAGCGAGGGCTGGAAGAGCAGCGTGGTGAGGGCGGCGTGGGCCTCGGGGTCGTGCGCGAAGACCTTGACCATCTCGTGGTTCTTGTTGCCGAGGAGGAACTCGACCTCGCGGTACTGCGCCGACTGGAAGCCCGAGGACGTGGCCAGGAAGGGGCGGATCAGTGCGTACTCCGACGGGGTCAGGGTCGCGAGCACCGACCACTGGTCGGTGAGCGTGTGCTGGACGTGCTTGACCCGCGCCATCCGCTTGAGCGCCGGTGCGAGGTCGTCGGTCGCGAGCAGCGCGCGGGCGGAGCGCAGCTCGTGGACGAGCAGCTTGAGCCACAGCTCGGTGGTCTGGTGCTGGATGATGAAGAGGAGCTCGTCGTGCTGGGGTGGGTTGCTCAGGGGCCGCTGGGCGGACAGCAGGCGGTCGAGCATGAGGTAGTCGCCATAGGACATCTGGGCGCTGAAGTCGCGCTCGATGCCGTCCTCGAGGTCGCGCATGGGTCCACCGTAGTCGGCGCGGCGCACGCTACAGTCTGCGCCGTGTCGGACACCGCGGAGTCGCGAGCACGGTTGCGCCGACCCCTGCACTGGCACCTCCGTGACGTCGACCACGCGGGGTGGTTCACCACCGGCGTGACCTGGGACCTTCCCGACGGGATGTCGGCCCGCTGGGCATCGACGTCGCGCGCGACGCCGGGGACTCGTCGAGCTCCGCGACGCGTCGGGTGCGGTCATCGGTACGACGTACTGGCCGAGCCCGACACGGCCCGCCGCCTGGCCCGGATCAACCTGGTCGCCGCGATCTCGTTCGTCCTCGGCGGCTCGCTGTTCGCCCTGGGCGCCCTTCTGGCGGAGACGGGGAACGACGCGGCTCGCGCAACATCGACCTCGTCTACCTCGTCGGCGGGTTCTTCTTCAGCCACGGCGGGTACGCGTCGGTGCTGCAGGCCGGCAACGCTCCGACCGACATCGACCAGGACGGCTCGCTGCGCTCGGCCCGCTGGCGCTGGTGGGACTCCCGGCCCCACAACCTCGGCTGGCTGAGCGCGGCCGTGCTGTTCGTCGGCACCCTGCTCTTCGCGGTCAGCCTGGTCGCGGCCTTCGGGGAGAACCTCACGGTGCGCCAGGCGAACACCTGGATCTGGGTCCCCGACATGCTCGGCTGCGTCTGCTTCCTGGTCTCGGGCCACCTGGCCCTGCTCGAGATCTGCCACGGGCGGGTCGGGGTGCGCATCCACGAGATCGGCTGGTGGATCGTCTTCGTCAACCAGGTGGGGTCGGTGCTGTTCTTCCTGGCCGGCCTGGCGGCGTACACCCAGCCCGGCACCTCGACCGCGCTCGACCTCGTCACTGGCCAACTGGGGGACCTTCCTCGGTGCCGTCTGCTTCGTCATCGGCGGCGTGGTGCAGGCCTTCGACAAGCCCGAACAGTAGGAGCGGGCCGCGGCGCGAACTGCGCATAACCCAGTCCGGGTGATGCCGCGCCGGTCGACCGGATGTTTGCATCGAGGGCATGACCACGCAGAGCCGCCCGCCGGACAGCCCCGCTCAGACCCTCTACGGCAACCGCTTCCTCACCGAGGCCGCACCGTCGACCCACTTCCCGGACGGCGGCATGCGTCCTGTCGACGCGATGCGCCTCGTGGCCGAGGACCTCGCCATGGAGGGCGACCCGCAGCGCAACCTGGCGACCTTCGTCACCACCTGGATGGAGCCCGAGGCACAGCGCATCATCACGGAGAACCTCCACACGAACTTCATCGACCACGCGGAGTACCCGATCTCGGCCGAGATCGAGCAGCGCTGCGTGCGGATGTTGGCCGACCTGTTCCACGCGCCGGGCGAGACGACCGGCTGTCGTACCCAAGGCTCGTCCGAGGCGATCATGCTCGGCGCGCTGTCGCTGAAGTGGAAGTGGAAGGAGCGCCGAGAGGCCGCGAACCTGTCCGTGGACGCGCCGAACCTGGTGTTCGGTGGCGACGTGCACGTGGTGTGGGAGAAGTTCTGCCGCTACTTCGACGTCGAGCCGCGGATCATCCCGCTGGCCGAGGGCAAGTACACGATCGGCCCGGACGACGTCGCGTCCCATCTCGACGAGAACACCATCGGGGTCGTGGGTGTCCTCGGGACGACGTTCACCGGGCACATGGACGACATCGTCGGCATCAACCAGCTGTTGCTCGACCTGAAGGCGGACCAGGGGCTCGACATCCCGATGCACGTCGACGGTGCCAGCGGGGGCTTCGTGTGGCCCTTCCTCTACCCGCACTCCGTGTGGGACTTCCAGCTCGAGCAGGTCCGGTCGATCAACGTCTCCGGCCACAAGTACGGGCTGGTCTACCCGGGCATCGGCTGGCTGGTCTTCCGCGAGAAGTCCGACCTGGCCGAGGACCTGGTCTTCTACGAGAACTACCTCGGCAAGACCGACGCGACCTTCACGCTGAACTTCTCCACCGGTGCCTCGATGGTGCTCGCGCAGTACTACAACTTCGTCCGGCTGGGCCGCGAGGGCTACACCTACGTCATGGAGCAGATGCAGCAGAACGCGCGCGCCCTGGCCGACGGGCTGCGGGCGAACGGCCGGTTCGAGGTGATCGGCGACGAGCTCGAGCAGCTGCCGCTGGTGGCGTTCCGCCTCAAGCCGCACGGCGGTGGGTACGACGAGTCGGACATCGCCTGGCAGCTGTCGGCCGAGCGCGGCTGGATGGTGCCGGCGTACACACTGCCCCCCAATGCCCAGGACGTGAAGATCATGCGCGCGCTGGTCAAGGAGACCATGAGCCGCGAGCAGGTCGACCGGCTCCTCGAGGACATCGAGGACGCCTGCAAGACCCTCGACGTGAAGGGCGCCACGACCGAGAAGGAGCGCGCGAAGGTGAAGCAGGGCTCCGGCTACTGACCTCGGTCCGAGCCCCCGACGAGCGCGGGCTCCAGCCGTAGGCTCCAGTCATGGACGCCGATGTCATCGTCGTAGGTCACGGTCTGGCCGGCCTCGCCGCCGCCGCGGAGGTCGCGGACGCCGGCCGGAGCGTGATCGTCGTCGACCAGGAGGGCGAGCAGTCGCTGGGCGGCCAGGCGTTCTGGAGCCTGGGCGGGCTGTTCCTCGTCGACACCCCGGAGCAGCGACGGATGGGCGTCACGGACAGCCTCGACCTGGCGCTGTCCGACTGGATGGGCAGCGCCCAGTTCGATCGCGTCGAGGATCACTGGCCGCAGCGGTGGGCCGAGGCGTACGTCGCCTTCGCCGCCGGCGAGAAGCGCGCATGGCTGCGGGGGATGGGGCTGCGGTTCTTCCCCGTGGTCGGGTGGGCCGAGCGCGGAGACGGACGCGCGGACGGGCACGGCAACTCGGTGCCTCGCTTCCACCTGACCTGGGGCACCGGTCCAGGTGTGGTGGAGCCCTTCGCGCGACGGGTGCGTGAGCACGCGGCCTCCGGGCGGCTGCGCTTCGCGTTCCGGCACCGGGTCGACTCGCTGGTCGTCTCGGCCGGCACGACGAGCGGCACGGGCGAGGTGACCGGCATACGCGGGACCGTGCTGGCACCGGACGGCGCCGACCGCGGGCGGCCGACGAACCGCGACGAGGAGGGCGGGTTCGAGCTCAGCGCGCAGGCCGTGATCGTCTCGAGCGGCGGCATCGGCGGCAACCACGACCTGGTCCGGAAGTCGTGGCCGGCCCGCCTCGGGACGCCACCGGGGTTCATGGTGGCGGGCGTGCCCGCGCACGTCGACGGACGGATGCTCGCGATCAGCCGCGAGGCCGGCGCGGACGATCATCAACGAGGACCGGATGTGGCACTACGTCGAGGGCATCCGGAACTGGGACCCGATCTGGGACAACCACGGCATCCGGATCCTCCCGGGGCCGTCCTCGCTGTGGTTCGACGCGGCCGGGAGGCGTCTGCCGGCGCCGTACCTGCCCGGCTTCGACACCCTCGGCACGCTCAGGCACCTGCGCGCGACCGGGTACGACTACTCGTGGTTCGTCCTCACCCAGAAGATCATCGAGAAGGAGTTCGCGCTCTCGGGATCGGAGCAGAACCCCGACCTCACCGGCAAGGACGTGAAGCTGCTCCTCGGACGGGTCGTCGGCGAGGGCGCGCCGGGCCCGGTCGAGGCGTTCAAGGAGCACGGACCCGACTTCGTCGTCGCCGACACGCTGGGCCGGCTCGTGGCCGGGATGAACCGGATCGGCGGCCCGGAGCACGGCGGTGCGGTCATCGACGAGGCCGACCTGCGCCGGCAGATCGAGGCGCGCGACCGGCAGATCGAGAACAGCTTCTCGAAGGACACCCAGGTCACGTTCATCCGGCAGCACCGCTCCTACCGCGGCGACAAGCTGGTCCGGGTCGCCCACCCCCACCAGATCCTCGACCCTGCGAACGGCCCGCTGATCGCCGTACGACTCAACGTCCTGACCCGCAAGACCCTCGGCGGGCTCGTCACCGACCTGTCCGGACGGTGCCTCACTGCCGGCCGGCGAGCCCCTTGCGGGCCTGTACGCCGCCGGTGAGGTCAACGGCTTCGGCGGCGGCGGGATGATGGGCTACAACGCGCTCGAAGGCACCTTCCTCGGCGGGTGCCTGTTCTCCGGCCGTACCGCCGGGCGGGCGGCCGCCGCCGCAGTGGGCTGAGGCGTCGGCTCGTGTCCCTGCCGTCCCGGTTTCACCATGTGATGCAGGTGAACCTGGGCTTCACACGGTGAGTCCGCCATGAGAACCCACGCTTCACCACGTGAACATGGTGAAGCCGGGGCCACCGGTACGCGCCCGTCGGCGGCGCCGGTTAGCGTGGGGTCCGTGACGGCGGCGGAGCGGGTGTGGCGGCCCGACCGACCCGTCTCGGTGCTCGGCCTGCTCCTGCCCCACCGCCGCGGCGCGGGTGACCCGACGTTCCGGCTGCACGGGGACGACGTGTGGCGCGGCATCCGTACGCCGGACGGCCCGGTGACGCTGAAGGTCGCCGCCCACGCCGGCGAGGTCCGCGCCGAGGCCTGGGGCTCCGGTGCCGAGTGGGCACTCGACCACGTGCCGGCGCTGCTCGGCGCCGACGACGACGTCACGGACTTCCGGGCCGACCTGCACCCGATCGTCGCCGAGGCGTGGCGACGCCGGCCGTCGCTGCGCTTCGGCGCTACCCACCGGATCTGGGAGGCCCTGGTGCCGGCCGTCATCGAGCAGAAGGTGACGGGGCAGGAGGCGTTCGCCGGCTTCCGCCGACTGGTCCACCGCTACGGCGAGCGCGCGCCCGGTCCGGGTCGCGAGCTCCGGCTGTGGCTGCAGCCGGCCGCCGAGACGGTCCGCCGCATCCCGTCCTGGGAGTGGCTGCGGATGCACATCGACCCGGCCCGGTCCCGCACGCTGGTCCGTGCCGCGGCGGTCGCCGACACCCTCGAACGGCTGACGTCCGCCGACGCCGACGCCAAGCTGCGCACCTTGCCCGGACTGGGGGAGTGGACCTCCGCGGAGGTTCGGTCGCGCGCCTTCGGCGACCCCGACGCCGTGAGCTTCGGCGACTACCACATCGCCAAGGACGTCGGCTGGGCCGTCACCGGCACGCCGTACGACGACGAGGAGCTGCGCGTGTTCCTCGAGCCATGGCGCCCGCATCGCAACCGGGTCGTCGTCCTGATCCACGGCCTGGCCGGCGGTCGTCCCGCGCCGCGGTCCTCGGATGGCGCCGCGGACCCACCTCCCGGCGTCCTAGGTCTACAGTCCGTAACCCAGACCCACAGGAGGCGCGCCCGTGACCGACCTGTCGTCGTTGCGGGACGCCGACGCGGCTGCTGCGCGCTCGTTCCTCACCGCGATCGGGGCCGAGGAGCTCGTGACCGCGATCCGCGAGACCTCCGACGAGGACCTCCTCTCGGTGGTCGGCCGCGAGGTGATCCGGCCGGTCGCCGTCGAGGTGATCCTCTCCAGGCTCCACGAGTACGCCGTGACCGACCGACTGGCGCTGCTGCACGGCGTCGTCCGCTTCGACCTCCAGCGGCGGGGACAGCTGCTGGAGCGGCACGGGCTCGAGCTGAGGGGCGGTGAGATCCTGGCCCGCCCGGACATCGCTGCCGACGAGCCGGTCGACGTCGTCCTGACCACCAACGTCGTCCGGTTCCTGCGGCTGGTGAGCGGCGAGCGCAACGCGGGGCTGGAGTACCTCGCCGGCACCCTCGACATCCAGGGCGACGCGGCCCTGGCGATCGCTCTCGGCGGCATCTTCCGGGTCCCGGGCACCCACCACGTGGCGGTGGATCCGACCGAGCTCGACCCGGTCGACGTCGCCACGGTCCTGGGCGCGGTGCCGCTGCGCCACCTCCGCGACGTGATGTCCTCGGGCTTCCGGCCGATCGTCCTCGGCGAGATCTTCCGGCGGCTGCCGGACTTCGTCAACGAGCGCAAGGCCCGCGACGTCGACCTGACCGTGGCGTTCCGGCTCCTCGGCAACCCCAGCGGCGAGATCGAGCGGTACGTCGTCCGCGTGCACCACGGCGCGGTGTCCGTCGACGCCGGTGTCGAGGGCGAGCAGCGCGACGCCACCATCACCTGTCAGGGCTACGACTACCTGCGGCTGGCGACCGGTCACCTCAGCCCCGTGATCGGGGTGCTCAAGGGCCAGCTCCGGGTCCGGGGCGACAAGGGCAAGGCGCTGCAGCTGAGCTCGATCCTCGACATCCCGAAGGCGCCCTGAGCCGGCGGCTAGAGCAGAGGCCGCAGCGGGTTGAGCACGAACTCGGTGAACCGCCGGTAGACGTCGCGCGCCTCCCACTCGGCGCTGCTGAGCTCCAGGGAGTTGCTCTGGTCGAGCCGGAAGATCTCCTCCAGCGAGGCGGCCAGGCCGGGGTCGATGATCTCGACGTTGATCTCGTAGTTGCCGGTGAGGCTGAGCCGGTCGACGTTCGCGGTGCCGACGGTCGACCAGGTGCCGTCGATCGTGCAGGTCTTGGCATGCACCATCGCTTCGCGGTAGCGCAGGAGCGTGACCCCGGAGTCGAGCAGCTGCGAGAAGTAGCCGCGCGAGATCCAGTCGGCCACGATGTGGTTGGACTTCGCCGGGATCAGCAGGCGTACGTCGACCCCGCGCCGCGCAGCCGTGGTCAGGGCGTCCACGAAGTCCTGGTCGGGGATGAAGTAGGCGCAGGTCATCCAGATGTTGCGGCTGGCCCGGTTGATCGCCTCGAGGTACATCGCCCGGATCGGGAACATCCACAGCCGCGGAACATTCCGGTGGAACCGGATCGTGGGCTCCCAGGTCGAGGCCGTCTCCAGGAGCAGGGGCCGCTCGCTGGCTCGGATCCGGCGGCGCCGGTTGAGGTTCCAGAAGTCCGCGAAGGCTCGCTTGAGGTCCCACACGCCGGGGCCGGTGATCCGGACGTGGGTGTCTCGCCACTCCGTGGCGTAGGCGTCGCCGATGTTGTAGCCGCCGACGAACCCGACGGTCTCGTCGACCACGAGGATCTTGCGGTGGTCGCGGCCGTAGCGGCGCAGGTCGAACGGTCGCCACCCCGCGACGTACACCGGGTAGCGCAGGACCTTCATCGACGAGGGGAACCGCTTGAACGGCGGCGGCACCACGAGGTTGGCGAACCCGTCGTAGATGCAGTAGACCTCCACGCCGCGTCCGGCCGCGTCGGCGAGCGCGGTCTTGAAGCGCTGGCCGACCTCGTCGCCCTTCCAGATGTAGGTCTCGAAGAGGACCTGCCGCTGCGCGCCCTCGATGGCCGCGATCATGGCGTCGTAGAGGTCGGTCCCGAACGTGTACGTCGTGACCTCGCCGTCGCCGACCGGCACCGTGGCCGGGGGCTCGGTCGGGAACGAGACGATCCGCCGCTTGCCGCGCCGGCGGTAGGAGTCGACCAGCGTCATCCCGATCGCCAGAGTGAACGGCGCCAGCACGACGGCGACCGCGACCCTGCGGAGCAGGCCGATCCAGCGGTCGACGGACGGAGTGCGGCTCACGGCGCCAAACTACCCAGCCACCCCGTCGGACTGCTCGGGACGGTCGGGCTCACGCCACCCAGCGGTGGACCGGACCGAGCTCCTGCCTGCGCGGAAGGACCTCACCGATCCGCGGGGCGGGCATCCACGGGGGACCTGTCGGTGGCCGCGTCTAGGCTGGATCGCATGCGACCTGTGACCGATCTGGAGCGCCGGGTGGCACCGTTCGAGGTGGTCTCCGACTACCAGCCGAGCGGTGACCAGCCGGCGGCGATCGAGGAGATCGTGCGTCGCGTCAAGGGAGGGGTGCAAGACGTCGTGCTGCTCGGCGCGACCGGCACCGGCAAGACCGCGACCGTCGCCTGGGTGGCCGAGCAGGTGCAGCGGCCGATCCTGGTGATGCAGCCGAACAAGACGCTGGCGGCCCAGTTCGCCAACGAGCTGCGGCAGCTGTTCCCGAACAACGCGATCGAGTACTTCGTCTCCTACTACGACTACTACCAGCCCGAGGCCTACGTCCCGCAGACCGACACCTACATCGAGAAGGACTCCTCGATCAACGAGGAGGTCGAGCGGCTGCGCCACTCCGCGACCAACTCCCTGCTCACGCGCCGCGACGTGATCGTGGTGTCGACGGTCTCCTGCATCTACGGCCTCGGCACCCCGCAGGAGTACGTCGACCGGATGCTCAAGCTCAAGGTCGGCGACGAGCGCGACCGCGACTCGATCCTGCGGCGGCTGGTGGAGATCCAGTACACCCGCAACGACATGACCTTCACGCGCGGCACCTTCCGGGTGCGCGGTGACACCCTCGAGATCTTCCCGGTCTACGAGGAGCACGCCGTGCGCGTGGAGTTCTTCGGCGACGAGGTCGAGCGGCTGATGACGCTCCACCCGGTCACCGGCGAGGTGATCAGCGAGGACGACGAGCTCTACGTCTTCCCCGCCACCCACTATGTCGCCGGGCCGGAGCGGATGGAGCGGGCGATCAACGGCATCGAGGCCGAGCTCGAGGAGCGGCTGTCGACGTTCGAGCGTCAAGGGAAGCTGCTCGAGGCCCAACGCCTGCGGATGCGCACGACGTACGACATCGAGATGATGCGCCAGGTCGGCTCGTGCGCCGGCATCGAGAACTACTCGATGCACATCGACGGCCGCGGCTACGGCACGCCCCCGAACTGCCTGCTCGACTACTTCCCGGAGGACTTCGTCCTGGTCGTCGACGAGTCCCACGTCGCGGTGCCGCAGATCGGCGGGATGTACGAAGGCGACATGTCCCGCAAGCGCAACCTGGTCGACCACGGCTTCCGGCTGCCCAGCGCCATGGACAACCGGCCGCTGCGGTGGGAGGAGTTCCTCGAACGGATCGGGCAGACCATCTACCTCTCGGCCACGCCGGGCAACTACGAGCTCGACAAGGTGCAGGGCGACGTCGTCGAGCAGATCATCCGGCCGACCGGTCTGGTCGACCCCGAGGTCGTGGTGAAGCCGACCAAGGGCCAGATCGACGACCTGATCCACGAGATCAACACCCGGGTGGCGAAGAACGAGCGGATCCTGGTCACCACGCTGACCAAGAAGATGTCGGAGGACCTCACCGACTACCTCCTCGACGCCGGCGTCCGCACCCGCTACCTCCACTCCGAGGTCGACACCCTCAAGCGGATCGAGCTGCTGCGCGACCTGCGCCTGGGCGACTACGACGTGCTGGTCGGGATCAACCTCCTGCGCGAGGGCCTCGACCTGCCCGAGGTGTCGCTCGTGTCGATCCTCGACGCCGACAAGGAGGGCTTCCTGCGCTCCGACAAGTCCCTGATCCAGACCATCGGACGCGCCGCGCGCAACGTGTCCGGCCAGGTGCACATGTACGCCGACAAGATCACCCCGTCGATGGAGTCGGCGATCGACGAGACCAACCGTCGCCGCGCCAAGCAGGTCGCGTACAACAAGGAGAGGGGTGTCGACCCGCAGCCGCTGCGCAAGAAGATCGCCGACATCACCGAGATGCTGGCCCGCGAGGGCGAGGACACGCAGGCGCTGCTGGCGACGTGGGCCGGTACCGAGGCCAAGGGGCGCGCCGGCGGCGTCAAGGTCCGCCAGCCGGTTCCCGCGCTCGGGCAGCTCAACGCCGGCGAGCACGCCAAGGACCTCGCCGGTCTGCCCAGCTCCGAGCTCGCGTCCCTGATCCAGGAGCTCACCGACCAGATGAAGGCGGCCGCAGCCGAGCTGCAGTTCGAGCTGGCCGCTCGGCTCCGCGACGAGGTGAACGACCTGAAGAAGGAGCTCCGGCAGATGATGGAAGCGACCAAGTGAGCCTCAGCGCCGAGCGACGAACGAATCTCCAGCGCCGGGCCCGAGAGCGGGAGCAGCGCCGGCGACCGCATGAGCGGCGGGGCCTGACGCGTGGACGCGCGACGGATGGCGTCGTTCTGCGCCGGCAAGCCGGGCGCCTGGCCGGACAACCCGTGGGACCACGACCATCCGGTCTTCAAGGTGGGGCCGGGGGAGCGCGGCAAGATCTTCGCGTTCCTCGGGGGCGAGGGTGTCGGCGTGAAGGCGGCGACCACGCGCGAAGTGGCCGACGAGTGGCTGCACCGGTACCCCGGGAGTGCGTCGGTGATGGCCTACATCGGCCGGTCGGGCTGGAACGACCTGTCCTTCGATGGGCAGATCCCCGACGACGAGCTGCTCGAAGCAGTCGACGAGTCCTACCGTCTGGTGGTCGAGAAGCTGCCGAAGAAGCTCCGCCCCGACGGCTGGGATCGGTGAGCCAGCCACCGAACCGGCCCGCGGAACGGTGGCAGGCCCACCGCTACCCGAGGCGGACCTGCGGAGCGGTCAGGCTTCCTCGGGCTTCTCGTCGGTCTGGTCGAGGATCTCGTCGGAGTCGTCCTTCGAGCCGCCCTTGCTCTTCGGCGGCTCGAGCTCCTTGGCCTGGCGCCTTTCCAGCTTCCGGACCCGCTCCTCGATGATCGACGAGCGACTGGCGACGACGCGGGCCAGGTTGGCGCCGGTGGGGATCAGCACGAAGATCGGCCAGACGAACCCGTCGTGGCCGGCCATGAACCAGATCGCCCAGACGATCAGGTTGGGGATCAGGAACCCGAAGAACGCCTCGCGCAGCTTCTCCCCGTAGTAGATGCGCGCCCGGCGTTCCAGGTCCCCCGAGGGGGCCGGCGTGAACCGCGCCGGCGTGGCGTCCGCGGTGAGGTCGTTGATCGGCGGCAACAGCTCGGCGTACGTCTTCGCCGCGGTCACCGCGGCGGTGCGCTCGTCGAGCTCTTCGCGGTCGAGCCGTCCCTCGGCGTACGCCGACGCCAGCACGTCGTGCACCACCGCCCGGTCGCGGTCGGAGGCCCGCATGCCGGCGTACTGAGGGTCGCGAGGGTCGTGCTCGAACTCGCGCCAGACGCTCCCCGTGGTCACCGGGTCATCGTAGATCGGCTCCGCCACCGACCATCGCCGCCCAGACGGCCCGCGTGATCCGAGCGATGCCGGCCTCACGCTCGGCCGGTGTGCCCGGCGCCGTCACGAGCACGGTCAGACCCACCGGCGGCAGACCGGACGCGCGCGCCAGGGCCACGTCGTGGTTGACCCCGTCGATCCATCCGGTCTTGTTGCCGACGACGACGTCCCGGGGGAGCCCGGCGGGGATCCCGTCGCGATACGTCTGCGCCCGGAGCATCCGCTCGCACGCCTGCGAGGCGGCCGCGCCCGCCACTCGCCCCTCCGCCAGGGCGACCATCAGCCGCGACAGGTCGTCGGCCGTCACCAGGTTGTCGGTGCCGGCGTCGCGCGCGGCGTAGTCCTCGATGCCCCGCACCACCTGCGTGCGCGGGGAGCACCCAGCGTCCGCGAGCACCGCGGCCACCTCGACCAGGCCGACTCTTTCGAGGACGAGGTTCGTCGCGAGGTTGCCGGACACCGTCACCATGCGCTCGACGAGACTGCGCAACGGCACGTCACGCCCCATGGCGCTCCAGGTCTCGGGATCCGAGTCCTCGCCGGGGTCGACCCGGAAGCGCATCCCCGGCACGACCGAGTCGACGTCGTCGTGCACCGTCACCGGCTGGTCGAGGTCGACCTCGCCGCGCTCGGCCCGACGGTGGGCGGCGACGAGGATCGGCAGCTTCATCGTGCTCGCGGAGTAGTGCCGGTGGTCGGGCTGGACGCTGACGCGCGGTTCGTCCTCTCCGGCCACCCGGGCGACGACCGAGACCGTGCCCGAGCCACGGCGTACGGCGGAGACCGCGGTCCGCACGTCCTCCGGGGCCGTCATCGCTGCTCCGGGCGACGGCGTACGACGGTGAGCGCGACCATCCGCGCCACGACGAACGCGATGTAGAAGACCCCGGTGACCTGCTCGACCATCGAGAGCGAGCGGGCATGGGCGAGGACCGGCGTGATGTCGGACAGCCCGGTGCTGGTGAGGGTCGTGAACGAGAGGAACAGCAGCTCGAACCAGCTCCGGTCGCCTCCTCCGGTCCCCGAGAACGAGCCGGGCCAGACGACCTGTGCCGCCGCGTAGACGTAGGCGAAGCCCCAGGCCACGACGGTGAACGCGGCACCCACGGCGTAGATCTCGTCGGAGGTCACCCGCTCGTCGGCGAACACGTAGCGGATCATCCCGTAGGAGACGTAGAGGTAGAGGGGCGCATGGAGCAGGGCCGAGACCAGGACGATCGAGTCGTGGCTCGGGTAGATCGCCTCGAGCACCGTGAAGATCATCGCCGGCACACCGACCCCCAGGGCCACCCAGGTCAGCGCGGGCGTACGACGCACCGCCCACAGGGCCGCGGCGACGACGAGCAGTCCGGCCACCCCGACCCCGGCGCGACCGAGTGGCGACGAGTCGAGGAACGGGTAGGCGAGTACGGAGACCAGTTGCGCGGCGAGCAGGAGCGCAGAGGGGTTGCGCCGGAGCATGCTCACCACGGAGTGGTCCCTGCGGCACCGGTGAGAGGTCGCTGACTGCCACATCGGCATCGTAGGGAACACGCTCGGAGGCCGGCCCCGCACGCAGGTCGGCGGGCCGTACGATGCGCGAGTCGTGACTGCTACCAACCGATGGCTGGCCGTGCTGGTCGCCGTGCTGCTCCTGCTCGCCGTCGTCGGCGCGGCACTGGTGCGTCGTGCCCACGAGGAGCGGGCCGACGCGAGCGCACGTGCGGAGCGCTACGGCGCCGTGCTCGCCGCCGCGAACGCCGAGGCGACGGCCTTCGTGAACCTGCGCTACGACGACGCGACCGCGGGCATCCGGGCCGTGGCGAACGGGGCCACCGGTGACTTCCGGACCCACTACGTGCGGTCCGCGCGCCACCTGGCGGCGACCATGCGGAAGCAGCAGTCGACGCTCACCGGTCAGGTCGTGTCCTCGGGTGTGGTCGACATCGTCCCCGACCGGGCCACCGTCATCGTCGCGACCAGCGGCACCGCGTCCAACCGCCGGACCGGCGGCCGGGAGGTGCCGCGACACTTCCGGCTCCGGGTGAGTCTGCGGCACGAGGGCGACCGTTGGCTGACCTCCGACATCGCCTTCGTGGGGGACGCTGCATGAGGGCCCGGACCCGCGGCGTGCTGGCCGTGTGCTCGCTCGTGCTCGTCGGCGTCGTCGCCGCGGAGGCGTGGTACGTGTGGGGCACCTCCGACCCCACGCCGTCGGCCGCGCGACCCGTGGTGATCGGGGACGTCGCGGCCAGCAGCGCCGTGGAGACGGCGGCGCAGGACGCCGCCGCGATCTTCACCGTCTCGTGGCAGGACTACGACGCACACCTCGATCGCGCCGCCGGGCTGATGACGGACTCGTTCGCGCGGGCCTACCGGGCGACCGCGGCGCCGGTCCGGCAGCGGGTCGTCTCGTCGCGGACCCGGACGACGACCAAGGTGGCGGCCTCCGGGGTCGTGCGCGCGTCTCCCGACGAGGTGCAGGCGCTGCTCTTCCTCGACCAGAGGGTCGTCACCAGCGGTGGCGCCCCGTCGTACAACGCCCGGCGTGCGCTCGTGACCATGGTGCGCACCGACCGCGGCTGGCTCGTCGGCAACGTGCAGACTGGGTGAACGACTCCGGAAAGGGAGCGACGTGGGACAACTCGAGACAGACCTGGCCATCATCGGGGCAGGCCCCACCGGCCTGTACGCCGCCTACTACGCCGGGTTCCGGGGGCTCCGCGTCGCGGTGGTCGACTCCCTCCCCGAGCTCGGGGGGCAGATCACGGCGATGTACCCGGAGAAGCAGATCCTCGACGTCGCCGGCTTCCCCACGATCAAGGGGCGCGACCTCGTCGAGGGGCTGGTCGAGCAGGCCAACACGGCCGAGCCCGACTACCTCCTCGACCGGACCGCCGTCGGGCTCGCCGAGGCCGAGGACCACGTGACCGTGACCCTCGACGACGGCAGTGAGGTACGGACCAAGGCGTTGCTGATCACCGCCGGCATCGGCAAGTTCAGCCCGCGTCCGCTGCCGGCCGGCGACGGGTGGCTGGGACGCGGCATGGAGTTCTTCGTGCCGAGCTTCGCGCCGTATGCCGGCAAGGACGTCATCATCGTCGGCGGCGGCGACTCCGCCTTCGACTGGGCGCTCCACCTCGAGCCGGTGGCCCGCTCGATCACGCTCGTCCACCGCCGCGACGGCTTCCGGGCCCATGAGCGCACCGTGCAGGCGGTGCGGGACTCGAAGGTCGAGATCATCACCAAGGCCCAGGTGACCGGGCTCTTCGGGGAGCCGACGGTGTCCGAGGTGGAGATCACCGTGGACGGCCACGAGCCCGTACGCCGTCCCGCACAGGCGGTGGTCGCCGCCCTCGGATTCGTGGCCGACCTCGGGCCGCTCCAGCAGTGGGGGATCGAGGTGCAGAAGCGGCACATCGTGGTGGACGCCGCCATGCGGACCAACCTGCCCCGCGTCTTCGCGGCCGGCGACATCACCGAGTACCCCGGCAAGGTCCGCCTGATCGCGGTCGGCTTCGGCGAGGCCGCCACGGCGGTCAACAACGCGGCCGTCGTGATCGACCCGTCGGCCCACGTCTTCCCCGGGCACTCCAGCGAGGGCACCTGATCGTTCATCGGTGGACGCCTCCGGTTAGGGTCGGCGTACCGGTGGGTAGCATCGCGCGCCGGTCGATCCGGACCGGAAGGCAGGGCTCGTGCGTATCGCATTGCTGTCGTACCGCAGCAAGCCGCACTGCGGCGGCCAGGGTGTCTACCTCCGACACCTGAGCCGCGAGCTGGTCGCTCTCGGCCACGACGTCGAGGTCTTCTCCGGGCAGCCCTACCCCGAGCTGGACCCGGGGGTCCGGTTGACCGAGGTGCCCAGCCTCGACCTCTACCGCGAGCCCGACCCCTTCCGGATCCCGCGCCCGTCGGAGATCCGCGATCTCGTCGACGTCGAGGAGGTGCTGACCATGTGGACGGCCGGGTTCCCCGAGCCGCGCACCTTCAGCCGCCGCGTGCTCCGGCTGCTGCGCGAGCGGGCGGGCGACTTCGACATCGTCCACGACAACCAGACCCTCGGCTCGCCCCTCCTCGGGCTCGAGGAGGCCATCGGCCTCCCGCTCGTCGTCTCGGTGCACCACCCGATCAGCGTCGACCGGCGGATCGACCTGGCCGCGGCGCCCACCCTCCGCAAGCGGCTGACCCTGCGCCGCTGGTACGGCTTCGTCCGGATGCAGGCCCGCGTGGCGAAGAGCATGCGGATGGTGCTGACCCCGTCCGAGTCGTCGGCGACCGACGTCGTACGCGAGTTCGGCGTCCGGCCGGACCGCGTCCGTCCGGTGCTGCTCGGGGTCGAGGACAGCTTCGTGCCGCCGATCGAGGCCCGTGTCCCGGGCCGGATCCTCGCGATGGCGAGCGCGGACGCCCCCCTGAAGGGGATCGCGACGCTGCTGGAGGCCTTCGCCAAGCTCCGCACCGAGCGGCCGGAGCTCGAGCTCCTGCTCGTCACCAAGCCGATCGTCGGCGGCCGGACCGAGCGACTGCTCGACGAGCTCTCCATCCGCGACCACGTGCGCTTCGTGCACGGCGTCAGCGACGCCGAGCTGGTCGCGCTGATGGGCTCGGCCGAGCTGGCGTGCGTCCCGAGCCTCTACGAGGGGTTCTCCCTGCCGACCGCGGAGCTGATGGCGACCGCGACGCCGCTCGTCGTGTCGCGTGCCGGCGCCATCCCCGAGGTCGTCGGCCCCGACGGGCTGTGCGCCGACCTGGTCACGCCGGGCGACGTCGCGCGAGCTCGCCGCGGCCGTCGGAGCGCTGCTCGACGACCCCGAACGTCGTGCCCGCTACGGTGCCGCCGGGCGTCGCCGGGTCGAGGAGCTGTTCAGCTGGCGGGCCGCCGCGCTCGCGACCGCTGCGGCGTACGAGGAAGCGATCGCCGACTTCGCGAGGGGGAGCCGTGCTGACCGTTGACTTCGACCGCCTGGGGCTGCGCCCCGGCGACCGGGTCCTCGACCTGGGCTGTGGCGCCGGACGTCACGCCTTCGAGATGTACCGCAGGGGAGCCGACGTCGTCGCGTTCGACCAGGACGCCGACGAGCTGTCGCGGGTGCGCGACGTGTTCGTGGCGATGGCGGAGGCGGGGGAGGTCCCCGCCGGCGCCCAGGCCGACGTCAAGGAGGGCGACGCGCTCTCGCTGCCGTTCGCCGACGGCGAGTTCGACCGCGTCGTCGCGGCCGAGATCCTCGAGCACGTGCCGGCCGACATCCAGGCACTCGGCGAGCTGGTCCGGGTGCTGCGTCCCGGTGGGACGATCGCGCTGACCGTGCCGCGCTGGCTGCCCGAGGTCATCTGCTGGAAGCTCTCCGAGGACTACCACAACACGCCGGGTGGCCACATCCGGATCTACTCCGACGCCGAGCTGGTCAGCAAGGCGGTCAACGCCGGTCTCGCCTACGACGGTCGCCACTACGCCCACGGCCTGCACGCGCCGTACTGGTGGATCAAGTGCGCGGTCGGCGTCGAGAAGGACGACCACCCGCTCGCGAAGGCCTACCACCGCCTGCTGGTGTGGGACATCATGAAGGCGCCGCGGACCACCCGCTGGGCCGAGAAGGCGCTCAACCCGCTGATCGGGAAGAGCCTGGTCGTCTACCTCCACAAGCCCGGAGCCGGCGATGCCTCCTGACCTGCTCACCGACGACCAGCTCGTCAGGTCAGGGCGAGCCATCGAGGCGGTCCAGGAGCTCGACGGCGCGATCCCGTGGACGGTCGGCGGGCACACCGACGTCTGGAACCACGTCGAGGCCGCCATGGCACTCCTGCTGGCCGGCCGGTACGACGCCGTCGACCGCGCCTGGCAGTGGGTTCGTGGCACCCAGCGGCACGACGGTTCGTGGCCGATGAAGACGGTCGGCGGCGTCGTCGAGGACGCCAGCGGCGAGACCAACATGGCGGCGTACGTCGCGGTCGGTGTCTGGCACCACTGGCTGGTGCGCCGCGACGAGCAGTTCGTCGAGGCCCTGTGGCCGACGGTCCGGGCCGCGCTCGACTTCACGACGTCGCTCCAGCTGCCGTTCGGCGGCATCGCCTGGGCGCAGGAGTGGACGGCGGACGGCCCCGCCCGTGTCAACCGTGACGGGCTCCTCGCGGGATCGTCGAGCATCCACCACGCCCTCCGGGCGGGGCTGACCCTCGCCGAGCTCCTCGACGACCCGCAGCCCGGCTGGGAGCTCGCCGCCGGGCGCCTGGGCCACGCGCTCCGCGAGCACCGCGATCACTTCCTGGACAAGTCGACGTACTCCATGGACTGGTACTACCCCGTGCTCGGCGGCGCCGTCCGCGGCGACGCCGGGCGCACCCTCATCGAGAGCCGGTGGCAGGACTTCGTGGTGCCCGGGCTGGGGGTGCGGTGCGTCGACACCGATCCCTGGGTCACCGGCGCCGAGTCCTGCGAGCTCGCCCTGGCCCTCGACGCTCTCGGCGATCGCGAGGCCGCGATCCGCCTCTTCGTGGACACCCAGCGGCTGCGCAACTCCGAAGGTGGCTACTGGACCGGCTACGTCTACCCCGACGACGTGCACTGGCCGGCCGAGCACACCACGTTCACCACGGCGGCCGTGCTGCTCGCCTACGACGCCCTGGCCGGGCGGACTCCCGGCAGCGACCTGGTCCGCGGAGTGGGACTGGTGCGCGACCCGGTGCCGCTGGCCCTCGAGTGCGGCTGCGCCTCAGCCGACGCGCTCGCCCGCCACGCCTGACCAACGGCGCAGCACCCGCAGCGACCCGACCGCCTCGACCTCGATGAAGGCGCCGGAGCCCAGCGCGCGCAGGTAGATCTCGTACGGCGGTCGCCCCCCGTCGGCAGGGTCGGGGAACACGTCGTGGATCGCGAGCAGTCCGTCCTGCATCACCCAGCGTGCCCACCCGTGGTAGTCGGCGTGAGCCGGCTCGTTGCCGTGCCCACCGTCGATGAAGAGCAGGGAGATCGGCGTGCGCCAGCACGACGCCACGGTGGCCGAGGCTCCGACGACGGCCATGACGACGTCTTCGAGCCCGGCCTCGCCGATCGCCCGACGGAAGAACGGGAGGGTGTCCATGCGCCCGGTCGCCGGGTCGACGAGCGTCGGGTCGTGATGCGCCCAGCCGGCCTGGTTCTCCTCCGACCCGTGGTGGTGGTCGACGGTGAACACGACGCCGCCGACCTCGCGCGCAGCCGCCCCGAGGTAGAGCGCGGACTTGCCGCAGTAGGTGCCGATCTCGACCGCCGGGCCGCGGGGGAGTCGCTCGAGCGCGAGCCGGTGAAGCGCGAGGCCCTCGTCGTCGGGCATGAAGCCTCGGGCGGCTCGCGCCAGCGCGAGCAGCCCCTCGGTGTCGGTCATGGCGCTGGCAGGCTATCCAAAGCCGCGCGCAGGTGGGGCACCCGGCGTGTCATCGCCCACCACCGCCGTCAGCGACGCGCGCGATGCCACTCCAGGTAGCGCTCGACGGCTCGCACCACGTGCTCGGAGCGGATCGACGGGAAGACGTCGAAGGCGTGCTGCGTGCCTGGGAACTCCGCGTAGGCCACGCTGTTCTTGGAGGTCTCGCGGAGCGCCGAGACGAACAGTCGGGCCTGCTCGACGGCGACCAGCGAGTCGTGGTCACCGTGCAGGACGAAGAAGTCGGGGGCGTCGGGCGTGATCCTCAGGATCGGCGACGCGTGCTCGAAGATCTCCGGATCCTCGTCCCAGGTGCGCTGGACGATCTTGGGAGCCAGGTAGCGGTCGCGCATCAGGAGCGCGTTGGTGAGCCCGGTGGCGCCCGCGAAGTCGTAGACGCCGTAGAACGGCACGGCGGCCTGGACCCGCGTGTCAGCGCCCTCGAAGCCGGGCTGGTACTCCGGGTCGTTCGGGGTCAGCGCCGCCAGAGCGGCGAGGTGGCCACCGGCGGAGCCGCCGGTGATCACCACGTACGACGGGTCGCCGCCGTACTCCTCGATGTGCTCCTTGACCCAGGCGATCGCTCTCTTCACGTCGATGATCTGGGCCGGGAAGGCGTCGCGGGGCGCGAGTCGGTAGTTGATGGCCACGCAGACCCAACCCCGCTCCGCCATCCGCTGCATGAGGGGGATGCCCTGCTCGTCCTTGGACCCGAGCGTCCATCCGCCGCCGTGCACCTGGACCAGCACGGGAGCGCCGACCACCTCACGGGCGGCCGGCCGGTAGATGTCGAGCAGGCCGCGCTTGCCGGCGTCGCTGTAACGGAGGTCCCGGTCGACGTGGACGCGTGGGTCACGACGGCTGAAGGGGTTGAGCAGCTTCCGCCAGGGCGTCGCGAGGTCGACAGTGGTCGGGCGCTCACCGGGTCGGTCGACGTACTCCTCACCGAGGCTGTCGACGAGCGACTGCTCGGCGAGCACCTGGACCTGCCGGCTCTGTCGCACCAGGTGGGTGAGGCCCACCGCGCTGGCTCCCGCCAGCAGCAGCCCGAGTCGGCTCCGCTTGCCGCGCGCGACGTGGACGGCCGTGTCGGCCGCGGTCAGCGCGAGCAGCTGTGGCGCCAGCTCACCGGTCGGCCAGCCGAAGACGAACGACCAGAGTCCGACCCGCATGTTGCTGGTGGGCGGCGGGCGCAGGGCGTTCGCGGTGAGGGCGGCAGTGACCAGCTGGCGTCGGAGGTAGGACACGCCGGCGATGTTACTGAGCAGTCACCCCGACCGGGGAGGGTCTTCCTTCCCGAGATCCCGGGTCAGGCGTCGTCGAGCCTGCGGAGGGTGAGCTCCCGGGCCTCCGCATAGCGAGCCCGCACGGCTGGCCCCGACCCGGTCAGCGGGGTGTGGCTGGTCGTGCGACCACCGTTCCACGGGGGCGGGCCGGACGTCGGGTCGAGCACCCACGCGGCCTGACGAGCCGCCCCCAGGGCGACGTACTCCTCGGGCGGCGGTACGTCGATCGGCAGGCCCAGCACCTCGGCACCGATCTGCCGGACGGCGGGGGAGGCAGCGGCGCCGCCGACCAGCAGCACCCGGTTGACGGCGGCACCGTTCGCCCGGAGCGCCTCGAGCCCGTCGGCGAGCCCGCACCACAATCCCTCGACCGCGGCTCGGGCGACGTGGGCGGGAGTCGTGCCGGCAAGGGTCAGTCCGAGGAAGGAGCCGGTCGCGTCGGGCCGGTCCGGCGTCCGCTCACCCTGGAGGTAGGGCACCAGCACGATCCCTCCGGCGCCGGGGGCCGCGGAGAGGGCGAGCTCGCTGAGCCCGGCATGGTCGACGCCGAGCAGGCGAGCCGTGACGTCGAGGACCTGGGCTGCGTTCAAGGTCGCCACCAGCGGCAGGAAGTGACCCGTGGCGTCGGCGAAACCGGCCACGGTGCCGGTCGCGTCAGCAGCCGCCACCAGCGACACCGCGGTGACCACGCCCGAGGTGCCCAGGGACACCACGACGTCGCCCGGGGACGCGCCGAGCCCGAGGGCGGCGCCGGCGTTGTCCCCGCATCCCGGACCCAGGAGCCAGTCCGCCTCGGCGCCCGTACCGGCCGCCTCGTCCGGGGCGGCCACGCGTGGCGTGCGCGCTGCGTGTCCCAGGGCTCGGGCGAGCAGCTCGGGGACGTACGCGCCACTGGCGGCCGACCAGTAGCCGGTCCCGCTGGCGTCGCTGCGGTCGGTGACGATCTCGTCGGGGGTACCGGCCAGCTGCCAGGTGAGCCAGTCGTGCGGGAGGCAGACCGCGGCCGTGCGGGCCGCAGCGTCCGGCTCGCGCTCGGCGAGCCAACGCAGCTTGGTGACGGTGAACGAGGCGACCGGAACCAGCCCCACTTCGTCGGCCCAGGCCTCGGGTCCGCCCAGCTCGGCGGTCAGCTCGGCGGCGGCGGTGGCCGACCGGGTGTCGTTCCACAGCAGAGCCGGCCGGACGACGTCGCCCGCCTCGTCGAGGGCCACCATGCCGTGCTGCTGACCGCCCACCGACACGGCGGCGACGTCGTCGAGACCACCGGCGTCGGCGACGGCCGCGCGCAGAGCGGTCCACCAGTGGTCGGGATGCACCTCGGTGCCGTCAGGGTGCGGTGCCCTCCCACGTCGGACGACGGTTCCGGTGGCAGCGTCGACCACGAGCACCTTGCACGACTGGGTCGAGGAGTCGACCCCGGCCACGAGGGGCACGGTCAGCCCCGCACGCCGTAGAGGTGCTCGAGCGCCAGCTGGTCGAGAGCCTCGAACGCCATGCCGCGCTGAGCCGCCGCCTCGGGGTCGAACGACTCCGCACGCACGTCCGCGAGGGACTCGCCGGCGGCGAGCGTCGACACGGACAGCTGGTCGACGCGGGCAGCTCGCAGCGCCTGCTGCACGTCGGGATCGGCCCGGAAGGCGCGTGACTTCTCGCGCAGGATCAAGTAGTTGCGGATGCAGCCCTCCGCTGAGGCCCACACGCCGTTGTCGTCCTCGGTGCGCGGAGGCTTGAAGTCGAAGTGTCGCGGACCCTCGTAACCGCCCGACTCCAAGATGTCCACGGTCCAGAAGGCGCCGCGCACGTTGCCGGCACCGAACCGGAGATCCTGGTCGAAGCGCGGGCCGTGCTGGCCGTTGAGGTCGACGTGGAAGAGCTTGCCGTGCCACAGCGCCTGGGCGAGGCTGTGGGAGAAGTTCAGGCCGGCCATCTCCTCGTGCCCGACCTCCGGGTTCACGCCCACCAGCTCGGGGTGGTCCAGCTCGTTGATGAACGCGAGCGCGTTGCCGACGGTCGGCAGCAGGATGTCGCCCCGCGGCTCGTTGGGCTTGGGCTCGATGGCGAAGCGGAGGTCGTAACCCTGCTCGAGCACGTAGGCGCCCAGCACGTTGAAGGCCTCGGCGTAGCGGTCCAGGGCGGCCCTGATGTCCTTGCTGGCGCCCGACTCGGCGCCCTCGCGGCCGCCCCAGGCGACGAACACCTCGGCGCCGAGCGAGACGGCGAGGTCGATGTTGTCCGCCGCCTTGCGCAGAGCGAAGCGTCGGACGTCGCGGTCGTTGTTGGTGAAGCCGCCGTCGCGGAACACGGGATGCGAGAACAGGTTGGTGGTGACCATGGGCACCCCGAGGCCGGTCTCGTCGAGGGCACGCCGCAGGGACCCGAGCGCGGCCTCCTTCTCGGCCGCGTCGGCGTCGAAGGCGAAGACGTCGTTGTCGTGGAAGGTGATGCCGTAGGCGCCGAGGTCGGCCAGTCGATGGACCGCGTACGCAGGGTCCATCGGCGGCCGGATCGCGCCACCGAAGACGTCGACGCCCTGCCAGCCGACGGTCCACAGACCGAAGGAGAACTTGTCCGCGGGGGAGGGCGTCAGGTCGGGCATCGCATTTCCTCTCGGTCGAGGAACGGTCCTCGAGCGGGGCCTCCGTCACCAGATTGTGACCATTTTCTCCCGCAATCCAACAAACTCACCGTTCCAGGGGGTTGGCAGGCCCACCCTAGCCGGTTATGTTGTGGCCGACAACATAAGGCGTGAAGGTGGCCACAAAGCAGGTTGTGACCGCGGAAGGCACGTCCGAGCGGAAAGAAGGATGAGTCGATGGCAACATCGAAGTGGGCAAGCCTCGCGGCCGTGGGAGCAGTGGGCGTGTTCGCGCTGACTGCCTGCGGCGGCAGCAACAGCAGCTCTGCCAGCTCGGGGGGGTCGAGCGCTGCGACCAAGGGGACGGTCGGGGTGATCCTGCCCGACGCGACCACGTCGCCTCGCTGGGAGAACAACGACCGGCCCAGCCTGGATGCCGCGTTCAAGGCCGCGGGCGTCGGCTCGGACATCCAGAACGCCGGCGGTGACACCGCCAAGTTCGGCACGATCTGCGACTCGATGATCAACGAGGGCGTCAAGGTCCTGATGATCGTCAACCTCGACCCCGAGTCGGGTGCGGCCTGCCTGAAGAAGGCGACCGCGGCCGGCATCAGCAGCATCGACTACGACCGCCTCACCCCGGGTGGCGGCGCGTCGTACTACGTGTCGTTCGACAACGTGAAGGTCGGCGAGCTGATGGGCCAGGGCCTCGAGAAGTGCCTGACGGCCGACGGCAAGAAGACCGCCAACATCATCTACATCAACGGCGCCGAGACCGACAACAACGCGTCCCTGTTCAAGGAGGGCTACGCCAAGGCGCTCAAGGCCAAGATCGACTCCGGTGCCTACAAGCTGGTCGGTGACGTCTCCGGCGAGTGGGACGCCAACAAGGCGGCCAACGCCTTCGACGGTCTCTACAGCAAGAACAACGGCAAGATCGACGGCATCGTCTCCGCCAACGACACGATGGCCGGCGGCATCATCGCCCGGCTCAAGGCCAACGGTCTCGCCGGCAAGGTTCCGATCACGGGTCAGGACGCCAGCGTCGGGGGTCTGCAGCAGATCATGGCCGGCAACCAGTGCATGACCGTCTACAAGAACACCGACCTCGAGGCCGAGCTGGCCTCGAAGCTCGCGATCGACATCATCAACGGTGACAAGGCCGGCGCTGACGCGCTGGCGACCGGGTCGGTCACCGACCCGACCACCAACCAGCCCGTGAAGTCGGCTCTGGCCACGCCGGAGTCGATCACCAAGGCGAACATCAAGAAGCCCTTCGACGACGGGTTCGTCAAGGCTTCCGATGTCTGCACCGGGCCGTACGCCAAGCTGTGCCAGCAGGCCGGCATCAGCTGATCCTGCGCACGAGGGTGCCGGCCTCCGGGCCGGCACCCTCGTGAGCCTGTCCCACCGCAGCCTGCCCAGACCCGGGAGGTCTCGACCACATGACTGCCACTGACACCGAGCGTCCGGCTCCCGCCACCGGGACCCCGCTGCTGAGCCTGCGCGGCATCGAGAAGAGCTTCGGCGCGGTCCACGTGCTCCGCGGCGTCGACTTCGACGTCTTCCCGGGCCAGGTCACCGCGCTCGTCGGCGACAACGGCGCCGGGCAAGAGCACCCTGATCAAGGGCATCGCGGGGATCCACGCCTTCGACAAGGGTGAGTACTTCTTCGAGGACCAGCCGGTCACCGTGCACAGCCCGCGCGAGGCGAACGAACTGGGCATCGAGGTCGTCTACCAGGACCTCGCGCTGTGCGACAACCTCGACGTCGTCCACAACATGTTCCTGGGCCGGGAGCAGCTGAAGACCGGCCTCCTGGACGAAGCGCTGATGGAGCAGCGGGCACGGACCACCCTCGACGGGCTGTCCGTGCGGACCCTTCAGTCGGTGCGCACGCAGGTCGCCTCGCTCTCGGGTGGACAGCGTCAGACCGTCGCCATCGCCCGGGCCGTCCTCTGGAACTCCAAGGTGGTCATTCTCGACGAGCCCACCGCCGCGCTCGGCGTCGCCCAGACCGAGCAGGTCCTCGCCCTGGTCCGCCGCCTGGCCGACCGCGGCCTCGGCGTCGCCCTGATCAGCCACAACCTCAACGACGTCTTCCAGGTCGCCGACGAGATCGCCGTGCTCTACCTCGGCGAGATGGTCGCGCAGGTCTCGACCGCCGAGGTCACGAACAGCCAGGTGGTCGAGCTGATCACGACCGGCCGCGCCACCGGTTACGAACCGACCGCCAAGGGGGCAGACGCATGAGTGCCACGTCGCAGGACGAGCAGCCCGTGGTCCGCGAGGGCGAGCAGCCCGTGGTCCGCCAGTCCCTGAAGGGGACCTTCGACGACTACGTCATCCGGCTCCGCGGTGGCGACGTCGGAGCCCTGCCGGCCATCGCCGGCCTGATCGTGCTGGTGCTCGTCTTCACCTTCCTGTCCGGGTCGGCCTTCACCAACGCGTTCAACTTCGCGAACCTGATCCTGCAGGGGTCGGCGATCGCCGTGTTCGCGATGGGCCTGGTCTTCGTGCTGCTGCTGGGCGAGATCGACCTGTCGGCGGGCTACACCGGTGGCGTCACCGCCGGCGTGCTCGGCATCTTGATGACCAACCACGGCTGGCCCTGGGTGCCCGCCCTGATCGTCGCACTGCTCTGCGGCACGGTGATCGGCCTGAGCATCGGTCTGCTGGTCGCGCGGCTGGGCGTGCCGTCCTTCGTGGTGACCCTGGCCTACTTCCTCGCCCTGCAGGGCGTCCTCCTCATCGAGACCGGGGCCGGCGGCACGATCGCGTACCGCAACGACGCGATCCTCGCGATCATGAACAAGAACATGCCGGTGTGGCTGGGCTGGGTGTTCGCGGTGCTGGTGGTCGTCGGCCTATGCCGGGCTGTCGCTACGGCGCCAGCTCTCCCGGTCCCGCGCCGGCCTCCCGACCCCGCCTCTGGTCGTCTGGGCCCTGAAGTCGGGCACCATGGCCGTCCTGCTGCTCGGCGCCACGGCGTACCTCTCGCAGGAGCGCAGCCGCAACGTGTTCCTGGCCTCCCTCAAGGGCGTCCCGATCGTGGTGCCCATCGTCGGCGCGCTGCTGGTGCTGCTCACGTTCCTGCTCACCCGCACGGCCTGGGGTCGCCACGTCTACGCCGTCGGTGGCAACGCCGAGGCCGCCCGACGCGCGGGTATCAGCGTCTCCTGGGTGCGCATCTCGTGCTTCATGATGTGCTCGACGCTGGCCACGGTCGGTGGCATCCTGCTGGCCAGCCGGACCAACTCGGTCAACCCGCAGACCGGTGGGGCGGAGACCCTGCTCTACGCCGTGGGTGCGGCCGTCATCGGCGGCACCAGCCTCTTCGGCGGCAAGGGGCGCCCCCTCGACGGGCTGCTCGGCGCCAGCGTGATCGCGGTGATCATCAACGGCATGACCCTCCAGGGGCAGTCCCAGGGCCGGGTCTACATCATCACCGGCGCGGTGCTCCTCCTGGCGGCGTCGGTCGACGCGATCAGTCGTCGGCGGGCCTCGGCCTCCGGTCGGGCATGACGCCCGACCTGGATGCCCGCTCATGCCGACCTCGACCAAGACGGGGATCAGCCACGAAGAGCTGAGACGCGTCAACACCAGCGCGCTGTTGACCTGGGTCCATCACCACGGGCCCACGACCCGGGCCCGGTTGACCCAGGAGCTGGGCCTCAACCGGAGCACCATCGGCGACCTGACGTCCCTGCTCGAAGAGGTCGGACTGGTCGAGGAGCTCCAGCCCGACCAGGTCAGCGTCGAAGGTGAGCGCCGGACCCGACGACGGTCGGGTCGGCCCTCCTTGGTGGTCTCGCCCCGCGCCGACGTGGGAGTGCTGGTCGTGATGCTGGACGTGGACCGCATCGTCGTCGGCATCGTGGGTCTGGGCGGCGAGATGCACCACCGCCGGGAGCGGCTCCATCAGCCGGGTGTCCACGAGGTGGGCCCGGTGGTCGACTCCGCTGCGCAGATGTGTCGCGAGGTGCTCAGCGCGGTACCTGACACGGCGGTGCTGGGGGTAGGAGTCTCGGTGCCGGGCCTGGTTCGCTCGGCAGACGGGCTGGTGCACTTCGCGCCCAACCTGGGCTGGACGGACGTCCAGTTCGTCGACCTCCTGGCTGACTCCCTGTCCCTCCCGGTCGTGGTCGGGAACGACGCCGACCTCGGTGTCCTGGCCGAGCATCTGTACGGCGCCGCGGTCGGTGCGGCCGAGGTCGCCTACGTGGGGGGCACCGTCGGTATCGGTGGTGGATTCCTGGTCCGCGGCCAGCCGCTCCGCGGTGTCGAGGGCTACGCGGGAGAAGTGGGCCACCTGATGGTGGACAGCGAAGGAGCGCTGTGCCGCTGTGGCTCGCGCGGTTGCTGGGAGACCAAGATCGGGGCCAACCGCCTCCTCAGCTCGGCCGGCCGCCTGACCGGTGGGGGCCGCGCAGCGGTCACGGAGGTGATCCGCGCCGCCGAGGAGGGCGACCGCAAGGCGGTGCGCGCCGTCGACGAGACGGCGTACTGGCTCGGGTTCGGCCTGCGTGCGTTGGCGCGGCTGTTCAACCCCGAGGTGATCGTGCTCGGCGGGACCCTGGGCCAGGTCCTGGACGCTCGCAGGGACCGGGTGATGGAGACGCTCCACGAGCGAGACGCCATCGACTTCGCCCAGAACATCGCGGTGCGCTCCGGCGCGCTGGGATCGGACGCCCCCCTGCTGGGTGCCGCCGAGGTGGCGTTCGGGAGCCTGCTGAGTGACCCCGTGAGCGTGATGACCACCTACCGCGGCGACCAGGCCGCGACTCCTGTCCCGGCCGATGGCGCTCGCCACGGCGGTTCCCGCCCCGACAGCCCGGGAGCGGCCTGATCACGTTCCCGCCTTGCGGCCCGGCCGGATAGGTTCACGCTGGGGCATCCACGATGTCCGGACGGCCGCCGCACGACCGCGGGGAGGAGCAAGCAGTGCCCAGGATGTCGGCGCCCCGCGCCTTCCTCGGAGTCGTCATGGCGGTCGTCCTCTGCGGCTGTAGCGGGGCCGGGGACGACGATCCCTCGCCCCGACGACCCTCCGGAGACGGGACGGTCACGGCCGCGTGCTCGATCGTGCCCCCGACCCCCTCGGCGGCATCCACCCCGACCCTCGACCTGGGCACGGTGAGAGGCAGGGTCGGCGTCCTGGTCCCGCGTACCCGCGGCGGGGCGCGTCCGTACGGCGGAGACCCACGGTTCGTGGCGAAGGCGCTCGAGGCCCGCGGGCTCACCGTCGAGATGTCCACCCCTGGCAGCGCCCGCTCCTTCGTCGCCAGGGCGCAACGGATGATCGACCGGGGAGTCAAGGTGCTGGTCGTCGACCCGATCGACAACCCTTCAGGGGTCCAGGTGGAGGCCGCAGCGGACCGGGCCGGGGTGGACGTGATCGACTACGACCGCCTCACACAAGGGGGCAGTGCCCGCTTCTTCGTGTCCTTCGACGCGGAGTCGATCGGGAGGATGCAGGCCGAGACGCTGGTCGACTGCCTGGCTCAGCAGGGCGTCACGGATCCCCGGCTCATCATCGTGGACGGTGGGACCGACGTGGACAACGGTGCCGTGCTCCAGGACAAGGGCGTGCACGAGGTGCTCGACCCCTTGGCCGCCGAGGGTCGGGTCACGATCGAGGAAGAGGCGGCGGTCAAGGGGTGGCGTGACGCGAACGCCGGCACGACGTTCTTCATCGCCCTCGACGCGGCGGGAGGCAAGGTCGACGGGGTCGTCGCCGCCAGTGACGGCATCGCGGACGCGGTGATCGGCGTGCTGGCCCGCGACGGTCGCAACGGCGAGGTGGCCGTCACAGGGCAGGGCTCGGGCGCCCAGGGGCTGCGCCAGGTGGTGACCGGCCAGCAGAGCATGACCGTGTTCGTCGACCCTCGCGCCGAGGCCGATGCCGCCGCCGGGCTGGCGGCGGCGCTCGTCGCCGGAAGGACGCCCACGAGCGCCGGACTGGCGCTGAGTCCCTACGTCGATCCGCGCTCACCCGGTCGTGACGTCGAGGCGTTGTTGGTGCCGGGTCAGGTGGTCACGCGTGCGCACGTGCGAGACGTCGTCGACTCCGGGGCGGTGTCGGCCGATGAGGTCTGTGCCGGTATCGCCGACGCGTGCGCGGCGCTCGGACTGAGATGAGCCGGGCCCGCCTGCCGGGTCACTGGATGAAGTTGGCCGTCGTCCCTGCGCCGGTGACGGTGACCGACGTGCGCTGGGTCGTGATGCCGCCCCCGGAGGCCTGGAGCTTGAGGTAGGTGCCCACCGGCACATCCAGCGTGTAGTGACCGGTGCCGTCGGTCGTCGTGATCGGGTTGGCGGCACCGGCACCCTGGAAGGCGAGTCGCACCGTCGCTCCCGTGACCGGGTTGCCGTTCTTCTTGACGACACCGCTGATCGTGCCCGTCTCGATCGAGTCGGGCGGGATGTGGAAGTCGTCGGCCGGACGGGTGTCGTAGCCGCCGAACGACCCGGCGTAGAAGCCCATCCCGCGGCTGGCGAAGACCTTCCAGATGGCGGCGCGCTGCTTGCCCCCGAAGACCGAGGTGTCGGCCACCAGGATCGCGTTGCGCATGTCGAGGAACGACGGGTTGTACGGCGCCAGCTCCATCGCCCGGGTGACGACAGCCTCGGACTTGCTCGAGCCGATGGCGGCGCGCAGGCTCCACAGGGTCTGGGCCCAGATCTCGCCGTCGCCGTGGACCTCGGGTCCACCGACGACCTTCCCGTAGTCGGCGTAGGTGTAGCCGCCGCGGTGTCCGGTCAGAGCTCCCTTGCAGAGCGAGCTGCTTCTGGCCGACCTTGCAGTCGATCGGCTCGGTGCGGTCGTAGTTGACGCCCTTCCCGTCGTAGAGGAAGAGCCGGACGTCGGCCTGAGCCGCTCGGTCGCGCTGCAGATGGTGACGGACCAGGTAGTCCATGGCGTACCAGTCGCTCCACGCCTCGCCCATCGCGCCGGCCTGGATGCCGCCGAGCGTGGAGCGACCCTGCACGTCGACGTTCAGACGGTTGGAGAGCCCGTGGGTGTACTCGTGGTAGACGGTGTCGGCCTCGTCGCCGACGTTGGTCGGCGAGAACGGGTCTCCGCCCGGGTACGACGTGAACGGCTGGTGCTGCAGGTACATCTGCATCTGCGGGCTGCGGCCGTCGGGCGGCGTCCCCATGTTGGCGTTGTCGATGTGGGCACCATCGGGCAGGCCGTGGTCGGTGTTGGCGCCGTCGTCGGTCTGGGTGTCGACCGCGTCGCCGCCCTTGCCGGGCTTGCCGTGGTTGCGCCTCTGGAAGTTGCCGGCGGCCTCGGTGAAGCCGATCGGTGCCGCTTTCAGGTGGTCGTGCCACGTGTTGACGAAGTAGAAGACCTGGGTGGCGTTCTGGGCCCGGTTGGTCTTCCAGGAGTTCCGCTGGTTCGGGTTCCAGGAGCAGGGCCAGGGCTTGCCGCAGAACGACTTCGCGAAGGGCAGCTTGAACGGCTTGAGCGGGTAGTTCCAGGCGTGTCCGCTCCGCGCGCGCACCTCCTCGCTCTTCGACGGCCGGTTGTTGTCGTTCACGTCGGAGTAGGTGTGGGAGTTGTTCCCGCTGAGGATCTTGGCGGAGCGGCTCAGCCAGTGGTGCTGGGTGAAGTCGACCTTCACCTGCCTGCCGCCCTTGTGGGCGCCGGGGAAGAAGCGGAACGCGCGGCCGGTGCTGTTCTCGTAGTTGACCAGCGGGCGGCGCTGCAGGACCTGGCCGGTGTTCGCGTCGAGCACGACCATGGCCGGGTCGTCCGACGACATCACGATGGCCTGGTACGCCGGGTGGGCCGTCCTCCCGACGACGAAGAGACCGCCGGTCGCGCCGTCCTGGCTGACGTCGGCGCCGGGAACGGTCGCGTCCTGCGCCTCGTCGAGGGCCTCTCCGGCCGTGCGCAGCGCGGGTGACGAGCTCACCGGGGCGATCCTCGAGGTGGCCTGGGTGACCGGCGAGCCGCCGACCGTCAGCAGGTGGCCGGCCTTGTTCACGGTGGCCGTGAGCCCGTTGCTGATGACCGTGTGGTTGCCGATCCTCTGCGTGAAGAAGAGGTGGTGGGCGCCGGTGATGTCGCGGTAGACGCGCTTCAGGTGGAAGGTGTTGAGGTCGCCGGCGCTCAGCCCGAGCTCGGTGTGGTTGGCCGCGACGTAGTCGAGGGCGATCGTGCGGGGTGCCTGGCTGCTGGCGGGAGTGAGGAAGCCGTCGAGGCGCGTCCGCATCCGGACGGTCCCGGTGTTCGGGTCGATGTCGGTGACGGTCTGGTCGACCGGCGCCTGCGCGAACGCCCTGGCCGACGGGCGGCTTCCGGTGGCCTCGGCGGTGCGGAGCAGGGACGCCTGCGTCTGCGCGGCGGTCGTACGGACGTCGTAGAAGCCGCGGTCGAGATGCGGCACCGAGGCGCGCGGCGACGCCGGTGCCTTGGGCCCACTGCCTTCCGCGGCGTACGACGTCGTCCCGGCCACGCCGGCCAGCGCCAGCGCTGCGACCGAGGCGAGTGCGAAGGTGCCCCGGCGTCGGCCGGTCCCGGACTGGTGGCTCATGGATCCCCCTGATGATGCCGTCGAGATGACGGCTGGCCTACTCTCCCTGAGCGTAAGAGCCAGAGCAAGCCGACGCAGATACCGATCGCGTCACGTCGGGCGCTCGTCGGTGCCCACCACGCGCCGGATCTCGTCGATCGCGTCCCAGTCGTTCGCGTGCATGGCCGCCACGACACGGTCGCCCCGCAGCCACCATGCCCGGAACACCCGGCCGGGCACGTCGCCGGTCAGCACGACCCGGTCGTAGCCCTCGGGCCCGGGATGACCGACGTACTCCATGCCGAGGTCGTACTGGTCGGTGAAGAAGTAGGGAAGGTCGGCGGCCTCGGTCGGCGTGCCGGTCAGCGTCGCGGCGAGCGCCTGGCCGTGCTTCTTGGCGGTGTCCCAGTGCTCCACGCGCAGCGGGTGGCCGAGCACGGGGTGGTCGGCGTTCGCGACGTCGCCGATGGCGTGGACGTGCGGGTCGGAGGTGCGCAGTCGCGGATCGGTGCGGATGCCGTTGTCGACCGTCAGGCCGGCGCTCTCGGCGAGCGAGGTGTTCGGCTCGACGCCGACCCCGACGACGAGCAGGTCGACGTCGAGGGCTCGGCCGTCACCGAGGGCGACCGTCGCGCCGTCGCCTCGCGACGTGACGGCCGTGACCTGGACGCCGGTGCGGAGGTCGACCCCGTGCTCGCGATGGAGATCGGCGAACACCTGCGCCACCTCCGGCCCGAGGACGCGGAGGAGGGGGAGGTCGAGCGACTCGAGGACGGTCACCTCGGCGCCGTGCTGCCGGGCTGCCGACGCCACCTCGAGCCCGATCCAGCCGCCGCCGATGATCCCGACGCGGGCACCCTCGGTGAGGTGCTCCCGCAGCGCGAGGGAGTCCTCGAGGGTGCGCAGGTAGACGACCGCTACGCCGGACTCGTCCGCCATCGGCAGGCGGCGCGGCCGCGCCCCGGTGGCCAGCACCAGGTCGTCGTAGTCGAGCCACTCGCCGCCTGCCTGCACGCGGCGGCCGGCCGGGTCGAGCGCGGTCGCGACGGTTCCGGTCCGCAGGTCGATGCCGTGCGCGGCATACCACTCCGGCTCGTGGACGGCGGCGTCGTCGGGCGTGCCCTTGTCGAGCAGCAGGTCCTTGGACAGGGGTGGCCGCTCGTACGGCGCGTGGGTCTCCTCGGCGAGCAGCACCACGTCTCCGTCGTGCCCGCGCTCACGGAGGTGGGTCACGAAGGTGCCGGCGGCCAGGCCGCCGCCCACGACGACGATCGGTGCGCTCATCGGGAACTCCTGTCTCGGGTCTGGGTGAGGAACTCGGCGCGCGAGGCAGGCTCGTCGCGCAGACGGCCGCGCAGCGGGTGAGTCACGCGCGGCCGATGGCGCCGGGCCGGACGTCGACGGTCGTCGGCCGGGTCGGGCGGCTGGACGAGCTCACTGGTCACGCGGCCTCCGTGGACGGTCTGGTCTTCCCCATGAGAATAGGGTGGACATCGGTGGCGCGGTCGGCCCGCCCGCCTTGCCGCGTGGGGGCAACCTCACGATCCTGAGGAATGCGACCACCCGGTCACCCTGCCTGGAACCGGTTGGGCGTGCTGCCGCTCCTGTGCCTGATGCTGGTCGCTTGCGGTGCGAGCAGCTCGTGCGCCACGTCGCCGGTTCCGGCTTCGTGCCCCGACCTCCTGGTCGGGAGACAGCCGTACGTCGTGTGGCGGGAGATCCCGGCACCGCACCGGCTCCAGGAGGTGGCGGACGCGACGTACCCGGCCTGCAACCTCGCCGACCAGTGCGGGGGCGACCCGCTGGACGGCGACGGCGCGACCGACGTGTGGAAGTACGACGGTGTGCCGCAGGCCCGGGCCGTGATCGGCTTCCTCCAGAACTCCCGCACCTACGCCGTCTACGTCCGGCGCGGCGTGGACACCTCGACGGTGCCGCAGCCCTGACCCCGCCCGGGGCCGTGCCGGGGATCACCAGCCGCGTTCGCGCCACTCGTCGAGGTGCGGCCGCTCGACGCCGAGCGTCGAGTCGTTGCCGTGACCGGGGTAGAACCAGGTCTCGTCCGGTAGGGGGTCGAAGAGCTTGGACGAGACGTCCTCGATCAGCTGGGCGAACCGCTCGGGGTCGCCCTGCGTGTTGCCGACGCCTCCGGGGAACAGACAGTCGCCCGTGAACAGGTGTGGCCGGCCGGAGCCGTCGTCGAACAGCAGGCAGATCGAGCCCGGGGTGTGGCCCGCGACCGGGATCACCACGAGCGAACAGGTGCCGACCGCGATCCGGTCGTCGGCGCCGACTCGATGGTCTACCTGGACGCCGGTCTGCTCGGTGATCGCGTCGGCGTCGGGCTCGCCCGCGACGACGACCGCGCCGGTGGCCTCGACGACGGCCGGCAGGGCCCGATGGTGGTCCCAGTGCTGGTGGGTCGTGATCACGGTGGTGAGGCCGCCGTCGCCGATCAGCTCGAGCAGCCGGTCGGGCTCGTCGGCGGCGTCGATGAGCACCTGGTCGCCGGTGTCGGTGCAGCGCAGCAGATAGCAGTTGTTGTGCATCTGCGGATCGACGGCGAGCTTGGTGATCTCCAACGCGCCCGCGGTGCGCCGATCCGGCTCGCCGCCGGGGGACACCTCGCCGGTGTAGTCGTGTGCCATGCGTCACCAACCTTCGATCGCGGGGAGCTCGCCGCGCGAGCAGGACAGGGACTCGGGAGCCGGTCGGCCGGTCAACCACCAGCCGAGGTCGGCCGCGGGACCGGTGACGACCTCGCCCTCGTCGGCCTCCGGGCCGAGCACCCAGGTGCGGTTGACGTCGAGCGGCCGCAGCTCCAGGCGCTCCGGTGGTTCGAGCCGCTTGGTCATCGCGTCGATGAGCAGGGTCGCGAACGCCGGCGACCAGTCGCGCGTGCGGTAGTCGGAGCCGAGGTCGACGTGGTGGATCTCGACCTCTCGCAGCCGCATGCTCGGCAGCGAGGTGACGCGCATCGACCGGCCTCCGGGCGTCCGCTCGATGCGGCTCTCCCACGCGGCGGCGGTGAGTGCGGCGAACGCGTCGTGGAGGACCGTCGTACCGCCGAGGAGCCGGTCGCGGATCTCGCTCGGGGCGGCTCCGGCCAGGTCGTCGATGTCGCCGTCGCGCCGCGCGTCCGAGGCGTACATCGGCGCGGGCTCGGCGCTGACCACGCCGTGCAGCGCCGCCGACATGCCCTCGGCGTTGAGCGCGAGGTGGGCGACCACGTGGGCGCGGGTCCAGCCCGCGCACAGCGAGGGCGCCCTCCAGTCGCCGTCCTGGAAGCCGTCAACGGTGCGGACCACCCGGTGTGTCGCCCCGCCGAGGAGGTCGAGGGCGAGCCGGCGGTCCGAGGTCCCGGTCGGGGTCATGGATCCATCCAACACCACCCGTCCCTGCCGTCGCGCCACCGCAATCCGGGTGAGGTGCGGCCTTCCGTCTCCTCGTAGGATGGAGTGTCGGCGGGGCGTGGCAGGCTTGCGTTGGCAGCTCGTGCGGACGAACATGTGTTCGAACGCCGACCCAGAACAGCCAGACGACCAGCCAGGGGACCTCAGCCAGTGGCCGACCAGCTCATCATCCGGGGCGCCCGGGAGCACAACCTCAAGGACATCTCGCTCGACCTCCCGCGCGACTCCCTGATCGTGTTCACCGGCCTGTCCGGCTCGGGCAAGTCCAGCCTGGCGTTCGACACCATCTTCGCCGAGGGCCAGCGCCGCTACGTCGAGTCGCTGTCGGCGTACGCCCGCCAGTTCCTCGGACAGATGGACAAGCCCGACGTCGACTTCATCGAGGGTCTGTCGCCCGCGGTCTCGATCGACCAGAAGTCCACCTCGAAGAACCCCCGGTCCACCGTGGGCACCATCACCGAGGTCTACGACTACCTCCGCCTGCTCTACGCGCGCGCCGGCCGGCCCCACTGCCCGGTCTGCGGCGCCCCGATCGAGCGGCAGACCCCGCAGCAGATCGTCGACCGCGTGCTCGCCCTCGAAGAGGGACGCCGCTTCCAGGTGCTGGCCCCGGTGATCCGCGGACGCAAGGGCGAGTACGTCGAGCTCTTCCGGCAGCTCCAGACCGACGGGTTCTCGCGGGTCCGGGTCAACGGCGACACGCACACCCTCGACGATCCCCCCAAGCTCGACAAGCAGAAGAAGCACACCATCGAGGTGGTCGTCGACCGGCTCGCGGTCAAGGCATCGTCCAAGCGCCGGCTGACCGACTCCGTCGAGACCGCGCTCCGGCTGGCCAACGGGCTGGTGGTCCTCGACTTCGTCGACCTGCCGGTGAAGGACCCCGGTCGCGAGCTGAAGTTCTCCGAGAAGATGTCGTGCCCCAACGACCACACGATCGACACCGACGAGCTGGAGCCGCGCTCGTTCTCCTTCAACTCCCCGTTCGGGGCCTGCCCCGAGTGCCACGGGCTCGGCACCCGGATGGAGGTCGACCCCGACCTCGTCGTTCCCGACGGCCAGGCGACGCTGGGCGAGGGTGCGATCCAGCCCTGGAGCCAGGCCCACGTCGCCGACTACTTCCTCCGCCTGATGGGTGCGTTGGGGGAGGAGCTCGGCTTCGACCTCAACACCCCCTGGGACAAGCTGCCGGCCAAGGCGCGCAAGAGCCTGCTCGACGGCCACCCGACCAAGGTCCACGTGGTGACCACCAACCGCTACGGACGCCAGCGGGCCTACTACGCCGAGTTCGAGGGTGTGCGGTCCTACGTCGAGCGCCGCCATGCCGAAGCCGAGTCCGACACCAGCCGCGAGCGCTTCGAGGGCTTCATGCGCGAGGTCGCCTGCCCGGCGTGCCGCGGCAGTCGTCTCAAGCCGGTCAGCCTCGCGGTGACCATGGGCGGCCGGTCGATCGCCGAGGTCTGCGCGATGCCGATCAACGAGACCGCCGACTTCCTGCGCGAGCTCGAGCTGTCGACCCGCGAGAAGCAGATCGCCGAGCGGGTCCTCAAGGAGATCCAGGAGCGCCTCAACTTCCTGCTCGACGTCGGCCTCGACTACCTCTCCCTCGACCGGCCCAGCGGGTCCCTGTCCGGGGGCGAGGCCCAGCGGATCCGGCTGGCCACCCAGATCGGCGCGGGTCTGGTCGGCGTCCTCTACGTCCTCGACGAGCCGTCGATCGGTCTCCACCAGCGCGACAACCAACGCCTGATCGAGACCCTGGTCCGGCTCAAGGACCTCGGCAACACCCTGATCGTCGTCGAGCACGACGAGGACACCATCCGCACCGCCGACTGGGTGGTCGACATCGGACCGGGCGCCGGTGAGCACGGCGGTCAGGTGGTCCACTCGGGTCCGGTGAAGGGCCTGCTCAAGCACCGCGACTCGTTGACCGGCCTCTACCTCTCGGGTCGGCGTCAGATCCCGGTGCCCGAGGTGCGACGTCCCCGCACCAAGGGCCGCGAGCTCAAGGTGGTCGGAGCCAAGGAGCACAACCTCCGCGACATCGACGTGAGCTTCCCGCTGGGGCTGTTCGTGTCCGTGACCGGGGTGTCGGGCTCCGGAAAGTCCACCCTGGTCAACGACATCCTCTACACCAGCCTGGCCAAACAGATCTACAACGCCCGAGCGGTGCCGGGTCGGCACAAGCGGATCAACGGCGTCGACCAGGTCGACAAGGTGATCCACGTCGACCAGTCGCCGATCGGCCGCACGCCGCGCAGCAACCCGGCGACCTACACCGGGGTCTTCGACCACATCCGCAAGCTCTTCGCCTCGACCCCCGAGGCGAAGATGCGCGGCTATCTCCAGGGCCGATTCTCGTTCAACGTCAAGGGCGGCCGCTGCGAAGCGTGCTCGGGCGACGGCACGATCAAGATCGAGATGAACTTCCTGCCCGACGTCTACGTCCCGTGCGAGGTCTGTCATGGCGCTCGCTACAACCGCGAGACGCTCGAGGTCCACTACAAGGGCAAGACCATCGCCGAGGTGCTCGACATGCCGATCGAGGAGGCCGCGGAGTTCTTCGCGGCGGTGCCGCCGATCGCGCGTCACATGAAGACGCTGTGCGAGGTCGGGCTGGGCTACGTCCGGCTGGGGCAGCCGGCCACCACGCTGTCCGGCGGCGAGGCACAACGGGTGAAGCTGTCGAGCGAGCTGCAGAAGCGCTCGACCGGCAGCACCGTCTACGTCCTCGACGAGCCCACGACGGGCCTCCACTTCGAAGACATCCGCAAGCTCCTCGGCGTGCTGTCCAGCCTCGTCGACAAGGGCAACACCGTGCTGGTGATCGAGCACAACCTCGACGTCATCAAGACCTCCGACTGGGTCATCGACATGGGTCCCGAGGGTGGCTCGCGCGGGGGCATGGTGATCTCCGAGGGCACGCCCGAGCAGGTGGCGGCCGACGCCGACAGCTATACCGGGCAGTTCCTCGCGCCGCTGCTGGCCGGAGGCCGCACCGCCTGACCGGCCGGGTCCTGGTACCCACGTCCCACAGCGCACTCTCAGGCTGGCCGGATAGCGTCGCCGCCAGCGCAGTCGACCCGAGGAGTCCCCGTGCCCGACCCCGATCTGACCCGACGTCGCCTGGTGACAGGTGCCGCGATGGGCGGCCTGAGCCTTCCGCTCCTGGCAGCGTGCGCTGGCGGCGCAGCGAGCACCCCGTCCGCCGCCGGGTCGTCGTCACCGGGCGACGGTGGCTCCACGAAGTCCGGCGGCTCCGGTGCCACCGTCCTGGTCGCCACCGCCGACGTGCCGGTCGGAGAGGGCGTGATCCTGCACGACCAGAACGTCGTCGTCACCCAGCCGGCCAAGGGCACCTTCGCGGGGTTCAGTGCTACCTGCACCCACGCCGGGTGCCCGCTGGCGAACGTCGCCGCCGGCACCATCAACTGCACCTGCCACGGCAGCCAGTTCTCCATCACCGATGGCAGCAACGTGACCGGGCCGAGCGGGACCGCCGCCGGCTCCGTGCCTGCCCTTCCCAAGATCCCGGTGAAGGTCCAGGGGGCCAACGTCGTCCAGGGGTGAGCCCTGAGGAATACCGCGTTCGGCTGACGGCACCGGTCGCGTCGACCTAACCTCCTTGCCCAGACAGCGGCGAGGGAGACGACATGCGTGGCACGCGACGGATCGGCCTGCTCGCGGCGACCACCGGCCTGCTGGCCACCGCCTCCACGGTCGCGACGTCGGCTCCAGCCGGCGCCGCGGAGCCGCCCGGCGTGACGACGGTGCAGGTCGAGGGCACCCTGCTGATGGCCCAGCCCGACGGGCCCACCGCGCGCGCGTCGTACGCCGTCGCGCTGCCTGACGGTGACCTGGTCCCGGTCCGCGGGTCGCTCTCCGGCGCACGGCCGATGTCGCACGTCACGGCACGACTCGCCCTCCCGGCTTCGGTGGTCTCGGGGCTGGCGGCACGTGGCACCGCGTTGCCCGCCGGTGCGACGCCTCGACGGCTCGTCGTCCGTCGGCCAGGCGGCCCTGGGGCTGGTGGACCGACGTTCCCTGACCCTGCGGCTCGCCGGAGCTCCGGTGCTGACCGACCCGGAGCCGACGGTCACGCCGACCGCCCACCAGCAGTTCGTCGCCGCCCTCGACAACAAGGGTGCTCTCGGACAGAACGACGCGGCACTGCTCGGTCACGTGAGCGCCGTGGGCTCCTACTGGGAGGGTGAGTCCAACGGCGCCATCAGCAGCGTCGGCGTCCCGGCCACCGTCACGCACTACGACACCGCCGTCAGCACCACGGACTGTGGTCTGGGGGGCGACTTCTGGTCCGTGGTCCAGGAGGCCGAGGGGAAGTTCCCGGCCTTCAACCCCTCGGTCGGTGACCAGCTGGTGCTGTTCGTGCCCAGCGCGTGCTCGAGCGGTGGCATCGTCGGCGAGGGCACGGTGGGCAGCAGCTTCGCCAGCGGCGGAGCCCTGATCGTGAAGGCCGGGACCTCGGTCGAGGGCACGTACGCGCACGAGACCGGTCACAACTTCGGCTTCAACCACGCCAACGCCCGCTCGTCGGGCACGTCGATGGAGTACTACGGCATCTACGACGTGATGGGCTTCGCGCTTCCGCCCCGTACAACCAGCTCACCGCGCTCAGCACGCCGTACCGGGTGTTCCAAGGCGTCACCGACGCGGGCGAGATCCAGGACGTCGACCTCGGCACGAAGACGGCGACGGTGCACGCGACCGCGACCATCAAGCCACGCAGCGACGGCAGCGGTGTACGCAGCGTCCGCGTGGTCGACCCGGACACGGGGGAGAAGCTCTACCTCGACTACCGGTCCGGCACCGGCGAGGACGCCGGCTCGGCCTACCTGGCCCACGTGAGCACGGGTGGTCTCCACTACGCCCCGGGGGTCACGCTGAACGCCGCGCGGACCGTGAACGGGACCCCCAGCGGCGTCGACACGCTCGTGGTCGACGGTTCCGGCGACACATCGCTCGGCGCCGGCGCCACCTGGACGAACGCGTCCGGCTCGCTCGCCATCCACGTGTCGGCACTCAGCGGCACCGGCGCCGACGTCAGCGTCGACTTCACGCCCCCGCAGACCTTCACCACGGTCGGGACGCCGACCCTGAGCGGCACGGCGACGGTCGGCGGCAGTCTCTCCCTGGACGCCGGCACCTGGAGCCCGGCGCCGACGACCCTGCAGGTCCGGTGGTACGCCGGCGGGCAGCCCTGGAGCGGCCACAATGACGCGACCCAGGTGGTGCCGGGGCCGGCCCAGGCCGGACAGCAGGTCTTCGCCCGGGTGACCGCGATCCGGGCCGGCTACCAGACGACGACGGTCGACTCGGCGCCGGTGACGGTGCAGCCGGGCACCCTCCCGGTCACCGGCAACCCGACGATCACGGGCACGGTCCAGGTGGGGTCGACCCTCCAGTCGCACGCCGGCACCTGGGGCTCGGTGCTGAGCACCGTGTCCTCCACGTGGCAGTGGCGCGCCGACGGCAGCGACATCCCCGGCGCGACCTCGGCGACCTACACCGTTCAGCCCGGCGACGTGGGCAAGACGCTCAGCGTCGCCGAGCACCTGACGGCGACCGGCTACCAGGCGACCACGCTCGTCTCCGGCTCCACCGTGGTCGTGCCCGAGCCCGTGATCACGCCGGCACCGACACCCACGATCTCCGGGACGCCGCGAGTCGGGGCTCCGCTGCAGGCGGTGACCGGCACCTGGATGACCGGGGTGACCTTCTCCTACGCCTGGTCCGTCGACGGGTCCCCGGTCGCGGGCGCCACCAGCGCGACGTACCGCCCGAAGCCGGCGGACCTGGGCAAGGCCGTCCACGTCGCGGTGACCGGCAGCCGTCCGGGGTACCCGGACGTGACGACGACGTCCGCGGACACCGTCGCCGTCGGGCTGGGCGTGCTGAGCACGTCCAGGCCGACGATCCTCGGCCTGACCAAGGTCGGGAAGAAGCTCACCGCGGTGGCGGGCGTCTGGACGCGCGGGACGAGGCTCGGCTACCGCTGGTACGCCAACGGCAAGGCGATCAAGCACGCCACCGCCAAGCGGCTCACCCTGACCAAGGCCCAGATGGGGAAGCGGATCACGGTCAAGGTGACCGGGAGGCAGACCGGCTACACGACCGCCTCGAAGACGTCTGCCCGGACCGCGAAGGTCACCTAGCCCTCGACCCGCGCGCCCACGAGTGTGCAGCGACGGGACTGTCGCCGTCTCCCCGTAGGGTTGAATCGTGACCAACCCGGCGTCGTACCGACCGAAGGCGGGGGAGATCCCCACCCAGCCGGGCGTGTACAAGTTCCGCGACGCCCGCGGCCGCGTCATCTACGTCGGCAAGGCGAAGAACCTGCGCGCCCGGTTGTCGTCGTACTTCCAGGACGTCGGCAACCTCCATGCCCGCACCGCCACCATGGTCACCTCCGCGTCGGCGGTGGAGTGGACGGTCGTCAGCACCGAGGTCGAGGCCCTCCAGCTGGAGTACAGCTGGATCAAGGAGTTCGACCCGCGCTTCAACGTGAAGTACCGCGACGACAAGTCCTACCCGTGGCTCGCGGTCACCGTGGGGGAGGAGTTCCCGCGGGTGATGGTCGGGCGCGGCGCCAAGAAGAAGGGCACCCGCTACTTCGGCCCCTACAGCCATGCCTGGGCGATCCGCGAGACCGTCGACCAGCTGCTGCGCGTCTTCCCGATGCGGTCCTGCTCCAACGGCGTCTTCAAGCGGTCGGGCCAGATCGGCCGCCCGTGCCTTCTCGGCTACATCGACAAGTGCTCGGCCCCCTGCGTCGGGAACATCTCCGCGGACGACCACCGCGACATCGTCGACGACTTCTGCGACTTCATGGCCGGCAACACCAACACCTTCGTACGGCGTATCCGTGCCGAGATGTACGCCGCCTCCGAGGCGCTCGACTTCGAGAAGGCCGCACGGCTGCGCGACGACCTCGGGGCGATCCAGAAGGCTCTCGAGAAGCAGGCGGTGGTGCTGGGCGACGGCACCGACGCCGACGTCATCGCGCTGGCAGAGGATCCGCTCGAGGTGGCGGTCCAGATCTTCTACGTGCGAGGCGGCCGGATCCGCGGTCAGCGCGGCTGGGTCGCCGATCGCGTCGAGGAGGGGGAGACGCCCGAGCTCGTCGAGGACTTCCTGCTCCAGCTCTACGCCGGCGCGGAGGACGACGACGTCATCCCGCGCGAGATCCTCGTCCCGACCCTCCCGCCCGACGTGGACACCTTCGAGGCGCTGCTCTCGGAGCGCCGAGGAAGCCGGGTCCGGATCCGGGTGCCGCAACGCGGGGACAAGCGGTCTCTGCAGGAGACCGTCGCCCGCAATGCCGCGCAGGCGCTGATGCTCCACAAGACCAAGCGCGGCACCGACCTGACCGCCCGCAACCAGGCGCTGGAGGAGATCCAGCAGGCGCTCGGTCTCGACGAGGTCCCGCTCCGCATCGAGTGCTACGACATCTCCAACCTCCAGGGCACCGAGGTGGTCGCCAGCATGGTCGTCTTCGAGGACGGACTGGCCCGCAAGAGCGAGTACCGCCGCTTCGTGATCAAGTCCGTCGAGGGACAGAACGACGTGGCGTCGATGCACGAGGTCATCACCCGCCGCTTCCGGCGGCTCCTCGACGAGCAGGCCCGCTCCACCGAGATCGCCACCGACTCCGGCCCGATGCTCGTCGACCCCGAGACGGGCCGCCCCCGCAAGTTCGCCTACGCTCCCGGGCTCGTCGTCGTCGACGGCGGGCCGCCGCAGGTGGCCGCCGCCCAGGCGGCCATGCGGGAGCTCGGCGTCGTCGACATCCCGGTCTGCGGACTGGCGAAGCGGCTCGAGGAGGTGTGGCTCCCCGACCAGGAGGACCCCGTGATCATGGCCCGGTCGTCGGAGGGGCTCTACCTCCTCCAGCGGGTTCGCGACGAGGCCCACCGTTTCGCGATCACCCACCACCGGTCCCGCCGGTCCAAGACGATGGTCGAGAGCGTGCTCGACGACGTTCCCGGCCTCGGCGAGGTGCGCCGCAGGACCCTGGTCAAGCACTTCGGCTCGCTGAAGAAGCTCCGCGAGGCCGACGTGGAGCAGATCGCGCAGGTGCCCGGCATCGGGCCGCGCACCGCTCACGCGATCAAGGATGCGGTGACCCGCACCACCGGCCACACTGGCGCCGAGACGGTCAACACCGCCACCGGCGAGATCACCTAGAGGGAGACGCAGTGTCCGACCAGCCCGAGCAGCCCGACGGCCCCGTGACCGACGGACCTCCCGACCACACCGGCGAGGTCGTGGTCGTGACCGGCATGACCGGGGCCGGCCGCAGCACTGCTGCCAAGGAGCTCGAGGACCTCGGCTACTACGTGGTCGACAACCTGCCGCCCTCACTGCTGCGCCAGGTCGTGGGGCTGGTCGACGAGAGCCGCGGCACCACCCAGCCGATCGCAGTCGTGGTCGACGTCCGGTCGGGAGCCTTCTTCGAGTCACTCCAGGCCAACCTCGCACAACACCAGGTGGGCCGTCGGACGACGCTGCTGTTCCTCGACGCAGCCGATGCGGTGCTCGTACGCCGCCAGGAGGCCGCCCGGCGGCCACACCCGCTGCAGGGAAGCGGGCGCCTGATCGAGGGCATCCGCCGCGAGCGTGCCGCGCTGGCCGACCTGCGGGCCGACGCCGACCTCGTGATCGACACCTCCGACCTGAACGTCCACCAGCTCACCGACCGGATGGACGAGTTCTTCGGCACCCCCGACACGACCCGGCTCAAGGTCACGGTGATCAGCTTCGGCTTCAAGTACGGCATCCCGGTCGACGCCGACTATGTCGCCGACATGCGCTTCCTGCCCAACCCGTTCTGGATCCCGACGCTGCGCGGCAAGACCGGCCGTTCCGAGGACGTCAGTGCCTACGTGCTCGGCCAGGAGGGCGCCCGCGAGTTCGTCGACAGCTACGTCCAGCTGCTCTCGGGCGTGGCGAGGGGCTATCTCCGAGAGGGGAAGCGGTTCATGTCCGTGGCGATCGGCTGCACGGGCGGCAAGCACCGCAGCGTCGCGATGACGGAGGAGATCTCGCGACAGCTGCGCGAGGCGGGGTACGACGTGATGCCCGTCCACCGCGACCTCGGCCGTGAGTGAGGTGACCGACCCGACCCACCGGGTCACGGCTCTGGGCGGCGGGCACGGGCTGCACGCCTCGTTGTCCGCACTGCGGCGGCTGCCGGTCGACCTCACCGCCGTCGTCACGGTCGCCGACGACGGCGGCTCGTCGGGCCGGCTGCGATCGGAGTTCGGCGTGCTGCCGCCGGGCGACCTCCGGATGGCTCTGGCCGCACTCTGCGGTGACGACGAGTGGGGCGAGACCTGGGCGAGCGTCCTGCAGCACCGGTTCGAGGGGACGGGAGAGATGCGGGGGCATGTGGTCGGCAACCTGCTGATCGTCAGCCTGTGGGAGCAGCTCGGTGACCACGTCGAGGCTCTCGACTGGGTCGGGCGCCTTCTGGGAGCGCGGGGCCGGGTGCTGCCCATGGCGCTGACTCCCCTCGACATCACCGCCGAGGTGAGTGGCCTCGACCCGGCCCGTCCCGACGACCTGACCACGGTGCGCGGCCAGGTGGCGGTAGCGACCGCCGACGGCACCATCGAGTCCATCTCGTTGCTGCCCGACGAGCTGCGTCCCTGCCCTCAGGCCGTCGAGGCGGTGCGCGACGCCGACCTCGTGGTGCTCGGCCCGGGCTCGTGGTTCACGTCCGTGCTGCCCCACCTGATGGTCCCGTCGCTGCGCCGAGCGCTCGAGGAGACCCACGGGCACCTCGTGGTGGTCCTCAACCTGGCCCCCCAGCACGGCGAGACCGAGGGCTACGCCGCAGCCGACCACCTCGCCGTCCTGCTCGACCACGCACCCGACCTGCCCCTCGGCACCGTGCTCGTGGACCGGTCCGGCACCGTCGGCGGGACCGCCGAGCTCGACGCGCTGGCGGCCGCGTGCGGGGCGCAGGTGGTCGTCGCAGACGTCGCACGCGACGACGGAACGCCCCGCCACGACCCCGCGAAGCTCGCCACGGCCTACGCCGAGATCCTGGCCGACCTCTGAGGGAGACCCGTCTCGCTGGTCGAGCTTGTCGGACCCCGTCCGTCCTGTGCACGACCGGGTTTCGAGACGCCTCACGGAGCTCGTCGCTGGCGCTCCGATCTCCGTCGAGACTCCTCAACCTCCTCGCTGATCGGTCCGTCGACTCCGTCGCCGGACCGCGCTCGGAGGTTGTTGACGTACGTGGCAGGATCGGCGCCATGGCGATGACGGCGCAGGTGAAGGCGGAGATCGCCAACACCCACATCACCAAGACCTGTTGTCGCAAGGCCGAGGTGTCGACGATGCTCCGGTTCGCCGGCGGGCTCCACATCGTGAGCGGCAAGATCGTGGTGGAGGCCGAGCTCGACACCGGCGCTGCCGCGCGTCGGCTCCGCAAGGACATCGCGGAGGTCTTCGGGCATCACAGCGACGTGGCGATGGTGCAGGGCAACGGTATCCGCAAGGGCAGCCGTTACCTCGTGCGCGTGGTCAAGGACGGCGAGGCCCTGGCCCGTCAGACCGGGCTTCTCGACAACCGTGGCCGTCCGGTCCGGGGTCTGCCGCCCGCGGTGGTCTCCGGTGGTGCGTGTGACGCGGTGGCGGCCTGGCGTGGCGCGTTCCTCGCCCACGGTTCGCTGACCGAGCCAGGACGCTCGTCGTCGCTCGAGGTCACCTGCCCCGGCCCCGAGGCCGCGCTCGCCCTCGTCGGTGTGGCACGCCGCCTGGGCATCCCGGCCAAGGCCCGTGAGGTGCGCGGTGTCGACCGGGTCGTGATCCGCGACGGCGACGCCATCTCCCAGCTGCTGACCAGGCTCGGTGCCCACGAGGCCCTGATGGCCTGGGAGGAACGACGGATGCGGCGCGAGGTCCGTGCCACTGCCAACCGGCTGGCGAACTTCGACGACGCCAACCTGCGGCGCTCGGCTCGCGCCGCGGTCGCGGCTGGCGCGCGCGTCGAGCGGGCCCTCGAGATCCTCGGCGACGAGGTCCCCGACCACCTCAAGATGGCCGGCGGCCTGCGCCTCGAGCACAAGCAGGCGTCGCTGGAGGAGCTCGGCCAGCTCCACGACCCGGTGCTGACCAAGGACGCCATCGCCGGCCGGATCCGCCGACTGCTCGCGATGGCCGACAAGCGCGCCGAGGAGCTCGGCATCCCCGACACCGAGGCCTCACTGACGCCGGAGATGCTGGCCGAGGAAGACTGAACACGCCCCCGCGGACTGAGCCTGCGCGGTCCGCGACCAGGGCGGGGGACACGTCCCGAGCTCCCGGTGACGTGCCCGCGGTGGTCTCGACGAGCTCGACCAGCGACCGGCGAGCGAGTCGTACCGCCCGGGCAACCGGCAGGTGTCGGGCAAGGGACCTTGGTTACCCGTACGTACCCTGAACGCCCCTCGGCGACCTCGAGGCCGGGCGCTAGGGTCGACGTACCGGCTGCGACACGTGGTCGGGTAGCAGTGAGACGCACCTCAGACCTAGGAGCATCAGTGACCGTTCGGGTAGGCATCAACGGCTTTGGCAGGATCGGCCGGAACTTCCTCCGTGCCGTCCATGAGTCCGGCGCCGACGTGGAGGTCGTGGGCATCAACGACCTCGCCGCCAACGACATCCTGGCCCACTTCCTGCGTTACGACTCGATCCTGGGGCGCTTCCCCGGTGAGATCGAGTCGGACGAGTCGTCGATCACCATCGACGGCACCAAGATCCACGCCAGCGCCGAGCGCGACCCGGCCGCGCTGCCGTGGGGCGACATCGGCGCCGACATCGTGATCGAGTCCACCGGCCTGTTCACCAAGGCCGCCGACGCGCACAAGCACATCGAGGCCGGCGCCAAGAAGGTGCTGATCTCGGCCCCCGCCACCGACGAGGACATCACGATCGTGATGGGCATCAACGACGGTGACTACGACGGCTCGAAGCACCACGTCATCTCCAACGCGAGCTGCACGACGAACTGCCTCGGCCCGATGGCCAAGGTGCTCCTCGACAACTGGGGCATCGACAAGGGCTTCATGACCACGGTGCACGCCTACACCACCGAGCAGCAGCTGCTCGACCAGATCTCCCTCAACCGCAAGGGCCAGATCAACCTGCGCCGTGCGCGCGGTGGTGCCACCAACATCATCCCGACGACCACCGGGGCAGCGAAGGCGATCTCGCTGGTGCTGCCAGAGCTGAAGGGCAAGCTCGACGGCTACGCCCTCCGCGTCCCGGTGCCCACCGGCTCGGTCACCGATCTCACCGTCACCCTGAACGCCGAGGTGACCAAGGAAGAGGTCAACGCGGCCTACCGAGCGGCCGCCGAGTCGGGCCCGCTGTCGAAGTACCTCGAGTACACCGAGGACGAGATCGTCAGCTCCGACATCGTCACCTGGCCGGCCTCCTGCACCATCGACGCCGGCTGCACGCTGGCGAACGGCAACCAGGTCAAGGTCGTCGGCTGGTACGACAACGAGTGGGGCTACTCCAACCGCCTGATCGACCTGTCGGCACTCGTCGGCGCCTCGCTCTGACCGGCGTCCGCACGATGTCGGAGATGCTCGACGCCCTGGGCGACGTCCGGGGCAAGCGGGTCCTGGTCCGAAGCGACCTGAACGTCCCGCTGGACGGGACGACGATCACCGACGACGGGCGGGTGCGGGCCAGCGTGCCCACGATCCGCGCGCTGTCGGAGTCGGGTGCCCGTGTCGTGGTGGTCGCCCACCTCGGCCGGCCCAAGGGCGAGCCGGAGGAACGCTTCTCGCTGGCGCCGGTGGCCGAGCGGCTCGGTGAGCTGCTCGGTACCCCCGTCACGTTCGCCCACGACACCGTCGGTCCGTCGGCGTCCGAGACGGTCGCCGGGCTCGCCGACGGCGACGTCGCCCTGCTCGAGAACGTCCGTTTCAACGCCGGCGAGACGAGCAAGGACGACGACCTGCGCGGAGCCTTCGCCGACCAGCTGGCCGGCCTCGCCGACTGCTTCGTCTCCGACGGCTTCGGGGTCGTCCACCGCAAGCAGGCCAGCGTGTACGACGTCGCGTTGCGACTCCCGTCCGCGATGGGCGGGCTGGTCGCGAAGGAGATCGACGTCCTGCGCCGGCTGACCGTCGACCCGGCGCGGCCCTACGTGGTCGTGCTCGGGGGTTCGAAGGTGTCCGACAAGCTCGGCGTCATCGACAACCTGCTCGGCAAGGCCGACCGCCTGTTGATCGGCGGGGGCATGGTGTTCACCTTCCTCGCGGCCCAGGGCCACGAGGTGGGCAAGAGCCTGCTGGAGGAGGACCAGCTCGACGCCTGTCGGGCCCATCTCCGGCGTGCCGAGGAGTCCGGGGTGCAGATCCTGCTGCCGACCGACATCGTGGTCGACACCGAGTTCCCGTCCGGCGACCGCGAGCCCCAGCCGCACGTCGTACCGGCGGGGGAGATCCCGGCCGACAGCCTCGGTCTCGACATCGGCCCCGCGTCGGGCAAGGCGTTCGCGGCCGCGATCGCCGATGCGAAGACGGTGTTCTGGAACGGTCCGATGGGCGTGTTCGAGACGGCGGCCTTCGCCGAGGGCACCCGCGCGGTCGCCCAGGCGCTGACCGAGGTCGACGGGCTGTCGGTCGTCGGGGGAGGCGACTCGGCCGCCGCCGTGCGCCGGCTCGGCTTCGACGAGGGCGCCTTCGGCCACATCTCGACCGGCGGTGGCGCGAGCCTGGAGTTCCTCGAGGGCAAGGAGCTTCCCGGGATCGCCGTGCTCGAGCGCTGACCACGTCGGTCGAGCGGAGCCGAGCCGAGCCCACACCTCCTCGTCGGTCGAGTGACGTCCAGACCACGAGCCAACCGGAAGGAACACCATGCCCACGCGTACCCCGCTGATGGCCGGCAACTGGAAGATGAACCTGACCCACCCCGAGGCGGTGGCGTTGGTCCAGAAGCTGGCCTGGATCCTCGCGGACAAGAAGCACGACCACACCAGGACCGAGGTCGTCGTCGTGCCGCCGTTCACGGACCTGCGCTCGGTGCAGACCCTCGTCGACGGCGACCACCTCGCGATCCGCTACGCCGCGCAGGACGTCTCGGAGCACGACTCCGGTGCCTACACCGGCGAGATCTCGGCGGCGATGCTGGCCAAGCTCGGCTGCTCCTACGTCGTGGTGGGCCACTCCGAGCGTCGGGAGTACCACGGCGAGTCCGACGCCACCGTCAACGTGAAGGCGCGACAGGCTGTCGGCGCGGGGATGACTCCGATCGTCTGTGTGGGCGAGGGTCTCGACGTGCGCCGGGCCGGTGAGCAGGTGCCCTACACCCTGGCCCAGGTCGACGGCTCGCTCGCGGGCTTCACCCCGCAGGAGATCGCCTCTCTCGTGGTCGCCTACGAGCCGGTCTGGGCGATCGGCACCGGCGAGGTGGCCACGCCCGACGACGCGCAGGAGGTCTGCGCGGCCATCCGGGAGCAGCTGCGCGAGACGGCGGGCGACGAGGCGGCCGACGGCTGCCGGATCCTCTACGGCGGCTCGGTCAAGGCCGCGAACATCGCCGGCATCATGGCGAAGGACGACGTCGACGGGGCGCTGGTCGGGGGCGCGAGCCTGCAGGCGGAGGAGTTCGGCGGGATCTGCCGCTTCTACGACATGCCCGCGCTGTGACCCCGTCGGAGGCCCGGTCCGAACCACGGCACGAACCGGTCTGGACCGGCTGGCGGGCCACTTCGGAATGCCCGCCTACGTGACGTAGGCTATCCCGCTGTGACCACCGTCTTCACCATTCTGCTCGTCCTCACCAGCTGCACGCTGGTGTTGCTCGTCCTGCTCCACAAGGGCCGCGGGGGCGGCCTGTCGGACATGTTCGGCGGCGGTGTGTCCAGCTCGCTCGGGGGATCGTCCGTGGCGGAGCGGAACCTGGATCGGTTCACCGTTGGTGTCGGTGTGATCTGGTTCGCTTGCGTCATCGCCCTGGGCCTTCTGCTGGCCTACCAGAACTGAGAGAGGTTCGTCGCACGTGGCTGGTGGAGGAAACGCGATCCGAGGAAGCCGGGTCGGAGCAGGTCCCATGGGAGAGGCCGAGCGTGGTGAGGCCGCGCCTCGCCAGGCGGTCACCTACTTCTGCTCGCACGAGCACCGTTCCGTGGTGACGTTCGCCGTGGACGCCGTGGTCCCCGACTCGTGGGACTGCCCCAAGTGCGGACTGCCGGCGAGCCTCGACTCCGAGAACCCTCCGCCGGCGCCCAAGATCGAGCCCTACAAGACCCACCTGGCCTACGTGAAGGAGCGTCGCTCCGACGCCGAGGCGGCCAACATCCTCGACGAGGCGATCCAGCTGCTCCGCAGCCGGCGCAAGTCGGGCGACATCGTCTTCTGATCGCCCCGCGGACCGGGCTGCGAGGTACGAGACGCGGCGTGGCGCGATAGGTTGAGGAGCGTCGGCCCGGACCGGAGCCTGCGCCGGGCTGGGTGACGCGTCTCGAAGCCTGACGCCACCGAGTCGATCAGCCACCAGGAGCCCACGATGCGCTACGACGTCGTGGTCGCCGGGCTCGGCGCAATGGGCAGCGCCACCGCGTACCAGCTCGCGAAGGCGGGCGTCAGCGTGCTCGGCCTCGACACCCACCACCCGCCGCACACCCTCGGCTCGACCCACGGCGACACGAGGATCACGCGGGTGGGGGTCGGCGAGGGTCTGGAGTACGTGCCGCTCGTCCGCCGCTCCCACGAGCTGTGGCGCGAGATCGAGGAGCGCGCCGGCGTGCAGATGCTGACCCGGTGCGGCGGTCTCGTGCTGGCACCGCCCGCGGCCAGCTTCGCGATGCACGGGACCGAGAGCTTCCTCGAGCAGACCGTGGCCGCAGCCGAGGCCCACGGCGTCGAGCACGAACGGCTGACCAGCGCGGAGGTGGCCGCCCGCTTCCCGCAGTTCGCCCTCGCGGGGGACGAGCAGGGCTACCTCGAGCCCGGCGCGGGGTTCGTCCGCCCGGAGGCGGCGGTCGAGGCCCAGCTCCGGCTCGCCCACGAGCTCGGTGCGGTCCTCGCGTTCGGTGAACGGCTGCTCGCGTACGACGAGCACGCCGGCCACGTCACGGTCCGAACGACGCGCCGGACCCTCGAGACCTCACAGCTGGTCCTCACTCTCGGACCGTGGGTCCCGGAGCTGATCTCGGACCTGGCGCCGGTGGTGCGGATCCTTCGGCAGGTGCTGTTCTGGTTCGACCTGCGAGACCGCTCGTCGTACCCGCGACTACGCGACTCGCCCGTCTACATCTGGTCGCCCGGCATCGACCCCGACCACGTGATCTACGGCTTCCCGATGGTCGACGGCCCGGTCGGCGGCGCCAAGGTCGCCCGGGAGCAGTACGTCGTCGAGACGACGGCCGACGACCTCCAGCGAACCGTCAGCCCCGATGAGATCGACGAGATGTACGAGACGTACGTCCGGGACCGCTTGCCCGCACTCTCGGGTCACTGCGTGAAGGCGGCAGCGTGCCTCTACACGGTCGCCCCCGACAGCCGCTTCATCATCGACCGGGTGCCCTCGAGCCCCCACGTCGTCGTGGCCTCGCCCTGCTCCGGCCACGGGTTCAAGCACTCCGCAGCGATCGGGGAGTCCCTGGCCCAGCTCGTGACCCGGGGGAGCAGCGACATCGACCTGTCCGCCTTCTCGTGGCCGGCGACCGACGACACCCGCTGACCCGGCTGGACGACCGCCGGGCGGTGGCGCGCCCCCGCAGGAACGCGTGCTGCTGATCGAGCCGTGCTGCTACGGGACGCGGCTGGCGGACTCGCGGTCGAGGAACCAGATCGTCTCGGCCTCGCCGCGGACACCGACGGCGGGGATCTCCTGGACGTCCGGGGGCGGCGTGGAGAGGGCGCGACCCACGGCCTCGGCCTTGTCGGCGCCGCTGACCACGAACCACACCTCGTCGGCCCGGTTCAGCGCGGCGTAGGTCAGGCTGACCCGCTCCGGCGGTGGCTTGGGTGAGCCGGTCACGCCGACCGCGATCCGGTCGTCGACGTCGAGCTGCGGGAAGCCGGGGAACAGAGAGGCGACGTGACCGTCGGGGCCGACACCGAGCATCACGAGCGCGAAGCGGCCGCTGCCGGCCGCCTGCACTTCTTCGCCGTACGACGTGGCGGCCGCCTCGACGTCAGCGGCGTCCGCCGTGGACGGCATCTCGTGGATCCGCGACGGATCCGCGCCGACCCGGTCGAGGAAGTCGGCTCGGGCGACCCGCGCGTTCCGGTCGTCGGAGTCGGGATCCACGAAGCGCTCGTCGCCCCAGAAGAACTCGAGGCGCGACCAGTCCACCTCGCTCCCCGTCGCCAGGCGCGCGATCTCGCGGTGGATCTCGTCTGCGATGGTGCCGCCGGTGAGCGCTACGCGGGGGATCTCGCCGCTCGCCTGGAGCACCGTGACCAGTCTCAGGAACGCGCCGGCCACGGACGTGGCCAGGTCGGACCTCGACTCGTGGACCTCGACGCGAGGGACCGGCGGGGTGGTCATCGCGGGCTCAGTCGAAGCAGCGTGCGGGCGGTGCGGGCGTAGACGTCGTCCTCATCGAGACGACGCAGCTCCTCGGCGAGCAGCTCTGGCAGCTGCCGGCGCTTGAGCGCGACCGGGCGGTCCGGCCTCCCGGGGGAGGTGAACGTGGCCAGCCGCCCGTCGGGCCGGGCGATCACGATCGGGCCGTCCTTGGTGTCGAGCCTGGCCTCGGTGATGCCGGGGCCCCCGGAGCTCTTGCGCTCGATGCGTACCTTGAGCCGGTCGGAGAGCCAGGCGACGAGCAGCTCCGCACTGGGACTGATGCGCTCGGCGGTGACCGACCCGCCGGTGACCCTCGGCTGGTGCTGGTCGAGGGCAGCAGCGAGCAGGGCACGCCACGGCGTGATCCGGGTCCAGGCCAGGTCGGTGTTGCCCGGGGAGTACGCCGAGCACTGGAGGTGGATCGCCCGGGTCTTCCCCCGGTGCACGGACGCGGCATCGGTGATCCGGCGCTGCGCGAGCCTCCCCAGGGGATCGGACGCGGGGTCCGCGGGCGCGTCACACGGCCACCAGGCGGCGACCGGGGAGTCCGGCAGCAGCAGCGGGAGTACGACGGACTCGCAGTGGTTGACCACCTCGCCCTTGAGCCGGATCAGGGCGGTCTCGCCGGTCCACCCGTTGCCGGTGCCCACCTGGGCGTTGACCTGCGGTCCGCCGCGGCCGTCGCCGAGGATCACACCCAGCACGCGGGCGGGGTGCTCGTGGGACGCCTGCCTGGCAGCGGCCATGGCGTCGGGCGCGTGGTCCTCGTCGACGACGATGACGAGGGTCATCACCATCCCCATCGCCGGGCTGCCGGCCCGGATCCGGGCTGCCACGAACTCCGCGGCGATCCCGGCCGCGTTGGTGTCGATCAGCTCGATCATCGGGTGACCTCTCTCATGGCCGCCGCCAGACGCGGCCGTCGCGGGCGAGCATCGCGTCCGCGGAGGGCGGACCCCAGGTGCCGGACTCGTAGGCGTCGGGCCGTCCCTTCTTGGCCCAGTGCGTCAGGATCGGGTCGAGGATCTGCCAGGACCGCTCCACCTCGGCGTGCCGCGGGAACAGCGGCGGGTCGCCGAGGAGGACGTCGAGGATCAGTCGCTCGTAGGCCTCGGCACTCGACTCCGTGAACGAGCCGCCGTAGGCGAAGTCCATGTTCACGTCGCGGATCTCCATGGCGGTGCCGGGCACTTTCGAGCCGAACCGGATCGTCATGCCCTCGTCGGGCTGGATCCGGATCACCAGCGCGTTGTGGGTCAGCTCCTCGGTCGCCGTCTTGGTGAACGGCAGGTGCGGCGCCGGTTTGAAGACGACCGCGACCTCGGTCACCCGGCGGCCGAGCCGCTTGCCGGTGCGAAGGTAGAACGGAACGCCGGCCCAGCGGCGGTTGGCGACATGGAGCGTGACTGCGGCGTACGTCTCGGTGGCCGAGGTCTTGCGGACGCCCTCCTCCTCGAGGAAGCCGACGACCTTCTCGCCGCCCTGCCAGCCGGCGGCGTACTGACCGCGAGCGGTGGTCAGGTCGAGGCGTCGCGGCAGGGTGACCGCCGACAGCACCTTGAGCTTCTCGATGCGAAGGTCCTCCGCCTCGAACGACGTGGGCTCCTCCATCGCGACCAGCGACATCAGCTGCATCAGGTGGTTCTGGATCACGTCGCGCGCTGCGCCGATGCCGTCGTAGTAGCCGGCACGGCCGCCGATCCCGATGTCCTCGGCCATCGTGATCTGGACGTGGTCGACGTAGTTGGAGTTCCAGATCGGCTCGAACATGGCGTTGGCGAAGCGCAGCGCCAGGATGTTCTGGACCGTCTCCTTGCCGAGGTAGTGGTCGATCCGGAAGATCGACCCCGACGGGAAGACCTCGGCCAGCGTGGCGTTCAGCTCGCGCGCCGACTCCTCGTCGTGCCCGAACGGCTTCTCCACGACGACCCGCCGCCACGAGCCCGGGGCGGGCTGGGCGAGGCCGTGCTCCTTGAGCTGGCCGACGACGTCGCCGAAGAAGCCAGGCGGGATCGCGAGGTAGAAGGCGTGGTTGCCAGCCGTCCCCCGCACCTCGTCGAGCTCCTCGATGGTGCGGCGCAACGTGTTGAAGGCGACGTCGTCGTCGAAGTTGCCCGGCACGAACCGGAAACCCTCGGCGAGCTGCTTCCACACCTCCTCGCGGAACTCCGTGCGAGCGTGCTCCTTGACCGAGTCGTGCACGACCTGGGCGAAGTCCTCGTCGGCCCAGTCGCGCCGGGCGAAGCCGGTCAGGCTGAAGCCCGGCGGCAGCAGGCCGCGGTTGGCGAGGTCGTAGATCGCCGGCATCACCTTCTTGCGCGACAGGTCGCCGGTGACGCCGAAGAGCACCAGGCCGCACGGGCCGGCGATGCGGGGAAGCCGGCGGTCCTCGGGGTCGCGGAGGGGGTTCACCCAGTCGTTCATGACCGTCGCTGCTTCCGGTAGTAGGCGATCAGCGCCCGGGTCGAGGCGTCCTGGTCCTCGAGGGCGGCGGCGTCACCCGCGATCGCCGGGCCGACCTGCTGCGCCAGCTGCTTGCCGAGCTCGACCCCCCACTGGTCGAAGCTGTCGATGCCCCACACCGCACCCTGCGTGAACGTGATGTGCTCGTAGAGCGCGACCAGCTGGCCGAGAACGGAGGGACTCAGCTCGGGCGCCATGATCGAGGCGGTCGGGCGGTTGCCGGAGAACACCCGGGCCGGGACGATCGCCTCGGCGGTCCCCTCGGCGCGCACCTCGTCGGCGGTCTTGCCGAAGGCGAGCGCTCGCGTCTGCGCGAAGAAGTTGGCCAGGAAGAGCTCGTGCACGTCGACGTCACCGTCGGCGAGGGCATGGGCGGGGTTGGCCACGGCGATGAAGTCGGCGGGGATCAGCCGGGTGCCCTGGTGGATCAGCTGGTAGAACGCGTGCTGACCGTTGGTGCCGGGCTCGCCCCAGAAGACCTCGCCGGTGTCGGTCGTGACCGGACTGCCGTCCCAGCGCACGCTCTTGCCGTTGGACTCCATCGTCAGCTGCTGCAGGTACGCCGGGAACCGGTGCAGCAGCTGGGCGTAGGGAAGGACCGCGTGGGTCTGGGCGCCGAGGAACGTGGAGTACCAGACGTTCAGCAGTCCCATCAGGACCGGCACGTTCCGCGACAGCTCGGTGGTGCGGAAGTGCTCGTCCATCGCGTGGAAGCCGGCGAGGAACTCGGCGAACCGCTCGGGGCCGATGGCCACGACCAGCGACGTACCGATCGCGGAGTCGACCGAGTAGCGGCCGCCGACCCAGTCCCAGAAGCCGAAGGCGTTGGCCGGGTCGATGCCGAACTCGGCCACCCTGTCGAGCGCCGTGGACACCGCGACGAAATGCTTCTCGACCGCCTCGTCGGCATCGTGCCCGCGGAGGCCGTCGAGCAGCCAGGCCTTGCAGAGCCGTGCGTTCGTGAGCGTCTCGAGGGTGCCGAAGGTCTTGCTCGACACGATGAACAGGGTGGTGGCCGGGTCGAGTCCGGCCAGCTTCGTGGCGGCATCGGTCGGGTCGATGTTGGAGATGAAACGGCACTCCAGACCGTCCTGACGGTAGGGCGCCAACGCCTCGTAGGCCATCACCGGTCCGAGGTCCGAGCCGCCGATCCCGACGTTGACGACCGTGCGGATCCGCTCACCCGTGACGCCCGTCCAGGCGCCGCTGCGCACCTGGTCCGCGAACGCATAGACCCGGTCGAGGACGGCGTGCACGTCGGCGACGACCTCCTGCCCGTCCACCTCCAACGTCATACCGGCAGGGTCGCGCAGCGCCGTGTGGAGCACGGCGCGGTCCTCGGTGACGTTGATGTGGGCGCCGGCGAACATGGCGTCGCGACGGTCGCTGACCCCGACCTCGTCGGCCAGCGCGAGCAGGCCGGCCAGGATCTCGTCGTCGAGGAACGACTTCGACAGGTCGACGTGGAGGTCGCCGGCAGTGAACGTGAACCGCTCGACGCGACCGGGGTCGTCGGCGAACCACGCGCGCAGGTCGGGCTCGAAGCCCTGCGCGAGTGCGGTCAGCCGGGACCAGGCACCCGTCGAGGTCGGATCGACGGGGGCCTCGCTCACCGGGAGGCCGCCTCGAGGGCCGTGCTGACCGACTCGAGCAGCTCGTCCCAGGCGGTGATGAACTTCTCGACGCCCTCGCGGATCAGCACCGAGATGACGTCGTCGTAGTCGACGCCCGCGTCCGCGAGTGCCTGCATGTGGGCGGCGGCATCGGCGTAGAAGGGGCGCACCTGGTCGGCCTTGATCTCGCCGTGGTCGGCGACCGCCTTCATGGTCGCCTCCGGCATCGTGTTCACGGTGTCCTCGACGACGAGGTCGTCGACGTACATCGTGTCGCGGTAGTCGGGGTTCTTGACCCCGGTGGAGGCCCAGAGCGGCCGCTGCCGGCGAGCACCGTCGGCCTCGAGCGACGCCCAGCGCTCGCTGGCCAGCGTCTCCTCGTAGGCCTGGTAGGCCAGGCGTGCGTTGGCGACACCGGCCTTGCCCTTGAGCTCGGGGTCGGTGCCCGGGCCGGAGGTGGTGGCGTCGAGCCGCTTGTCGATCTCGGTGTCGACCCGGGAGACGAAGAACGACGCGACGGAGTGGATGGTGGTCAGGTCGTGGCCGTTCTCGCGCGCCTTCTCGAGGCCGGCGAGATGCGCCTCCATGACCTCGCGGTACTGCTGCAGCCCGAAGATCAGGGTGACGTTGACGCTGATGCCGGCGGCGAGGGTGTCGGTGATCGCGGGATACCCCTCGGTCGTGCCGGGGATCTTGATCATCAGGTTGGGCTGGTCGACGGTCTTCCAGAGGTCGGCCGCCTCGGCGACCGTCTGGTCGGTGTCGTGGGCCAGGCCGGGGGACACCTCGATCGAGACCCGACCGTCGACGCCGTCCGTGGCGTCGTACACCGGGCGCAGGATCTTGCAGGCGTCACGTACGTCGTCGGTCGTGATCACGCGGACGGCCTGGTCGCGGTCGGTGTCGAGGCTCGCCAGCTCGCGGATCTGCGCGTCGTAGCGCTCGCCCTTGCTCAGCGCCGCCTGGAAGATGGACGGGTTCGAGGTGACGCCGACCACGTGTGAGTGCTCGACCAGGTCGGCGAGGTTGCCGGTCTCGAGTCGCTCACGGGAGAGGTCGTCGAGCCAGATGGACACTCCCGCGTCGGAGAGCTGCTGCAGGCGATCGGTCATGGTTTCTGCTCCTAGTCGGTGGCGCTCCGGATGCTGTCGGTGGCGGCCGCGGCGACGGCCTCTGCGGTGATGCCGAACTCCTGGTAGAGGCGGGCGTAGTCGGCGGACGCTCCGTAGTGCTCGAGCGAGACGATCCGCCCGTGGTCGCCGACGACCTCACGCCAACCCTGCGCGATGCCGGCCTCGACCGACACCCGGGCCCTGACCGTCGGCGGGATCACCGTCTCCCGGTAGGAAGCCTCCTGGGCGTCGAACCATTCCCGGCACGGCATCGAGACGACGCGCGCCCGGACCCCGTCGGCGGCCAGCAGGTCGCGGGCCTTCACCGCGAGCTGGACCTCGGAGCCGGTGCCGATCAGGACGACGTCGGGCAGCCCGCCGTCCACGTCGAGGAGCACGTAGCCACCGCGGTGGACGTTGCTGATGTCGGAGTAGCCCTCGGCACCTCTCGGGAACGTCGGAAGGTTCTGCCGGGACAAGATGAGCCCGGCGGGCCGGTCGGTGTGCTCCAAGATGGCCCGCCAGCAGCCGACGGTCTCGTTGGCATCGGCCGGTCGCACGATGTCGAGCCCGGGGATGGCGCGCAGCGCGGCGAGGTGCTCGACCGGCTGGTGGGTCGGGCCGTCCTCGCCGAGACCGATCGAGTCGTGGGTCCAGACGTAGGTGACCGGCAGCCCCATCAGGGCGGCCAGCCGGACCGAGCCCCGCATGTAGTCGGAGAACGTGAGGAAGGTCCCGCCGAAGACACGGGTCCCGCCGTGGGCCGCGATGCCGTTCATGATCGCGCCCATGCCGTGCTCGCGGATGCCGAAGTGCAGGACGCGACCGGCCAACGGGTCGGCCTTCCACATCTTGGTGGCCCGGTCGCCCGGCAGGAACGACGGGACGCCGTCGATGGTGGTGTTGTTGGAGCCGGCCAGGTCCGCCGAACCGCCCCAGAGCTCGGGCAGGACCGGGGCGACGGCGTTGATCACCGTGCCGGAGGCGACGCGCGTCGCGACACCCTTCTCGTCGGCGTCGAAGGACGGCAGGTGGCTCGTCCAGCCCTCCGGCAGCGACCGCGTCTGGAGCCGGTCGAAGAGCGCCACGTCGGCGGACGGCTTCTTGGCCCACCGAGCGAAGTCGTCGTCCCAGGCCGCCTGGGCCGCCTTCCCCCTGGCGACTGCCTCGCGGGTGTGCTCGAGGACCCCGGTCGGCACCTCGAAGGTCTGCTCGGGGTCGAAGCCGAGCACCTTCTTGGTGGCCGCGACCTCGTCCGCGCCGAGCGCGGAGCCGTGCGCCTTCCCGGTGTTCTGGGCGTTCGGTGCCGGCCAGGCGATGATCGTGTGGAGCACGATGAAGCTCGGCTTGTCGGTGACGGCCTCGGCCTTGCGGATCGCGTCGTAGAGCGCCGGCACGTCCTCCTCGTACGTCGTACCGCCATGGGTCCAGTCCACGTGCTGGACGTGCCAGCCGTAGGCCTCGTAGCGGGCGCCGACATCCTCGGCCAGCGCGATGTCGGTGTTGTCCTCGATCGAGATCCGGTTGTCGTCGTAGATCAGGGTGAGGTTGCCGAGCTGCTGGACGCCGGCGATGGCCGACGCCTCCGCCGACACGCCTTCCTCGATGTCGCCGTCGGAGCACATGGCGTAGATGTGGTGGTCGAACGGCGACTCGCCCATCGCCGCGTTCGGGTCGAGCAGACCGTGCATCCGGCGCGCGGCCATCGCCATGCCGACGGCGTTGCCGATGCCCTGGCCGAGCGGTCCGGTGGTGGTCTCCACCCCCGCCGTGTGGCCGTACTCGGGGTGGCCGGGCGTCTTGCTGCCCCAGGTGCGCAGGGCCTCGATGTCGTCGAGCTCGAGGCCCCACCCGCCGAGGTAGAGCTGGAGATAGAGGGTGAGGCTGGAGTGCCCGCAGGACAGCACGAAGCGGTCGCGGCCGGGCCAGTGGGGGTCGGCGGGGTTGTGGCGCATCACCTTCTGGAAGAGCAGGTACGCCGCCGGCGCGAGGCTCATCGCGGTGCCCGGATGTCCGTTCCCGACCTTCTGCACCGCGTCCATGGCCAGCACCCGCACGGTGTCGACGGCCTTGTCGTCCAGCTCGGTCCAGTCCAGCTTCGCGGGTGTGGTGGTCACGCGGTTTCCCTTCCGGAACGGGGGTGGAGGATGGTGCTCCGGGCCCGACTCGGGCAGCACCCCAAGCCGTGTCCGAGCCTACTCACAGGCGGGGATAGACTGCGAGGCGCGTCTTGCCTCCATCCCGCTCTTCCTTCCCCGTACCCCGAGGACCTCTGTGACATACGTCGGCGACCGCGCCGCGGCTCTCTCCGAGCCCGATCGCGCCCGACCGGCGGGCTCGTCGGGTCTCCGCGACGTGGTGGCGGCGTACGTCGGACTGACCAAGCCGCGGGTCATCGAGCTGCTGCTGCTCACGACGGTGCCGGTGATGTTCTTCGCGGCCGGCGGTGTCCCCGACCTCGGCCTGGTCGTGGCCACGGTCGTCGGCGGCGCGCTGTCGGCGGGGTCGGCGTCCGCGCTGAACTGCGTCTACGACCGCGACATCGACGAGCAGATGCGACGCACCCGGCGCCGCGCACTCCCACGCCACATCGTCTCGACCTCGTCGGCCCTCGTCTTCGGGGTCGTGCTCGGCGTCTTGGCCACGGTGATCCTCTACGTCTGGGTGAACCCGCTGTCGGCGGCGCTGTCGCTGGTGGCCGAGTGCTTCTACCTGTTCGTCTACACGATGCTGCTCAAGCGCCGGACCACCCAGAACATCGTGTGGGGTGGGCTGGCCGGCTGCTTCCCGGCCCTCATCGGCTGGACGGCCGTGACGGGCGAGCTGGCCTGGGCGCCGGTCGTGCTGTTCGGCGTCGTCTTCTTCTGGACGCCGCCGCACACCTGGGCGCTGGCGCTGCGCTACCGCGAGGACTACGCCGGGGTCGACGTCCCGATGCTGCCCGTGGTCGCCAAGGCCGAAGTGGTCGGTCGCCAGATCGTCCGCTACAGCTGGGTCATGGTCGCCACGTCGTTGCTGCTCTGGCCGGTCGCGGACACCGGGTGGGTCTACCCCGTCGTGGCGGCGGTGCTCGGCGCGGTGTTCCTGGTCCAGGCCCACCGGTTGTGGTCACGCACACGCGGCACGGAGGACCTCAGCGTGATCCGGCCGATGGTCCTCTTCCACGCCTCCAACCTCTACCTCTCGCTGCTCTTCGTGGCCGTGGCGCTCGATCCGCTGCTCACCCGCTGACCCGGCCGGAAAAGGTCGCTCGTCGGGCAACCCTTTCGACGTCGGGCGCGTCCTAACGAGTACGACGGTTGGCCTGCCCACGGGGGTGCAGGTCGGCCGTCGTCCACGTCTGGTCGGTGCCGACCGGCTCGAGCACCGAGACCAGCAGCCAGGTGGCGGCGGAGACCACCAGGGCCGCGCCGAGCATGTGCAGCATCACCACGGCGACGGGCAGGCCGGCGAAGTACTGCACGAACCCGACCGCCGCCTGCAGCACTTCGACGGCGGCGAGCGCCGCGACCGGCCGCGTGTCCGCGCCGGCAGCCCGAAGCGCGAACCCCATCCCGATGGTGAGACCGATCAGCAGGAAGACCAGGTCGGCGTGGAGCTGGCTGAGCTGCAGCGGGTCGAGGCCGTTGCGCGGCGACGTCGCATCGCCGGCGTGCGGGCCGGAGCCGGTGACCACCGTGCCGGCGTAGAGCACGAGCCAGGTGACGCCGTACGTCGTCCACGCCAGCGCCGGCAGCATGCCTCGCGCGGGCGGGGCGGGCGGATGATCGAGGCGGTGGAGGAAGAGCACCGCCACCGAGACGATCGCCAGCGAGAGGATCAGGTGGAGCGAGACGACCCACGGGTTGAGGTCGGTCAACACCGTGATCCCGCCGAGCACCGCTTGGGCGGGGATCGCCAGCCCGAGCACCACCGAGAGCCGCAGCAGGTCGCGGCGTCCGCTCTGCCGGGCCGCGACGAAGGTGGCCACGGCGATGGCGACCAGCACGAAGGTGAGGGTCCGGTTGCCGAACTCGATCAGCTGGTGCGGCCCGATCGCCCCGTGCGGTGTGAAGGAGCCGCCGTCGCAGCGGGGCCAGGTCGGGCAGCCGAGCCCCGAGCCGGTCAGGCGCACGGCCCCGCCCGTCACGACGAGCGCGACGTTCGCGACGAGGGTGGCCCAGGCGAAACGGCGCAGCCAGCTGCTCACTCCCATGTGAAGGTCCGAGCCGTGAGGACGGTGCCGATGGCGGCCCAGACGAGCAGGACCCCGAGGTCGCGCCAGCCGGTGGACCCGTCGATGAGGGCCTGACGCATGGCGTCGCCGAGGGCGCCCGAAGGCAGGAAGGGGGTGACGTGCCCGAACGCGCCGTACGACGAGCTCGGCAGCACGACCGCGCCGCCCGCGAGCAGCAGGAGGTAGACCAGGTTCGCCGCCGCGAGGGTCGCTTCGGCCCGCAGCACGCCGGCCAGGAACAGGCCGAGCGCCGCGAAGGCGGCGGTCCCGAGGACGACCGCGAGCACGGCCAGGGGTGCGCCGCCGGCCGCAGGGTCCCAGCCGAGCAGGAACGCCACGGCGGAGATCACCGCCACCTGGAGGACCTCGACGAACAGCAGGCCGCCGATCTTGCCTGCCAGCAGCCCGGACCGGGGGAGTGGCGACGAGCCGAGTCGCTTGATCACGCCATAGCGGCGCTCGAAGCCGGTCGCGATCGCCAGGGACGTGAACGAGGTGGACATCACGGCCAGCGCGAGCACGCCCGGTGTGAGGACGTCGACGGCGGGGTGGGAGAAGTGGAAGCCGACGTGGTGGGCGCCGTTGACGCCGCCGACCAGCACGATCACCGGGATCACCACCGCGAGAAGCAGCTGCTCGCCGTTGCGCAGCATCAGCCGCGCCTCCATGCCGGCCTGGGCGGTCACCATGCGCGGGAACGACGCGGCGCCGGGCCGCGGCGAGAGATCCATCCGCTGGTCGAGCGTCTCGCTCATGTCGCCAGCTCCCGTCCGGTGAGCTCCAGGAAGACGTCCTCGAGCGTGCGCTGGCCGAGGGTCAGCGACTCGGGGAGCACGTCGTTGGCCTCGCACCACCGCGACACCACAGCCAAGCTGGACGCGTCGGCCGGTCCGGTGACGAGGATGCTGACCGCGTCGAGCAGCGTCACCTCGACCCGCGCGCCGAGCGCGGAGCGCAGGGACTCGGGTGCGTCGGCGGGGAACGGTTTCGTCACCACCAGGCGGATCGTGGCCGAGGCCCCGCCGCGCGTGAGCTCGAGAGGAGAACCGCTCGCAATGAGACGACCGTGGTCGATGATGTGGATGCGGTCGGCGAGGCGCTCGGCCTCCTCCATGTAGTGGGTCGTGAGGACGACCGTGGCCCCGGCCGTGCGGAGGTCCTGGAGCACCCCCCACGTCGTGCGCCGTGCAGCAGGGTCCATCCCGGCGGTCGGCTCGTCGACGAACACGATCTCGGGCCGGCCCACGATCGCCATCGCCAGGCCGAGCCGCTGCTGCTGGCCGCCGGAGAGCCGGCGGTACGGCGTCCTACCGCAGTCGGCGAGGCCGAGCCGCTCGGAGAGGGCATCGATGTCGAGCGGGTGCTCGTGGAGCCGGGCGATGTGCCGCAGCATCTCGTCGGCCCGGACGCCGCTCCACGCGCCACCGTGTTGGAGCATCACGCCGATCCGGGGGAGCAGGGCCCGTCGGTCGCGGACCGGGTCGAGCCCGAGCACGCGGACCCGGCCCTGGTGCGGCGAGCGATAGCCTTCCGCGGTCTCGAGCGTCGTGGTCTTGCCGGCACCGTTGGGGCCGAGCACGGCGGTGATCGAGGCCCGGTCGACGGTGAGACTCAGCCCGTCGACGGCGACCTTGTCGCCGTACCGCATGACCAGCCCGTCGATCTCGACCGCTGGCGCTGCGGCCCCCGGAGCGGGGGAGACGGGCGCTGACACGCCCCAAGTGTAGGAACGGGGCAGGCGTGGTCGGACAGCGGGCAGCGGGAGTGCCCGGGCCGCCGTTGCCGCTACGCCTCGGCGAGGCTCGGGACGCTCGATCCCACCACGTGCGCAGCAAGGAGCACCTGCGCCGAAACGACTCACGGGGCGATGCGACGACGTTCCTCTCCTACGATGCGCATCTGTGAGCGAAGCCCAGGCTTTCGACATCGACGACGCGCACCGACGCGCCACTGCACGGCGACGAGGTGGCCGTGCTGCGTGGGATGCTCGCCTACCAGCGAGACACGTTGCGCTGGAAGTGTGCGGGGCTCACCCAGGCGCAGCTGGCCACCACCTTGCCTCCCAGCGACCTGACTCTCGGTGGCCTGATGAAGCACCTGGCGTTGGTCGAGTCCCAGTGGTTCGACCACTGGTTCCGAGGTGCGGACTTCGCGCCGCCGTTCGACACCATGGACTGGGACACGGACTGGGACATCGACTCCGCGCGACACGACAGCCCGGGTGAGCTGCGCGCGCTGTTCGACGAGGCGGTGCGTCGGTCGGACGCCGTCGTCGATGAGGCACTCCAACGCGGGGGACTGGACACGGAGTCGGCCCTGACGAGTCCTCAGACCGGCGAGACGTTCACCCTGCGATGGATCCTGGTACATCTGATCGAGGAGTACGCCCGCCACAACGGCCACGCGGACTTGATCCGACAGTCGGTCGACGGCCAGACCGGCTGACCGCGTCCCGACGCACACACCCGCCGGCGGGTGCGCGTCCGGGTCAGGCAAACGGCGCTGTGGCTCCCGCCGGATGTGGGAGCATCCCGGCATGAGCGACCCGTTCGACGGGCGGCCGGTGTCGCCGCTCCCTCCTCTGGGGGAATCTACTCAGGGTGATCCTGTACCACCTGTGCATCGGCCGCCCGAGACAGCCGGGTCCGGTTCCCCGGAGTCCCCGGTGGCGCTGATCATGGTGGGGCTCTTCGTAGCTGTGATTCTCGGCGGGTTCCTGATCGTTGCCGGCGGGGCGAGCGACGTCGGAGTCCTGGTGTTGCTCGGCTACGTCCTCGCCGTCGTGGGATCCGTCATCACCTCGGTCGGGATCGTCGCCGCAGGAGTGCGCCTCGGTATGCGATGGGCCAGGCTCGACAGCAGCAGGTGACCGGGCGCCTGACGGTGCGCGTCCGGGACCACAGCGCTGTGCTCAGGCCAGCCAGGAGGCATAGAAGGCCCCGAGTCCTGCCGCGACGCAGATCCCCGAGACGAGCCAGAAGCGGATCACCACCGTGACCTCGTCCCACCCCAGATGCTCGAAGTGATGGTGGATGGGGGCGATCCGGAAGATGCGGCGCCCGGTGCCCGTGATCCGCCGCGTCACCTTGAAGTATCCACTCTGCAAGATCACCGACAGTGTCTCGATCACGAACAACCCCGCGATCACGGCCATGAGGAGCTCGGTACGAGACATGATCGCCAACCCAGCGAGTGCTCCACCGATGGCCAGCGATCCCACGTCGCCCATGATGATCTTCGCGGGCTTCGCGTTCCACCACAGGAAGCCGATGCAGGCGGCACCGATCGCCACCGACAGCACCGCGAGATCAAGAGGGTCGCGCACGTGGTAGCACTGCGACTCGACCACGGTGGGCCGCGACGATCCGCACCGCTGGTTGTTCTGCCAGATGTTCACGAACGTGTAGGCACCGAAGATCATCGCCGAGGTGCCGGCCAGCAGACCATCGGCGCCGTCGGTGAGATTGGCGCCGTTGGACGTCGCGGTGACGATGAACCAGATGACCAGGAGCGCCACCACCAGCGGCAGCTTGACTCCCCAGTCGTGGGTCGTGGAGATGTACGACGACGCCGGTCGGACGCCGTTCTCGTCGGCGAAGAGCCGGGTGGCCAGCAGACCGAAACCGAGCGCGACGATCGTCTGACCGGCCATCTTGACTCGACCGCTCAGCCCCTGGTTGTTCTGGGTGTAGACCTTGATGTAGTCGTCGAGGAACCCCACGGCACCACAGCCGAAGAAGAGGAGAAGGACGAGCCCCGCGCTGACACTCAGGCGACCGCCCGTCACGACGGTGGCCACCACGTACGCCGTCGTCGCACTCACCAGGATGACGAGACCGCCCATCGTCGGCGTACCCCGCTTCACGTGATGGGTCGTCGGTCCGTCGTCACGGATCGGCTGCCCGAAGCCGTGCCTCGTGAACCATCCGATCGCGACCCAGGTGCCCAGGAGGGAGCAGCTCACCGCCAGACCGCCGCTCAGCAGGATTGCCCGCATGTGGGGGAGCCCCTCTCAGGCACGAGGAATGGTCCTCTCTTCCAGGCATGAGGGACTCGTCTCGGCAACAGTGTGAGTGCAGGCCCCCAGGGACGGGCTGAGGCTCACCGACCCGACCCCGGCCTTTCGCCGCAGAGCAGCAGCCCGTCCTCGATGCGGGGCTCCCCCGGGCGGTGCGCAACGGGGTCAGCAGGTGATCGCTCCGACGTCACGATCCAGCCACAGACCCTGAGGAAGCCCCCGTTCGAGTGCACACTTCCCGCATGAGCAGGCTCGTCGTGCTGGGAGTCGCGGTCCTCATGCTGGTCGCCACGGGATGCGAAGCGCGTGAGCAGCCACCGGGTGCTCACGCCACTCCGACGGTCGCGCTGCCCGATGCCGGCACACCTGCCACGAGCGGGGAGATCCTGTGGCGCAAGACGTCCTTCCCGATAGCCCTTCCGAGCCGATGGGTGATGCTGGACGGCGATCTCGGGGTCACCGAGTCGGGATGCTTCACGATCGGGGACGCCGTGTTGTGGGCCGACCAGCACTCGCGCATACTCGCCGACGGCACGGCGATCCACCTGACTGGACTGGGGACCTTCAAGGTCGGTGACCACATTGACGCAGCCGGCTCCTTCTACCGGACCGAGGCAGCTTCCGAACTCGCTCCGGTCCCGCGCACCTGCGCAGCTGGGCAGCCGTTCATGTCGGTGGCCAGCGTGTACTCACCGCGGACGATGCACGCCTTGGATCCCTGCCTGAACGAGAACGACCCACCCTTCTGCTGACGACCGACCGCACGCTCTGCCGCTGTCCCGGAGCGCGCACCTGGCGAGGTGCGGAGTTCCAGGTCGGAAACCCTGGTCCGGTTCGGTTGCTCTGGCCGCCGACGAGTCGCGCGATGCGGCCGATGACGGGTCGGACTGTCCCCGCGAACGGTCATGATGGTGCGATGACCACCTATTCCGGCACGAGGGAGTTCGAAGGCGCGACCTTCGTCAAGGCGAGCTTGAAGGGCGCCACCCTACGATTCTCCGACGTCAGCGGGGTGACCATGCGCAGCGTCGATGTGGACGGGCTCGACATCGACAGCCACGACCTGTTCTTCGGCAGTCTCTTCGTCAACGGGGTCGATGTGGTGCCGCTCGTGGATGCCGAGCTCAACCGACAGTTCCCGGGCCGCGAGCTGCAGAAGGCTCAGACGCCCGAGGGCCTGCGGGAGGGCTGGGTCGCTGTGCAGTCCGCGTGGCAGACGACGGTCGCCGACACGCCGCCGGATCTGGTGGACGCCCACGTCGAGGACGAGTGGTCCCTGGCCCAGACCCTGCGGCACCTCATCCTCGCGACCGACGCCTGGCTTCGCGGCGGGATCCTGCGGATGCCACAGCCTTTCCACGAGATCGGCCAGATCTTCACCGGTGCCGACGAGATGGGCTTCGACACGTCGATCTTCCGCATGGACGCGCCGGCCTTCGAGGAGATCCTCGCGGTGCGTGCCGAGAGGCAGCAGCAGGTGACCGACTTCCTCGCCACGGCGACCGCCGAGCTGCTCGCCGAGGAACGCGAGAACCCGTGGGGTGGCGGCGACTGGCATCCGACCGTCGGCGACTGCCTCCGCGTGATCCTGGAAGAGGAGTGGGCGCACCTGCGCTACATCCGACGGGACCTCGCTCGCCTGCGGTGAGCCACGAGGAGCCGGGTCGCCCCGCTCGGGCTGAGAGGTCTCATGGCGAAGCGTTCCGCGCCCTCCGCAGCTCGCGCACTCACGACCGACGGGGGAGTACGACGAGATGGGCGGCTTCACCAGCGCGCAGGCAGTGCGCCGCTCGCTAGTCCGCCGCCTCCATGACTGCTGAGGGTTCGTCATGAGGTACCACCGTGACAGCCGTTCCGGTCAGCAGGACACCGACAGCGTCCCCACCAAAGGCGCTCGTGATACCGCCAGCCGCACCGAAGACTGAAGACTGCAATCCCACGATCGCGTTCGCCTTCAACCTGGCCGCACTTCGGCCCAAGTTCTCGATCGCGGTTTCCAGTGCCAGGTTGCCCTTCGACGTCGCAGTGAATCCCGCAGTGGCTGCCAGCTCTGTCACCACTCCATGCGAGCACACCACGTGATGGCCCGGAACCCCCGACAGCGTGGTCATCATGGCCGGAGGCACCGCGGCCGAGGTCGTTGCGCCCGCGCGGCGTGCGGCCTCGAACGACACCGGCTCGAGGCATGCATTGCAACGCTCCACTCCCACGTCGTCCACCCGCGTGCCTGCCTTGTTCTGCTTGATCATCCCGCAGTTGCAGATGTCCATGGCGACCTCGTTCGTCGGTGAGTTGGCGTGAACGCTAGCCGCGACCAGCGGGTGCTCCCAGCATTTCGGCAACTGACCCCTGGCCGATCCTCTGATCGCCCGATTCGCGCACCCTCAGCGGCAAGGGATCGGAGCCCGCCGGCACGACATCAGCGATCAAGCGAGCTGGTCGAGGAGACCCAACCCCACCGCATGACGCACGACGTCGGCGTGCACCGGCCCCTCGGCGTCGAGGTAGGTGGCAGCCGCTGCGGCTGAGAGAGTGCGCACCTCGATGACCCGCTCGCCGTCTGGTGGGTTCGAGGGTGGCCCGGTGATCTCGACTCTTGCTGCGGCGTAGGCCCAGTAGGCATGCGGGTGAGGGAGATGTGGGCGGTAGGGCTCACTGCGCTCGCTGACCACCTGGTGGGCGGAGAAGTGGATCAGATCACCCAGCAGGTCGGCACCTGCCTCCTCCTGGAGTTCGCGACGGGCGAGTTCGGGCAGCGACTCACCGGGCTCTCGGGTCCCGCCCGGCAAGAATCTCCAGCCCTGAACGCTGCGGCACACGACGACCTGCGACTCCTTCGTCACGGCTACCAGATGAAGCCGAGAGACGAGGTGCTCGGGTGGTACGACGGGCAGATAGGTGGTTCGCGCAGCCGCATAGTCCACATAGGACTCCGTGAAGAGCCCCGGAAGACGCGCCGACCAATCGCCCGAGTTCGAACTCACATCAGGAGCATGGCACCCACGGCGGGCGACCGCTCGTCGACTACTCCGAGCGCGGACAATGGCAGAGGAACCACACCGTCCAGGCGAGGGGACGGCGTGACCGGCGGGGCGACCACGCCCGCCGACCTCTCATCCGGACGCCCGGCGTCCGCAATCCGGCGTACCTTGCGGATATGTCCGACTTCACGATCAAGGCCCTCGCGCCGGAGACCTTCGACGACTTCGCCGCCCTCGTCGAGCGGAACAAGGGCATGTTCGCCAGCTGCTGGTGCACGTACTTCCATCCCGACTGCGCGGAGAAGGGCCAGAGCGCGGAGGGGAACCGGGCGCTCAAGCAACGACTGGTGGCCGACGGGATCGCCCACGCGGCGCTGGTGTACGACGACAGCCGAGCCGTCGCCTGGGCCGAGTACGGGACACCCGACGAGCTGCCCGGCATCCACCACCGCAAGGAGTATCTGGCCACTGCCGAGCGACTGCCCGACTACCGAGTGACCTGCATCCTGGTCGAACGCGGGCTTCGCGGTGAGGGCCTGGCGGCGATCGCCCTGCGCGGAGCCGTCGAGCTGATCGCGAAGGACGGCGGGGGCCTGGTCGAGGGCTACCCCCATGACACCGGCGGGGTCCGCAAGAAGAACTCGTCGTTCCTCTACAACGGCACCCGCAGCATGTACGAGCGTGAGGGCTTCACCTACGACCGGCCCAAGGGTCAGGGCAACTGCGTGATGGTGCGCGAGGTGACCCCGAGCACGCGCGGGTGAAGCGCTACGTCCTCTTCGACCACGACGGGGTGCTGGTCGACACCGAGCGCTGGTACTACCGCGCCGGCGAACGCGCACTGGCGGAGATCGGGATCGCCGTCGACCAGGGGCAATACCTCCGCGACATGAGCCGGGGTGTGGGGACGTGGGCCCGGGCCAGGGAGGCAGGCGTCGACGAGCAGACCATCAGCAGGCTGCGACGGGTGCGCGACGGGTACTACCAGGAGTACCTGCGGACGGAGGACATCGAGATCCCAGGCGTCGTCGAGGCCCTTGCCGACCTGTCCCACCACGTCCGCATGGCCATCGTGACGACCGCGAAACGTGTCGACTTCGAGGTCATCCACGAGTCTGACCGGATCACACGGTTCATGGACTTCGTCCTGGTTCGCGAGGACTACGAGCATGCCAAGCCGCACCCGGAGCCGTACCAGACCGGCCTGCAGCGGTTCGGCGCCTCCGCAGGCGAGACGCTGGTCGTGGAGGACTCGTCCCGAGGGCTGAGCTCAGCCGTCGCGGCCGGGATCGACTGCGTCATCGTCCACCACGAGTTCACCGCCACCCAGGACTTCTCGCGCGCCGGCTGGCGGATCGGCTCCCTGGCCGAGCTGAAGGGCATCGTCGTCGAAGGCTGACGGCGCGGTCCGTCGCCGGCGCCGACCCGGCCCCGGTTCTGCATACTTCATGGCGTGGGACGGGGCGGCTGGGTGACGGTGATCGGACTGTCCTCGGCCGCCCTCGCGGCGTGCGGTGCGAACTCGTCGCAGGCGCCCGTCCCGGCTCCCGCCGGTCCTGCGCGGCCGCGGCCGCACGTCGTCGAGTACGCCTCCGACCTCACCGCGAAGGGGAGCAGCGACGGCTCCATCGGGGCCGGTGAGACCACGTGGTTCTACGAGCTCGCGCAGCGAGACGGCGAGTGGAGGCTGGTCGGCGGAGGCTCGGGTCCGTAGCGCCGCGACCGTCCGCGGTGTCAGCCGGCGGCCTCGGAGTTCGAGCCGGTCTCCAAAAGCCTGCTGGAGATCGGCTCGAGCAGCGAGATCAGCTGTGCGAGCTCGTGCGGCTCCCACCCGCGGTACGGCGCTTCGGCGAGGGCGTCGGTCACCGACTCGATCCGGTCCTTGGTCGCTCGTCCGGCGTCGGTGAAGCGGCCGCCGGCATCGAGGAGTCCGCGGTCGCGCAGGCCGTCCATGACCTCGGCCAGGCGAGTGCGCGGAAGGTGGTGGATGCGACCGAACGACTCCGCCGGGTGGATCCCGAGGTCGAGGGCGCTGAGCACGTGGGACTCGGTCCCGCCGATGCCCTCGGTGACGAGGGCAGCGATGTGACCGTCCCCGCGGTGCTCGCGCAGCATGTTGGCCGCGTGCCAGAGCCGAGCCAGCGGCTCCTCGGGCATGGGCAGGGAACGGAGCCCGGCGTACATGACGCGGCCCTCGGTCGGGGCACCGGTCGAGGCCCGGGCCAGGAGCTCAGCGGCGCGGCTGAGCTCCGGAGTCTCGACGAGGGCGCCCAGGATCCGCCGCAGCGCCGCCACACAGCCCCGCTCACGGGCGGCGTGCGCCGCCTCCGGTGTGGTCGTGTCCCACACCCGGGGGATGTGCCGGGCCACCTCACCGTCGGCGAAGTTGTAGAAGGCCGCGTCGACCACCTCGGCCGGGACCCGGCCGAGCGGTGCCGACCGACCCGCGAAGTAGCCGTCCCAGTAGCCGCGGAGGCCGAGCGCCGCCATCGCGTCGTTGGGCTCGGGGGAGAAGAAGTTGACCAGCGAGATCGGCTCCGTGAGCTCGTAGAGTCTGCGGGCGACGGGCTCCGGGTATGGCATCCGTGTCATCTCCTGTGATCGTACGGCGCTCCCTCGTGGGCGGCCTTCGTCCGTACGACGAACGGGCCGGCCGGCGTACGACATCGCCACCGCCACCGCCGCCGCCGCCACCGCCACGCCGCCTCGTGCCGGCATCGAGCGGTTCACCCAATTTGGTGTCAGAGCCTCGCCCGGTCGAGGCATAGCCTCGTCGCGAGGACCCCGGATGGCAGGCCGACCGAGGACCCGGCGCCCAGCCGCTCGGCGGGGGGTAGTGCGAGCGGCGGGGCGCAACCATTCAGGGCTGTGTCCCCGTTTCGCCCCCCCGCAGCGGGGCGCAGCCCGCCATGGCCGGACACCGAGTCTCCCGTCAGCGCGGCTAGGCCTCGACGATGTCGGGCTCGGTACCGTCGTCCGTGAGCCGGTCGAACGCCGCCGGGGGCTCGCGCCACACATCGGCCCGGGGGTTCTGGATCTCGCGCCAGACGCGCTCCGGGGTGCACGGCAGGTCGATGTGCTTGACGCCGAGGTGCTTGAGCGCGTCGACGACGGCGTTCTGCACTGCGGGGGTCGCGCCGATCGTCGCCGACTCGCCGATGCCCTTGGCGCCGATCGGGTTGACCGGGGTCGGCGTCTCGGTGTTGGAGGCCTCGAGCATGAGCGCGTCGGCGGCCGTGGGGATGGCGTAGTCGGCGAAGGAGCTGGTGATCGGCGTGCCCTGCTCGTCGTACAGCATCTCCTCCCACAGGGCCTGGCTGATGCCCTGGATCGCACCGCCGTGCTGCTGGCCGGCGACGATCAGCGGGTTGACGATCCGGCCGCAGTCGTCGACGGCGACGTGGCGGACCGGCCTGGCCTGCCCGGTCTCGAGGTCGACCTCGACGATCGCGACGTGCGCGCCGAAGGGGAAGGTCGCGCCGTTCTGCGTGAAGTCGGTGTCGACACCGAGACCGCCGTCGTGCTCGTGCGCGTACGCAGCGAGGTCGGGCCAGGAGACGTGGGACCCGGGGACACCGGCGACGCCGAAGCCCTCGTCGTCGAGGGTGACGTCCTCCGCGTTCGCCTCGAGCATCCGGGCGGCGACCGCGACCGCCTTCTCGTGGAGCTCGTCGGCGGCCTTCGAGACGGCGTTGCCGCCGAGCTGGAGGGAGCGGGAGCCGCCCGTGCCGCCGCCGGTGCGGACGATCGCGGTGTCGGACTGACGGTAGGTGATCCGGTCGAGCGGGATGCCGAGCCGGTCCGCGACGATCATCGCGAACGACGTGGCGTGGCCCTGGCCGTGGGCCGAGGTACCGGACATCACGGTGGCCGAGCCGTCGGGATGGACCTGGACCGAGCCGAACTCCGAGCCGCCGAAGCCGGTGATCTCGACGTACGTCGACACCCCGATGCCGAGGACCTTGCTCTCGCCGGCCTCGATCCGGCGCTGCTGCTCCTTGCGGGCGTCGTCGACGTCGGCGACTCGCAGCGCCTCCTCGAGAGGGGCTCGGTAGTCGCCGTTGTCGTAGGTGACACCGGTCTGCGTCGTGTAGGGGAACGCGTCGGCCGGGATCAGGTTGCGCCGCCGGATCTCCTCGGGCGTCATCCCGAGCTCGAGCGCGGCGACGTCGAGGACCCGGTCGAGGGCGGCCGCCGCCTCGGGCGGCCGGCCCCGCGGAAGGCGCCGACCGGCGCGGTGTTGGTCATCACGGCCAGCGCGTCGAACCGCAGCCGCGGGATCAGATAGGGACCCTGGGCCATCATGTACGTCGGGCCGACCGCGAGCGCACCGCCGAAGCCGGCGTACGCCCCGCACTCGCCGAGAATCCGCATCCGCAGGCCGGTGATCGTGCCGTCGCGGGTGAGCCCGAGCTCGGCGTACTGCACCTGCCCGCGGCCCTGCATCGAGAGCATCGCCTCGCTCCGGGTCTCGGACCACTTCACGGCATGGCCGAGCCGTCGCGCGGCCAACGCGACCGCCGCGTGGTCCGGCCCGGTGCCGGCCTTGCCGCCGAAGGCGCCGCCGACGTGGGGCGCGACGATGCGGACGTGGGCCGCGTCGACGCCGATCGCCTTGGCGAGCAGGCCGCGCGCCATGTGGGGGTGCTGGGTGGAGACCCAGGCCTCCATGCCGTCGGCGGTCGGACGGACCAGGATCGCGTTGCCCTCGATCGGGGCGGTGGCGATGCGCTGGTTGACCATCCGCACGCGGGTGATGTGTTCGGCGTCGTCGAGGACGTCGGCCGGGTCCTTGGCTGCCCGCTGGGTGGCGATGTTGGAGCCGATGGCCTCGAACTGCAGGGGGGCGTCGTCGGCGAGCGCCGCTTCGACGTCGGTGACCACCGGCAGGTCGTCATAGTCGACGTCGACGAGCTCGGCCGCGTCCACGGCCTGGGCCCGGGTCTCGGCGACGACCAGGGCGACCGGGTCGCCGACGTAGCGGACCTTGTCGACGGCCAGGGCAGCACGCCCCGCCTTGTCGTTGACGTCGGCGAAGCCCGAGAGCGGCTCTCGACCGAGGTCGTCGGCGGTGAAGACGGCGAGCACGCCCGGGGCGGTGGCCGCCTCCGACGTGTCGATCCCGGTGATCAGCGCGTGGGCGAACGGGCTTCGGACGAAGACGGCGTGGGCGACACCGCTGCTCTCGAGGTTGTCCACGAAGGTGCCCTGACCGAGCAGGAGCTCGAGGTCTTCGACACGGCGGACTTCGGTTCCAAGGATCGATCCGGGCATGCTGCGAACCCTACGCCCAAGCGGGGACGCTCTCCGCTCGCTTAGGGCGACCGCGATGACGTGACCGACGGCCCCGCCCGGGTCGGGCGGGGCCGCCGGCGCGGTGAGTGCTGCGGTCGTGTGCCGATGGCCTCACCGAGCGGGCGTGACCTGGCGGGCGGCGCCGTCTTGGAGACGTTCGTGCCGATCAGGCTGGACACCGAGCGGACCTTCATCACGATCAGCTTCTTGCTAGTACAGCGTGGAGTTGCTGCCTAAGCAGTTGAGCTGGACGTGCCCGGTGCTGGTGCGGCGCGGCCTGGATCGAGGGTTCACGACCCGCCTGGCCGCCCGACGGGCGTAGCAGCAGACGTGTCGACGGTGTTGCCGTTCGGCGCGGTGAGCGCAGCACTCGGCGTAGCCGCCGGAGCTCGCGTAGACGTGACCGCTTGGCGTGACACGTAGCTTGCCGGGCTTGACGTTGACCTGAGAGACGGTCTTGGTGGTGCCGCCCATGGTGGTCCCGTTGTCGTTGTGCACCGACTTGGCGGCGATCTGGGCCGACTTCGCCAGGTCGCCTTGGCCTGGACGCTGCCGTCCTGATGTCGCTGCTGCTGATCTGCGACGCGGCGTACGACGTACCCCCGAGCGCCACGACGAGCGCTGCGGTCGAGGCGACCGCTGCGTAGCGGCTGCTGGTGAAGAGCTTCATGTGTTGTCCTCCTGGTCGTGGTGCGGAATCCCCGCCGCACCTTCGAGTGGCCAGGAGACCGGAGGAGGCCGACCGATACGGCCGGCGGGCGGAATCGCTCGCACGGATGACCGGCACTGTCCGCAGGGATGAGCCGGCTGCCAGGGTTCACCCAGACCGTCGTGCGAGAGTCGCGAGCACCTCGCACTCGTCGCCGAGGAGCGAGGCATGGACGGACACCCCGCCCTCCCTCACGCCACCTGCGGAGCGGCGCGGTCGGCGGCGGCGCAGAGGGCGCGGCGCGTGAGGAGCAGGCTGACGCCACCCAGCACCAGAGCAGGGACCCACGCGATCGCGGCTTTGACGGCCACCGCGGCGAGTGCCGCCTGCCAGGGGATTCCCAGCGCCATCAAGGCGGCCACGAGGGCGCCGTCGCGAGGGCTGGCGCCGTTCGGGCCAGGTACGGCGCCGGCGAGCTGGCTGGCCCCGAACGCACCCAGCACGGCGAGGGGCGGACAGATCGTGACCGGTGGCGTCGATGGTGCCCATCAGGAGCGCCGCGATGGAGAGCTGGTAGCCGGCCGACAGGACGAGCGCGACAGCGAGCTGTCGCGCCGGCGGCAGCGGCCGGCGGGGGAGCAGGTCGGGCCGGATCTGTCGCACGACGAGCGCGGCGGCCAGGGCGAGCACCGTGACACCGCACGCGACCAGCGCCATCCGCAGTGGCAGCGCCGCGCCGGCGAAGACCACGAACGCCGTGAGGCCGAGCGCGCCGACGAGCCGGTCGCTGCCGACGCTCAGGATCGCGTCACCTCGACCGAGGCCGGTGCCGGTCAGCCGGTGCACGCGCCAGACGTCGGCGCCGACGTGCCCGGGGGTGAGCAGCCCGAGCAGCTCGCTCTCGGCGTAGGCACGGACGTGCCACCAGCGCGTACGTCCGGGCGGCGTGAGGGCTCGCCAGCGGAGGGGGCACAGGAGGTACTTGCCGACCAGCCACGGCACCACCCCCAGGGCCACCGGCCACGGGCTGAGGTGCGGGAGCCGCTGCAGGGTGACCACCGGGACGATCGCGCTGACGGTCACGCAGAGGACGACGAACGTCCTCGACCGGGCGATGGTGCGCAGGTGGTGCATACGTGGCCTCACGGATCAGTGGACCTGACATGTCTGGGTTGTCTCCGAGTGAACCAAAGCATGCGCCCCTCCGGGCGAGAACGGCCCACGTGGTCAGGTAGAGAGGTCGGGTCGGTAGGGGCCGGCTCGGCTTAGGACAGCCTTACTTGAACCCACGAGCCCAATAACGGCACACTGGTGTTGTGGAATTCGCACCGACCCTGCCTCCGGGCGACCAGCCGACGCGGGAGCGTGTCGTCCGGTCGATCCTGGTCAGTGGTCCGTCGACCGCCGCAGACCTGGCCGTGCGGCTCGATCTGACGCCGGCCGCCGTACGCCGTCACCTCGACCACCTGCTGGCCCAGGGCGCCCTCGAGGCGCGCGAGCCGCGGCCCTCGACGGCGCGCGGACGCGGCCGACCGGCCAAGGTCTTCGCGATCACCGAAGCCGGCCGCGAGCACTTCGACCAGCAGTACGACGACCTGGCCGTGCAGGCGCTGCGCTACCTGTCCGAGACCGGTGGCGACGAGGCGGTCATGGAGTTCGCCCGGCGACGCGTCGCCTTCATCGAGCGCGACTACGACGCGGTCACCGCCGCCCATCCCGACCTCAGCCCGGCCGAGGCACTCGCGCGGGTGTTCTCCAGCGAGGGCTACGCCGCGTCCGTGCGGTCCCTGCCCCTGCTCGACGTCGGGGCCGACGGCGCCCCCGAGCAGCTGTGCCAACAGCACTGCCCGGTGTCCCACGTGGCCCACGAGTTCCCGCAGCTGTGCGAGGCCGAGACCGAGGCCATCGGCCTGGTCCTCGGCCGCCACGTGCAGCGGCTGGCCACCATCGCCCACGGCGACGGTGTCTGCACGACCTGCATCCCGCATTCCCTGGTCTCGACAGGCTCGACCCACGGGGACCGCACGACCGACGAGGAGACGACGTGACGTCCATCGAAGAGCTCAACCCCGAGCTGCAGGGGATCGGCCGCTACCAGTTCGGCTGGTCCGACCGCGACGACGCCGGGTCGATCGCCAAGCGCGGGCTCAGCGAGGAGGTCGTCCGCGACATCTCCTCGAAGAAGTCCGAGCCACAGTGGATGCTCGACCTGCGGCTGAAGGGCCTCAAGCTGTTCCACCGCAAGCCCATGCCCACCTGGGGTTCCGACCTCTCGGGCATCGACTTCGACAACATCAAGTACTTCGTCCGTTCCAGCGAGAAGCAGGCCGCCTCGTGGGAGGACCTCCCCGAGGACATCAAGAACACCTACGACAAGCTCGGCATCCCCGAGGCGGAGAAGCAGCGCCTCGTGGCCGGTGTCGCCGCCCAGTACGAGTCGGAGGTCGTCTACCACTCGATCCGCGAGGACCTCGAGGCACAGGGCGTCATCTTCAAGGACACCGACACGGCGCTGAAGGACCACCCGGAGCTGTTCCAGGAGTACTTCAACACCGTGATCCCGGTGGGCGACAACAAGTTCGCCGCGCTCAACACCTCGGTCTGGTCCGGCGGCTCGTTCATCTACGTGCCCCCGGGCGTCCACGTCGACATCCCGCTCCAGGCCTACTTCCGGATCAACACCGAGAACATGGGCCAGTTCGAGCGGACCCTGATCATCGTCGACGAGGACGCCTACGTGCACTACGTCGAGGGCTGCACGGCGCCGATCTACTCCAGCGACTCGCTGCACTCCGCGGTCGTCGAGATCATCGTGAAGAAGGGCGGCCGGTGCCGCTACACGACGATCCAGAACTGGTCGAACAACGTCTACAACCTCGTCACCAAGCGCGCGACGTGCGAGGCCGGCGCCACCATGGAGTGGGTCGACGGCAACATCGGCTCCAAGGTCACCATGAAGTACCCCGCGATCTACCTGATGGGGGAGCACGCCAAGGGCGAGACGCTGTCGATCGCGTTCGCCGGTGAGGGCCAGCACCAGGACGCCGGGGCCAAGATGGTCCACGCCGCGCCGCACACGTCGTCGTCCATCCTCAGCAAGTCGGTGGCGCGCGGCGGCGGCCGCACGTCGTACCGCGGACTGATCCAGATCAACGAGGGCGCCCACGGCTCGAAGTCCAACGTGCTGTGCGACGCCCTGCTCGTCGACCAGGTCAGCCGCAGTGACACCTACCCCTACGTCGACATCCGCGAGGACGACGTGTCCATGGGGCACGAGGCCAGCGTCTCCAAGGTCAGCGACGACCAGCTGTTCTACCTGATGTCGCGCGGCATGGCCGAGGACGAGGCGATGGCGATGATCGTGCGCGGCTTCGTCGAGCCGATCGCCAAGGAGCTCCCGATGGAGTACGCCCTCGAGCTGAACCGGCTCATCGAGCTGCAGATGGAGGGAGCGGTCGGCTAGTGGCCTCCGGCCACGAGCCGTCCGCCGAGGTTCGACGCCTCCCGAGGTCGCGGTCTCAGCGCGATCACCACGACAAGGAACTGTGAGTGACCATCACTGAAGAATCGGTAGCCAGCGCGCTCGAGGTCGAGCGCGTGGAGTCCCACCTGCACCCCGAAGGGTCCTTCGAGGTCGATGCCCACCCGGTGCCCACCGGCCGTGAGGAGATCTGGCGCTTCACCCCGCTCAAACGGCTGCGCGGTCTGCACACCGACGTCCCCCTCGACGGCACCTCCGTCGGCGCGGAGTACGACGGGCCGCCGACCGTCCTGGTCGAGTCCCTGGAGGCCGGTGACGCGCGACTCGGCTCGAGCGGGTTCGTGCCGACCGACCGGATCGCGGCCCGGGTCTGGCACGGCGCGAGCCAGCGCTTCGCCGTCACCGTGCCGGCCGAGGTCGAGCTCGACCGCCCGGCCTTCGTGACGGTCACCGGCACGGACGCCGAGCACGCCACCGCCACCCACGCCGTCATCTCCGCCGGCAACCACAGCAAGGCGACGGTCGTGCTGCGCTTCGTCGGCTCCGCGACCCTCGCCGACAACGTCGAGATCGTCGTCGGCGACGGCGCCGACCTCACGGTGGTCAGCATCGACGACTGGGCCGACGACGCCGTCCACGTCGGTCATCGTCACATCCAGGTCGGGCGCGACGCTCGCTTCAAGCATGTCGATGTGACCTTCGGCGGCAGCGTCGTACGCCACGACACGACGGCCGAGTACGCCGGGCCGGGCGGTGAGGTCGAGATGCTCGGCCTCTACTTCGCCGACGCCGGCCAGCACATCGAGCATCGGCTGTTCGTCGACCACACCGCGCCCAAGACCAAGAGCCATGTGAGCTACAAGGGTGCGCTGCAGGGCGAAGGTGCGCACACGGTCTGGATCGGCAACGTGTTGATCCGCAAGGTCGCCGAGGGCATCGAGACCTACGAGGAGAACCGCAACCTCGTGCTCACCGACGGCTGCCAGGCCGACTCGGTGCCCAACCTCGAGATCGAGACCGGCGAGATCGAGGGCGCCGGCCACGCCTCCGCCACCGGCCGGTTCGACGACGAGCAGCTGTTCTACCTCCGCTCGCGCGGCATCGCCGAGGACGAGGCTCGGCGGCTGGTCGTGCACGGCTTCTTCAACGACCTCATCCGCCGGATCAGCGTGCCCGAGCTCGAGGAGCAGCTGGCCGCCACGGTCGAGGCCGAGCTGGCCCGCAACCTCTTGTCACCCCACGACGTTCTCGGCTCCCTCCGCTCCGGTCCTTCCGCCGACAACGCCGCGGGGACCCCGATGCCTCAGGGGGATGAGTCATGACCTTCGAGAAGGCCTGCTCGCTCGACGAGTTCCGCGAGGGCGAGGCACTGGCCGCGAAGATCGACGACCAGGAGATCGCGCTCGCCCGAGACGGCGACGAGGTCTTCGCCGTCGAGGACATCTGCTCCCACGCCGCCGTCGCGCTGAGCGAGGGCGATGTCGAGGGCTGCACGGTCGAGTGCTGGCTGCACGGCTCGCGCTTCGACCTGCGCACCGGCAAGCCCACCGGACTTCCCGCCACCGAGCCGGTGGCCACCTTCCCCGTCGACGTCCGCGGCACCGACGTGTACGTCGACGTCTCCACCACCCTGAACGGAGTGACCCCGCAGTGAACACCTCACGACGTTCGTTGCTTCGCCCGCTTCGCACCTCCGCACACAACCCCGAGGGGACCTCACGAGCATGAGCACGTTGGAGATCAAGGACCTGCACGTCTCGGTCAAGACCGACGACGAGGACAAGGAGATCCTCAAGGGGGTCACGCTGACCATCAAGGACGGCGAGACCCACGCGATCATGGGCCCGAACGGCTCCGGCAAGTCGACGCTGGCCTACTCCATCGCCGGCCATCCGAAGTACACCATCACCTCCGGGACCGTCACCCTCGACGGCGAGGACGTGCTGGCGATGACCGTGGACGCACGGGCGCGGGCAGGTCTCTTCCTGGCCATGCAGTACCCCGTCGAGGTGCCCGGGGTCTCCGTGTCCAACTTCCTGCGGACGGCGAAGACGGCTCTCGACGGTGAGGCGCCCAAGCTGCGCACCTGGGTCAAGGACGTCAACGCGGCGCTCCAGCAGCTCGACCTCGATCCGACGTTCGGCACGCGCTCGGTCAACGAGGGCTTCTCCGGCGGTGAGAAGAAGCGTCACGAGATCGCCCAGCTGGAGCTGCTGAACCCGAAGGTCGCGGTGCTCGACGAGACCGACTCCGGTCTCGACATCGATGCGCTCAAGGTCGTCGCGGAGGGCGTGAACCGCTTCCGGGCACAGGAGGGCAAGGGCGTCCTTCTGATCACCCACTACACGCGCATCCTGCGCTACATCGAGCCCGACTTCGTGCACGTCTTCGTCGCCGGCCGGATCGCCGAGCAGGGTGGCCCCGAGCTCGCCGACCAGCTCGAAGCCGAGGGCTACGACAAGTACGTCAAGGCGGCCGTCACCGCTGGTTGAGGAAGGCGCCCTGGCGCCTGCCTCGACACCCGGTGACTCGAAAGGAGACCTGATGGACGGCTTGCTTCCCGACCTCGACATCGTCCGCAAGGACTTCCCGATCCTGTCGCGCGTGCTGTCGAACGGACAGTCGTTGGTCTACCTCGACTCCGCCAACACCTCGCAGAAGCCCCAGGTGGTCATCGACACGATGGTCGACCACCTCGAGCGACACAACGCCAACATCGCGCGCGCCATGCACCAGCTCGGCGCGGAGGCGACCGAGGCCTACGAAGGCGCCCGCGACAAGGTGGCGTCGTTCATCGGCGCGCCAGACCGCGACGAGGTGATCTTCACCAAGAACGCCTCGGAGGCACTCAACCTGGCGGCGAACACCCTGGCCTGGCCGGGGGAGCGGCAGGTCGGCCCCGGTGACGAGATCGTGATCACCGAGATGGAGCACCACTCCAACATCGTGCCGTGGCAGCTGCTGTGCGAGCGCACCGGAGCCACCTTGCGATGGTTCGGGATCACCGAGGACGGACGGCTCGACCTGTCGCAGCTCGACGACCTGGTCACCGAGCGGACGAGGGTCGTCTCGTTCACCTGGGTGTCCAACATGCTCGGCACCATCAACCCGGTCGCCGAGATCACCCGCCGCGCCCATCAGGTGGGAGCGCTCGTGGTCGTCGACGCCTCGCAGGCCGCGCCGCAGGTGCCGATCGACCTCGCCACGATGGCCGACGACGAGCGGCCCGACCTGCTGGCGTTCACCGGCCACAAGGTGGTCGGCCCGACCGGGATCGGCGTGCTCTGGGGTCGCCGCAGCGTCCTCGACCAGCTGCCGCCGTTCCTGGGTGGGGGAGAGATGATCGAGACGGTGACGATGGAGAGGTCGACGTACGCACCCGTGCCCCACAAGTTCGAGGCAGGGACGCCGCCGATCGTCGAGGCCGTCGGCCTCGGTGCGGCGGTCGACTACCTGACCGAGCTCGGGATGGACGCCGTGCACGCCCACGAGCAGGCGATCACCGACTACGCGCTCGAGGGGCTGGCCACGATCCCCGGTCTCACGGTGCTCGGCCCGCTCGACGTCACGCAGCGCGGGGGAGCGATCTCGTTCGAGATCCCGGGGGTCCACCCTCACGACGTGGCCACCGTGCTCGACACCCGCGGCATCGCGGTCCGTGCCGGACACCACTGTGCCAAGCCTGCCCACGCCCGCTTCGGCGTGCAGAGCTCGACCCGTGTCTCGTCGTACCTCTACACGACGCCGGCAGAGATCGACGCGCTCGTCGAAGGCCTGGAATACACCCGTCGCTACTTCAAGTTGAGTTGAACATCATGTCGACCGAGCTGGACTCCCTCTACCAGGAGATCATCCTGGACCACTACCGCAACCCCCACCACAAGGGGCTGCGGGAGCCGTTCGAGGCCGAGGTGCACCACGTGAACCCGACCTGCGGCGACGAGGTGACGCTGCGCGTCCACGTCGCCGACGGCCGCGTCGCAGACGTGTCGTACGACGCTCTGGGCTGCTCGATCTCCCAGGCGTCCGCCTCGGTGATGACCGACCTCGTGATCGGCAAGCCGCTCGACGAGGCGATGGCGATCCACGAGGAGTTCCTGGCCCTGATGCAGGGAAAGGGGCAGGTCGAGCCCGACGAGGAGGTGCTGGAGGACGGCATCGCGTTCGCCGGCGTCGCCAAGTTCCCGGCCCGCATCAAGTGCGCCCTGCTGTCCTGGATGGCCTGGAAGGACGCGACCACGACCGCCCAGATGGAGGAGACGAAGTGACCACGAACCCGATCGACGACCTCCCCGAGGTGCCGGAGGCCACCGGCTCTCCCGCAGGCTCGGTGACCACGATCGATGACGTCACCGAGGCGATGAAGGACGTCGTCGACCCCGAGCTCGGGATCAACGTCGTCGACCTCGGCCTCGTCTACGGCGTGCACCTCGACGACGACACCAACGCGGTCATCGACATGACCCTGACGTCCGCCGCCTGCCCGCTCACCGACGTGATCCAGGACCAGACCAACACCGCCCTGGAGGGCCTGGTCAACGACGTCCTGATCAACTGGGTGTGGATGCCGCCGTGGGGCCCCGACAAGATCACCGACGACGGCCGCGAGCAGCTGCGCGCCCTCGGCTTCAACGTCTGACCGAGGACGTCGACTCCCCGGCGAAGGAGGGGTCGACGTCCGCAGCGAGCGCTGCGGCGAGCTTGCTCGCCCGGCGGACCGGACCGCGCCGAGACCTGGCTGCCTGAGACGATGGCGCCATGTCACAGCGGTTCGACGCGATCTCCGAGCGGCATCGCGCTTTCATCGAACGACAGCCGATGTTCTTCGTGGCCACGGCTGCGCGCGAGGGTCACGTCAACGTCTCGCCCAAGGGACTCGACTCCTTACGCGTGCTCGGCGGCAACCGCGTCGCGTGGCTCAACGGCACGGGATCGGGCAACGAGACGGCGGCCCACCTGCTCGACACGAACCGGATGACGATCATGTTCTGCTCGTTCGCGCGGGAGCCGTTGATCCTGCGGCTGTTCGGCACGGCGCGGACGGTCCAGCCGGGCGATGACGGGTGGGACGAGCTGCTCGCGATGTTCCCGAGCCTGCCCGGGGCCCGCCAGGTGTACGACGTCGACGTCGACCTGGTCCTGACCTCCTGCGGGTACGGCGTACCGCTGATGGAGACGACCGCCCAGCGCGACCTGATGCCGGCCTGGGCGACCAAGAAGGGACCCGACGGCCTCGCTGCCTACTGGGCGCAGAAGAACACCACCAGCCTGGACGGGCTGCCCACGGGTCTGCCGCACGAGCGGGGCTGACCCCTCGACCTCGGTCGGTGTGCACTCCTCCCTGTCCGCCGGGCGTCACCCGCTGCCGACGCCGCTGAGCTCGGCCAGCCCGGCGAGCCCGGGCGCGAGATGGCTCCGCAGCCGCTGGAGCGCGTCGGTCAGCTCGGGCGACCGTGCCTCCTCCGGCGGGAGCCTGGCCGGGTTGAGGGCGACGCCGTCGGCCCAGGCCTTGATGTCGGGCTCCGCGCTGAACGACAGCGTTGCCCGCGTGCCGCGCAGGTTCATCGCGGCCCACGCGGCCGGCGAGTTCCCGTACGGCGAGGGCGGGCAGAGCCGGTTCTTCTCCTCGTCGTCGGCCCGGGTCGCCTCGACGTAGCCGGTGAGCGCGGCCCCGAAGCACGGGAACCCGGCGCGGACCGGCTGCAGGGTGATGGCCTCGGGTCTCCAGATCGGCACCAGCGGCGGCGTCTGCAGGCCGGAGGCCGCGCAGTGGACGACGAGGGCGTCGGGCGCGATCGGCACCGCTCCCTGGTCGAGCGTGACCAGGCCGCGCTCCACGCGCCGGACGTGGCCCAGCCGGACGACGTTCTCGATCGTGCGCAGCAGGTCGAGCTCCCAGGTGGCCAGGGTGGGTGCCTTGGCCATGGTCGGCGTCACCGAGCGGTCGATGCGGAGCATCACCCCCGCCTCCTCCAACCGCAGGAAGAAGTCGTCCAGCGAGGTGGCTGCCGCCGCGCTCTCCATCACGGTGGCGGCCATGCTCTGGAAGACCACCGGATCCGGCTGCACCACTGCCCGGTTGAACATCCAGGGTTCCCGCGGCCGGACCCAGCAGATGGCACCGGGGTCGACACCACGGCCGAGCAGCCAGACACAGGCATCCGTCGCGGTCTTGCCCGAGCCGACGATGACGTACTGGCTCGGCGCCGCATCCAGGCGGGCCAGGGCGTTGACCGGTACGACGTGCACGTCCGGCCCGACCTCGAACGGCGCCGGCGTCTCCGCCGGGATGTCGGGGGCGAGGTAGCGAGCGTCGACGACGCGGCACCTGTCCGGAACCTCGAGGCGCTCGCCGGAGACGAGCGAGACGATCCGGCGGTCGCCCACGTAGTCGCAGTTGGGCAGGAACTCGGCGCGGCCCGAGGCAAGCAGGCGTTCGTTCAGCACCCGGGCGTAGTAGGCGCAGATCTCGGCCATGCTCGCGCGGTCGTAGAGGCCCGCCTCCGGACCGCTCCGCTGCACCCGGTTCTCGCCGAGGAGCGTCGAGGCGACGCCGTAGAAGGACGACGACTGGTGGAGGCGCACGAACGGGTAGGCGCCGAGCCAGTGGCCGCCGACGCTGTGGCGGCGGTCGACCATGGCCACCCGCACGTCGGCATGGTCGATCAGCGCATCGGTGAACGCCATCCCCGTGGCGCCGGCACCGACGACGAGGTAGTCGACGTCCAGGGTGCGAGGCACAGCCCCATGCAAGCAGGTCGGTCGCCGGTGGTCCACGTTGCCGGCCCTCGACGGCGGGTGCCTACGATCAGGGCATGACCGACGACGCCGTGCCCCAGGACTCCGTGACGCTCGGCCGCGGGGGCCGCATGCCACTCCTCGGCTTCGGGACCTGGCAGATCACCGGTGACGACGCGGTGCAGGCGACCTCGACCGCCCTCGCCGCGGGCTACCGCCACCTCGACACCGCGACGGTCTACGGCAACGAGGCGGAGGTCGGGCGTGCGCTGGCCGAGAGCGAGGTGCCACGCGACGACGTCTTCCTCACCACGAAGTGCCCGCCGGACCGGGCCGGCCGGGAGCTCGAGACCCTGCGTCGTAGCCTCGACCTGCTCCAGACCGACCACGTCGACCTGTGGCTGATCCACTGGCCGGGGGAGGGATCGGTCAACGAGGATCTCTGGCGGGCGTTCGTGGAGGCTCGCGAGGCAGGGCTGACGCGCGGCATCGGCGTGAGCAACTTCGACGCGACGCTGGTCGATCGCGTGACCTCGGCCGCCGGCGTGGCGCCGGAGGTGAACCAGATCGAGTGGAGTCCGCTCCTGTACGACGCCGCGACGCTGGCCGCCCACCGGGAGCGTGGCATCGTGCTGGAGGGCTACAGCGCCCTGCGTGGGGGAACCCTCGAGCATCCGGTGATCGTCCAGATCGCCGCGCAGCACGGGCGGACGCCGGCGCAGGTGATCATCCGCTGGCATCTCCAGCACGGGATCGTGGTGATCCCGAAGTCGACCAGACCCGAGCGCATCCGGTCCAACGCCGACGTGGCCGACTTCCGGCTCGGCGACGAGGACATGGCAGCCCTCGACGGTCTCGGCGCCGCTCAGTAGGACCCGGCGCACCCCGGGCTCGCGGCCCTGTGGGTGCCGTGGCCCGGTCCCGTCGTCCGCCACCGGAAGGTGGCCGCGACGTCGCCCTCGGGCCCGTTCCCGTGCACCTCGACCAGCCAGGTGCCGGCCGGACCGGCCGGTGACACCCGCCAGGTCGTGTCCGACAGCCGGGTCGCCTCGACGGCGTAGGCAGCGGCGCACGGGTGCCCGCTGCGCCGGAAGTACGTGTGGAACCGCCACCCGGGCGACGCGTGGAACTCGAAGCGCGCCACGGCTCCGGGAGCGGCGTCGACGTAGGGCGGGCGCGGACCGCCGTCGGCGCACTGGGCCTGACCGGGCGTCCGCCAGCAGTAGGTCCAGGGACGCACCTCGGCCAGGCCGTGGGCGGTGCGGACGAGCAGGGACGGCGGCTCGGCGCCGGACGCGTCGTGGAGCGGGGTCGACGACGACGGCGACGAGGTGCAGGCGCCGGCGACCCACATCAGGACCAGCAGCGCGGCCAGCACACGGGAGCACCGCATCAGCCACCTCCGTCCGTCATGGTGCACGACCGCGGCCCGTGGGAGCGGGACGTCCGGCTCGCGGCGCGGGCGGAATCTCGGAGGCGGGTGCCGTGGTCGGGCTGACACACTGCGCGCATGGAGCAGTCCCTCGACCTGGGCGGTCACCTCGCCGGGATCCGTGACGCGGTGGACGCGTTCGCGACCCACGCCGCGGCCGCAGGCCTCGGGGCGCCCGTGCCGACCACGCCCGACTGGGACGTGCGCCGACTCGTCGCCCACCAGGGGCTCGTGCATCGCTGGGCGACGGCAGTGGTCCGTGGCGAGGAGATCGAGGACGACGCCGTGGAACGCGCAGGGCCTCGAGGCGGCGGACCCGGTCCGCTGGCTCCGCGACGGTGCCGACCGGCTGATCGAGACGGTCGGGTCCGCGCCGGACGACCTCGAGACGTTCGTGTTCCTGGTCGACGCGCCCCCGCCGAAGCGGTTCTGGGCGCGGCGGCAGTGCCACGAGACCACGATCCACGCCGTCGACGCACTGTCGGCGGCGCTCGGGCGGTATCCGCGTGCCGGCGACACCTGGATCTCGCGAGAGGTGGCCCTCGACGGCATCGACGAGCTCCTGACCGGCTTCATGCCGCGACCGCGTTCGCGCCTGCGGTCCGACGACCCGATCACGATCGCGGTCCTGCCCGACGACGCCGACGCCCGTTGGACGGTCACGGTGACCCAGCGCCCCCCGACCACGGTCCGCGAGGCGTCGTCCGAGGACGCCGACATCGTGCTGTGCGGGTCGGCCGTCGCGCTCTACCTCACGCTGTGGAACCGCAGTGACGAGCTCGACGACACCGGGCTCGACCTGTGGGCCGAGGGCGCCCGCGTGACCTGGGCATGACCGTTCCGGCGACGGTCCTGGTCCCGCCTGGCCGGTTCGGGCGGTGGGTCGAGAACTTCGCGGCGCGGCACGGGGACAGCAGGTTCGTCGTCACCGAGGGCACCCTGGCGGGCACGGCCGCGGACGGTTCGTCGTTCGTCGCCCGCCTGCCGTTCGCCGCGTCGTACGACGGACCGGGCGACGTCGCTTCCTTCGTGGCGGCCGCACGGCCACCGGACACGTGGGGTGTGCTCCTGGTGCGCAAGGGTGGCTTCGCGGTGGCTCGGCTCGCGGGTGAGGACCTGGTCGAGCACAAGATCGGTCAGCGCCATGTGCAGGGCCGGACCAAGGCGGGCGGCCAGAGCCAGCAGCGCTTCGCCCGGCGACGCGACAACCAGGCCCGCCAGGCCTACGAGGCGGCGGCCGACCATGCCGCGCGGATCCTCGGGGCGGGGCCGCTCCCGCTCGTCACGGGGGGAGACCACGGGGCCGTCGACGAGGTCCTCGCCGACCACCGGCTCCGGGGGGCGACGGTCGTCGGCCCCTGGCTGGCCGTGCCGGACCCGCGTCGGGCCGTCCTGGACCGCGCCGTCGGTGACGCCGCGAGCGTGAGCGTCGACGTCCGGAACGCCTAGCGAGCGAGTCGATCGCGTCACTCGCGCCGCGCACGGGTGTGAGCCGCGGGAGCGGTCGAGCCGTGAGCCCGCGGACCACTCGGTCGCGCCCGGAGCCGGAAGATCAGCGGTGGAACTGCTCGCCGAAAGCGATCGGCTCTCGGGTGAAGAGGTACGTCGCCCAGTTGAGCTTGGTGACCGTGCCGTCGTCGGCTCGGGTCACGCGCAGCAGCTCACCCCGCTCGCGTCCGCTCACGTCGCGGTAGAGGGCGTCGGAGACCTTCTCGAAGCGGGAGGACGGCAGCCTCTCGGCGCCCGGCTTGTCGATGCGCGCGCGCAGCTCACCCTGCTCCACCCAGAACACGAAGGGCTGCCCCTCGGAGAACCACCGGCCCAGCAGCGGCCGGTACTCCTCGGGGATCTCGGAGCCCGGCTGCCACGGCGCATCCTCGACCGGGTCGTGCTCGACGACGTGGTCGGCCAGAGCGATCGCGAACGCGTCGGGGGCGGGGGAGGCGGTGGAGCTCATCAGCACGATCCCACCGGTGCCCGAGGCGCGATGGGTGAACACTCCGGTGATGTGGCCGGGCATGCCGCCGGTGTGACCGACCCACGTGCGGCCACCGGGGGAGCGCATCAGGAAGAAGCCGAGGCCCATCGCGCCGCTCCACTGGTCGGGGTCGAGCAGCACCTGTGGCTGGCACATCTCCTCGATCGTGTCGGCGGAGAGCAACGAGCCGGGGTCGGCCACGAACGCCGACCAGATCGCCAGGTCGTGGGCGGTACTGGCGAGGCCGCCGCACGGCGCCATCGCCTTCAGGTCCATCACCGGCTCCGGGCGGGGTACGTCGTCGTACGGTCCGACGTAGTAACCGGTCACGTGCGGTCCCGCGTCGAAGCCCACCGACGTGCGGCGCATCTCGAGCGGCCGCAGCAGGCGGGCTCGGAGCGACTCCTCCCAGGCCCGACCGTCGAGCTCGGCGACGAGCTGGCCGAGCATCGCGTAGACCACGTTGGAGTAGTGCCAGTGGTCGTGCGGGCGGCCGATCCGCTCGACGTCGTCGAAGTCGCGCCGCAGGGTCTTGGCGTCGGGTTGCTCCAGCGTCTCCCACACGTCGCCCAGCGGCTCACGGGCCATGCCCGACACGTGAGCGAGGCACTGCCGGATGGTGAGCGGGTGCGACACCTCGGGCACGTGGTCGCCGAGCAGGTCGTCCAGCCCGAGCCGACCCTCGTCGCGCAGCTGCATGACCATCACCGCGGTGAACGTCTTGGTGTTGGAGGCGACCAGGAACTGGTCGTCGGCGGTCGGGGCCCGGTCGGCACCGATCTCGACGACACCGATCCCGTCGCCCCAGACCAGCTCGCCGCCCCGACACACCCCGGCGTACAGACCAGGCAGGCGACCGTCGCGCTGCTTGCTGAGCGCGAGGCGGTGGAGGTGGCGGGTGGTGCTGTCGAGGAGGGCGGCCATGCGCCCGAACCTAGCGCGTCACAGCCGGCGCTCGAACGCCTCGCGGTGCTCGTTCCAGCGGTCCGTGAGGGTCGCCATCTCGGCGTCGACGAAGCGCAGGAACTCGGCGGTGAGCATCAGGCGCCGGTACGCCGGAGCCTGGGCGCCGCGGTCGTCGATCGCCCCCTGCAGCGCCCGCAGGATGGGTGCGTAGAGATGGTCGCGTCGCAGCATCAGCCCGTGCCAGGCGTCGTCGTCCACGACGTAGACCTCACGGCGGGAGCCCCGCTCGCGCTCGCGACGCACCATCTGGAGATGGGCGAGGTACTTCACGCCACCCGAGATCGACGCGGCGCTCACGCCCAGGACCTCGGTCAGCTCGGACGAGGTCATCCGACCGTCGTCGTCGACCAGCAGCGCGGCGAAGATGCGGGAGGGCAGGGACGGCAGTCCCGCCTCGGCCAGCGCGGCGCCCAGCTGCTCGACGGATCGCTCACTCACGGGCATCATCTTAGGAACTTTCAACAGATATTGAAAGGAGAGTAGAGTGCCCGGCATGCCCAGCTCCGACCCGGTCGTCGACGTCCAGGGCCTGGTCAAGACGTTCGGGAGCACCCGCGCCCTGGACGGTCTCGACCTGGCGGTGGCCCCGGGAGAGGTGCACGGCTTCCTCGGGCCCAACGGCGCCGGGAAGTCCACCACGCTGAGAATTCTGCTGGGACTGATCCGCAAGGACTCCGGAGACGTGCGGCTCTTCGGCGGCGACCCCTGGGCCGAGGCCGCCGACCTGCACCGGCGCCTGGCCTACGTGCCCGGCGACGTGACCCTGTGGCCCAACCTCACCGGCGGTGAGGTGATCGACCTGCTGCTCCGGATGAGGGGTGCCCCGGTCGACGACCCTCGCCGCGCGGAGATGCTCGAGCGCTACCAGCTCGACCCGACCAAGAAGGGCCGGGCGTACTCCAAGGGCAACCGCCAGAAGGTCGCCCTCGTCGCGGCGTTCGCGGCGCCGACGGACCTCCTGGTGCTCGACGAGCCGACCTCCGGGCTCGATCCGCTGATGGAGGAGGTCTTCGCCGACTGCATCGCCGAGGTCCGGGCGGCGGGCACCACCGTGCTGCTGTCGAGCCACATCCTGAGCGAGGTCGAGCGCCTGGCGGAGCGGATCACCATCATCCGCGAGGGCCGGGTGGTGGAGTCCGGCAGTCTCGACGCGATGCGGCACCTGCACCGGTCGCGGGTGCGGGCCGACCTGGTGGGCGCCGTACCAGACCTGTCCGGCACGCCCGGCGTGCACGACCTCGTGGTCGACGGCACCGTGGTGTCGTGCACGGTCGAGCCCGAGGCGCTTCCCATCGTGCTGACCGCGATCACCGCCGCCGGCGTCCGCACCCTCACCAGTACGCCCCCGACGCTGGAGGAGCTCTTCCTCGACGCGTATCGCGGGAGGGAACCGGTCCGATGACCGGGGTCGGGCGACTCACGCGCTTCTCACTGCGGCGCAGCCGGGTGCTTCTTGCCGCGTGGACGGCCGTCCTCACGCTGATCTGCTACGCCTCCGCCGCGGCGACCGGGTCGCTCTACTCCACGAGCGCCGAGCAGGTCGCGGCCGCCCGCTCCATCAACGCCAGCTCGGCACTCGTCGCGCTCTACGGCCCGATCCTCGACGTCCACAGCCTCGGCGAGGTCGCGATGACGAAGACGACGGTGACGTACGGCGTCCTCGTGATGGCCCTGTGCATCGCCCTCGTACGACGGCACACCCGCGTCGAGGAGGAGTCCGGCCGCGCCGAGCTGCTCGGGGCGCTGGGCGTGGATCCGGTCGCTCCGCTGCTGAGTGCCGTCCTGGCCGGGGTCCTCGCGGCCCTGGTGGTCGCTGTCGCCGCAGCCGCCGCGGACATCGCGGGTGGGCTGCCGGTGGCCGGGTCGCTGTGGTTCGCGGCGTCGTGGCTGGGGCTCGGACTCGTCGGGACGGGCATCGCCGCGGTCGCGGCCCAGCTCTCCGCGAGCGCCCGCACCTGCGGCGCGATCGCGGCGGGGGCCGTGGCGGTGCTCTTCCTCCTCCGTGCCGTCGGGGACACGACCGTGGGCTGGGTCAGCTGGCTCTCGCCGTTCGGCTGGTCCACCCAGCTCCGAGCCTGGTCCGACCCCCGTGGGTGGGTCCTGCTGCTCGACCTGGCGGTGTTCGTCGTCCTGGTCGGTGCGGCCCTCGCGCTTCGAGCGCGCCGCGACCTCGGCTCGGGCCTGATCGCGGAACGGCCCGGCCCGGCCACCGGCTCACCCCGGCTCGGTGACGCGTTGGCACTGAACCTACGGGTCCACTCCACGTCGCTCGTGGTCTGGAGCGTCGCGTGCGCGGTGATGGGTCTGCTGATGGCAGCGATCATCCCGGGGGCCCAGTCGATGCTCGACTCGGCCGGTTTGCGTGACTACCTCGAGCGCCTGGGCGGGGTGGGCGCACTGCAGGAGACCCTGGTGGCCGCGCTGGTGTCGGTGCTCGCGATCATCGTCTCCTGCTTCTCGGTCACGGTCGTGACCCATGGCGGGGTCGAGGAGCACGACGGCCGGACGGAGGAGGTGCTGGCCACCGCCACCGGGCGATCCACGACCTTCCTCGCGGTCGGACTCGTGGCGCTGGGCGGCGCCGCCTGGCTCCTGTTCGTCACCGGCCTCGGCATGGCGGTCGGGGCCGTGGGCACTGCGGTCTCGTTCGGGGGCGTGCTCGCGGCCTCCTTGGTCCAGATCCCGGCTGTCTGGCTCGTCGGCGCACTCGCGCTTCTCGGCCTGGCGCACGGTAGCCGCTGGGCCGTGGCCGGCTGGGTCGTGCTGGTGGCGTCCTTCCTGGTCGGGCCGCTGGCCGAGCTCCTGGAGCTCCCGCGCTGGGTGGCCGACCTCTCGCCGTACTCCCACGTGTCGAAGGTGCCGGCCGAGTCGCTCGCGCTCGGTCCCGAGCTGGTCCTGACGGCGCTCGCAGCAGCCGTGGTGGGCGCTGCCTGGTGGCGCTACCGCACGCGGGACATCGGCTGACCGACCTTCGGGCACCGACCGTGGGCTACCGGGCCAAGGCGCCCTCCTCTGCCAAGATGAGCGACATGTGGGAGCCCGATCCCGCGTGGCATCCCGTGTCCGGTGGCACGGGGACCTCCACCGTGGGGGTGTGGCGCACCGAGCGCGCCGGCCACGCCCTGGTGGTCAAGCGAATCGCCCGGCCGGCTGCCGGCGACCCGGCCGAGCTCGGCGACCCGCGCCACTTCGCCTACTGGCGCAGAGAGGCGGACGTCGCGATCAGTGGCGTCGTCGACGCCAGTCCCGGTCTGCGGGCCACGCCACTCGACGTGGCCGAGGACGACGAGGGCATCACGCTCACCCGCGAGTACGTGGAGGACGCGGCGCTCAACGGCCTCTACCTCGCCCATGCGATGGGCCGCTTCGCCGGCGCCGAGCTCGGCCGTCACGCCTGGCTGGCGGTCGACCAGCTGCGCGACCGGATCAGCAGGGTCGAGCGTCGCGGCGGCTGGCCGACCCTCGCCCGTACGACGGTCGCCGACGTCGCGGACCGGCTGTGGACGCGACGCGAGACGTTGCTCCGCGAGCTCGACGCTCTGCCGCGGGTTGCCCAGCACGGCGACCCCGCGCTCGCCAACCTGCCGGGGCGCGACGGCGACGACGTCCTCGCCATCGACTGGAGCACGCTCGGCCACGGACCGGTCGGCGCGGACCTCGGGATCTTCCTGCAGAACGCCCGCGAGGCGCCCGAGCCGCTGCTCGATGCCTACCTGATGGGGCTTCCCGAAGGGATCGCGACACCGGACGAGGTGACGCTCGGCATGCGCGTCAGCGCGGCGTACACCGCCCTCTCCCGCGCCGAGTGGGCGCTGGCCCGGGTCGCGGGTGGCGAGGGCGCGCTGGCGGGGAAGTACCGGCACCCCGCCGTCGCACCGTACCTCCGGGCACTGCAGCGCCAGTTCGGCCAGATCGAGTCCCTGCTCTGACCGCCCCTCGTCCACACGTGTGCCGACTCGCCCGGACGGCTACTCGACGGGCTGGCCGTTGAAGGTGTTGCAGGCGGCGAGCGTGCCGTTCTGGAATCCGACGGTGAACCAGCGCACCCGCGCGGCCGACGACCCGTGGGTCCATTGCTCGGGGCTCACCCGGCCGTTGACCGTCTGTTGGATCGTGTCGTCCCCGACGGCCTTGGCCGCCGCGATCGCTTCCTGCACGTCCTGATCGGTGAGGTCCTCGATCAGCACGTTGCCCTCGGAGTCCTGGGTGGAGGTCGCGTTCCGTGCCCACATGCCGGCGTAGCAGTCGGCTTGGAGCTCGAGGCGCACGGAGTCGCTGTTCGGACCCTGCTGGGTCTTCACCTTGCCCATGGTGCCGAGCAGGTTCTGGATGTGGTGGCCGTACTCGTGTGCCACGACGTAGGGCATCACGAACGCGCCGGAGGGACCGTTCAGCTGACCCTGCAGGACGTCCTCGAAGAACGTGGGATCGAAGTAGATGACGCCGTCACTCGGGCAGTAGAACGGTCCCATCGCCGACGACGCCCGTCCGCAGCCGCTGTTGGTCTGGCCGCTGAACGTGTCGATCGCGGTCTCCGGCTGCCACTGTGCGCTGGGCGCCTGCTCGGCGAGCGTGGACTGCCAGTAGTCGGTGAGGGAGTTCTCGACGGCCACGAGACCGCAGGTCTGCGGATGGTCGTTGGCGTCCTGGCCGGTCTGGCAGCCCTCGTACGCCGCCGTGTCACCGGTGAACCTGGTGGTGCTGTAGCCGCCGGTCACGGCGCCGAGCTCCCCGGTCAGGTCGATGCCTCCGCAGGCCTTGAGACCGAAGATCACCAGGATGATCAACAGCAGCCCGACGCCCCCACCCGCCTTGGTGCCGGCCGGGAGCGGGATCCTGGTGCCGCCCCCCAGACCTCCTCCGCCGGCCCCACCGCCGCCGCCCGAGTCGTCGCGCATCCGGCTCGTGTCCAACCTGGCCTTCGGGTTGAAGCGCATGGGACGACTCCTCCGTCGAGCCAGGGACCGGGCCGCCCTAGACTAACCAGCCTCATGATCAGTGCCCAGAAGCTCGAGGTCCGAGCCGGGGCCAGGTTGCTCATGCACGACGTCTCCTTCCGGGTCGGACCCGGAGACAAGGTGGGCCTGGTCGGACGCAACGGGGCCGGCAAGACCACACTCACCCGCATCCTCGCCGGCGACGGCCTGCCCGCCGCCGGCGAGGTCCACTCCACGGGCTCCATCGGCTACCTGCCCCAGGACCCGCGGACGGGCGACCCCGAGGTCCCGGTCCGCGAGCGGATCCTGTCCGCGCGCGGGCTCGACTCCGTCGTACGCCGGCTCCGGTCCGCCGAGGAGGAGATGGGCAGCGACGACCCTGCCGTTCGCGACCGGGCGATGCGCCGTTACGAGCGGGCGGACGCCGATCTCCATGCGGGTGGCGGGTACGCCGCCGAGGCCGAGGCGGCCCAGATCGCGGCATCCCTGGGCATCGAGGACCGGCTGATGACCCAGCCGTTGCGCACCTTGTCGGGTGGTCAGCGTCGCCGGGTCGAGCTGGCGAGGATCCTCTTCTCCGGCGCCGAGACCCTGCTCCTCGACGAACCGACCAACCATCTCGATGCCGACTCGGTGGTCTGGCTGCGCGAGTTCCTCAAGGCCCACCGAGGCGGCCTCGTCGTCATCAGTCACGACACCGCGCTGCTCGAGCAGACCGTGACCAAGGTCTTCCACCTCGACGCCAACCGCCAGGAGATCGACGTCTACAACATGGGCTGGACCGCCTACCTCGCCCAGCGCGAGTCCGACGAGCGGAGGCGCAAGCGCGAGCGGGCCAACGTCGAACGGAAGGCCGACCAGCTGATGGAGCAGGCCAGCAAGATGCGGGCCAAGGCGACCAAGGCCCAGGCCGCGCAGTCGATGATGCGCCGGGCCGAGCGGATGATGGGCGGGATCGAGGCCGAGCGCCGCGGCGACAAGGTGGCTCGGATCAAGTTCCCCGAGCCCGCGCCCTGCGGCAAGACGCCCCTCACCGCATCCGAGCTCTCGAAGTCCTACGGCTCGCTCGAGGTCTTCACCGACGTCGACCTCGCGATCGACAAGGGCTCCCGGGTCGTCATCCTCGGCCTGAACGGTGCCGGCAAGACGACGCTGCTGCGGATCCTGGCGTCGGTCGACGAGCCTGACACGGGCGAGGTCGAGCCGGGTCACGGGCTGAAGCTCGGCTACTACGCCCAGGAGCACGAGACGCTCGACACGTCGCGCACGGTGCTGGAGAACATGAGGTCCGCGGCACCCGGGCTCACCGACACCGAGACCCGCTCGGTGCTCGGCTCCTTCCTCTTCTCCGGCGACGACGTCACCAAGCCGGCCCGGGTGCTGTCGGGCGGCGAGAAGACCAGGCTGGCGCTGGCGATCCTGGTCGTGTCGAGCGCCAACGTGCTGCTGCTCGACGAGCCGACCAACAACCTCGACCCCGCCTCCCGCGAGGAGGTGCTGGCCGCGATCCGCGGCTACCAGGGCGCGATCGTGCTGGTGACCCACGACGAGGGTGCCGTCCGCGCGCTCCAGCCCGATCGGGTGCTGATCCTCCCCGACGGCGTCGAGGACCTGTGGAACGACTCCTACGCCGACCTGGTCAGCCTCGCCTGACAGGGCACTGGTGCCGGTCGAGGACGCCACCCTCGACGACGCCACCCGACATCGGTTCGGGCGCGAGCGGCGGTCCCCAGCAACGCTGTTCGGTGGACACCCCGTCCCCGCCTATGCTTGCGCCTGTGAGTGAGCGGGAACCAGGGGCCGACGACGCGATGCTCGAGGGCCTGCGGCCGGTGCCGGGAGCCATCTGGCGCACCTACCTGGCGCTCGACGCCAAGGTCCTGTTCGAGTCGCTGAACAAGAACGCCTGCACCAGTCTCAAGTGGATGATGGCCGATCTGGCCGGCGAGGACCTGGACACCTTCCGCGCGGGTTGGCAGCCGTTCATCGCCGAGTCGGAGGCGGTGCACAACCGCGCCCTCTGGAAGGCGTCTCCCATGCTCGACAAGCTGCCCCCCGAGCAGCGGGCAGCCATCAGCCCCGACAACGGCTGGTTCATCTTCGCGGTGGTCCGCGACCCGCGTCTGCGGCTCTTCTCTGCCTGGCAGAACAGACTCCTCATGGAGAACCCGATCGGCCAGCAGTATCGGGACGAGTGGTGGTACCCGCGACACCCGCTCACCCGCGAGTCGGTGATCGAGGACTTCGCCAAGTTCGTCGAGCTGTTCGAGAAGGAGCCCGACCACAAGCTCCGGGCCAAGGATCCGCACTTCCGGGACCAGGTCGAGCTGCTCGTCGAGCACGCGGTGCCCTACACCCGCATCTACGAGATCAGCGAGATGAGCCAGCTGCGAGCCGATCTCAGCGCGCACCTGGTGGCGCAAGGGCGCTCCGGCGAGCTGTACCTGCCCAAGGCCAACCCGACCCCGTTGCGCGCGAACGGCGCCCTGTTCGAGAACGGCGTCAAGGAGCAGATCGAACGGTCCTACGCCGCGGACTTCGAGCGATTCGGCCATCTCTGGGACTTCACCAAGACCGAGAACGCCGCGCCGTGGAGCGATGCCAGCCTCGCCGCCTGCGAGAGCGAGTCCGCTCTCGGCTTACGGATCGCGGAGCTCCACCAGATGGCCCGCAGCCAGCGCCAGAAGCACGTGCAGGCGCGCAACCGGATCTCCGAGCTCGAGGCGGAGCTGGCGAGGGTGTCGGCCGGTGGCTCCGCGGACCCCGCCGATGCCGGGAAAGGCCTACGCGGGCGGGTCTCCCGCCTGCGGCTCTCCCGATAGGCGAGCGGGGCCAGAGCGCGGGTACCATCCCCCCGTGATCGCGCGTGCCCGCCGGACCTCTCGGATGCGGGGCCGGGGCCAACGGCTCAGCGTGGTCATTCCGGTCTACAACGTCGAGTCGATGCTGGCCGCTTGCCTGGACTCGGTCCTCGTCCAGCCGGTCAAGGATCTGGAAGTCGTCATCGTGGACGACGGGTCCACCGACGGCTCGACCGCCATCGCCCGGCGCTACGCCGACCGCCACCCGCAGATCCGCCTGATCGTCCAGGAGAACGGCGGCGTCTCCCGGGCCCGCAACGTGGCGGTCGACCACTGCACCGGTGACCTGGTCACCTTCGTGGATCCCGACGACGTCCTTCCACCGGCCGCCTGGCAGCCGATGCTGCGCGCGCTGGCCCGGACCGGCTCCGACTTCGCGGTCGGCACCATGGAGCGGGTCGACGCCGACGGTTGGCGGGCGCAGCCGCCCCTGCTGAAGCGCAACCACGCGCAGGAGCGGCTCGGTGTGACGATCGACGACGTCCCTCTGATGATCGCCGACGTCTTCCCCTGCAACAAGATCTTCAGGCTGAGCTTCTGGCGTCGCGAGGAGCTCGCGTTTCCCGTCGACGTCCGCTACGAGGACCAGGTCCTCTGCACCCATGCCTTCCTCGTCGCCACCGCGTTCGACGTCCTCACCGACGTGGTCTACGAGTGGAACAAGCGCGGCGACCAGTCGTCGGCCACGCAGGCGCGGGGTCGCCACCAGAACCTCTCGGACCGGATGGTCACCAAGCAGATGACCGTCGACCTGGTCCGTGGCCACGGCAACCCCGTCCTGTGGGACACCCTCCACCGCGAGGTGCTTCCGATCGACATGTGGGAGCACTTCCGCGCGGCGGTGGCGACGACCACGGCGGAGCCCGACCGTTACTGGGCCACGTTGCGTACCAGCCTGCTGGAGATCTGGAACGACGACACGGTCCCGTTCGAGTACACGGCTGTGCCTGCGGGCCAGCGACTGATGGGGTGGCTGGTGGGCCAGGACCGCCGCGACGACCTGGCCAGGTTGGTCGCGCAGATCGACGGTCCGGGCGTCCCGGTGGACGAAGGGCGCTACCTCCACCCGTGGGTGGACGAAGCCGGCGTACCGGCCGTGCTCAGCTCGGTGCGGACTCCGAGCGCCTGAGCGCGGCGCGGGCCGCACGCGCCTCCCCGACCCCACGGATCCAGGCCACGTGCTCATCGGCGGAGCGGGACAGCTCGGCCACCCGCTCCCAGGTCGCCTCGTCGAGCGCGTCACGAAGCCCCTCGAGCAGGACGTGGTCGTCGCCTGGAGCCGTCGGCCGTGCGGGAAGACTCGCCCGAGGACCGGGTCGCAGCATCCGGCGCCAGCGCGGCCGCGCGGCCTCCGCGGCCGCTCGAGCCCGTTGACGTTTCGCGGCGCGCCACCAGGCCAGCTCGTCCTGGATGCGGCGGGCGGCCGCCTCGGCGACCGAGTCCACCCGCGCCGCCAGCTCAGCGGGCAGCTCCTCGCGAAGTGCCAGGCGGTGCAGCTCAGCCTGGAACCGGCGGTAGTAGTCCATCGTGTAGTGCACATCGAAAGGACCCCAGGGATGCTCCGGGAAGGTCACGTAGTACTCGCCCGACAGGTCGATGTGCTCCCACCCGTAGGCAGTCTTGGCGTGGTCGTTGAGCCGCCTCCAGAACGCGTTGGCCCTCCTGGCCTCGGCCCTGGCCGCCTTGCCCGCGGCCCCGGTCGGACCGAACGGCCGGGGAACGCTCTCGCCGGACTCCAGCACCTCGAGGGCGTTGAAGCCGCAGTGCACGACCACCCGGGTGCGGGGGCTGCGTTCGGCGAGGAACGCCGCGAAGCGGTCCATCGCCTCGGTCCAGAGGTCGAAGTAGGCGTCCGCGTCGTCCTGCCAGCGCAGCGAGACCGCCTCTGGGTCCTCCAGCAGCCGCAGGTACAGGTCGGTCTTGCGGAGGCGCCAGCGATTGTCGGTCACGTAGCGCCCGTCCCCGAGGCGGACCACCCCGAAGTGGATGTCGCCGAAGAAGTCGAGCACCAGGAAGTCGGGCTGCTCGGCCGGGAGAAGGTCGAGGATCTCCCGCGAGAGGTCCGAGCGGACGTTCCACAGGCCGTACGGCTTCATCTCGGTGACGGGCTGCCACGGCTCGTCCACCGCAGGCGACATCAAGGCGATCATCGAGCTCTGGTTCGTGGTCGAGCCGACGGCGTACCAGCTCTTGTAGGACGGGTTGAACCGACGGTTGAAGTTGTCGCGTGTGATGCAGCTGCCGACCACGGCGACCGTCAACGGCTCGCTCATGGCGTGGGAACCGCCGGGAGGTTCGAGCGTTTGCGCTCCGTCGAGAGGACGTGCGCGACGACGCGCTCGCAGCACCGGCCGTCGCGCTCGGTGAAGGTGGCATCGATGCGGGCTTGGTACTGCGGCAGCGGCGCCGGACCGTGCGTGAGCGCCTCGATGACGGCGTCCACGGCGCCGTCCTGGGTGCCCGCGACCGGGCCGAACCCGTCGCGGTCGTACTCGAAGTAGCTCTGCCGGCCGGTGTGGCCGCCCCCCAGGACCGACTCGGCGTCGAACTGGTAGTAGACGACCGGGCGCTCCAGGTACGCCGCGTTGAAGGCGACCGAGGAGAAGTCGGTGACCAGCACCCGGGCCCGGGCGAAGAGCTCCTGCGGGTCCTCGCCCTCGTAGGACAGGGTGTGGACGTGGGCCGGGAGCTCCATCAGCGGCAGCCATGGCGTCAGGATCGGGTGGGGTAGGAAGGCGAGCTTCACGCCCTGGTCGTCGCAGGCGGCGGCCAGCTTGTCGTCGCGCAGGAAGGCCAGCCAGTTGCGGATGAAGTCGGTCTCCAACAAGCTCGGGTCCGCGATCCGCTTCTGGGTGCCGGGGATGACCCGGGGGACGAGGTTGTCGCGCCAGGTGGGGGCGACCAGCAGGAGGTCGCGGCGCTCTGGTGGGAAGCGGAGGCCGACGGCGTGGAGTCGGTCGAAGCGGGGCAGGCCGGTGAGGGCGACCTCGCGGGTGGTGAAGACGTAGGAGGTGTGGTCGCCGGCGATGGAGGCCATCTCCTGGTGGGTGGAGACCACGAACGTGTCGAGCTTCTTGCGGTTGAGCCAGGCCGAGAGGTCGTCCTTGATCACGCCGTGCTGCAGGAAGTGGAAGCGCCAGCCCGGGTTGGTGAACTCCAGGATCGGTTGGGGGGCCACGATGGGCGCGTCCGCGTGTGAGGAGAGCAGGTGGGTTGCGTGGGCCATCAGCAGTCGCCACTGCAGTGAGTCGTGGGCGACCAGGCGGTCTCCGTGGCCGGCTGCCAGGAACCGGTCCCATTCCTTGCCGCCCTTCTCCAGGACGAACCAGGCGTTGATCTCGGGGTGGTGGTCGCGCAGGTAGCGGAACAGGATCTCGGCGCTGTCGGCCGCGTCGTGCAGTCGGTCCATGAGCACCCAGGCGTCGGCGTACTTCTCGCGTACCGACGGGCGGTTCATCAGGATCTGGGCCAACCGGCCGCGCTTGGTCTTCGGGGAGCGGACCCGCAGGTGCGCCGGCACCCGGCTGCGGTTGCGGGCCGACTCGGGGTTGAGCCACCAGCGGATCTGCCCTGCCGGCGCGACGCGCACCGGCCCGTGCGGCCGCTCGTAGACGATGTCGACCGGCGCGCCGCCGAGGTCGGCCTGCAACGACCGGTCCGCGGGAAGCCAGACGATGCGCTCGCGGAGCAGGGGACGCCCGTAGTAGTGCAGGTCCCGGATCTTGGCGTGCAGGGGGGTCATCTGTTCGCCGTTGGCCCGCCAGGTCTCCTCCGGCAGGTCCCCGGTGAAGAAGTAGGACGCCCGGACCAGCTCCTGGGTGACGTCGAGAGCGCCCAGTTGCACGAACGGGTCGTGCCAGGGCTCGTCGCGGTATCCGTGGGCCATCACGAGCCCGGCCGCCGTGGGCAGGGACGGCGGCGCGTAGGGCAGAGCCGCGACGACGTCCACTGAGCTGAGCACCTCGCCGATGAGCTCGTGGAAACGGTCTGCGACGGAGTCGTTGATCGGTCGCCCCTCGCCTGCGAGGGCATCCGTGGTGTTGAAGTACCAGAGAAGCTCGTAGATCAAGCAGCTGGCGAGCCAGCCGGGCACCTCGCCGTAGCGCTCGATCGCCCGGTGGACCAGGTCGAGGTAGCCGAACTCGGGGACGGCGGTGTAGCGGCGTTCCTCCCGACGGGACGTCTGCAGCGTCGAGGTGCCGTCAGCCCGCTGTCGGTAGTGGTACCTGGCCGAGTCGAGGAAGCCGACCTGCGGGCGAGGGAAGCTGAGCAGGTAGCGGCAGTTGAAGTGGCCGTCCTCGAAGTTCGGCCGGATCCGGGGGTCGAAGCGCAGCTCGAGCTCGCGGACGCGGTCGAGCCGGAAGAAGCTCGTCGGTGAGTGGCCGTGGAAGCGCTCCGGGTTGATCGTGAGGTCGACGAACGGGCTCCCTCGGAACATCGACCGCAGCGGATGGCCGTCCTTCTTGTCCCCGGTCAGCTCGTCCCACATCAGTCGGTGGCAGGCGACGAGGTCGGCGTCGGGGTGGGTGTCGAGGAAGGCAGCGACCACGGCCAGGTAGGTGGGGGCGAGGGCGTCGTCAGGGTCGGGGAAGGAGATCCACTCCCCGCGCGCGGCCTCGATGCCGGCGTTGCGGGCGGCGCCTTGGCCCGCGTTGGCCTGGCGGATCACCCGGACGGTGTCGGGGCGGCGCGCTGCCCAGGCGGCGAGCAGCTGCGCAGAGTCGTCGGTGGAGCCGTCGTCGACCATCACGATCTCGACATCGTCGAGCCCGTGGGTCTGGGCCTCGAGGGAGGCGATGAAGTCCGGCAGGTAGCGACCCACGTCGTAGACGGCGCTCACCAAGGTGAAACGGGGCTGCTGCCAGGACAATGAGCACTTCTCCTCTGGGCGGGTCCAGACACCTAATCACGCTCGATGGACCAGGTCCAATCACCTCGCGGAGGGGGTGGGCGTCGGTGGAAGACCCGACTGTTTCCGGTCCGTCTGGAGGACGCGCTCGACCACCCGCTGCGAGCAGAGGCCGTCGCGCTCGGGGAAGCTGGCATCGATCCGGGCCTGGTACTCCGGCATCGGCGAGGGCCCGTTCGCCAGGGCACGCAGGGTCGCCTCGACGGCCTCGTCCTGGGTGCCCGGCGACCGGGCCGAACCCGTGGCGGGTGTAGTCGAAGTAGCCGCGCCGACCGACGTGCTCGCCCTCGAGCACGGACTCGGCGTCGAACTGGTAGTAGACGACCGGGCGCTCCAGGTACGCCGCGTTGAAGGCGACCGAGGAGAAGTCGGTGACCAGCACCCGGGCCCGGGCGAAGAGCTCCTGCGGATCCTCGCCCTCGTAGGAGAGAGGCAGGACGTGGCGAGGCAGGTCCATGGACGACAGCAGCGGTTGCAGGTTGGGATGGGGCAGGAAGGCGAGCTTCACGCCCTGGTCGTCGCAGGCGGCGGCCAGCTTGTCGTCGCGCAGGAAGGCCAGCCAGTTGCGGATGAAGTCGGTCTCGAGCAAGGACAGGTCGAGCTCGCGGCGCTGCGATCCCGCGATCATCGGGGGCATCAGCCCGTTTCGCCAGGTGGGGGCGACCAGCAGGAGGTCGCGGCGCTCTGGTGGGAAGCGGAGGCCGACGGCGTGGAGTCGGTCGAAGCGGGGCAGGCCGGTGAGGGCGACCTCGCGGGTGGTGAAGACGTAGGAGGTGTGGTCGCCGGCGATGGAGGCCATCTCCTGGTGGGTGGAGACCACGAACGTGTCGAGCTTCTTGCGGTTGAGCCAGGCCGAGAGGTCGTCCTTGATCACGCCGTGCTGCAGGAAGTGGAAGCGCCAGCCCGGGTTGGTGAACTCCAGGATCGGTTGGGGGGCCACGATGGGCGCCTCGGCGTGTGAGGAGAGCAGGTGGGTTGCGTGGGCCATCAGCAGTCGCCACTGCAGTGAGTCGTGGGCGACCAGGCGGTCTCCGTGGCCGGCTGCCAGGAACCGGTCCCATTCCTTGCCGCCCTTCTCCAGGACGAACCAGGCGTTGATCTCGGGGTGGTGGTCGCGCAGGTAGCGGAACAGGATCTCGGCGCTGTCGGCCGCGTCGTGCAGTCGGTCCATGAGCACCCAGGCGTCGGCGTACTTCTCGCGTACCGACGGGCGGTTCATCAGGATCTGGGCCAACCGGCCGCGCTTGGTCTTCGGGGAGCGGACCCGCAGGTGCGCCGGCACCCGGCTGCGGTTGCGGGCCGACTCGGGGTTGAGCCACCAGCGGATCTGCCCAGGTTGGGCCACCTTGACCGGTCCGTGCGGCCGCTCGTAGACGATGTCGACCGGCGCGCCGCCGAGGTCGGCCTGCAACGACCGGTCCGCGGGAAGCCAGACGATGCGCTCGTGCAGGAGCACCCGTCCGTAGTAGCGGAAGTCGCGGACCTTCGCGTGCCGAGGGATGACCTCGCTGCCGTCGGCCCGCCAGGTCTCCTCCGGCAGGTCCCCGGTGAAGAAGTACGAGGCGCGCACGAGCTCCTGGGGGACATCCAGGCTGTCGAGCTGCACGAAGCCCTCGAGCCAGGGCTCGTCACGGTATCCGTGCTCCATCACCAGCCGAGGAAGCGGGGGGACCGTGGGTGGGACGAAGGGAAGCGCAGCCGACACGTCGAGGCGACCCAGGATCTCCGCGGCCAGCGCGTGGAAGTGCTCGACCAGGTCGCCGGCCTCGGGGCGCCCCGCAGGCGCCTCCGGGTCAGGCGCGGTGAAGTACCAGTGCATGTCATAGAGCAGGCAGCTGGCGAGCCAGCCGGGCACCTCGCCGTAGCGCTCGATCGCCCGGTGGACCAGGTCGAGGTAGCCGAACTCGGGGACCGCCGTGTAGCGGCCCGGGTGCGGAGCCGAGGTCTGCAGCGTCGAGGTGCCATCGGCCCTCAGGCGATAGTGGTAGCGCGCGGTCCCGAGGAAGCCGACCTGCGGCCGCGCGTGCTCCAGCAGATAACAGCAGTTGAAGTGGCCGTCCTCGAAGTTCGGCCGGATCCGGGGGTCGAAGCGCAGCTCGTGCTCGCGGATCCGGGCACAGGCGAAAGAACGACGTCGGCGAATGGCCGTGGAAGCGGTCGGGGGCCTCCGACAGGTCGACGAAGCTGTCTCCGGCATACATGGAGCGGAGGGGATGGCGGTCCTCGATCGTCCCGGTCGGCCTCGTCCCACATCAGTCGGTGGCAGGCGACGAGGTCGGCGTCGGGGTGGGTGTCGAGGAAGGCAGCGACCACGGCCAGGTAGGTGGGGGCGAGGGCGTCGTCGGGGTCGGGGAAGGAGATCCACTCCCCGCGCGCGGCCTCGATGCCGGCGTTGCGGGCGGCGCCTTGGCCCGCGTTGGCCTGGCGGATCACCCGGACGGTGTCGGGGCGGCGCGCTGCCCAGGCGGCGAGCAGCTGCGCAGAGTCGTCGGTGGAGCCGTCGTCGACCATCACGATCTCGACATCGTCGAGCCCGTGGGTCTGGGCCTCGAGGGAGGCGATGAAGTCCGGCAGGTAGCGACCCACGTCGTAGACGGCGCTCACCAAGGTGAAGCGGCGTGGTGCGGGGCTGGTCATGGAACCTGCTTTCCGGGCGAGCGCTGGTCGCGCTGGATCTGCATTGGATCACGCAAGCATTCCGTGACCGCTGCTCGAAGGAGGGCGCAGGCCATGCCTCGACCTGGAGGGCAGGCGTCGAGGCGGCTCGATCGGCGAAGGGGCCCAACGATCAGCGGCGACCGGCACAGCCGTCCCGGGTGGTCGAAGCGGGTCGGGAGGGCGGGTCGATCATGGGGGAGTGCGGTGCTCGTGCCGGGGGGCTGTCCTGCTGCCCGTCAACCGAGACCGGACCCGACCGCGGAGAGCCGCCACGAGGTCGCGGGTCGGGATCTCGTCGAGCGGGGGAGGCTGGTCGGAGGCGGCCCGCGTGAGCCGCTCGACTCGCTTCTCGGCCCTGCGGATCCGCCGCTGCGCGGCGGTGACGACCCCGGCGAGGGCCTCAGCTGCAAGGTCCACGGGAATCTGCTCGATGGGCTCGGCCTCGGCGGCCGCAGGGACCCGACGGAGGTTCTCCAGGTCGCCGATGACCGACACCCCGCTGGCACGCAGCCGCTCGATGCTCGTCCCGGCCTCGGCGGCGGCCTGGCTCGCAGCCCAAGGAGGGAGCACCGGTCGGACCTCGTCCTGCGGAGGGACGCGGACGTCGAGCATGCGCCTGGCGTAGCCCATCCGGAAGAAGAGGGAGAACTCTTCCCAGCGCAGCTGGGCCTTGGTGAGTGAGGTCGCCCTGCGGAGCAGCTCGGCTTCCGGCGCCGTCAGGCTCCGGTTCTGGTTGCGGAGCCGTCTGGCTGGACAAGGTGGCGGCAGGCAACGCGAGCAGCTGCTCGAACGTGGTCGGCAGCAGAGCCCGGTCGCGCTCGTCGATCACGACGACCCGGAGCCGGTCGATGTCGAGGTGTCGGCTCCAGTTCGCGACGAGCGTCGAGGGATCCGCCCACGACCAGAAGCCCTCGGTCGCGAAGCCGGGCTCGGCACGACGGAAGCGGCGCTGGAGCCAGTCCTCGAGTCGCCCGGTCTTTCCGTCACGGAGTACCTGCTGCCATGTGGACAGGGCGATCGATCCCGGGTTCCGCGCCGCGATCAGCACATGGAGTCTGTCGCGCCCGAGCTCGTCGACCACCCGGGCGCGCTGGTCGGCGTCGCAGAGCGCGAAGAACTCGCTGCTCACCACCGTCCGGCCCGGGGTGTCGTGGACCGTCCGGACCAGGTCTCGCCACACCTTCTCGGCAGGGAGCGGGGCGCTGTCGTGGGCCCAGCCGGCCGGCCGGCCCAGGACAGCCCGCGCCGCGTCATGATGTGCGCTCCGTGCGCCGGGGTAGGTGACACCGTGCGCGGCCATGTCCTCGCGCGACATGGCCAGGATCCCCTGGATGGCCGTGGTGCCTGTCTTGTGCGGACCGATGTGCAGGAGGACAGCGTCATCGGGAAGGGCAACGACCGGCTCGGGCACGCCTTGAGGTTAGTGGAGAGGCCGGCGGGTTCGGGGGGCGACAGTCTCCGTGGTCCGAGGATCCCGGCCGGCCACACGTCCCGGACATCGCGGGTTCGCGACCGGACGGTTCCGCGCAGCGCCGCCGGCCGATCCCAGCCGCCGTGGGTCCGACCCGCCGTTGGTAGGATCGCCGACGGCGCGCAGACACGGCATCGGCGAACCCTCGCGTGCCATTTCGACCGGCGAAGGACAGACCTGGTGATCGTTTCGCACGCCCATCGATTCATCTTCCTCAAGACGAGGAAGACCGCTGGCACCAGCGTGGAGATCGCGTTGTCGCGGATCTGCGGGCCCGACGACATCATCACGCCTCTCACCCAGGCAGACGAGCGGTTGCGGCTCGAGCGGGGCGGACGCCCTCCCCAGCACTACACCGCCCCTCCGCTGGAGCTGGAGGGCCGGGCGCATCTGCCGGCCGCCGCCGTTCGTCAGATCGTCGGCGCGGACACCTGGAACGACTACTTCAAGTTCGCGATCGAACGGAACCCGTGGGACGCCGTCGTCTCGTTGTACTACTGGCGCAACCGCAACAACCCCACACCCATCTCGTTCGAGGACTTCGTCAACTCGGACCTGGTGCCGAGGTGGGCGACCAAGAATGCGCGGATCTACCGGCTGCGCGGCAAGGTCGCCGTGGACGAGATGTGCCGCTACGAGTCCCTCGTCAGTGATCTGGCGGGAGTGTGGTCCAGGCTCGGCCTGCCGGGCTCACCCGACCTACCTCACGCGAAGGGTGACTCTCGGCCGAGTGAAGCCCGCTACTCGACCGTCTTCACCGACGTCACGGCCAAGCGCGTCGGTGACATCTTCGCCGAGATGACGGCGGAGTTCGGATATGGGTTCGAGCCTTCCTCCGCGTGACCGCGGGAGCCGCCGGACCCCACTCCCGGTCGGCGCTTGTTGAACAGGCGAAGGCGGTCTTCGACACTCGTGCAGCGAGCTGGTCGGACCACGGTCACGATGGGCTCACGTGCGCTGTGCCGGCGCCCGGGTCGCAGCCCTCGCTCCTCGGACACGGCGTCGACGGCCTCCGTTCGGCGCCCGGCCGAGACAGGAGTGGCCGGCACCTCGCCGCGATGCGGGCTCGCGACGTGGACGGCCCGAGGTGCACTACGATCCCGGTGACCCGCACAGCGCAGCCCCTCCGGCTCGATCGGCCGCGGGAGCCGGGCGCCAGCCCTCGACGATGGGACGTGCGAACGATGCGAATCCGCGAGCTCGCGCTCTTGGGCGGCTCGGCATGGGTGGTGACGGTGCTCGTCGTCGCACTCCTGTCCGATCTCGGCGCCGGGCTGTCGGTGCTGCTCGGCCTGCTCGGCCTGCTCGTGGTCGCGGCCCTGGCCGCCCTCGTCGGCACGACGAGAGCGCTGCGTCGCATCGAGTCGAACGCCGCCCGCGCAGCGAAGGCGCAGCGGCGCGCACGATCGCCCGAGTCCGCCGAGCTCGCTCCGCGCTCCCGGCGCGCGCTCACCCGAGACATCACCGGGCAGGTCACCCGCATGGTCGACGACACGGTCGACCGCGAGCTGTCGCGAACGTTCCGCCAGGTCGAGGCACTGCACAATCTCTACGCGATGATCGACATCGAGCACGCGCTCCCTGCTTCGCGCGGCTGGCCGGCCTCCCCCGACCTCCTGCTGCTCCTGGTCGACCTGGTCGACCGGCATCGGCCGTCGCTCGTCGTCGAGTGCGGAAGCGGGCTGTCGACGCTCTGCTTCGCGCTGGCGATGCGCCGCCAGGGGATCGACGGCAAGGTGATCGCGCTGGAGCACCTCGAGCCGTACGCCGAGCAGACCCGCGAGCTCCTGCGGCGCCACGGGGTGGCCGACCTCGCCGAGGTGCGGTCGGCACCGCTGGAACCGGTGGTGATCGGTGACGTCGAGGTCGACTGGTACGCCCGCGACGCGTGGGACCGGCTCGGTGACGTCGGTCTGCTCTTCGTGGACGGGCCACCGAAGAAGGTCTCGCCGCATTCGCGCTACCCGTCGGTCCCCCTCTTCGTCGACCGGCTGGCTCCGGGGGCGCACGTCGTCCTCGACGACTACCGGCGCGACAAGGAGCGCGACACCGTCGCCCGCTGGCAGGCGGAGTACGGCGACCGCTTCACGCTCGAGGCCGTTCCGCTCGAGAAGGGCGCCGCCCTCCTCACCTTCGCCGGCGGGTCCTGACCGCTCCCCGCACCCACTCCGCGTAGCCGAGGTGGCGCACCTGGACGACCAGCTGCCCCTCGGCCGCGCCCGTGGTCGCCTCCGTCAGGTGCCACGAACGGCGCCAGCGGACGCGGGTCGGACCCGGTGCGGCCGGGACGGGGACCGCGGTGCGCTGTGTTCCGGTACCGACGTGCAGTCGCACCCGCCACCGGCCTTCGGGCAGACCGGCGACCGACAGGCGACCCGACAGCCGGCCTTCGCTCAGCTCCACCGGCGCGGACCTCACCTGTCCTGCCCCACCGACGAGCTCGACGCTCACGGGCGCTGCGATCCGGTCCTCGCACTCGGCGCCGAGGAGCAGATCCGTTCCCTGCCACGACGCCGTCCAGCTGCGGAGGACCTCGGACAGGCGGCGTGTCCCGCCGACCTCGACGACCAGACCCCGTGGCTGCACCAGTGCCCGGACGATGCGGGTCCCGGAGGAGCCGGCATCGACGACGGTCGACGTGGGTGTCAGCTCCGGAGCGTCCGGCTTCGCGGGACGGAGTCGCGGGACGCGGACGACCCCCTCGACACCGACCCGCACGTGGACCGCCCAGGTACCGCCCGGGAGCGGAGAACCGTCGGCGACGGTCCGTAGGTCGACAGCCCCGGCGAACTCGTCGCGGCTGACGGTCGCGGGTACGGCGTGCTCGGCGGCGGGCTCCCTCACCCCGCGCAGGACGATCGAGACCGAGGGCACGTCAGCGACCCGGCGCAGGCCGGCGTGACCGCGGAGGTGGAGCGTGCCATCGGCGAACCAGAAGGCCGCGAGCGACTGTTCGGCCCGCACCCGCTCCGACATCTCGTAGAGCTCGTCCGGCAGCCGGAAGGTGTCGCCGCGGAAGAAGGGGAGCACGGCGTACGCCCGGTCCCCCTCGACGGCGACCTCCCCCGAGAACTCGTCATCGGTCCCCTCGAGTGCCGCCAGCGTCTCGTCGAAGCAGCCCCCGCCGGCACACCTCGTAGACGACGCGGCGGTCCGGCGTCAACGCCTCCATCAGGCCTGCGTCGAGGTGGGCGCGGAGCAGATCGGTGATGCGGGCCACCACGCGCTCCTGCTCGTCCCGCGGGACAGAGACGATCCCCCGCATGGTGCGCCAGAGCCCTCCCTGGAGGTGCCGCTGGAGAAGACGTGACCGACCGACCGGATCCGCGACCTCTCGCAGCACCAGGTCGCACATCGCCTCGACCACGTCGACGCGGTCGGACACCGAGCCGGACCGAGTGACGTGCTGACCATCGTCGCGCCACTCGGCGAAGTAGTAGTCGTAGTCCGCCAGGACGCTGATGCGCCGCGCCCGGAGGTAGGCCAAGGCGGTGAACGGCTGGTCGGACAGGACCGGGAACTCGGTCGGGAACCGGATCTGGTTCTGCTCGAGGAGCTCGCGCCGGAAGAGCTTCAGCGCCGACAGGCTCCAGTAGACGTCCGAGGTGAAGAGGTCGGCGTCGAGGTCGGTGCGTCGGAAGCTCCGGTTCGGGAGCCCGCGCCCCGTGCTCGTGCTCATCTGGCCGGCCACGACATCCGACTCGTTCTGGTCGGCGGCCGCGACGAGCCGCTGCAGCGCCTCGTGCCCGAGGTGGTCGTCGGCGTCGAGGAAGAAGACGTAGCGGCCGGTGACCAGATCCAGCGCCGCGTTCCGTGGTGCGGCCGGGCCGCCGGAGCCCACCTCGTTGTGCACCACGCGGAACACGCCCGGGTGGCGAGCCGCCCACGAGTCCGCGGCCGCCCCGGTCCCGTCGGTCGACCCGTCGTCGACGACCACGACCTCCATCCGGTCGAGGCCGATGGTCTGCGCGACCACCGACTCCAGGCACCGGTCGAGGTAGGGCCCGGCGTTGTGGGCCGGGATGATGACGCTGACGTCGGGCGGGGCGTCGGGCGGGGCGTCGGGCGGGGCGTCGGGTGTGGCAGGGCGACCCGTGGGGTCGGCGTCGGGCTCGTCCGTCACAGGAGCTCGACGTTCTCGCCACGGCATCGATGACGGGTGTCGAACACGTAGTCCGCGGTCGTGGAGACCAGGTCGTAGTCGACGGCGTCGTGGTCGGTGAGGAGGACGACGGCGTCCGCCCACCGCAGCACGTCGGCGTCGAGCTCGACCCGGTCGACACCGGTGGGCAGTCCCTCGGCCTCCGTGTGGGGCTCGACCACCCTGATCTCGGCACCCAGGGCCAGCAGTTGACGGGTGACATCCAGCGCCGGCGACTCCCGGATGTCGCCGACGTTCTTCTTGTACGCCAGACCGAGGACGAGGATCCGCGAGCCGTTGACGGCCTTGCGACGCGCGTTCAGGCCCGCCTGGACGCGACGGACGACGTACTCCGGCATGTGGTCGTTGATCTCGTTGGCCGCCGAGACGATGCGGAGGTCGCTGCGCGAGGTCTGGCGAACCTGCCACAGCAGGTACGACGGGTCGATCGGCAGGCAGTGCCCACCGACGCCCGGCCCGGGCGTGAACCGCATGAAGCCGAAGGGCTTGCTGTCCGCGGCATCGATGGCCTCCCAGATGTCCACCCCCAGCTGCGGCGTGACGGTGGCGATCTCGTTGACCAAGGCGATGTTGACGTGTCGGAAGGTGTTCTCGAGCAGCTTGGCGAGCTCGGCGGTCCGCGTGCTCGAGACCGGCACGGTGCGCTCGACGACGGTGTCGTAGAAGGCCTGCACCCGCTCCAGCGAGGACGCGTCGATGCCGGCCACGATCTTCGGGGTGTTGGCCAGACCCCAGGTCGGGTTGCTCGGATCGATCCGCTCGGGGCTGTAGCCGACGTGGAAGTCGCTGCCGGCCTTGAGTCCGCTGCCTCGTTCCAGGATCGGCACCAGGACCTGGTCCGTCGTGCCCGGGTAGGTCGTGGACTCCAGGACGACGGTCGCTCCCGGCCTCAGCAGTCGGGCGACCTCCTCGCCCGACCTCTCGACGTAGGTCAGGTCCGGTGCCCCCTCGCGCAGGGGAGTGGGCACGGTGATGACGAAGAAGTCGGCGCCGTCGGCCTCCTCCCATCGGCTGGTCGCGCGGTAGCGTCCGGAGTCCAGGGCGGCGCGCAGCTGCGCGGAGGGGATGTCCTCGATGAAGGAGTCGGCGGCCGCCAGTCTCGAGACCCGTCGCTCGTCGACGTCGACGCCCACGACGTCGAACCCCGCGTCGACCGCCCCCATCGCGAGCGGCAGTCCGACGTAACCCTGGCCGATGACGGCCACGAGCTTGCTCACACGATCCTCATTTCACGACGGCGGCCGTCACTGCGAGGCATTGTGCCGTACGCCCCACTCACCGATCGCCGAGGCACGGTCCCCCTCGCCGCCGATCCGGTCGAGGACGCGTGCGAAGTCTGCCTCGACGGTCGCCAGCTCCACCGTCAGGGACTCCCGGCCGCGCAGGAACTCCTCGATGTTCGCGGTGACGGTGTCGACGTAGTGGCGACAGACGTCGATGCGTCGCTCCTCCGGCCAGTCCCGGACCCGCTGGACGATGCCGTGGCCGAAGGCCCGGATCATCGACGGCCGATAGGACGAGTCCCAACGCTTCAAGAAGCTGCGCGCCACCGCCTCGGGGTCCCGCTTGAGGTGGACGTAGAGGGTCTCGCGCTCGTCGTAGGCCCGGCCCAGCCCCCCGAGGTGCCAGGACAACCGGTTGTCGACCTCGACGTGACGGTCCGGGAAGTCGAACCGGGCCCGGCCGATCCGGTCCGCCCGCGTCTCGTGGCCGACGGTGTAGTTCGTGAGGTGCTGGCACGCCTCGAAGAAGGTCATGGACCCGCATCGACCGGTGCACAGGACGAAGACGTTCACCGGGCGATTCTCCCCCGGGACCGGACACGGATCACACCGGGCCTGTCCCTTCCGCCCGTCCTGGGCGCACGGCGTTGTCCGGCCGTCGGCGGCCGCTCCTAGAGTGACCGCATGACTCCCGACGAGCTGGGCGAGGCCGGCCTGCGATACGACGTGTCGGGGGTGGTCGCCACCGTGACGCTCGACCGTCCCGAGGTGCGCAACGCCCAGACGCCACGGATGTGGCGAGCCCTGGCCGAGATCGGCGACCAGATCCCCGACGACGTACGCGTGGTGTTGCTGCGGGGTGCGGGACGGAGCTTCTCGGCCGGCCTCGACCGGGCGATGCTCGATCCGGCCGGTGCGGGCGACGGGGTGGAGTCCGTGGCGGCGCTGCTCTCGCAGCCCGACACCCAGGTCTCGCAGACCATCGATGCCTTCCAGCGCGGCTTCACCTGGCTGCGCGACCCGCGCTTCGTGTCGATCGCCGTCGTCCAGGGCCACGCCATCGGGGCGGGCTTCCAGCTCGCCCTGTCCTGCGACCTGCGCGTCGTCGGTGACGACGCCGGGTTCTGCATGAAGGAGGCGGCGCTCGGGCTGGTTCCCGACCTCACGGGAACAAAGCCGCTGGTCGATGCGGTTGGCTACGCCAGGGCCTTGGAGATCTGTGCGACCGCTCGGGTGGTGAGCGCGGCCGAGGCCCTCGAGATCGGGCTGGCGACGGTCGTCTGCCCGGTCGCCGAGCTCGATGCCGCCACGGCCGACCTGGTCGCCGCCCTGACGGCGCCGCTGCCCGGCGCGGTCCGGGAGACGAAGGCCCTGCTGCTGGCAGCACGGAGCCGGACCCTCGACGAACAACGACGACACGAACGCGAGGCTCAGATCCGGAGGTTCCGGGAGCTGAGCCGGATGATGGGCGGCTAGACCGCGGAGGGGAGGTCGGCATGTCGAGTCTGCACGCCCAGGCGTGGCGCTCCATGCACCGCGACGACTCCGTGGTCGACAACAAGATCGAGCGGGCCACGCTGCGCCGTGTGCTCCGGTTCGCCAGGCCTCAGCGGAAGCTGATCGTCTGGTTCCTCGTCTTCACGGTGCTCGACGCGTGCCTGGTCGTCGTACCCCCGCTGCTCGTGCAGCAGCTGGTCGACGACGGCATCAACGGTGGCGACGCCAGCCTCGTGGTCTGGCTGGCCGTCGCGATGGCGGCCGCCGCGGTCGCCGACGCCGTGCTGGGATTCGCCAGCGGGTGGCTGTCGAGCGTGATCGGCGAGGGGCTGATCTACGACCTCCGGACCCGCGTGTTCGCCCACGTGCAGCGCCAGTCGCTGGCGTTCTTCACCCGGACCCAGACCGGCGCCCTGGTCAGCCGACTCAACAACGACGTGATCGGCGCCCAGAGCGCGTTCACCTCGACCCTGTCGGGCACCGTGTCCAACATCATCTCGGTGATCGTCGTCGGGATCACGATGCTGGCCCTCAGCTGGCAGGTCACCCTGCTGCCCCTGCTGCTGTTCCCGATCCTGCTGGTGGCATCGCGCTGGGTGAGCGCTCGGATGGCGGTGCTGACCCGCGACCGCATGAACGGCAACGCCGACATGGGCAACGCGATGACCGAGCGGTTCAACGTGGGCGGCGCGATGCTGCTCAAGCTCTTCGGGCACCGGGAGTCCGAGGACGCGATGTTCGCCGGCAAGGCGGCCACCGTGCGCGATCTCGGTGTCCGGATCGCCGTGCTCACCCGGATGTTCTTCGCCGCGATGACCCTGGTGCCGTCGCTGGCCACCGCGATCGTGTACGGCGTGGGGGGCTACCTCGCCGTCAACGGCCATCTCTCCGTCGGCACCGTGATCGCCCTCGCGACGCTGCTCCTGCGTCTCCTCGGTCCGCTCCAGGGCCTGTCCAACGTGCGCATCGACGTGATGACCGCGCTGGTCAGCTTCGACCGGGTCTTCGAGGTGCTCGACCTGCCCTCACCGATCCAGGAGAAGCCGGATGCCGTGGTGCTGCCCCGCACGGCGGCCTCGCTGGAGTTCGCCGACGTCTCGTTCGGCTACCCGCGTGCCGACGAGATCTCCTTGGCGTCGCTCGAGAGCGTCGCGCGCACCGAGTCCCGCGACTCCGGCGAGGTGCTCCACCATCTCGACTTCGCCGCCGAGCCCGGGCAGATGGTCGCGCTCGTCGGCCCCTCGGGTGCCGGCAAGACCACGGTCACCCACCTCGTCGCCCGGCTCTACGACGCGACCTCGGGCGTGGTGCGGGTGGGCGGGGAGGACGTGCGCGACGTCACCCTCCAATCGCTCGAGGATGTCGTGGGCTACGTGACGCAGGACGCCCACATGTTCCACGACACGATCCTCGCCAACCTTCTCTACGCACGTCCCGATGCGGACGCGGACCAGATCTGGGCGGCGCTCGAGGCGGCCCAGATCGCCGACCTGCTCAGGTCGTTGCCCGACGGCCTGGAGACCGTGGTCGGGGACCGCGGCTACCGCCTGTCCGGCGGAGAGCGCCAGCGGCTCGCGATCGCGCGGCTGCTGCTCAAGGCACCGCCGATCGTCGTCCTGGACGAGGCGACGGCCCACCTCGACAGCGAGTCCGAGGTCGCCGTCCAGCGAGCACTCGACGCCGCGCTCGCCGGTCGCACCTCGCTGGTGATCGCCCACCGGCTCTCCACCGTCCGCGACGCCGACCTGATCCTCGTGGTCGAGCAGGGGCGCATCGTCCAGCGCGGCACCCACGCCACCCTGCTGGCGGAGGGCGGCCTCTACGCCGACCTCTACCGCACCCAGTTCCTGCCCGACGTCACCTCGCTGCACGCCGCGGCGGGCTCCCCGTAGGTCCGCGGCGACCCGGTCCTCGGAGTCGGCGAGCCGTCAGCGGTCGGCCGAGCCGCGGGGTTCCTGCTCGGCCCCGCGGAGTCGTTCCTCACCGCTGTCCGGTTCCCGGTCGACGGTGGCCGGAGCCGCGCGCTGTGAGGCGACGCCCGCCGGCGGCAGGTTCGTGCGGGCCGGCCGCTTGGCCGGCTGCTGGGCGCGCCGCCGGTCCGCGCGTCCGGATGCCTCCTCCCACGCGAGGTAGCCGAAGCCGAAGAGCGCCAGCAGGCCGAAGAACCACCACTGCAGGGCGTAGAAGAAGTGCGGCCCGTTACTGAGGTCGGGCAGCCCGGCCGCCTCGAGCGGCGTGGTCGGTGAGGGGGACTCGGTCTTGAGGTCCACGAAGCCGCCGTACACGGGGATCCCGATGGCGGGCTGGATCTCGGCGCTGGAGACCGCCCGAGCGGAGCCGTCCACCACCTGGGCCGAGCGGCCGCCGGCGTCTTGGCGGACGGAGCCGGTCACGCTCACCCGGCCAGAGGGGGGAGCGGGCACCTGTGAGGGGTCGGCGAGCCCCTGGTTGGTGGTCGCCATCCAGCCGCGGTCGACGAGAAGGGCGGTGCCCGAGTCGGTCACCAGCGGTACGACGACGTCCACGCCCGACTGCCCGTGGTCGTCGGTCTGGTAGCGGATGATGATCGTCTTGCCCACGTCGTAGGTCCCCGTGGCCGAGACGACGGCGTACTGCTGGGTCGGGTCGGGGTCGCGCCCCTCCCGCAGCACCTGGTCGACCGGGACGGGCGGTGCGTCCTCGTTGGCGCGGATGATGGCGTTGTTCGTCTTCTTGGACTCGAGCCGGTGCCACTGCCAGCGGCCGAGCAGCAGGCAGGCGTAGGCGAGCAGCAGGACGGCGAACAGGAACAGGAGCCAGCGTCGGCTGACGAGGAACCGCAGACTCCGCACCGCTCGAGGTTATCCGCCGCAGGGTGAGCGTTCGTCGGTGGTGGCACCTAGGATGGACGGGTGATGGACCAACTGCCCTTGGCCGACGCCTACGGACGCGTCGCGACCGACCTGCGCGTGTCCCTCACCGACCGCTGTAACCTGCGCTGCTCCTACTGCATGCCCGCCGAAGGGCTGGACTGGCTGCCGCACGCCGAGGTGCTCACCGACGACGAGGTGGTGCGGCTGATCTCCATCGCCGTCGACCGGCTGGGTGTCCGCGAGGTGCGGTTCACCGGCGGTGAGCCCCTCGTACGCCGTGGTCTGGTCGACATCGTGACCCGCACGCGAGCGCTCGGCGACCACCTGGAGCTGTCGGTCACCACCAACGGCCTCGGTCTCGAGCGCAACGCTCGGGCCCTGGCGGCGGCGGGTCTCGACCGGGTCAACATCAGCCTCGACACCGTCGACCCCGAGCGCTTCGCGACCATCACCCGACGCGACCGGCTCGACGACGTGCTGAAGGGGGCGAAGGCCGCCCACGACGCCGGCCTACGACCGGTCAAGATCAACGCTGTCCTGCTCCGAGGCGTCAACGACGACGACGCGTGCGACCTGCTCGGCTGGGCCGTGGACCACGACTACGAGCTGCGCTTCATCGAGCAGATGCCGCTCGACGCGCAGCACGACTGGCATCGCGAGCAGATGGTCACCGCCGACGAGATCTTCGACAAGCTGGCGCAGCAGTTCACCTTGTCACCGGCCCGTGAGCCGCGGGGGAGCGCGCCGGCGGAGCTGTTCCTGGTCGACGGCGGGCCGGCCACCGTGGGCGTGATCGCCTCGGTCACCCGCCCGTTCTGCGGTGACTGCGACCGGGTGCGGCTGACCGCCGACGGTCAGGTCCGCAACTGCCTCTTCGCGCGCGAGGAGTCCGACCTGCGCGCGGCGTTGCGCGGCGGTGCCTCCGACGACGACCTCGCCCAGCGGTGGGTGACCGCGATGGCCGGCAAGCTGCCCGGCCACGGCATCAACGACCCCACCTTCCTGCAGCCCGACCGCCCCATGTCGGCCATCGGGGGCTGAGGGCTCCCGTCGTTCGAGCGTTCCCGCTGGTCGAGCCCTCCCCGTCGCTCGAGCGTTCCCGTTGGTCGAGCGTCCCGTTGGTCGAGCCTTCCCGTTGGTCGAGCTTGTCGAGACCCGGCGCGACTCGTACCTGATCGGATTTCGAGACGCTCCTCGACCTCCCGCCCTGGTCGCGGGCTCAGCCGCGGGGCGTGAAATGACAACGAGTGCCAGACAGCCACGGGGGAAGCTTTCCGGCACTCGTCGGCGTACGCCGGCTCGGGGAACCCGACGGACACGACCGAGATTGTTGCACGATCAACCTATCCGATCCAACCCGGAAACGCGGGAATTCATTCGGAATCAGTACGCCCCGGCAGCTCTCCAACCTGCGATGCGCTGTCCAGCAGCTCGAAACCATCTGATTTCGTACCAGTGGCGTTCGCCATCACGACCGCGACGTAGGGGAGGACCACAGCGCCGACCACGAAGATCCACGGCAACCACCCCGGCCCGAGGTGGGTGATCGCGAGCAGGGCCACCATCAGGAAGCACAGGGTGCGCACGCCCATCGCGATCAGGTAGCGCCGCTGGCGGTGGGAGATGTCCGCTCCGACGCTCGACTGAGCAGTCGTGATGCGGATCGGGGCGTCGGCCGCCCGCTTCCTTGCCATCGTTCCATCCTAGGTCGGGTACCGAGGCAGAGCTCCGCCCCATCGGTGTTCGGAGCGGGCGCGCGGCCGGATGGGTTGCGCGGCGACGTCGCTAGCATCGGCTGATCGTGCCGTTGCGTCCTCGAACCCCTACGGAGATCCCATGTCCAATCGCACCTATCGCGTCACCGAGCTCGTCGGCACCTCGCCCGACGGCATCGACGAGGCCATCCGCAACGCCGTACGCCGGGCCAGCTCGACGTTGCGGCACGTCGACTGGTTCGAGGTCACCCAGGTGCGGGGCCAGGTGAAGGACGGCGACGTCGAGCACTTCCAGGTGGCGCTCAAGGTCGGGTTCCGGCTCGAGGACGACTGAGCCGCGTCACGGCGCCCGGCGTATCAGTGCGCCGCGGGGGCGCCTCCTCGACGTATGCGCACCCGCAGGACGGACCGGCGACGGAAGCCGGACCACCACGAGCCGTTCGTGGGTCGTCGGAGTGCCCTCAGCTCGCTGGGCTACGACCTGCGCTTCGCTGCGGGCGTGGTGACCGACACCGTGCGGCTTCTGTGAGCGGCGCTCCCGCCGCCCTGTTTGTGACTACCGGTGGGTAGTCACTAGCGTCGTCGCCGTGAGCGACCCCGAGCAGACCCCCGCGTCCGACGTCGCACCTCGGTCGGTCCTGGTCACCGGAGGCAGCCGCGGCATCGGCCGCGCGATCGCCGAGGCCTTCCTCGAGCTCGGTGACCACGTCGCGGTGACCTCCCGGTCCGGAGGCGCCCCCGAGGGAGCGCTCGACCTGCGGTGCGACGTCACCGACGCCGCGGCGGTCGAGTCGGCCTTCGCGGACGCCGAAGCGGCGCACGGTCCCGTCGAGGTGCTCGTCGCCAACGCCGGGATCACCGCCGACACGCTTCTCCTCCGGATGTCGGAGGAGGACTGGTCGTCGGTGATCGACACCAACCTGACCGGCACGTTCCGCCTCACCAAGCGGGCCGCGAAGGGGATGCTGCGGCTGCGCCGGGGTCGGATCATCCTGATCTCCTCGGTGGTCGGTCTGCTCGGCTCGGCCGGGCAGGTCAACTACGCCGCGTCCAAGGCCGGCCTGGTGGGCATGGCCCGGTCGCTGTCGCGCGAGCTCGGCTCGCGCTCGATCACCACGAACGTCGTGGCGCCAGGCTTCGTGGAGACCGACATGACCGCCGTCCTCACCGAGGACCAGCGCGCCGCGATCATGAAGCAGGTCCCGTTGGGGCGCTATGCATCGCCCGCGGAGGTCGCGTCGGCGGTCGTCTGGCTGGCCTCGTCGGGCGCGGCGTACGTCACCGGCGCGGTGATCCCGGTCGACGGTGGCCTCGGCATGGGCCACTGACAGATCGTCCGGTGGTCGAGCGGAGTCGAGACCGGCACTACGACAAGGAGCAGTGAATGGGCGGCATCCTGGACGGCAAGCGGATTCTGGTCGCGGGAGTGACCATGGACTCCTCGATCGGCTTCTCGGTGGCGAAGGTCGCTCAGGAGCAGGGGGCCACGGTCCTGATCTCCAACTTCGGGCGCGCGCTCGGGATCACGCGGCGGATCGCCAAGCGGTTGCCGAGCGAGCCGCCCGTCCTCGAGCTCGACGTGACCGACGAGTCCCACCTCGCAGGGCTGGCCGACGCCGTCCGTGAGCACGTCGACGGATTGGACGGCGTGGTCCACTCGATCGCCTTCGGCAATCCCGAGACGCTGCTCGGTGGGAAGTTCCTGCAGGGTCCGTGGCCCGATGTCGCGCAGGCGGTCCAGGTCTCGGCGTACTCCCTGAAGGCGCTGGCGATGGCCTGCCATCCCTTGCTCGGACGCGGCGGCTCGATCGTCGGGATGACGTTCGACGCCACGGTGGCCTGGCCGGCGTACGACTGGATGGGCGTCGCCAAGGCCGGCCTCGAGTCCACCTCGCGCTACCTCGCCCGCGACCTGGGGCCCGAGGGCATCCGGTGCAACCTGGTCAGTGCGGGGCCGCTCAAGAGTCTCGCCGCCAAGGCGATTCCCGGGTTCGAGCAGCTCGAGTCGCTGTGGAGCGACCGCGCCCCGCTCGGCTGGGACGAGAAGGACCAGGACCCGACCGCCCGCGCGGTCTGCGCCCTCCTGTCCGACTTCTTCCCGGCGACCACCGGGGAGATCGTGCACGTCGACGGCGGCTTCCACGCGATGGGCGCGTGAACGCATCCGCTCACCCGCTGGCGGTGAGCTGACCACGGCTAGGGTGCCCCGGTGACGTCGCTGATCGAGCTCCGGGTCCTCGAGGGCCCGAACCTCTACTTCCCCCGCGCGGCCATCAAGCTCACTCTCGACATCTCGCCGCTGGCATCTGCTCCGACGGCCACCGCCGAGCGACTGGCGCGCCGGATCGGGCTGACCGCGGCCCGACCGGGCGAGCCGGACACGGGGTTCCGGCAGCGGTTCGCGCTGCGGGCCGTGGCGCGACTCGTGCGCGCCATCGCCCACGAGTCCGGCGCGGTCCGACTGGCCGTCCGGGTGCGTCCGACCACCGACCCGCACGTCGTGGTGGTGGCCTATCCGTGGCGCCACCGCGGGCGTGCGGAGGAGATGGGCCGCGCGGTGGCGGCGGTCCTCGACGCCGTACCCGGAGCCGACGTGGAAGCGGCCGTCGGTCGCGCTGCCGAGCGGGTCGCGGCGTCCCCCGAGGGACCGGAACCCCACACGATCACCCCCGCGGTCCCGGTCGTCGCGGTGACCGGCACCAACGGCAAGACCACGACCAGCCGGATGATCGCCCACATCGCGCGAACCGCCGGCAAGGTGGTGGGCTGGTCCAACACCGACGGGATCTATCTCGACGGGGAGCTCGTGGAGGCCGGCGACTACTCCGGTCCGAGCGGCGCGGGGACCGTGCTGGGTCTACCGGGGGTCGAGTTCGCCGTCACCGAGACCGCACGGGGCGGGATCCTGCTCAAGGGGATCGGGCTGACGCGCAACGACGTGTCGGTGGTGACCAACGTCAGCGCCGACCATCTCGGGCTCCAGGGGATCGACACCCTCGACCAGCTCGCCGAGGTGAAGGCGGTCGTCCCGCGGATCACGCGGCGCCGCGGCTGGGCGGTGCTGAACGGCGACGACCCGCGGGTCTTCGCCATGCGCAGCGTGATCAAGGCGCGCCCCTGGGTCTTCTCGCGCGACCCGAACTCGCCGGCGATCCGGGAGACCCTCGACGAGCGCGGTCGCGCCACGACCGTCATCGACGGCTGGGTCTCGGTCCTGCGACCCGGCGCCGACCCCGATCCCCTCGTCGAGCTCGTCGAGGTGCCGATGACACTGGCGGGCCTCTCGCGGTTCAACGTCGAGAACACGCTCGCCGCGGCCTCGGCCGCGCTGGCCGCGCGGATCCCACGGGAGACCGTGGTGGAGGGTCTCCGCTCGTTCCGCCCCGACGTCGAGCACAACCCCGGCCGGATGAACCTGTTCACGGTCCCGGTGACCGGGGGAGAGGCCACGGTCGTGATCGACCTGGCCCACAACGAAGCGGGGCTGGAGGCGTTGCTCGAGATCATGGCCGGGGTCCGCCCACCGGGGGCCCGCCTGCTCCTCGGCCTCGGCGCGGTCGGTGACCGGACCGACGATCTGCTCGGCCGGCTGGGCGAGATCGCAGCGATGGGGGCCGACGTCCTGGCCATCGCCCACAAGGAGCACTACCTGCGCGGGCGGACCCGCGACGAGCTCGACGGCCTGCTGCGCGACGGCGCCGAACGAGTCGGCGTCACCGACGTCACGTCGTACGACACGGAGGTGGACTGCCTGGCCGGTCTGATCTCCGAGGCGTGGCCCGGAGACGTGGTCGGCCTGATGACGCATGCGCAGCGCGCAGAGGTCTACGCCTGGATCACCGAGCACGGCGGCACTCCGGACACCCCCGAGACCCTCGGCGCGAAGGTCAGGTCAGCGACCGCCCGCCCCACCGAGGCGCAGCTCCGGGTGCGCCTCGAGCGCGGCTTGACGTGGGTGGCCTTCGAGCCCGACGGCCCCGAGCTCTGGGCGCGGGTACGACGCACCGTGGAGGAGCTCCTGCTCGGGCTCTGGCGCCAGGGACACCTGGTGGGCGATCGCCCCGACGAGGCCTTCTTCGTGCGCTGCGACGCGACGACGATGACCCAGGACGACCTCGACAACGGCCGCCTCGTCGTCGAGGTCGGCATCGCGCCCGTGCGGCCGGCCGAGTTCGTGATCGTCAGGATCGGTCAGTGGACGGCCTCGGCCACGCCTGACGACCCCGACTCCTGAGCCCCTCCCCGCAGGACGAGCGGCTCCAGGAGCCGGTGGGGCTGCCGCAGGGCCACCGAGACCGGGTCGTCTCGCAGCGTCGGGTCCGCGCCGGGCCCGGGCCGGATGTCGATGTCGGCCGGCGCCGGTGCCTGCCCGCAGGTCTCGCAGCGTCCGTCCGGCCCGAGGGGGCCGCAGCCGACGTGGCGGTAGAGCCGCCGCGGCGCGCCGGGCGACGTACGACGATCGCCCCAGCGGCCCAGGGCGTAGAGGGCGGGCCAGAGGCCGAGAGCGTCCTCGGTGAGCTCGTACTCGGGGTGGCCGGAACCGGTCCGGGTCAGCAGCCCGTCCGCGACGAGGGCGTCGAGCCGAGTCGAGAGCACGGCCTTCGAGATGTCGAGATGGGTCTGGAAGTCGGAGAACCGGCGCACGCCCAAGAAGCAGTCGCGCAGGATCAGCAGCGTCCAACGTTCGCCGACGAGCTCCAGCGATCGAGCGATCGAGCAGTCCTGCCGCGCGTAGTCGTTGCCGAGGGGCATCGCACTCTCCGTCCCATCCTGGTCTGATGAACAGACTACATGGTATCGTCCCATGAGTTCGTTCATCAGACCAAATGGAGTACACGTGACTGCCGCAGCCCGCCGTACGCTCGCCACCGCCTCCCTCGGCACCGTGGTCGCGCTCGTGGCCTTCACAGCGCCGCTCGCGACCGTGAACCTCACCGTCGCCGGCCTGGGGGCCGGCACGTCGGGGCGGACCTGGATCCTCAGTTCGATGAGCATCGGTCTGGGCGCGTTTCTCCTCACGGCCGGCCGGGTCGCCGACGACTTCGGCCGGCGCCGGACCTTCGTCGCGGGGGCGACGGTGCTCGTGGCGGGGTCCCTGCTCGGCGCGGCCGCTCCCGAGGTCGTCACCTTCGTGGTCGCCCGGGTCGTCCAGGGCGTCGGGGCGGCCGCGATGATCGCGGCCGGCCTCGGGATGATCGCGGTCGCCTTCCCCGACCCGCAGGAGCGCGCCCATGCCACAGGGGTGTGGGGCGCCAGCGTCGGGGCCGGGATCGCGGTGGGGCCGCTGCTCTCCTCGGGCCTGGCGAAGGTCGGCTCCTGGCGCGACGTGTACGGCGTGCTGGCCGCCGCCGGGGTCGTGCTCGCGCTCACCGCACGAGGGTGCGACGAGTCGCGGGTCGGCCACCGGGCCCGGCTCGACGTACCCGGCGTGGTGCTGCTGGCGCTCGGCATGACAGCCGGCCTGGCCGGCCTGACCGAGGGCCGGGAGGGATGGGGGCGCCCGCTCGTCCTCGGACTGCTGGCGACCGGGATCGCCCTGCTCGGAGCCTTCCTCTACGTCGAGCACCGCTCCGACCACGCCATGCTCGACCTCGGGCTGTTCGGTCGACCGGCCTTCGCGGCGGTCACGCTGGCGGCGGTGGCGACCGGGGGCGGGATCATCGCCCTGCTGTCGTACCTGTCCGGATTCGTCGGCGTGGCGCTCGGGCTGTCGTCGTGGACCGCCGCCTGGCTGATGCTCGCCTGGAGCGGGACGAGCGTGGTCACCGCGCTGGCCGCCCGACGGCTGCCGACCGCGTGGAGCGGCCGCGCCCGGCTGTCGACGACTCTCGTCGTGGTCGGGGCCGGCCAGCTGCTGCTGTGGCACATCGTCCCGGGTGACGGGGCCGGCCGCTTCGTGCCCGGCCTGCTGCTGGCCGGGATCGGCTCGGGCGTGCTCAACGCGGCGCTCGGCCGGGAGAGCGTGGCCAGCGTCCCCGCCGGCCAGGGCGGCCTCGGCAGTGGCGCCAACAACACCGCGCGCTACCTCGGCTCGGCGCTGGGCGTGACCGTCGTGTCGATCGTGGCCGCGCCCTCGGGGGTCGCCACGCCGGCGACGCTCGTCGACGGCTGGAACCGTGCGGTGTTGGTCACCGTGGCCGTCTCGATGGTCGGTGCGTTCGCCGTGCTCGTCGCCGGCCGGCCACGACCGCAGCCGGGCACGCCGAGTGGACCAGTCGAGTCGGGCCGGATCGGCTCATCCTCCTGGGCCGGAATCGATCTACCGTGAGGGCATGACCACCGACACCCTGCACCCGATCCCCACCCGCCTCGACGTGGACGCGGCCGTCCCGACCTTCAGCAAGGCGCTGAGCCACCTCGACACGAGCGCCACCCGCGAGCTCGACCGCGTGGGCTTCCCGGCCGGTCTGCGCGACCTGGTGCGGCTGCGCGCCTCGCAGCTCAACGGCTGCGCCTACTGCGTCGACATGCACAGCACCGACGCCGCCACGGCCGGCGAGTCCGCCCAGCGGATCAACGCGGTCGCGATCTGGCACGAGTCACCGTTCTTCTCCGAGCGCGAGCGCGCGGCGCTGGCCTTCACCGAAGCCGTCACGCTCGTCGCCTCCACGCGCGTGCCCGTCGCGGAGTACGACGCGGTGGCGGCGCACTGGTCGCCCGACGAGGTCGGTGCGCTGCTCGCCCTGATCGTGGCGATCAACGCCTGGAACGCGATCGCCGTCGCCACCCGCGCCTGGGAGCCGGTGCTGGCGGACCGACCCTAGGCTGCGCCGCGTGGAGCTTCACGTCTCCCTCGACGGCCCGGGCGACCGCGCCGCGCGGATCTACCTGACCCTGCGCGAGGCGGTCGTGGACGGGCGCCTGGCCGCCGGTGACCGGGTCCCGGGCAGCCGCGACCTGGCCGGGCAGCTCGGGGTCGCTCGCGGCACCGTCACCGTGGCCTATGACCGGCTCGTCGCGGAGGGCTTCCTCGAGAGCCGGCCCGGTGCCGGCACCTTCGTCACCACGGTCGCCCTCGCCCCCGACGAAACCCGCCGGGCCAGGCCGGGCGCCGTACGACCGCTCGCGATCTGGGATCACGACGACGCTGCGGTCTCCCCGCGCGCCCGGCGGCTGCACGACCTCTCGATCGGTCTGCCGGATCCCGAGCTCTTCCCCCTGGAGGTCTGGCGCCGGCTGGTCGCGGGCCAGCTCCGTCGGTCGCGCCTCGCGGAGGCGACCTACAGCGGGCGGGGTTCCTGGCGGCTGCGGGACGAGATCGCCCGGTTCCTCGGGCTGTCCCGCTCCGTCGTCGCGACCGGGGACGACGTCGTCGTCACCGTGGGGGCGCAGCAGGCGGTCGACCTGGTCTGTCGGGTGCTGGTCGAGCCAGGCTCGGTCGTGGCCGTGGAGGATCCGGGCTACTCCGCGATGCATCGGCTGTTCGAGACGCACCGGGCGCAGGTGCGCGGCGTACCGGTCGACGACGAGGGTCTGGTCGTCGACGCCCTTCCTGCTGAGGCCCGCCTGGTCTACGTGACGCCGTCACACCAGTTCCCGACCGGTGTGGCCATGTCACTGCGCCGGCGGGCCGCGTTGCTGCGCTGGGCCGGGGAGCACGGCGCGGTCGTCGTCGAGGACGACTACGACAGCGAGTACCGCTGGTCCGACCAGCCTGTCGAGCCGCTCCAGAGCCTCGACCGCGATGGCCGCGTCGTCTACGTCGGCACCTTCTCGAAGTCGCTCCTCCCCGCACTCCGGATCGGGTTCCTCGTGCCGCCTCGATCCCTCCAGGCCGCGCTACGGGAGGCGAAGCGGGTGACCACCTGGGAGGGCGACCTCACCACCCAGGGCGCGCTGGCGGAGTTCCTCGCCGAGGGTCACCACGCCGCCCACGTTCGACGGGCGGCCAAGGTCTACCGTGGGCGCAGGCAGGCGCTCCTCGGGGGTCTGGGAGGGCTCTCCGACGTCGTGCAGGTCATCCCCTCGGTCGCCGGGCTGCATGTCAGTGCCCGGTTCCTCGACCCCACGGTCGACGACCGGGCGGTCGTCGCCGCTCTCGCCTCGAAGGGCGTGCGCGCCGAAGCCCTGTCGTCCTACGCCCTGGAGCGAAGCACCGTCGGGCCTTCCGGGCGAGCGGGGCTGGCCCTGGGGTTCACCGGCATCGAGGTCGAGGCCGTCTCCGACGCTGTGACCCGCCTGGCATCGGTGCTCCGGACTCCTGCGGCAGGGGCGGCGAGGAGGGGCTACGACGACGGCGCGGCCACGGCTTCGGGTGCCGGGGTGTAGTCGGGGTCCGCGGAGGGCGCGTCGGGGTTCTCACCGGAGCCGGCCTGGGCGAAGGTGGACCAGTTCTCGAGCTCGCTCATCACCGCGCCGTGCTTGTCGACGCAGAACACGACGAGGTCTCCGGCGTTGGCGCGAGCCATGGCGTGCCGGACCGCCTTGATCTCGTCGAGGATGATCTCGACCTGCTTGCAGCGCGAGCCCTGGGCGATGGCCTCCCGCACACCTTCGGCCACCAGCCCCGCCGTCTCGCCGCGGCTGCGGCGTCGCAGGTTGTCGTCCTCGCGCACGATGACCACGTCGAAGTGCTGGGCGGCGACCTCACCGAGCTCGCGCATGTCCTGGTCGCGCCGGTCGCCCGCCGTGGCGATGACGCCGATCCGGGACGGCTTGCCCAGCTCGGACGTCGTGGTCAGCGTTTCGCCGACCCGGTCGACGAAGTCGCCGAGCGCTCGCATGCCGGGTGCGTTGTGGCAGTAGTCGACGATCACGTTGACGCCGTTCACCTCGACCTCGTTCAGGCGGCCGGGGGAGAGGTAGTAGTTCGTCGAGAAGGTGCGCAGGCCCTGCCGGATGTCGTGGAGGGGTGCGCCGGCCGCGAAGGCGGCAGCAGCCGCGGCCAGGGAGTTCTGCACGTTCATCCGGGCCCGGCCCTTGAACGTCGCCGGGAGCAGGTGGGTCCAGGCCAGCTGCATCTCGCGGCGGCCGTGCTTGACCACGATCATCTCGCCGCGGTCGGACGGGTTGAGGACCAGCGCCTTGCCCCCGCGCCGGCAGTGGGCGTCGATCAGCTCACGCGACTCGGAGCCCGGCTCCTCCATGGAGAACCACACGACCTGTCCGGAGCAGCGGCGCCGCATCTCACGGACCAGCGGGTCGTCGGCGTTGAGGACCGCGTGACCGTCGCGCGGCACCGCCTCGACCACGACCGCCTTCACGTCGGCCAGCTGCTCGACGGTGTCGATCCCCCGCAGCCCGAGGTGGTCGGGCTGCACGTTGAGGACGACGGCGACGTCGTTGCGCTCGTAGCCGAGACCCTCGCGCAGGATCCCCCCGCGCGCGACCTCGAAGACCGCGAAGTCCACACGAGGGTTCTGCAGCACCATCCGGGCGCTCCGCGGGCCGGAGGCGTCGGCGCGGATCAGGAGGCGCTCGTCGATGACCACGCCGTCCGTCGAGGTCATGCCGACCTTGCGGCCCATCCCCTTGAAGATGTGGCTGATCATCCGCGAGGTCGTGGTCTTCCCGTTGGTACCGGTGACCGCGACGATCGGGATCCGCGAGGCCGCCCCGGGCGGGAAGAGCATGTCGACGACCGGCTTGGAGATGAACTGTGGCTCACCGATGGTGGGGTGGGTGTGCATCCGGAACCCGGGGGCGGCGTTGACCTCACAGATCGCCCCGCCGGTGTCGCGCACGGGCTCGGTGATGTCGGGGCAGATGAAGTCGATGCCGGCGATGTCGAGGCCGATCATCCGTGCCGCTTCCTCGGCGATCTCGATGTTCTCCGGATGCGCCTCGAACGTCCGGTCGATGGAGATGCCGCCGGTCGACATGTTGCCGGTCAGGGCGAGCTTGACCATCTCTCCTTCGGCCGGGACCGAGTCCAGGGTGTGCCCCTGTCCGGCCAGCACCTCGAGCGCGGCGTCGTCGACCTTGATCCGCGTCAGCACCTTCTCGTGACCGACGCCGCGGCGCGGGTCGGCGTTCGTCAGGTCGACCAGCTCGCCGACGGTGGCCCGACCGTCGCCGGTGACCGAGGCCGGGACGCGCTCGGCGATGGCGGCCATCCGGCCGTCGATGATCAGGCAGCGGTAGTCCTTGCCGGTCACGAACGACTCGACGATGCACACCCCGCGGCGGGACTGCTCCTCCGCGATGGGGAAGGCCTCGCGCACGTCTTCGTCGCTCTGCAGGTCCAGGCAGACGCCGCGGCCGTGGTTGCCGTCGAGCGGCTTGACGACCACGGGAAAGCCGATCCGGTGGGCCGCCGCCACGGCCTGGTCGGCGGAGCGCACCGACTCCTGTTTCGGCACCGGGAGGCCGGCCGCCCCGAGCAGCTTGGTCGTGAGGTCCTTGTCGGAGGCGATGTCGACCGCGATCGAGCTGGTCTCGGAGGTCATGGTGGCGCGGATCCGCTTGGCGTGGACGCCCTGGCCGAGCTGCACGAGGGAGTACTGGTTGAGCCTGATCCACGGGATGTCGCGGCTGACCGCCTCGTCGAGGATCGCCTGGGTCGAGGGACCGAACGCCGTCCGCTCGGCACGGATGATGAACGACTCGAGCTCGGCCTCCCAGTCGAACTCCGGGTCGGCCTGGACGAGATGGTTGACCAAGCGGGTGGCGAGGCGGCCGGCCGCGAGCCCGACGTTCTCGTCGATGTAGCCGTAGATCACGTTGTAGTGCCCGGGCTCGCCCTTCACGCCCCGCGTCTTGCCGCGCCGGATGTCGTGTCCGACGACCTGCTGCAGCGCGAGCGCGGCGTGCTCGGTCACGTGCCCGAGCCAGGTGCCCTCGTGCAGACGTTCCACGAAACCGCCCTTGCGGCCGCGCGAGCAGGAGTGGTGGGACAGGCCGGGCAGCGCCTCGAGCAGGTGCTCGGTGAAGCCGGGCAGCTTGTCGGTCGGGTACTGCTCGAGGCCGCCGAGGTCGACCACCAGATGGATCGCCTTGTCATAGGACCAGATGTTGGGGCCGCGGTAGACGCGGGTCTCCAGGATCGTGAGATCCGGGGTGGGGCGCTCGGTCACCGGGGTGCTCCGTCCTGCTCGGCGGCCTCGCCGGCTGGTCGTGGGTCGGTGGGGACAGTCTTGCGGGGCGAGCGCTTGCGGGCCAGACGCCTGCGCAGAGTCGCCGGGGAGCGGTCCCCGGCGGCGATGTCGCGAGCCATCTGCTGCAGGTCGGCCTGCGCCTCGGCCAGCTCGGCGGCGTCCTCCTCCGAGACCCGGACCGCCTGCGGCCGCAGGTCCCGCGTCGTCAGGTCGTACGCCGCCCCGGCCGGCAGGACGTGGAGGACCACGCCGCTGGCGAGCAGGGGAGAGGACCGCTTCGCTTCGTAGGAGTTCGTGACCATGCGCTGCGGGTCGAGGATCGTGACCGCGCCTCGGCCGCTGACGCGCAGCACCTCGTGCCCGTCCTCGACGGTGACCGTCGCGCAGGTGTCCTCGTCGACGCCGATCCCGAGCAGCTGGGGCGACTGCGACACGATCATCAGCAGCCGGCCGTAGCGGTTGCGCTGGTCGAAGTGCTGGTCGATGACGGTGGTGCCCAGCAGGCCGAGACCGGCCGCGACCTGGGTCATCCGCTGCTTGGGGGTGGCCCCGCCGACGCCGAACGCGACCATGTGGGACGACTGGATGCTGGCGCCGGCCGAGGTGCCGGCCACGACGGCACCGCGCGCGTGGGCGCGGACGATCGCGTCGCCCAGCGGGGTGCCGCAGATGATCGCGGACAGCTTGAGCTGGTTGCCCCCGGTCATGAACACACCCGTCGCGTCGTCGAGGAGCGAGACCAGGTCGGGGTCGTGCGCGTCGTCGCGGCTACCCGGCCGCACGGCGGCGACCTCGCCCGCGCCCAGCCGCCGGAAGAGCGCGTCGTACACGTCGACGACCTCGTCGCCGAGGCTCGACGCAGTGGGGACGACGACGATCCGTGAGTCGGCTCCGCCACTGGCCGCCACGAAGTCCTTGAGGATGGTGCGTTTGCGGAGCTTGTCCTCGGCCCCGCCGATGATCATCAGCGGGCCACCGGGGAGCGCGGCGGGCGCCTCGACGCCCGTCGACCGGGGTTCCTCGTCGGCGAGCTCGGGCATGACAGGGAAGGCTAGCCGGTGCCAGAGTTCCCCTGTGACCGGGCAGTCCAGGCATCTCGTCGTGATGCGTCATGCCCGGGCCGAGCCCGGGGGCGAGAGCGACCACGAGCGAGAGCTCGCCTCACGTGGCTGGGACGACGCTCTCGCGGCCGGGCGCTGGCTCGCCGACCGGGGTGTCGTCCCCGACGCCGCGCTGGTGTCGTCGGCTCGTCGTACCGCGGCGACGTGGCTGGCCCTCGCGGAGGGCGGCTCCTTCGAGGTGGAGGTGACCTACTCCGACAGCCTCTACGCCGCCGGGCCGGAGACCGCCCTCGACCTCGTCCGGGAGACCGACGACTCGGTGTCGGCGCTCGTCGTCGTGGGGCACAACCCGACGATGGCCTACCTGGCCCAGCTCCTCGACGACGCCACCGGCGACGAGGAGGCGGCTCGCCTGATGGCGACCGGCTTCCCGGCCGGCGCGGTCGCCCACTTCGAGGTGACCGGCGACTGGGTGGAGCTCGACCTGGCCTCGGCGCGTCTCGTGGGGTTCCACGTGGGCCAGGGCTGATCCCTCACACCGGTGGCGCCGGGGTGACGACCCCGTGCTCCGCGTCGAGCGCCTCGATCTCCTCGCGGCTGATGCCGAGGAGATACATGATCGCGTCGAGGTAGGGCACGTTCACCGACGTGTCGGCCGCCTCCTGCACCAGAGCCTTGGCGTTGTAGGCGATCCCGAGGCCGGCGACCTCGAGCATGTCGAGATCGTTGGCGCCGTCGCCGATGGCGACGACCGACTCCAGTGGTACCCCGACCTGCTCGGCGAAGTAGCGGGCGGCGGTGGCCTTGCCGGCCCGGTCGACCACATCGCCGAGGATCCGGCCGGTGATCACGCCGTCGACGATCTCGAGCTCGTTGGCGCGGGCGTAGTGGATGCCGAGGTCCTCGGCGAGTCGGTCGGTGATCTGGCTGAAGCCGCCGGAGACGAGCGCGAAGCGGTAGCCGAGGCGGCGCAGGGTGCGCACCAACGTGCGCGCTCCGGGGGCCAGGACCAGCTCGTCGTACACCTGGTCGAGGGCGGTGCTGGGAATGCCGGCGAGCAGGGCGACCCGCGCACGCAGGGACTGCTCGAAGTCGAGCTCGCCGCGCATGGCACGTTCGGTGACCGCAGTGACCTCTGCGGCGTGACTGCCGTGAGCGGCCAGCAGCTCGATGACCTCGCCCTGGATCAGGGTCGAGTCGACGTCCATCACGATCAGTCGCATGGCGCGACGGAGGAGACTGGCGGGCTGGACGGCGATGTCGACGCCCTGCGCCGCAGCCTCGACCGCGAGCAGGGCGCGGAGCCGGTCGGGGTCAGCGCCCGACACGTGCAGGTCGATGGCGGTGACGGGATAGCGAGCCATCCGCTCGATCCGGTCGATGTTGGCGCCGCTGTCGGCGATCCGGCCGGCGACGGCGGCCATCGCCGCCGCCTTGAGGGGTGCGCCGATCACCGTGACGTGCGACCGACCCTCGCGCCGGCCCCGGTTGTCGCCCGTGCCGCGGTCGACGTCGACGCTCATCCCGAGCCCGCTGGCCGTCGCCTGGACGGCGTCGCGCAGGCGCTTCCAGTCGCGCGGTGCGGTGACCAGGATGCCCAGGATCAGATGGCGGCGGAGCACGATCTGCTCGATGTCGAGGACCTCGACCCCCGCCTTGGTGAGGGTGGTGAACATCGCCGAGGTGACGCCGGGCCGGTCGGTCCCCGAGACGGTGAGGAGCAGGGTCTGCGGCTTGGGGTCGCTCACGTGGTGTCCCCGCGGCGTGGGGGTACCGAGGAGCGGGGCAGGGGAGAACGGCGTGGGGTGCTTCTCATGTCGGTCCGAGGCTACGGCGCCGAGGCTCCGATGTCGGCGGCGGTCCGCACTGTGTCGCGCATGGGTCCGCGACACCACGCCTTCGCCCAGGTCGAGCCGGCGCTCCGGACCCAGGCCCGGGGTCCCGTACCCGCGCCTCCGCGCGCGATACGGTGACGGCGGGTCCGCCTCTCGAAGCGGACACTGCCGGTCACATCCATGCGACCCCGGGAGGTCCAGTGACGTTCCCCGATGCAGTCAAGATCTGTCTGAACAAGTACGTCGGATTCTCCGGTCGTGCTCGCCGGTCCGAGTACTGGTGGTTCTTCCTCTTCACCGTCCTGGTGTCGATCGTGGCCAGCATCATCGATGCGATCATCGGCACGTCGTCTCGGCGGCACCGGTCTGATCGCCATGCTCGCCTCGCTGGCGCTGTTCCTGCCCTCCCTGGCGGTGGCGATCCGGAGGCTTCACGACACGTCGCGCAGCGGCTGGTGGGTGTTGATCGGCCTCATCCCGATCGTCGGCTGGATCGTGCTCATCGTCTTCTACGTCCAAGACAGCCACCCCGACAACCAGTACGGCCCGTCACCGAAGTACGCCGGTGCCCCCGGTGCCGGCGGGGTGGACGGACCGTACGGCGCTCCGCCTGCCAACCCCTACGGCGAGCCGCCCAGCGGCAACCAGCCTCCCGACCCCTACGCCGAGCCGCCGGCCAATCCCTACGGAGACCCCCCGGCCGCACCCCCGACCAACCCGACGTAACGGTCGGCTTGCGAGCGAGCTCGCTGCGCCGCTGGTTCGATGGCACCGGCCTGGCTGGGTGGGGTCGGCTTGCGAGCGGGCTCGCTGCGCCGCTGGTTCGATGGCACCGCCCTGGCTGGGTGGGGTCGGCTTGCGAGCGAGCTCGCTGCGCCGCTGGTTCGATGGCACCGCCCTGGCTGGGTGGGGTCGGCTTGCGAGCGAGCTCGCTGCGCCGCTCGTTCGATGGCACCGCCCCGGCTTCGCCGGGTCGGTGCCATCTCACTCGGACCAGACCTCTGGCGAGCAGGCCGCGACCAGACCGCGCCGGGCCGCGGCGCCCAGCGGCTGCAGCGACTCCCGACGGAGGGTGGCCTGCGCGGCGCTGAGCGCACCACCGTCGTCCTCGAGCGCGAGGTCGACGATCGCGAGGGCCTGGAGCGAACGCGCCGCGAGCTCGGCGCAGCGCGTGGGCGTGCCCGGCGGCGGGGCCAGGGCGGGTCGATGGTGCAGGTTCATCAAGGCGTCGGCGGCCTCGGGCCGCCAGCGCGCCACGTCGAGCTCGGCCAGTCCGGTGGCGGCCTGCTGGAGCGCCAGGCGGAGAGCACGGTCCGCCTCGCCCACGTCGCTCAGCTGCCGCGGCCCGGCGTCGTACGCAGTCCACTCGACGGCGGCGCCCACCTGGCGGGGGACCAGCCCGATACGGCCGCACACCGTGGCCTCACCGGCTTCGAGGGCGGCGGCGTTGAAAGCCGCCGGTCCACCCAGGCCCACGGGGTCGCCGGCCGTCGGCAGGGCGACGCCGATGCCGTCCGAGCCGGTGGCCCTCAGCTCGGCCAGGGTCCGGGTCAGCGAGCCCGAGCCGTCCACGCCGGGTAGTCCGGCCACGACGTGCGTCGCGGCACCGGCAAGCACGGCGTCGACGACCAGGTCGGCGACGACGTGTCCGCGCAGCCAGGCGGTTCCCCACCAGGCCAGGCGCGCCGAGACCGGGAGCACGGGTTGCACGGGCGGTCACCCTACGCGGCCCGAGGGATCCGGGGGTCTCGCTAGGGTTGCCGCATGGTCGCGGTGATCGAGTTCGCCGGGGTGACCGTCCGACGGGGCCAGGCGACACTGCTCGACCAGATCTCGTGGCGGGTCGCCGAAGGTGAGCGCTGGGTGGTGCTCGGCCCCAACGGCGCGGGCAAGACCACGCTGCTCCAGGTCGCCTCGGCCCAGATCCATCCCACCGACGGCGTGGCCGGGATCCTCGACGAGGTGCTCGGCACCGTCGACGTGTTCGAGCTGCGGCCGCGGATCGGGCTGACGAGTGCGGCCCTCGCCGAGCGCATCCCACGCCACGAGCTGGTCCGCGACGTCGTCGTCTCCGCGTCGTACGGCGTGGTCGGGCGCTGGCGTGAGGCCTACGAGGACCTCGACCACGATCGGGCCCGGGAGCTGCTCGCCCAGGTCGGCGCCGACCACCTGCTCGACCGCACCTTCGGCACCCTCAGCGAAGGGGAGCGCAAACGGGTGCAGATCGCACGGGCCTTGATGGCCGACCCCGAGCTGCTGCTGCTCGACGAGCCCGCTGCGGGGCTCGACCTGGGAGGTCGCGAGGACCTCGTGTCGACGCTCTCCACCCTCGCGATGGACCCGGTGTCGCCCGCCACCGTGCTGGTCTCGCACCACGTGGAGGAGATCCCGCCCGGCTTCACGCACGCCCTCTTGCTGCGGGGTGGCCGAGTGGTGGCCGATGGGCCGATCGACGAGGTCGTCACCGAGGAACACCTCGCGGAGACCTTCGACATGCCGCTGGTGCTGACGCACGAAGCGGGCCGCTGGTCCGCGCGCCGCCGATCGCGGCGACGTCCCTCCGGCTGACCTGCGTACGGATAGGCTGAACGCGTGGAGTGGCTGGGTGATCACCTGTGGGCCGCCTGGCTCTTGCTGGCGGTCGCTCTCGGCGTGGCCGAGATGGTCAGCCTCGACCTGATCCTGCTGATGATGGCCGTCGGCGCGCTGGTGGCGGCCGTGGTCGCGATCGCCGGCGCGCCCATCGCCCTGCAGGTCCTGCTCGGGGCCGGCGCCTCGGCGGCCATGCTGTTGCTGGTCCGCCCCAGCCTCATCGCCCGCCTGCACCAGGGGCCCGAACTGGTCAGCGGCCACAACCGGCTGGTCGGTCAGCAGGCCGTCGTGACCGAGGAGCTGTCGGCCGACACCCCCGGTCGGATCAAGCTGGCCGGCGAGATCTGGTCCGCCTGTCCCTACGACGAGTCCCTCACGATCGCACCGGGGGCCAGGGTCGAGGTCTTCGCCATCCGGGGTGCCACGGCGTACGTCCATCCCATCGGCGAGCTGATGCCGTGAACCGCACCACCGAGAGGAAGAGTGACCGATGACGGTCGTCTATGCACTGCTGGCCCTGGTCGTCGTGTTCGTGCTCGTGATGTTGGCCCGGACCATTCGGATCATCCCGCAGGCACGCGCCGGCATCCTCGAGCGCTTCGGCAAGTACAAGGAGACGCTGCCCGCCGGACTCAACGTCGTCGTCCCGTTCGTCGACCGGCTCCGCTACATGATCGACCTGCGCGAGCAGGTCGTGTCGTTCCCGCCGCAGCCGGTGATCACCGAGGACAACCTCGTGGTGTCCATCGACACCGTCATCTACTTCCAGGTGACCGACCCGGTCGCTGCGACGTACGAGATCGCCAACTACATCCAGGCCATCGAGCAGCTCACGATGACCACCCTGCGCAACATCGTCGGCGGCATGGACCTCGAGGAGACGCTGACCAGCCGCGACTCGATCAACTCCGGTCTGCGCGGCGTGCTCGACGAGGCCACCGGCAAGTGGGGCATCCGGGTCAACCGGGTCGAGCTCAAGGGCATCGACCCGCCGCCGTCCATCAAGGACTCGATGGAGAAGCAGATGCGGGCGGACCGCGAGAAGCGCGCCGTCATCCTCACCGCCGAGGGTCAACGGCAGGCCTCGATCCTGTCCGCCGAGGGAAACAAGCAGTCCGCGATCCTCAACGCCGAGGGCGACCGCGAGTCCCTGATCCTGCGCGCACAGGCCGACCGCGAGGCTGCGATCCTGCGTGCGCAGGGTGAGGGCCAGGCCATCCAGACCGTCTTCCAGGCCATCCACGACGGCCAGCCCGACCAGTCCCTGCTGGCCTACCAGTATCTCCAGATGATGCCGAAGATCGCCGCCGGCGACGCCAACAAGGTGTGGGTGATCCCGTCGGAGATCACCAAGGCCCTCGAAGGGCTCGGCTCGTCGGTGCACGAGGTCGCCGGCATCCCGAAGAAGGTCGACGGTCCGCTCAAGCGCGTCGACATGGGGCCCAGCGAGCCCGCCGTGGCGGGCGGCTCCGGGGCGCTCGACCGCGAGCTGTCGAAGACCAACCAGGCCGTCGAGGACGCGATCGCCGAGGCCGAGCGGTCGGCCAATCCCGGCCGGAACCACGAGGTGGGCACCGCGGCCGACCTACCTCCGGCCGAGCCCGGCCAGCACCTGTCCGGCGACGAGGGCACGGCGGGAGACGCGCCGGCCCAGTGACGCCCCTCCAGATGGTGGCGGTGCTGCTCGCTGGGCTCGCCGCCGGAACCATCAACACGGTGGTGGGGTCGGGAACGCTGATCACGTTCCCGACCCTCCTGGCGTTCGGGGTGCCACCCGTGACCGCCAACGTGTCGAACACGATCGGGCTGGTGCCCGGCGTCGCCTCCGGGGTGTACGGCTACCGGCGCGAGCTCGGCGGCCAGCGCAGCCGCATCTTCCGGCTCGGGGTCGGGTCGCTGATCGGCGGTGCCGTCGGTGCGGTGCTGCTCCTGTCGCTGCCGTCCTCGGCGTTCTCCGCGATCGTCCCGGTCCTGATCGTGGTCGGCCTGCTGCTGGTCGTCTTCCAGCCACGGATCACCGCCTGGGTGGGCGCCCGCGACGAGGGCACGCGGGGGCAGCACGGGCCGTGGTGGGTGTGGCCGTCGGTGTCGCTGACGGGTGTCTACGGCGGCTACTTCGGCGCCGCCCAGGGCGTGATCCTGATGGGAGTCCTCGGGATCGGGATCGACGACTCGCTCCAGCGGCTGAACGGGCTCAAGAACGTGCTGGCCGGGCTCGTGAACGGCATCGCCGGCCTGATCTTCATCCTGGTCGCCCACGTCGACTGGACCGTCGTCGTCCTGATCGCCGTCGGGTCGGTGATCGGAGGCCAGCTGGGAGCGACCGTGGGCCGCCGGCTCTCGCCTCTCGCCCTCCGCTCCTTCATCGTGGTCGTCGGCCTGGTCTCCCTGGCGGTCTTCCTCACCCGCTGACCCCTCGCCGTACCCCTCCCTGGTGGACTACCCCGATCCGGGCCCACCCCTAGACTCCGGCCATGACACAGGGGTGGGTGGAGGAGAGCCGGGTCGAGGTGAACGGCCGGGCGGTGGCGGTCCGGCAGGGGGGTGACCCGGAGGGCCGGGCGCTCGTGTACTTCCACGGGACGCCGTCCTCTCGGCTCGAGACGTCGTTCGCCGACGACCTCTGCCTCGAGCTGGGGATCCGGATGATCTCCTTCGACCGGCCCGGGTACGGCGAGTCGGCACCCGCGTCGTTCAGCCTCTCCTCGATCGCCCGCGACACCGGCGTGCTGGCCGACGCCCTGGGCGTCGCCCGGTTCGCGACCGTCGGCCAGTCGGGAGGCGGGCCCTTCTCGCTGGCCGCCGCGGCGGTGCTGGGAGACAGGGTCACCCGAGCCGGCGTCACGTCGGGCGCCGGACCGTTCGCCCTGGTGCCCGAGCTGAGCGCGGCGCTCGACGAGACGGATCGGAAGGCCGTGGCCCTGCTGCCCGACCTCGCGGCCGCCGCGCAGCAGTTCGCCGTCGGCTTCGAGCCGCTCCGGGGGCTCTTCGCCGGCTCTCCGGAGCAGATCACCGGCGGCTTCCGGCAGATGCTGAACGCCCACGACGGCACGCTCCTCGACCGACCGGAGCTCGCGACCGGCCTTGCCGCGGCGATGAAGGAGTCGCTGCGGAACGGCACGAGCGGGGCCGGCTGGGACAACGTCGCGTGGGTGGGGCCGTGGGACGTCGACCTGGACGCGATCCGACAGCCCGTCCATCTCTGGTACGGCGAGGACGACACCATGTGCCCGGCGGTCGCCGGCACCTGGCTCGACCAGCACCTGCCGACCGCCACCCTGGTGCTCCGTCCGGGAGAGGGTCACATGGGCGTCATGGAGCACGCCCGCGAGATCTTCGGGACCCTCGTCAGCGACTGACGGCGAGGTCGGCGTCGACGTACGCGCGGACCCAGCGCTCGAGCTCGCCGAACGCGGCCACGCGAGGCTCTTCGCGGGACAAGAACACGTCGTGGCGCGCGCCCGAGATGCCGACGTAGGTGACGTGCCGTCCCAGTGCAGGGGTCCAGCGGCGGATCTGCTCCACGTCGAGCACGATGTCGTGGCGGTGCACGTCGTCGCCCATCTCGCTCGGCGTCGCCGACGACTCGCTCGCCAGCACCAGCGCCGGGAACGGGAGGTCGAGCCCGGCGTGGAGCTCGGCATGTCCTCGCCGGATGGCGGCCAGCCACCCGGCGTACGCCGGCCAGGACTCGATCGGCTTCCAGGCCAGGTCGAAGTCCCACTCGCCCTCGTGCTCGCGGTGCAGGCTGCGCGCGTAGAACCCGGTCACCGTCCGCGGGATGACCCGCTTCGGCTGCCGCCGCGCCAGCTGCGAGACCACGGGGGTCAGCGCACGCCGCACGAGCAGCGACCCCTGAAGATCGAACCACGGCGCGTTGAGCACGATGCCGCGCGCCTCCACCCGCCGGGTGTCCGCCCACAGCGGCACCGTGAGGCCGCCCGTGGAGTGTCCACTGAGAACCACCTGCGAGTGACCCCGCCCGATCCGCTCCCAGGCGGCGTCGAGCTCGGGGAAGTAGTCGTGCAGGTCGGTGGTGTAGTTCGGGGTCTGGTGGGGTAGCAGCGAGCGTCCGTACTTGCGCAGGTCGAGGGCATAGAAGTCGTAGCCCCGCGCGCCCCACCACTCGGCGTACGCGGTCTGGAAGAAGTAGTCCGCGAAGCCGTGGACGTGCAGCACCGCCCGGTTGGTACGCCGTCCGGCCGGGCGGCGTACCAGCGTGGCGACGACGCGACCCTCGTCGTCGTCGGGCAGCTCGATGGTCTCGGCCGTGTACGGCGGCCCGAGGACGTCGCGGCGCGCAGGAGCGCTCATCCGGGTGCCCCGCGAAAGCGCGACGCCCGCGAGCCGGCTCCGTGGGGTGGTCATGCGGGCCATTGTGTCAGCGGGGTCGTCGCTCGCTGCGGCTGGTCGCAGCGGCGACGAGCCCGGCGAAGAGGCTGCCGTCGTCGCGAACCTCGGGGTGCCACTGGACCGCCAGGCAGAAGCGCGGCCCGGGCCGTTCCATGGCCTCGAGGGAGCCGTCGGCCGCCCAGGCGGTGGCCTCGAACCCAGGGTGCGTGCCCACGGTCTGGTGGTGATGGCAGCCGACCTCCAGGTGTGGCCCGACCAGTGTGCGGAGCAGCGACTCGTCGGCCGTCGTCACCGCGGTCGTGCCGAAGGCGTCCGCGCCGGGACTGTGGCCCTCGTGCCCGACCAGGTCCGGCGTGTGCTGCACCAGCGACCCGCCGGCCGCCACCGCCATCAGCTGCATCCCGCGGCACACACCGAGCGTCGGCAGCCACGCCTCGTCGGCTGCGTGAAGCAGTGCGGTCTCCCATGCGTCTCGATCCTCGCGCCAGGATGCGGTGCTCGGGTGGGGCTCCTCGCCGTAGCGCCCGGGATCGACGTCGGCTCCGCCGCTGACGACCAGCGCGTCGATGCGGGAGACGACGATGGCCGCCACCTCGTCGGAGGACGACGCCGGTGGCAGCAACACCGGGACGCCGCCTGCGGCCACCACCGCGTCGGCGTACTGCGCGTGCAGCAGGTCGGCGCGGGTGTCCCAGACCCCCCACCGCGCCTGCTCGCGATAGGTGGTGATGCCGATCAGCGGGAGGGTGGGCTCAGAGGGGCGTGACATAGGCACCGGAGATCCCACCGTCGACCAGGAAGGTGTTCGCGGTGATGAACGACGACTCGTCGGAGGCCAGGAAGAGCACGGCGTTCGCCATCTCCTCGGGCTCGGCGAAGCGCCCCATCGGGACGTGCACCAGGCGCCGCGCGGCCCGTTCGGCATCCTTGGCGAACAGCTCCTTGAGCAGCGGCGTGTTCACCGGGCCGGGACACAGCGCGTTGACGCGCACACCCTCGCGGGCGAACTGCACGCCGAGCTCGCGCGACATCGACAGCACCCCACCCTTCGACGCGGAGTAGGAGATCTGGGAGGTCGCGGCACCCATCACCGCGACGAACGACGCGGTGTTGATGATCGACCCCGACTTCTGCTCGAGCATGTAGGGAAGCGCCGCCTTGCAGCACAGGTAGACGCTGGTGAGGTTGACCTCCTGCACCCGCCGCCAGGCGTCGAGGTCGGTGTCGAGGATCGAGTCGTCGTCCGGCGGGGAGATGCCGGCGTTGTTGAAGGCGATGTCGACCGAGCCGTACGTCGACTTCGCCAGCGCGAACAGCGCGTCGACCTCGTCCTTGCTCGTCACGTCGACGTGCACGTACGTCGCGACGTCCGCGCCGCCCAGTTGGCCGACCAGGGTGTGGCCTCGCTCGTCGTCGATGTCGCCGATGACGACCTTGGCGCCCTCCTCGACGAAGCGGTTCACGGTGGCCAGCCCGATGCCCGAGCAGCCTCCCGTGACGACCGCGACCTTGCCGTCGATGCGTCCTGCCATGTGCTTCGTGGTCCTTTCGGGTCCTAGTGACTGATGAAGACGTTCTTCTCCTCGGTGAACGCGTACGGAGCGTCCGGACCGAGCTCCCGGCCGAGGCCGGACTGCTTGTAGCCGCCGAACGGCGTCCAGTACCGCACGCTCGAGTGCGAGTTCACACTCAGGTTCCCCGCCTCCACGCCGCGCGCGACCCGCAGCCCGCGACCGAGGTCGGAGGTGAAGATCGATCCCGAGAGCCCGTAGTCGCTGTCGTTGGCGAGCGCGATCGCGTGCTCTTCGTCGTCGAACGGCATCACCGCCACGACGGGGCCGAACACCTCCTCCCGCCAGATCGGGTCCGCCGTGTCGTGCGACTCGACCACCATCGGCGGCAGCCACCAGCCCGGCCCGTCCGGCGCCGATCCGGAGAAGGCGACCGTCGTGGCGTCGACGTAGCGCTGCACCGAGTCGCGCTGGCCGGCGGAGACCATCGGACCCATCTCGCTGTCCTCGGCGGCGGGGTCCTTGACCCTCAGCGCGCGGACCGCGGTCTCGAGCCGGCCGACGAACTCGTCGTACGCCGTGCGCTCGACGAGGATCCGTGAGCGGGCGCAGCAGTCCTGACCGGCGTTGTCGAAGACGGCGTACGGCGCGCTGGCCGCGGCCGCTGCGACGTCGGCGTCGGCGAAGACCACGTTGGCGCTCTTGCCGCCGAGCTCGAGGGTCACCTTCTTCAGCTGGTCGGCACACCCGGCCATGATCTGCTTGCCGACCTCGGTGGAGCCGGTGAAGCACACCTTCCGGACGAGCGGGTGCGTGACGAAGCGCTGCCCGACGACGGAGCCCTGGCCGGGGATCACGGTCAGCACGCCCGGCGGGAGCCCGGCCTCGACGGCGAGCTCCGCGATCCGGATCGCGGTCAGTGGGGTGATCTCCGCGGGCTTGAGCACGACCGCGTTGCCGGCGGCGATCGCCGGCGCGAAGCCCCAGCCGGCGATGGGCATCGGGAAGTTCCACGGCACGATCACGCCGACGACGCCCAGCGGCTCGTGGAAGGTGAGGTCGACCCCGCCGGGCACCGGGATCTGGCGTCCGAACAGCCGCTCGGGTGCGGCGGAGTAGTAGTTGAGACAGTCGCGGACGTTGCCCGCCTCCCAGCGGGCGTTGCCGATCGTGTGGCCGGCGTTGGTCACCTCGAGCTGCGCGAGCTCCTCGTTGTGGGCGTCCACGACCGCCGCGAAGGCACGCAGCAGGCGAGCGCGCTCTCCCGGCGCGACCGAGCGCCAGGTCAGGAAGGCCTCGTGCGCCCGCTCGATGGCGGCGTCGGTACCCGCGAGATCGGTCGCAGGCACCTCGGTGAACGCCTCGCCGGTCACCGGGTTGATCAGGGTGGTGGTCACGTGCTGCCTTACATCCTCTCGAATCCCCGAGCGAGCTCCCAGTCGGTCACCGCCGCATCGAAGGCGGCGAGCTCGACGTCGGCCATGTTCGTGTAGTGGTCGACCACGTCGTCCCCGAAGACCGCGCGAGCCGTCGCGGACGCGTGGAACGCGTCACGGGCCGCCTGGAGGGTGTGGGGCACGTGCTCGGCATCCGAGGTGTAGGCGTTGCCGACCAGCTCGTCCTCCAGCTCCAGCTCGTGCTCGATGCCGTGGAGCCCGCCGGCCAGCATCGCGGCGAGCGCGAGGTAGGGGTTGACGTCGCCGCCCGGCAAGCGGTTCTCCATCCGGGCGCTCTTGCCGTGACCCACCAGCCGGACCGCACACGTGCGGTTGTCGAGACCCCAGGCGATGGCGGTGGGGGCGAAGGAGCCGGCCGCGAAACGCTTGTAGGAGTTGACGTTCGGCGCGTAGAGGAGCGTGAAGTCGTGCATCGTGGCGAGGATGCCCGCGATGAAGCGGTCGTAGAGCCGGCTGCGGCCGCCGTCCTCCCAGAACACGACCGACCCGTCGTCGCCGCGCAGCGAGAGGTGGATGTGGCAGGAGTTCCCCTCGCGCTGGTCGTACTTCGACATGAAGGTGATGGCCTGACCCCGCTGGGCGGCGATCTCCTTGGCCACGGTCTTGTAGACGCTGTGGTTGTCCGCGGTCACCAGCGCGTCGGCGTAGAGGAAGCCGATCTCGTGCTGGCCGAAGTTGCACTCGCCCTTGGCACCCTCGACGTCCAGCCCGGCGGCGTACATGTGGTTGCGCAGGTCGCGCAGGAGCGGCTCGACGCGCGCGGTCCCGAGGATGGAGTAGTCGACGTTGTACTGGTTGACCGGCGTCAGGTCGCGCCAGCGGCGGTCGTGAGCCTCCTCGTACGACGTGTCGAAGGCGATGAACTCGAGCTCGGTGCCCGCCAGGGCGACCATGCCACGCTCCGCGACGCGCTCGAGCTGCGTCTTGAGGATCGTGCGCGGCGACTGGGGGACCGGCGCATGGTCGAGCCACACCAGGTCGCACTGCACGAGCACGCTCCCGGGCAGGTGGGGGAGCCGCCGGATCGTGTCGTAGTCGGGCACGAACTCCATGTCGCCGTACCCCTTCTCCCACGAGGAGATGGAGTAGCCGTCGACGGTGTTCATGTCGATGTCGACCGCCAGCAGGTAGTTGCAGCCCTCCGTCCCGGCCTCCAGAGCGACGTCGAGGAAGTACTGCGCATGGAGGCGCTTGCCCTGCAGCCGCCCCTGCATGTCGGTGAAGGCGAGGACGACGGTGTCGATCTCGCCCGCGCCGATCCGGGCGCGAAGCTGCTCGAGGGTCAGGTAGCGGTCGTTCGGCGGCATGGGTCTCCTTCGCTCAGCCCAGCAGGCCGCGCAGGAGCGCGGCCGTGTCGTCGCAGTGTTCTTCCATGGTCCGGCGGGCCCGGTCGGGACGCCCGTCCAGGACGGCGCGCACCAGCGCGGCGTGCTGGGTGTCGGAGTGCGTGATGTTGGTCTGCAGGACGGGGATCGCGCTCAGCATCTCGTGCAGGCTGGCCTGCACCGACGTGACCGCCTCGACGACGCGGGGCGACCCTGACAGCGAGGCGATCGTGAGGTGGAACCTCGAGTCGGCCTGGCGGTGCCGAGCCCGACTCGTGGCCCGGGCGACCGCCTGGTGGGCCGCCTCGACCGTGGCGCGAGACCGGTCGTCGAGGGCGCGGGACGCTGCCAGGGCCGCAGCGCCGGGCTCGACGATACGACGGTAGTCGAGCGCGTCGAGCCAGTCCGCCCGCTGGGCGGCCGTGGTGTGGTCGACGGTGCGGGCCGAAGGGCCTCGGGGCTTCATCGTCACGACGGTGCCGCCGCCGCGACCGCGCGTGGTCTCCACCAGGCCGGCGGCGCGGAGTGCGGCCATGGCCTCGCGCAGGGTGGCCCGCGAGACCTCGAGGCGCTCGGCGAGCTCACGCTCCGGCGGCAGGGTGCTGCCGAACGGGTAGACCCCGAGCCGGATCGCCGTGGCCAGGTGCTCGACGCACGCCTCGAAGGCATGGTGACCGCGCACGGGGCGCACGACGACCTCGGCGAGAGGCAGTGGCTCGGCGGTCACGCGGGTCAGTCTGGCAGGCCGGTGGTGAGTGTCAATGGTCTGGCTTCAGACCTAATTCCGGCGTGGCTCTTTACGACCCAATCGCGACAGGTCTAGCCTCCGGGCAACCGGATCCGTTCCTGAAAGGCTCCACTGATGCCTGAAGCGTTTGAGCCCGCTGAGCTTCATCACCTCAGCGAGGACGAGAAACACCTCGCCAAACTCGGGTACAAGCAGGAGCTCGGTCGCTCCTGGTCGAGCTTCTCCAACTTCGCGATCTCCTTCTCGATCATCTCCATCCTGGCCGGCTGCTTCACCACCTTCGGCCAAGCGTGGAACAACGGTGGCCCCGTCGCCATCTCCTGGGGCTGGCCGATCATCTCGGCGTTCATCCTGATCATCGGGTTCACCCTGAGCGAGCTGGTCTCGGCGTACCCCACGTCCGGTGGCATCTACTGGTGGGCCTCCAAGATGGGAGGACCGGCTGCCGGGTTCTTCACCGGCTGGCTGAACCTGATCGGCCTGCTGGCCGTCACAGCGTCGGTTGCCTACGGAGCAGCGACCTTCCTCGACCTCACCATCAGCACCGTGAGCAGCAGCTACGCCGACAGCTACTCACTGACCCGCGTGTTCATCTGGTTCATCGTCATCATGATCCTCGCGGCCCTGGCCAACATCTTCAGCGGCCACCTGCTGGCCATCGTCAACAACATCTCCGTGTGGTGGCACGTGGCCGGAGCGGCGATCGTCGTCCTGGTCCTGGTGATCGTTCCGAAGTCGCACCAGAACCCGAACTTCGTGTTCACCGAGCGGATCAACAACTCCGGCTTCAGCAGCGGGTTCTACTGGTTCCTCGTGCTCCCGCTGGGGTTCCTGCTGACGCAGTACACCATCACCGGCTTCGACGCCTCGGCCCACCTCTCCGAGGAGACCCAGGGCGCGGCCATGGGCGCCGCCAAGGGGATCTGGCGGTCCATCTTCTACTCCGCGGTCGGCGGCTACATCCTGTTGCTGGCCTTCGTGTTCGCTGTGCAGGATCCTCAAGGAGTCAGCGACGCCGGCGGCGGGGTCGACGCGATCTTCAGCCAGTCGCTACCCGAAGGGTGGCACTTCCTGGTGCTGTTCATCTCCACGAGCGGGCAGCTGTTCTGCACGACTGCCTGTCTCACGAGTACGTCCCGCATGACCTTCGCGTTCAGCCGGGACGGGGCGATCCCCGGGTCCAGCTGGCTGTCGAAGGTCAGCCCCTCCACCAAGATCCCCACCAACGCGGTGATCTTCGGTGCGGTCATCGGTGTGATCATCACGCTGCCGGCCCTCAAGAGCGTCGGAGGCATCCCCGTTGCCTTCTTCGCCGTGGTGTCGGTCGCGGTGATCGGCCTCTACCTCGCCTTCCTGATCCCGATCTTCCTGCGATGGCGGATGGGCGACTCGTTCGAGCCGGGTGCGTGGACCAACGGCTCGAAGTACAAGTGGATGAACCTCGTCGCGATCATCGAGATCGCGATCATCTCGGTCTACTTCATCCTTCCCTTCACCCCGGCAGGCGTACCGGGCAACGCCGACTTCACCTGGAGTGCGGTGAACTACGCTCCGGTGCTCACCGTGGGTTCGCTGATCGTGCTGGCGATCTGGTGGAACGTGTCTGCGAAGAAGTGGTTCACCGGGCCCAAGCACACCATCGACGAGGCCGTCCTCCAGGCGTTCGACGACTGACGTCGTCGAACGGTTCGTGGCCGACGACATGCCGGACCTCGACCGCCTCGCCTCTCTGGCGGGGCGGTCGAGGCAGGTGCAGGAGCTGCCCGGGGGACTGACCAACCTCAACCTGCGGGTGACGCTCGACGACCGGGAGGTCGTCGTACGCAAGGTCCGCAGCGACGCGGGTCTCCTGGCCATCGACCGAGAGGCCGAGCACGCCAACACCATGGCTGCGGCCGCCGCGGGCGTGGGAGCCGGAGTGGTCGAGCACCGGCCCGAGCTCGGGATGACCGTGCTGGAGTTCCTCCAGGGGCGCACGCTCACCGAGGCGGACTTCCACGAGCCCGGGGTGCTCACCCGGGCCGCCGACGCCGTACGGCGCCTCCATGCGGGGCCTCGGTTCGTCAACGAGTTCGACATGTTCGCGCGTCAGCGCTGGTACCGCGAGGTGGTCGCCGAGCACGGCTTCCGGCTGCCACCGTCGTACGACGACCACGCCGCCGTCTGGGAGGACGTACGACGGGTGCTCACCGCGACCGCCGGGCCCACCGTGCCCTGCAACAACGACCTCCTGGCCGGCAACTTCATCGACGACGGCGAGCGGGTCTGGCTGATCGACTACGACTACTCCGGCAACAACGACCCGTGCTTCGAGCTCGGCAACACCTCCACCGAGTGCGAGTTCGACGCGCGATCTCACGCGCGCCTGGGTGGCGGCGTACTTCGGGCGCGACGACCCGCGGCTGCTGGCCCGGGTCCGGCTCCAGGCCCTGTGCAGCGAGTACGGCTGGTCGCTGTGGGGCTTCATCCAGGCCGGGCTCGAGCGCGCTCGACTTCGACTTCCACGCCTGGGGCATGCACCGGTTCGAGAAGGCCGCGCGCACCTTCACCTCGCCCGACTTCCCGCGCCTCCTCGACGAGGTGAGCGCGCGTGGCTGAGGAGCTGCCGAGCCGCGCTCGGGTCGTGGTCGTCGGCGGCGGGGTGGTCGGCTGCTCGACGGCGTACCACCTGACCAAGCTCGGCGTCACCGACGTCCTCCTGCTGGAGCAGGGGCACCTGTCCGGCGGCACGACCTGGCACGCCGCCGGGCTCGTCGGCCCGCTGCGCGCGACCGAGGCGGGCACCCGGCTCGTCCAGTACTCCGCCGAGCTCTATGCGTCGCTCGAGGCAGAGACGGGTCTCGCCACCGGCTATCGCAACGTGGGCGGCCTGATCGTCGCCCGCACCGAGGAGCGGATGGTGCAGCTGCGGCGGACGGCCGCGAACGCCGTGGCCTACGACCTCGACTGCCGGATGCTCAGCGCGGACGAGGCGGGCGAGCTCTGGCCGCCGATGCGCACCGACGACCTGCTCGGCGGGATCTGGCTCCCCGGCGACGGCAAGGTCAACCCGACCGACCTCACCCAGTCCCTGGCGAAGGGAGCCCGGCAGGGAGGCGCGCAGGTCGCGGAAGGGATCCGCGTGACCGGCTTCGTGGTCGAGGAGGGGTCGGCCGGACGCCGCGTGAGGGGCGTCCGCACCGACCACGGCGACGTCGAGGCCGAGTCGGTCGTGATCTGCGCCGGGCAGTGGTCCAAGGCCCTCGGCGACCTGGCCGGGGTCACGGTGCCCCTCCACTCCGCCGAGCACTTCTACGTCGTCACCGACGCGGTCGAGGGAACGCATGCCGACCTGGCCGTGCTGCGCGACCCCGACGGCTGGACCTACTTCAAGGAGGAGGTCGGCGGGCTGGTGGTCGGCGGGTTCGAGCCCGAGGCCAAGCCGTGGGTCGCGCCCGACCAGATCCCCTACCCGTTCGAGTTCGCGCTGCTGGACGAGGACTGGGAGCACTTCTCGGTCCTGATGGACGAGGCGGTCCGACGCGTCCCGGACCTCGAGCACACCGGCATCCGGAAGTTCTACAACGGCCCCGAGAGCTTCACGCCGGACAACCAGTTCCTGATGGGGGAGGCACCAGGACTGCGGGGCTTCTTCGTCGGCGCCGGCTTCAACTCGGTCGGCATCGCGTCCGCCGGGGGGGCTGGGCGTGCGTTGGCCGAGTGGGTCGTGGCCGGCGAACCCACCAGCGACATGGTCGCGGTCGACCTGCGCCGGTTCGCGTCGTACGCCGGGGACCACGCGTGGCTGCGGCGGCGAGTCGTCGAGACGCTCGGTGTCCACTACGCCGTCCCCTGGCCCGACCGTGAGCCCGAGACCGGGCGCGACGTTCGACTGTCGCCGCTCCATGGGCGGCTTGCGGCCAAGGGTGCACGGTTCGGGACCAAGATGGGGTGGGAGCGCGTCAACGTCTTCGGGGGGGAGCCCACGACACCTTCGTGGGGTCGGCCGTGGTGGCTGGACGCCACCGCCGCCGAGCAGGTCGCGTGCCGCACCGCGGTCGCGGTCTTCGACCAGACGTCGTTCTCCAAGTACGTCGTCTCCGGACCGGGCGCGCTGGCCGGGCTCCAATGGGTGTGCGCCGCCGACGTGGACGTGCCCGTGGGGCACTGCGTCTACACGCCGCTGCTCAACGCGCGCGGCACCTACGAGGCAGACCTCACGGTGACACGCACCGGCCCTGCCTCGTTCCTCATGGTGAGCAGCTCGGCCACCACGGTGCGCGACCTCGACTGGCTCCGCCGCCACCTCGCAGGCCGCGACGCGACGGCCGAGGACGTCACCGACGCGTCCACGGTGCTGGGGGTGATGGGACCGCGGGCGCGCGAGCTGATGGAGCGCGTCGACCCCGTGACCGACTGGTCGGAGGAGGGCTTCGCGTTCGCGACCAGCCGGGAGGTGGTGCTGGCCGGCGCCTTCGCCCGGGCGACGCGGATGACCTATGTCGGTGAGCTGGGGTGGGAGCTCATGGTGCCGGTGGCCGCCGCGGGAGCGGTGTACGACGAGCTCCAGGAGGCCGGCGCCGATCTGGGGTTGACCGACGCCGGCTACCACGCCATCGAGTCCCTGCGCCTGGAGAAGGGCTACCGGGCCTTCCCGCGCGAGCTCAACCCCGACCTCACGCCTGTGGAGGCGGGCCTGTTGTTCGCCACGGCGCTCGGTGGCCGCACCGCGTCCGACAAGGACTTCCTCGGCCGCACCGCCCTCGACGACCCATCGCGACGAGCTCGCGGCGGGGGGACCGCGCCGACGGGTCGTGTCGTTCGTGCTCGAGGACCCGGCGCCCATGCTGTGGGGCGGCGAGCTCGTGCTGCGCGACGGGGAGCCGGCCGGCCAGGTCACCAGCGCGTCGTACGGCGCCACGGTGGGAGCTGCGGTCGGGCTCGCGCTGCTGCGCGCCGACGGTCCGGTGCGTCAGCCGGACCTCGACGCGTCCACGTGGACGATCGATCTGGCGGGGGAGCCGTTCGCGGCCCGGGTCACTCTCGCAGCGCCGCTGCGATGAGGCGCGTCTGTCATCTGCAGGCCCCGTAGGGTCGGCGCCGTGCAGTCACTGCAGGACGCCGTCGGGGAGGTCGCCGAGCGCACCGGCTTCTCCGGGGTGGTCCGCGTCGACCGGGCCGGCGAGACCGAGCTGTGCGCGGCGTACGGCCTCGCCGACCGGGCGCACGGGATCCCCAACACCGTGGAGACCCGGTTCGCGACCGCCAGCGGCACGAAGAGCCTGACCGCGGTCGCGGTCATGTGCCTGGTGGAGCGCGGCGTCCTGGGGCTCGACACGACCGCGCGTTCCCTCCTCGGTGACGACCTTCCCCTTGTGGGCGACGACGTGACGATCGAGCACCTGCTGGCGCACCGCTCGGGGATCGGCGACTACCTGGACGAGAGCGCCGTCGCCTCGGTCAGCGACTACGTGCTCGCCGTACCCGTGCACGAGCTCGCGACGCCTGAGGAGTACCTGTCGGTCCTGGACGGGCACCCGGCCGTGGCACCGGCGGGGGAGCGGTTCGCCTACAACAACGGTGGCTACGTGCTGCTCGCCCTTCTGGCCGAACGTGCCGGCGGCGTGCGCTACCACGAGCTGGTCCGCTCGCTGGTGTGTGAGCCGGCAGGCATGGTCGACACCGCCTTCCTGCGCTCCGACGAGCTCCCTGGGGACGCGGCCCTGGGCTACCTCGCGGCCGACGGGCTGCGCACGAACGTGCTCCACCTCCCCGTGCGCGGCGTCGGTGACGGTGGCATCTACTCGACAGCTGCCGACCTGAGCGCCTTCTGGGAGGCCCTCCACGCCGGCCGGATCGTGTCGCCGGCCCTGGTGGACGAGCTCCTGCGGCCGCGCAGCGACTGGCCCGAGGAGTCCGAGCGCTACGGCCTCGGCTTCCATCTCGATGCCATCGGCGACGCGGTCTGGCTCGAGGGCTACGACGCGGGCGTGTCCTTCGCCAGCCTGCACCAGCCCTCGTCGGCCATCGTCCACACCGTGCTCTCGAACTGGTCCGACGGCGCCTGGCCGATCGTCAAGCTCCTCCACCAGCGCCTCGGCACCTGACCCCACGGCGGCACCACCACCCCGGCGCTGACCCGGCCCTTGTTGACGTCGTAGGGCGCTGACCCGGCCCTTGTTGACGCCGTAGGGCGCTGACCCGGCGCTGGGGCACTGTCCTGCGACCGCAGTGAAACACCGGCCGGATGCGTCAACACGGGCCGGGTCGGCACTTGACCGCGTCAACACGGGCCGGGTCGGCGCTTGACTGCGTCAACACGGGCCGGGTCGGCATTTGACCGCGTCAACACCGGCCGGGTCGGCGCTTGACCGTGTCAACACGGGCCGGGTCGGCGCTTGACTGCGTCAACACGGGCCGGGTCAGCGTGAGGGGCCGCCGCGGATCCGGAGGCGGTCGGGGTCGTAGAACGGGCGCAGGGAGACGGTGGCGGCGTGGCGCGTGCCGGCGACATCGACCTCGAACCCGCCCTGGGCCAACCAGTCGGGGGTGACGCCCTCCTCGTGCTCGGCGACCGCCAGCCCGACCGAGCGACCCAGGGTGTGCCCGAAGTCTCCGGCTCGGACGTAGCCGACCCATCGCCGTCTCGCAGCAGCGGCTCGCCACCGTGCAGCAGCGGCTCGGGGTCGTCGAGCAGCACGTGGACCATCCGCGCCGACCGGTCACCGCGGCGTGCGACCAACGCCTCGCGGCCCACGAAGCCGCCCGGCTTGTCCCAGGCGATCGTGAACGCGAGCCCGGCCACCAACGGGTCGTCGGTGTTCTCGATGTCGATGCCGTAGTCGCGGTAGCCCTTCTCCAGGCGCAGCGAGGACATCGCGAGCAGTCCCACCTGCCGGAGTCCGTACGACGTACCGGCGTCGACGAGCGCCTCCCAGACCGACGCACCCTGGTCTGCGGGGATGTGCAGCTCGTAGCCGAGCTCGCCGACGTAGGTGACCCGGAGGGCGAGGAACCGCGACGACGCCACCTCGACCTCGCGCGCCGTGAGGTAGGGGAAGGCGGCGTCGGACCAGTCGTCGGGTGACAACGACGCCAACAGGTCACGGGCGTGTGGACCCTGGACGGAGAGCAACGTCGTCCCCGGAGTCACGTCGGTCGTGATCGCGACCTCGCCCGGCTCGGGAGCGTCCCGCAGCATCGTCTCGACGCGCCGGTGGATGACGTCGCTGGAGACGACCAGGAACCGGTCGTCGGCGAGCTTGGTGACGGTCAGATCCGTCAGCAGGCCGCCGCTCGACGTCGCACCACTGCGTGTAGACGACGCGCAGGGGCGCACCGTCGACCTCGCTGACCGAGAGCCGGTTCAGCACGGCCCCGGCGTCCGGACCCTGCACGAGGAACTTCGACATCAGCGACATGTCCATGACGCCGACCGCCTCGCGGATCGCGCGATGCTCCTCCGCGACGAACGGGAACGACGCGGTGCGACCCCACGTCGGTTCACCGGCCGCCGGTGGCTCGGAGGGGTCGCCGAACCAGAGGGGGTACTCCCAGCCCGCCGACTGCCCGAACCGCGCGCCCTCCCCGGCCAGCTTGTCGTGCAGCACCGACCGCCGTACGCCGCGCCCGCTGCGCCACTGGAAGCTCGGCCAGACGCCGTCACCGAAGAGCACGCCCAGGGACTCCTCCACCCGCGCGCCCCGGAACCGCCGGGTGGTCTCGTAGGGCAGGGCCCGCTCGACCGAGTAGTGGGTGACGTCGACCGGCGGACGCCCGTCGACGATCCACTGGGCCACGACGCTCCCGGCACCACCCCCGCTGAGGATGCCGAGGCTGTTCATGCCGGCGGCGATGTGGACGCCCTGCACCTCCGGCGCCGGCCCGAGCAACGGGTGGACGTCGGGCGTGAACGACTCCGGCCCGCAGAAGAACGTGCGCAGGCCCACCCCCTCGAGGCCGGGGTAGCGCCACATCGCCCGCTCGAGGTGTGGGGTCATCCGATCCCAGTCCGGCTCGATCGTGCCGAACGCGAAGTCCGCGGGCGGACCGTCGAGGTGCCAGGCCGCCCCCTCCGGCTCGAACAGGCCGACCAGCAGCCCGTCGGCCTCCTCGCGGTAGTACCCGTAGCGGTCGGGGTCCTCGACGACGGGCAGGTCGCGGTGCACGCCCGGCATCGGCTCGGTGAGCAGGTAGTAGTGCTCCGCGGCCTGGAGGGGTACGTCGATCCCGCAGCGTCGCGCCAGCTCACGGGTCCACAGACCCGCCGCCAGCACGACCGTCTCGCACTCGACCTCGCCCACGTCGGTGCGGACGGCCACGACGCGACCGGCGTCCGTCCGGATCCCGGTCATGGACACCCCCGTGACCACGCTGACCCCGAGCGTGCGGGCGCCCTTGGCCAGCGCGGTCGCGACCCCGACGGGGTCGGCGCGGCCCTCGTCGGCGACGTACGAGGCGGCGAGCACGTCGTCGACCCGTGTGATCGGCGTCAGCTCGGCGACCTCCGCGGCCGAGACCTCCACGTTGTCGATCCCGAACCCGCGCTGGAACGCGCGTTCGCGGCGCAGGGTCTCGAGCCGCTCGGACGTGCAGGCCAGGTGCAGGTGGCCGATCTCACGGAACCCGGTCGAGTGTCCGGTCTCGTCCTCCAACCGGGTGTAGAGCTCGCGGGAGTAGCGGGACATCCACACCGCGGTCTCGTCGGTCATGCCGGCACTCGTGATCAGCCCGGCGGCGTGCCACGTCGTACCGGCCGTCAGGTCATGCCGCTCGAGCAGGAGCACGTCGGTCACTCCGAGGTGAGCGAGGTGGTAGGCGACGCTCGACCCGATCACGCCACCCCCCACGACCACGACGCGGGCACGCTGGGGCAGGGCGACTGAACGGCCATTCACATCGGACAGTATTCACCCGGGCGGGCCGGTGGCCCGTCGGACTCACCGGCGCGCGCGCATGTCCGCCTCCAGCGCCTTCCACACCGGTCGGCGCGGAGACGTGCCGTCCTCGGCGAACGACCACCAGAAGCCGCCACCGACGAAGCGATCACCACGCACGCGGACGCGGTCGTAGCGGCGCAGGAGGGCAGCGCGCTGGGTCTGCGTGGCCGAGTGCCGGGTGGTGCCGGCCTCGCCGAAGCCGAGGTCCGAGTGCGGGAACAGCCGGTGCAGACGGTCGAACACGCGCTGCCAGCCGGCGGCGGTCGGCCAGAACCCCTGGCAGTCGCTCGGGTAGTAGGAGATCAGCACGTAGGTGGGCCCGGTCCGCAGCGTCCGGGGAAGGCGCCGCTCGACCCACGTGAACATGCGGTGCGCGGCGTCCTCGGCGCAGCCGGGGTTGTAGTAGAGGGTCAGCGCCGTCGGCTTTCCCGCCGCGGTCGCGACCCGGAAGCCCGCCATGGTCTTCGCCACGACGTCGACCGGCCTGCCGGTCCACTCCCCGTTGACCTCGTTGCCGACCTCCCACACGTCGACGGCGTGGGGGAAGGCCGCCACGTAGGCCGCGAACCGGGCCCGGTAGGCAGGCACGGAGTACGACCTGGTCTCCGACGAGTCCACGGGCTCGCCCAGCACGTCGACCACCGGATGCAGCCGCCGCAGCGCTCCGGCGTACGTCGGCGGCGCCATGCCCGGGTCGAAGACGACCCGCGCCATCGGGCGTTCCGGGAGCCGGTGCAGCGACCTGGCCAGCGACCGTGCGTGGGTGACGTCGTCGAGGGTGACTCCCCACAACCTGGTCGAGTGAGCCGTGTCGACCGCGGGTGAGGCAGGGACCGCCGAGGGAACAGCGACGACTGCCGCCACGGCAGCCAGCCACGCGACTGTCGACCTGGCGGAGGAGCGCATGGTCTGCATTCTGGGTGTCCGCTCGCCGCACCGCATGCGTTCGCAGCCATTTCCAGGCGCCCGATCCGGTGCCAGCCTCGGGGAATGGACCTCGCGATCAGACCCGTGCAACCAGACGACCACGACGCGGTACGTCGACTGGCCCCCCGCCTCCTGATCGGCGTGGACCGGTCGCGGCCGGGTGACCAGGTGTGGAAGGCCGTCCAGGGCTGGGTCGCGGACTCAGTGGCGGAGGCCGGGGCCGACGACCGTGGGGTCTGGGTCGGTGTCGTCGACGACAGCGTGGTGGGGTTCGTCTCGGTCGCCGAGGACGACCACTGGTGCGGCCAGGTCGACGCCTGGGTCGGCGAGCTGGTCGTCGACGAGCGGTACGAGGGCCGCGGCATCGCCCGGGCACTGATGGCAACGGTGGAGCGCTGGGCGCGAGAGCGCGGGCTCGCCCATGTCCGGTTGAGCACCGGCGCGGCCAACCACGGAGCGCGGGCCTTCTACGAGCGGATCGGCTACGCGATCAGCGACGTCACGCTGACCCGCGAGCTCGGGCCGACACCGCGCTGATCCCGCCGACGCCCTCGCCGAGTCGGCCGGGGCGTCGGCCGGAGTCGGGTCAGCGAAGGGTGCCCGGGAACCAGGCGTTGGTCCAGACCGGCTCGACGTGGACACGCCGCCCGGGGTACGGCGAGTGCAGGACCAGTCGCCGGCCGTGCGACATGCCGACGTACAGGCCCACGTGGTAGACCCCGCCGCGGCCGGTGAAGAAGATCAGGTCGCCACGGTGCATGCGGCGGCGTGGGATGTGCCGCGCGAAGTGGGACTGGGCGGCGGCGGTGCGGGGGAGTCCGCGGAAGCCGGCGCGGTGGAAGGCGTAGAAGGTCAGCCCGGAGCAGTCGAACGCGCGAGGTCCGGCGGCGCCGTACGCATAGGGCTTGCCCTTCTCGCTGGCTGCGATGCCCATGGCGCGGGCGACGCGTCCGGAGCGGCCCGCTGGTGGTTGCTGGTGATGGCGCGCGTGGTGGCCGTGGCCGGGCCGGGAGGGAGAGGCGTGTGCCGACCCGACCGGGACCGCGAGGAGCGACCCGAGGACGACACCTGCCAGGAGCAGGAGCCGTACGACGGGACGCCCGGACGGGCGCGCAGGTCCGGACAGCGTGACGATCTGAGACATCGGTGTTCCTTCCCACGCCTGTGAGGTGAGCTGTCGGGTTCGGGCGAGGAAGGTGCCCGGCCGCCGTTCGGCGGCTTCACCCCGAGGGGTCCGAGGACCCCGGAATGTGGGTCCCCCACTCCTGCCCCGTCGACGATCGCGAGAGCGACGTCGTTCGATGGGAACGGTCGGACGGGAGGGCAGGACTCGGCGTACCCGACGACCGGTGATGCTGGTTGCAGGCGCTCTCCGTCGAGCGCGCTACGACGGTAACCAGAGCCTGGACCGAACCACGAACTCCGCCGAGGCGCGGATCGGACCGATCACGCGTGAAATCGTCGATCCGTGGGATCGACGTCACAGGCGGGCAGCACCGTTCTCAGGTTGGTCACAGGGGTGGCTCAGCCGAGGTAGAGGGCCGACTCCGGCTCCGAGCAGCGCGCCGAGACAAGGCAAAGGCGGGGGGAACCATCCCTCCGCCACTACCAACGTATAACCCATCGGGGGGCTTGCGGCAAGACCCAGGTGGTGCCGCACAATCACCGGTCCTGGCCACACACCCCGGATGGGAGCTGGACCCTTGCCCCCTGCGACGACGAGCGCGTTCGACCTGCCCGACCGACTGGCAGGCAAGGCCGAGCCGGCGATGATCGCGCGGGACGAGGCACACTTCGCCGCGATCGCGGAGAGCCTCGAGCACACGATCACCGATCTCTCCGACCGGCTCGACGGCGTGCGGAAGGCCTCTGCCGGGACCGGGCAGCAGGCCTTGGAGCGTGACCAGGAGGTCCACCGACTGACCGGCCGGCTGCGTGCGCTGCGCCGCTTCACCCTCGACCTGTGCCTGGGCCGGATGGTCGGCGTGGACGACGAGGCGGTGTACGTCGGTCGGCTCGGACTGACCGACCGCGCAGGGCGCCGACTGCTCGTCGACTGGCGCTCGCCGGCCGCGGAGCCGTTCTTCGGGGCGACCCACGGCCGGCCGATGGGGCTGGCCAGCCGTCGCCGGTACCGCTGGACCCGCGGCCGGATCAGCGACTACTGGGACGAGGTGTTCACGGCCGAAGGTCTCGAGGGCAACGCGGCGCTCGACGACCAGTCGGCGTTCATCGCCAGTCTGGGGAGCAGCAGATCGGGCCGGATGCGTGACGTGCTGAGCACCATCCAGGCCGACCAGGACGCTGTCATCCGAGCCGGCTCCCGGGGCACGCTGGTGGTCGACGGTGGTCCGGGCACGGGCAAGACGGTCGTGGCGCTGCACCGCGCGGCGTACCTGCTGTACGCCGACCCCCGCCTCGGTGAGGGCCGCGGCGGCGTGCTCTTCGTCGGCCCCCACCAGCCGTACCTCGCCTACGTCGCCGACGTGCTCCCCGGTCTCGGTGAGGAGGGTGTGCAGACCTGCACGCTGCGCGATCTCCTCCCCGAGGGCACCACGGCAGCCGACGAGGCCGACCCCGAGGTGGCGCGGCTCAAGGCGACCGCCGACATGGTGCGGGCGATCGAGCCCGCGGTGCGGCTCTACGAGGAGCCGCCGACCGAGGGCATGGAGGTCGAGACCCCCTGGGCCGACGTCTGGCTGAGCCCGTCGGACTGGACCGAGGCGTTCGAGTCGCTCGAGCCCGGCACGGCGCACAACGAGGGCCGCGACCAGGTGTGGGAGGAGCTGCTCACGATCCTGGTCGACAAGCACGAAGCGGACGAGGACGTCTCCGACGCCTTGGTACGACGTGCCCTTGCGCAGCACGACGAGCTCGTCGACGCGTTCGGCCGGGCGTGGCCGCTGATCGACCCGACCGACCTGGTGGGCGACCTGTGGTCGGTGCCGGCGTACCTGCGCAGGTGTGCTCCCTGGCTCGACGCGGACCAGGTGCGGCTGCTGCAGCGCCGGGACCCGCAGGCCTGGACGACCTCCGACCTCCCGCTGCTCGATGCCGCGCGGCAGCGGCTCGGTGACCCCGGCGCGTCCCGGCGCCGACGCCGGCGTCGAGCTGCGGCGGCGGCGTCGCGTGCGGAGATGTCGCAGGTGGTCGACCACCTGATCGCGACCGACGACTCCGACCTGCACGTGATGTCGATGCTGCGCGGCGACGACCTGCGCGAGGCACTGGTGGACGACTCCGCGGCTCCGGGCGAGGCGCCCGATCCCCTTGCCGGGCCGTTCGCCCATGTCGTGGTCGACGAGGCTCAGGAGCTGACCGATGCGGAGTGGCAGATGCTGCTGCTCCGCTGCCCGAGCCGCAGCTTCACCGTCGTCGGTGACCGCGCACAGGCCAGGCACGGGTTCGCGGACTCCTGGGAGGCCCGGCTCGGCCGGGCCGGGCTCGACCAGATCGACCTCGCGACGCTGCGCATCAACTACCGGACGCCCGCGGAGGTGATGGCCGAGGCCGAGCCGGTCATCCGGGCCGTCGTACCCGACGCCAACGTCCCGACATCCGTCCGCAGCAGCGGGATCCCGGTCGTCCACGGCACGGTGTCAGAGCTGGACTCGGTCGTCGACACCTGGCTGGCCGCGAACCCCGAGGGGATCGCGTGCGTCATCGGGTCCTGCGAGCTCGAGGCGAGGGACCGGGTCCGATCGCTGGCCCCGGAGCTGTCGAAGGGACTCGAGTTCGACCTCGTCGTCCTCGTCGAGCCCGACTCGCCCGGCGAGCGCCTCGAGGCCGCGGTCGACCGCTACGTCGCGATGACCCGCGCCACTCAGCAGCTCGTCGTCCTCACCGGCCGCTAGCCAGCGGGTTCAGCCGCCGCGTTCCCCCGACGCAGCGCACGTCCGACCACGTAGCCGACCGTGCCGCCGATCAGCCAACCGGCGAGGACGTCCGTGGGCCAGTGCGCACCGACGTAGACCATGCAGACGCCCACGAAGAGGAGGAGCAGCGCGGCGACGGCTGCCGCAAGCCCCGACGTACGGGCCGAGGGCCACGGGTAGGCGACCAGGACGGCGACCGCGACCGCCGAGGTCGCCGCTGCATGGGTGGAGGGGAAGGCCTCGCCGGGTACGTCGATCAGGGCGAGGTGGAGGGGTGGCCGCGGACGCCCGAACACGTTCTTCAGCACGTCGGCCGTCACCATCGCGACCCCCAACGCGAGCAGAGCGGCGAGGGCCGTCCGGTAGGCGCGGAGCAGCACCACGACGGCCACCGCCACCAGCGCCGAGCCGGCCAAGACAGCCGGCGTCGTGCCGGCCCTCGTGGTCGCCTCGGCCACCGCCGTGGCCCACGCGGTGCGGTGGTCGGCGACCGCCTGCATCACGCTGTCGTCGAACCACACACGCGCCATGGTGCCAGCCGTCGCCAACGGTCGAGGGCCGGCGCCTCACCTGTCCCGGTTTCACCATGTTCTCGTGGTGAGACCCGGCTTCTCATGGTGAGCTCACCGTGGGAAGCCACGCTTCACCATGTGACCATGGTGAAGCCGAGGCGTCAGTGCCCCGCCTGCGTGTGCGTCTCGACCATCGGGTCCGAGGCGTCAGCCGCTGCGGCCTCGGGTTGGCCGCCGGGGTTGTCGTTCGGGCCACCGGCCCGGACGAGCTCCTCGATCTGCTTCCCGCAGTCCGCGTCGACCTGCTTCCAGTACTCGAACGCACGCTCCAGCACATCTCCGGTGACCCCGCCGAGCAGGTGCCCCGCGACCGTCTCGACGAACGCCGCGCGCTGCTCGTCGTCCCAGACCTCGCGCACGAGGGCGCCCGGCTGGCCGAAGTCGTCGTCGTCCTCCCGCAGCGTGTAGGCCTCCCGCACCATGGCACCGTCGGTCTCCCAGCCCTCCTCGACCTCTCCGACCTCGTCGGCGTACCCACGTCCGAACGAGTTCGGCGCGTAGACCGGGTCGTCACCGCGGTGCTCGTAGGCCATCGGCCCGTCCTGGGTGTAGGTGTTGACGTCGACGTGGGGACGGTTCACGGGCAGCTGTAGGTAGTTCGGGCCGATCCGGTGGCGGTGGGTGTCGGAGTAGGCGAAAGCGCGGCCGAGCAGCATCTTGTCGGGGGAGAACCCGATGCCCGGCACCAGGGCGCTCGGCTCGAACGCCGCCTGCTCGATCTGGGCGAAGAAGTTCTCCGGGTTGCGGTTGAGTGTCATCGTGCCGACCTTCACCAGTGGGTAGTCGCTGTGCGGCCACACCTTGGTCAGGTCGAACGGGTTGAACCGGTAGGTCTGCGCGTCGTCGTACGGCATCAGCTGGACCGACAGCGTCCACGACGGGAAGTCGCCTTCCTCGATCGCGTCGTGCAGATCGCGCCGGTGGAAGTCGGCGTCCTCGCCGGCGATCCTGGTCGCCTGCTCGCCGGTCAGCCCCTCGACCCCTTGGTCGCTGTGGAAGTGGTACTTCACCCAGTGCTTCTCGCCCGTGGCGTTGATCCACAGATAGGTGTGTGACCCGTAGCCGTTCATGTGCCGGTAGGAGCGCGGGATCCCACGGTCGCCCATCAGGTAGGTGACCTGGTGCGCCGACTCGGGGTTGAGGCTCCAGAAGTCCCACTGCATGTTGTTGTCGCGCAGGCCCGAGCCGCCGCGGCGCTTCTGGCTCCGGATGAAGTGAGGGAACTTCATGGTGTCGCGGATGAAGAAGACCGGGGTGTTGTTGCCGACCAGGTCGTAGTTGCCCTCGGTCGTGTAGAACTTCAGCGCGAAGCCGCGCGGGTCGCGCCAGGTGTCGGGGGAGCCCTGTTCGCCGGCGACGGTGGAGAAGCGCGCGAGCATCTCGGTCGTCGTGCCCGGTTGGAAGAGCGCCGCCTTCGTGTACGACGACACGTCCTCGGTCGTCTCGAACTCACCGAATGCGCCCGACCCCTTGGCGTGCACGTTGCGCTCCGGGATGCGTTCCCGGTTGAAGTGGGCCATCTGGTTCAAGAAGTGCGTGTCGTGCAGCAGGATCGGGCCGTCAGCGCCGACGGTGAGCGAGTTGCGGTCGCTCATGGCCGGTGCGCCCGTGTCGGTGCTGGACCCCTGGAGCGCTTCGCGCGACGGGGCGGTGGAGATCGAGGAGCCGTCCGTGGGCTGGGGCAGGTCAGGCATGCGCACTCCTTCGTCGAGGTCGGGCCGCGGCGCCGAAGGCCGCGGCGTACACGTCTCCTCACCCCGTACCCGGTCGGGCCGACGTCATCCCCGGAGTCGGCGGGTCGGTGCGCCGGCCACTCCCGGGTGGCCGATCGGTGGCTCGCTCACCGCCACCCGCCACCCGCTGCCAGGCGCGTCAGCGGATCGTGAACGACCGGTCGCTGACGTCGAAGAAGTAGTTGCCCAGCGCCTTGACCATGACCCAGGCGTGGGTCGACTTCTTCTTCGGGAACCGCACCGTCGCCTTCCCGTCGTTGACCGTCTTGCTCACGAGTACCTTCCGCCACGTCCTGCCGTTGTCAGTGGACAGCAGGATCCGTACGTGTGCGGCGAGGTGTCGGGTCCCGTTCACCCGCCAGGTGATCGCCTTCCGAGCGCCTGCCTTGACCGAGCCGCCCTTCTCGAACGAGCTCACCAGGAACGGCCCCGCATGCTGGTCGATCCGCAGCGTCACGTCGTCGTGGCCGACCCCGCCGCCGCCGGGGACCGAGTCGCGCGCGGTCAGCCGGAAGTGCATCGCCGGTGTCGAGGAGCGTGCGGTGCCGACGTAGCCCTTGATCGGCAGGAACTCCGAGTAGCAGTTCAGGACCGGGAGGGGCAGGGGGACGTACTGGTTCGGGTCCTGGTGCGGTGGAGCGGGGCAGCGGCCCGTCCTCGCGTTGGTGTCGCCGGCCAGGACCTGCGCCAGGTCGGGGAAGGTGCGCGCCGGACTCGTGCCCGCGAGGTTCTCCCCGTCCGCGGGGCTCTCCAGGTCGGCCGCGGCCGAGACGTCGGCGTAGCGACCGAACACGCGGAACAGCGGGCCGTTCTTCTTCGCGTTGTCGACCAGCGGGGTGCCGCTGTTCCCGCCGGTGTCGTTCTGCTCCCACAGGTACGTCAGGGCGTCCCGGTCGGCGTCGGTGGCCGATCCGCGGAGGGTGAACGGCGTCCGTAGCGGCACCGTGCGGTTCGCGGGCGCCTTCACCACGGGCGCGTGGTTGCCGGTGCGGTGGGAGTCCCCGTGGTTGTCGGGGGGACCGCCCTTCGCGGTCTCGCCGACGTGCGCGGTCACCCCCGCCGACGGCGTGACCATCAGTGCGTGCATGTCCTTGCGGTCGCTGTCGTCGGTGTAGGGATCCGGGTCGCCGGCGAACATCACCTGGAAGCCGGCGTCGTCGGGAGTGCCCAGCGGGGCCGGGTAGACCTCGGGGTCGGAGTAGATCCCGGCATACGGGTCGTACCCCCACTTCGCGACCGTCACGTCCTCGCCGGTGAGGCTCTCGATCGCGGTCTCGAGGTTCGCTGCGGTGTACGTCGATCCTCTGGTCAGGGTGACCGGCCCGGCGGCCGACCCGGGGTAGTCCAACGTGATCGAGTCACCGTCGTGTGAGAAGCCGGTCAGCGAGACGTCCTGGACCTCGACCGGGTCGAGCGCCGCGCCGCTCGTGTAGGCGTGGATCTCGTCGATCGAGCGCTGGGAGAAGTACGGGTCGCTGTGCGGCTGCAGGTTGTCCTGCCGGCAGATGCCGGCGTACGCCATCACCGACGAGCCCGACCCCGGCTCGACCGAGGTGCTCGGCTCGCGGTTGCCGCCACCACAGCTCCACTCGGTGCCGTTGAAGGTGTGGTTGCCGCCGAACTGGTGCCCCATCTCGTGGGCCACGTAGTCGATCGCGTAGGCGTCGCCGGTGGGGGTCGGGATGCCGGTGCACCCCTGGGCCTTCTCCACGCTGCCGACGACTCCGAGACCGGCGATACCGCCGCCGTCGGTGCCGAGCGCGATGTGGCCGATGTCGTAGTTCGATGCGCCGATCAGCTGGCCGAGCACCGTTTGGTTGCGGACCAGGGTGCCGACGTCGCAGTAGGACAGCTGGCCTTCGACGTAGTCGTTCGAGGTCGGGTCGAGCGTGTAGCAGGGGTGCGCACCGCACGGGCCGTCCGGTCCGGTCGCCTTCTGGACGGTGTCGAAGTTCAGCCGGTCGGTGCCGTCGACCAGGATCATCGAGACCGCCGCGTCATCGTTGTACACCTGGTTGACGCGGTTCATCAGCGTCACCTTCTCGGCCAGCACGTTCTGTGTGCCGAAGTAGTCGGCGTACGTCGGGTCACTGAGCAGCGCGAGCCGGTAGACCCGCTGGGTCACCGTGGCTCCCGACGCGGTCTTCGCCAGCCGGCGCTGCTCGTCGATCGCCCGCTTCACCTGGGGGATCTCACGCTCGATCGGGGAGCGGGAGGTCGCGGGCAGGTCGCGGCCGAAGTAGGAGAGGTACTGCGTGGTCCCGCGCCGGTTGTACGCCGGGTCGACGTACCACGCGCCCTGTCCGTTCGGCCCGCGCACCGAGGCGTGGAAGCCCATCGGCGTGATGTCGAGCGCGACCGACGTACCGGGGTGGTCGAGCGACACGCCGGACCAGGTCTGGATCTCGGGATGCGCGGCCGCGAGCCGCGCCTGCATCAGCCGGGTGCGCTGGACGGCGAAGCGCTCACTGCCGCCTGACGGAGCCGGCACCCGCAGGACCGTCGAGGCCGAGGCGCCCAGCTTCGGCGCCCTGCTCAGCTCGGAGCGGATGGCCGCTGCATCGAGCGTCACGGCGGAGTAGCGCCGCGGGTCGACCCGCACCTGCGGTCCGGTCGGCGAGAAGCCGTCCAGCGGCCGGAACGCCGGGTCGTGCGACGCCGCCGACGCCGACGATCCGATGGCCGCCAGCGTCGCGGCCGCCAGCGCCAGCGCACCGAGTGTCGCAACGGTCCTCGTCGGTGCCTTCATGATGTGACCCTCTCGTGGGACTCGGAACCCGAGAGGGGGACCGGTGTCGGCACTCTAACCACGAGGGAGGGGCCACGGCCATGGCCGAGCACGACCCGTTCGTCGCCGTACGTCGACGCTCAGGCACCGGCGTAGATCTGCCGGATCACGTCCTCGATGTCGGGCTCCTGGATCGACAGGTCGGCGACGGCGTACGACGCGGCAACGGCCGCCACGATCGGCGCAGCGCTGGCGTCGGCGGGGAACGAGAGCCATTGACGTGGCCCCTCGACGCGGCGCGTGACGGCTCCGTCGACGTCGATCGGAGGACCCTCGTCGACCAGGTCGACGACCAGGGTGCGGGTGGACCCGCCGCGCAGATGGAGATCGCTGAGCGCACCGTCGAAGACCGCCGTTCCGTGGTCGATCACGATCACGCGGCGGCAGAGCGCCTCGATGTCCTGCAGGTCGTGGGTCGTCAGCAGCAGGGTCGTCCCTCGCTCGGCGTTGAGGGTGCGCAGGAAGTCGCGCAGCCGGCCCTTGCTGACCACGTCGAGCCCGATGGTGGGCTCGTCGAGGTAGAGGATCTCCGGGTCGTGCAGGAGCGCAGCGGTGATGTCGCCGCGCATCCGCTGGCCCAGGCTCAGCTGCCGGACCGGGGTGTCGAGCAGGTCGCCGAGATCCAGCAGCTCGACGTACTCCGCGAGGTTGCGGCGGTGTCGCTCGGGGTCCACCCGGTAGAGCTTCTGAAGCAGCGCGAACGAGTCGCGGAGCGGGAGGTCCCACCACAACGTGGTGCGCTGCCCGAACACCACCCCGATCCGCATCGCCAGCTCGGTGCGCTGGCGGCTGGGGTCCAGTCCGGCCACGCGGACCCGGCCGCCGGTCGGGACCAGGATGCCGGTCAGCATCTTGATCGTCGTCGACTTCCCGGCGCCGTTGGGTCCGATGTAGCCGACCATCTCGCCGGCCTCGATGCCGAAGCTGAGGTCGTGGACCGCCGGCACCACGGTCGTCGTACGACGCCGGCCGCCGTTGCGCTTGCGCACCGTGAAGGTGCGGGCGAGCTTCTCCACCTCGATCAACGCCATCTCAGCTCCCGGCTCCGTCCTGGGTCGAGCCCGTCGATGCCACGTCAGCTCCCGGTCGACGTGTAGTGACGGACCCCGGTCCGCCAGGCGAGCAGGGCGGCGCCGAGCACGATGGCCGCGGCGATCGGCGAGCAGAACTGGAGCCAGGACGGGAGCCCGAACGGGTCGTCGATGCCCAGCAGGTAGAGGCACGGGTACCAGTTCACGAAGGCGATCGGCAGCAGGAAGGTGAGGCTCTTGGTGAGCTCACGCGGGTAGATGGACATGGGGTACTGGGTGATGGTGTTGCCTCCGTAGGTGAACGCGTTGGCGAACTCGGTGGAGTCGGTGGTCCAGAACTGCACGCAGGAGAAGCCGACGAAGAGCCCGAAGAAGATCACGCCCGAGCTGACGACCATCAGCGCGGCCACCAGTACTCGTGCCGAGGTCCAGTCGACGGCGAAGCATCCCCAGGCGAAGACGATCAAGGCCTGGCTGATCTGCCCGAAGCGTCGCAGTGAGAAGTTGTCGGCACAGACCTGCACCAGGAGCGGCACCGGCTTGGTCAGCATCTGGTCGAGCCGACCGGTGCGCACGTGGAGGCCGATCTGCTCGACGCTGCCGATCAGCAGGTCGGCCACGCGCAGCCCGATGCTGCTGGCGCCGTAGAGCAGCGCGATCTGGATCAGCGTGAACCCACCGAGGTCGCTCAGGTGGGTGAACATCAGCCACAGCGCGACGAAGTCGAGACCGGTGATGAGGAAGCCGCTGACCGACATCAGCGCGAACGACGCGGGGTAGGCGAGCGAGGCGCGCACCCAGAGACGTGCGATGTCGGAGTAGCTCCGGACCGCGAACGTCCAGCCCCCGGAGGTGACTGCGCCGGACGCGTCCGGCGAGACCTCAGCCACCCTGCACCACCACCTTGCGGGTGGCGGCGCGCAGCACGGCCTCGCACAGTGCCAGGAGCAACCCCACCCAGAGCAGCTGGAAGCCGAGGGCGCCGAGCAGAGCCCACCCGTCGTACTGGCCGAGCCAGATGTCGTTCGGCACCTGGATGATCGCCGCCCACGGCAGCGCCTGGGCCAGCGTGCCGAGCCACCCGGGGAAGAGCACGAGCGGCAGCATCATCCCGCTGAAGAAGATCGCGAAGGCGCCGCTGAGGAACCGGGCCCCGCTCGAGTCGAGCAGCCAGAACGCCGAGGAGGCGACGACGAATCGCAGCCCGAAGCTGACGACCACGGCCAGCACCACGCTGACGGCGAAGGCCGCCGCCTCGACGGGGCCGGAGGGCAGCCGGATGTGGAAGAAGACCAGCCCGATGAAGGTGGGGCCCAGCCCGCGGGTGACCAGGTGGTACGACGCGCGGCCGAGGTCGCCGGCGAGGTACCACCCCACCAGCCCGGTCGGTCGGTAGAGGTCGATCGCCACGTCTCCGCTGCGGATCCGCTCGGCGAGGTCGTCGGTGGTGCCGCCGCCCCACAGCGCGACCGTCATCAGCAGCGCCTGGCCGAGCCAGACGAAGGTGACCGCGTCGATCCGGTCATAGCCGCCGGCGTCAGGGGCGTTGTCCCACAGCGCGATGTAGGCGTAGGAGTAGATCAACCCGAAGACGGAGTTGGTGAAGATGCCGGCCAGGGTGGCGGCGGTGTACGTGCTGTAGCGGCGGAAGGAACGCCGGCCGACGGCAGCGTACAGCGACAGCACGGCTCCTCCTTCACGTGTCGTCGGCAGCTCGCGCACGCCGAGCGACCCCGCTTCACGATGAGGCGGGGGTGCAGGAGGCGTGCTGCTGTGCGGTTGTCGGCCGACCAGTCTCGCCCAGACCGGGCGGCCAGGCAACCGCCGGGCCGCTCAGTGTTGGTAGGTGCCGGTGACGATGGCGCGTCCGGCGGTCTTGAACGCCAGGTTGAAGCTCATCACGGCGAACGACGCCTCGGCGTCGATGCCCAGGCTGTCCTCGGTGACTGCGTGCACGACGAAGTAGTAGCGGTGCACCTGGTCGCCCGGCGGCGGCGCCGCACCCATGAACCCGACGACCCCGCCGTCGTTCTCGAGCATGAAGGCGCTGCCGGGCAGGCTCGCGCCGACGGCGCCCGCGCCCGCGTCGAGGGAGGTCACGTCGGGCGGCAGGTCGACGACGGCCCAGTGCCAGAACCCGCTCGGGGTCGGCGCGTCGGGGTCGAAGCAGGTGACGGTGTAGCTCTTGGTGCCCTCCGGCGCGCCGGACCACGACAGCTGCGGCGAGGTGTTGCCGCCGTCGGCGACCTGGTCGTCCTTGAGCGGCTGACCGTCGGTGACGTCGTCGCTGGTGACGGTGAACGATGCGACCTTCGGCAGCAGCTCGTACGGGTCGGGCTTCACGGGACGATCGAGGCTCATGCGCTCTCCTTGGACGTCGGTGTCGGGTCGGTTCCGAACCTAGCGCGCCGGTCTCGGCGGTCGGTCGAGCCGGTCGAGCAACACGACCGCCCGACGATGATGGTGGGGTGAGCGACCACCCGCCGTACCCCTCGGGCCTGCGGCTGTCGGGCCGCCGGGTGCTCGTGGTCGGTGGCGGGCAGGTCGCCCAGCGCCGGATTCCCGGGCTGCTCGCCGCCGGTGCGCAGGTCGTGGTCGTCTCGCCGCAGGTGACGCCGGCGATCGAAGGGCAGGTGCTCGCGGGCGAGGTGACCTGGGTGGCGCGCGGGTTCGGCGACGGGGACCTGCACGACGCCTGGTACGTGATCGCGGCGACGAACGACGCGTCCGTGAACGAGCACGTCACCAAGGTCGCCGAGGCACACCGCATCTTCTGTGTCCGGGCCGACGACGCCACCACGGCGACGGCCTGGACGCCCGCCGTCGGGAGGTACGACGGGCTGACCCTGGCCGTGCTCGGGCGCCGCGAGCCCCGGCGTACGGCAGCGGTCCGCGACGCCATCGTGACCGGTCTGCACGAGGGGACGATCGCGGCCAGCGAGCGCCGCCCGTCGGTCCCGGGGGTGACGCTGGTCGGTGGCGGGCCGGGTGACCCCGAGCTGATCTCCGTGGCGGGCCGGCGCGCCCTGATGGAGGCCGATGTGGTGGTCGCCGACCGTCTGGCGCCTCGTGAGCTGCTGGGCGACCTCCCGGCCACCACCGAGCTGGTCGACGTCGCGAAGCTGCCCCGCGGCCGGTCCGCACGCCAGGAGGAGATCAACCGGTTGATCGTCGACCGGGCGCTCGGCGGACAGCGGGTGGCGCGGTTCAAGGGTGGTGACAGCTTCGTGTTCGGCCGGGGCTTCGAGGAGGTCGAGGCGTGCCGCACCGCCGGCGTGCCCGTCCGGGTGATCCCCGGTCTCTCCAGCCCACTGGCGGTGCCGGCCGTGGCCGGCATCCCGGTCACGCATCGCGGGGTCGCCCACGACTTCACCGTGGTGTCGGGGCACATCCCGCCCGGCCACCACGACTCGCTGGTCGACTGGGACGCGGTCGGGCGCCTGCGCGGAACGCTCGTGCTGATGATGGCGGTGGAGAACGCCCCTCACATCGCCACGGCGCTCCAGGCCGCCGGCCGAGCGCCCGAGACGCCGGTCGCCGTGGTGTGCGACGGGTCGATGCCGGGGGAGCGGACCGTCCTGTCGACCCTGAGCGAGCTCGGCGCCGACCTGGGCCGGCACGTCGTACGCCCCCCGGCGATCATCGTGGTCGGCGACGTCGTCGCAGTCGCGTATCCGGAACACTTCAGGGCATGGCAACGCTGATCGAGGTCTCCGACGCGGAGGACCCGCGGCTCGCCGACTACCGCGACCTCCGCGACGTCCAGCTCCGCACGCATCTCGAGGCCGAGCACGGGCTCTTCCTGGCCGAGGGCGAGAAGGTCGTGCGCCGAGCAGTCGAGGCGGGTTTCAGGCCGCGGTCGTTCCTGATGGCGCCTCGCTGGCTGACAGGGCTGGCCGACGTGCTCGCGCCGGCCGAGGCTCCCTGCTACGTCGTCAGCGAGGCCCTGGCAGAACAGGTCACCGGCTTCCACGTGCACCGTGGCGCACTCGCGTCGCTCGAACGCCGACCCCTCCCGAGCCTCGACGAGGTCCTCGCCGACGCCCGCCAGGTCCTCGTGCTCGAGGACGTCGTCGACCACACCAACGTGGGGGCGATCTTCCGCTGTGGCGCCGCGTTCGGGTTCGACGCCGTGCTGCTGGCGCCGCGCTGCGCCGACCCGCTCTACCGTCGGTCCGTCAAGGTCGGGATGGGCGCGGTCTTCACGACGCCGTGGACCCGGCTGCCCGACTGGTACGACGCCCTGCCCGACCTCACCGGCCGTGGCTTCACGACGGTCGCCCTGACGCTGGCCGGGGACGCCGTCGACGTCGAGGACGCCGTAGCGGGGGTGGAGCGGGTGGCGCTGGTGCTGGGCTCGGAGGGCCACGGTCTGTCCGCCCGCTGGGAGCGCACCGCCGACCGACGGGCCGTGATCGCGATGCGCGCGGGCATCGACTCCCTCAACGTCGCCGCCGCCACCGCCGTCGCCTGCTACGTCACGGCCCGCCGCTGACTCGCCGTACATCTCGGTCGTCCGCCCCACGTTCACCTAGAAGTGAACCTCAGGCGGACGACCCGCTGCGCCATTTCGGTCGTCCGCCCCACGTTCACCTAGGAGTGAACCTCAGGCGGACGACCCGAGCTTCGGGACGGCGGGCCAGTCCTCGGGAAAGGTGTCGGCCGTCTTGTCGTGGGCCTTCTGGAGCTTCTTGCGCCAGCGGGTCGAGAGGCGGTCGCCGAAGACGGTTCCGCGGGTGTGGTCGGTCTCGTGCTGGAGTGCTCGCGCGAGCAGCCCGTCGCCGCTGAAGCGCACCGGCTCGCCGTCGAGTCCCTGCCCCTCCACCGTCGCGACGTCGGGGCGGGCCAGCGGCACGTACGCCCCCGGCAGTGAGAGGCACCCCTCGTCCTCCTCGTCCAGCCTGCGGTCGCGGCCCTCGGGGAGCGTCACCACCGGGTTGCACACGACCCCGACGGTGCGCTCGTCGGCCGCGTCGTGGCAGTCGAAGACGAACATCGCCAGGTCCACCCCCACCTGACAGGCAGCCAGCCCGACACCGTCGGCGGCGTACATCGTGGCGACCATGTCGGCGGCCAGCCGACGCAGGTCGTCATCGAACTCCGTGACCGGCTGGTTGGTGCGATGCATGACATCGGTGCCCCACCGCACGATGGGGCGGGCGCGGCCGCCCTCCGGGAGCTGGCCGTACGGCGCGTGGTCGGGAGCAGTGGGCACGAGCGGCATGCGACAGATCGTAGGGATGTGTCCGGAAGGATCCGAAGGGGCGGTGGCCGCAAAATGTAACTCAGAGTTACATTGGGCCGCATGTCCTTGTCCAAGGGCCTCCGTCCCGGGGGTCGCCACGGCGTCGCAAGCCACGAGTCGCGCACGCCGATGGGCTACGCACTGGCCGCCCTGAACAGGCTGGCGGGCAGCGGGCTCCTCGACCGGTTCGGGCTGCGCACGCAGGCCGAGCAGACCGTGTTCACCCTGACGCGCGGTGGTTTCCGGACCGCCACGACAGCGGGCCGAGCCTTCACCCGGGCCGGTCGCAAGGGCCGACCAGGCACCCGCGCCACCCCCGCGGCGTCGCGGGGCGTCTTCGACCTCACCCCGACCGAGGACGAGCAGCTGCTCGTCGAGGTCGTGACCGAGCTCGCCACGGAGGTACTCCGTCCGGCCGCCGCCGGCGCCGACTCCGCGTGCGCCGCACCGGACGAGGTGCTGGCCGCCGTCGCGGAGGTCGGACTTCCCCTGCTGGGCGTGCCCGAGTCGTTGGGCGGCATCTCCGAGGAGCGGACCGTGATGGCCGGCACGCTCGTCGCGGAGGCGCTCGCGCGCGGTGACCTCGGCCTTGCCGTGGCCGCACTCGCTCCGGGTGCGGTCGCGACCGCGATCGCGACCTGGGGCACCGAGCAGCAGCAGCGCACCTACCTCCCGGCGTTCACCGGCGACGACGTGCCGGCTGCCGCGCTGGCGCTGACCGAGCCACGGCCGCTGTTCGACGCGCTCGAGCCCACGACGACGGCCACCCGGACCGAAGACGGCCTCGTCCTCGAGGGCGTGAAGTCGATGGTGCCGCGCGGCGCCGAGGCGGAGCTCTTCGTCGTCGGCGCCCGCCTCTGCGGGGAGAACGTGCTCGTGCTCGTGGAGTCGGGTGCCGACGGGCTCACCGTCGAGGCCGACCCGGCGATGGGGGTCCGGGCGGCGTCGCTGACGACGCTCAACCTCGACCGCGTCCTCGTGCCCGAGAGCGCGGTCCTCGGGACGGCCGACGGCACGTCGTACGCCGAGTGCGTGCGGCTCTCGCGGCTCGCCTGGTGTGCGCTTGCGGTGGGCGTCGGACAGGCGGTGCTCGACCACGTGACGCCGTACGTCAGGGAGCGCGAGGCCTTCGGTGAGCCGATCGCCCACCGGCAGTCGGTGGCGTTCATGGTCGCCGACATCGCGATCGAGCTCCAAGCGATGCGACTGCTCACCTGGAAGGCCGCGTCACGCGCCGCCGCAGGCAAGGACTTCGCCCGCGAGGTCGCCCTGGCGCGCACGCTGTGCTCGGAGAAGGGGATGAAGATCGGTCTCGACGGCGTCCAGCTGCTCGGGGGTCACGGCTTCGTCAAGGAGCACCCGGTCGAGCGGTGGTACCGCGACCTCCGGGCGGTCTCGGTCATGGAAGGCGGGGTGCTGGTCTGATGCCCTTCGAGACGCTCGCCTCACCCGCTACTCAGAGACCGCAGCCAGGAAGAATGCCGTGATCTCTCTCGACGACCCGAAGAAGCTGCGACAGGTGCGCGACCAGGCCCACCAGGTCGCGATGAACATGCTGCGGCCGATCAGCCGCACCTACGACCGGGCCGAGCACGCCTATCCCAAGGAGCTCGACATGCTCGCCGCGATGATCGACGGGCTCTCGGAGTCCGGCGCGAGCTCCGGAGCGGGAGCGGCGGGCGTACGACGAGACGACGGGCCCGCGGAGGAGGGCGGCGTGCGCAACGGCACCCATCTGGCCTCCGTGATGTCCATCGCGGAGATGTGCTGGGGCGACGTCGGTCTGCTGCTCTCCCTGCCGCGCCAGGGCCTCGGCAACTCCGCGATCGCCTCGGTCGGTGATCCCGAGCAACAGGAACGCTTCGGCCGGATGTGGGCCTCGATGGCGATCACCGAGCCCGATACCGGCTCCGACACCGCGAACATCCGCACCACCGCTGTTCTCGACGGGGACGAGTACGTGCTCAACGGTGAGAAGATCTACGTCACGTCGGGGGAGCGGTCCGACGCGGTCGTGGTCTGGGCAACCCTCGACCGCTCGCTCGGCCGCGCGGCGATCAAGTCGTTCGTCGTGCCCAAGGGCACACCGGGGATGACGGTCGAGCGCCTCGAGCACAAGCTCGGCATCCGGGCCTCCGACACCGCCGCGATCCGGTTCGACGACTGCCGGGTGCCTGCAGACCACCTGCTCGGCTCGCCCGAGGTCGACGCCGGCCAGGGCTTCGTCGGCGCGATGGCGACCTTCGACAACACGCGCCCGCTCGTCGCCGCGATGGCGGTGGGCTGCGCCAAGGCGGCGCTGGACCTGACCCGCGACCTGCTCGAGCAGGCAGGCGTGACGGTGGACCATGACCGCCCGGCTCTGGTCCAGAGCGCCGCCGCCGCGAAGCTCCTGCAGATGGAGGCCGACTGGGAGGGAGCGCGCCTGCTCATGCTCCAGGCAGCCTGGATGGCCGACAACCGCCGCGCCAACGCGATGGAGGCGTCGATGGCCAAGGCGAAGGCCGGACGCGTCGCCTCCGACATCACCTTGTCGTGCGTGGAGCTCTGCGGGTCGGTCGGCTACAGCGAGGGCGAGCTGCTGGAGAAGTGGGCGCGCGACTCGAAGATCCTCGACATCTTCGAGGGCACCCAGCAGATCCAACAGCTGATCGTTGCGCGCCGCCTGCTCGGGCTCTCCAGCGCCGAGCTGAAGTAGCGTCGCGCTGGCAACGGATGGGGCCGCGCTCGGGGACCAGCTGGGTCGAGATCAGTCGTTGAGCCCGGCCAGAGCCAGCACGTCGTCGGGCCCGGCCAACCCACGCACACCGACGAACACCGTGCTCACCCCGAGCTCCTGCAGGCCGGCGTAGCGGCTGCGATGCTCGGGGAGCGTGCCCGCGTTCGTACGCCGGGCAAAGGCTGCCGCCGCGGCTCGCCCGCGAAGTCGCTCGACCTGTGCCCAGGCGTCCTCACGGTCCCGACCGATCACCGGCAGATCGAGCACGGTGACCGCGACGTCGTCGCGGGTGCGACCAGCCACTGCGAGGTGCCGGTCGAGCACCGCGAGCTTGGCCTTCAGCACGTCGGGGTCGGACGGGAGGTTGCAGCCGTCGCCCGACCGGGCGGCGATCGCCAGGGTGCGGCGTTCGCCGCTGCCGCCGACGATCACGGGGATGTCGTGCGCGGGCCGAGGGTACGACGTCGTCTCCGGCAGGGCGACGTGGCCGCTGTCGTGGGGCTTGGTGCCGGGCGCCCACAGCGCGCGGCAGGTCTCGATGGTCTTCTCGAGGAGGTCGAGCCGCTCGGAAGGGCGCGGGAAGGGGATTCCGTACGCCGCGTGCTCGCGGTCCCACCACCCCGCGCCGAGGCCGAGGAACGCGCGACCGCCCGAGAGCGCATCGAGTGTCGCCGCCGCCTTTGCCGTGATGCCGGCCGGCCGGAACGTGACCGGTGTGCACAACGTGCCGATCCTCAGGCTGGTGTCGAGACCGGCGACCAGTCCGAGCGTGACCCATGGCTCGGGGATCGGCTGCCAGGCCGTGTCGACCTGCGGGATCTGGATCAGGTGGTCCATCAGGGCGATCCCGGCGAAGCCTGCCTCATCCGCCGCCAGCGCCATGCCCCGGACCCACGCACCCGGATCCTCACCCCAGGGGAACCGGGACAGCTGCAACACGACCTCGAGGCCTTTGGCGGTGACAGATCCCGCCGTTTGGTCCCCAACCGCAGGATTTCGGTGCTCGACGCTGCGGTTTGGGACCAAACGTGGGGGATCGGACGCACCGGTGAGGAGCTCGATGTGGTCCCAGCCCTCGCCGGCGAGGGCCTCGCGGACGGCGGCGACGCGACGCACCTGGTCGGCCAGGGTGGGGGCCGGCACGGGGCGGTCGCGCTCGGCGTTCCGGCGCCGGCACTCCGCGCCGGGAGTGTCGAAGACGACGGCGACGGAGGGAAGTCCGGCTGCCCGTGCCGCGGCGATCCAGGTACGACGGCGGTCGGCGTCGAGGCCGAGGGTGTCGATCACCGTGGTGAGACCGCGGCCGATCCGTGCCGAGACGATCCGCTCGAGAAGGTCGAAGGCATCCGTCGAGGCGTCGAGATCGGCGGGCCCGGACCCGACGACGCCGCGCAGCTCGTCGGAGGAGACGATCTCGGCGCGGCGGTAGCGGGCGGCGGCCCACGTGGACTTGCCCGATCCCGCGGCACCGACGAGGACGACGACTGCGGGATCGGGCACGGGCACGATCGGATTGTGGCAGGCGGGGTCAGCCCGCGTTCTTGAACGGGTCGTGGCTGGCGAGCGCACGGTCGAGCCGGGCCTGGTCGAGCCGGCGGACCACCATCTGGTCCTCCTGGGCGTCGCGGACGCACTTGGCGAGGGTGAAGCTCGAGGTGGTCAGGAACATCGTGCCGAGGGCGAGGAAGGCCTTCACCCAGGGGTCCGCGGGGAGGTAGTAGATCGCGACGACCATGGCGAACAGGGAGACCCCGAACGCGGCGGCGGCCTGGAGGAAGAAGGCGCTGGTGTTCTTCTGCGTGCTGTCAGGAGTAGTCATACCCAGATCGTCGCCGCGGGACACTCAGGTCGGGATCCGTCCGGACACCCAGAGCGAGCTGAGTACGGATACTCGACCTGGGACCCCGGTGCTGGTCGGATGGGCGCCATGAAGCTCTACGCCGACGCTCCCGCCCGTCGTACCCGCCAGCTCGTCGCCGACCTGCTGTTCGTGCTCTGGATCGTCGGCTGGGTCTGGTTCGGGCACGTCGTGCAGCACGGCACGATGCAACTGGCGGGCGTCGGCCAGCAGACCGACTCCTCGGCCACGTCGCTGGCCGACGGACTGACCAGTGCGGGCGACACGCTGAGCGGCATCCCCCTGGTCGGCGGTGGAGTGTCGGCGCCGTTCGACCAGATGTCCTCCGCCTCGGAGGCACTCGCCGAGGCCGGTCGCGCGCAGGTCACGGCTGTGCACCGGCTGTCCTGGGCCCTCGGGATCTCGCTGGCCGTGATCCCGATCCTGTGTGTCGCGGTGTTCTTCGTCCCGATCCGCTGGCGGTTCGTCCGGGAGGCGACCGCCAGCGCTCGGTTCATCAACGCGGCGGAGGACCTCGACCTGTTCGCGCTGCGGGCCCTGGCCCGGCAGCCGATGTACGTCCTGGCGAGGATCAGCGATGACCCCGCCGGTGCCTGGCGGGCCCGAGACCCGGAGGTCGTGACCGCCCTCGCGCGGCTGGAGCTGCGCGACGCCGGGCTCGCGGTGCCGGCCCACCTCAGCTGAGGCGGTCGATCCGCGCGGCGTCACCAGGTGTGGCCACGAGGTACGCCGGGGACCTCAGCGAGGCGTCGGCGAACGCTGCCGTCACCGCGTCCTGGATCGAGCCGAGGGCAGGATCGTGGGACCAGCGCGACCGCGGAACCGCCGAAGCCGCCGCCCGTCATCCTGGCCCCGAGCGCGCCCGCGGCGCGGGCTGTCTCCACGGCGAGGTCGAGCTCCCGACAGGAGATCTCGAAGTCGTCTCGCATCGAGACGTGGGACGCGTCCAGCGTCGCCGACAGGGTCGACCAGTCGCCCGCCTCGAGCGCCGCGACGGCGTCGCGGACCCGTTGGTTCTCGGTGACGACGTGGCGAGCGCGTCTGCGCAGCACGGCGTCGTCCATCCGCTCCACGGCGGCGAGGTCCGTGTCACGGAGGGAGTCGACGCCGAGCGCGTCAGCGGCGCGCGCACACTCGCTACGCCGGTCGCCGTAGGACCCGTCGGTGAGGCTGTGGCTGACGCGGGTGTCGATCACGAGCAGGGCGAGCGCCGCGTCATCGAGGGGAAGGGAGACGCGCGCGACGCTGCCGTCGGCGAAGTCGAGGAGCAGCGCGAACCCCGGCGCCCCGAGCATGGCCACCGTCTGGTCCATGCCACCGGTCGGCGCACCGACGTAGTCGTTCTCCGCTCGGATGCAGGCGTCGGCCAGACGCCGGCGGCCCGCTTCGTCCAGGTCGAGGCCCACCAGGGCGGCGACGCCCACGGCCACGGCGCACTCCAGCGCCGCGGAGCTCGACAGGCCCGCGCCGAGTGGGACCTCCGAGTCGATCCTGGCGGTGAAGCCGGGCACCGGGTGGCCGTCGTCGCGCAGCATGCCGACGACTCCCGCGACGTAGGCCGGCCAGCCGGACGGCCGCTCGTCGACCGACCCCGTCCAGGCGTCGTCCTCCTGGGCGCTGGTGAGGCTCAGGAGCAGGTCGTCGCGCGGCGTGAGCGCGACCGAGGTGCGCTGGGGGAGCGCGAGGGGCAGACACAGGCCCCTGTTGTAGTCGGTGTGCTCGCCGATGAGGTTGACCCGGCCGGGGGCCGAGGCGACGAGCGTGGGCATGCGGGACAGCCTAGGGTGCCTCGTCAGCCCCTCGAGGAGTTGCCCGTCCGGCCCTTCACCACGCCCACGAACGCCTGCGTGGTCGCGTCGTCCCGCGCGCGCAACCAGACCAGGCCGATGGTGCTCGGCTCCAGGTCCGTCACCACCCGGTGGACGACGTCCTTGCGCTGGTACAGACGGGCCACCGACATCGGGACCAGGACGACGCCGGTGCCGGCGGCCACCGTCTCGATCGCCTCCTGTTGAGTCATCGTCGGCCAGTCGAGCTGGTCCGCGGCCGGTCTCCAGCCGGAGGCATGCGGCCGCACCAGCTGCTCATCGACCAGGTCGTCCAGCGTCACTTCAGTGGCGGCGGAGATGAGGTGATCGCGGCCGCCCACCGCGACGGTGAGCTCGTCGTAGAGCCGGACGCAGTGGAGTCCGTCGGTGTCGACCGGGAGCCGGACGAGCGCCATGTCGACCGCGCCCCGTCGTACGACGTCCTCCTGCTCGTCCTCGGTCACGGGGACGAGCTCGAGCGGACCCCGGCGCTGCTCGCCCCAGGCGCGCGCCCACTTGTCGGGCGTCGTGCCGGTCACGAACGCCACACGCAGCGACTCAGGCATGCGGCCCACGGTAGGCGGTCAGGGTCGGGGCAAGGTGATGGTGACCCTGCGGTTCTGCTTCTGGCCGGCCGTCGTGGCGTTGCTCGCGATCGGATTCGCCTCGCCGTGCCCGACGGACACGATCGCGACCGGTGCGCCGAGGAGCTGGGACTGCAGGTAGGTGGACACCGCGTCGGCCCGACGCTGCGACAGCACGAGTCCGTACGCCGCCGAGCCGATGTCGTCGGTGTACCCGTCGACGTAGATCTTCCCGGCGAGCCCGGAGGCTCGTACCTGCTGCGCCACGGTGGCGACCGCGCCCTTCGCCTCGGGTGACAGCGTCGAGCTGTTGAACCCGAACGCCAGGTCGGACTTCAGGGTCACCGTGGGAGTGCGGGCCGGCGCCGAGCCGGACTGGGTCCTGGTCACCGTGGGCGCCTTCGACGAGTCCACGACCTGCCGCGTCGTGCCCTGGCCGGGCTCGCTCGTGGCCGCCGCCGAGGCAGACGCCGCTGTCGGTGACGAGCTCGCCGCCTGCGGGTGCCGGTCTTCGCGGACCATCCACCAGCCTGCTGCGGCGAGCAGAGCGAGCACGAGCACGACGAGCAGGACCAGACCACGGCGACGCCGTCGACGCGGTGTGGACGACGCCGTCGCGTCCGCGGACCGCAGCGGTGTCACCGAACCAGGGCTCGCCAGGGCCGGCTCCGAGCCGCCGATCGCATGGGTCGTGAGCCTGGTTCCCACCGGGGCGATGAACGCCGACTGCACCTCACTCAACGACATCTCGAGGGGGTCGACGTACTGCCCGAGCGCTCTCTTCAGGAGCGCGGCCGGGAAGCTCAGGACGACCTCGTGCACCTGGAGATCGTCGTGCCGAACCGTCACCCGCACCGGCATGTTCAACGGCACCGGTGGCAGAGGCACATCGAGCTGACCGAACTCGTTCCACAGCACCAGCTCCGCGCTGCGACCCCGCGCGGGCTCGTCCCACATCGGATGGGTCTGGGCCCGTACCTCCTCCTCCGTCGCCCTGGCTGCCTCGTCGACCTCCGCAGCGAGCGCGGCTTCGGCCTCGCCGGCGACGTCACGGACCCGCGCCTCCTCGATGACGAGGCCGAACCCGAGATGACGGGTGCTCGACTCATAGGTCAGCCCCGGGAAGCGTTCGCGCGCCTCGCGGAGCATCGTCTGCACCTCGTCCGGGCCTCGACAGCCCCACGGCAGGTTCTCGGCTGTGACCGTGGTCGACTGTCCGACCGCCGCCGCCAGGGCGTCTTCGTCGCCGGCACGCAGCGCGTCCAGCAGTCGTGTGGCCGGATTGTCGTGCTGTACGTCGTCGAGACCTGCCGTCCCGACGGCCCCCTGCCCCGTCACCAGCGCGCGTTCAGTCATGCTCTTCGCACCCCCCTGCGAAGGGGTCTCCTCCGCACCCCCCGTGCGAAAGGCCCCGTGGCCAGGGTGACGTCGGGCCACGCGGAGCACAACGGTCGTCCCACGGTGGCGTGACGGGCGGGACTGGTGGGGCTGGTGGTCGGCAAAATCTCGGGAGTGGCGGCGGGGAAGCGCCCAGCAGCGACCCGGATCTCCCCGCCCGGGTCGCTCACGACCTACGACGTGCGTCGGGACCTTCGCCCCTGTGACAGGGCCGGACCCGCTCATAGGGTCCCGCGCATGCAGACGCTCGGTCCCGGGGTGCCAACCGCGGGTTCCCCCTCACTGCTGCGCGCCTGCATCGTGGACGAGCATGCAGCAGTGCGCGAGTGGCTGGCCGGGAAGCTGGGCAGTCTCGGCATCGGGACGTCGGCCGCGTCGGGAACCGTGGCCGACGGAGTGCTGGCGATCCGCACACACGAGCCCGACCTCGTGGTGGTCGACAACCGGCTGCCGGACGGGCGCGGCATCGACCTGTGCCGGGAAGTCTCGGACCTGACTCCGGACCTGACCGTCATCCTGCACACGGGCATCATCAGTCCGCTGGAGGAGCGGCAGGCCTACGAGGCGGGGGTCGCCAGGATCGCCCTCAAGAGCATCCAGGGCGAGGATCTCCTGGCCGCGGTGGCGGAGTTCGCCTCCCGTCGCCGGGGCAGGGACTCGGCGTCCTAGCTCGCACGCGGGTCTCGAGCACCCCTGCTAGCGCGGCGCGCTGTCGCCCAGGTCGAGCTGAGCCATCACCCGGTCGTCGACCGACGCGCCGTCGAGAGTCGCCTGCCAGCCCGCGCTGCCGGACGCGCCGCACGGTGCCGGCAGTGCCTCGGGTGTCGGTTGGGAGCAGGCCAGGTTGAGGACGCGGGCGCCGACGACGGCGTGGGTGGTCTCGGTCAGGCCCGGAACCCCACCGATCTCGAGGTTCGTGATGACGGCCAGTCCCCGACCCGCGGGATGCGGCGCGCGCGTGACCGCATCCTTCAGCGTGTAGCTGACGAAGAGGTGGCGCGCGGCGATCAGGTAGAAGGCGCGCTTGCTCCCGGTGCGGATGGCGCGCGTCCGGTCCCCGGCCACGACGACCTTGCTGACCTTCAGGGAGGGCAGGCCCCCGACGTCGGGCCGCACGAGGTGGATCGCGCTGACGGGGGCCCGGCTGTGGATCCAGTGGGTCACTTCGAGGTCGCCCGAGGGCAGCACGCGCGTCTCGACGTACGACGTGTTCGGTGGCACCGGTCGCGGTGGTGCGTAGCGGGTCGTCGCCGCCGTTCGCTCGGCGCGGCCGTCCCCGGCTCCGGGGTGCACGAACAGCAGGGCAGCGCCTCCCAGGGCGAGGGCCGACACGAGCGCGGCGGCCACGGCGAGGGTGATCCGCGCACGGCCCCGTGAGGCCGGAGGCTCATCGACGCGGACCGGCGGTGGCACGACGGCGTGCAGCGCCACCGGTGCCGGAACCACGGTGAGGCGCGCCGCCGGTTGAGGTCGCCGGACCGCCCGCGCGGGTACGGCGGTTCGCGTGGACGCCGGACGGCTCGCGGCCGGTGTGACTGCCTGACGCGCGGCCTGCTTCTTCGCCTTCGCTCGCGCCTTCTGCCGGCGCTGCCGCTGCCGCTTGCGCGCGTTCTTCGAGGTCATCACGCTCCCATCCGCACGGGTGCCCCGGTCGGGGTGGCCGTGATCACGGCCAGGTTCTGGTAGCCGCCGCGACTCGCGACGTAGGGGCCGGCGCAGGTGACGAGCGTGAGCCGCCGCTGCCCCCCGGCGGCGTAGATCCAGTGCCGGTGCGCCAGCGATCCCTGGGGCACGAGACGCAGCGACGTGATCGCGAAGGACTGCCGCAGGTGGGGGGACGTCAGGACCACCTTCTGACCCGGCCGCGCCGACAGGAGGGAGGCGAACGGGCCGAGGCCCTGGGCGACGGAGTCGACGTGAGCGGCGACCAACGTGGAGCCGAACGGGTCACCCAGGCTGGAGCCTCCCCGCCACCAGCCCGCGACCCGGATGTCGCTGGGGACGTCGAGGGTTCCGTCCGGCCGGCTGTCGACCGTCCTGATCGCGACCGTGGTGCCGTTGGGGAGCACAGCCCGTGTCGGTCGCTCGGGACGGACCGACCCCGCCCGCCGGGCCGGAGTCGCCGGCGGTGCGTCGTTCGCAGTGGGGGAGGTGTCGGGAGTCGACGAGGCGGCCGACCCGTCGGTCGCCCCGGCTCCGGCTGGGCTCCACGGCGACAGCATCAGCGCGAGGCCGGCCAGGCCGGCCACGGCCAGGCCACCGGCGGCCCATGTCGTACGACCGGTGCGCGCCCGATGTCGTGTCCGTGCGCGGCTCGTCACCGGGTCGCTGCACGGAACGGCGACACGGGGATGCGGGCGGCGAGGCCGACGTTGCCGGTGTCGATCGTGGCGGGTGCGGTCGCGCCGTTCGAGGTGAGGGACGCCTGGTGCAGGATCACGTTCATCGAGCCGTTGCTCGGACTTCCCACGGCGTAGACCATCGTCACCGTGCTCGGCTGCAGGGTGAGCGACAGCGGCCCCAGGATCGGGTGGGTGGAGACACCGGTCGGCAGCAGGGCGACGGAGTGGGCGCCGGACGCGACGTCGGCCGTGGCGAACTCTCCGTTGGCGATGTCGGTGAACACCACCTGGCCGTCCACGCGGACGTCGGCCGGGGCCACGGTTGCGGTGTGGGCGAGCAGCACGCGTGCCTTGCCCGGCGCGATCGGCTTGCGCGGTGTGCGGTAGAGGTTGACGACCGGGTCACCTCCGACCTCGGCGGGACGGTGCAACACGACGTCGCTGCTCGAGCCCGCCGTGACGTCCACCGTCGACGCTGTCTGCTGGTTGCCCTGGCTGTCGGTGAACTGCACCCGGTGCGGCCCGGTCGTCAGCCGGTAAGGGCCGAGCACGGCGTCGACGGCGACGTCGCGGCGCACGTCCTTGCCGTCGATGGAGACGGCGTAGACGGCGCCCGGCACGGCCTGGACGACCACCACCTGCCCGGTGCTCGTGGGCCCGTTCCGGGCCTGGACGGGCGAGGCGGCCGACCCCACGGCGGCCACACCCATGATCGCGACACTGCAGACCAACACTCGAAGCCCCATGTGACACACCCCCGAAGGCGTTGCCCAGACCCCAGCATCTGAGATGGCCCGACCACACCACGGAAACGTCGACGCGGTCATACCCAGTATTCGGTACGGCGGTCGGGCGGCCCGTTCTGCGGCCCCATGGCCGACGCGAATCGGGGTACGGACGAGACATGAACGAGATGGCAGACCACGAGCGACCCGTCGCCCTTCCCGACGTCCCCGACGGCGAGGGGATCTCGCCTGCCGACGCGGCCGAACGCATCGACGAGGAGCCCGACGAGCAGGAGAACCGCGTCGACCCTGTCTGGTCGGAGACGCCGGCGGACGAGCCGAAGGGTGACCCGACCGTCGGCGCGCCCCCGGAGAGCGACGCGTGACCAGCGCGGTCACGGCTCTCGTCCTGGTCTGCACGCTCAAGCCGTCGCCCGCGAGGTCCAGCTCGGAGCTGCTGGCGACCCAGGTGCTCGATGCCCTGCGGGAACAGGGCGCCGAAGGCGAAGTCGTCCGCGTGGTCGACCACGACGTCCGGTTCGGCGTCAGCACCGACGAGGGTGGGGGCGATGGGTGGCCGGAGCTGCGGGCAAAGATGCTCGCCGCCGACGTCCTGGTCGTCGCCACGCCGATCTGGATGGGGCAGCCGTCGTCGGTGTGCAAGATGGTGCTCGAGCGGCTCGACGCCGAGCTCAGCGAGACCGACGACCAAGGGCGGTTGTCGACCTACGGCAAGGTGGCGATGGTCGCGGTCGTGGGAAACGAGGACGGCGCCCACCACGTGGTCGCGGAGTGCCTCCAGGCCCTGAACGACACGGGGTTCTCGGTTGCCGCGAACGGTGGTACCTACTGGGTCGGCCAGGCGATGCAGACCACCGAGTACCGCGACCTCGACCCGAGCCCGGAGGAGACCGTCTCGGCGACGCGCTCCGCCGCCGCGAACGCCGTACATCTTGCGCGGCTGCTGCAGGGCTCGGCCTACCCGTCGTCATGACCTCACCCGGACACGAAGAGTGCGCACTCCTCTTCGACATCGACGGCACGCTGACCGACTCGACGTACCACCACGCGCTCGCCTGGCATCGTGCCTTCCACGGCCTCGGGGTCCGCGTGCCGCTGTACCGGATCCATCGCACGATCGGGATGGGTGGCGACAAGCTGGTCGCGCACGTCGCCGGTGACCTCGTCGAGGAGGAGAGCGGGGATCAGCTACGTGCCGCATGGCGCGAGCAGTACCTCCGGATCCGGGACGGCGTGCAGCCGTTGGCCGGGGCAGCCGAGCTGGTCCACCGGGTGGCCGGGGCCGGGTTCCGGGTGGCGCTCGCGTCGTCCGGGGAGCGGGAGTTCGCTGCGGAGGCGGTGGCCCTGCTCGGGATCGGTCGACGACCTGGAGGTCCTCACCACCGCCGAGGACGTGGAGGGCTCGAAGCCCGAGCCCGACCTCGTCGGCGAGACCATCGCCCGCCTCGAAGGCGTCACACACGCCGTACTCGTCGGGGACACGCCGTACGACGTGCGGGCGGCGCAGCGCGCCGGCATCGGCTGCGTCGGACTCCGGTCGGGCGGCTACAGCGAGGCCGAGCTGGACGAGGCCGGGGCGCTCCTCGTCGTCGACCTGCCCGAGGACCTGCTCGACCTGGACTGGGTCCAGCACTGCACGCCGATCTCGCCTCCGTGATCCGAACCGGGCGGGGAGTTTCACGGCTCGCCAAACTGGCTACGGTGGCTCCATGGACGTGACCGACGTGATCCTGCGCGACCACACGTGGTTCCGCAGCCAGTTCATCGCCCTGTTCGACCTCTATGCCGAGACGGATCCCGACGTCGCCGCGATCGAGGCCGTCTGGCAACCGCTGGCAGACCGGCTCGACGTGCATGCGGCGGCCGAGGAGGAGATCTTCTACCCCCAGCTGCTGGCCAAGGGCGCGGACGATCCCGAGGACGAGACCCTGGACGCCATCGGCGACCACAACGACATCCGCGACGGTGTCCGCGACGCGGCCCGGCATCCGCTCGCGAGCGAGCAGTGGTGGGCGGCGGTGCTCGAGACGCGCAAGGCGAACGACGAGCACATGGCCGAGGAGGAGCGCGAAGGCATCGCGGACTTCCGGCAGCACGCCGACCCCGCCCTGCGCGAACGCCTCGGCCAGGAGCTGGAGGCCTATCTCGAGCGGCACCCGACGACCGAGGGTGTCGACACCGACGACAAGGATCCCGAGCAGTACGTCGACGAGATCGAGTCCGACCTGCATCCCAACGACGATGGTTCCCAGGAGCGCCGTACCGACGGCTCGCTCGGCATCGGAAGCCTGAGAGGACAACGCCCATGACGTCTCCCAACCACCTTCTCCGCGACCACGCCCCCGTTCCCGACCGGGCGTGGAGGACGATCGACGAGGAGGCCAAGGAACGACTGACTCCCCTGCTCGCGGCGCGCCGCCTCGTCGACTGGGTGGGGCCGGGCGGTTGGCGTCACGACGCCATGTCGCTGGGACGTACCGACACCCTGTCGGCCCCGCCGGCCGGGCTCGACGCGACGGGTGTCCTGCTGCGGAGACGGCGGGTGCAGCCGCTCGCGGAGTACCGCGTGCCGTTCACCGTGTCGCGTGCGGAGATCGACGACATCCAGCGCGGCAGCCGCGATCCCGAGCTCGACGACCTGGCGCGTGCTGCGCAGGTCGCGGCCGAGCTGGAGAACCGTGCCGTGCTCAACGGCTGGGCCGCGGCCGACATCGAAGGGATGGGCCAGGTGTCGCCCTACGCACCCACGGCGATGGGCGACGACTGCTCGTCCTACCCCGGCCTCGTCGCGGTGGCGGTGGACCAGCTCCGCCAGAACGGCATCGAGGGCCCCTACGCGCTCGCCATCGACCCAGCTCGCTACACCGCGATCGTCTCCACCACCGAGCACGGCGGCTACCCGCTGATGGACCACTTGGGGCGGGTCCTCGAGTCGGGGACCGTCGTCCGCTCTCCGGGGCTGACCGGGGCGCTGGTGGTGAGCCAGCGCGGCGGCGACTTCCTGCTCGACGTGGGCCAGGACATCTCGATCGGCTATCACCACCATGACGCCGAGCAGGTGCACCTCTACCTGGAGGAGTCCTTCACGTTCAAGGTCGCCGAGCCCGACGCCGCCATCGCCCTCACCTGACGGTCAGCAGACGCGGGTCTCCGAAGCGCGCCGGGAGTGCTGCGTGGCGGTGACCCAGGAGACCGTGTCGGGTTCGAGGGCGGCGTGCTCGCCCAGCGCCGTCGCCGCGGCACGACGTGACGGCGGAGCGCTCAGGAGTGCGCGGCCTTGCCACCCTTGCGTCCTGCCTCCTTCTTCTGGGCGGTCGTCCCGCCCTGGGAGCTGTCGCCGCCCGAGCCGCTCGCCTCGCCGCCGTGCTTGGAGGCCTCGGGCGCGTTGGCGATCTTGGCCGCGCGCTCCTTCGACATCCCCTTGTCCTTCAGCGCTTCGTACTGCTTCTCGTTCTTGATGTTCGCTCGCTTCGCTGGGCACGACCTGCTCCTTTCGTCGACGAGCCGGTCGTACCCATCGGTGCCATGCGGCATGCCGTCGTACGACGATCGGGAGCCGCGCGGTGGCCTCAGGGCGTACGGCGCACCCGCCGATGGACCTGCCAGATCCGCAAGGTGCCCGCCGTCACGGTGATCGCGAGCCCCACGAGGACGGCGATCAGCATGGCCACGGCGAGCGGCGTGTGCCACTGCCACCCGAGGAAGGAGATGGAGACCTTCTCGGTGTTCTGGGCGACGAAGACCACCAGGAACAGCAGCAGCACCACGAGCCCGGCCAGCGCGAACCAGAACCGGCTCACGCGCGAGGCGCGGAGCGGGTCCTGAGGGGGCTGCGACTCCGGCTGCGAGTGCGGGGGCTCGCGGTCGGGCCCGGAGTCGGTCGGGTTCTCGGTCATCGGTGGTCTCCCCACGTGTGGACGGCCCGCTGACCCCCAGTGTTGGAGCCAGCGGGCCTAACCGTGGCGGCCCCCCGGGAAGCCGCCCGGACTGAACTCGTCGTACCCGATGGGGGCGCGAGCAAGCCCCCGACGCCCGAATGTGGTCGAAATATGCGAAGCCCCGGGTCAGACCCGGGGCCCGTCGTCGTGTCCGAGGGGGGACTTGAACCCCCACGCCCTAATACGGGCACTAGCACCTCAAGCTAGCGCGTCTGCCAATTCCGCCACCCGGACGAGTGCGGAGGGAACTCTAGCAACCGGCGAGCCCATTCCTCACATCGGGAGCGTGCCGGTGGGTGTCAGGATGGGGGCATGTCCCAGGACCAGTCAGAGCAGCGCGGGCAGGCGTCGTACGCCCCGTCCTACGACCCGGCCGGCGAGGTGGTCGAGCTGTGTCGCGACCTGATCCGCATCGACACCAGCAACTACGGCGACGAGTCCGGTCCGGGCGAGCGCAAGGCGGCCGAGCACGTGGCCGGACTGCTCGACGAGGTCGGGATCGAGTCCGAGCTCTTCGAGCTCGACAGCGGGCGCACGTCGCTGGTGGCACAGTGGGGCGGACGCCCGGGCGGACAGGGGGCACTGCTCCTCCACGGCCACCTCGACGTCGTCCCGGCCGCCGCGGAGGACTGGCAGGTCGACCCGTTCTCGGGGGAGATCCAGGACGGCTACGTCTGGGGTCGCGGCGCCGTCGACATGAAGGACTTCGACGCGATGCTGCTCTCGGTGGTGCGGGCCCGCGCGCGGGCCGGGGCGGCACCCGAGCGTCCGATCGTGCTCTGCTTCACCGCTGACGAGGAGGCCGGGGGTCACCACGGGGCCCAGGTGCTCGTCGAGGAGCACGCCGACCGCCTGGACCACTGCACGGAGGCGGTCGGCGAGGTCGGCGGCTTCAGTACGACGATCCGCGGGCAGCGGCTCTACCTGATCGAGGCGGCCGAGAAGGGCATGGCCTGGATGAAGCTGACCGCGCGCGGTCGCGCGGGCCACGGGTCGATGATCAACGACGACAACGCGGTCAGCCGACTCGCGGCCGCGGTCGCGCGGATCGGCTCCTATGAATGGCCCGTGCGGCTGACCCCGACCATGCAGACCCTGCTCGCCGCCGTGGCCGAGCTCGCCGGCACCGAGGCCACCCCGGAGAACGCCGAGGCACTCGTCGAGGAGTTCGGCGGGGCGGCCCGGATGATGGGAGCGGTCATCCGCAACACCGCCAACCCGACGATGCTCGGCGCCGGCTACAAGGTGAACGTGATCCCCACCGAGGCCACGGCTCATGTCGACGGCCGCTTCCTCCCGGGGTTCGAGGACGAGTTCTTCGACACCCTCGCGGAGCTGTGCGGCGAGGGCGTCGAGCGGTCCTTCGTCTCTCACCAACAGCCCTGGGAGATGCCGTACGACGGCGACCTCGTCGGCGCGATGACCCGCTGCCTCCTCGCCGAGGACCCCGACGCGCGGGTCGCGCCGTACCTGATGAGCGGCGGCACCGACGCCAAGCACTTCAACAAGCTCGGGCTGCGCAGCTACGGCTTCACCCCGCTCCGGCTGCCCGCCGACCTCGACTTCACCGCGCTCTTCCACGGGGTCGACGAGCGCGTGCCGGTCGATGCACTGGAGTTCGGGTCCCGGGTCTTCGACCGGTTCCTCGACCAGGTCTAGGTCGCCCGATGGAGGCGGTCGACGCCTACTTCCTGCGCGCCGTCCGAGCCTGGGAGCCAGGGGAGGGGCACGTCGGAAGGCCTCGCGCCCGCGCCCGCGGCCGACGTCCTGAGAGCGTTGTTCGCTGCCCAGTCGCGCAGCCGTCATGTCGACTTCGCCGCGAGGTGGCTCCAGTCGCAGGGCCAGGGCTACTACACGATCGGCTCGGCGGGGCACGAGGGCAATGCGGCGCTCGCACTCGTGACGCGGCCCGACGACCCCGCGCTCCTGCACTACCGCTCGGGCGGGTTCTACCTGGCCCGCGCGACGGCCGCGGGCCATGCCGGCCCGGTGCACGACCTGCTCCTGAGCCTGGCGTCGTCCAGCCGGGACCCGATCTCGGGCGGAAGGCACAAGGTCTTCGGCCATCCCGACCTCCACATCGTCCCCCAGACCTCCACCATCGGCTCCCACCTGCCGCGGGCAGTCGGGCTGGCCTACTCCCTCGGACTCGCTCGGGCACTCGGACGGGAGACGCCGTGGCCGGACGACGCGATCGTGCTCTGCAGCTTCGGCGATGCCTCCGCGAACCACTCGACCGCGACCGGGGCGCTGAACGCCGCGTCGTACCTTGCCCATCGCGGAGTGCCCTGCCCCGTCCTGTTCGTCTGCGAGGACAACCGGATCGGGATCAGCACGCCGTCACCTCCCGGTTGGCCCGCTGCGATGCTCGAGAGCCTGCCGGGGATGCCCTACGTGAGGGCCGATGGCGCCGACCCGCCGGGCCTGCTCGAGCAGACCGCCCGGCTGGTCGAGCTCGTGCGGGAGACCCGTCGGCCGGCGGTGCTGGACCTCGAGACCGTGCGATTCATGGGTCACGCAGGCTCCGACGTGGAAGCTGCCTACCGACGTCGTCGCGAGATCGTGCGGGACCTGGACAAGGACCCGCTGCTGGCGACGGCCCGCTGCCTGCTCGACGTGGGAGAGGGGACCCCGGACCAGCTGGTCGAGTGGTACGAGCAGGTGCGGGAGGAGGTCATGAGCGAGGCCGAGCGGATCGTGGGAGAGCCGCGGCTGTCGGGGCGCCGGGAGGTGATGGCGCCGCTCGCGCTGCCCTCGGCCGCCCCGGCCGTCACCCGTCCGGACTGGGACCGGGCACTCCGAGGCGACGGCCCGTCACTGACGCTCGCGCAGTCGATCAACGCGACGCTGGCCGAGCTGATGGACGGGCACGCAGACCTGCTCGTGTTCGGGCAGGACGTCGCCGTCAAGGGCGGCGTGTACGGCGTGACGCGCGGGCTGCGTGGCCGCTTCGGCGGGCACCGGGTCTTCGACACGTTGCTGGACGAGCAGACCATCTTCGGGGTGGCCCTCGGGTCGGCGTTGGCGGGCTTCGTGCCGGTCCCGGAGATCCAGTACCTCGCCTATCTCCACAACGCGGAGGACCAGCTCCGCGGCGAGGCGGCGTCACTGTCGTTCTTCTCCGCCGGCCAGTACCGCAACGGGATGGTGGTGCGGATCGCGGGGCTGGCCTACCAGCGCGGTTTCGGCGGCCACTTCCACAACGACAACTCGGTGGCTGTGCTGCGCGACATCCCCGGCCTGGTGCTGGCCGTGCCGAGCCATCCGGCCGACGCTCCGGGGATGCTGCGCACGTGTGTCGAGCTGGCCCGTCGGGACGGACGCGTGTGCGTGTTCCTGGAGCCCATCGCGCTCTACCATGCGCGGGGCCTGATGGAGGAGGCCGACGGACGCTGGACCGCGCCGATGCGAAGCGCGGACAGCGGGGACGCCCTGGTGCCGCTGGGACAGGCCGGTCTCCACGGCCACGGACGCGACCTACTGCTGGTGACCTTCGGCAACGGCGTCCCCATGAGCCTGCGCGCGGCTACGAGGCTCGCCGAGCTCGGGGTGTCCAGCTCGGTGGTCGACCTCCGGTGGCTGGCTCCACTGCCGCTGCCCGCCGTGAGCGAGCTCGCCGCAGGCTTCCCGGCGGTGCTCGTGGTGGACGAGACCCGCGCCGGCGGCGGTGTCTCGGAGGGGGTGGTGACCGGACTCGTCGACGCCGGGTACGCCGGCCGGCTGGCGCGGGTGACCAGCGCGGACAGCTACGTGCCGCTCGGGCCGGCCGCCGCGACAGTCCTGCTGTCCGAGGACGACGTCGTCGCCGCCGCCCGACGCGTCTCCCACCTCGGCTAGAACGTCGGCCGCATCCGGATGATCTTGCGGCGCAGCACCACGCGACGGGTGCCGTCGGGTGAGATGCGGACCCGGTCGAGCTCCCAGCCTCCGTGCTCGGCGCGCTCGACGAGCATCTTGGTCACGACGTTGCGCGAGAAGTCCCGCGCGATGGTGAGCCTCTCGAACTCCCACTCCACCCCACGGGCGGGGGGCCGGCGCAGGACGGCGGGCACCGGTCAGGCCTCCGACACATCGTCGAGCGCGGCCACGATCTCCGCGGGCAGCGTGAGCTCCTCGACGCCCAGAAGGCCCAGCAGCTGCTTGGCGGTACGGGCCCCCACGATGGGCGCCGTGACGCCCGGGCGGTCGCGCACCCAGGCGAGCGCGACCTCCGCCGTCGACCAACCGAGCCCTTCGGCGGCCTTCGCCACACCCTCCACGACCGCATGGCCGCGGGGGTCGAGGTAGCGCTCGACGAAGGCGGAGTACGTCGGCGACGCTCCGCGGGAGTCGGACGGGATGCCGCTGCGGTACTTGCCGGACAGGACGCCGCGGCCCAGCGGTGACCAGGGGAGGATCCCGAGGCCGAGCGCAGTGGCCGCGGGGACGACGTCGAGCTCGATGTCGCGGTTGAGCAGGGAGTACTCCACCTGCGTCGAGGCGAGCGTCGTACGGCCCGGCACGGCGCGCTGCCAGGTGGCGGCCTGCGCGGTCTGCCAGCCGGTGTAGTTGGAGATCCCGACGTACGACGCCCGGCCGGACGCGACGGCGAGGTCGAGCGCGGTCAACGTCTCCTCGAGCGGAACGCCGTCGACCCAGGTGTGTACCTGCCAGAGGTCGACGTGGTCGACGCCCAGGCGGCGCAGCGAGCCGTCGAGGTCGGCGATCAGCCGACCGCGCGACGCGTACGTCTCCCGCTGACCGCTGCGCCGTGAGATGCCGCCCTTGGTCGCCAGCACGATCTCGTCGCGGGCCACCACGTCACCGATGAGCTGACCGATGAGCTCCTCGGATGCTCCGTCGCCGTAACCGGCAGCGGTGTCGACCAGCGTGCCACCGGCCTCGGCGAAGGCGATCAGCTGGTCGCGGGCCTCGTGCTCGTCGGTGTCCCGACCCCACGTCATGGTTCCGAGGCCGAGCCGCGAGACCGTGAGGCCCGTGGCACCGACCGCCCGCTGTTGCATGCGCCCAAAGGTAGCCGGTCGGGAGCGCGCCGGGTGTCGGCGGCTCGCGGTTCGGCGAGAGCCCTAACCTGGGTGGCGCCCGCAGCATCTCCCGACCCCGAAAGCACCCGATGAACTACTTCGACGCCATCATCCTCGGCATCGTGGAGGGCCTGACCGAGTTCCTCCCGATCTCGAGCACCGGTCACCTCACGATCGCGGAGAAGGTCCTCGGGCTCCAGGTCGACGACCCGGCGGTGACCGGCTTCACCGCGGTCATCCAGATGGGTGCGATCGCCGCGGTCATCCTCTACTTCGCCCAGGACATCTGGGCGATCGCCCGCACCTGGGTGCGTGGCCTGGTGCAGCCCGAGTGGCGCGGACACCGCGACTTCCGCCTGGGCTGGTACATCATCATCGGCACCATCCCGGTCGGGATCGTCGGTCTCGCCTTCAAGGACGTGATCACCAGCGACCTGCGCAGCCTGTGGGTCGTGGCCGTTGCCCTGATCGCGTGGAGTGCGGTGATGTGGGCCGCCGAGCGCGCCGCCCGGCAGGATCGAGGCGAGAAGCAGCTGAACCTGACCGACTCGATCGTCGTCGGGCTCATGCAGTGCTTCGCGCTGATCCCGGGCGTCTCGCGATCCGGCGCCACGATCTCGGCCGGTCTCTTCCGCGGTCTGGACCGCGTCACCGCCACCCGGTTCTCCTTCTTCCTGTCGATCCCGGCCCTCCTCGCGGCCGGGCTCTTCGAGCTCAAGGACGCCCTCGGCGGCTCGATCAGCGTCGGCGAGACGCTCGTCGGCACGGTCGTGTCGTTCCTCGTCGCCTACGCGACCATCGCCTGGCTGCTCCGCTTCGTGGCCCACCACGCGATCACCTGGTTCATCCCCTACCGCGTCGGGCTGGGCGTGCTGCTGCTCGTGCTCCTGTCGACGAACGTGATGTCCGCGACCTGACCGCGACCCGGCGGGCGGCCCAGCGCGGCCTCGCCGTACGTCCGGGGGCGCGCTCGATGTCTGCGGTTTGGGACCAAACGGCGACATTCGGGGCCGGAAACGTGCGGTTTGGGACCAAACGGCGGGGGTACGACGCCTCACCCCCGGTGGGGGTCGGACAGGTCAGAGCCAGCCGGAGCGCTTGAACCAGACCCACAGACCCAGGACGCTGACGACCATCAGCGCCAGGGCGAACGGGTAGCCCAGCTGCCAGCCCAGCTCGGGCATGTGCTCGAAGTTCATGCCGTAGACACCGGCGATGAGGGTCGGCACGACCACGAGGCCGACCCCGGCCGAGATCTTGCGCATGTCCTCGTTCTGCGTCACCTGGATCTGGGCCAGGTGGGCCTCGAAGGCGGTCGACAGCAGCTGGTCGAGCCCGTCCACGGTCTCCGCGACCTTGGTGAGATGGTCGAGCACGTCACGGAAGAAGGGCGCTGCGTCCTCGTGGATCCCCGGTACAGCTCCCGTGGCGAACCTACGGATGGGCTCCCGCAGGGGCATGACCGCACGCCGCGCCTCGGCGATCTCGCGCTTGAGCGTGTAGATCCGGGCCGAGTCGTTGGTGCGCTCGGCGGAGAACACCGAGGTCTCGACCTCGTCCACGTCCTCCTCGAGGGAGTCCATCACCGACAGGTAGCCGTCGACGATGCGGTCGCACACGGCGTACACGACCGCCGACGGGCCGTGGGAGGCGACCTTCGCCCGCGCCTCCAGGTCGCGCCGGGCGGAGTGGAGCTCCGAGCCGGTGCCGTGCCGCACGGTGATCACGAAGTCGTCGCCGACGAACATGTTGATCTCGCCGGTCTCGACCGCATCGTTCTCGTCGACGTACCACAGCGACTTCAAGGTGAGGAACAAGGTGTCGCCGTAGCGCTCCAGCTTCGGCCGCTGGTGGGCGTTGAAGGCGTCCTCGACCGCCAGCGGGTGCAGGCCGAACTCCTCCTCGACCGTCGCGAGCTCAGCCTCGCTGGGCTCGTGCATGCCGACCCACACGAAGTCGCCCGGCTCGCTCGCGAGCTTGCGGATCTGGCCGAGCTCGCTGGGCGGCAGGTCGTCGACGATGCGCACGCCCTTGCGGTAGACGGCACTGTCCACGATCACGACACTCACGCTAGTCCCTGACCGCGCGTCGAGCCGGGTGCCGCGCTCACCGGCCTCGCAGCCCGGCCGGAGGGGCGGCCCCCTACCCTCGGGGCATGGCGACATTGATCCTGCTGCGGCACGGACGCACGTCCGCGAACGCCTCCGGCACCCTGGCCGGGCGTACGCCGGGGGTCCATCTCGACGACGTCGGGCAAGGACAGGCCGCACGGGCGGGTGACCGACTCGCCGTCGTCCCGCTGGCGGAGCTGGTGAGCAGCCCGCTCGAGCGGTGCCGCGAGACCGCGCGCGCGGTCGCCACTCGCCAGCCGGCACGGCCCCGGGTGCGCGCCGACAAGGCGCTGACCGAGTGCGACTACGGCGAGTGGCAGGGCCGCCCGCTGCGCGAGCTCGCCAAGCTCGCCTTGTGGAAGATCGTGCAGACCAACCCGTCGGCGGTGACGTTCCCCGGTGGTGAGTCGCTCCCGCAGATGCAGGCCCGAGCAGTCGACGCCGTACGACGACGTGACGCCGCGGTCGCCGCCACGCACGGGCCCGACGCCGTCTGGCTGGCCGTCAGCCACGGCGACGTGATCAAGTCCGTGCTCGCCGACGCGCTCGGCATGCACCTCGACCTCTTCCAGCGGCTCCAGGTGGACCCTGCCTCGATCTCGGTGATCCGCTACACCGAGGCGCGGCCTTACGTCCTGGCGTCCAACACCCACGAGGGCGACCTCTCGTGGCTCGCCCCGAAGCCGGGCAAGGCCAAGGGCCGACGGCGCAGCGACCACGGGGCCGCGGTGGGTGGCGGCGCCGGACCCTCCACGCCGCCTTCGTGAGTCCTGCATAAGGTGGAGGCATGCCGGTCGTGCACGAGTTCGATCCGCCCGAGCGCTTCGTGGCGGGCACCGTCGGTGAGCCCGGCGCGCGGACGTTCTTCCTCCAGGCCCGCTCGGGCCCGCGTCTGGTCAGCGTTGCGCTGGAGAAGGAGCAGGTGGCCGTCCTCGCGGAGCGCATCGACGAACTGCTCGACGAGGTGATGTCGAGCAGTGGTCCCGAGATCCTGATCCCCGCCGTCGCACCCGTCGGCCTCCAGGACGCCCAGCCGCTCGAGCAGCCGATCGACGAGCAGTTCCGAGCCGGCACCATGACCCTGTCGTGGGACCCATCGATCGCGCGGGTGGTGATCGAGGTGTTCCCGCTGACCGAGACCGGTGAGGAGGACGACGAGGCCGAGGTCGAGCCGGACGAGGTCCTCATGGTCCGGCTCGAGGCGGGTCCCGCTCGGGCGTTCGTGCATCGGGCCGCACTGGTGATCGAGGCCGGCCGTCCCGACTGCCCGTTCTGCGGCAACCCGATCGACCCCGAGGGGCACCTCTGCGTCCGGGCGAACGGCTACCGTCGCCGCGACCCGACCTGAGCCGAGGTGACGATCGACCCGGGCCTCCTCACCGGAGCGCTCACCCTCCACGGCCGGGTGATGCCTGCGTCCAACGCGACCTTCGTCGGCGAGATCGACGGTCGGCGCGTCGTCTACAAGCCGGTCGCGGGGGAGCGGCCACTGTGGGACTTCCCCGACGGCACCCTCGCCGCTCGCGAGGAGGCTGCATACCTGGTGTCCGAGGCGCTCGGGTGGGCGATCGTGCCCCTGACGTTCCGACGCGACGGACCTCATGGGCCGGGCATGGTGCAGCTCTGGCAGGAGCCCGACCCGGTGCAGGAGGCCGTCACTCTGGTGAACGACGCCCGGGTCCCCGAGGGCTTCCTGCATGTCTTCGACGGCCTCGACGACCGCGACCACGTCGTGTCATTGGTGCACGAGGACACCCCCGAGCTGCGCCGGATGGCGGTGTTCGACGCGGTCGTGAACAACGCCGACCGCAAGGGTGGCCACGTGCTCGCCATGACCGACGGACATCGGTACGGCGTGGACCACGGGCTCACCTTCCACGTCGAGCACAAGCTCCGGACGGTGCTCTGGGGCTGGGCCGGTGACCTGCTCGGCGACGACGACCGCACCTGTCTCGACCTGTTGGCCGACGCGCTCGACGACGAGCTGGGGGACGTCCTGCTCGACCTGGTCACGCCGGTCGAGGTCGAGGCGACCCGGCGCCGGGTGAAGCGGCTGCTCCGCACGGGCACGCTGCCCGAGCCCGGCCAGGGCTGGCGGGCCATCCCGTGGCCCCCTTTCTGAGCGGGGCTCAGGCGAGACGAGCCAGGTGCAGGGTGACGTCGGCCGTCACGTGGACCCGCGCCGGGAGCGCCTCACCGATCTCGCGCAGCGCGCGCTCGCGGACCGCAGGGGGCAGCTGGAGGTAGGCCGAGACCGTCGAGAGATGGCCGACGTAGTCGCGCGCCGAGAGCAGCAGGCGCCGTTCCACGGTGGCCTGGCGCACGTCGGTGAACAAGCTGGAGCGCGCCAGCTCGGTGCCGGGCCACTGGAGGTCGCTGTCGTCCTGGGTGCCGTCGGGGGAGGGCACGCTGTCGTCTTCCAGGTAGGCCGAGCGGACGGCTCGGACGTTCTCTTCCACGGCAGGGTCGGCCAGGTGGGCCTGACCACCGAAGGCCGCGAACGTACCGCCCGGCTTCACCATCGCGGCCACCCTCGGCCACCGCAGCCACGGCTCGGTCCAGTGCAGGGAGGCGGCCGCGAAGACCAGGTCGAAGGCGTCGGTGGTCGCCAGATCCTCGAATGCCGCATCCTCGAACGCCGCCCGCACCGCGATCACGGTGGCGGGCACGTGTCGTCGTAGCTCCGCCAGCATGGCGGGGTCCGGGTCGGTGGCGGTCACGGCGATGCCGCGGTCGGCGAACACGCGGGTCGCCTTGCCGGTGCCCGCACCGATCTCCAGCGCCATCCGGACGGGCCGAGCCGCATACCCGAGGACGAGGTCGACCACCTCGGTCGGGTAGTCGGGCCGAAAGCGTTCGTAGGCCACGGCCACCGACCCGAAGCTCAGCGCGCGCTCGGTCACGCCTCCATGCTCACACGGCTCGACCGTGAGGGGGCGCGGACGCGGCGGGGACGTCGTACGACGCCTGCCGTAGTCTCCACGCATGCGCGCGTGGCCCTCTCCGGATCTGCCTGCCCTGCCCGCTCCGGGCCCACAGGTGCGGGTGTACGACACGCCCTCGGCCGGCCTCGTCGAGACGGCGCCGACGGGGCCGGCGAGGCTCTACGTCTGCGGCATCACGCCGTACGACGCCACCCACATGGGCCATGCCGCGACGTACGTCGCCTTCGACCTGCTGAACCGGGCCTGGCGCAGTGCGGGTCACGACGTGAGCTACGTCCTGAATGTGACCGACGTCGACGACCCCCTGCTGGAGCGTGCCGCCAAGGTGGGGGTCGACTGGCGCGAGCTGGCCGAACGCGAGATCGAGCTGTTCCGGCAGGACATGGAGGCGCTCCGGGTCCTCCCGCCGTCGAGCTTCGTGGGTGCGGTCGAGTCGATGGGCCTGATCACCGACCTGATCGGCCGGCTGCAGGGCGCCGGGGTCCTGTACGCCGTGGAGGACGACCTCTACTTCTCCGTCGCCGCCGACCCGGCGTTCGGCCAGGAGTCGCGCTGGAGCCGTGAGCAGATGCTCGAGATCTACGGAGACCGCGGCGGCGACCCCGACCGCGCCGGGAAGAAGGACCCGCTCGACTGCCTCGTGTGGCGCGCCGAGAGACCGGGTGAACCGGCGTGGGAGAGCCCGTTCGGGCCCGGCCGGCCCGGCTGGCACGTCGAGTGCTCGGCGATGGCGCTCGAGCATCTCGGCGAGACCTTCGACGTGCAGGGTGGTGGCTCAGACCTCGTCTTCCCGCACCACGAGATGTGCGCCTCCGAGGCGCAGGTGCTGACCGGCCGCCCGTTCGCCCAGGCGTACGTCCACGCCGGGATGGTCGGGTACGACGGTGAGAAGATGTCGAAGTCGCGGGGGAACCTGGTCTTCGTCTCGGCGCTTCGCCTCAGCGACGTCGACCCGATGGCGATCCGGCTGACCCTGCTGCGCCACCACTACCGCAGCGACTGGGAGTGGACTGACGCCGAGCTCTGGGACTCCGTCGACCTGCTCGACCGCTGGCGGCACGCCTTGGCGCTCGGCGCCGGTGCCGCGTCGGAGCCGGTGGTGGACGCCGTCCTCACCGCACTCGCGACCGACCTCGACGCACCCACCGCGGTCGCAGCGATCCAGACCTGGGCGGACGCGACGCTCGGGACGCACGGGCTGGCCGAGACCGGCGACCCGGAGGCGGCCGCCACGATCCGAGCGCTGCTGGACTCCGCACTCGGGTTGGCACTCTGAGGCCTGCTCATGTGTCGCGGTTTCATCATGTTCACATGGTGAAGCAGGACTCCTCATTGCGAACTCGACGTGCGAAGCGCAGTTCCACCACGAGAACATGGTGAAGCTGGAGGTGCCGTGACCGCGAGGACCGGACTCCCCAGCCTCAGCCGTCCTCGGTCCGGCGCTTGAGGTAGCGCTCGAACTCCCGGGCGATCGCCTCGCCCGAGGCCTCGGGGAGATCGGTGGTGTCGCGCGTCTCCTCCAGGGCCCGCACGTAGTCGGCGACGTCCTCGTCCTCCTCGGCGAGCTCGTCGACGCCGCGCTCCCAGGCCCGGGCGAGCTCCGGCAGCTCCTCGAGCGGGATGCTGACCTCGAGCAGATCCTCGATCTGCCCGAGGAGCGCCAGCGTGGCCTTCGGGCACGGCGGCTGTGCGACGTAATGGGGGACGGCCGCCCAGTAGGAGACGGCCGGTACGTCGAGCCGCATGCAGGCGTCCTGGAAGACGCCGACGATGCCGGTCGGGCCCTCATACGTCGACTGCTCGAGCTTGAGGCGGTCGACCAGGTCGGGCTCGGTCGCCGTTCCGGTCACCGGGATCGGGCGGGTGTGCGGGGTGTCGGCGAGCAGGGCGCCGAGGGTGATCACGAGCTCGCCACCGAGGTCGTCGCACGCCGCGAGCAGCTCGGCACAGAACTTGCGCCAGCGCATGTTCGGCTCGATGCCGCGGATCAGGATCACGTCACGCTCGAGGTCGGGCGGCGAGGCGATGGCGACCTGGGTGCTGGGCCAGGTGATCCGTCGGTGTCCGAGCTCGTCGAGCCCGACGACGGGGCGGTTGACCTGGAAGTCGTAGAACTCCTCGGGGTCGATCGCGCCGATGATGCGGGCGTCCCAGACCTTGATCAGATGGTCGATGACCGAAGACGCAGCGTCCGCCGCGTCGTTCCAGCCCTCGAAGGCCGCGATGACCACCGGTTCGACCAGGTCGTCGATGTCCTCGATCTCGATCACTCGACAACAGTAGTCACCCGGGGCACGTCGTGGCCGGTCCGACAGGCCCGACGAATTGGCGGGCCCCTCCCGCCGGTGTCACGATGCGGAAACGGGGTCCAGCAGGCGGACGTGCCTTCCTAGGCTGGTGCCCACCAGAGCGAGGAGTGACCTGTCCGTGACTGCCCAGTCGCACCGCCCCGATGCCACCGCGGAGCTGACCGATCTGCTCCACGACCGGATCCTGGTGCTCGACGGCGCGATGGGCACGATGATCCAGGGGCACCGGCTCAACGAGTCGGCGTACCGCGGCGAGCGCTTCGCGGCGTACGACGGCGACCTCGCGGGCGACAACGACCTGCTCTCGCTGACCAATCCCGACGTCATCCGAGGCATCCACAGCGCCTACCTCGAGGCCGGCGCCGACATCATCTGCACCAACACGTTCAACGGCACGAGCATCTCCCAGGCGGACTACGGCCTCCAGGACCTCTGCTACGAGCTGAACGTCGCCGCAGCCGTGCTGGCCCGCGAGGCCGCGGACGAGGTGTCGACGGTCGACCGGCCACGCTACGTCGCGGGGTCGCTCGGACCGACCTCCAAGACGGCGTCCATCTCGCCCGACGTGAACGACCCCGGCGCGCGCAACGTCACCTTCGACGAGCTCGTGGCCGCCTACCACGAGGAGGCACGCGGTCTCGTCGACGGGGGAGCCGACATCCTCCTGATCGAGACCGTCTTCGACACCCTGAACGCCAAGGCCGCGATCTTCGCCCTCGAGACGCTCTTCGAGGAGCACGGCCGGCGCTGGCCGGTGATCGTCTCCGGCACGATCACCGATGCCAGCGGCCGGACCCTCTCCGGTCAGGTCACCGAGGCGTTCTGGAACTCCGTCCGCCACGTGCGGCCGCTGGCCGTTGGCCTCAACTGTGCGCTCGGCGCCGAGGAGCTGCGACCCTACGTCGCCGAGCTCTCGCGGGTCGCCGACTGCTTCGTGTCCGCCCACCCCAATGCCGGGCTGCCCAACGCGTTCGGCGAGTACGACGAGACGCCGGGTCACATGGCGGGCATCCTCGGCGAGTTCGCGACGAGCGGGCTGGTCAACATCGTCGGTGGCTGCTGCGGCACCACGGCCGAGCACATCGGTGCCATCGCGGACGCCGCGAAGGGCGTGGCACCGCGGGTGCTGCCGAAGATCGCGCCCGCGCTGAGGCTGTCGGGCCTCGAGCCGGTCACCGTCACCGAGGAGAGCCTCTTCCTCAACGTCGGCGAGCGCACCAACATCACCGGGTCGGCCCGCTTCCGCAAGCTGATCAAGGACGGCGACTACGACACCGGGCTCACGGTGGCCGCGCAGCAGGTCGAAGCGGGCGCACAGGTCATCGACGTCAACATGGACGAGGGCATGATCGACGGTGTCGCCGCGATGGACCGCTTCCTCAAGCTGGTGGCCTCCGAGCCCGACATCTCACGGGTGCCGGTGATGGTCGACTCCTCCAAGTGGGACGTCATCGAGGCCGGTCTCAAGTGCGTGCAGGGCAAGGCGATCGTCAACTCCATCTCCATGAAGGAGGGCGAGGAGAAGTTCATCGAGCAGGCGCGCCTGTGTCGCCGGTACGGCGCGGCTGCGGTCGTGATGGCCTTCGACGAGCAGGGGCAGGCGGACAGCCTCGAACGTCGTACGGCTGTCTGCGAGCGCGCATACCGGATCCTCACCGAGCAGGTGGGCTTCCCGGCCGAGGACATCATCTTCGACCCCAACGTCTTCGCGGTCGCGACCGGTATCGAGGAGCACGCGACATACGGCCGCGACTTCATCGAGGCCACCCGCTGGATCAAGCAGAACCTGCCCGGTGCCCTGGTGTCGGGCGGCATCTCCAACGTCAGCTTCTCCTTCCGCGGCAACAACCCGGTGCGCGAGGCCATCCACGCGGTGTTCCTGTATCACGCGATCGCGGCCGGTCTCGACATGGGCATCGTCAACGCAGGTGCGCTCGTCGTCTACGACCAGGTGGACGGCGAGCTGCGCGAGCGGATCGAGGACGTCGTGCTCAACCGCCGTCCCGACGCCGCCGAGAGGCTGCTGGAGATCGCCGAGCGCTTCAACATCGCGGCGGGCGTGGGCGAGGTCGCCACGGAGGAGTGGCGTGAGCTGCCGGTGGAGGAGCGGATCACCCACGCCCTGGTGAAGGGGATCGACGGCCACGTCGAGGCCGACACCGAGGAGCTGAGGGCGCTGATCGCCGACCGCGGCGGCCGCCCGATCGAGGTGATCGAGGGACCGCTGATGGACGGGATGAACGTCGTCGGCGACCTCTTCGGCAGCGGCAAGATGTTCCTGCCGCAGGTGGTCAAGAGTGCCCGGGTGATGAAGAAGGCGGTCGCCTACCTGATCCCGTTCATCGAGCAGGAGAAGCTGGACCGGCCCGAGCTGGCCACGGCCAAGGAGACCAACGGCACGATCGTCACCGCCACGGTCAAGGGCGACGTCCACGACATCGGGAAGAACATCGTGGGCGTCGTGCTGCAGTGCAACAACTACGAGGTCGTCGACCTCGGGGTGATGGTGCCCGCCCAGAAGATCCTCGACACCGCCCGCGAGGTCGACGCGGACCTGATCGGGCTCTCCGGCCTGATCACGCCCAGTCTCGACGAGATGGTCAACGTCGCCTCCGAGATGCAGCGGCAGGGCTTCACGATCCCGCTGCTGATCGGCGGCGCGACGACATCTCGAGCCCACACCGCGGTCAAGGTCGACCAGAAGTACGACGGCGCCGTGGTCTGGGTCAAGGACGCATCGCGGTCGGTCCCGGTCACCGCCGCGCTCCTCGACGAGCGGCAGCGCCCGAAGCTCCTCGCCGACGTGCGGACCGACTACGACGCCCTGCGGGCCCGGCACGCGGCCAAGAACGACCGGCCGCTGGCGACGCTGGCCGAGGCACGCGACCGGCGGACGCCGATCGAGTGGAGCGGCTACCGGCCGCCGCGTCCCCGCCTGCTGCTCCAGCAGGATCACGACGTCTCACCGAACATCGGGCTGCCGGGCGCAGGGCAGCACGTGCGCATCTTCCGCAACGTCGACCTCGCGGAGGTCCGTCGCTACATCGACTGGCAGCCGTTCTTCAACGCGTGGGAGATGAAGGGGTCGTTCCCCGACATCCTCGACGACGCCGAGTCGGGGGAGACTGCACGCCGGCTCTACGACGACGCCCAGGTGATGCTCGACCGGGTCGTCGCGGAGGGCTGGCTGACGGCGCGCGGAGTGGTCGGGCTGTTCCCGGCCAACGCGGTGGGCGACGACGTGGAGGTGTACCTCGACGAGCAGCGCCGCGAGCCGCACGCCGTACTCCACCACCTGCGTCAGCAGGGCGAACACCGACCGGGCGTCCCCAACCGGTGCCTGGCCGACTACGTCGCCCCCAAGGAGACCGGTCTGAAGGACTACATCGGCCTGTTCGCGGTGACGGCCGGGTTCGGCACGCAGGAGCGGATCGCGCAGTTCAAGGCCGAGATCGACGACTACTCGGGGATCCTGCTGGAGTCGCTGGCGGACCGGCTCGCCGAGGCCTTCGCCGAGCGGATGCACGAGCGGGTGCGCCGGGAGATGTGGGGCTACGCCCCCGACGAGCACCTCGACCAGCGCCAGCTGCTCAAGGAGCAGTACGACGGCATCCGTCCCGCGCCGGGGTATCCCGCGAGCCCCGACCACACCGAGAAGCAGGTGTTGTGGGACCTGCTCGACGTCGAGACCCACACCGGCATGAAGCTGACGGAGTCGATGGCGATGTGGCCCGGGGCTTCGGTGTCGGGCATCTACTTCAGCCATCCGGAGTCGCAGTACTTCGTGATCGGGCGGCTGGGCCCGGACCAGGTGGCCGACTACGCCGAGCGGAAGGGCTGGACCCTGGCCGAGGCCGAGCGTTGGCTCTCCCCGAACCTGGGCTACGACCCCGAGGACTGATCCCGCCCGTCGCTCCTCGGCGGGCAGTCACACCCGCCGTTTGGTCCCAAACCGCAAGGTTTCGGTCCCAGAACGTGCGGTTTGGGACCAAACGGCGACCTTCCCCGACCCGGCGATAGCCTCGCGGGGTGCAGACGGGAGGATCGGGACGCCGCCTGGACTCGTTCGCGGCGGTCCTGTGGGACATGGACGGCACCCTCGTCGACACCGAGCCCTACTGGATCGCGGCGGAGTTCGCCCTCGCCGAGCGGTACGACGGCACCTGGTCGCGCGAGCACGCCCTGGAGCTCGTCGGGAGCGACCTGCTGGACTCCGGGCGCTACATCCGCCAACACATGGGCATCGAGGTGGCCCCCGAGCAGATCGTCGACGAGCTGCTGGACGCGGTGATCGAGCGGGTGGAGCGCGAGGTGCCGTGGCGCGAGGGAGCACGGGAGCTCCTCGCCTCCCTGCACGCGGCCGGTGTGCCGTGCGGCCTGGTGACGATGTCCTACGCGCGCTTCGTCAAGCCGATCCTGGCTGCCCTCCCCGACGACACGTTCGCCGCGGTGGTCACAGGCGACGTCGTCGACCGCGGCAAGCCGCACCCGGAGCCCTACCTCGCCGCGGCCCGCCACCTCGACGTCCTGGCCTCGGAATGCCTCGCGATCGAGGACTCGGGTACCGGCGCGACCTCGGCCGTCGCCGCCGGCTGCAGGGTGCTCGTGGTACCCCTGCACGTGACGGTGCCACCCGGCCCGGGGCGCGTCTTCGCCCACTCGCTGGTCGGTCTCAGCGCGTCGTCGCTGCTTGCTTTGTGACCACGTGACCGGCGGTTCGCCGGCCTCCGCGAATCGTTGCGTGATCGCGACCTGCCTGAGGCCCCACGGTGATGGACCCCATCGGGACCAACCGCTATGTTCCTCGGACGAACGCGCCCGGTCGACCCAGACCTCCGGTGCGACACCTGAACAAACGAGGGGATGACTCGTGATCCGACACAAACTCGTGGCTGCGGTCGGGACCGGCGCACTCGCCGTTGCCCTGGCGGCCTGCGGCGGTGGCAACAGCAGCAGCGGTGGAGACGCCGCTGCGGGAGGAAGCGGCTCTCCGTGGATCCTCGGCACCACCGACACGGTGACCGCGCTGGACCCGGCGGGCTCCTACGACCTGGGCTCCTCCACGCTGGAGTACAACCTCTACCAGACCCTGGTGACGGTCCCACCGAACTCGACGAAGATCGAGGGCGACGCCGCCAAGTCGTGCACCTACGACAACCCCACGACCCTGACGTGCACGCTCAACCCCGATGAGAAGTTCTCCAACGGAGACCCGCTCACCTCCGAGGACGTGAAGTACAGCTTCGATCGGGCGATCAAGATCCAGGACGCGAACGGCGCCGCGATCTACCTGCTGGGCAGCATCACCGACACCGCCAAGGACGGCACGGTGACGATGAACAAGGGCGCCATCACGACGCCCGACCCGCAGACGGTCGTCTTCCACCTCGATCATCCCGACACGACGTTCCAGTACGTCCTCACCTACCCGGGCGCTGCGGCCATCGTGGACCACGCGGTGTTCCCGGCGGACAAGAAGCTGGCCGACGACAAGGTCATCGGCTCCGGTCCCTACCAGCTGAGCCAGTACAAGTCCGGTGAGCAGGCGGTGCTCGAGCTCAACTCGAACTACTCGGGTCCGAACCCCGGCAAGGCGCCTCAGGTCTTCGTGAAGTACTACTCGGAGCCGTCCGCGCTGAAGCTCGCCGCGCAGAACGGTGAGGTCGACGTCGCCTGGCGGAGCCTGAGCCCGACGGACATCGCCTCGCTGAAGAACGACAGCAACGTCACCGTGGCCACGGGCAAGGGCTCCGAGATCCGGTACTGGGTCTGGAAGGTGGACGGCCCGGTCGGCAAGCAGCTCGCCATCCGGCAGGCTGCGGCCCAGATCATCGACCGTGATGCGATCGCCAAGGACGCCTACGACAACACCGTCGACCCGCTGTACTCCATCGTCCCGCCCGGGTACGGCGGCCAGAAGGACTCCTTCAAGGAGACCTACGGCGACCCGAGCACGGCCAAGGCGAAGCAGATCCTGCAGGCAGCCGGCATCAGTACGCCGGTCAACCTCACGGTCGGCTGGACCCCCACCCACTACGGCCCGAGCACCGAGGACGAGGCGAACGAGCTGCAACGCCAGCTCGAGGCCAGCGGTCTGTTCAAGGTGACGCTGAAGAGCACCGAGTGGGAGCAGTACCAGACCATCTACAAGCAGGGCGCCTACGACCTGTTCATCCTGGGCTGGTTCCCCGACTACCCGGACGCCGACGACTACCTGTCGCCGTTCCTGGTCGACGGTGGGTTCTTCCAGAACGGGTACAAGAACCCCCAGGCGAACAAGCTCGTGGCCGCGGAACAGGGCACCAGCGACCAGGCCAAGCGGGAGAAGATCTTCGGGCAGCTGCAGGACATCGCGGCGAAGGACGTCCCGTTCATCCCGTCCTGGGTGGGACAGAACACCGCCGTGTACGGGAAGGGGATGTCCGGAGTCGAGAGCACGCTCGACCCGTCGTTCATCTTCCGGTTCTGGTTGGTCACCAAGAACGGCTGACCGACCCACAGCACACGGTCATGGGGGGAGGCCCGAGCGGTCTCTCCCCATGAACCGTGCCAGGAGGTCTTTCCATGACGCGTGCCGGCTCGGGGTCCCTACCCAGGTACATCCTGCAGCGCATCCTTTTGGTGATCCCGATGATCTGGGTCATCCTCACGCTCGTCTTCTTCGTCCTGCGGGTGGCGCCGGGGGATCCCGTCTCGGCGGCGCTCGGCGGGAAGCTCAACCAGCAGGCCCTCGACCAACGGCGTGAGGCGCTCGGCTTCAACCGGCCGCTCCTCGCGCAGTACTGGGACTACCTGTCCTCGGTGGCGCACCTCGACTTCGGGACCACCTTCAGCGACAACCAACCGGTTCTCCACGTCATCCGCGACAACGGCGGCGCCACCTTGACCCTCACCATCGCCGCGTTCACCATCGCGTTGCTCGTCGGGATCCCGCTCGGCCTGCTCGCCGGCCGCTACCGCGACTCCGCGCCCGATGCCGTGATCCGGCTCTTCGGCATCCTGAGCTACGCGGCCCCGGTCTTCTTCGTCGGCTTCCTCATGCAGTACTACCTGGCCCGGCCGCTCGGCCTTCCCACCTCCGGGGACGCGAGCCCCATCACCGTCTTCGAGGTCCCGACCAAGACCCACATCCTCCTGGTGGACGCGTTCCTGAGCGGCAACGGCGCCGCGATCCAGGACGTGCTGAAGCATCTGGTCCTCCCTTCGGTCTGCCTCGGGCTGGTGATCTGCGGTGTCTTCATCAGACTCGTGCGGGTGAACCTGCTGCAGACCATGCAGACCGACTACGTCGAGGCCGCCGAGGCTCGGGGTCTCAAGCGCGGCTCCGTGACCTGGCGGCACGCGTTCCGCAATGCGCTCGTCCCCGTCGTCACGGTCATCGGGCTCCAGTTCGCGCTGCTCCTCGGAGGGGCGATCCTGACCGAGCAGACGTTCAACTGGCCGGGGATCGGCCAGAAGCTCGTCCTCTACATCAACAACCGTGACTACGGCGCCGTGCAGGGCATCATCACCTTCTTCGCCCTGGCGGTCGTGCTGATCAGCCTCCTGGTCGACATCGTCAACGCGCTGATCGACCCGCGAGTGAGGTACTGATGAGCCACCCCACGACGTTCTCCTCCTCCGCGTCGCTCCTGCGGACACCGCCGTGGGGAGCCCGATGATGCGACGCCTGCTCTCCGCTCTCGCCAAGCCCTTCACCGAGACGACCGGTCTCGCCCGGTGGATGCTCGTGGCGGGCGTGCTCCTGACCGCGGTCTTCGTGATCTGTGCGATCTTCGCCCCGTGGCTCGCCCCCTACGGGTTCGCGCAGTCATCCGCCCACGGAGTCGAGTTCCCGAAGGTGGGTCACCCGAGCTCGACCCATCCGTTCGGCACGGACCGGTTGTTCTTCGACGTCCTCTCCCGCGTGATCTGGGGTGCCCGTACGGCGCTGGAGGTGGTGATCCTCTCCATCTTCTTCTGCGTCGTCCTCGGGGTTCCGCTGGGTCTGGTCTCGGGCTTCTACGGCGGCGCCCTCGACCGGGTCCTGGTACTGATCATGGACGCGCTGTACGCGTTCCCGTCGTTCCTGCTGGCGATCGTGGTCTCGTTCCTGCTGATCGACATCTACGGCGGCAGCGTGATCGCCGTTTCGATCTCGCTGACCGTGGTCTACATCCCGCAGTACTACCGGGTGGTCCGCAACACGACCCTCAGCGCCAAGGAGGCGACCTACATCGAGGCTGCCCGCGCGATCGGCGCGCGCGACATCAGGATCATGCGGCGCTACCTGTTCGGGAACGTCATCCAGAGCGTGCCCGTCCTGGCCACGCTGAACGCCGCCGACGCGATCCTCACCCTGGCCGGCCTGGGGTTCCTCGGGCTCGGCATCCAGTCGACCGAGGCGGCCGAGTGGGGGCACGACCTGCAACGGGCGCTGGCCGATGCCGGCTCCGGCGTCTGGTGGACGGGCCTCTACCCTGGCCTCGCCATCGTGCTGCTCGTGACCGGGCTGACCCTCGTGGGTGAGGGCTTGAACGAGACCCTGAACCCGACACTGCGTCGCCGCAGGCTGCTCCCGGTCGTGATGTCGGAGCGCAACCCGTGGCCGCCGCAGGAGGAGCAGAGCTGACATGGGCATCGACCTGACCGAGAACGTCGTCCCCCCGGCCTCCCAGGGGCCGGTGATCTCCGCCCGTGACGTCCGCGTCTGGTACGGCACGACGAGGGGCGCGATCCGGGCCGTGGACGGTGTCAGCTTCGACCTCGCTCCCGGCGAGACGTTGGGCCTGGTCGGTGAGTCCGGGTGCGGCAAGTCGACGCTCGGACGCGGCCTGATGGGTCTGCTGCCGGAAGGGGCCAAGCGAGACGGGCAGGTGCTGTTCCGGGGCCGTGACATCTTCGCGCTCAGCCCCAAGGCGGCGTACGCGATGCGCGGTCACGAGCTGGGGATGATCTTCCAGGAGCCGCTGACGCGCCTGAACCCGTTGATGCGGATCTCGCAGCACTTCGAGGAGACCATCAAGCAGCACGAGCCCGACCTCTCCAAGGACGAGATCCGCGAGCGTGCGCTCGAGGTGCTCCGGTTGATGGGGATCCCTCCGACGCGCTACCGGTCCTACCCCCACGAGTTCTCCGGCGGCATGCGGCAACGCCTGATGATCGCGTTGACGCTCGTCCTGCGCCCTGCGTTCGTGGTGGCCGACGAGCCGACGACCGCGCTCGACGTACTCGTCGAGGCGCAGATCGTGCAGATCCTCAACGACCTGCGCCGCAACTTCCAGACCTCGCTCCTGCTGATCACCCACAACGTCGGCATCGTCGCCGAGGCCTGCGACCGGGTCGCGGTGATGTACGCCGGCCGGATCGTGGAGCAGGGCCGGGTGGCCGACGTGTTCAAGAACCCGCAGCACCCCTACACGCGGGCCCTGCTGCGCTCGACGATCTCGTTGACGACCACCGGGCTGAACTTCATCCCCGGGGCGCCGCCTGACCTCGTCGACCCGCCCGACGGGTGCCGGTTCCATCCTCGGTGCACCGAGGCGATGAACGTGTGCGCGGTGAAGAACCCCGTCGACCTCGAGCGCCCCGGTGGCGGTCGCGTCGAGTGCTGGCTGGTGGGTCCGGAGGACCAGATCCCCGAGGGTGGCACGCAGCCGCTCGAGCAGGAGGAGCTGACCGTTGTCGACGAAGCCTGACACGTCCCCCGCCGCCTCGCCCACGACGCCACCGCTGGTGGAGGTGCGCGACCTCTCCGTCTACTTCCAGCTGCGTGGCGGCACCCTGTCGCGGTTGTTCGGCCGCGACACCGGCACCATCAAGGCGGTCGACGGCATCAACCTCGAGCTCGCACCCGGCGAGGTGCTGGGACTCGTCGGCGAGAGCGGTAGCGGCAAGTCCACGCTGGGCCGTGCGCTGCTGGGATTGGTGCCGGCGACCCAGGGATCGATCCACCTGCGCGACGTCGACCTGACGCAGCTGAGCCGGCGGCAGCTCCGGGAGATCCGGCGCGAGGTCCAGATGGTGTTCCAGGATCCCAACGCCGCCCTCAACCCCTCGATGACCGTCGAGGAGGCGGTGGCCGACGCCCTTCGCGTCCACGGCGTGAGGTCGGCGGCGGAGCGACACACCCGGGTCGTGGCCTCGCTCGAGCGGGTGGGGCTCTCGCCGGTGGAGCTGTTCCTCGGGAAGTACCCGCGAGATCTGTCGGGCGGGCAGAAGCAGCGCGTCGTGATGGCCCGGGCGCTCGTTCTCAACCCGCAGCTGCTGGTCGCCGACGAGCCGGTGTCGATGCTCGACATGAGTGTGCGGGCGAAGATCCTGCAGCTGATGCTCGACCTCAAGGAAGAGCTCGGCCTGACCTACGTCTACATCACCCATGACCTGGCCACGGCGAAGTACTTCTGCGACCGGATCGCGATCATGTATCTCGGTCGGGTCGTCGAGATCGGGCCGACCGAGGACATCTTCGCCCACCCGCGGCACCCCTACACCAAGGCCCTGCTGGCGGCGATTCCCGAGCCCGACCCGGACAAGGGCGTCCCCCGGGACCTGCCGCGGGGGGAGATCCCGGATGCCGCGCAGCCTCCGCTGGGCTGCTCGTTCCATCCGCGGTGCCCGGAGGCGATCTCTGGCTGCGGGTGGGAGTCGCGAGACCTGCGGGCGCTCGTCGAGTCACACTGGATGCGCTCGGGCGCGGCGTACGACGAGGAGCAGAAGGTGATCGGCGATCTCGACCCCTTGGACGAGCCGTCGACCACGGCTGCCGTCGGTGCCGGAGGGAGCGCAGCCGTCCGGGCGATCCTCGACCGGATGAGGGCGGAGAACCCGACCGAGCCCCTCTGGTCGGGCGTCACCGCGATCGACGACTCCGGGTCTGGGGTGACCGTCCACTTCGAGCCCGCTCCGGGACCCGGCCTGCGCCGGGCCGGCAACGTCGACGTCGCCTGCATCCTGTACCCCCCTGAGTCCGCCGACTGACCTGTCGACCCCACCCCACCCGCCGGGGTCTCTGCGGTTTGGGACCAAACGGCGACATTTCGGCCCGGATCTTTGCGGTTTGGGACCAAACGGCGCACCTCGAACACACAGCCGCAGCGCGGAGCCCTGTCCGACGGAGGTCGTAGTACCACCGACCAATGGTGACCGGGACCCGAGTCGCGCAACCCTGGGTGGACATCCACGGACGACGATCAGGAGCACATCATGAAGACCCGGACCGCCCTCGCGGCACTCACCCTCACTGCTCTGGCGCTGCCGCTGGCCGGCGTTGCGCCGGCCTCAGCCAGCCATGGGGGCGGCAGCGCCGTACGGAGCCACGGCGGGTGTGGCGGCCCTGCCGTCTGGAAGCTCAAGGCCAAGCCGGACGACGGCCGCATCGAGATCGAGGCCGAGGTCGACAGCAACCGCTCCGGCCAGGTCTGGGACTGGACGATCAAGCACAACGGCACCCGGTCCGCGAAGGGAGCCTCGACCACCCGGGGCGCAAGCGGTTCGTTCAGCGTCGAGCGGCGAATGGCCGACCTCGCGGGAGCCGACCACTTCACGTTCCGTGCGGAACGTCGTGCCAACGGCGACGTGTGCCGTGGCACCATCTCCCTCTGAGCGTGGCCTTCCCCGGCCCGCGAGCCGGGGAAGGAGCGCGCGGTGAGGGTGCTCCGCAACCCCGTCGCGCAGTTCGTCCTGGCCAGCCTCCTGCTGTTCGGGGTGATCTGGTGGGGGACCGGCCGCTTGTCGAGGACCGCGGCCCGGAACGAGGCGCTGAACGACGCCCGCGTCACCACCGAGCTGCTGGCCCACTCGGTCGCCGAGCCGGCCATCCCGAAGGGAATGGTCGCGGGCGACGCCGGCGCCATCGACCGCTTCGACCGGCAGGTGGGTCAGCGCCTGCTCGTGCCCGACGTGCAGCGCATCAAGATCTGGCGTGAGGACGGGACCGTCGTCTACAGCGACAAGACCCAGCTGATCGGCACGAGGTTCCCGCTGGACGACGAGCAGCTCGACGTCCTCGACAGCGGCGCGACCGAGGGTGGCCTGTCGGACCTCCGACGCCGCGAGAACAAGTTCGAGACCGAGGACGACGGCCTGCTGGAGGTCTACACCCGGATCGACTCCCCGGAGGGCGAGCCGCTGTTGTTCGAGGCCTACTACTCCGTGCAGACCGTCCAGCAGCGGGCCGCCGAGGTGCTGAACCCGTTCCGGCGGATCAGCGCGCTCGGACTGCTCGCGATCCTGCTCCTCGGGGTGCCGATGATCGGCGTACTGACCCTGCGGCTGACCCGCGCCAGCCGGGCCCGGGAGCGGCTGATGGAGCGTGCCATCGACTCGTCCGAGGCCGAACGCCGGCGGATCGCGCGCGACCTCCACGACGGCGTGGTCCAGGAGCTGGCCGGTACGGCGTTCGCCCTCTCCGGAGCGGCCCGGGAGGCCGGCACGCCCTCGGAGCTGCGCACCGTCCTGTCCGGCTCCAGCGAGGCGCTGCGCCGGAGCTTGCGGCAGCTGCGATCCCTCCTGGTGGAGATCCATCCCCCGGGTCTCAACGCCGGCGGGCTCGGGGCGGCCCTCGAGGACCTCACGGCCCAGGCGGCCGGCGCGGGCGTCACGCCGACGGTGACGGTGACCGGCATCGAGGACACGCCCGACCACGTGGTCGCCCTCGTCTGGAGGGTCGCCCAGGAGGCCATCCGCAATGCGGTGCGTCACGCCGACGCGACCACGGTCCGGGTCGAGGTCCTCGGCGAGGGACGGCAGGTCACGCTCACGGTGCGGGACGACGGCGTCGGCTTCGATGCCGGGGCCGACGGTCGGCAGGACTCCTACGGCCTGCGAGGGTTGCAGAGCCTCGTGGAGGACGGCGGTGGCCGACTCGAGGTGCACTCGGCACCCGGCGCCGGGACGACGGTGAGAATGGTGGTGGAGCGAGGATGAGCGACGCGAAGATCCGCGTGGTGATCGTGGACGACCACGCCGTGCTGCGTGCCGGCCTCGAGCAGCTGCTGTCGGGCGAGCCGGACCTCGAGGTCGTCGGTGTGGCCGCCTCCGGCGGCGAGGCGATCGACGTGGTCCGGGGACTTCGCCCCGACGTCGTCCTGATGGACCTGCAGATGCCCGGGGTGGACGGGGTCAGCGCCACCCGGACCATCGTCGGCGAGGAGCTGGCCGACGTGCTGGTGCTGACGTCGTACTCCGATGCGGAGCGCATCGTCGGCGCGTTGGACGCGGGCGCGATGGGCTACCTGCTCAAGGACGCCGAACCCGACGAGGTGCTGCGCGGCATCCGGTCCGTGGCCTCGGGCGAGTCGCCGATCAACCCCCGCGCGGCCCGCGAGCTCCTCGGGGCGCGTCGTACGACGGGAGTCGCTGCCTCGGACCTGACCCCTCGCGAGAGCGAGGTGCTGGTCTTGGTACGGCAAGGGCTGGCCAACAAGCAGATCGCCCGCCGGCTCGGCATCTCGGAGCGCACCGTCAAGGCCCATCTGACCTCGGTGTTCCAACGCATCGGCGTGGTGGACCGCACCCAGGCCGCACTGTGGGCCGAGCGGAACGGGCTCGGCGGATGAGTCTGGTCACCCCTCGGGGTCGTCAGGGAGCCGTGACCGCCACGTCGAGGTCTTCGGCGGTCAGCTCGCCGCTGTCACCAGCGCGGTCGGGCAGCGGCGGGGGCGTGCCGCCGAACTCGGGGCAGACGTCTTGGTAGGAGCACCAGGCGCACAGCTTGGTGCGCTGGGGCCGCCAGTCCCCGGTCTCCTCCGCACGGCGGATCGCCCGCCAGATCGCCTCGACCTTGCGCTCCGTGGCGAGCAGGTCGGCCTCATCCGGCACGTAGCGCAGCATCTCGCCGTTGCCGAGGTAGACCAGCTGCAGCATGGCCGGCACGATGCCGCGGGTGCGCCAGATGACCAGGGCGTAGAACCTCATCTGGAACAGGGCCTTGGCCTCGAACATCTCGCCCGGCGACCGGCCGGTCTTGTAGTCGACCACCCGGATCGCACCATCGGGCGCGATGTCGAGACGATCGACGAAGCCGCGGAGGAGCAGCCGGGAGTCGAGCAGCGCCTCGACGTAGAGCTCGCGCTCGGCCGGCTCCAGGCGGCGCGGGTCTTCCAGCGTGAAGTAGCGGTCGAGGACCACGCGGCACGAGCCGAGCCACTCCGCGACATCTGGTCCCTCGTCGGTGAAGAGGGTCGCAAGATCGGGCTCGGCGGCCAGGAGCGCGTCCCACGTGGGCACGAGCAGGTCGCGGGCCTGGTCGGGGGTGCGGTCGTGGGAGGGCAGGTCGAAGAGGTCCTCCAGCACCTTGTGCACCAGCGTGCCGCGCAACGCGTCGGCGGAGGGCTCCTCGGGAAGGCGGTCGATCGTGCGGTAGCGGTAGAGCAGGGGACAGGTCATGAAGTCGGAGGCCCGGCTCGGGGAGAGCGCGCCGAGGACGTCGACCCCGTCGACCGGGGTGGACCTCAGCTCGGCCGGTGAGGCCGTGGGGGACGGCGTACTGCTCATGCGTCGAATCTAGGCGAGAGCACCGACACCGCGTCGACGCCGCGCGCCGTACGTCGGTCAAGTAGCCTCGCCGTATGAGTGACGACCGCGGATCCCGCGGACCGGTGCGCCGTCCGGTGGGGACGATCCAGGTCGGGTCGATCGCCGGTACGCCCGTGTTGATCAGCCGGTCGTGGTTCCTGGTCGCCGGGGTGATCGCGATCATGGTCGCCCCCGCGGTCGAGCGGGCGGAGCCGGGACTCGGCGGGCTCAAGTACGTCGCGGGGCTGATGCTGGCCGTGCTCCTCTACCTCTCGGTCCTGGTCCACGAGGCGTCGCACGCGATCGTGGCGAAGCGGTTCGGGCTGCCGGTCTCGTCCATCACACTTCACTTCCTCGGTGGCATGACCGCCATCGACGACGAGCCGTCCAGCCCGCGGCAGGAGTTCTGGGTCTCCGTCGTGGGACCGATCTCGTCGCTGGGCGTCGCGGCGGCCGCCTTCGCGCTGAGCCTGGTGGCGCCCGGAGGTCTGATCGGACTGGCCGTCGGCGGTGTGGCCTACACCAACCTGCTGGTCGGCGTGATCAACCTCGTGCCTGGGCTCCCGCTCGACGGCGGGCGGGTGCTGAAGGCCGGGGTCTGGAAGGCCACCGGCGACACCCATCGCGGCACGATCGTCGCCGCTTGGGGCGGCCGGGTCGTCGCCGTGATGGCGCTCGGCTACCCGGTGCTGATCAGCCGTCTGCTCGACCAGCCCGTCTCCGCGATCGACTTCATCTTCGCCGGTTTCATCGCGATGTTCCTCTGGAGCGGCGCGACGGCTGCGCTCGAGTCCGCGAAGGTGCGGTCGCGGCTGCCGTACCTCGTCGCCCGCGACCTGGCCCGTCGTACGCTCACCGTCCCGCCGGAGCTGCCGCTGGCCGAAGCCGTACGCCGTGCGCAGGAGGTCGAGGCCGGGAGCATCGTGACGGTGACCTCGACCGGCGTACCGATCGGGGTCGTGAACGAGGCTGCGCTCCTGTCGGTCCCGGCCGACCGCCGGGCCTGGGTGCCCGTGTCGTCGGTCACCCGGACCCTCGACGACGGGCTCCGTCTCCCGGTCGGTATCGGTGGCGAGGACCTGATCCGGGCCATCAGCTCGCGCCCGGCGGGCGAGTACCTCCTCCTCGACGCCGACGGAAGCATCTTCGGCGTCCTGTCCACCGCCGACGTCGACCGCGCCTTCCGCGCCCACGCCTGACCCCTGCGGGGCGCGGGGCCGCCGCGCGTGGACTGACGCCGTTTGGTCCCAAACCGCAGATTCTCGGGCCGAAACTCCGCCGTTTGGTCCCAAACCGCAACGCCGGAGCCGGACGCTAGGGTCGCGACCATGTCCGAAAAACCCTCCGAGACCGCCCAGCCCGACGTGCCGAGCCAGGCGTGGGCAGGGGTCCACCGCGGGCCGCTGAGGGCCGGCGAGTGGGTGCGGTTGACGGACCAGAAGGGACGTCGTCACAACTTCGAGCTGGTACCCGGCAAGCGCTTCTTCTCCAACAGGGGCCACCTCGAGCACGACGACCTGATCGGGCGCGACGAAGGGTTCACCGTCACGTCGTCGGCGGGCGGGGAGTACCTCGTCTTCCGACCGTTGCTCAGCGAGTTCGTGGTCTCGATGCCACGGGGCGCTGCCGTGGTCTACCCCAAGGACGCCGCGCAGATCGTGGCGATGGTCGACATCTTCCCCGGGGCGGACGTCGTCGAGGCGGGTGTCGGCTCCGGCGCCCTGACCTGCTCGCTGCTGCGCGCGGTCGGGCCGCACGGCCGGGTGTCGTCCTACGAGCGTCGCGAGGAGTTCGCCGACGTCGCTCGCGCGAACGTCACACAGTTCTTCGGCGGCGACCATCCGGCCTGGACCCTCACCCTCGGCGACCTCGCGGAGGCGCTGCCGACCTCGGGCGAGCGAGCCGATCGGGTGATCCTCGACATGCTCGCTCCGTGGGAATGCCTCGACGCGGCGGCCGGCGCTCTGCGGCCCGGTGGGATCGTGTGTGCGTACGTCGCCACCACGACCCAGCTGTCGCGCTTCGTGGAGACGGTGCGCCTGCACGGCGGCTTCACCGAGCCCCAGGCCTGGGAGTCGATGGTCCGCGACTGGCACGTGGAGGGGCTGGCCGTACGGCCGGGCCACTCCATGATCGGGCACACTGCGTTCCTGGTGACCGCCCGTCGGATGGCGCCCGGTCAGCGTCCACCGGTGAAGAAGCGCCGTCCAGCTCCCGGCGCCTACGGCCCGGACTACCTGGGTCCGCGACCACCCGGCGTACCCGAAGAACCAGTCGCCGACTGACGCCCCGGCTCCTACCGGTCGGAAACGACCGAGATCAAATCGTGAGAAACGCGTCCGGATAGGCGCGTGAAGGGCCACCGTGGACGAGTAGGGTCGAGACAGGAGGTGGGACGCATGAGCAGTGGTCAGGACGCCTCGAGCGGCGCGGAGCGAAGCGCGCGCGCGCTGGCCGAGCAGGTGAGGTTCCTCGAGTCGGAGGTGACCGACCTGCGGCGCCGCCTGTCCGACTCGCCCGCCCAGAACCGTGGGCTGGAGCTCCGTCTCGCCGACACCCAGCGGTCGCTGTCGGCCGTCACCTCCCAGAACGAGCGCCTCGCCCAGACCCTGCGCGAGGCCCGCGACCAGATCATGAAGCTGAAGGAGGAGGTCGACCGCCTCGCGCAGCCGCCCGCCGGTTTCGGCACCTTCATCCAGCGCAACGACGACGACTCGGTCGACGTGTTCACCGGTGGCCGCAAGCTGCGGGTGAACGTCAGCCCCGGCGTGGAGCTCGAGTCGCTGGTACGTGGCCAGGAGGTCATGCTCAACGAGGCGTTGAACGTCGTCGCCGCGCTCGACTTCGAGCAGATCGGTGAGGTCGTGATGTTCAAGGAGCTACTCGCCGATGGCGAGCGCGCCCTGGTGATCGCGAACGCCGACGAGGAGCGCGTCGTACGTCTGGCGGACCCGCTCAAGGCCGACACCCTCCGCGCCGGCGACTCGTTGCTGCTCGACAGCCGCGCGGCGTACGCCTACGAGCGGGTGCCCAAGTCGGAGGTCGAGGAGCTCATCCTCGAGGAGGTCCCCGACATCGAGTACGGCTCGATCGGTGGTCTGGTCAGCCAGATCGACGCGATCCGCGACGCCGTCGAGCTGCCGTACCTCCACCCCGAGCTGTTCCTGGAGCACCAGCTCAAGCCGCCCAAGGGCGTCCTGCTCTACGGGCCCCCGGGTTGCGGCAAGACGCTCATCGCGAAAGCGGTCGCCAACTCGCTGGCCAAGAAGGTCGCAGCCAAGACGGGTCAGGAGGGGAAGTCCTACTTCCTCAACATCAAGGGCCCCGAGCTGCTCAACAAGTACGTCGGCGAGACCGAGCGCCACATCCGCCTGGTGTTCCAGCGGGCGCGGGAGAAGGCCAGCCACGGTACGCCGGTGATCGTGTTCTTCGACGAGATGGACTCCCTGTTCCGCACCCGCGGCTCCGGGGTCTCCTCCGACGTCGAGAACACGATCGTCCCCCAGCTGCTCAGCGAGATCGACGGCGTCGAGGCGTTGGAGAACGTGCTGGTGATCGGCGCCTCCAACCGTGAGGACATGATCGACCCCGCGATCCTGCGGCCGGGCCGGCTCGACGTGAAGATCAAGATCGAGCGTCCCGACGCCGAGTCCGCCCGCGACATCTTCAGCAAGTACCTCATCCCCGAGCTGCCGCTGCACGCCGACGACCTCGCCGAGTTCGGCGGCAACCGGGTCTCCTGCGTCGAAGGCATGATCCAGGCGACCGTCGAGCGGATGTACACCGAGACCGAGGAGAACCGCTTCCTCGAGGTCACCTACGCCAACGGCGACAAAGAGGTTCTCTACTTCAAGGACTTCAACTCCGGCGCGATGATCCAGAACATCGTCGACCGCGCGAAGAAGATGGCGATCAAGGACTTCCTCGAGCACGACCAGCGGGGCCTGCGGGTGGCGCACATGCTCCAGGCGTGCGTCGACGAGTTCAAGGAGAACGAGGACCTCCCGAACACCACGAACCCCGACGACTGGGCGCGCATCTCCGGCAAGAAGGGCGAGCGGATCGTCTTCATCCGGACCCTGATCACCGGCAAGCAGGGCACCGAACCGGGCCGGTCGATCGACACCGTGCCCAACACCGGTCAGTACCTCTGAGCCACCCTGGCCATCGTGACCGCGGGGTCACGGTCGCCGGATGCGTGCGGTTTGGTCCCAAACCGCACCTTTGCGGGCCCTGAATCGCTGCCGTTTGGTCCCAAACCGCAGACGTACGACGGCCCCGGGGTCAGACCTGGGCTACGCCGAGGTAGCCGTAGGTCAACGCGGCCGGACCGCTGAATCCGGGCAGCTCGCCGGTCTCGAGCCAGGCCAGGTCCATGCCCGACCGCTCCACGAGGGCGCCGGCGTCTCGGGTGAGGTGACACCCGCCTGCCAGCCGTTGCTGCCAGGGGTCCAGCCGGTGCTGCCAGCGCGCGACCCGAGGGTCGGTGGACAGACCGTGCTCGAGGAAGTGGAGCGTCCCCCCGGGTCGCACCAGCCGTCGGACCTCGCCCAGAGCGGCCAGTGCGTCGGGGATCGTGCAGAGCGTGAACGTGCACAAGGCGGCGTCGTACGTCGCGTCGGGCGCCGCCACCGACTGACCGTCCAGACCGACGCGTGAGACCGGTACCCGACTGCGCTCGCGTCGCTTCTCCGAGAGCCGCCACCCGACGTCGGAGGGCTCCACGGCGCCGATCGACTCCACCTCGGGTGGAAGGTGCACCAGGTTGAGGCCACCACCGAAGCCGAGCTCGAGCACCCGCCCGGACAGACCGGCGCACACGAGGGCCCGCGACTCGCCGATGGCGCGGCCGCGCAGCGAGACGTCGGTCACCCTGGGCACGACGTGCTCGCTCCACCAGGACACGTCGTGACGCTAGCCCACGGCGCGGCGCATCCCCGATGGCGTGTGTCCCGACAACGTTTCGCCGCCCGGCATCCTCCACGCCGAAGCCGGGCAGGCTCGTGGCCGCGGTCGGGGACGGCTTCCGGTCGCGAGGCTCGAGGTCGGAGGTCCACCGACTCCTTGCGCCGAGCGGCTGATCTGCTGTGTGACAGCCCGTGGTCTCGCTTGGCCGGGGAGCTGCTGCGCGTAGGCTCGGCCCGTGACCGTACGACGGGTGATGGGCACCGAGGTCGAGTACGGCATCTCGGTGCAAGGACAGCCCCACGCCAATCCGATGGTGGCCTGCTCGCAGGTCGTCAACGCCTACGCGAGCGCCACCATCAAGGCGCGTCGAGCGCGGTGGGACTTCGAGGAGGAGTCGCCGCTGCGTGACGCGCGCGGCTTCGACCTGAGCCGGCAGCTGGCTGACCCGAGCCAGCTCACCGACGAGGACCTCGGCCTCGCGAACGTGATCCTGACCAACGGCGCCCGCCTCTACGTCGACCACGCCCACCCGGAGTACTCCACGCCCGAGGTGACCACACCGCTCGACATCGTGCGGTGGGACAAGGCGGGGGAGCAGGTGATGCTCGACGCGTCTCGGATGGCCGCGCAGACGCCGGGCGCCACCCCGATCCACCTCTACAAGAACAACACCGACAACAAGGGCGCGTCGTACGGCGCTCACGAGAACTACCTGATGAGCCGGTCGACGCCGTTCGCCGACATCGTGCGCCACCTGACGCCGTTCTTCGTGAGCCGTCAGGTGGTGGTCGGGTCCGGCCGGGTCGGGATCGGTCAGGACGGCCGCGAGCACGGGTTCCAGCTCAGCCAGCGAGCGGACTACTTCGAGGTCGAGGTCGGGCTCGAGACCACCCTCAAGCGGCCGATCATCAACACCCGCGACGAGCCGCACGCCGACCCGGAGAAGTACCGCCGGCTCCACGTGATCATCGGCGACGCCAACCTCGCCGAGATCTCGACGTACCTGAAGGTCGGGACGACCTCGTTGGTGCTGGCGATGATCGAGGACCGCTTCATCACCACCGACCTGGGCATCGACGGACCCGTCGCGGCACTGCGGGCCGTCTCGCACGATCCCACGCTGCGTGAGCTGATCCCGATGAACGACGGGCGCAGGCTCACCGCGCTGCAGCTGCAGGGGGAGTACCTCGAGCTGGCGCGCAAGTACGTCGACGACCGGCTCGGGTCCGACGCCGACGCGCAGACCGTCGACGTGCTCGACCGATGGGAGTCGGTGCTCACGCGGCTGCAGCAGGATCCGATGCTGTGTGCGCGCGAGCTCGACTGGGTGGCCAAGCTGAAGCTGCTGAACTCCTACCGCGACCGCGACGGCCTCGACTGGGACAGCGCCAAGCTGCAGCTGATCGACTACCAGTACAGCGACATCCGCCCGGACAAGGGGCTCTACCACCGGCTCGTCCAGCTCGGCCGGATCGATCGGCTGCTCGACGACGTGTCGGTGGAGCGTGCCATGCACACGCCACCCGACGACACGCGCGCCTACTTCCGCGGGCGGTGCCTGGAGAAGTACGCCGACTCCGTCGCCGCCGCGTCGTGGGACTCGGTGATCTTCGACCTGCCCGGTCGCGAGTCGCTCCAGCGGGTGCCGACGATCGACCCCCTGCGCGGTTCGAGAGCGCACGTGGCCGCGCTGATCGACCGCTGTGAGACCGCGGAGGAGCTCTTCCGCGCCCTCACCCGCTGATCCCGTACCGGCCCGGGGGTCTTCCGCGCAGATTGCGGTTTGGGACCAATCGGCGACTTTTCGGCCCGCACCCATGCGGTGTGGGACCAAACGGCGGTGCACTGGAAGCCACCGGGGGGTCGTGGTCCGGGCTCGCGGTGGGGCGTGAGCGGCTAGGGTGACGGCATGGCCCAGGAGCAGAAGCAGCCTCGCAAGTCGGGCGAGTCCGAGGACGTCGCCGAGGTCGCGCCCGAGACCGATGTCGCCGAGCGCAAGGAAGCTTTGGATGACGACGTCGACGCCATCCTCGACGAGATCGACGACGTCCTCGAGACCAACGCCGAGGACTTCGTGAAGTCGTTCATCCAGAAGGGCGGACAGTGACGGATTCCCGCCTGCCGGCTTCCTTCATGACTCCCGGCACGTCCAGCTTCGCCGACTTCCTGGCCATGGAGTCCCCAGACCTGCTGCCGTCACGACGCGCCGTACCCCAGGGCCATGCGGGCGACCTCGCGCCGCACGGGACGACGATCGTCGCGGCTACGTTCCCGGGCGGCGTCGTGATGGCCGGGGACCGCCGGGCCACCATGGGCAACATCATCGCGCAGCGCGACATCGAGAAGGTCTTCCCGGCCGACGAGTACTCCTGCGTCGGGATCGCGGGCACGGCGGGCCTCGCCGTCGAACTGGTCCGGCTGTTCCAGACCGAGCTCGAGCACTACGAGAAGATCGAGGGGATGACCCTGTCGATGGACGGCAAGGCCAACCGTCTCGCCGCCCTGATCCGCGCCAACCTCGGCATGGCCATGCAGGGCCTCGCCGTGGTGCCTCTGTTCGCCGGATTCGACCTGTCGACGAGCTCGGGGCGGATCTTCTCCTACGACGTCACCGGCGGGCGGTACGAGGAGACTGCGTTCCACTCCGTCGGCTCCGGGTCCTTGTTCGCCCGCGGTGCGCTCAAGAAGCTCTACCGCGAGGACCTCTCGCAGGACGAGTGCGTCACGGCCCTGGTACAGGCGCTGTACGACGCCGCGGACGACGACTCCGCCACGGGGGGACCCGACCTGACCCGCCGCATCTTCCCGATCGTGCAGGTGATCACCGCCGAGGGCGGCCATCGCCTGCTCGACTCCGACGTCGCCGCGATCGCCGACGCCGTGATCGCGGGCCGGATGAACCGACCCGACGGCCCGGCCGCGGCCCTGACCTGATCGGAAGCACCCCCACATGAGCATGCCGTTCTACGTCTCGCCCGAGCAGTTGATGAAGGACCGGGCGGACTTCGCGCGCAAGGGGATCGCCCGCGGTAGGTCCGTGGTCGTCGTCCAGTACGCCGACGGAGTCCTGTTCGCGTCGGAGAACCCTTCGCAGGCCCTCCACAAGGTCAGCGAGATCTACGACCGGATCGCGTTCGCGGCGGTCGGCCGCTACAACGAGTTCGAGAACCTCCGGATCGCCGGCGTACGACTGGCCGACATGCGCGGCTACGCCTACGACCGGCGCGACGTGACCGGGCGCGGACTGGCCAACGCCTACGCCCAGACACTGGGCACGATCTTCTCCAGCGGTGGCGAGAAGCCGTACGAGGTGGAGATCTTCGTCGCCGAGATCGGCGACAGCGCCGCGGACGACCAGATCTACCGACTGACCTACCAGGGTCAGGTCACCGACGAGCACCAGTACGCCGTGATGGGCGGCGCGGACGAGATCGTGGCGTCGTACCTCGAGGAGCACTACACCGAGAACGACTCGCTGTCCGCGGCGCTCCACGTGGCCGTCGCCGCCTTGGGCCACACCCCCGACGAGACCGGTGCGACCCGGGACCGGGTGATTCCGGCGAGCGACCTCGAGGTGGCCGTCCTCGACCGGACCCGCACCCAGCCGCGGAAGTTCGTGCGCCTCGGTCCGGCGCGTCTGGAGTCACTGCTCGGCGATCGTGGACCGACTGAGCACGCCGACCAGCCTCGCGGCTCGAACGGGACGCCCGAGACGCCCCCTGCCCCATCAGCTCCGGACGAGGCACCGGGCGAGTCCACCGACACCCCCTGACCCCGCCCTCGCCTGCTGGGGTCGCGGTTTGGGACCAGTCGGCAGCAACGAGCCATGAAATGCTGCGGTTGGGGACCAATCGGTCTCCACAGCAAGCTCGTGGAGCGAGATGCTCCACAGGTGCGCGCCCGCGCCACCTGAGAGCCGCTGCACCTTGACACGCTGAAGCCATGTCAAGGGACACAACACCGATCCGAGGTGAGGTCCGGCTGGCCGGGTATCGCAGGGTGAGTCATGGGCTCTTCGTCCCTGTGGCAGAAGGTCTTTGCGAGGACGTCGAATTCCGGCGCGATCTGACGGCCTGGATGCTGGTGCTGCCCGACCGAGCGGTGTTCACCCATCTCACGGCAGCGCGCCTGCGCCGGCTGGCGGCTGCCCGCACTGCCGGGGCAGGTGCCTGTCTTCGCGGCCGTCCGAGGGACGCATCGCCGTCCGCGCAGGCCCGGGATCATCTGCTCGCGACTGATCGAGCCAGCGGAGCCGAACGCCCCCGAGATGATCGAAGGACTCCCTGTCGACTCGGCCGAGGAGGTGCTGCTCCGATGTGCACGCGACCTGGGCCATCTCGACCTCGTCGTCCTGATCGACTCAGCCCTGGCGCTGGGACACCTCGATCACGACCGCATGCGCAAGTTGCTGGACTCCGGAAGGCCGGGAGTGCGCCGCTTGCGCGCGGCGTACGCCCGAAGTGACAGGCGCGCCGAGTCCGCTGGCGAGACCGTGCTACGCGTGTTCCACGACGCGATGGACATTCCCGTCGAGTCGCAGGTCGACCTCCGCGACTCGGACGGCCGGCTCCTGGGGCGCGCTGACCTGGTGGTCGCCGGGACCGGGAACGTTCACGAGTACGACGGTTCAGGCCACCGGAGGCGCGAGCCAGCAGGCGTCCGACCTCCGGCGGGAACGGCGTCTGACCGGTACGCCGTACGTCCGTCGCGGGTTCACCCTGGACGATCTGCTCAACCACTCAGCCGTGGTGATGCACGAGCTCGACCGTGCCCTGGATCGGCCGCATCAACTCCATCGCTTGAGACGGTGGCGTCGGCTGATGGATCACTCGATGTACTCCGATGCGGGGCGCGACCGGCTGCTGAACCGCTGGCGGCGGGAGATGGGGGTCACCGATTGGGCATGAACCGCAGCTCCCGGCTCCGAAATCCTGCGGTTTGGGACCAAACGGCGGAAATCCGTCCGCCGCGCAGGGGAGGGGGAGCCAGATCTGGGGTCGCGGCCTAGGCTGAGGCCGTGGACCGGCGGATCTTCGGGATCGAGAACGAGTACGGCGTGACGTGCACGTTCAAGGGCCAGCGCCGTCTGAGTCCCGACGAGGTGGCACGCTACCTGTTCCGCAAGGTCGTCAGCTGGGGCCGCAGCTCCAACGTCTTCCTCCGCAATGGCGCTCGTCTCTACCTCGACGTCGGCAGCCACCCCGAGTACGCCACCCCGGAGTGCGACGACGTCGGCGAGCTGGTCACCCACGACAAGGCAGGGGAGCGCGTCCTGGAGGGGCTGCTCAAGGACGCCGAGCAGCGGCTCCACGACGAGGGCATTGCCGGCGAGATCTACCTGTTCAAGAACAACACCGACTCCGCCGGCAACTCCTACGGCTGTCACGAGAACTACCTGGTCAGCCGCTCCGGGGAGTTCAACCGGCTCGCCGACGTGCTGATCCCGTTCCTGGTAACTCGGCAGATCGTCGTCGGCGCCGGCAAGGTCACCCAGACCGCCCGCGGCGCGTCGTACGCCGTGAGCCAACGCGCCGAGCACATCTGGGAGGGCGTCAGCAGCGCCACCACCCGCTCGCGGCCGATCATCAACACCCGTGACGAGCCGCACGCCGACGCCGAGCGTTTCCGTCGGCTCCACGTGATCGTCGGCGACTCGAACATGAGCGAGACCACCACCATGCTCAAGGTGGCCAGCTGTGACCTGGTGTTGCGCATGATCGAGGAGGGGGTGGTGATGCGCGACCTCACCATGGAGAACCCGATCCGAGCGATCCGGGAGATCAGCCATGACGTCACGGGGCAGCGGAAGGTCCGGCTGGCGAACGGTCGGGAGGCGAGCGCGCTCGACATCCAGCACGAGTACCTCTCCAAGGCGAGGAACTTCGTCGACCGTCGTGAGATCTCGACCCCGATCATCGAGCGCGCGCTCGATCTGTGGGAGCGCGGGTTGAAGGCGGTGGAGTCCGACGACCTCGGCCTCGTGGAGCGCGAGCTCGACTGGGTCATCAAGTGGAAGCTGATCGACCGCTATCGGGCCAAGCACGGATTACCGTTGGGGCACCCCCGGGTCGCGCAGCTCGATCTCGCGTACCACGACATCCGCCGCGACCGTGGCCTCTACTACCTCCTGGAGAAGCGCGGTGCGGTGGCCCGGGTGACCACAGACCTGAAGATCTTCGAGGCGAAGTCCGTGCCGCCGCAGACCACACGGGCCCGACTGCGGGGGGAGTTCATCCGGAAGGCCCAGGAGCGCCGACGCGACTTCACCGTCGACTGGGTGCACCTGAAGCTCAACGACCAGGCCCAGCGGACCGTGCTCTGCAAGGACCCGTTCCGTGCGTACGACGAGAGAGTGCAGCGCCTCATCGACGGCATGTGAACCCGACCGCGTCGCTGTCACCTCGCCGTTTGGTCCCAAACCGCAGGGTTTTGAGGCAGAAGTCCGCGGTTTGGGACCAAACGGCGACGCAGGCGACCCGAGTGGCGGATGCGGGCGGGTTGGGAGGGCCCGGCTAGGGTGAGTTTTCCCGTGCCGTCATCCGAAGGATCCCCCTGTGCGCCGTCGTACCCGCCTCTCCCTCCTGCCCGTCGCCATGCTGGCGACGCTGGTCGCCCTCGCCGGGTGCGGAGGAAGCAACAGCTCGTCGGCCTCGTCCGGGGGACCCCGCTCGACGCCGTCACCATCAGCGGTGACGTCGGTACGGCGCCCGACGTCACCTGGAAGAGCAAGATGACCGTCAGCGACGTGCAGAACACGACGCTCACCAAGGGCGACGGTGACACGGTCGCCGACGGCGATCTCGTCTCGGCCCAGATCTGGGTCGGCGACGGCTACACCGAGAAGACCGCCTACAGCACCTACGACCAGGGCGGTGCCCAGAGCGTCACGGTCGACCAGAGTCTCAGCCCCGTCCTGGCGGACGCCATGACGGGCGCCACCGTCGGCTCCCGGATCGCGGTGACGGCGCCGGCCGAAAAGCTGTTCGGTCCGAGCGGCAACGCCCAGCTCAACATCGGCAACAAGGATCCGATGCTGGTCATCATCGACATCGTGAGCAAGCCCAAGCCCCCGCTGACGGGTCCCGAGGGCAAGGCGCAGCCATCTCCGGCCTGGGCCCCGAAGATCGTCGAGAAGGGCACGACCGTGACGTCCCTCGACTTCGCCGGTACCCCGAAGCCCGACGGAAAGCTCCGCTCGGCCGTTCTCATCCAGGGAACCGGTGCGACGGTCAAGAAGGGCCAGACGATCACGGTCAACTACCTCGGCCAGGTCTACAAGGCCAAGAAGCCCTTCGACGAGAGCTACAGCAAGCAACCCGCCAGCTTCGCGATCGGCACGGGCGCGGTCATCTCCGGCTGGGACAAGACCCTGGTCGGCCAGAAGGTGGGCAGCCGCGTCATCCTCGCGATCCCGCCGAAGGAGGGCTACGGCAAGAAGGGCCAGCCCACCGCCGGCATCAAGGGCACCGACACGCTGTACTTCGTGGTCGACATCCTCGGCGCCTCCTGAGCACGATGGGGGCCATGTCGTCACGGAGTCCCCGATGAGTCCACGGGGGAGCCGGTGAGCAACGCGTCCAAGACCGAGCGTCTGCTCAACCTGCTCATCATGCTGCTCGTCCAGCGGAACTACGTCTCCAAGGACCGCATCCGCGCGATCCTGTACGCCGACGCCTCCGACGACGCCTTCGAGAAGATGTTCGAGCGCGACAAGGAGGAGCTCCGCAGCCTCGGAGTCCCCATCGAGGTGGGCCAGATGGACGCCTACTTCGACGACGAGCCGGGGTACCGGGTGCGGGCCGACGAGTTCGCCCTTCCGGAGATCTCCCTGGAGTCCGACGAGGCCTCGGTGGTGGCCCTGGCCACCAAGGTCTGGGAGCATGCGCGCCTCGCCGAGGCCACGACGGACGCCGTCAGCAAGCTGTCGGCGGCCGGCCTTGCCCTCGATCTCGGTGCCCTCGACATCGCGCAGCCTCGGCTGAGCGCCGACGAGCCGGCGTTCGACGTGTTCTGGGAGGCGACGGTGGCCCGCCGCGCAGTCACCTTCGACTACCAGCGCCCCGGGTACGACGCGCCCCTCACCCGACACCTCCAACCGTGGGGCGTCGTCCGCTTCTCCGGCCGGTGGTACGCCGTCGGCCTCGACACCGACCGCGGCGAGGAGCGGGTGTTCCGGCTCTCGCGGGTCGTCGGCCCGGCCAAGGCCGTCGGCAACCCGGGCGCCTTCGAGATCCCGCCCGGCACCGACGTCCGCGCGGTCGCCCGGCGGCTCGCTCCGACCGCGCCGTCCGAAGAGGCCGTCGTCCTGGTCCGTCCCGGGGCGGGGATCGTCTTGAGGCGTGCCGCCGCCAGCACCGAGCCCGACGTCGACGGCCCCGACGACGCGACGCCCTGGGACCGGCTCGTCCTCCCGGGCGGCGCCCAGGCCGACGAGCTGCTCGCCCTCGGTCCCGACGTCTACGTCGAGCGCCCGGCGTCTCTGCGCGGCGAGGTCGTTGCCCGCCTGCGGGCCGCCGCCGGGGCCACGTCATGAGCACGTCGACGGCCGGTGCGGCCCGCGACCAGGTCGGTCGCCTCCTGCGCCTCGTGCCCTACCTCCACGGCCGGGAGCAGGTGCCCCTCGACGAGGCCGCGCGCGTGATCGGCGTACCCCCCGAACAGCTCGAGAAGGACCTCCGGGTGCTGTTCCTGTGCGGGCTCCCCGGCGGCTACCCCGACGACCTGATCGACGTCGATCTGGAGGCACTGGAGGGAGACGGCCTGATCCGGGTCTCCAACGCCGACTACCTGGCCCGCCCGCTTCGGCTCACGCCGACGGAGGCGACGGCGATCATCGTGGCGCTCCGGGCGCTGCGCGCCGGAGCCGACGGCGAGACCCGCGCCGTCGTCGACCGGGCCCTGGCCAAGCTCGAAGAGGCGGCAGCCGGAGCACCGCCCCTGGTCGATCCGGGCGACGACGTACCGGCGACGCTCGCCCTGCGCGGCCAGCTCGAGGACGCCGTACGCCGTGGGCGCCAGGTGCGCCTGACCTACTACGTGCCGGCGCGCGACGAGGAGTCGGAGCGAGTCGTCGACCCGCACCGCGTCGTGTCCCATCACGGCGTCGACTACCTCGACGCGTTCTGCCACAGTGCCGATGCGCCGCGCTTGTTCCGCCTCGACCGGATTCACGAGGCCGAGGTGCTGGACAGCGCCGTCGTGACCGAGCAGGCCCAGCCGCGTGACCTGTCCGCCGGGATGTTCGCCGGCGGCGAGGAGGCGACCCTGGTGACGCTCGCGCTGCACCCGGAGGCCCGGTGGGTCGAGGAGTACTACTCGATGCAGGAGGTCCGGCCCGCCCCCGACGGGGGCTCCCAGGTCGATCTGCTGGTCGGTGACGAGCAGTGGCTGCAACGCCTCCTGCTCCGCCTCGCGCCGTACGCCGTCGTCGTCGCGCCCCCTCATTACGCCAGCGGCACGGCCGAGGCGATCCGGCAGGCTTTGAGCTTGTACGGCGATCCCGCGGGCTAGACTTCCAGAGCCCTTCCTTCTCACGTCAGGACCACCTCATGCAGCCCCTGCTCATCGGCGACATCGGCACTCCCGAGCTGCTCATCGTGCTGGCGATCGTCATCCTCATCTTCGGCGCCTCGAAGCTCCCGGAGCTGGCTCGCGGGAGTGGGCGTGCGCTGCGGATCTTCAAGGCCGAGACCAAGGGCTTGGCCGACGACGACCAGGTCGATGACGCCCAGAAGACGACCTCGCAGGCCGACCTCGAGGCGCGCCAGGCCGCCGAGCGTGCCGCGCTCGAGGCGCGCCAGGCGGCCGAACGCCGCGACGACCCGACCGTCTGACCGAGGTCCGAGATCGCCGTGTCCATCGTCGGGGTCGTCGACGTCCTGCGCGGCAAACCACACAATCCCGTGGGTCCCGACGGGCGGATGGCGCTCTCGGACCACTTCCGTGAGCTGCGGGCGAGGCTGATCCGGTCCGCGCTGATCCTGGTCATCCTCTTCTTCGTCGCCATCTACTTCTACGACCAGCTGCTCGAGCTCGTCCAACACCCCTACAACCAGGCCCAGGAGCAGCTGCGCGGCAGCGGCACCCGCACCGAGGCCGTGGTCAACGACGCCACCGGCGGCCTGCTGCTCCAGATGAAGCTGTGCGGCGTGGTCGCGCTGATCGCGGCGAGCCCGTACTGGCTCTATCAGATCTGGGCGTTCGTGCTGCCGGGGCTGCACGCGAACGAGAAGAAGTACACCCGGATGTTCGCGGCCGTCGCCGGGCCCCTCTTCATCGCCGGCGTCGCGCTCGGGTACTACGTGCTCCCCAAGGGCCTGCAGGTGCTGATCTCGTTCACGCCGAACGGCGTGACCAATCTGATCGACTTCACGCACTACTTCTCGTTCCTGGTGCGCATGCTGCTGGTGTTCGGCATCGCGATGGAGATCCCGTTGTTCGTGCTCCTGCTCAACCTGGCCGGGGTGGTGTCCGGGCAGCAGATCGGCCGGGCCAGGCCGTGGATCGTGGTCGGCACGATGGTGTTCGCCGCTGTGGCGACGCCGTCGACCGACCCGTTCTCGATGCTGATGCTCGGCATCCCGATGCTGATCCTCTTCGCGCTCTCGGAGGTCGCCGCCCGGATCCTCGACCGGATCCGCGGGAAGGGGGCGCACCGCCCCGACCGCACCGATCAGTGGGCGGACGACCAGGCGTCGCCGCTGTGACCTCCGCGCCGCACGAGCCCCCGTCGTACGACGAGGTGGACCCGTTCGACCTGCCGAGCTGGCTGGGGGAGCTCGAGGTCACCTGGAGCGCCGAGCGTGGCCTCACCGCAGGTCACCGGGTCGAGGGGACCCTGTCGGCGCCCGGCGTCGACTCGCTGGGCTGCGACCTGCTCGCCATCGACGACGCGTACCCGGCGCCGGTCGCCTCCGACACCCTGCGGGTCCGGGCGCACCAGGTCTGGGAGTACGGCGAGGTACTGCTGGTCCGGGACGGCGGCCGTCTGGTGCTCGCGGTCCCCGGGTCGCGACTGGTGGCCGACACCGCGATCACAGCCGTCGGGCGCCTGGGCCGGGCCGTCGGGGCCACCTCCGGCTCGTACGTCGTACGCCTCCGGATCGACTGGGCTGCGCGCACGACCCCGCTAGGCGAGTCCTGGGTCTGCGGTTTGGGACCAAACGGCGTGTTTTGCGTCGCCGCAGTTGCGGTTTGGGACCAATCGGCAGTGACAGACGCCCGGTAGTCTGCGCGCGTGCCGACACGCGAGATCGCCTTGCTGACCAATCCGGTGGCGGGCAAGGGGAAGGGCGGCCGGGTCCGCGACCGAGCGCTTGCGGAGCTGCGCGGAGCGGGGCTGGCCGTGCGCAGCCTCCAGGGCCGCGACGCCGACGAGGCCCTCGACCTCGCTCGGCAGTGCGTCACGGACGGCGTGGACGCTCTGGTGGTCTGCGGAGGGGACGGGATGGTCCACATCGCCGTCCAGGCGCTCGCGACGTCGTCGACCGCGCTGGGCATCATCCCGGCCGGGACCGGCAACGACGTGGCGCGCTACTTCGACATACCTCGCAAGGACCCCGTCGCCGCGGCCGACAAGGTCATCGCCGGCCGCACGCGCACCGTCGACCTGGCCCGGAGCGGCAACCGCTACTACGTCACCGTGCTCGCGGCGGGCTTCGACGCGGTGGTCAACGAGCGCGCCAACCGGATGACCTGGCCCAAGGGCCAGATGCGCTACAACATCGCCACGCTGGCCGAGCTGCGAGTCTTCGAGCCTCTGCCCTACACACTCCAGATCGACGACCGCCGGCTCGAGCTCGACGCGATGCTCGTGGCGGTCGGCAACGGCCCGTCGTTCGGGGGCGGCCTGCGGATCACCGAGGGCGCCTTGCTCGACGATGGCATGCTCGATGTGGTGATCATCAAGCCGATGTCCAAGCCCGGCCTGATCCGGACCTACCCCAAGCTGTTCAAGGGCACCCACGTGACGCACCCGCAGTACGAGCACCATCTCGCCCGCTCGGTGACCGTCGCGGCGCCGGGGATCGTGTCGTACGCCGACGGCGAGCGCTTCGGCCCGCTGCCCCTGACCGTCGAGTGCGCCCCGGGCGCCCTGACGGTCCTGGCATGAGCATCGGGCCGCACCCGGTCTTCGACACGTTCTCCGGGCAGTACGACTTCGCGCTCGACGACTTCCAGCGGCGCGCCTGCCAGGTCGTGGAGGAGGGCCGCGGCGTCCTGGTCGCCGCCCCGACCGGTTCGGGCAAGACCGTCGTGGGGGAGTTCGCCGTACACCTGGCCCTCGAGACCGGCCGCAAGTGCTTCTACACCACCCCGATCAAAGCGCTGTCGAACCAGAAGTACCACGACCTCGTGGCCCGCTACGGCGCCGACCGCGTCGGACTGCTCACCGGCGACGTGACGGTCAACGGCGAGGCGCCCATCGTGGTGATGACCACCGAGGTCCTGCGCAACATGCTGTACGCCGGCTCCGGCACGCTGCTGGGTCTCGGGTACGTCGTGATGGACGAGGTCCACTACCTCGCCGATCGCTCGCGGGGCGCCGTCTGGGAGGAGGTCATCATCCATCTCCCGGAGTCGGTGGCGCTGGTCTCGCTGTCCGCGACGGTGTCCAACGCCGAGGAGTTCGGCGAGTGGCTCGAGACGGTCCGTGGCGACACCGACACCTTGGTCGAGGAGCGGCGCCCGGTCCCGCTCTACCAGCACGTCCTGGTCGGCAAACGGATGATGGACCTCTTCGCGACCTCCGATGTCGACGCGGCCGCCGGTTTCGTCAAGGAGGGCGCCCCCGTCAACGGCGAGCTGCTCCGGATCGCCCGTGACGACTTCGCGAGCAGCCGGATGCGCGATCGTCGTAGCCCGAAAGGAAAGGGTCCGCAGGGACGCGGACGGGGTCGCTCCGTGGGCAACGGTCGGCGCGTCTGGATCCCCAGCCGGGTGGACGTCCTCGACCAGCTCGACGCGGCGGGCCTGCTGCCGGCGATCGTCTTCATCTTCAGCCGGGTCGGGTGCGACGCAGCCGTCCAGCAGTGCCTGCGCTCCGGGATCCGGCTGACCACGCCGGAGGAGCGCGACGAGATCCGCGCCTACGTCGAGGAGGTCTGCGCGGACCTGCCCGACGAGGACCGTCACGTCCTGGGGTACCACGACTTCCTGGACGGGTTGACGCGCGGGGTCGCGGCGCACCACGCGGGCATGCTGCCGGCGTTCAAGCAGTGCGTCGAGCAACTGTTCGTGCGCGGGCTCTGCAAGGCGGTCTTCGCCACCGAGACCCTCGCGCTCGGCATCAACATGCCCGCCCGCACGGTGGTGCTGGAGAAGCTGTCGAAGTGGAACGGCGAGACGCACGCCGACATCACGCCGGGGGAGTACACCCAGCTGACCGGCCGCGCCGGGCGCCGCGGTCTCGACGTCGAGGGGCACGCGGTCGTGCTCTGGCAGCAGGGCATGAACCCGAGCGAGGTCGCCGGGCTGGCGTCCACGCGGACCTACCCGCTCCGCTCGAGCTTCCGCCCGTCGTACAACATGGCTGTCAACCTGGTGCGCCAAGTCGGCCGGCTCCGGGCGCGGGAACTCCTGGAGATGTCCTTCGCGCAGTTCCAGGCGGACAAAGCGGTGGTCGGGCTCGCCCGACAACTGACCAAGAGCCAGGACGCGCTCCGGGGGTACGCCGAGGCGGCGGCCTGCGACCGCGGGGACTTCATGGAGTACGCCGCCCTGCGCCAGCGCGTCTCCGAGCTGGAGAAGAGTGCGGCGCGGGCGCGTAAGGCCGACCGCCGCGAGGAAGTGCTGCACTCGCTGGCACGACTGCACAGGGGGGACGTCATCGAGGTGCCGGCCGGGAAGTTCGCCGGCTTCGCCGTGGTGCTCGATCCCGGCCCGTCGCCGGACGGGCCGCGACCCCAGGTCCTCACCGCCGAACGGCAGGCCCGGCGACTGAGTCTGGTCGACTTCCCGAAGCCGGTGACCGCCACGACCCGTCTCCGGCTGCCGCGCGGCTTCAACCCCCGCAACCCGCAGATGCGTCGCGACCTGGCCTCGTCGCTGCGTGCCGCGACCCACAACCTCACGCCGCCGCCACCCAGCCGGGATGGCAGCCGGGATCCGGTCTCGGACGACCCGGTGGCGGAGTCGCTCCGCGCGCAGCTACGGGCGCACCCGTGCCACGACTGTCCGGACCGCGAGGACCACGCCCGGTGGGCCGAGCGCTGGTTCAAGCTCGACCGGGACGCCAAGACGCTCGAACGCCGCGTCGACCAGCGCACCAACACCGTGGCGCGCCAGTTCGACCGGGTGTGTGACGTGCTCGTGACGCTCGGCTACCTCGCCGACGACGACGTGACCGAGCTGGGTGAACCGCTGCGGCGGATCTACTCCGAGCTCGACCTGGTCGTCGCCGAGGCGATCCGGACCGGGGTGCTCGACCGGCTCGGACCCGCTGGTCTCGCGGCCGCTCTGTCGACGCTCGTCTACGAGGCCCGGCGCCCGGACGACGTGGTGTCGGCGAGGATTCCGGGCGGTGACACCCGTCGGGCGATCGATGCGCTCGAGCTGCTGTGGCGCGATCTGTCGGAGGTCGAGCGACAGCACCGGCTCGACTTCCTGCGTCGCCCCGACTCCGGCCTCGCCTGGGCTGCGTATCGCTGGTGTGAGGGTGACGACCTCGCCGAGGTGCTCGATGCGAGCGACCTGACCGCTGGGGACTTCGTCCGGTGGATCAAGCAGCTGATCGACCTGTGCGGCCAGGTGGCCGACGCCGCGGGCGATCGCGCCCTTCGCGCCACCGCGCGCGACGTCGTACGCCGGATCCGCCGCGGCGTGGTCGCCGTGGCCCCGCTGGAGGACTGATCGCCCTCGATGTCCGGGTGGCTTCGTCTGCCTGCCGTTTGGTCCCAAACCGCAGGTTCCGGCCTCGAAGGCATGCGGTTTGGGACCAAACCGCGTCCACAGCACGCGCGGGCGCAGGCCGTCAGGCGCGGAGGAGCCGGGGGCGGGGCGCGGGCGACGTACGACGTGCGACGGGGAGCGGCGTGGCGACGCCCCGCCCCGGGCGTCGACCCATCCGGCTGAGGGAGCGGCGACGAAGCGCCAAGGAACCCGGCTGGTGCGAGTCGATCAGCTGGCCGATGACGTAGCCCACGGGATGCACGGCGTCCTCCTCGCTCCGGTACGACACTGGCGAACACGGTACGCCGGTGTCGCCATGCCTCGTGCAACCAGTCAAAGCGTTATGCTGGTGTCATGAGCGTGGGCGTCGTCGAGGCAAGCGGAGCAGTCGCGCTGGTCCGCGACTTCGTGAACACCAGCGACCACGACGAGGGGACCGATGAGCTCGACAGCCGCGCCGGCCTGACACGCTGGCTGACTCGGGTCGGCCTGGTGCCGGCGGCGACGCCGGAGGCCAGCGCGGCCGAGCTCGACCTGGCGCTCCGCCTGCGAGCCGGCCTCCGGCGCGGTCTGGAGCTCAACCACGACGGCGGCAGTGAGCGGCTCCCGGACCTCACTGAGGTGCTCGCGGAGCTGCCGGTCGTGCTCGGCTGGGACGGCACGGCTCCGGTGCTCACCACCACCGACCCGGGCGTGCGCGGTGGGCTCGCGCGGGTCGCCGTGAGCGCGCACGAGACCGTCGCCACTGGTGAGTGGGGTCGGCTGAAGATCTGCTCGTTCGACGAGTGCGAGTGGGCGTACGTCGACCGCTCGAAGAACCGGTCCCGTCACTACTGCGAGTACGGGTGCGGCAACAAGCTCAAGACCCGGGCCTACCGGGCCCGGCGGCGCGCGGCCGCCACCCGGAGCGGGTCCTAGCCGCCGAGCACGGTCGTCAGGCGACTCGGGGCGCTGCCGAGCCCGTAGCGCTCGGTGAGAGCCTCCACCAGCTGGGGATCGCGGGGAGCGGAGGGCAGCACCGCGTCGTATGACGCGAGGTCGATGTCGCGGGCGACAGCCACCACTGTCGGCGCGACCTCGAGGTAGTCGGTGGCGTCGAGGATCCGCCGACGTGGGCCCGGCGACATCTCGGAGGACGGGTCGGCAGCCGCGGCGATGATGCCCCGGAGATCGCCGTACGACAGGAGGAGCGAGGCTGCCGTCTTGTCGCCGATCGCCGGGAACTCCGGGCAGCCCGTCGGAGGCGTCACCCCGCAAGGTCGCGAAGTCGGCGTATTGACTCGGGAGGACCCGGTACTTGCCCACCACCACCTCGTCGGTCACCCGCTCGTGGTTGCGCACACCGCGCGCGATGTAGAGCACCCGGACTCCGTCCCGGTCGGAGACCAGCTGGAACAGGTCGCGGTCGCCGGTGACCACGTCGACGGGCATCGAACTGCCGGTCGCGAGAGTGCCGATCACGTCGTCGGCCTCGTAGCCGTCGGCGCCCACCACGCAGATCCCGAAGGCGTCGAGCACCTCGAGGATGATCGGCACCTGTTGCTCGAGCGGGTCGGGCACCTCCTCGATGTCCGGCTTGGGACCGGGCCGCTCGGCGACGACGCGGTGTGCCTTGTACGTCGGGATCAGCTCGACGCGCCACTGCGGCCGCCAGTCGTTGTCCCACGCGCACACCAGATGCGTCGGGCGGTAGTCGGCCACCAGCCGACTGATGAAGTCGAGGAACCCGCGCACCGCGTTGACCGGCGTGCCGTCGGGGGCGAGGACCTCAGGCACCCCGAAGAAGGCACGGAAGTACATCGATGCTGAGTCGAGGACCATCAGTCGCTGTTGGTTCGCCACGGGGCACGAGTGTGCCTCATGTCTCGGTCCTCGAGGTCGCGGGGACGCTAGGGTCGGCACGTGGAGGACACCGACCGAACGATCGTCCGGCTGCTCGCCGCGGACGGTCGAATGTCGTTCACCGATCTGGGGAAAGCCACGGGTCTCTCCACCTCCGCTGTGCACCAGCGCGTCAAGCGTCTGGAGAAGCGCGGTGTGATCACCGGCTACGGCGCGAGTATCGACCACGAGGAGCTCGGGCTGGCCCTGACCGCCTTCGTGTCGATCACGCCGATCGATCCGTCGCAGCCCGACGACTACCCCGAGCGGCTGCGCGACATCGAGGAGATCGAGTCCTGCTGGTCGGTCGCGGGCGACGAGTCCTACATCCTCAAGGTCCGGGTCGCGACACCGTCCGCCCTCGAGGGGCTGATCGCGCGGATCCGGTCGGTGGCCAACGTCTCCACCCGCACCACCATCGTGCTCAGCACGCCGTACGAAAGCCGCCCGATCACCTGATCTACATCTGCGGTTTGGGACCAATCGGCGGAGTTTCCGGGCCGCAGGAATGCGGTTTGGGACCAATCGGCGGGATTTCCGGGCGCAGGAATGCGGTTTGGGACCAATCGGCGGGATTTCCGGGCGCAGGCATGCGGTATGGGACCAAACGGCGATGGTCGGGTCAGCGCAGCCGGCGTACGACGGGCGCGCTCGAGCCCGGCAGGACGGCGGTCGGGTCGGCCGGGAGCTCCGCGGTGACCTCGACGCCCGGCGAGAATCGGTAGGGGTGCGACACCAGCAGGCTGCCCGCCATCCGGCGCAGCCGCGACATCTCGGCGCGAACGGTCACGGTGCGCGAGGGGTCGTCGAACAGGTCGCGCGCCAGCTCGCCCGCCGTCATGCCCGCCGGACCGGCGCCGCGGAGCGCGAGCAGGATCTCGGCGTGGCGCGGCGAGAGCCGGCGTGACCAGCCGCCACTCGCGGACTCGACCCGCAGACACGGCGGCCCGGTGAGGTCGAGCACGGCCCGGACGGCGGCCGTGACGTCGTCGTGGCCGAACCGCAGCAGCCAGCCGCCCGGCAGTGGCTCGGCGGTGGCACGACCGAGCGTCGGCAGCCACACCTCTCCCGCCACGAGGTCGTCCGGCAGCGCGACACGAGTCGGCGCCCGCTCACCGACGGCAGCCGCCAGGTGGCCGTCGGCATCGACGGCGAGGGCGTCGCCATCGATCCGGGCCAGGATCGGTGCCGCGCGGGCGCGCAGCGCATCGAGCTCGTGACGTCGACGGGTGACGATCTCGAGCGAGGTGAGTCGGGCAACCGCCTCGACGAGGGCGAGCTCGGCGGGGTGCATGCCGCGGGACGGGCCACTCACGTCGAGCACGCCCAGCGTGCGTCCGGACCACGGGTCGGTGAGCGGAGTGGCGGCGCAGCCCCAGCTGGTATGCGACTCGACGAAGTGCTCCGGCCCCTGGACATGCACACCCTCGCCCAGGACCAGCGCCGTGCCGATCGCGTTCGTCCCGACGTTGCCCTCGGTCCAGGCGGAGCCGCCCACGAACCCCAGGTCGTCGGCCAGCCGTCGTACGCCGCTCCCACCGGCGCGCCACAGCACCCAGCCGTCCGCGTCCGCCACGACCACCAGCTGGCCGGCATCGATGACGGCATGCAGCGACGCCGTGAGCCGCGGGACGTACTCGGCCAGACCGCTGGCCGCGCGACGCCGCGCCAGCTCGGCCTCTCCGAGTGGCGGTACGTCGGCACCGGCGCCCGGGTCGAGCCCGACCGCCGAGACCCGACGCCACGACGCCGCGATGGTGGGCCGCGGACCGCTGCTCGGAGCCGGCCCGCCGGTCAGCACCGTCTCGCGGGTGCGGCGCAGTGCGCGCTCGTCGGTGGCCATGGGTCCTTCCCGGAGCACGGGTGCAACCTCTCGCAACCCTGTCCCCGGACCGCTGGTAGGTGTGTGCTCGGTCACACCAGCCTAGGCGAAGGAGACAACAGATGACCCAGGCTCCGGCCCGCGATGATGTCGGCACCTCTGAGGCCTCCTCCGCGACCCCGCAGTCTCGCGTCGACGCCTGGCTCTCCCGGTTCGAGACAGCCCTCGCCACGCGCGACGCCACGGGCGCGGCGGCGCTGTTCGCGACCGACTCCTACTGGCGCGACCTCGTCGCCTTCACCTGGAACATCACGACCGTCGAGGGCAGGGCCGGGGTCACCGACCTGCTCGAGCACACGATGGCGACCACCGGAGCCTCCGGTTTCGTCACCGAGGAGCCCCCGGACGAGGCGGACGGCGTGCTGACCGCCTGGATCCGGTTCGAGACCGTGGTGGGGCGCGGGCGTGGCCTGGTGCGCCTGGTGGAGGAGGAGGGAGAGGACCGGGCGTTCACCCTGCTGACGACTCTCTACGAGCTCAAGGGGTTCGAGGAACCCCGCGGGACCCATCGTCCGATGGGCGCCGAGCACGGGGCGAGCAAGCACCGTACGACGTGGCAGGAGCGGCAGCAGCAGGAGGCGGAGAGCCTCGGCAGCACCACGCAGCCCTACGTCCTGGTGATCGGCGGAGGACAGGGCGGTATCGCGCTCGGCGCTCGCCTCCGGCAGCTCGGCGTACCGAGCCTCGTCATCGACTCCCACGCCCGACCTGGCGACCAGTGGCGCGGCCGCTACAAGTCCCTGTGCCTGCACGACCCGGTCTGGTACGACCACCTGCCCTACCTGAAGTTCCCGGACAACTGGCCGGTCTTCGCACCCAAGGACAAGATCGGCGACTGGCTGGAGTTCTACACGCGCGTCATGGAGGTGCCGTACTGGTCGAGCACGCGTGCCACCAGCGCCCACTGGTCGGAGGCGACAGGGGAGTGGACCGTCGAGATCGAGCGGGAGGGGAAGCCGCTGACACTGCGCCCCCAGCACCTCGTCTTCGCCACCGGCATGTCGGGCAAGCCCAACCTGCCCGACATCCCGGGCGTCGACGTCTTCCGCGGTGACGTCCACCACTCGTCGGCCCACCCCGGCCCGGACGCGTACCGAGGCAAGAAGGCCGTCGTGATCGGCAGCAACAACTCGGCGTTCGACATCTGCGGCGCGCTCTGGGAGAACGACGTCGACGTCACCATGGTGCAGCGGTCGTCGACCCACATCGTCAAGAGCGCGAGCCTGATGGACATCGGCCTGGGCGATCTCTACTCCGAGCGTGCGCTCGAGGCCGGGGTCACGACGGAGAAGGCCGACATGATCTTCGCCTCTCTGCCCTACCGGATCCTGCACACGTTCCAGATCCCGGCGTACGAGGCCATGGCCGAGCGTGACAAGGACTTCTACGAGCGCCTGGAGAAGGCCGGCTTCTGGCACGACTGGGGCGACGACGGCTCGGGGTTGTTCATGAAGTACCTGCGTCGAGGCTCGGGCTACTACATCGACGTCGGCGCCGCCGACCTCGTCGCCGACGGCGAGGTGCACCTCGTGCACGGGCAGGTCGACCACCTCACCGACGACGCGGTCGTGCTCGCCGACGGCACCGAGCTGCCGGCCGACCTCGTCGTCTTCGCGACCGGCTACGGCTCGATGAACGGCTGGGTCGCCGACCTGGTCGACCAGGAGACCGCCGACCGGCTGGGCAAGGTCTGGGGCCTCGGCTCGGACACCACCAAGGACCCCGGTCCGTGGGAGGGCGAGCAGCGCAACATGTGGAAGCCCACGCAGGTGGAGAACCTCTGGATGCACGGGGGCAACCTGCACCAGTCGCGGCACTACTCGCTCTACCTGGCTCTGCAGCTCAAGGCGCGCTACGAGGGGATCGACACCCCCGTCTACGCGCTCCAGGAGGTGCACCACACGCACTGAGACGTCCCCCGGGCGCCACGTCCACGTCAGGCAGCGAAGCCGGCGTGGACGTGGTCGTGATGCGTGTCGTCACTGAACCACTGGGGGGCGGAGCCGAGCAGGACGGGACCTCCGACGTTGTAGGACCCGGCGGCAGCCACGGCGTGCATGTAGTCCTCGACCAGACTGCGAGGGGTGCGCGGGTCGACCACCGCGCGACCGTCGATCGCCCAGGTGTCGAACGCTCGACCTCGCGGGTGGTCGCTGAGCCGATCGGTCCCGAAGACGTAGAGCGGATGTCCCGAGCTGAGGACGCTCACCGAGGGGCGATGGCTACGCGAGACCGTCAGGAGAGCGAGGAGGACCGACTCGTGCACCCGCCCCGAGGCCACGTCGCGCCGCGCAGCCGGGGGCAGCACGATGCGATCCGAGCGGAGCACCTCACGGGCCGCGGGGGAGGGCCGGTGTACCGCCGGCCCGGGGTGCGACGGGTGGACGGCCGTCACGCGCCAGGACGCGCCCACGCGGCGCAGCCGGACGTCGTAGGTGCGGCCCTCGGGGGTGATCCTGTTGGTGCGGCGTCGCCAGCGACGGGTCACGACGAGCACGCTGGCGGTGTCCGTGAGCAACCCGCCGTACTGCGCGTCGACCACCTGCAGGGCGGAGTCGCGGTCGTTGCCGTCCCGCTCGATGCGTCGCACGGCTGCGAGCTTGCAGGCGGGGACGAGCTCGCCGAGCCCGGGGGTCCAGGCGGTGACCGCCGGCAGGACTGGGGCGCCGGGTGGGGCGGACGAGCGGGACGTCGGGTTCGGTCCGCTGGACGGATCGCTCGTGGGGGCACCGCCGGCAGGGGCGGCGGTCGACGACTGCTGGGCGGTACAGCCGCCGAGCAGGGCGCCGACCCCGGTCAGCAGTACTCCCCGGCGCGTCAGGCTCACGCGGTCAGGCTAGGTCGGGCGGCTGAGAGCAGCCTGTGGTCACTTGATCTTGTAGTTCGCCGTCTCGACCGTGGACCCACCCGAGGCGAAGGCGGATCCGGTGATCGTGATGGTGCCGGCGGCGGCCGACGTCAGAGGCACGTGATAGTCGAGGGTCGACGTGGATGCCCCGGGTGCGACGCTGCCGCCGTAGACGAACGTGTAGACCCAGGTGGAGCCGACGTGAGCGGCGCTGCTGAAGCTCCAGCCGGACCCGGCGACCGACGTGGGCGCTGCTCCCGACACCCGGGTGTCGGGATACGTGACAGCCACCGTCACGGTGGTCAGGGTCGGCGAGGCGGCGGCGTAGACGTTCTGCACCTGGATCTGCGACTCGAGGGTGGTCGGGTCACCGGCGACGTAGTCGGCACCGAACAGGTTCAGGGTGTCGAAGTGCAGGATCGGCTTCGTGGCCGATGCGGCCACGGCGGGTGCGGCCACGGCCACGGCGACCACCGGGGTGGCCCAGGCCGCTGCGCGCATGACCGTACGGCGGTCGGGTTGTGCGGGCATCTCGAAGTTCCATCCGTCGTGGGTCTCGGGCACGGGTAACCAGCCCGAGTGCTCGGCCCCCACCCTCGATGGTAGGTCACCGAGGGGCCCCGGGTGGTGCAAGCGAGAGACTGCTGCCGAGACGCACCGCATCCCCGAGCCGGCGGTCACCGTCCGCCAGGAGCTGCGAAGCGCGGGCCAGATCGATTCCGAGAGAGCCCGGTGCGGCGCGCGCCGGGCTCATGCGTGGCTGGTCGGAGGTGCACCGATTGGTCCCAAACCGCAGGCATCCGGGCCGAAAACGTGCGGTTTGGGACCAAACGGCGACAAAGAGAGAGCCGCGGGCGGGGGTCAGTGGGCCTGGAGGGCCGCCGTACGACGGGAGGCCTCGGCCACCTCGGCGGCCTTGAGCGCCGACTCGTCGAGCCGGCCGTGCTCGGCCCACCACTGCTGACCGGCCTCGGGCAGCGTGTGGATCGGGTCGTAGTACTCGTAGGTGCGCGACAGCGCCTCGGGGTCGGTCGCCTCGATCGAGGTGCGGTAGTTCTTGGTCCAGTAGCTGATCCCGCGCTCCTGGTCGTAGTCCGCCAGCTGGTGGATCCACCGCTTGCCGACGTAGGGGACGTCGCACACGATCCGCGGCGTCGCGAAGCCGGGCAGGTAGCCCATGATCGCGTGCTGTAGGCGCTGGGCGTCGGCGACCGAGACCCGCCAGTGCTCGGAGTAGGGGATCATGTCGCACATGTAGAAGTAGTACGGCATGATCTGTGCGCCATCGAGCAGCGCGAAGCACAGGTCGAGCAGTGCGTGCGGGTCGGCGTTGACGCCGTTGAGGATCACGCCCTGGTTGCGGACGTCGCGGATCCCGGTGTCGAGCATGGTGCGGGTGGCCTCGCGGACGAGCGGGGTCACCGAGTTGGCGTGGTTGACGTGGGTGTGGATCGCGACCGACACCCCGCGCTCGCGCGAGAGCGTGCCGATCCGCGTCATGCCCTCGACGACCTCCGGCTGCAGCCAGTGCTGCGGAAGCGCCATCAGCGCCTTGGTGGCCAGGCGGATGTCACGGATGTTCTCGATCTCGAGCAGCGAGGTCAAGAACGCCTCGAGGCGGGGCCACGGCATGTTGGCGACATCGCCCCCGGAGACGACGACGTCGCGGACACCCGGCGTACGGCGCAGGTAGTCGAGCATGTCGCCGAGCCGGTCGTTGGGCTTGCCCACGAACTTCAGCTTGTCGATCACGGCGGTGGAGTTGCCGACGAGGTCCATCCGGGTGCAGTGGCCGCAGTACTGCGGGCAGGTCGGCAGCAGCTCGGCCAGCACCTTGGTGGGGTAGCGGTGGGTGAGTCCCTCGGTCGCCCACATGTCGTGCTCGTGCAGCGAGTCGCGGGTGGCATGGGGATGGGACGCCCAGTCGGTACGGCGGTCGCTGAGGACCGGCAGCATGTAGCGGCGAACCGGGTCGGCGTAGAACGCCTCGGTCAGCGAGCCCGGGCCGCCCGGCTCGTCGTGGCGGGCGATGGTGTTCATCATCTGCGGCGGCACCAGCATCGACATGGTGGCGCGCTCGGCCTGGTCGCGCTCGAGATCGGCGTAGAAGCGCTCGTCGACGAGGTCGCCCATCAGGTCGCGCAGCTGCTTGACGTTCTTCACGCAGTGGGCACGCTGCCACTGGGCCGAAGCCCACTCCTCGGCGGTGACGTCCTTCCAGCCGGGGAACCGGGTCCAGTCGGGCTCGACCAGCTCGGTACGGCGGTAGGGGTACGGCTGACCGGTCTCCAGACCGATCGAGGTCTCGATGCTCACGGGGCGATCTCCTGCGGTGCGGATGGCCCGGGTCCGGGCAGGTCGGGCGCGCCGGTTGTGTGGTCCGGCGCCGTCATGTCAGAGTAGGCGGAGAACATGCGGCGAGTCCAATGCCACGCCGCAGATTCTCCCGTCCGAACGCGATTACAACGGAGGATACTCCTGCATGTCGGCGCTGAGCACCGAATCCGACACCAGGTCGACGAGCGACCCGACCGGGTTGCACCGCGTCCTCGACGACGCGGTCGTGCTGCCCCAGGCCGCCCAGCGCCTCGACACGCGGCGCGAGCTGTGGCCCGACGAGGTCCGAGTCCGGGTCGAGACGCTCAACCTGGACGCGGCGTCGTTCCGGCAGCTGGAGACCGCCCACACCGTCGACGGTAGGGCCGACGGCGACGCCGTACGCCGCGAGGTGCTCGACATCGTGGCATCGCGCGGCAAGATGCAGAACCCGGTGACCGGTTCGGGCGGCATGCTGGTCGGCACCGTCGAGGAGGTCGGCCCCGAGTCGACCCTCGGCCTGTCGGTCGGCGACCGGGTCGCCACCCTCGTGTCCCTCACGCTCACGCCGCTGGTGATCGAGGACGGCCTCGAGCGCTGGGACGGCCTCGGCGAGCAGGTCCCCGCCGACGGCTACGCCATCCTGTTCGGGCGCTCGATCGCGGCGACGATCCCCGACGACCTGCCGCCCACGCTCAGCCTGGCCGTGATGGACGTCTGCGGGGCGCCCGCCCTCACCCGCCGCGTCGTGGAGACCTACGTCTCGACCCACCCGGAGCCCGACGTGTCGGTGGCGGTCATCGGCGGGGCGGGCAAGTCCGGGTCCCTGAGCCTCGCCGCTGCGCGTCAGGCCGGAGCCACCCGCGCGGTCGGTGTGGTGCCGAACGACGCCGAGGCGGCGCTGCTGCGCGACAGCGGCCTGGCCGACCACGTGGTCGTGGCCGACGCCCGCGACCCGATCGCCCTGCGTGACGCGGTGGCGGCCACCGGCGGGCCGGTCGACGTCACCGTGGTCTGCGTCGACGTGCCCGGCTGTGAGGGCGGGGCGATCCTCAGCACCGCCGACCGCGGGACGGTCATCTTCTTCTCGATGGCGACCTCCTTCTCCGGCGCCGCACTCGGTGCCGAGGGGGTGGCCGCCGACGTGACCATGCTCGTCGGCAACGGCTACACGCCCGGCCACGCTGCGTACGCCTTGGAGCTGCTGCGTGGCAACGCCGGCGTGCGGAGCCTCTTCGAGCGGAGGCTGTGATGGCTGCCTCCACCCGACCCCGGCGGGGTGCCCTCGACCTCGACCCGGCCACCGTTCGCAAGGCACGCGGACTGGCCCGCAAGGTCGGCCGACCGATCGTCAAGATCGCCCAGCAGCACACCACGGTGTCGGTCGAGCGCGCGACCCTGCGGCTTGCCGGTCTCGAGGGCGCCGACGCCGAGGGCACCCCCTGGGTCAACCGCCTCGTCGACTGCGTCCGCGCCGACGTCGGCCTCGAGCACGGCGTCGCGCTGCCGGTCTGGGACGCCGTACGCCGCGGGGAGGGCGCCGACCTCCGCGAGCTCGCCGAGAAGGCGTCCGCCGGCTCGGTCAGGTTCCGGCTGCCGGAAGGCACCGACGCGAAGCGAGCGACGACGGCCGCCCGCCGCCAGGTGGGCGCGGGCATCAAGCGGATCGACGTACGCCGCAAGGAGCGCGAGCGGCTGATCGCCAAGGTGGGGGACGCGCCGGCGAAGCCGTGGATCTACCTGATCGTCGCCACCGGTGACATCTACGAGGACATCCCGCAGGCGCAGGCCGCTGCACGCGAGGGCGCCGACATCATCGCGGTGATCCGCTCGACCGGGCAGAGCCTGCTCGACTTCGTGCCCGAGGGCGCGACCCGTGAGGGTTTCGCCGGCACCTATGCCACGCAGGAGAACTTCCGCCTGATGCGGGCTGCGCTCGACGAGACGTCGAGAGAGCTCGGTCGCTACGTGCGGCTGACCAACTACGCCAGCGGCCTGTGCATGCCCGAGATCGCCGCCCTGGCCGGTCTCGAGCGACTCGACATGATGCTCAACGACTCGATGTACGGGATCCTCTTCCGCGACATCAACCCGATCCGCACGTTCGTCGACCAGCGCTTCAGCCGCCAGGTCCACGCCCGTGCCGGGATCATCATCAACACCGGCGAGGACAACTACCTCACCACCGCCGACGCCGTCGAGGCCGCGCACACCGTCACCACGAGCCAGCTGCTCAACGAGTACTTCGCCAAGGAAGCCGGCCTCGAGGACTGGCAGCTGGGCCTCGGGCACGCCTTCGAGATCGACCCCGACATCCCGGACTCCTTCCGACTCGAGCTCGCCCACGCGATGCTCGCGCGCGACCTGTTCCCGGACGCGCCCCTGAAGTGGATGCCGCCGACGCGCCACATGACCGGCGACGTCTTCCGCGGCTACCTGCTCGACGGGTTCTTCAACCTCGTGGGCGCCCTCACCGGACAGGGCATCCTGCTCGTCGGGATGATGACCGAGGCTGTGGTCACGCCCTGGCTCTCCGACCGCGACCTCGCGCTGCAGAACGTGCGCTACGTGATGAACGCCGCGGGGCGGCTCCACGAGGACTTCCGCCCCGCGCCCGACGGCTTCATCGCCGAGCGCGCCCGACAGGTGCTCGCCGAGACCATCGACCTGCTCGAGCAGATCGAGGCCGAGCCGGGGCAGGCACCACTGCTCGAGGCGATCGCGGACGGCACGTTCGGCCTGATGAAGCGGCCGTCCGACAAGGGGCGCGGCCTCGAGGGCGTTGCCAAGAAGTCTTCGGCGTACTGGAACCCCGCGAGCGAGCTCCTGGAGGCCGGGCGATGAGCGAGATCTCTCCGAGCGGCTCGCAACGCGGCTCGACCGACGACGTGACCGGGCCGATCCGGCCGTACGGCGACACCACCGGCGACGGCATGGTGCAGCTGAGCTTCACGCTGCCCATGGCGCACTCGAAGGTGGCCGAGGGTGCGGCGGCCCAGCTGGCGAACAAGATGGGCATGGATCCTGCCCTCGTCGTCCACGCCAAGCCGATGGGGGAGGGGTTCACCTTCTTCGTCGTCTACGGCCGGGTGCACCACCTCGTCGACCCGTCGAAGGTGCAGGTCGTCGAGCGCGACTACCCGCTGCTGACGCCGAAGGAGGCGAACGCGGCGATCAAGCGCAGCCTCCGCCGCCGGCTGGTCGTCGTGGGTGGCTGCATCGGTACCGACGCGCACACCGTCGGCATCGACGCCATCCTCAACATCAAGGGCTTCGCAGGCGAGAAGGGCCTGGAGTACTACCGCGAGCTGAAGGTCGTGAACCTCGGCGCGCAGGTGAGCGTTCCCCAGCTCGTGGAGCGTGCGCGCGAGGAGAAGGCGGACGCCGTCCTGGTCTCGCAGGTCGTCACCCAGCGCGACGCGCACCTGCTCAACACCCGCGAGATGTCCGCGGCCTTCCGCGAGTCCTACCCGCCCGACCGGCGACCCCTGTTGATCGTGGGCGGACCTCGGTTCGACGAGACGATGGCTCACGAGCTCGGGGTCGACCGCGTCTTCACCCGCGGGACGACGCCCGGTGAGGTCGCGTCGTTCCTCGTCCACCGACTCACGACCACGAAGGCCAGCTGATGGCCGCCGAGGTCGGGACGCGGGTCGTCCACCGCCGCTACGTGCCGTACTCCCATGCCCACTACGCCGGGAACCTGGTCGACGGCGCCTACAGCCTCGGTCTGTTCGGCGACGTGGCCACCGAGATGTGCATCGTCACCGACGGTGACGAGGGCTTGTTCGCGTCGTACTCCGACGTGCAGTTCCGCGCTCCGGTACGGGCCGGCGACGTCCTGGAGGTCTCCTGTGAGCTGGTCACGGCGGGGACGCGGAGCCGCGTCCTCGACTTCACGGTGACCGTGGTGGCGCGCGGGGCGGCAACCGAGGAGCGACCGGGTGCCGCCGAGCTGCTCGACCCACCCGTGGTCGCGACCACGGCGACCGGCACCGTCGTGGTGCCGCCGAAGGCCTGACGGCATGGAGCATGCGACGTGGGTTCGGTCGAGGTTAAGGACCGTTCACCTGCGAGGTGTGTCGAGGCTCGACACGCCGCGTTCGTGGACAAATTCTTGATGAACTTCACCCGGACGGGTGGCGCTTGACCTGCGCCTTTGTGCGTCCTCGCAGGTCAGCGACCGGTTGACAATCCGGTGCGTGAGGATCGAAGGTTCCCTCGATTCGCTCAGGCGTTCGTGGAAGCGGGACCGACGTCCGAGAGACCGGGTCGCCCGGTGGGAGGCCGCCCACACGGGACAGCCGGTCCGCGGAGATCGGTCCTGGACCACGAGAGCGAGACCGGAGGGGGACTCGGTCCCCCTAGACAACTTCCGGGGCCGCGGCAGCCAGTCGCGGACCGGTCGGCCCGAAGGGCCGACGAACCCTCCGGTCCAAACGAGCACCCTTGGTTCCGACGGAGTCGGAACCAAGGAGCGCAGGCGCGGCGCAGCGAGCTTGCTCGCAAGCCGACACATCCGGCGCCACATCCGGCGCCCAGCGCAGCCCGCCTGTCGGCATACGGCTCGCTCGACCTGCTCGCTCACGGTTCGTTCAGCACCGGGCGCTACTTTCTCCCCATGCCGACCCGCTGCCTCGCTGCCCTCGTGGCCGGGCTGGCGCTCGCGCTCTGCTTCCCGCCGACCCACGCGTACTGGCTGATGCCGTTCGCGGTGGCGACGTTCTTCGTCACCACCGCCGGGGTGCCGGCCAGATCTGCCTGGCTGCCAGGCCTCGTGTTCGGGGCGGCTTTCCAGTTCACCCTGCTGTGGTGGATGCATGCGGTGGGCACGGTGCCGTGGCTGGGCCTCTCCGCGGTCCAGGCAGCCTGGTACGCCGTGCTGGCGACGGTCGCCGTGCCGTTGCGCCGACTCCCGGCGGCGCCGGTCTGGCTGGCGGTCGCCTGGGTGGCGATGGAGAACATCCGTACCGACTGGCCGGCCGGTGGCATGCCCTGGGGTCGGCTGTCCTACGCCGCCGTGGACACCCCGGCGTCGGGGGCGTTGCCGTACGTCGGTGCCACCGGGGTGAGTCTGCTGGTGGCGCTGCTCGGGGCATTCCTCGCCTCGGCGTACGCCGCCCGGGGCCGCGACAGGAGGCGTTCCGTCATCGCTCTCGGTGGCGTCGTCCTCGCTACCGTCGTTCCGCTGGCGCTTCCCTACGACGCCACCGCGACCGCACACGCGACGGTCGCCGCCGTCCAGGGCAACGTGCCGGGTGACGGGACCGACGTGCTCGCCCACTACCGCCAGATCACCCATCAGCACGCAGACGAGACCGCTCGGCTCGCCGCGGACGTCGCGGCCGGGCGGACTGCCTGAGCCGGACTTCGTGGTGTGGCCGGAGAACTCCACCGCCATCGACCCGTTCGGTGACGCGGAGATGCGCTCGGACATCGAGTCGGCCGTCTCTGCCGTCGACGTGCCGCTGCTGGCGGGGGTGGTCGTCGACGGCGGGCCGAAGCACGTACTGAACCAGGGCATCGTCTTCGACCCGGTCACCGGCGCCGGGGATCGGTACACCAAGTGGCATCCGGTGCCGTTCGGCGAGTACATCCCGTGGCGCTGGCTCTTCGGCTCGCACCTCGCGCAGCTGAACCAGATCCCCCGCGACATGATGCGAGGGACCCGGGTGACACCCCTGGACATCGCCGGGCTGAAGGTCGCCGACGCGATCTGCTTCGACGTGGCGTACGACGACGGGCTCTACGCCCAGCTGTCCCATGGCGGACAGCTGGTGGTCGTGCAGACCAGCAACGCGATGTTCATCCACACCGACCAGATCGACCAGCAGTTCGCGATCAGCCGGCTCCGCGCGATCGAGACCCACCGCTACGTCGTGGTGGCGGCCATCAACGGCCTGACCGGGATCATCGCGCCCGACGGGTCCGTGGTCACCTCGACGGCGCCGCGGAGCATGTCCTACGCCGAGGCGGAGGTGGGTCTCTTCGACGCGGTGACCCCTGCGGTCCGGATCGGACCCTGGGTCGGTCGCGCCTGTGTGGCGCTGGTGGCGGTGGGCCTGCTGGTCGCTCTCGGCCAGTATCGTCGGAGCCGCCGCCCCGTCGCCGCGGTCGGCCTCGCGTCCACCCCGACCGACAGGACCCTCGTATGACCCGCCCGACGTCGCATCCGCAGTCCCGCACCCGCGAGGAGCAGCGCGGATGACCGGCACCGGAGTCCCGGCCGGGCTGGGACGCGTGGTGATGGTGGTCCCGACGTACAACGAGGCGGACAACCTGACGTGGATCGTCGGGCGCTTGCGGCAGGCGCAGCCCGAGGTGCACGTGCTCGTGGTGGACGACAACTCTCCGGACGGCACGGGGAAGATGGCCGACGAGCTGGCTGCCGGCGACCAGCAGGTCCGGGTGCTCCACCGTACCGAGAAGGGCGGCCTGGGTGCGGCGTACAAGCACGGATTCCAGGTCGCGCTGGACGCCGGCTTCGACGTGATCGGGGAGATGGACGCCGACGGGTCCCACCAGCCCGAGCAGCTCCAGCGGCTGCTCGACGCGCTCGTGCACGCCGACCTGGTGATCGGGTCGCGCTGGATCCCCGGTGGCAGCGTGGTGAACTGGCCACGGCGCCGCGAAGCCCTGTCGCGGGGTGGCAACCTCTACGTGCGGGCGCTGCTCGGCGTGGCCGTGCGCGACGCCACGGCCGGCTACCGGCTGTTCCGCCGCACGGCCCTGGAGGCGATCGACCTCCCCACGGTGCAGAGCACGGGCTACGTGTTCCAGACCGACATGGTGGTGCGCTGCCTGCGACACGGGCTCCGGGTCCGCGAGGTCCCGATCGAGTTCGTGGAGCGGGTCCGCGGCGACTCGAAGATGAGCGGACGGGTCGCCTCCGAGTCGCTGGCCCGGATCACCGCGTGGGGCCTGCGTGAGCGCCGTGAGCAGCTGGCGGCAGCGCTGCGTCGGTCATGAGCACCGGCCCCTTCCCGCGTCGCCGACTCCGGCGTCGCAGCCTGCGGATGTGGGTCCTGGTGGCGGCGTTCGTGATCATGCCGATCGTCGAGATCTACGTGATCATCCAGGTCGGCCAGGTCATCGGCGCGTGGTGGACGATCCTGCTGCTCGTCGCCGACAGCATCTTCGGCGCCTGGCTGATCGGGCGCGAGGGCCGACGGGCCTGGCAGTCGCTCAACACAGCGCTGTCGTCGGGTCAGATGCCGGCTCGGGAGCTGGCCGACGGTGCACTGATCCTCATCGGTGGAACGCTGATGCTGACCCCGGGGTTCGTCACCGACATCGTGGGCATCTTGTTGATCCTGCCGTTCACACGTCCTGTCTCACGACGGCTGCTGACGCGCGTGGTCACCCGCCGGATCCTGGACGTACGACGCCCCGGACCCGGGTCGCAGGGACCCGTTGTCCGGGGCGAGGTCGTCGACGACGACCGAGACGACTAGTTCTTCGACTTCACGCGCCGCTTGGCGTTCGTACGGTGGAGGTGGGCCGGGCCGATCTCGCCGTCCCGGAGCAGCTCGAGGCGCTCCTTGAGGATGTCCTCGAGCTCCTTCTCGGAGCGGCGCTCGAGCAGCATGTCCCAGTGGGTGCGCACCGGCTTCTCGGCCTTCTCCTCGCGCAGGATGCCCGACGTGCTCAGCGCCTCGGCGCCACAGCGCGGGCACTCCCACACCGCCGGCACCTCGGCCTCGACCGACATGGTGACTTCGAACTCGTGACCGTTGACACAGCGATATCCGCACTGCTGACGGGCGGCGAACTCGATGCCGCGCTCGTCCTCGAAACTCTGTCCTCCCAGCCGCGCTCCACGTAGTGTGCGCTCTGCCATGAGGTTCACCTCCAGGTTGGTTGACCCCCGGTACGAGCCCCGAGGCGTACATTCACAAGACGTTCGTACCCGGTATTCGTGACGACACACGGATCCGGCTTGGTCCTGATCTGTTCAACGTACGCCGGTCGGCCGGTGTTCCTCCACTCGTGCGAGACCGGTCACACCCGCGCCGGCAGCGAGTTGCCCGCTTCGGCCGCGCCACGGGCCGGGTCGAGGCGGAGCAGGAAGCCCGCACCGAGCACGAAGAAGACGATCAGGGCGACGATCGCGGGCCGGTAGGAGCCGGTGAGCTGGAACACCACGCCGAACAGGAACGTGCCGAACCACGACGTACCGCGCTCGCAGGCGTTGTAGAGCGCGAAGTACTCGCCCTCGCGGCCGTGGGGGATCAGCAGGCTGAAGAACGACCGGGAGAGCGCCTGGGTACCGCCCATCACGATCGCGATGGCGACGCCGACGACCAGGAACGTCGCGACGTTTCCGCGAGGCAGGAACATGGCCACCACGACGATCACCATCCACCCGACGATGCCCCACAGGATGCAGGAGTAGGCGCCGAACCTCCCGGCCAGCCGACCGAAGAACAACGCTCCTCCGAACGCCACGAACTGGATCAGCAGGATCGTGGCGATCAGCACGCCGTCGCCGAAGCCGAGCTGCTTGGCGCCGTAGGTCGAGGCGACCCCGATCACGGTCTGGATGCCGTCGTTGTAGAACAGGAAGGCGACCAGGAAGGTCAGCGTCATCGGGAAGCGGCGCATCTCGCGCAGCGTGGTGAACAGCTGGCCGAAGCTGCGGTGGAGCAGCCCGCCGGACTCCGGGACGACGTCGCGTGGCGGCCGGTCACGCAACCGGCGGACGGGGATGATCGTGAAGCCGGCCCACCACAGGGCCGCCGACAGCAGCGACAGGCGGACGGCGAGCTCCTTGTCGAGGCCGAGGCTGCCGTGCGCGAGCACCATCACCAGGTTGACCAGGAGCAGGAGGCCACCGCCGAGGTAGCCGAAAGCCCATCCCCGCGACGAGACCCGGTCGCGCTCGTCCTCGGTGGAGATGTCGACGAGGATCGCGTAGTAGCTGACCAGGGAGCAGCCGCCGAGGATGCTGCTGAGCACGATCGCGACCGCCGCCAGCTGCCACTGGTCACCGTGCATGAAGAAGAGCAGGGCGGCGAAGAAGGAGCCGGCCCAGGCGAAGCCGGCCATGTGCCACTTCTTGTGTCCCATCCGGTCGACCAGGGCACCGACGACGGGGAGCAGGAACGCACTGACGATGGTGGCGAAGCTGGTCAGGTAGAACGGAAGGGATCCCGCGGACACGGGGACGCCGAGGACGTCGACGGTCTTGTGGCAGCTCTCGTCGGCCGAGTTCCCGCACCCGGCCGCGCGGCCCGCGACGGTGATCAGGTACGGCGCGAAGAGGACCGTCAGGATGGTCGTGTAGTAGGCGGAGTTGGCCCAGTCGTACCAGTTCCACGCGCGCTGCTCCCGGATCCGCTGCTGGGGCTCCAGGTCGGCGAGGTCATGGGTCACGACGCCCTCGTCCCCGGCCAGAGGCCGCGCTCGTCCAGGACGGCCGCGAGGACATCGGTGCGGTCGGTCATCAGGCCGTCGACGCCGTGGTCGAGGAGCAGCCGCATCTCGTCGGGATCGTCGACGGTCCAGACATGGACGTGCACGCCGCGAGCGTGGGCACGTCGTACCAGGCGGGCGGTCGTGACCGGCAGGCCCTGGACGCGGTGGGGGACCTGGAGCGCCGCCACCCGCGGCGCCAGACGATGAGCGAGGCGGCCGGGGAGGACGACGTACGCCGCCACCTCGAGCGGAGCGGCGGAGGTCGGCACCCGCGTCCCGACGAGAGCGCGGAAGCGGTGGAGGCGGCGCCAGGAGAACGAGCCGACCAGCACCCGGTCCTGCAGACCGCGCTCGACGACGAAGGCGGCGAGGGGCTCGACGGCGCCGTCGGCCTTGAGGTCGAGGTTGAAACGGGCGTCCGGGAACGCGTCCACGACCTCGGCGAGGGTCGGCACCGCCTCTCCGGCGACCCGGACCCGCGCCAGGGCGGCGGTGTCGAGGTCGGCGAGGCTCCCGACGCCGTCGCTGACCCGGTCGAGGAGGGCGTCGTGGAAGGCCACCAGCACGCCGTCGCTGGTGACGTGCACGTCGGTCTCGAGGTAGTCGTACCCGAGCGCCGTCGCGTGCCGGAACGCCGCCATCGTGTTCTCCCGCCCGAGGAGCCCCGGGTGCCGTGCCCCGCCGCGGTGGGCGAACGCCAGCACCGGCCCCCCGTCGTCGAGGAACGGGAAGCCGGTCCGCGGGGTCACACCGAGCAGTATCCAGTCCCGGACCTGCGCCGTTTGGTCCCAAACCGCAGGTTTTCGGCCCGGAAGTCTGCGGTTGGGACCAAACGGCAGAGAGACTGTGACGGATGGGGCAGGTGGGGTTACAGGTCGCGGAAGGACTCGATCTGGGCGCCGAGCAGGTTCAGTCGCTCGGCGAGATCCTCGTAGCCACGGTGGATGACGTACGTCGAGCGCAGCACCGAGGTGCCCTTGGCAGCCAGCATCGCCAGCAGGATCACCACGGCCGGGCGCAGCGCCGGCGGGCAGACGATCTCGGTACCGGTCCACCGGGTCGGGCCCTCGACCATCACCCGGTGGGGGTCGAGCAGCTTGACCTGCGCGCCGAGCTTGTTGAGCTCGACGAGGTAGATCGCTCGGTTCTCGTAGACCCAGTCGTGGATCAGCGTCTGTCCGTCGGCCACCGCCGCGATCACGGCGAAGAACGGGAGGTTGTCGATGTTCAGCCCCGGGAACGGCATCGGATGGATCTTGTCCAGCGGCGCGGTCAGGAGGGACTTGTAGGTGGTGAGGTCGACGAGCCGCGTGTGCTCGTTGCGCGCGACGTACTCCTCGGAGCGGTCGTACTTGAAGCCCATGTCCTCGAGCAGCGCCAGCTCGATCTCGAGGAACTCGATCGGGACACGCTTGATCGTGATCGACGACTCGGTGACGATCGCGGCGGCCAGCAGCGACATCGCCTCGATGGGGTCCTCGGCCGGTGCGTAGTCGACGTCGACGTCGATCTGCGTGCGACCGGTGACGGTGAGGGTGGTCGTGCCGACGCCGTCGACCTGGACGCCGAGCTTCTGCAGGTAGAAGCAGAGGTCCTGCACCATGTAGTTCGACGAGGCGTTGCGGATGATCGTGGTGCCGGGATGCAGGGCCGCGGCCATCAGGGCGTTCTCGGTGGTGGTGTCGCTGCGCTCGGTGAGGACGATCGGTCGGACCGGCTCGACCGAGCGGTTGACGGTTGCGTGGTAGAAGCCCTCGGTCGCCTTCACCTCGAGGCCGAACGGCCGGAGGGCCGCCATGTGCGGCTCGATCGTGCGGGTGCCGAGCTGGCAGCCGCCGGCGTAGGGCAGCTCGAAGGTCTCGGCGCGATGGAGGAGTGGGCCGAGGAACATCAGGACCGAGCGTGTACGACGGGCCGCGGCCTCGTCGATCGCGCTCAGGTCGAGGTCCTTGGGCGGGATGATCTCGAGGTCGCCCTCGTCGCCGATCCAGCGCGTCTGCACGCCCAGGCTGCTGAGCACCTCGAGCAGCCGGTTGACCTCCTCGATCCGGGCGACCTTTCGCAGCGTCGTCTTCCCGCGGTTGAGCAGCGAGGCGCACAGCAGCGCGACCCCGGCGTTCTTCGAGGTCTTGACCTCGATCTCACCGGAGAGAGTCGTCGGGCCGGTCACCCGCAGGTGGGTGGGGCCGGCGCCGAGCGCGACGATCTCGGAGTCGAGGGCGGATCCGATCCGGGCGACCATCTCCAAGGACAAGTTCTGGTGACCCTTCTCGATCCGGTTGACGGCGCTCTGGCTCGTGCTGAGGCGGTCGGCCAGCTGCTGCTGGGTCAGCCCGCGATGCGTGCGAGCGTCCCGGATGAGCTGCCCGATGCGGCCCTTGAAGTCTTCGGTCATGTGGTCACGGTATCTCATCTGTGAGATAAGCCTGCACTCCTCGTGTCGTGGCGGGCGGTCGGGAAGGATGGCGGTCGCGACGTTACCCGGAGCCCTCAGGTGATCGCGGCGGTGGTCTTCGACATCGGCTCGGTGCTCGAGGTCATCGATCACACTGTCTTCCCCGCGCCGTTCGAGACGCGCCATGGCCTGACGCAGGGTGCGGTCGCGGCCGCGTCCGACTTCGAGGGGGAGCCCGGGCTCGGCGAGCTCGTCGAGGCCGGGATCCGCGATCACTGGCGGCGCCGGCTGGGGCTCGCTGACGCGCAGGCCGATGAGCTGATGGCCGACTACTGGCGGTGGTACGTCGGCACGCTCGACCAGCCGTTGGTGGACTGGTTCGCCGGCGTCCGGGGGAGGGGGCTCAAGGCCGGAATCCTGTCCAACTCCGGACCGGGCGCCCGCCGGGCCGAGCGGGTCTGGGGCTTCGAGGAGATGACCGACGACATCGTGTACTCCCACGAGGTGGGGCTGGGCAAGCCCGATCCGGCTGTCTACGCCCTGACCGCCGCCCGGCTCGCGGTCGAGCCGGAGCAGATCGTGTTCCTCGACGACGTCGAGGTCAACGTGGAGGCCGCCCGCGCGGCCGGGTGGCACGCCGTACTCCACGAGGAGACCACACGCTCCATCGCCGAACTGGAACGCATCATCGCCGCCGGCGGCTCCCAGTAGTTGTCCCGACATGCGCCGATTGGTCCCAAACGGCGCATGTCCGGGCCGCATCTGTGCGGTTTGGGACCAATCGGTGGGTGGCTGGGGCCGAGGATGAGGAAGACCCAGCGCGATGGCGTCGCCGACCGCGCGCCCTGGGCGGGGGGCGCGCGGCGTGCTCGGCCGGGGGAAGGTCGAGCCGGTACGGCGGGTCAGCAGGCGGAGCGCAGCTCGCTGCCCGGCATCACGCAGGGCGCGCAGTCACAGCGCTCGTCGCAGGCGAGGAACGTGTGGACCCCGTGGCCACACCGCGGGCACGGCAGGTCGTGCGAGAGGTGCTGGTCGGTGTCGTTGACGTGGTCCCACATGGTCTGCCTCCTTGCCCGTTCGGTGCTGCTGAGCCGATGAAACATCGTGACTCGCGGCACGGGCCGACGTAGGCGATTCGGACCGATATGGCCCGCGGGGACCAGGCACAGGGGTCGAACGACCCCCCGGACGAGGGTCGGTCGGAGCAGGCTCGACCAGTCGGAAGACCCGCTGAACCGACCCGGCCAGCAGGCATCTGAACGCGACCGCCTCACGCCGCAAGCGTGCGGAGCGGCCTTCGGGTCGCGAACCACAGGCACAGCACGGACATCGAGACGCCGAACAAGAGGGTCGCGGTCAGCACACCCGTGGCATGCACGAGGGCCCCGAGAGCCGGCACGGAGAGCGGCATCAGCACCATGTCACCCAGGCTGGTCACCGACGAGACCCGGCCCAGGTGCGAGGGGTCGATCGCGCGTACGAATGCCGCGCTGAGCCACACCGAGGCCGCGCCGGCTGTGAAGCCGAGCACCGACATCGACACGACCAGGGTCGGCTTCCAGCCGAGACCGACGCCCGCGATCGCCGCCCCCTGCACGATCAGGATCTTGAAGCCCGCGGCCGCGCCGTACGTGGGCTGCCACCGGATGGCGACCACGCTGCCGAGGATGGCCCCGGCCGCCAGGCTGGCGTCGGCGATGCCCAGCCAGTGGGCGCCCCAGTCCGAGCCGCTCACCCGGAGCGCGACGCCGAGTCCGGTGACCGGCGTGACGAAGACGTTCAGCGCGGTCAGGCCCACCACGAACAGCTTCGCGGTCTCGTGGCTCCTCAGGTATCGCATGCCGTCGGTGAACGTGTCACGCCACCGTTCGTGGGTGGCGCGGGGCAGCCTGAAGCGAGGGCGTACGACGACCACGAGCGCCGCGGCGATCACCGCGAACGTCGCCGCGTCGACGAGCATCACCACGACCAGCCCGCTGGAGGCGACCAGGATCCCGCCGGCCGGTGCCCCGAGGAGCCTCATGGTCCGACTGCTGATCTGGTTCCAGCCCTGCACCGTGCCCAGGTCGCTGCCGGCCACGATCTGGCGCACGAGGGTCGTGCCCGCCGGCAGCGTCAGGCCGCTGGCGACCCCGAAGGCCACGGCGATCGCCAGCAGGATGGGTGCCCCGCGGATCCCCGAGGCCCAGCCGACGGCACCGAGCACCAGGACGATGGCCTGGCCCAGCTCACCGGTGACGAGCAGCCTTCGGGGGTCGTAGCGGTCGGCCAGCACACCACCGAGCAGCACGAGCGCGGCCTGGGGGAGCATCTCCGCACCCAAGACGACCCCGGCCATCACCGGCGACAGGGTGTGGGCAGCGGTCCAGGCCAGCGCGACGTTCCAGGCGTAGTCGCCGAACCACGAGACCCCGACGGCCGCGAGCCAGGTCAGCACCATCGGGTCGCGTCGGACCGGGGGTGGAGGGGAGCCGATCAGCTCCGGGTCGGTCGTGCTGGTGCTCACGGGCGCACCGGGTCGCTGGGGAAGACCCGGGCGATGGCGCGGATCGGGCGGCGCTCGACCTCCGGATGGTCGGCGGCGTCGTTCATGCACTCCGACGACCATTCGCTCACCAGCGTGGCCAGGCGGTCGGCGAAGTCACGCACCTGGTCCTGGGTGGCCGACACGTAGGTGTCGACCGAGTTCGCCGCCCCTCGCCAGCCGGACGGCTCCGCCGGTGCTCGCCGTAGCCATTCCTGCATCGCACGCACCTGGAACCTCAGGTTCTCCGCCTCGGCGGTCTGGGCCACCCGCCGACCGAGGGTGCCCTCCGCGAAGTCCTCGATGCTCCACGTCATCGACCGCGGCTTCAGCCGCCACCAGCTCTCCCTGGTGTCGTGGGCGAGCTCGGGGGCCGGCTGGATGAGGTCCTGCCGGTGCAGGATCTTGAGGTGATGGCTGACCGAGCCGACCGCCAGCCCGGTGCGGGCGGCGAGCTGCCCGACGTTGGCCGGCCCCTCGACGCCGAGCAGCTCGGTGAGCCACCGACGCAGTGGGTGGTGGAAGGCGACCAGGAGGGCTGCCAGCTCGTCCGACGGATCCTGCTCCGGGGCAGTCGGTGGGGCGGAGACGAGGTGCCGTTCAGCGGCGGTACGACGAGGCATGCGCCCAGCCTCGTCGCAAGCGCAGGCGTCGTACAAGACCTCTTGTATGACTCAACGCCAGGCCGGACCTGTCCCTCCCAGCGCGGCCAGCAGGCGGTCGGCCACGAACTCGGCGTTGGCCCGGGTGGCCTCGAGGGGGACAGGCGGGAGGTTCTCCTCCCAGTCGAGGAGGGGTGAGCCGCGGAGCTGGAGCATCCGGGCCGGGCGGGCGAGGAAGAACAGGTGCAGGTGAGCGCCGCCGTCGCCGTACTTCGCGAGCTGGACGCGACCGACGCTGGGCAGCGCCTCCACGGCAGCGGAGACCGCGACGATCAGCCGCCCCATCTCACCGGCCAGGTCGTCGGGAACCGTCGTCAGGTCGCAGTGGGTGACGGGACCGAGGCTGAGGCCGATGGGCAGTCTCATCGACGAGTCGAGATGGAGGCGCCACCGGTCGTTGCTCCACACGAGGCGCTCCTCCGCGGCGGGGTCCGGCGGCCGGGCACACCAGCAGTCGGCTGGGTCCTCCCCGCCCCGTGGCGGCTCCGCGTCTGCCAGCGGCTGCAGCGGCTTCATCCGCAGCGAGTCGATCTCGAACGGGAAGATGTCCCATCCAGGCATCTCCTCGACGGCGACCACCAGACGGCCGTCCGGCCCCGTGGCGGCCTGGACGCGGGCGTAGAACTCCTCGGCTGACTCCGGCTCCATGCCGGCCATCCAACCAGGGACGTCCTTCGCCGTTTGGTCCCAAACCGCAACATCGCGGGCCGAAAGCATGCGGTTTGGGACCAAACGGCGAACTTGGAGCGGCCGGTGGGGAAGCGTCCCCCGGGCAGGGTTACGGCACCGGTACGCCGTGGATGACCGGGGTGCCGGAGGTGGGGTCGAGCTCGGTCGACTGGGAGACACCGGCCGGGGTGATCACGTCGACCGCCTTGGCCACGGACGCGGGGGACACCGCGCAGATGGGCGACGAGTCGCCCTCGGCACAGACTCCGAACTGGTACTCCTGGGGCGTGGCCGTGAAGCCCCGCGCCTGGTCGGGGGAGAACCCGTCCTGGCCGGTGAGGACGACGTTGAAGGACCAGCCGGAGCCCGGCGTGCCCAGCTGCGACGCCGGCAGCGCGATCGTGATGGTCTTGGCAGCCGGCGAGGCGACGACCCCGCTGACGGTGCCGACCTGGTCGCCGTTCGCGTCCTGCCAGACCGGTCCGGCGAAGCCCTGCACCTCGAGCCGCTGGCTCCAGGCGTCGTCCGCCGCGATCGTGTAGTTGCGGCTGGTGAACGCGGCGTCGGTGCTGGTCGGAGTGACACCCGGTTGGTGGACGTAGACGTCGAGCAGCTGCGCGCCGTCCGGGCTGCCGAAGGTCTCGACCAGGTTCCGCAGCGTCGTGCGCAGGTAGACCGTGTCGCCCTGCTGCAGGACCTGGAAGCGCGTGAGGTCGAACGAGCCCGGCGCGAAGTTCGACGACGTCGGGTACTGGTAGGTGCCCGGCCCGTTGTCGTCGCCCGTCGGGTCGGTGACGTCGAGGATCGTCGTGCCTCCGACGAGGTCGCCGTTGACGCTGACACGCGCGACCCCGGTCGCACCGGACGGGGTCGTCGCCGCGGCCGTGATGACGTCGGAGCCGAAGAGAGAGTCGACCTGGGCCGACCACGTGCCGTCCGCTCCGGCCCTGACGGTGGCCAGGTCCGAGCCCGGGGTGTCGTTGCCGACCAGGCTCACGTCGACGGTCGCGCCCGGACTGGCGGTCCCGGTGACGGTCGTGGGTCCGGCGATGGTGTCGTTCGCAGCGGGAGACGTGATGGTCACGTCGGCCGTCGCGGGCGGCGCCTGGTCGACGTACCGACGCGTGGTGAGGTCGGGGCGGTCCACGATCCGGCCGGTGGACAGGTCGACGAGCAGTCGCAGCTCCTGGGCCTGGCCCCAGGTCAGGGGCGCGGCGGAGCCGGCTGGGCGCCCGTCTCGGAAGCCGATCGACGCGGTGGTCGGGTCGCTGCCGTACGGCGCGGGGGCCAGGTCGGGGTCCTCCCAGGCCTGCTCCGGCACCAGGCCGACCCCCGAGGCCGAGCCGAGCATGAAGCCGAGCTGGGTGCGCGCCAGGCCGCGGTCTCCGGTGGACAGCGCCGCCTCGGCCCGCTCGCCGGAGAGCACGGGCCACAGGTGGCCGGACCCGGTGTCGGTGGTCGGCCACGGCTGGCCGTCCTGCGGGCAGCTCGTCGGGTCGGGCGTGTAGCAGTCGCCGTACCCGTCCTCGCTGCCGGGCGTGGACGTGCCGTAGCGGTAGTAGCCGGTGCCTGTCGGGGTCGGGGTGCCGAGCTGCTGGTCGAGCACCTTCAGCGAGTTCTGCACGTCCGCGTCGTCCGCCGGCAGCTCGCCCAGGCGGACGAGCTCCTGGAAGCCGCCGTCGACCACGGCGCGCTGGTCGGCGTCGACGCTGCCGTTCCCGAGCCCGTAGATGAACTCCGAGTCCGGGTCGCCGTTCTTCGAGAGGCGGATGAAGTAGGGCGCGTCGCTGTAGGGCCCGTTGTGGGTGACGGTGAAGCCCTTCACGCTCCGCTGGAAGTCGTCCGCGACGGCCTGGTAGAGCCGGGCATGCGCGCGATCGCCATGGACCCGCGCGAGGGAGGACGCCGCTGTGAGGCCGGCGATCTCGGCGGCGATCGTCGAGGGCGAGTATCCGCCCTGCTCCTCCCAGCGCTCGTTGCCGAACGACGGGCCGTGTGCGACGAGGTAGTCCGCGGCCGGCTTGATGTGGTCGGCGTACAGCCTCCTGTCGCGCGACAGCCCGGTGAGGTACGCCATCAGGATCGGGTACGCCGTCTCGTCGAGCTGGATGCCCCCGGTGTCGGGAGCGGTCTTGCCGTTGAGCAGCGAGTTGCGCGGCATGTTGCCGGCCGGCTGCTGCTGGCGCTCGAACAGGAATCGGGTCGCCTCACGCGCGGTCGCCACGTCTCCCACCGCGAGCAGTCCGGTGACGGCCTCGTAGAGGTCGCGCGCGAAGACCTCGCGGTACGAGCCGAAGTACACCGGCTTCCCACCGGACAGGTCGCCGGCGCTGACGGCCTGTCCCCACGGGCTGGCCAGCCCGGCCGCGATCGCGCCGGGGAACGTCTTGTCGACGCTCGCCCGCACCACGTTGGCGCTCAGCCAGTAGGCATCGGTCTGCTCGTGCGTGAGCCCGCGCGGCTGCCGCAGCCGGGCGTCGTACGACTTCCAGGTCTTGGCGTACAGACGCTCGGTGGCGGTGAACGACCGGCGCAGCGAGGCCCGGGCGGTGCGCACCGCGGCGTCCTGGTCGCGGCCGAAGCCGAGGGCGAGGGTGAACGCCTGCGTGCCGGGGTGCGGCACGACCTGCTCGGTCGCCACGATGTGCCCGTCGGGCGCACTGGAGTACGGCGTGAGGTCGTGCGACGTGTCGAGGCTGGTGAGGCCGTCGGAGACGGTGTCGGCGTACCCGACCGAGGCAGGGCCCTGCCGGTCCGCGGTGAGCGCCATCGAGGTCGGCACGGCGTAGTCGCGGTTCGTCGCCTGGCTGACCGTATGGGGGTCCGAGACCACCGGGATCCCGGACGAGGTGACCAGGCCACTGTCGGCGCCACCGTTGGCGCTGCCGCCTCCGCCGTTGCCGTTCACGATCGCGTCGAGGCGCGCGTACACCTTCAGCCCGCGAGCGTGGCGTCCCGACAGCTGGGTGCGCATCACGACGCTGTCCCGGGCAGGGTCGGTGAGGTAGTGCGTGGTGAGGCTGTAGCCGTGCGCGGCGCTGGTGGCCGTCACCGTGCACTCCATCCCGGACCGGTCGCTGCGCACGGTGTAGGTCAGGTCGCGGGTCTGGAGGTCGGTGAAGCTGTGGCCGTCGGTCACGACGTACTGCAGCGTGTGGACGTTCGTGTTGTCGATGGTGGGCTCGTAGACGTCGGACAGGACCCCGTCGGCGACGGTGAACCACACCTTCGACCCGGGTTGCGGGCGGTGCCCACGCAGTCCTTGCGCGCCAGGTCGAAGCGGCTCAGCGAGCCAGGCCCTCCGGGCGCCGCCCCCGCCGGGGGAGCGGCGCCCGCGCCGGGGGACGTGAGCACTGCCAGGACGACCGCTCCCGTGCCGATGGTCGCGCAACCGGTACGCAGCAGTCCGGTCATCGTTGCCTCCCGAGGGGTCTTGAAGCCGCGTCGCGATCGTGTCGCCTGCGCTCCGGCAGCGTCAACGACCCATTTGGGTGGAGCCCGGTCAAACCCCCGCCAGGTCTCCGACCCACCAGCCGAGCGCCGCCGCGAGGAGCCCGACGGTGAGGCTGCCGGCGACGTTCGCCACAGCGGTCGCGGTCTCGCCCTCCTCGCTGAGGCGGACCGTCTCGTAGCCGAACGTGGAGAAGGTGGTGAGCGCCCCGCAGAACCCGGTGCCGACGAGACCCTGCGTCCAGGACGACGATCCGGCTGCCACGACGCCCAGGAGCAGGGAGCCGACCACGTTGACCGTCCACGTGCCCCAGGGGAAGGAGTTGCGGTGCAACCGCTGGACGGCCACGTCGGTGAGGTAACGGGTCGGCGCACCCACGGCGCCACCGACGAGCGCCAGGAGGAGCGTCACCGCAGCACCCGCTCGGTCGCGCGGAGGGCGAGCACGACGGCCAGGAGGCCGAGCACCAGCGTGCCGAACAGGTACGCCGCGGCGATCGCCGGACGACCGGCCGCGAGCAGCGCGCGCGTGTCGACGGCGTACGTCGAGAAGGTGGTGAAGCCGCCCAGCAGACCGGTCCCGAAGAAGGGCCGGACCAGCCGGCTGGCGGACAGGCGTTCCACGACCACCACCATCAGCACGCCGATCGCGAAGCACCCGGCGACGTTGGTCAGCAACGTGCTCCAGGGGAACGCTCCGGGGGAGTGCGGGAGCGCCTCCGCCACGCCGTAGCGCGCGCCGGCACCGAGGGCGCCGCCGACCGCGATCACCAGCAGGATGTCGCGTCGTCTCCGAAGCAGGCGGAGGGCCCGCTCCGGGATGGTCGGGACGTCGGCCTCGGTGACGTCGGGGTCGACGGGGAACCCGGGATGCGGGTCGTGGTGGTGACGTCGCGGCTGCGCCGGTCCGTCGGGGTCGTGCGGCGTCACGGAGGCTCCTACCGTTGTCGGGTAGGGACTGTTGGCGGACGCGTCGTCCGCGGTTCCACCACCTGGTCGGGTGTCGGCGAGCCCCACCGCCGTGGCCTGCAGGCTAGCGCAGGGAGCACACCGAGGTGGCTCAGGGACGCCAGTCCGGCGGAGGGTCCTCGCCCGCCCGTCCGTCCACCCCCTCGCGGAGCAGGTCGGCATGGCCCGTGTGCCGGCCGTACTCCTCGAGCAGGTCGAAGAGGATGCGCCGGACGCTGACCCGGGTGCCCTCCTCGAGGGCGACCGCCGAGTCGCCGCCGAGCCCCCGGTCCTCGATCGCGGCGCGGATGACCCTCCGCGACCGGGCGACGGCACCGTCGTACAGGGCGTAGAGCTCAGCCGGCGGGTCCTCGGCGCCGCTGCTGAACTCCCAGTCGTTGTCGCCGTCCCATCCGTTCGCCTCCCACACCGCTGGCATCCGGTCCCCGGCGACCTTCACCGCCGACGCGTAGTCCTCCTGGGTGGCCAGGTGCTTGAGCAGCCCGCCGAGAGTGAGCGAGGAGGGCGGCGCCTGGTGACGCAGCCCGGCCGCGTCGAGGTCGGAGACTTTCCACCGGAAGGTCGCCCGGAGCCGGTCCAGCGCCCCGAGGAGGTGCTCGGCCTCGGTACCGGCGAAGGGCGGCTCCCAGGGCGGGTATCGGTCGGTCATCGTGTCGTGTCCCTGCTGGTCATGCCGGTGACGCTAGGGCCGTTTCCGGACGGTTCGCGTCCGGAACGCTGTGCCAGACTGCGTGGGTGGACGACATCAGCCCCACGGCGCGCGCTCTGCTGGTGCTGGAGATGGTCCAGAACCAGCCCGGGATCGGGGCCGCGCAGCTCGCCGCACGCCTCGGCCTGACCGACCGGGCGGTGCGCCGCAACGTCGCGGTGCTGCGCGAGGCCGGGATCCCGGTCGAGTCGACACGGGGTCGCTACGGCGGGTACCGGGCCGGACGAGGGCTGCGGGTGCCGCCGCTGATGTTCACCTCGACCGAGGCGCTGGCGCTGGTGATGGCCGTCCTCGAGGGCCACGACGCGGCCGATCCGGAGGACCCGGTCGGCAGCGCCCTGGGCAAGATCGTCCGGGTGCTCCCGGAGCCGTTGGCCGGTCCGGTCGACGCGATCCGACGGGTGCCGGCGCGCGGGTGGGACGTCGGCGTACCGGATGTGGAGACGACGTCGGCACTGGTGCAGGCGAGCGCGGACCTCCGACGGGTCCGGCTGACCTACCGGCTCGCTCCCGATCGCGAGCGGGAGATGGACGTCGACCCGTGGGCGGTGGTGGTGCGGCACCGGCGGTGGTACCTGCTCGGCTGGTCGCACACCAAGCACGCGCGACGCGTGCTGCGCGTGGACCGGGTCGCCCGGGTGAGCCGGCTCCCCGACAGCTTCACGCCACCGGCCGAGCTGGACCCGGTCCGCGAGCTGGAGGAGCAGCTGTCGCAGGGGTGGCGCTACGAGGTGGACGTCGAGATCGAGGCGGCGGCGAGCGACGTCGAGCACTGGCTGCCGCGGTCGTTCGGCCGGCTCGAGGGGCTGGGGAAGCGGCGTACCCGGTTGGTCGCGACCACCGACGAGCCCGAGTGGTACGCCGCGCAGCTGGCTGCGCAGCCGTTCGCCTTCCGCGTCGTCGGTGGACCGCAGCTCCGGACCGCGGTCGGCGCCCTGGCCGAGCGTCTCGGCGCGGCGATCTGAGCACGCCTCTGTCGGCGGCACTCCGACCGGACCGCAGAGCGTGTGCGGGGCCGGACTCCAGGCTTCCCTGGTTCGCCGATAACTGACATTATGTCAAGTCATGTGCATGAGCGGGGCGATGACCCTCCCCCCGACTTCCCGCTGCGCACTCCTGACGACCCGCCGATTGGTCACAGACCGCGGGCTTTCGGTCCGGAAATCTGCGGTTTGGGACCAAACGGCGCATCTGCCGACACGCCGGGTTTGCATCCACGCCGGCGGCGAGGAATGGTGGAACGGGTCCTGCCAGCAAACGAGAAGGAGAGCATCTTGCTCACCCTCACGGAGAACGCCAGCACGATCGTCAAGAACATCGCCGCCCAGCAGGGCGGGTCCGAGAGCACCGGGCTGCGGATCAGCAGCGAGGACCCCACGGTGGGGCTGACGGTGACCGCCGCCGAGCAACCGTTGCCCGGCGACCAGACCGTCGCCGCCGACGGCGCGCTGATCTACCTCGACGAGCCCGCGTCACAGCAGCTCGACGACCAGGTCCTCGATGCGTCGGTCGACGAGGCCGGCCGGGTGCAGTTCGCCCTCGCGCCACAGGCCTGACCCTGTACGGACGACGACCCCGGGTGCCGAATTGCACCCGGGGTCGTCCATGTCGCGCCGGGCCGCCACGGCGTCCGGCGCGGTGCCGGGGTGGGTTCGCGGGCGGTGATCGCCCCGCGCTACCGGCCCGCTCAGCCGAGGCCGACGAGCTCGCGGCCGCGGTCGAGCAGGTCGTAGCGCAGGGCCGCCCAGATCAGGAACGCCGCGCCGACCAGCCCCAGCAGGGTGACCACCGTGGTGTGCACCGGCTTCTCCTTGGCGGTGTCCCACGCGGCGGAGCCCTGCTTCTTGATGGGTCGAAGCCAGTGCCGGGCGAACTCGAACTCCAGCGACCACAGCCACACCCCGAGCAGGATCGGCGGGATCGTCAGCGGCCCGGGCAGCACGATCAACGCCAGCCCGAGCAGGATCAGCAGCAGACCCGCGACGAACAGCACCACGCGTCGTACGGTCCGGGGCATCGCGGGCTCGCGAGAAGAAGGAGTGTCAGCCGAGCGCAGCGACGGCCGCGTCGTAGTCCGGCTCGTGGCCGATCGCGTCGACCAGCTCGGTGTGGAGCACGGTCCCGTCGGTGTCGAGCACCACGACCGCGCGCGCCAGCAGTCCGCGCCAGCCGCCGTCGACCATGGTCACGCCGTAGTCGGTGCCGAAGGCACTGCGGAACGACGAGCCCATGATCACATCGGAGATCCCCTCGGCTCCGCAGAAGCCGCTCAGCGCGAACGGAAGGTCGGCGGACACGCACACGACCACGGTGTCGTCGAGTCCGGCCGCGAGCTCGTTGAAGCGCCGCACGGACGCCTGGCAGACCCCGGTACCGATGCTCGGGAAGATGTTGAGCACGACCCGGGAGCCCGCCTGGGCCTCGGAGGTGAAGTCCGCGACGTCGACGCCGGTCAGGGTGTACGACGGCGCGTGGCTGCCGCGCGCGGGCAGCTCGCCGACGGTGTGGACGGGGTTCTCCCCCAGGAGGGTGGTTGCCATGGGCTCTGTCTAGCAGGTCACACCACAGCGCCGGCGAGGCGGTCACGGCTCGCCCGGTCACCAGCGCCCTCCTACCATCGACGCCGTGCCGATCCGACTCCTCGCCGCTGCCGCCGTAGCCGCGCTCGTCCCGACCCTGGCCGCCTGCGGCGGCTCCGCCGGCAGCTCCGTCGCAGCCGACTCCTCGAGCTCGCCGTCCGACACCGGCAGCGCGAGCGCGAGCCCGACCACGTGCGACTACCCCACCGACCCCACGGCCCCGCCCGCCAAGAAGGTCGACCCCCCGCCGTCCACGCCGTCCGTCACCGGAACCGTGAAGGCGACGATCGACACGTCGGTCGGCACCTTCGACGCCACGTTGGACGCCGACAAGACGCCGTGCACGGTCAGCTCGTTCGTCTCCCTGGCGAGCCAGGGCTACTTCGACGACACGCCGTGCCACCGGCTCACCACCGCCGCGACGGGCATCTACGTCCTCCAGTGCGGTGACCCGACGGGCACCGGCACCGGTGGTCCCGGCTACACCATCCCCGACGAGTTCTCCGCCGACGACACCTACGGCCCCGGCACGCTGGCGATGGCCAACACCGGAGCACCGAACAGCGGTGGATCCCAGTTCTTCGTCGTCTACCGGCAGACGCCGCTCCCCCCGAAGTACACCGTCTTCGGGCACATCTCGCCGGCCGGAGTGAAGGCCGTGCGCAAGGTCGCGGCCAAGGGCACCGACAACGCCTTCGGGCAGGGCGACGGGCATCCGAAGGAGAAGGTGACGATCACCAAGGTCACGACAGGCTGACCGACGTCGTCCGACGCGCCTCAGCCCTCGGCGTACGCGATGGTGGTGCCGAGCTGGAGCGTGCGGCCGACCGTGCACAGCCGGTCGCCTGTCTGCTGGATCGCCCGGGGCAGCACCGCGCGTGCCGCGTCGCCGCCCTCCCCCTCGGGGAACCGGATCGCGACGGTGACGCTGAGGTCGACGAGGTGGGACCCGCCGTCGTCGCGCACCTTGTGGCCCTCGACCCGGATGTCGAAGTCGTCGGGCTGGGCGCGCTTGCCGGTGATCAGGCCGACGTCGATCGCCGTACAGCCGGCCAGTGCGGCGAGCAACAGCTCGACCGGGGTGAAGTCCGGGTCGTCGCCCGATCCGATCGGGAGCACTCCCCCGCGCACGTTGACCGCCTTGTAGCGCCCGGCCCCGATCTGGGTCAGGTCCATGGTCCGCAGCGTCTCGTCGCTCATGCGGACACGGTAATGGCCCCGGTCCGAGGACCGGGGCCACTCCCCTGCTGGATGAGGCGGGTCAGGCGTGACGACGCTGCTCGCGACGCGCGCGACGCTCCTCGCGTCGCATCGCCTTGACGTCGCGGAGCTGTCGCAGATCGCGATCGGACAGCACCCGGCTCTCGACCAGACCGCCCATCAGGTACATCTGCGTGCTCATGCCTACCCTCTCCCTCCGGCCTCCGGGGCCCCGTGCGTAATGTAAGAGACTTTGTCGCTGATGCGACTCTTACATCATACTCCGGGTACGTCCACGCTCCGAGTCGGCGAGGGGTCCGCGCGACGTGATCTCCCACACCCGGAGAGGCCGCCCGCTCAGGCGTCCAGGCAGCTCGGTGGGAGGTCGAACCAACGGAGGTGCTCGAAGTCCTTGCTGACCTTGCCGGGGTGCGCCGAGAGGTCCGGCCGCGGGGCCGCGACGAGCAGCTCGGCGCCCTCGCGGAGCTGCTCACCGAGCAGGTCCTCTCCCCGGTGAGACGCTCGCTCGGCATCCGGGCGACGCCACCGTCGTAGGAGATCGCGCGAAGGCTGATCGGAGGCTCGACCAGGCCGTCGCGATGCCGCCAGCGCCCGGTCGCGGTGTCGAACGTGTAGTCCTCGAGCAGTCGCCAGCCGTCCCGAGCGACGAGGCGTACGGCGTCGATGATGTAGTCGGCCACGGTGTCGGAGACGAAGTAGTTGAAGTTCACTCGTACCCACCCGGGCTTGATGCCCTCGCAGCCGCCGGTGATCTCGCGCTCGAACTCGTGGGAGCGTTCCAGGTCGATCCCGAGCAGGCGGTGGCCATAGGGACCGGCGCACGAACAGCCACCCCGAGCCTGGATGCCGAACAGGTCGTTGAGGAGCGACACGACGAAGTTGTGGTGCAGGTAGCGGCCCGACGGTGATCGCACCACGAACGACACGATCGACAGGCGCGCCGCGTCGAGGTTGCCGAGCAGCTCGATCGCGGGCTCCTCCCCCCAGGCAGCGACCGCGCGCTCGAGCAGCCGCTCCTCCGCGCACCGGATGGTCTCGGTGCCCACGGCCTCCTTGAGCTGGAAGACCAACCCAGCCCGCACGGCCTCGATGATCGCGGGCGTCCCGCCCTCCTCCCGGGTCGCGATGTCGTCGAGATAGCGATGCTCCGCGGTGTTGACGTAGGCGACCGTCCCGCCACCGGGCACGTCCGGCACCCGGTTCGCGAACAGCTCCTGCCGCGCCACCAGCACGCCCGGGGTCGACGGCCCGCCGATGAACTTGTGGGGCGACAGGAAGATCGCGTCCTTGTACGCCAATGGGTGGTCGGCCGGCGCGCCCATCTCGATCCGGACGTACGGCGCCGCCGCGGCGAAGTCCCAGAACGACAGAGCCCCGTGCTGGTGCAGCAGCTCGGAGATGCCGTAGGTGTCCGAGACGATGCCGGTCACGTTGGAGGCGGCCGAGAAGGAGCCGATCTTGACCGGGCGCTCGGCGTACTTCTCCAACTGCTCGGCGAGCTCCGCTTGGTCGATGTGGCCGTCACCGTCCTCGTGGATGGTGACGACGTCCGCGATGGTCTCCCGCCACGAGACCTCGTTGGAGTGGTGCTCGTAGGGGCCGAGGAAGACCACCGGCCGTTGGGAGGGCGGGATGTGCGCGCTCAGGTCGTGCTGGTCGTCGAGCACCGACGGGATGCGGAGACCCAGCACCCCGATCAGCTTCGCGATGGCGCCGGTGCAGCCCGAGCCCGCGAAGAGGACGACGGTGTCGTCGTCACCACCGACAGCGTTGCGGATGATGTCGCGAGCCTCCTCGCGCAGTCGCGTGGTCTGCAGACCGGTGCCGCTGGACTCGGTATGCGTGTTGGCGTAGCTCGGCAGCACCTGGTCGCGGATGAAGTCCTCGAGGAAGGTCAGCGCGCGGCCGGACGCGGTGTAGTCGGCATACGTGACGCGGCGCCGACCGTACGGCGTCAGCATCACGTGGTCCTCGCCGATCACGGACTCGCGCACGAGGTCGATGAGTGGCGACGTCCCTTCCGGCATGACTCCAGGGTAGGGCCCCCACGGCTCGAACCACCCGTCCGGGCCATGGTCGATCTGCGTGGGCTCACGGGAGACCCGGGGCGCTCGGCGAGCACGGCCGGATCTCGTGACATGGGCCCTTCACCGGCACCGACGCAGCGCCGCCGTCACCCTTCGGTAGGCGCGCGCTGCCGTCCCGGGCGGACGGCCGCACCGATGTCGCGTGGCGACTCGGCACGGCCGTCGACCGGTGGATACGCCGCAGGTCAGCTCACCCGGACCTTCAGCTCGAGGTGGCCGGTGATGACCTTGCCACCCGCCGGCGTCGCCTGGTGGGACCGGACCGACGACGACTTCCCGCCGAAGAGGTAGAAGTCGATCTGCGCCTCGTCGCTGCGCTCGGCCTTCTGGACCAGCTTCTTCACCCCGGCGAGGGTGCGCGGGAAGCCCCGCTCGAACGGGTAGCTCTCCGATTCGGCGGCGCTGAGGAAGCCGCGGAAGCCCTTCGTGCCGGCCGGGATCGCGACCTTGAACGCCGGTCCGTGCGTCCCGCCGTTGTACCGGAGCCGCAGGTTCACCTTCGAGTGCGCCTTGACCAGCAGCGGGCTGTGGTTGTCGAGGGCGTGCCAGCGGCCACCACGTCGCTGGTCGGCGCCGACGATCTTCAACACCGAGCTGTCGTCCACGACGTCGGAGGTGACCTTCACCGAGTCGACGGTGACCCCGCCGACATTGGTCAGCAGGAACAGCAGGTCCGGCAGGTCGTAGCTCGCGGCGTAGCTGATGTCGGTGGAGTCGGCGTACCTGTTGCCTCCCCGGAACGTGAAGGTGTCGCTGCCCGTGTGGCCCTTGACCGTCCAGGCCTGGTTCTCCGAGCCCGCCTGGTAGGCGTCAAGGACCTTCTGGTGGTTGGCGACGAACTCGTAGAACGTGACGGCGGCGGTCGCGTCCGGCAGCTGCACGTCGGATGCACCCGTCCGCGAGCGGCTCGGCCCGCTGCCGGGATGGTAGGTCACCGTCGACGTGACCGGCGTCGAGTCCGGGACCGGTCCGAGCGGCCCGGAGATCCCGGTCATCCGGTCCTGGTCGATGGTGCCGAGCAGGTCTCCGAGGTTGGCGACCTTGAACGGCGAGCCCAGCGAGTCGCCCTGGATGTAGAGGGTGTCGGCACCCGCCATCCCGTACGTGCTGGAGCCGGCGAACTCCATCGGGTGGCCGAAGCCGACCACCCGGTCGTTGCACACCGACGTGATGGTGCCGAGTCCTCCGAACACGATGTCACCGGTGGACTCGGTCGCGAGCAGGTTGCCGCCGGCCACCATGTCGCCGGCCGTCGGCGTGCCCGCCGCCGAGGTGTGGCCCGCCGCTGCCACCTGGGAGCTGAGGTACTTGCGGCCGGTGGCCTTCGCGAGGTCGCGTGGTCCGAGCCCGGAGAGGACCGTCGGAGCCCGGAGCTCACGGAAGCCGGAGGCGGCCTGCGCCTTCGTGACGTCCGAGGCCCCCGCGATCCTCTTCGCGGCAGCCTGGGAGACCGGCACGTGCCGGGGCGCCGCCGCCGCGGTGCCGGCGTAGGCCGCCATGTCCTCCCAAGGGGTGATGCCGGCGATCGGGGTGGCGCCGTAGGACAGCGTGTACGCCACCGCGCCGATGAGATCACCGTTGTCGGCATACACCGGAGAGCCGGACATGCCTTCCCAGATGCCGCCGACCTGGGTGATCGTCGGTGACTCGAGCTGCATCATCACCATGTCGACGCCGGGCTCGATGCCGTCGTGGAGGACACCGATCACGGTGCCGTCGAAGGCCGACGGCGTCGTCCCGCTGGTGACGGTGAGGCCGTGGACCACCTGGCCCTTGGTGAGGTCGGAGACCGGGAAGGGTGTGTCGCAGGTGCCGGTGGCGGCCTGGGACGGGGTCGAGAGTGCGGCCGTTCCCGTGAGGCAGAGCCCCGCGGTGACCGCGGCCGAGGCGAGGACCTTGGCCCGAGAAAGTGGTGTCTTCATGATGTCCCTCCGATGAGAGACAGCCCCCGTGGCTGTCGCTGTCTGCTCGAACAGACGCGGCGGGCGGAGGTTTGGTTGCGTGCGCGGCCGAACCGTTGCTGCCCGGCGCCTAGGCTGGGGGCATGACGGACCTGGCGCGGCGCAGCGGACCCGTGTCGCGGGTGCGCGTGGCCGAGCACGACGCGAGAGGCGAGCACGCCCGCGAGGATGTCGTCGCAGCCGAGGAGCCGCTGGAGATCCGGCTCGCCTGGCCCGGCTCGGCGGCCCAGCGCGCGTGGGTGACCATGCGGACGCCCGGCCACGACTTCGAGCTCGCAGCGGGTTGGGTCGTGCACGAAGGTCTCGTCGCGCCACCGACGCTGACCGGCGTGGCCTACTGCACCGACGTCGACCTCGCGCCGGAGCAGGAGTTCAACGTGGTGACCGTGACCGCCTCCGAGCCGGTCGACCTCCAGCACCGTCATGCCGGTCTCTCCAGCGGGTCGTCGGCGTGCGGTGTGTGCGGCAAGGACAGCATCGACGCGGTCCTCACCACCGTCCGCGGGCCGCGATGGCAGGGACCGCCGCCGAGCCCCGAGGTGGTCCGCCGGCTCCCGGGACTGCTGCGCCAGGGGCAGGACGTGTTCGGTCGGACCGGTGGGGTCCACGCCGCGGGGCTGTTCTCCGCCGACGGCGAGCAGCACGTCGTACGCGAGGACGTGGGACGGCACAACGCCGTCGACAAGGCGACCGGCGCGCGCGTGCTGGCGGCTGAGTCCCCCGCGTCGGCGTACCTCGTGGTGAGCGGGAGGGCCGGGTTCGAGCTGGTCCAGAAGGCGGTGGCCGCGGGAGTCGGCTGCCTGGTGTCGGTGGGTGCCCCGACCTCGCTGGCCACCCATCTGGCGCGTGAGGCAGGCCTGGGTCTGTACGGCTTCACCAGCGCCGATCGCACCGTCCGCTACGCCTGACGGCGTGGGGCCGACGCGGTGTCGGTGCACGTCCCTAGGTTCGTCCTGTGCGGATCCTCCACACCTCCGACTGGCACCTGGGTCGCTCGTTCCACCGCGTGGGCATGCTCGAGCACCAGGCGACGTTCGTCGACCACCTGGTCGGGGTGATCGAGGCGGAGCGCGTCGACCTCGTGGTGGTGGCCGGCGACATCTACGACCGCGCGCTGCCCCACGTCGACGCCGTACGACTGGCCGACGAGGCGTTCGCCCGGCTGGCCGCGAGCCGTGCCCGAGTGGTCCTGACGTCGGGCAACCACGACTCTGCCCAGCGGCTCGGTTTCGGCTCGCGGCTGATCGACGCGGCCGGAGTCTTCCTCCGCACCGACGCGGCCGGAGTCGGTACGCCGGTCCTGCTGGAGGACGCCCACGGTCCGGTCGCCGTGCACGGCCTCCCCTACCTCGACCCCCAGGCACTCCACGAGCCCTGGCGTCTGCCGCGTCGCAGCCACGAGGCCGCGCTCGCCGAGGCGATGCGCCGGGTCCGCGCCGACCTGGCGCGGCGGCCCATGCGGTCGGTGGTGCTGGCCCACGCATTCGTGGCCGGCGGTGTGCCCAGCGAGTCGGAGCGCGACATCAGCGTGGGCGGGGTGTCGATGGTGGCGTCGTCGCTCTTCGACGACATCTCCTACACCGCCCTGGGTCACCTCCACGGCCGTGCCGTCCTCGGTGACACCCTCCGCTACAGCGGTTCACCGCTCGCCTACTCCTTCTCCGAGTCCGACCACACCAAGGGATGCTGGCTGGTCGAGCTCGGCCGCGACGGCCTGGAGTCGGCGGAGTTCGTCGAAGCGCCGGTGCCGCGACGGCTCGCGCGCGTGCGAGGCGATCTCGAGGTGCTCCTGACCGATCCGGCCTTGGCGGCCGTCGAGGACCACTGGGTGCAGGCGACCCTCACCGACGCCGTACGACCGGCTCATCCGATGGAGCGCCTTCGTACCCGCTTCCCCGAGGCCCTCGTGCTGGCCTTCGCGCCGCCGACGGGCTCGGTCCTGGCGCCCCCGACCGCGGCTCCGGCCGGCCGTCGCGACCACGAGGTCGCCCTCGACTTCGTGTCGGAGATGCGCGGGGCGCCGGCCACGCCCGACGAGTCCGCCCTGCTACGGACCGCCTGCGACGCCTGTGCCGACGACCCCGAGGCCGACGTCTTGTTGTCCGGCGCGGGCCGATGAGGCTCCACCGTCTGTCGGTGACGGCGTTCGGCCCGTTCGTCGAGACCGCCGAGGTCGACTTCGACGCCCTGTCCGAGGCCGGCCTCTTCCTGCTCTCGGGTGCCACCGGCGCCGGCAAGTCCAGCGTCCTCGACGCGGTCTGCTTCGCCCTCTACGGCGCCATCCCGGGCGACCGCAACCACGCGGGTCGGCTGCGGTCCGACCAGGCACCGCCGGGCCTGTGCCCGTCGGTGGAGCTCGACGTGACGCTGTCGGGCCGGCGCTTCCGGATCGTCCGCTCCCCCGCCTGGGAACGGCCCAAGAGGCGTGGGACGGGCCTGACGCGCGAGCCCGCCAAGGTCACCCTCTCCGAACGCCGCGACGACGAGTGGTCCCCTCTCTCGAGCCGGCTCGACGAGGCCGGCGACCTGCTGTCGGGGCTGCTCGGGATGAACCTCGACCAGTTCTGCCAGGTCGCCCTGCTTCCCCAGGGGCATTTCCAGGCCTTCCTCCGGGCCGACTCGGCGCAGCGTCACCAGCTGCTCGCGCGGCTCTTCCGCACCGGCCGCTTCGAGCGCGTCGAGAGCTGGCTGCGCGACCACCGACTGACGCTGCGGCGCGAGTCCCAGACCCATCTGAGCGCCGTCGCCGACCTGGTCAGCCGGCTGTCCGAGGCCGCAGGTGTGGACGTGCCCGCCGAGGTCGGTGACCTGTCGGTCGCGTCCGCCGACGTCGTCGTACGGTCCTGGGCGCGTGACCTGTCACGGCGGACCACCAGCGATCTCCAGGCGGCCGAGACCGGGTCCGGTGGCGCCCACGTGAGCGCCCAGCAAGCTGCCACCGCCTGGGAGCAGGGCCGCGAGGTCGCCCGGTCCCGGGCCAGGGTCCTCGACGCCGCGGCCACCCAGGAGCGCCTGTCGGCCGCTGCCGACGAGCACGCGGCCGACGCGGCCCGCCTGGAGGCAGCACGCCGTGCCGAGGCCCTCCGGCCGCTCGCCGGGCTGGTCGACGACCGGACCCACCGCCTCACCGAGGCGGACACGGCTGCCGCGCGTCTGCTGGCCGAGGCGGGAGCCGCCGGGCTCGAGGTGGGAGACCTGCCCAGCGAGCTGGGACGACTGACCCACGAGATCTCGAGCCTGACCGTCCTGCTCCCCCAGGAGCAACGCCTCAGGGCCCTGCGCGAGGAGCTCGAGCGGCGAGCCGACGACCTGTGCTCCCTGGAGCGGGCCGGCGAGCTGGGGCTGGCCGAGGTCTCGGCCCTCGGCGAGCGCGTGGACCGGCTCCGCGAGGAGCTCCGGGTCAGCGCGGACGCTGCCCGCGCGATGCCGGCGGTCGAAGCCGAGGCGGCGCGCCTCCGTGCTGTCGCGGCGGCTCACGCCGATGTGGCCCGGCTCCAGGCCGGGCGCACTCTGGCGATCGCCGACCACGGTGCGGCCGTCGTCCGGCTGCTCGACCTGCGCGAACGTCTGCTCGACGTCCGCGAGCGTCGCATCGCCGGCATGGCCGCCGAGCTGGCCGGAGCGCTGGCGGTCGGAGACGACTGTCCCGTGTGCGGCTCGGTCGAGCACCCCCATCCGGCCCGACCCAGGGGCGAGCCACCCCGATGCGGCGGCCGAGCGCGAGGCCCAGAGGGCCGTCGATGACGCACAGGCCGTCGAGCACGCCCTCGACCTGCGGGTGCGGGAGGCGACGGCGGAGCTCGAGGCCACGCGGCTGGTGGCCTCGGCGGTGCCGGCCGATGTCCTCGAACAGGCGGTCGCCGCCGCCGAGGTGGCGTTGGCGCAGACCAGCGAGGCCGCGGCTGCCCAGCCGACCCTGGCCGAACAGCTCGACGCGGCCGAGCGCCGAGCCAGGTCGCTCGACGACGAGCGCGACGCTCGCAGGGTCAGGGTCGCCGAGCTGACGACCACGCTCGAGCACCTGCGTACCCAGGCCGCCGACCTCGAGGAGCAGGTGTCCGCCGCCCGGGGCGACCACCCAGCGCTGAGCGACGCGGTCGAGCGACTCGAGGCTGCGCGGGGCTCGGCCCGACGCGCTCACGAAGCCGCCGTCGCCCGCGCCGCCGCCGCCGCCGCCGTCGACGACGCCGAGGAGGCCCTGGCGAGAGCGGCACGTGAGGCCGGGTTCGACGACGGCGTGGCCGCACGACGTTCCGAGCTCACCCCGACGACCTCGGGCGACTCGACGACCTGGTCCGACGCCGCCGGTCCGAGCTCGCGGCCGCCCAGGCGGTGCTGGCGGAGCCGGGAGCGGGGCTGCTCCTGGATTCGCCGGAGATCGACCTGGTGTCCTTGGAGGCCGCCCACCACGCAGCGGCCGCCGCTCTCCAGCAGGCGCGCGCGGCCCACGAGGTGGCGCAACGCCGGCACGCCAGGGTCACCGGGCTCGTGGCCGAGCTCCGTTCGGCGCTCGAGGCGTGGGCCCCGGTGCGCGAGCAGCTCGAGCTGGCGACGTCGGTGTCGTCGTTCGCGGAGGGCAAGGCACCGGACAACCGCCTCCAGATGCGGCTGTCCGCCTACGTCCTGGCCTATCGGCTCTCGCAGGTCGTCGCCGCCGCCAACGCCCGGCTCGCCGGGATGAGCGACCAGCGCTACTCCCTCGAGCACGTCGGCAAGCGCGGGGCCGGTGAGTCCCGCGGAGGCCTCAGCCTGGTGGTGCGCGACGACTGGTCCGGAGAGAGCCGCGACCCGGCCACCCTCTCCGGTGGCGAGACGTTCGTGGTCTCCCTCGCTCTCGCCCTCGGCCTCGCCGACGTCGTCGCCCACGAAGCCGGCGGAGCCGACCTGGCCACGCTCTTCGTCGACGAGGGCTTCGGGTCCCTCGACGCCCAGACCCTCGACGACGTGCTCGACATCCTCGACACCCTCCGGGAGAACGGCCGCGCGGTCGGCGTGGTGAGCCACGTGGCCGAGATGCGCGACCGGATCCCGACCCAGCTGGTGGTCAGCAAGGCGCGCTCGGGGTCCACGGTCCGCATCTCCTGCTGACCCCGGCTGGGTCCTGCCGGGTCGCCGCCGGCCGCCGCGGCGCCGTCAATGTCGCCGATTGGTCCCAAACCGCATGTTCTGCCCCCGAAATGTTGCGGATTGGGACCAAACGGCGGGGGCGGTCGCCCGGAAGAACTCCTCGGCGGGTCGTCGGTCAGCGGCGGACGATGCGGAACCTGGGGGACACACCGCGCGCGTGATAGCTGTCGTCGACGAGCAGGCGGGCGACGTACTGCCCGGGCGGCAGGGGCCAGGACACCGAGCCCTCGCCGAGATAGGTGCGACGACCGAACGTCACCGTGCCCTCGACGGCGGTTCGCGTGTAGCGGTAGACCAGGTAGCTCCCGGGCCCCCCGCACGTACGACGGCACCGGAACAGTCCGATCCAGTCGAGGTTGTTGCCCGGTGCCCGAGTGAAGGCGACGTGCACCGACCTGCCGACGCGATAGGTACGCCGGTCGGTGTGGAGGCGGGCATGGCTGCGGGGCCCGTACACCCAGACGGGCGAGCGCGCCAGGATCCGACCATCGGTCAGGTCGGCCACCACCACGTCGTACCGGCCCGCGAGCAGGTGGGCGGTCGGCAGGTGGGCGACACCGTCGGCTCTTCCGTGAGTCGACACCCTCGGTCGCAGGGTGCGAGTCCCGTGTCGCACCAGTGCGATGGTCATGTGGGCTCGAGCGGGCGCGTGGAAGCGCACGGGAAGTCCGGAGTGCCCGGTGATGACGCGATGGGAGCGCGGCGAGACCATGACCGGCGCAGCTGCTGGCGCGACGTCGAACGTGGACACGACGCCGCGGTGATCGGTCGGGTACGGCGGCTTGAAGCCGAGATCGACCTGCGGGTTGCCCCGCTCCCCCACCAGCAGGCTGGAGACCGTCGTCGACGGCCCGGCGTGGAGCACCCAGTCGATGCGGTCGGGGAAGTCGTGCTTCTGGGTCTCGGGACCGCCGGGTGACCAGGTGAAGCCGGGATCTGCGACCGGGTCGGGATGGGCGTCACGGTAGGAGTCGTGGAAGCCGACGTCGGCCAACGCCTTGCTGGCGGGCCACCGGACGGCGTACGGCACGTCGGCGCGAGCGCGGGCGACCTTCGGTGTCCAGTCCAGGAAGGACGGGCTGTTGAAGTCGCCGGTCAGGAACACCGGGATCCCGCGAGCGGCGAGCCGCGGAAGCCTGCTCAGCACCGGGGCGAGGGCTTTCAGGCGCAGGGAGCGCTCGAGCCGCATCACTCGATGGTGTGACCAGCCGGCGCGGACCCGGTAGGGGCCGTACGGCGTGGACGGCAGATGGGTGTTCGCGACCGCGATCACGCGCCCCGGCACCGGCTCGACGTAGGTGAACAGGCCCCGGCTGTGGGGCGGGTCCAGGATCGGGAAGCGCGAGATCACGTGCGCCTGCGGGCTGGCGTACCACCCCAGCAGGCGGGCGAGCGTGCGCGTGTTGCGCTCGGCCTCCTGGACGCCGACGACGTCGGCGCCGCTGACGGCGATGATGTGCGCGAGGCGGTGCAGCGCCCGCGGGCACCCGTCCGCCACCGGGCAGAAGTTTCCCGTGGCGAGGTCGTAGTCGTCACCGCCGTAGAAGATGTTCTGGGTCATCACGGAGACCTGGACGGTCGGTGCGACGCGCCGATCCCCGCGGGCGTCGGCCGGCGCCGAGGCCGCCACCAGCGTCCCGGCTGCCAGCGAGATCGTCAGGGCCGGGGCGAGGAACCTGTGTGGGCGCACAGCCCGAGTATGGCGACTTCCGCTGAATGACGGAACAGTCAGCGTGACCTCTGCCGGCCTTTCAGGTCGCCGTTTGGTCCCAAACCGCAGGTTCTGGCCTCGGAATCATGCGGTTTGGGACCAAACGGCGGGAGTGCGGCGGGAGCGCGGAGGGGCGGCGCTGGGTCAGTCCGTTGGCTCGGCGAAGGCCTCGGGCGGCGGGCAGGAGCAGACCAGGTGGCGGTCGCCGTACGCCTGGTCGATCCGGGCCACCGGCGGCCAGTACTTGTCGGGGTCGACACCCGTCGGGAAGACCCCGACCTCGCGGGGGTACGCGCGGTCCCACTCCCCCACCATCGCGCGGGCCGTGTGGGGGGCTCCGCGCAGCGGCGACTTGTCGACGCTCCACTCCCCACGCTCGACCTGCTCGATCTCGGCCCGGATGGCCAGCATCGCGTCGCAGAAGCGGTCGATCTCACCGAGGTCCTCGGACTCGGTCGGCTCGACCATCAGGGTGCCGGCCACGGGGAACGACATCGTCGGTGCGTGGAAGCCGTAGTCGACCAGGCGCTTGGCGACGTCGTCGACCGTGACACCCGAAGCCTTGGTCAGCCCGCGCACGTCGAGGATGCACTCGTGGGCGACCAGCCCACCGTCACCTCGGTAGAGCACCGGAAATGCGCCGTCGAGCCGCGTGGCGATGTAGTTGGCCGACAGCACGGCCGTCGCCGTCGCGCGTCGTAGCCCCGGTGCGCCCATCATCGCGATGTAGGCCCACGAGATCGGCAGGATCCCCGCCGACCCGTAGGGCGCCGCGCTGATCGCGCCGACGCCGCCGCGCTTGTCGGCGTCGGGGTGCTGGCCGTGGCTCGGCAGGTACGGCGCGAGGTGCGCCCGTACGCCGATCGGACCCACGCCCGGACCGCCACCCCCGTGCGGGATGCAGAACGTCTTGTGGAGGTTGAGGTGGGAGACGTCTCCGCCGAACTCACCCGGGCGCGCGAATCCGAGCAGGGCATTGAGGTTGGCGCCGTCGACGTAGACCTGACCTCCGGCCGCGTGCACGAGGCGGCAGAGCTCGGTGATGGAGTCCTCGTAGACGCCGTGCGTGGAGGGGTAGGTGACCATGATCGCCGCGAGCGTCTCGGCGTGCTTCTCGCAGAGCGCCGCCAGGTCCTCGAGGTCGACCGAGCCGTCGTCGGTGGCCTTCACGACCACGACCTGCATGCCCGCCATCACCGCTGAGGCGGCATTGGTGCCGTGGGCCGACGACGGGATCAGGCAGACGGTGCGACCCTCGTCACCGCGGGCGTGGTGGTAGCCGCGGATCGCGAGCAGCCCGGCCAGCTCGCCCTGCGAGCCGGCGTTCGGCTGGATGGAGACCTGGTCGTAGCCGGTGGCCTCGGCCAGCCACTGCTCGAGCTGGGTGATCAGCTCGCGGTAGCCCTCCGCATCGGCCGCGGGGGCGAACGGGTGGAGGTCGGCGAAGCCGGGCATCGACACCGGCTCCATCTCGGTGGTGGCGTTGAGCTTCATCGTGCACGAGCCGAGCGGGATCATCCCGCGGTCGAGCGCATAGTCGCGCGCCGAGAGAGTGCGCAGGTAGCGCAGCATCTGCGTCTCGGAGCGGTGGGCGCGGAAGACGTCGTGGGTCAGGTACGGCGTGGTGCGAGCCAGCTCGTCGGGGATCGGCGTGACCCGGCTGAACCCGACCGTGCCCTCGGGCTGGAGCCCGAAGGCGTGCAGCACCGCGGACAGGGTGGCGCCGTCGAAGGTCTCCCCCACGCTCAGGCCCACGTGGTCGGCATCGACGAGACGGAGGTGGAGCCCGTGCTCGCGTCCACCTGCCACGACGTCCGCGGCCTGCCCCGGCACACGCGCCAGGACGGTGTCGAAGAACTGGTCGTGCACGATCTCCACGCCCTGGGCCTGTAGGAGTCCGGCCACACCGGTGGCGTGCTGGTTGATCCGCTCCGCGATCGCCCTGAGGCCGTCGGGGCCGTGGTAGACGGCGTACATCGAGGCCACGACGGCGAGCAGGACCTGGGCCGTGCAGATGTTGGACGTCGCCTTGTCGCGGCGGATGTGCTGCTCGCGGGTCTGGAGGGCGAGGCGGTACGCGGGTCGGCCCTCTGCGTCGACCGAGACGCCGACGAGCCGCCCGGGCAGGTGGCGCTCCAGGCCGGGGGCGACCGACATGTAACCGGCGTGCGGGCCGCCGTAGAACATCGGGACGCCGAAGCGCTGCGAGGAGCCCACCACGACGTCGGCACCGAGCTCGCCGGGCGACTCGAGCAGGGTCAGGGCCAGCAGGTCGGCGGCGACGACGGCGAGCCCACCGCGCTCGTGAACCTCGGCGATGACCGGTCTCGGGTCGAGGATGCGGCCGGAGGCGCCGGGGTACTGCACGAGGACGCCGGACAGGTCGCCGTCCGGGAGGCCCCGGGCGAGGTCGGCCACGACCACCTCGATGCCCATGGCGTCGGCCCGAGTGTGGATCACCTCGATGGTCTGCGGCAGCGCGTCGGCGTCGACGACGAACGCGCCGGTGGCCCCGCGCTGGGCGCGGCGTACGAGGGTCATGGCCTCGGCTGCGGCCGTGCCCTCGTCGAGCAGGCTGGCATTGGCGGTCGGGAGCCCGGTGAGGTCACCGATCACGGTCTGGAAGTTGAGCAGGGCCTCGAGTCGGCCCTGGGAGATCTCCGGCTGGTACGGCGTGTAGGCGGTGTACCAGGAGGGGTCCTCGAGGACGTTGCGCCGGATCACCGCCGGGGTGATCGTGGCGTGGTAGCCGAGACCGATCATCGACTCGGCGGGGCGGTTGGCGGCGGCCAGGCGGCGGAGCTCGCGCGCGGCGTCGTGCTCCGACAGCGGCTCGGGCAGGTCGAGGGTGCGCGAGGCGATGCTCGCCGGTACGGCAGCGGCCATCAGGTCGTCGAGCGAGTCGAAGCCGACGGCCTCGAGCATGCGGGCGACGTCGTCGGGGCGCGGGCCGAGGTGGCGATCGGCGAAGGTGTGCTGCAGGGACACGGGTGGCTCCTCGACGGGTCGATTCGCCTCCCCCTCTGTCGCGTGCGCTCCAGAGTTGCCTGGTCCGCACGGTCCTGGCGCCTGAGAGGTTCCGGGGAGGGGTTGCCCCTTCGGCGCTCGTTCCGGCGTACGCCGAGTGGCGCGGACCGGGCGGAGACTCTCCCGTGCGGGATTGTCAGCGCGCCCACTCTAACAACCGGACCCCCGCCGTACGGGCATCGACGGGCCACGGATCCGCCCTGAACCGCAGCGCGTGCACGTGCGCCGTTTGGTCACACACCGCAGATCCCGGGCCCGAAAGTGCGCCGTTTGGTCCCAAACCGCAGACACAACGGCGCCGGACAGGTCTGCGGAGGCGGTGGGCTCCGACTGAGAGGGGTCAGCCGAGCTTGCGGGCGGCGCGGCGGGCCGCGAGCTCGTCGGCGGCGTCGTCGACCGGGGCCTCGTCCACGGTGCGCTCGCTGGGCAGCTCGGCGAGCGTGCCCTCGATCTCGCGCCACACGCCACCGATGGCGATGCCGAAGACACCCTGACCGCCCTGGAGCAGGTCGATGACCTCGTCGCTGCTGGTGCACTCGTAGACCGACGCGCCGTCGCTCATCAACGTGACGCGGGTCAGGTCGTCGGTGCCGCGGGTGCGGAGGTGCTGTACGGCGGTGCGGATCTGCTGGAGCGAGATCCCGGCGTCGAGCAGCCGCTTGATCACCTTGAGGATCAAGATGTCGCGGAAGGAGTAGAGCCGCTGCGACCCGGAGCCGGTGGCCCCGCGGACGGTGGGCTCGACCAGACCGGTGCGCGCCCAGTAGTCGAGCTGGCGGTAGGTGATGCCGGCGGCGTTGCACGCCGTCGGGCCGCGGTAGCCGGTGTCGCTGGGCAGCGGCGAGACGTCGTCGGTGAAGAGCAGTCCCTGCTCCTCGGCCGCCTCCGCCGCCAGCAGGGCCTCGGCGCGCTCGGCCTGCTGCTCGGCGCGGTGCTGCTCGTTGTCGTTCACTACGACCTCCGTCGGCTACCTCGTGCTGCGTGACCCCTGGGGAAACCGTGCGGCTGCGGCGCAACCACATCGGTGGAGTTACAACGAGGACAGTTCAAGGTAGGCCCGGCGGTGAGCCTCGTCAAAGACGATGGCGGCGTGTCGCAACCCTCAACCTCTACTAGAGGGTGAGGGTACGACGGTCGCTCAGCGCGTCTCGAAGTCCTCGGGCGAGACCTGGTCGAGGAACTCGCGGAACTTCTCGACCTCGTCCTCCTGCTCGGCCGGTGCGTCGAGGCCGGCCTCGGCCAGGACCTCGTCGGCGCACAGGATCCGGCTGCCGGTCCGGAGCGCCAAGGCGATCGAGTCCGACGGTCGGGCGCTGACCTCGACACCCGAGGCGAGCACCAGCGTCGCGAAGAACATCCCGTCCTTGACCTCGGTGATGTGCACCTCGGTCAGCTCGTTCCCGGTCGACTCGAGCACATCCTTGAGCAGGTCGTGGGTCAACGGCCGCGGCGGGACGACGCCCTGCTGGGCGAACGCGATGGCGGTCGCCTCGACGGCACCGATCCAGATCGGCAGGTATCGCTGGCCCTCCACCTCGCGCAGCAGCACGATCGGGTTGTTGGACGGCATCTCGACCCGAACTCCCAGGACGTCGACCTCGCGCATGGCTTCCACACTACCCCCGTCGGCACAGGCACCAGCGCGGGTCGGTCGGGCGCTCAGATGGCGCGGAGACCCGCCTTGACGAGGGTGGCGTGCAGCCGGACCGACAGGGCCGCGATCTCGTTCACGGTCTCCTCGGCACGGGCCCGGGCGGCGGTGTCGCGACCGCGCTTGTGAGGAGCGACCACCTGCTCCACGAGACCGATCTCGCGGTCGGCGGAAGTCTTGAACGCCCGCAGGTGGCGCGGCTCGAAGCCGAACTCGGCGAGTTCGCGCGCGGTCGTCGCGATCACCAGCGCGTCGGTGTCGTAGTGACCCGTGCCGGTGCGGGGCGTGACCAGTCCGAACTGCTCGAGCTGGGCCAGCAGGTCCTCGGAGATCTCGGCGATCTTGAGCAGCTCCTTGCGCGAGAGCCGTACCTGGTCGCGTCTGCCGAACGACTCGGCCGAGGGCAGTCCGTCGGCCGCCAGCGCCACGGTCGGCACGGTGGGCACGACCGGTTCGATCGGCGGCGGCGCGAGGCCGCGGTCGATGGCGTCGAGGTGCTCCCCGATCACCCGCAGCGGCAGATAGTGGTCGCGTTGCATCCGCAGGACGTAACGGAGCCGCTCGATGTCGTCGGTGGAGAACTTCCGGTACCCCGACGGAGTGCGCTCGGGCTTGACCAGACCCTTGTCCTCGAGGAAGCGGATCTTGGGGATGGTGACGCCGGGGAAGTCGGGCCGCAGCCGGTCGAGCACCTCACCGATGTTGAGGCGCACCCGCCCCGAGGCCGCGGCGTCAGCCCCGAGCGACTCCGTCATGGGGTCGTCGTCACTGGTTCTCGTGGCCCTGGAAGAACACCAGGCGGTACTTCCCGATCTGGACCTCGTCGGTGTCCTTGAGGACGACCGTGTCGATCCGGTCGCGGTTCACGTACGTGCCGTTGAGGCTCCCGGCGTCGGCGACGGTGAAGGTGTCGCCCTCGCGCGTGAAGGTGGCGTGTCGTCGGGACACCGTCACGTCGTCGAGGAAGATCTCGCTGTCGGCATGACGTCCGGCCGTGACGACGTCCTTGTCGAGCAGGAAGCGGCTGCCGGCGCCCGGTCCTCGCTGGACCACGAGCAGCGCCGAGCCGCGCGGCAGGGCGTCCACCGCGGCGGCGTCGACCGGGTTCAGCTGACGGTCCGACGAGATCTCCGAACGCTCGGCGCCGGCGATGCTGATGGTCGCGGTCGAGTCACCCGCACCCTCGCTCAGCAGTGGCGACCCGCACTTCGAGCAGAAGCGGGCGTCGTCGGGGTTCGCGTTGCCGCAGTTGGTGCAGTACGGCATCGGTGATCGTCTCCTGTCCGAACCCTCAGCAGAGGGCTGAGGTTGATGGTTGATGCGAACTTATCAGGCGCATCCTCGCCTCGCGTGACTTCCGCCCGCGGGCATCCGGACTCGTCGCGCGGGTCGGTTCCCGGTCACTCGCCCAAGGTCGCCTGATAGGCCGTGGTGTCCATCAGCCCGTCCAGGGCGGAGGCGTCGGCCGGTGCCAGCTCGTAGAGCCAGCCGTCGCCGTACGGGTCGCTGTTGACCAGCTCCGGCGTGGCGTCGAGCGACTCGTTGACCGCGACGACCTCGCCGTCGACCGGTGCGTAGACGTCGCTGACGGACTTGGTCGACTCCAGCTCGCCGCACGCCGCTCCGGCGGTGACGGAGTCACCGACGGCGGGCAGCGAGACGTAGACGATGTCTCCCAACGCGTCCTGGGCGAAGTGGGTGATGCCGACCCTCACCGATCCGTCGGTCTCCCCGGGTGTCCGGATCCACTCGTGCTCCGCGGTGTACTTCAGGTCCTCGGGGTACACGGCTCTCCTTGTCGCTGTGGTCGCTGTGGTCGCTGGCCGGCTTCGGCGCCACCTCGTGGTGACGGCGTGCTGTGCGGCAGGGTACCGGGCCCGGGCGGCGCTCGTAGAGGCGGACGGTCGCCGGTGGGGTGGTCAGTGGGACTGGGCGAACTGCGACGACGTGCGCCGGTGGACCGCGGTGATGTCGAGCGCCTTCTCCTCCTGCACGTCCACGGTGGCGCCGGAGCGCTGGAACTCCGCGATCGGTCCGTCGCTCAGGCTGAGGGCGCCGTGCAGGGTGTGGGGGTCACCGATCACGTCGAAGACGTACGGCGACGTCAGCTCCACGCCGTCGATCTCGATGCCCGACGGTGTCGACTGCACCGAGCTCTGGGCCACCAGCCGCACCTTGCCGTTGACCTGCATCGCCTCGGCGCCGGCCGAACGCAGCTCCTCGATGGTGTCCAGCACGGAGTCGACGTCGACGTGCTGCGGACCCTCCGTGACCGTGACGCGGATGCCCGGACCGGTGACCGGGACGGCACCGGCCAGGATCGCGAGCTCCTGTGCCTGCTTCTGGGCCGCCGCCAGCGCGGCACTCTGTGCCTGTTGGCTGCTCTCGAGCTGACGACGCCTGGCCTCGAGACGGTTGATCTCCTGCTGGGCGTGCTGGGACGTGCCGGCCAGCCCGGACAGGACGTCGACCAGGTCCTGCTCGCGGTAGCCGGCATAGCTGTTGTCGGTGGTGTTGGTCCGGACCTGGGTGATCGCCGCGAACCCGAGCGCGGCCAGCAGTACCCCGACCACGACCTGGGCCCGCGACGGCCGCAACAACGCCTGCCTCAGCCGATGGAGCCCGATGTCCTGCCCCGCCGGGGCGGCGACCCGCTCCGGGCGCGACTCGGGGTCGGTGGGCACGGGGTCCTCGCCTGTCCGGGCGGAGGACACCGGGCCTGCCGGCGGGGGTCGCGGGCCGCGGCGGAGCCGCCTGGTCGTGGAGATCCTCAGGCATGGAAGACGTACCGCCGGATCTGGGCGACGTTGGAGAAGATCCGGATGCCGAGGACCACGATCACGCCCGTCGACAGCTGCCCACCGACGCCGAGCTTGTCGCCGAGGTAGACGATCGCCGCCGCGATGACGACGTTGCTGACGAACGAGACCACGAAGACCTTGTCGTCGAAGATGCCCTCGAGGTAGGCGCGCAGCGCCCCGAAGACGGCGTCGAGGGCGGCCACGACGGCGATCGGCAGGTAGGGGTCGAGCCCGGCCGGCACATCGGGGGTGAAGATCAGGCCGAGGACGACGCCGATGAGAAGACCGATGGCGGCGATCATGGTGAGCTCTCCCCCTGGGTGACGGTGTCCGGGTTCTCGGTCTTCACCTGACGGACCGAGCGCAGCTGCGGCTGCTCGCCCGCCGGCAGCGCCAGGTTCGCGGCGTTGCGTACGTCGAAGGAGAAGCCGAGACTGTTCTTCAGGGCGTACCAACGTGCCCCGGCGGTGCTCGACAGCAGGTTGGCCGCCAGCGTGTCGGGGTTGCCGACGACGTCGAAGACGTAGGGCGGGGTCACCGGCCGGGAGTTCACCAGGACGCCGAGTCCCGACGTTGCGGAACGCGCTCAGCACGGTGAGACGCTCGCCGTTGACGCTGATGGCCTCGGCACCGGCCGCCCACAGCGCGTCGGTGAGCAGGGCCAGATCGGAGTCGCGGACCAGATGGTCGTTGTCGCTCTCGGGCGCGCTGTCGACGGTGACCTGGATGCCGGGCCCCGTCACCGGCGCGAACCCGGTGCGACCCCCGACGCGGGAGAGCCGCGCCTGGGCGGCCTGGGTCTGGGTCTGGGTGCGCGTCAACGTGCGCTGGAGGGCCAGCTGGTCGCTCTGCAGCGTGGCCAGCTGCTCCTGCAGGTCGGCGACGCCCTCGCGGCGCAGGTCGATCTGGTCGATCAGACTCGACCGGCTGGCTTCGTCGGCCGAGGCGTTCCGTGAGGTCTGGACGGCCGCGACGGTGACGAGCAGGCCGAAGGCGAGCAGCACGACACCCGCCGTACGGCGGGGAACCCGGCGCTCGGTCGGGTCCTCCCCCGCGGCCCGCTTGCGCGCCGCTACGTGCTCGTAGTCGGCATCCAGCGACCGCTGCGTGATCAGCGTCAGCAACGGCGTCGTCTGCTCGGGCGGGGGTGCCGCCGGGGCGGTGGGTGTCTCAACCACGGGCCACCGCATCCGGTTCGGTCGACTTCACCAGCTTGTACACCTGGTAGGCGTAGAGGATGCCGGCCCACCAGTACAGCCCGATCCCCCAGCCGGCGAACGCCCAGCCGAACACCTTGGCCAGCGTCGCCGCTGCGCCGGACCCGTCGCCGAGGAGCAGCAGCGGGAAGGCGTAGAGCAGGTTGAAGGTCGCGGCCTTGCCGAGGAAGTGGACCGGCAGAGCGCTGTAGCCACGGGTGCGCAGGATCGGGACCAGGCCCCAGAGCAGCACGTCGCGCAAGGGAAGGATGATCGCGAACCACCAGGGCACGATGTCACGCAGGGCGAGCCCGATCACCACGGCCAGGATGTAGAGGCGGTCGGCCACGGGGTCGAGGATCTGCCCGAGCCGGGAGGTCTGGTTCAGCCGACGGGCGAGGTAGCCGTCGAGGTAGTCGGTGATCCCCGAGAGCATCAGCACGGCGAGCGCCCAGCCGTCGGCCTCGGGCCCCAGGACGAGCCAGAGGAACAGGGGTACGCCGAGCAGTCGCAGGAAGCTGAGCGCGTTCGGCACGGTCCACACGCGAGCGTCGCGCGCCGTGTCGTCCGCCACCGTCGCCTGCACCTTCCCCGACTCCTGGATCGCCCGATCCGCCGGGGCCACCCTAACCGTCCGCACCACGCGCCCCACCGCGCCTCGGCGGTGTCGAGGACTCGGGGTGGGCACTGTCGCGGATCTCGCCCACCAGCTCCTCGATCACGTCCTCCAGGGTCGCCACCCCGCGGGTCGCCCCGGACGCGTCCACCACCCGGGCCATGTGCGCGCCGCGCTGCTGCAGCTTCTCCAGGGTGTCGTGCAGGAGGTCGTCGTCGCGCACCAGCGCGAACGGCCTGACCCACTTGTCGTCGATCGCCCGCCTGCGCCTCTCCTCGTCGATCTCGAGCACGTCCTTGATGTGCAGGTAGCCGAGCAGCTCACCGTCGTCACCGACCACCGGGAAGCGGCTGAAGCCCGTCGCGGCGCACAGCGCCTCGACGTCCGCCCCGGTCGAGCCGCGTCGGACGGTCTCGAGCGTCTCGGGCGGCATCAGCACGGTCTCGACGGTCTTCTCGGTGAAGCCCAGCGCGCCGGAGAGCCGGTCGTACTCGCCGTCCTCGAGCAGACCCTCGCCCCGCGACTCCTCGACGAGGGCGGCGACCTCCTCCCGCGTGTAGGTCGAGCTCACCTCGTCCATCAGGCGTACGCCGAACAGCCGGAGCACGCCCGAGGCGAGCGCGTTGACACCGATGATCACCGGGCGGGTCACCGACACGATCGCCCAGATCGGGGTGCCGAGCACCAGAGCCGCCCGATCGGGTCCGGCGAGGGCGATGTTCTTCGGGATCATCTCGCCCAGCACCACGTGGAGGTAGACCACGACGGCCAGGCCGACGGCGAACGCGATCGGGTGGATGAGCGACGGCGAGACGTGCAGCGACTCGAGCGGGGGTTCCAGCAGGTGGGCGACCGTGGGCTCCGCCACGGCACCGAGCACGAGCGAGCACACGGTGATGCCCAGCTGGTTGACGCCGATGACCAGCGACATGTTCTCCATCGCCCGCAGGGTGGTGCGGGCGAAGCGCGACCCCTGCTCGGCGCGCGGCTCGATCTGCGTTCGACGTGCGGAGACCAGGGCGAACTCCGCGGCGACGAAGAAGGCGTTGCCGAAGAGGAGCAGGATCGCGAGGACGACCGCCGTGCCGCTGCTCATGTGTCCTCACCCCCCTGTCCGGATGCGTTGCTGTCGGGACCGTCGAGGAGGCGCAGCGTGAGCCGGTCGATCCGGAGGCCGTCCATGTGCTCGACCTGGAGCACTGCGAGCCGTTGGCGCTCGGGCTGCTCGGGGTCGGAGCGGTCGGGGACCGGGACCTCGGCGACGTCGCCCCGCTCGGGCACCCGACCGAGCACCTGGAGCACGAGGCCGGCGACGGTGTCGTAGTCCTCGTGGTCGGGCAGCTCGATGCCGGTGAGGTCCTCGACCTCGTCGGGTCGCAGCAGGCCGGACAGCGACCAGGAACCGTCCGGCCGCGGGCGGGCGCGGGCGCTGAGCCGGTCGTGCTCGTCGGCGATGTCACCGACGATCTCCTCGATCACGTCCTCGATGGTCACGATGCCGGCCTGGTCGCCGTACTCGTCGAGGACCACGGCGAGCTGGCCCTCCTCGCGCAGCAGGGTCAGGAGAGGGTCGAGCCGGAGCGAGTCGGGGACCACGATCGGGCGCGTCATCAGGTGCTTGACACGCGTCGTCTGGCGCTCCGCGAGCGGCAGCGCCACCGCGTGCTTGACGTGCACCGTGCCCACCACTGCGTCGTCGTGGTCGAGCACCGGGAAACGCGAGTGCCCGGTCTCGCGCGCCAGCTCGATGATCGACCAGGCCCGGTCGTTGGTCTCGAGGCTGACGGTGTGCACCCGCGGGGTCATGATCTCGCTGGCGGTCCGGCTGCCGAACTCCACCGAGCGCTCCATCAGCTCGGCGGTGTCGGGGTCGAGGGTGCCCGAGTCGGCGGACCGCGAGATCAAGGACGCGAGCTCGGTCGAGGACCGAGCCGAGCGCAGCTCCTCCTGTGGCTCCATCCCGAGCCGGCGCACGATCGCGTTGGCGGATCCGTTGAGCAGCCGGATCGGCAGCCGCATGATGGCGGTGAAGGTGCGCTGGAAGCCCTGAGTGGCCCGCGCGGTCTCCATCGGGCGCGCGATCGCGAGGTTCTTCGGGACCAGCTCGGCGAACACCATGGTCGCCAGCGAGCTGACCGTCAGACCGATCGCGACGGCCACGGGCCTCACGGCTCCCTCCGGCACCCCGGCGGCCTCCAACGGCCCGTCGATGAGCTCGGCGATCGCGGGCTCGGCGAGGAACCCGATCGCGAGGTTGGTGATCGTGATGCCCACCTGGGCGCCGGAGAGCTGGGTCGACAGCGATCGCAGGGCGCGCTGGACACCGGCCGCGGGCGCGTCACCCTCCGCAGCAGCCTGGGCGACCTTGTTGCGGTCGACGGTCACGAACGAGAACTCGGCGGCGACGAAGACACCGGCGGCCACGACCAGGAGCACCGAGACCCCGAGGAGGATCCATGCGGTCAGCACGGCAGATCACCCGTGCGGCAGGGGAAGCGTGGATGAGGGCGACTGTCAGAGCCGTCCATAGGCGGGTCAGGGTCCTTCGGACTCGGAGATGCTGGGGCTGACTGTACCGAGCCACCCCAGGGAGGACCGGAATCGGCGAGGTGGGTCAGGCCCCTCCAGCCGACTCCTCGCGAGCCGGAACCAGCCCCTCGTCGACGGCCCACTGCAGGAACGTCGCCAACCCGGCGTCGTCGACGGGTACGTCGAGCTGGTCGGCCAGGCAGGACTGCATCTGGTCGAAGGTCCAGTCGTCGGGGAGCGAGCCCACGCACTCGAGCCAGCCGTCGTCGATCGCCTGGATCTGCGCCGGGGTCAGGTCGGCGAGAGCGTCGGGCACGGGGTCGGGGATGACCGGCTCGTCGGTCGGGGTCGAGGTGGGGCCGCCCGTGGGATCACCCGTGGGACTGCTCGTCGGATCGGAGGTCGGGCTCGAGGTCGGATCGGAGGTCGGGGCGCTGGTCGGGCTCGACGTCGGGCTGCTGGTCGGGCCGCCGGACGGGCCCGAGGTGGGGCCTGTCGAAGGACCACTGGGCGGGCCGGAGGTCGGGTGGCTCGTCGGCCCACCGCTCGGCGCAGGATGGGCGGTGGCGCTCGTCGACGGTGTGGGGTGTCCGCTGGGGCTCCGGTGGTGAGCCGGGGGCTCGGCAAGCATCGGCGTCGTGGTGGTCAAGGTGGTCGTGGTGGCGACCGTGGTGAAGAGGTCGGTATTGCGCAGGGAGTTCGCCACGGCCATCACCCGCGCGACGTACGCCTCGCTGTGGTTGTAGCGCAGCAGTGCGGCGCGGGCCCCGGCCGGCGTCGAGAGGTCGCCCCCACCCGCGCACAGGTAGACGGCCGAGCCGAGCGCTGCGTCGTCGATGTCCTCGACGTCGCGCGTGCCGTTGCCGTCTCCGTCGACCGCGACCGCGGCCCAGGTCGCCGGCAGGAACTGCATCGGCCCCACCGCGCGGTCGAAGCGGCGGTCGCCGTCGAGACGACCCGCGTCGGTGTCGTGCACCACCGACGTGCCGTGCCGGCCGTCGAGGCGGATCCCGACGATCGAGGGCCGCGCCACGCCGTTGCTGTCGAGATGGCTGCCGCCGAACTGGCCGTGGTCGGACTCGACCTGGCCGACCCCGGCGAGCAGAGTCCAGTCGAGGCGGCAGGTGTGGTCGGCCGCGTCGATGACGGCGGCGGCCCGCTGGTAGGCCGCGAGGGCCGGCTCGGGGATCGACTGCAGACCCAGCCCGGCCGGGAAGGTGTCGGGCGGAGACACCGACGCCGGTGAGCGCACGGCCCGCGTCCCCGGGAGGTGAACCCCCGGCGGGACGGTCGCGGGCGGTGTCACCGCGGCCGGCGCGGTCGGCGGCGCGGGACCGTCGGCGAGGACCGCCTGCTGGGGCACCTGGCCGTCGGCGACCATGAAGGCGGCGACGACGGCGACGGCGCACGGGGTGGCCAGCGCGCGCATCCGCGCCCGTCGCGCGGCCGCGGCCGGCGAAGGGTCCCGAGTGCTCGATCTCCCCCAGATCATCGCCCCGACCCTATCTCGGGGCGCCGAGGAACGCACCCGCCAAAAAGGGGGACATCACGCGTCTGGCGGATGAACGGACGGCGGGCGAAATCTCGACGTTTCCTCGGCGAGCCACCGGGACAGGCCCTACGGTGTCCAGGACCTTGTGAGAACACATGCGGCCGCGCGTTGCGGGGGGCTCCACGCGGCGAACGCACGATGGGAGAGAGCCCCACCATGGCTGTTGCCGACACCGCCGGACACCCGACTGCCCGACGCACCGTGCTGGCCGGAGCCGGACTCGCCGCGGGAGCCGTGGCTGCGACCGGCCTCGAGGGCACGGCCTACGCCGCTCACCACGCCGGCGACCCGCTCCTGTCGACCCAGGCGCGTCACCTCGTCGGACGCTTCTCGTACGGCGTCACGCCGGCGCTCGCGAAGCAGGTCCAGGCGCACGGCGGCGCTCAGAAGTGGTTCCAGTGGCAGCTCACGGCGGGGCGGGTGAAGGATCCGGCCGGTGCGGCCCTCCACTCGTGGTTCCCCCACCTGAAGTGGTCGCCGGGGAGGATCTCAGCCGAGAACAACAGCGGCCGGGTGGGCGGCTGGGAGGTGATGGCCGACTATCAGAACTCCCTGCTCCTGCGCCGCATGCGCAGTCAGCGGCAGGTCCTGGAGACGATGGCGGAGTTCTGGGAGAACCACTTCAACGTGCCCGTGAGCGCTGACGGCGTCTACACCTGGCGCGTCGCCTACGGGAACATGATCCGGGCGCGGGCGCTCGGCTCCTTCGAGTCCCTGCTGCAAGGGGTCAGCGTCCACCCGGCCATGGGGATCTACCTGGGCAACGCGGTCTCCGACAAGGACCACCCCAACGAGAACCAGGGACGCGAGCTCCTCGAGCTGCACACGGTCGGGGTCGACGCCGGCTACACCGAGGCCATGGTCATCGACTCAGCGCGCATCCTGACCGGGTGGCGGGTCGACATGTGGGACACCTGGGCCGCGTTCTACGACTCCGGCTCTCACTACCACAAGCCCGTGCGCGTGCTGGGCTTCCACAGCAAGAACCACTCGGCGGACGGCCGCAAGGTCACCCGTGACTACCTCCACTACCTGGCCCACCACCCGGCCACGGCTCATCACATCGCCGGCAAGCTGGCGGTGGCCTTCGTCTCGGACACACCGTCGAGGTCGCTCGTCAACCACCTCGCCAAGGTCTACCTCCAGCACGGCACCAGGATCCGTCCGGTGCTCAGCGCCCTGGTGGCGTCACGGGAGTTCCGTGGATCCGTCGGCGCCAAGATCCGCGACCCCGAGAACGACCTCGTCGCCACGTACCGCCTGATGAACGTGAAGGTGGCCAAGCCCACCACCAGCGACCGGGCGGCACACCAGCTGATCTACCAGGCGAGCACGATGGGGATGATGCCGATGTCGTGGCCGGCCCCCAACGGGCAGCCGATCGCGGGCGCCGCCTGGGCGTCGCCGTCCCGGGTGATGGGCTCCATGAGCACTCACTACACGATGTCCGGAGGCTGGTACCCCACCCAGGGGATCCACTACCCGGAGCCGATGTCCTGGATGCCCAAGCCGGCCACGCGGTTCGACCACCTGGTCGACCATCTGGCCCGACGGATCCTGCAACGGCCGGCGAGCGACACCCTGCAGAAGGCCTGCCGTGAGGCGGTCGGCGTCAAGGCGCATGACTGGATCACCAAGGACCACGCCGTGATGCAGTGGAACTTTCCGCGGCTGTTGACCACCCTGTTCGACTCTCCCGACTTCCTGCGGCGGTGACCTCACGATGACAGCGATGGACCCGAAGACGTCTGCTCCGCCCCACGAAGCCTGCTGCCCCGAGTTCGCGGCCCTCAACCGGCGCAGTGTGCTCCGGGGCGCGCTCGCCCTGGGAGGCGCCACCTTCATGGTCGGGTCGGCCACGGTGTCGGCCTCCGCCTCGTCACCGACCCCCGCCTCGTCGGTGCTGGTCGTGCTGTCGTTGCGCGGGGGTGCCGACGGACTCTCGCTCGTCGTGCCGTACGGCGACCCCGGGTACTACTCGGCACGCCCGACCATCTCGATCCCGGCCAACCAGCTGATCGGGCAGACGCCCGACAACTTCGGCCTGCACCCGCAACTGGCTCCGCTGCTGCCGATGTGGACCTCCGGCAAGCTCGCCGCCGTGCACGCGACCGGCCTGGTCACCGCCAACCGCTCGCACTTCTCCGCGATGGAGGAGGTCGAGGAGGCCCAGCCCGGGTCCAACGCCCGGGTCGGCTGGCTCAATCGGCTGGTCGGGACCGACTCCACGGGCTCCCCGCTCCAGGGCGTGGGGCTGGTCAACGGCGTACCGCCCACCGAGCTGTCGGGACCCGTGCCCCTGATGACGGTCGGCAACCTCAACAACGCCTCCATCGCCGGCGACGACATCAAGAATCCCGCGAGTCCCCGCCGCCGCTCGCTGCACACGCTGTGGGACCACGACCACAGCGCGATGGGGACCGCCGTACGGGCGACCCTGAAGGCGACCAGCGACATCCAGCCGGCCGTGCAGGCGACCAACAGCGTCAGCTACGGCGGCTCGGGCATCGGGAAGGGTCTCGCCGCCGCCGCCCGGATCGTCAAGGGCGACGTCGGCACAGAGGTGATCACCGTCGACCAGGGCAACTGGGACATGCACGTCGACCTGGGCAACCTCGGTGGCGGTCAGATGCGGGGCAACGCAGCCGACCTCGGGACGGCGATCGCGGCGTTCTTCACCGACCTCGGCCCGTTGGCGGACAAGGTCACCCTGGTCACCATCAGCGAGTTCGGCCGCCGGGTGCTCGAGAACGGAAACCGCGGCCTCGACCATGGCTGGGGCAACGTGATGTTCGTGGCGGGCGCCGGGGTGGTCGGCGGGAAGGTCTACTACACGGGGCAGTGGCAGCCGCTCAACGACCACCTCGAGTCCGACCTCGTGGTCACCACCGACTACCGCCACGTCCTCGCCGAGATCGTGGCGGCCCGCTTCCCCGCTGCCCCCAAGAAGACCGTGTTCCCCGGACTCGGGACCTATCAGCCGCTGGGCTTCATCGCCTGAGCGTCACGCGTCGCTGTCGTCTGGTCGGAAGCGATAGCCCATCCCGGTCTCGGTGAGCAGGTACGCCGGTCGCCCGGGTTCCGGCTCCAGCTTGCGGCGCAGCTGCGCGAGGTAGAGCCGCAGGTAGTTCGTCTCGGTGTCGTATCCGGGCCCCCACACCTCGTGCAGCAGGTGCTGCTTGGTGATCAGGCGGCCGGGGTTGCGCACGAGGATCTCCAGGACCCGCCACTCGGTCGGCGTCAGCCTCTGGTCCTCGCCCTCACCCGAGGCGGGCCGGACCCGGTGCGCGGCCAGGTCCACCACCCAGTCCCCGATCCGGGCGCTCGGCGCGTGCTGAGCCGCCACCCGGCGGGAGACCGCACGCATCCGCGCGAACAGCTCCTCGATCCCGAACGGCTTGGTCACGTAGTCATCGGCACCCGCGTCGAGCGCGGCGATCTTCTGGATCTGCTCGGTGCGTCCGGTGAGGACGATGATCGGCGCGGTGGTCCAGCCGCGCAGTCCGGCGATGACCTCGGTGCCCTCCAGGTCGGGAAGACCGAGGTCGAGGATCACCAGGTCGGGCGGGTGGAGCCCGGCCACCCGCAGCGCCGAGGCGCCGTCGACGGCCGTGTGCACCTCATACCCGCGGGCGCGCATGTTGACCACCAGTGCGCGCAGGATCTGCGGCTCGTCGTCGACCACCAGGACCCGGCTCACCGCTCATCCCGCCCGGCCTGCTCGAACGGCCGCTCGCCCAGCTGTTCCACCGTTCCGCCGAGGTCGTCGACGAGCGGCAGCGTGATCGCCATCGTCAGTCCCCCACCGGGCGTGTCCTCCGCGGTGAGCGTCCCGCCCATGGCCTCCGTGAGACCGCGCGACAGGGCCAGTCCGAGCCCGACACCGGTGGTGTTGTCACGGTCGCCGAGCCGTTGGAAGGGCACGAACAGCTGGTCGCTCTGGGCCTCGGGTATCCCTGGCCCACGGTCCACGACTCGGATCTCCATCGTCCCTGCGTAGCAGCTCGCCGCCACCAGCGGCGGGTTGGCCGGCGGGCTGTAGCGCAGCGCGTTGCCGAGCAGGTTGACCAGCACCCGCTCCAGCAGGACGGCGTCCGCCCTGACCTCGGGCAGGCTCTCGGGCACCTTCACCCGCACCGGGGACGCATCGGGGCCGAGCGCGTCCAGCACCAGCGGCACCAGCTCGTCGAGCGCGACGGGACCCAGGCTCACGCCCAGCGCACCCGCCTCCAGACGGCTCATGTCGAGCAGGTTCTCGATCAGCCGGGTGAGGTGGTCGAGCGACTCGTCGGCCGTGGCGAGGAGCTCGGCGCGCGCGGCCGGAGTCCATCGGACCCGGTCGCTGCGAAGCGAGGTCACCGCCGCCTTGGCGGACGCCAGCGGGCTGCGCAGGTCGTGGCTGACGGCCGCCAGCAGCGCCGCGCGGGTCCGGTCGGCCTCCTCGACCAGCGTTGCCTCCTCCGCGCGGCTGGTCAGCCGCTCGCGCTCGCCCACCGCCGCGGCCTGAGCCGCGAAAGCCGCGAGCAGCCGCTGGTCGGCGGCGCGGACCGGACCTGCGACCCGCAGCAGGAGCCGGTCTCCGACGGGCAGCTCGGTGACGGCGGAGCCCCCACCGGGCTCTCCCACGTGGTCGATCTCCTGCCAGACGCCGGTGGCGTCCGAGCGCTCGAGGAGAGTCAGCGCCTGGAGGCCGAAGGTCTCGCGCGCACGGCCCAGGATCTGCTGCAGCGAGGTCTCCCCGCGCAGGATCCCGCCCGCCAGCCCGGCCAGCACCGCCGCCTCGGCCGACGCGCGGCTGGCCTCCGTCGTACGGCGGACGACGCGCTCCACCAGGACCGAGACCAGCGCCGCGACGCCGACGAACACCAGGAGCGCGAGTGCGTTGTTCTTGTCCGAGATCGTGAAGGTGTAGAGCGGTGGGGTGAAGTAGTAGTTGAGGAGGAGGCTCCCGGCGACGGCCGCACCCAAGGCGGGCCACAGGCCGCCGATCAGGGCCACCAGGATCACGACACCGAGGTAGAGCAGGATGTCGCTGGGCAGGTTGAGGTCGCCGCGCACCCGCGACAGTGCGAGGGTCAGCAGAGGCAGCAGCACCAGGGCCGCGACCACCCCCTGCACGCGACGTCGTACGCTCAGCGCCGTCGTCAGCCCCGCCACCGGGAGCGCGGCGCGCAGACCCGGCGCCGAGGCCGCCTCGTGGCTGACCAGGTGGACGTCGATCTTCCCGGACAGCCGGGTGACCCGCGCGCCGATCCCCTCACCGGAGAGGAACGCCTCCCAGCGGCCGCGGCTGCTGGCGCCCAGCACGATCTGGGTGGCGTTCTCGAGGCGGGCGAAGTCGAGGAGGGCGGTGGCCACGTCGTCCCCGACGACCTGGTGCCAGGTGCCGCCCATCGACTCGGCGAGCTGCCGCTGGCGTCCGACCTCCGCAGGATCGGAGGCGGCCAGGCCGTCTCCCTTGACCACATGGAGAGCGAGCAGGTCGGCGCCCGTGGTCCGCGCAGCGATCCGGACCGCCCGCCGCAGCAGGGTCTCGCCTTCCGGACCGCCGGGCAGGGCCACGACGATCCGCTCCCGCGCCTCCCAGAGCTGCTCGATGCCGTGGGCGGCGCGGTAGCGCTGCAGCCCCTCGTCGACACGCTCGGCGACCCACAAGAGGGCCAGCTCGCGCAGCGCGGACAGGTTGCCGACCCGGAAGTAGTTGGAGAGGGCGGCGTCGACGCGGTCGGAGGGATAGATGTTGCCGTGGGCCATCCGGCGCCGCAGCGCCTCGGGAGCGATGTCGACGATCTCGATCTGGTCGGCTCGGCGGACGACCTCGTCGGGGATCGTCTCGCGCTGCTCGACGCCGCTGATCCGCTGGACCACGTCGTTGAGAGACTCCAGGTGCTGGATGTTGACGGTGGTGATCACGTCGATCCCGGCGTCGAGCAGGGCGTCGACGTCCTGCCAGCGTTTCTCGTGCCGGCTTCCGGGGATGTTCGTGTGGGCCAGCTCGTCGACCAGCGCGACGGTGGGGTTCCGGGACAGCACGGCATCGAGGTCCATCTCCTCGAACCGGGTGTCGCGGTAGCTCAGCCGCTTCCGCGGGACCACCTCGAGTCCCTCCAGCCGCTCCGCGGTGTGCGCCCGCCCATGTGTCTCCACCACCGCGACGACGACGTCGGTCCCCCGGTCCTGCCGTCGCCTGCCCTCGTCGAGCATGGCGAACGTCTTGCCCACCCCCGGGGCCATCCCGAGGTAGACCCGGAGCCGTCCACGCCTCATCCGGTCATCCTCCCGCACTCGCCAGGGCCAGGTTCAGCTCGAGGACGTTGACTCGCGGGTCGCCCAGGAACCCCAGGATCCGGTCCTGGGTGTGGTCGTCGACGAGCCGCTGCACGTCGACCACGCTCATCCCGCGAGCACGCGCGACACGGTCGACCTGGAGGTCGGCGTACGCCGGACTGATGTGAGGGTCGAGACCAGAGCCGCTGGTGGTCACCGCGTCCGGCGGGACCGCGCCCGGGGCGACGCCGTCCTGGGCCGCGATCGTGGCCCTGGCCCTCCGGACCGACGTGACCAGGTCGGTGCTGTTCGGGCCGAGGTTGGTGCCGCCGGAGGCCAGCGCGTCGTACGACGAGGCGGAGGACCGCCCCTGGAACCACTGGGCACCCGTGAACTCCTGACCGAGCAGGGACGACCCGACGGCCGTGCCCCGGTAGTCCACGATCGAGCCGTTGGCCTGGCCGTGGAAGGCGACCTGGCCGAGGCCCGTCATCAGCAGCGGGTAGCCCAGCCCGAAGACGACGGTGAGCGCCAGCAGGACCAGCAGGCCCGCGAGGCTCTGACGGATCATGTTCACGAGGTTCACCTGATTCCGGGGATGAGCTGGACGAACAGGTCGATGAGCTTGATCCCGACGAACGGGATGATCAGCCCGCCGATGCCGTAGACGAGCAGGTTGCGGCGGAGCATCGCGGCCGCCGAGGACGGCGTGTAGCGCACTCCTCGCAGCGCCAGCGGCACGAGGGCCACGATCACCAGGGCGTTGAAGATCACCGCCGAGAGGATCGCCGACGACGGGCTGTGGAGGTTCATCACGTTGAGCCGGTCCAGGCCCGGGTACACCGGTGCGAACATCGCCGGCAGGATGGCGAAGTACTTCGCGACGTCGTTGGCGATCGAGAACGTGGTCAGCGAGCCGCGGGTGATCAGCAGCTGCTTGCCGATCTCCACGATCTCGATGAGCTTGGTCGGGTTCGAGTCGAGGTCGACCATGTTGCCGGCCTCCTTGGCCGCCGACGTGCCGGTGTTCATGGCGACGCCCACATCCGCCTGGGCCAGGGCGGGGGCGTCGTTGGTGCCGTCGCCGGTCATCGCGACCAGCCGCCCGTCCTCCTGCTCGCTGCGGATCAGGGCCAGCTTGTCCTCGGGCTTGGCCTCGGCGAGGAAGTCGTCGACGCCGGCCTCGTCCGCGATCGCCTGGGCCGTCAGCGGGTTGTCTCCGGTGATCATCACGGTGCGGATGCCCATCCGGCGCAGCTCGTCGAACCGCTCCCGCATCCCGTTCTTCACGATGTCCTTGAGATGGACCACTCCGAGAACCCGCGCACCCGAGGGGTCGAGCTCGGCCACGACGAGCGGGGTACCGCCACCGCCGGCGATGGCGTCGACCATCGGGCCGAGGTCGGTCGGCGGCGTACCCCCGTTCTCGCGTACCCACTCGCGCACCGCGCTGGTCGCGCCCTTGCGCACGCTGCGCGAAGCGCCGTTGGCGGCCAGGTCACATCCGCTCATCCGGGTCTGGGCGCTGAACGGCACGAAGGTCGCGTGGTCCAGCTCGCCGGCCGACCGGTCGCGAAGGCTGTACGCGCGCTTGGCCAGGACGACGATCGAGCGTCCCTCCGGGGTCTCGTCGGCGAGGCTGGACAGCTGCGCCGCATCGGCCAGCTCGGCGGCGGTCACACCCTCGAGAGGGAGCAGCTCGACCGCCTCTCGGTTGCCGAGGGTGATCGTGCCCGTCTTGTCGAGCAGCAGGGTGTCGACGTCGCCGGCGGCCTCCACCGCCCTCCCCGACATCGCGAGCACGTTGCGCTGCACGAGCCGGTCCATGCCCGCGATGCCGATCGCGCTCAAGAGCGCACCGATGGTGGTCGGGATCAGGCAGACCAGCAGGGACACCAGGACGATGCCTGTCTGGGGAGCCCCACTGAAGGTCGCCAGCGGCTGCAGGGTGACGACGGCGAGCAGGAAGACGACGGTCAGGCTGGCGAGCAGGATGTTCAGGGCGATCTCGTTCGGGGTCTTCTGCCGTGCTGCGCCCTCGACGAGGGCGATCATCCGGTCCAGGAAGGTCTCCCCCGCCTTCGCGGTGATCCGGACCACGATCCGGTCCGACAGCACGCGGGTGCCACCGGTGACCGCGGACCGGTCCCCGCCCGCCTCGCGGATCACCGGCGCCGACTCGCCGGTGATGGCCGACTCGTCGACGCTGGCGATGCCCTCCACGACGTCGCCGTCACTGGGGATCAGGTCGCCGGACTCGCACACCACCCGGTCGTCCACCACCAAGGCCGCGGCCGGGGTGGGCTTCTCCGTCCCGTCGACCAGCAGCCGGGCGGTGGTCTCCTGCCTGCTCCGCCGGAGCGTCGCGGCCTGAGCCTTGCCGCGACCCTCGGCGACGGCCTCGGCCAGGTTGGCGAAGACGACGGTGGCCCACAGCCAGACCACGATCAGCCACGCAAAGGCCGAAGGGTGGGCGACGGCGAGCCCGGTGCAGAGCACCGCCCCCACCTCGACCACGAACATCACGGGGTTGCGCATCATCGTGCGCGGGTCCAGCTTCGCGCAGGCGGCCGGCAGCTGGGTGACCAGCATGCGCGGATCCAGCAGGCCGGCGCCCACCCGCGAGCCTGGCGCCCCGGGGCCGATCGTGAGGCTGGTCATCGGGTGATCCCTTCCGCAAGGGGTCCCAGTGCGAGGGCCGGGAAGTAGGTGAGTGCGACCACGATGCACACGACGCCCACGAGCATCGCGACGAAGAGTGGTCGATGGGTGGGCAAGGTGCCCTCGGTCGCGGGAACGGGCTTCTGAGCCGCCAGCGAGCCGGCCATCCCGAGCACGAACAGCATCGGCAGGAAGCGGCCGACCAGCATGGTCAGCCCCCCGACGAGGTTGTAGAAGGTCGTGTTCCCGGTCAGCCCGGCGAAGGCGCTGCCGTTGTTGTTCCCCTGCGAGGTGAACGCATACAGCACTTCGGACAGACCGTGCGCCCCGTCGTTGAGCATCGAGGCGCGGGCCGACGGCACCGACATCGCGAGGCCGGTGCCGACCAGGACGACCGCGGGCGTGGTGAGGATGTAGAGCGCCGCGAACTTCACCTCCCGGGACTGGATCTTCTTGCCGAGGTACTCCGGGGTACGGCCGACCATCAGCCCGGCCACGAAGACCGTGATCACCGCGAGCACGAGCATCCCGTAGAGACCCGACCCGGTGCCGCCCGGCGCGATCTCGCCGAACATCATGTTCAGGATCGGGACCCCGCCGCCCAAGGCGGTGAACGAGTCGTGCATCGAGTCGACGGCGCCGGTCGAGGTGAGGGTCGTGGAGTTGGCGAACAACGCCGAGGCCGGCACGCCGAAGCGCACCTCCTTGCCCTCCATGGAGGCACCCGCCAGCTGGAGCGCCGTGCCGGCGTGCTTCTCCTCGAACGTCGTGACCAGCGTCAGCATGACCCCGTAGATGACGACCATCGCCGAGAGGATCGCCCAGCCTTGACGCTTGTCGCCGAGCAGCTTGCCGAAGGTCCGCGGCAAGGAGAACGGGATCACGAGCAGCAGGAAGATCTCGAAGATGTTGGTGAAGGCGTTGGGGTTCTCGAACGGATGCGCGGAGTTGGCGTTGTAGAAGCCACCGCCGTTGGTGCCCAGCTCCTTGATCGCTTCCTGGCTGGCGACGGGGCCTCCCGGGAGGTGCTGGACCCCGCCGGACAGGGTGTGCACGGTGTGCGGGTCGGCGAGGTTCTGGACGGCGCCCGCCGAGATCAGGATCACCGTCGCGAGGATCGACAGTGGCAACAGGAGCCGGACGCAGCCGCGGACCAGGTCCACCCAGAAGTTCCCGACCCGGTTCGTCCGCGATCGGGCGAAGCCGCGCACGAGCGCGACCGCGACCGCGATGCCGACCGAGGCGGAGGCGAAGTTCTGGACGGCGAGGCCGGCCATCTGGACCAGGTAGCCCATGGTCGCCTCACCGGAGTAGTTCTGCCAGTTCGTGTTGGTCACGAACGACGCGGCCGTGTTCCAGGCCAGGTGAGGCTCGACCGGGTCGAGGCCCACCGACAGTGGCAGCAGCTGCTGGACCCGCTCCAGCAGGTAGAGGAACAGCACGGAGACCAGAGAGAAGCCGAGCACGGACAGGGCGTACGTCGGCCAGGTCTGGTCCGCGTCCGGGTCGACCCGGCTGGCGCGGTACAACCAGCGTTCGGCGCGCCAGTGGGTCGGGGCCGAGTAGACCTTCGCCATGTAGTCGCCCAGCGGGACGTGCGTGACGCCCAGGGCGATGACGAGGGCGAGGACGGTGAGGAGCCCGGCTGCGGTGCCGCTCATCAGAACCGCTCCGGGAACAGCAGGGCCACCACGAGGTAGCCGGTCAGCAGCACGGCCAGGATCAGGCCGATCAGGTTCTCGGTGCTCACAGCCGCTCCAGCCCCTTCAGGACCAGGGCCAGGACCACGAACACCGCGATCGTCAGCGCCGCCAGGGCGAGATCGAGCACCACGTACCTCCGAAGAACGGGAACCTTCCGGCTCCCATCAGAGGCCACGCGACGGTCGGACCCCCGGTTCCTCACGCCTTCCTGACGGCCTGCGCGGGAACCCTGACACGCCCCTGACGCCGAGGTCAGGGAACGAGCTCGCCGCCCCGCTCGATGACCAGCCCGGGGATGTCTGCGGCCCCGTGGCTCGGCGGGATCACCTCGACCGGGCACCGGGCGTCGCGGAGCAGGGCGCGCGCCGTCCCACCGAGGTGATGCACCCGGGCACCGTGGGAGGGCTTGATGATGACCAGCCGGTCCGCGCGGGCAGAGGCGCCGAGGAGGGCGCCGGCTGCGCGGCGGTGCACCACGCGGGCATAGGCGTGGACGCCCGGGTAGGCGCGCCGCAGGTCGCCGAGCAACGGCTCGATCAGAGCCAGCTCGCGGGCGCTGGTCGCCTCCTCCTCGGCGCTGCTGGCGATCATGTCGTCGTACATGCCCTGGAGCTTCCAGGCATGGAGCACCTCGAGCTCGGCACCCAGCTGATCTGCGAGGGCGAACGCGGACGTGAGCAGCTCGGTGGCGTGCTGCTGCGACTTGTAGCCCACGACGATCCGGTCGCGGGGCACCGAGGGCTCCCAGTCGGCCGGGATGACGACGGTCGGGCAGGTGGCGCGGCTGACCGCTCCGGCGACCGTCGCGCCGGTCCAGAGATGCTCCATCACGCTGAGGTGGCGCGCGGCCAGGACCAGCAGGGCGGCTTCCTCGGAGAACGTCACGATCTCCTGGATGCGGTGCCCGGTCAGGAGATGGGTGGCGACGTCGATCTCGGGAGCCTCCCCCGTCGCGACGATCGCGCCGCGTTCGAGCACGCCGGCCGCGAATCCCTGGAGCGTGCCGTCGGGGATCAGCAGGAGCGGCCCCTCCGGCAGATAGCCGGGTGACACGTGGACGACGTCGAGCCCCACTCCGAGACGCCGTGCCTCCAGCGCGGCGTAGCGGACTCCCGCGAAGCCTCGGTCGGATCCGTCGACTCCGACGACGACCGTGCCGTGTGGTCGTGGTTGTGTGTTCATCACCGACTCCTCCCGGTCTGTTCTGCTGCCTCCATCGTGGCCCGGCCCGGCGCTCCTGGCCCGGGCCATCGGTCGTCGGCGGTCGGGCCGATGGCCCTGGCCGGATCGGGGTGGTTCAGCCCGGAGCAGGGTCGTCGGCGGCGATGCGGTGGGGTTCGAGGCGACCGGTCACCTTGAGCCCGAGATAACACAGACCCGCGGCCGGGACGGGCAGCCAGAACTGGAACAGCCGCCACGTCAGCGTGCCGAGCACCGCGACGGGACCAGCCACTCCGAACGCGACAAGCAGGGGGATGAGGGTGCCCTCGACGACGCCCAGCCCACCGGGCGTCAACGGCAGGAGGCCGAGCAGGCTTGCGAAGCCGTAGGCCGTGAGCACCAAGCGCGGGGATGCCCGATCGCCGTAGGCCCACAGGCAGGTCCAGAGACAGGCTGCGTCGAACAACCAGTTGGCGACGGCGAAGAAGACCGCCCTGCTGGTGCGGACGTCGTCGCGCAGGAGCCTCAGCACCTCGGCCCGCAGGTGCGCCCACGCCCGCATCAGCCGCGCCGTCACTCCGGTCGCCGGCGCGGGGCTCGGCTCCAGATCGGTCGTACCACGCCGCGCGGCCACCACGGCGCCCACCACCGCACCGACGATGACCACGGCGGTGACCGCGGCCGTGATGAGCAGCGACGGCCGGCCGTGCAGCTGCGGCAGGACACTCACCACACCGGCGACGTAGAGAGCGCCCAGGGCCAGGTCGCTGATCGTCGGCTGCATCGCGGACGTCGCCATCGAGGCGCTCGCCCCGATGCCCGAGGACCGCATCAGCCGGTAGCGCAGGGCCGAGGCCGTGGCCCCGCCACCCGGAAGTGCATGGCTCGCGCCGTTGCCGACGAGGTCGACGGCGAACTGGGTCCACCACCCCACGGGCAGCCCGGCCGGCAGGATCGCGCGGGTGAGACCGGTGTAGGCCGCCAGCGCAGCGACCTCGAGCAGGAAGGCCAGTACGAGCAGCGGGACGTCGGCATCGCCGAGCAGGTGGACGTCGTTCCTGGCGCTGACCAGGCTCGGCAGCACACCGTAGACGAAGGCGGCCACGACGAGCGCGAGCGCCGCGACCAGGCGGAGCCAGCGCGAGCGCGTGCGCGCGGGGCTCACGTCGGACCCCGGCCCCTGACCCGCTTCGACCCTCGGCGGCGGGGGACGAGGATCATCCTGCGTTCGTACCCGGGTGGCCCGCTCCGCACAAGGCGACGTCCCGCGGACGGGATGCCACCTGGCTCAGGACGCGGGCTCGGCGACGTCGAGGTGCGGTGCCGTGACGCCGTGCTCGACGGCCCACAGCACCGCCTGGGTGCGGCTGGTCACACCCATCGAGCGGTACGCGGTGCGGATGTGCGACTTCACGGTGTTCATGGACAGCTCGAGCCGACGTGAGATCTCCTTGTTGGGTACCCCGGCGGCGATGAGGCCGATCACGTCGGTCTCGCGCGGGGTGAGTCCGACCTCGATGACCATCCGGCGTTCGGGGCGGCTCCGCGGCTCGTCGACCGCCACCAACCGCTCGCCCAGGTGCACCTTCTCCAAGGCCGCGACCAGCTCCGTGGCCGGGAGTGCCTTCGAGAGGTAGCCGTGCGCACCGGCGAGCATGGCGCGCTCGACGAAGCCGGACCTGGTCTCCCACGTGTAGACGACCACGCGGGAGCCCCCCGGCGGCCGAGCGACCTCCGCCGAGCCCGTGACGCCGCCGCGTCGCGTGAACGGGTCGACCAGGGCGAGATCGGCCTGCGTCGCCGCGAGATCGCGATGGGGCAACACCACCACGCGGTCGGAGTGCTCGGCCATCATGGTCGAGACCCCGACATGGACGAGCTCACATTCGTTCACGAGGGCCACGCGCAGCGGCTGGTCGAACTCCACGTCGCCTCTTGTACCCGCCTTTGACGCCGGTCATGCATTCAGGCGGCGCGCCACCGCTGCGACCTCGCCCGTTGGACCTGCAGCCCGCTCAGCATCGAGCGCAGCTCGTGGGTCCGGCCGGGCGGGTAGCGCTCGATGACCGCCTCGAGATCCATCAGCTCGGCGGGGCTGTACGACGCCAGCTCCCGTCGTAGGACGCGCCGACGGCGGAGGTTCTCCCGGCGCAGCAGACGGCCGGTCCGCCACACGAGCACCCGGCTCCGCATGTCCATGGCCCACCTCCGGCCGACGACGCTGGCCACGTGCGCCGACCGCCTCGATGGTAGACCCGACGCGGTCGGTGGGGTGCGTCAGTCCTCGAAGTCCTCGTCGTCGATCACGTGCATCGCGGCCTCCTCGGCACTGGCGCCCGCGCCGTCGATGCCGGCGTCGGTGGCCCACAGGTCGGAGTCGCCGTCGTCGCCGGAACCTTCGTCCTGGGCGACCAGGCGCCCGGTGCGGGCGTCGCCGACCTCGTCACCCGCCTCGGGGTCACTCTCCTCGGCGTCGCCGTCTTCGCCGCCGGCCCACACGTCGGGCACCTCCTCGGCCAGACGCTCGTCCAGCGTCTCGGGCTCGTCGACCTCGTGGGGGTGGCGCAGGTGACCCGGCTCGCGGTCGGGCGGTGAGTAGCCCTCGTCCAGCACGTCGTCCACACCGCGGTCGTCGAGGGTGTCGCTGGGCTGCAGCTGGTCTTCGCTCACGCCCAGCAACCTACTCCGCCCGGAGCGTGCCCGATCCGAGCGGTTCCGCTCAGGCGTCGAACGCCGCCCGCACGGCCGCCATGTCGGCGTCGCCGAGGCCTTGTCCGGAAGCCCGGTCGTACACCGCGAGCAGGGCGGTGAGCAGATCGTCGGGAAAGGCGGCGGCTCGGGCGGCGTCGATCATCAGGCCCACGTCCTTGCGCACACTGTCGAGTGCGAACGACGGATCGTCCCAGGAGCGCTCGGCCATGAGCCCGCCCTTGACCTGGGCGTACGCCGAGTCGACAGCGCCACCCTTGATGGCCGCCAGGAAGAGCCCGGGGTCGAGCGCGAGCGCCTCGGCGAAGCCCATCGCCTGAGCCGCCGCGGCGTTGATGGACGCGATCCAGGAGTTGCACACCAGCTTGAGGGCGCTGGCCGAACCCAGCTGGTCCCCGACCACGAGCGTGCGAGCACCGACCGCGTCGAAGACCGAGGTGGCCCGGTGCCGGGCGGCCTCGGCCCCCGAGACGAGGACGGTCAGGGCGCCGCTCTCCGCGGGCTGCTTGGTGCCGAGCACCGGGGCGTCGAGCAGCCGGGGAGTCGTGTCGCCGGCCGCGGCCGCGATGCGGCGCATCCCCTCCGGACCGACGGTCGTGGACTGTGCCCAGACGGCATCGGGTCCCAGCGAGGCCAGCAGGTCGGGGGCCACTGCGAGCACGCTGTCGGCGTCGAAGAGCATCGTGACGACGACGTCGGCTCCCGAGACCGCCTCGGAGAGGTCGCCGTGGGCGGTGACCGAGCCGCCGGCGACCGTCCGGGCCCGGTCCGGCGTCCGGTTCCAGACCGCGACGTCGTGCCCCTCGCGGGCGAGCGATCGGGCCATCGCGGCCCCCATGATCCCGGTTCCGAGCACGGCGGTACGCATGACCCGATGCTGCCACCGAGCAGATGCTGTCCGGAAGGTGGGTGAGGCGTCAGTGGTGGGCGAGCCCTGCCAGCGTGCGCGGCAGCGCCTCGGCATGGGTCCGCGACGCGGGGACGAGCTCCACCGGGCACCGTGCTCGCTGCAGGACAGCGCGCGCGGTCGGCCCGAGGGCACGGGCAGGTCCGCGCACGCGCGACCGGGCCAGCATGACCACGCTTCCCTCGGCCGAGGCCCCCACGAGTGCGTCAGCGGCGCTGCTGCGCACGACGTCGACGCGCAGCTGGACGCCCGGGAACGCATGCCTCAGGCCGGTGAGCCGTTCCTCCACCAGCGCCGCCTCACCCGGCAGCCAGCCCGGGTCGTGCCGGGCACGGGCCACGACATCGGGGTAGGGCGTGCCGGGCTGCCAGGCGTGCACCACCGCGAGCTCCGCCCCGTGGCGGCGAGCCTCGGCGAACGCCGACCACAGCAGCTCGTCATCCGCGCGGGACGGCGACTTGAGCCCCACCACGATCCGGCGCAGCTGCCCGACAGCGGGCTGCTCGGCCGGTACGACGACCACCGGACAGGCGGCCCGACCGGCGGCACCCAGCGCTGCGGAGTCGGGCCGCAGCCTCTCGGTCCGCCCGGGTGAGGGCGCACCGACCGCGAGGAGCTGAGCATCGGCCGATCGGGCGACGAGATGCTCGACGCACGCGCCGCCGAGCAGACTGAGGGCCACCGCCACGTGGGGCGTCTCGGCCAGGGCGAGCTGTCGGCCCTCCTCCAGACGCTCGACCGCCCAGGCCGCCGCCGAGCCGGCCGAGCCGGGCCCGGACGCTCGCTCGGAAGGACGTGCACCAGCTCGAGCACGACCCGCCGTGCCTCCGCCTCGCGGGCCGCGTGCCGCACGGCCGATCGGGCCGCGGACGTGTCGCCCGTGCCGGCCACCACGTGGCCGTGCAGGCGCTGCTCACCGTCTCCGGACATCCTCACTCGACTCCCACCGTGCCGTGGGCCGGTTCGTCCCAGTGGCTCTCCCGCGGGGAGTGCTCCACCGAGGCATCGGCGCCGGGGTGGACCCATGACTCACGGCCGGTGTCCTGCCACCGTACGACGTAGGGGGGCGCTCCGTCACGGCCGTGCACCTCGAGGATCTCGGCACGCCGGACCGGCCGGCCGAGCCTGGCGCTCCTGACCACCAGGTCGTCCCCGACCGCGGCGTACACCTCAGGCCGTTCGGGGTCGGGAGGTGGGGGTCACACGGCCGTCGAGGGCCGTCCGTGCCGTGCGCTCCGCCTCGGCGGAGAGCAGGTCTCGGGGGACGTCGGCCAGCCGGGCGCGGAGTACGGCGCGCGCGACGCACCGCATCACCGAGCCCGTCGCGAGCTCCGGGTACTCCTCGGTCATCCGGACGGTGAGGTCGATCACACCGACGTCGGCGGGCACCGCGCCCAGGGGCGCGCCGACCTGGTGGCGGCTGGTCGTCATGGCAGACCCCCTCGGGTGACGTGACCCACGCTGCCCCCGAGGGCGGCCGGGCAGCAGGGTCTTTGCACCCGGTGTCAGCGGGGACCTTGGTCCCGGTCGGTGACGAGACACGGGTCCCGGGCCCAACGGCAGACCCGAGGTGACGTTCGCCCCGAGACAGCACCAGACGCCGGGGCGAGTGTGGGATCGAGAAGACGTCTCCGAAGGAGGTGCTCTGCGATGAAGGCACTCGTCTACCACGGCCCCGGACAACGCAGCTGGGAGGACGTGCCGGACCCTGAGGTCAGAGACGACACGGACGTCGTCGTCGGCGTCGACGCCGTCACGATCTGCGGGACCGACCTGCACATCCTCAAGGGCGACGTGCCAGAGGTGACGCCCGGGACGATCCTCGGGCACGAGGCCGTCGGGACGGTCGAGGAGGTCGGCAGCGCCGTCCGCTCGGTGCGCGCCGGTGACCACGTGCTCGTCTCCTGCATCGCCGGCTGCGGCACCTGTGCCTACTGCCGCGAGGGCCACTACGGCCAGTGCCTGCGCGGCGGAGGCTGGGCCCTCGGCCACACCATCGACGGCGTCCAGGCGGAGTTCGCCCGCGTCCCGTTCGCCGACCTGTCCCTCCACCCGCTCCCCCAGGGTGTCACCGACGAGGCAGCGGTGCTGTTGGCGGACATCCTTCCGACCAGCTACGAGGTCGGCGTCCTCAACGGCCAGGTCAGTCCCGGTGACGCGGTCGTCATCGTCGGCGCCGGCCCGATCGGGCTGGCGGCCGTGATGACCTCCCGGCTCTACTCCCCCGGGTGCATCGTCGTCATCGACCCCGCCGAGCCACGCCGTGACGCCGCGAAGCGGCTCGGAGCCGACGTCGTCCTCGACGCGGAGCCCGCCCCGGCGCTGGAGGTCGTGCAGAGTCTCACCGGAGGCCTCGGAGCGGACGTCGTGATGGAGGCCGTAGGCATCCCGTCGTCGTTCGAGCTGGCGACGCAGCTGGTGCGGCCCGGCGGCCGCGTGGCCAACATCGGTGTGCACGGGGCTCCGGCCACGTTGCACCTCGAAACGCTGTGGATCAAGAACGTCACCATCACCACCGGTCTCGTCGACACCAGCACCACGCCGCGACTGCTGCGGCTGCTCGCCGAGCACCACCTCGATCCGACGCCGATCATCACGCACCGGTTCGGGATCGAACAGATGACGGAGGCCTACGACGTCTTCAGCCGGCCGGCCGAGACCGGCGCGCTGAAGGTCGTGCTCACCCGGTCCGCGTGACCACCCCCGCTCGGGTCCACCCACCTCGGGACAACGAAGGAGCGTCGTGATGTACGGCAGGACGGTGCACGTGGTGCGACCCACGGACAAGGTGCGGACGGTGATGATGTGGCCGGTCGCGACGGTCGAGACCGTGGCCACGCTGAGCGAGGTCGCCGAGGCGCTGGCCGCGGACGAGGTCGGCGCCCTCTGCGTCGTCGAGAACGATGCCCTCGCCGGGATCGTCTCCGAGCGGGACGTCGTGACCCACCTCGCGGCGGGCGGCGACCCTGCCCACCTCACCGCCGGCGAGGTGATGTCGGGCGACCTCCTGACGATCGGGCCCGACGCGACCATGGTCGAGGCGGCTCGCACGATGCGCGAAGGTCAGGTGCGTCACCTGCCGGTCCTCAACAGCGGCCTGATCGCGGGCATGGTGTCGATGCGCGACCTCTTCGGAGTGCTGGTCGACGCCACCGCCGACGAGGCAGATGTCGTGGTCGTCCGGAGTGGGACGCACGTGATGGTGGTCGCGGACTGACGACGGTCAGTCCTGACCGACCGTTCCCACGTCGACCTGGGTGCCCACGGAGGTGTCGAGCACGACCTTGATGCCGTCCGGCACCTCCCCGGCCACCTGGTCCAGCAGGCCCGACACGGCAGGCAGGGTGCCGTCGTAGCGCACGTAGACGTGAGCGGTGGTGGACTCGAACTCCACCTTGGTCACGCTCGCCCCCGGGGTGTCCTGCAGCCAGACCTCGGCCGCGTGGTCCACGCGCGTGGACCAGTAGTCGACGAGGTAGCTGACCACGGTGTTCGCCGCGAGCGGGATGGCCACGAGGAGGATCAGCGACCAGAGCACGACGTAGTGCCGTCGCCGGGGGCCCGTGCGCTGCTCGAGCGCCTCGGTGGCGTAGCCGAGGGCGGTGAACGTGAGGACCCCCGCCAGGACCATCGCCAGCAGGTTGGACAAGAACAGCACCAGTGCGCCGAGGGCGAGCCCGAGGGAGCCCTTCCCCAGGCACACCCCCACGACCGCGAGCGGCGGGACCAGCGAGATCGCGATGGCCACCCCCGGCAGGACGGCGGCCACGTCGCGCCGGGCGAGCGCGATCGCACCGGCGAAGCCGGTCGCGATCGCCGCGACCAGGTCGAGCAGGCCCGGGGACGTGCGCGAGGAGATCTGGCTGTCGTCGAGGAGCACGAACCCGGCCGGCACGAGGTGTGAGGCGAGGACCCCGATCGCGATCACGAGCAGCGCGCCGCCCACCACGAAGCGGGTGGAGCCGTTGCGCCGCTGCTTGGCCAGGCCGAGCGCGATGCCCATGATCGGGGTCGCCAGGGGCGCGATGATCATGGCCCCGATCACCGTGGCGGTGGAGTCACTGAGGACACCGGCGCACGCGATCACCGACGACAGCACGAGCATCGTCCAGAACGCCGACTGCTTGGACGCCGCGTCGCCGGACCTGAGGTCGAGGTCCTCGGTGAGCTCCTCGAGCGTACGACGCTGGGTCGTGGGCAGGATCCGTGCTCGTAGGGAGCGTCGCCTGCTCGTTGCGGTGGTCATCTCACTCCTGGGCCTCGATGTTCCTGACGGATCGGATCGACGCGGCCGCCAGGCTCTTCAGCGACGACGGCACACCCGGCTCGGTGAGCAGCCGGGGCGCGTCGTAGACCCGGGTCGCTCCATAGACGTGGGGGTCGGTGATCACGGTCGGCGTGTAGGTGGGGCGCTCCGCGCGGTAGCTGCCGTCGGGCTGCTCCACGAAGACCACGCGGGCGATCGCTCCCCGGTAGGTGTCGGGGATGTCCGTCTCCTGCTGGGCCACGAAGTTGCCGAGCCCGTACACCGCCCATTTCCCCTCCACCTTCGCGATCGGCTCGACCACGTGGGAGTGGTGGCCGTAGACGAAGTCGACGTACGGCGAGCGGGCCAGCGCATGGAAGACCTCGACCTGCTGCGCGCTGGGCACGTGGGAGTACTCGTCACCGGCGTGGACGGCCACCATCACGATGTCGACCCCGTGCCGGTGCATGGCACGGGCTCGGGCGAGCGCCTTCGGCACGTCGATCAGGTTCACCGACCACGGCTCGGTCACCGGCAGGCCGTTGGTGCCGAAGGTCATCGAGATCAGCCCGACGCGGACGCCGTGGACGTCGAAGACGAGCGGCTGCCGGGCTGCCCGGGCCGTGGCGAAGGTGCCGGTGTGGGCGAGATCGCGGCGGTCGAACGCCTCGATGGTGCGGACCAGCCCCGTGAAGCCCCGGTCGACGGAGTGGTTGGAGGCCGTCGTGCATCCGTCGAACCCGGTCGCGACGATGCCGTCGAGCACGGTCGGCGGCGCGGAGAAGATCGGGTAGTTCCGGTACGGCCCGAGGGGACGCGACAGCGGGGTCTCCAGGTGGCAGATCGCGAGGTCGGCCGACGCGATCCGGTCCTTCACCCCGGCGAACATCGGCCGGAAGTCGGGAAGCCTCTCGGCCCGTCTTGCCGCATCGCGCTGGGCGGTCTGCCAGACCCCGGTGTGCACCAGCACGTCTCCCGCGAGCGCGACCGAGATGTGGCGGCGCCGGGCGGGCGGGGAGCCGGCGGCCCGGGTGGCGCTCGGCGTCGCCAGGGGATTCGACGGCGTGACGGCGGTGGTGGGGCCGTTCGCCGGCACCGCGACGCCGATCGGCCGGGTGTTCCCGCAGGAGACGAGGACGAGGACGATGGCCGCGGCCAGGGCCCCCTCGCCGGCTCGACGGGCGGACGGGTGTCTCACGGGGTCCGCTCCTGGCCGGCCGGGAACGAGGTCGCCAGAGCCCGCGCGATCAGGTGCGCCCGCGCGCGGTAGCCCTCGCTGGTGAAGTGGATGCCGTCGGAGATGTACCAGGAGCTGCGGGCATCGCTCGCCCAGTCGTAGATCCGCATGTTCGGGTATCGACGCGCGGCGGCGGACAGCGCGGCGTTCCACTTCTCCATCTCCGACTCGGCCCAGGGGCCCGACGCCAGCCGGGTCCGCACGGTCAGCCACAGGGCGGGCTGGCCGTGCAGCTGGTCCATGATGCGCGCGATCCGGTCCCCCAACGGGACCACTCCGCCGACGTACTGGTTCGCCGTGTCGTTGGTGCCCATGGCGAAGACCCAGCACCCGTCGTAGCCGGCCGCCAGCCGGCTCGCCGTGGCCTCGTCGGCATTCGGCTCCCCGTGATAGGTCTCCACGATCGACCTCGCGCCCGAGATGTCGAGGTGGACCCGGGTCACTCCCACGTCACGGTACTGCGCATCGATCCGCCAGCGCGCCTGCGGCAGGTAGGCGCTGCTGGCCAGACCGACCGAGGTCGAGTCACCGACGTGCACCACGCTCCTGCACGAGGTCCGGGGCGTCGTCGCGTGGGACGTGTGCCGGTCGAGCCCGGACGCGGTGCTTGCGCGGGTGGGAGCGGCCGGAGTGCCTGCTCCCGGGCGCGGACTCACGCGGCGTCGTGTGCGGGGTCGATCCCGGGTCGGCGCTCGGGACCGGTGCCGGGGGCAGAGGCGGCGTCGTCGAGGTCAGGGGGGAGGCTGCCAGGGACGCCCGCGGGGTGATCGCGGAGGAGGCCGACAGGGACCCGACCGACACCAGGCAGACCAGCCCGAGACCGACGAGCACGGGCGGAGCCAGCCGGCCGCCCAGCAGCCGGTGGGGCTCCAGCGACCGGAACGCACCGCGGAAGCCGTGCCGACGGATGGGGTCCTCGACCAGTGACCACGACAGCGCCGCGAGCAGGAAGGTCAACGAGACATGGAAGACGGCGAGCCGCACGGAGAAGGGGCCCACGACCGGCTGCGGGGTGAGGTACACGACCGGCATGTGCCACAGGTAGATGCCGTAGGAACGCTCCCCGACCCATCGCAGGGGCTGGAGGCCGAGCAGCCCGCCGACCCAGGACCCGGGGGTGGAGACGACGCCCACCAGGGTCGCGGAGGCCAGGGCCAGGACCAGCAGCACGCCGTGGTACATCGACATCCGGTAGGCCGACGTGGTGAACACCAGGAACCCGATCACCGCCAGCGCGAGGACGCCGGACAGGTCCAGCCCCAGCCGCTGCCACCAGGCCCGGAGCCGGACCCGTCGCTCGGAGGAGTAGACCAAGGCGAGGACGGCACCGACGAGCAGCTCACCGGCCCGCGTGTCGGTGCCCTCGTAGACGCGCGTGTGGTCGAGACCCGGCGTGGCGAGCACGGCCATCCACAGGAACGACACGGCAGCCAGGGCGACGGTCACGCGGATCGCGAGCACGCGCCGACCCCTCCCGAGTCGGAGCAGGGCCAGAAGCACCAGCGGCCAGACCAGGTAGAACTGCTCCTCGATGGCCAGGGACCAGAGGTGCTCCAGAGGTTGTGGGCCCGCGAAGTAGTCGAAGTACGACGTGCCGCCGGCGATCGTCGTCCAGTTGCTCACGTAGAACGCCGCCGAGCCGGCCTCGCGGAGCCGCTGGGGGAACGCCGTAGGGTCCACCAGCACCGTCACGAGCAGCACCACCAGGAGCAGCACGCCCAGGGCGGGCAGCAGCCGGCGGGCCCGGTGCCGGTAGAAGGACCGCAGCCGGAGACCACCGGTCACGTACCACGACTCCAGCAGGATGCCGGTGATCAGGAACCCGCTCAGGGTGAAGAACACGCTGACGCCGAGCAGACCGCCGTCCAGGTGAGGGACCCCGAAGTGGTAGCCGAGCACGGCGAGCACGGCGAGCGCGCGGATGCCGTCCAGGCCGGGGATGTAGCGAGATCCCTTCTCCAGCGGCTGAGGCACGGCGTCCTCCTCTCGGTCCTCGGTCGATCTGTCAGCCGACGGGGTGGTAGGCGCAGGCGTCCTGGTTGTCCTGCTCAGCGGCCGGCCGGTGGGCGTGGCGCTTGTGCGGAGCCAGCGCCTTCGTGACGGTCTCGCGCACGTAGTGGAAGTCGGGGTCAGCCGGGTCGAAGCTGTCGCTGCGTCGGAACACCACGGACTTCAACCGGTGCTGCTTGACCTTCAGGCCCAGGTCGACGAACGCGGGCAACAGCGCGCGGGGGATGTCGGTCCGGACCAGCTCCTGCCCGGCCTTGGCCACGTCCTGGTAGTTGCGCAGGAGGTTGAGCGGGTTCGCCTTCTCGGCGATCGCCTGGATCATGCAGCGCTGCCGGTCCATCCGCTGGTAGTCGTCGGAGCCGTACCTCCCCCGGGCGAACCACAGCGCATCGAAGCCGTTCAGGTGCTGGTCGGGGCCGGGCTGGAGATAGCGGGTCGGCGGGATGTGGGCGTCGGTGTCCCCGTTCACCGCGATCGGCTGGTTGATGTTCACGGTGACGCCGCCGATCGCGTTCACCATCTGCTGGAAGCCCTGGAAGTTGATCAGCACGTAGTAGTCGACCGGCAGCCCCGTGGCGCCCTCGAAGGCCTGCTTGATCGCGTCCGCACCCTCGTTGGCCGACTTCCCGAGGATGTGGGGTCGCAGGATGGGGACCTCGCGGTAGACCGCGTTGAGCATCCACGACGCCGGGTCGCCCGGGCCCGTGAACCCGTTCGGGAAGGCGTCGTGCAGCGGGCTGTCCTCCGGGAACGGCACGTTCATCATGTTGCGCGGCAGGCTGAACGAGACGGCTCGGCCCGTGTGCGTGTCGAGGGAGACGAGGATCATCGAGTCCGTGCGCACGCCCTCGCGGTAGGGACCACCGTCACCGCCGAGGAGCAGTACGTTGACCCGGTCGCGTCCGCCCCACGGGTCGGCGGTCTCCACGTGAGGGGCAGTGGCGCTCTGGTTGTTCTCGAAGACGTGCTTGACGAACCCGGCCTGCACGGTGGCGTAGCGAGACGCCACCGCCGCGGGTCCGGCCACGGCGAGGACCAGGGTCGCCACGACCATGACGCCGACGCCCGTGACCCACCGCCGTACGCCGGTGGGACGGACCATCAAGAACGTCAGCACCAGCACCAGCGTCCACAGCACCAGCACCACGCCCAGGACCACCGAGCTGACCTCGAGCCGGGCCGGGTCGAAGGCGAAGTCCAGCGCTCCCCGCAGGTCATGGGGCAGCCACAACGCAGCGCCCACGAGGGTCAGCAGAGCCAGCGCCATCGTGACCAGACCGAGCATCCGGCGGCCCGCCCACCAGAAGCCCGAGCCCGGTGCCACCGCCGACATCGCCACCACGCCGAGGGCGGCGCCCATGCCGCTCGCTCGCCGGAAGCGAGGCGCGCCCCGACGCGCGCCGGGCGTTCTCCGCACCGCGTGGTGGCCGCCGGACGCCTCAGACACGCGACAGTCCATCGCAGTCACCGAGGGTCATGACGAATGCTCTCCGGTGTGGGCTCAGGGGGACGCGCAGGTGCGGGCATGACTGTGACGCACCAGCCTGCTCGGAGGTTGTCACCCGTCTCACGGGCACATCGTCCTGACCGGGCCGGTACAAAGTCCCGAGGCGCGCCGAGTGAGGTCAGACCTCTTCCGGCACCATCAGCATAGAGCCCGTCGGGCACTCCGCGACGCACAGACCGCACCCCTTGCAGTAGTCGAGGTCGACCTCGTACTCCCCCTCGGGACCGAGCTTGATCACCGCGTTGTCGGGGCAGAACGCGTAGCAGTTGTCGCACGCGATACAGCCTCCGCACGACAGGCACCGCCGGGCCTCGTACAACGCCGTGTTCTCGTCGAGGTCCTGCACCACCTCGTCGAAGGAGGCCCGGCGCCGGACCATCTCCAGCCGTGGGCGGTGCTGGCGAGGCGCGTCCTCGAAGTACCAGGTGTTGAGCGCGTCGTACGGCGCGAGCGTGGGCTCCGGCGGAGCCTCGACGGTCGCCCCCCTCAGCCACGCGTCGATCCCCACGGCGGCGCGACGACCGTGCCCGACCGCCACCGTCACCGAGCGCTCACCGGGTGAGACGTCGCCGCCGGCGAACACGCCGGCCCGGTTGGTGGCCATGGTGACGGGGTCGGTGACGACCACGCCGTCCTGCACGTCGAGGGGGTGCTGCTGGAGGAGGGACAGGTCGGTGTCCTGGCCGAGCGCGAGCACGACGGAGTCGGCCGCCAGCCGCTCGGTGTGTCCGGTCGGCCGCGGGAATCCGCTCTCGTCGAGCTCCATGGTCTCGATGACGATGCCCTCGGCGTCGACGTCGTCGATGGTGGAGAGCCAGCGGAAGGTGATGCCCTCGTCCTCGGCCTCCTGCACCTCCAGGCCGTGCGCGGGCATCCGCTCGCGCGTCCGGCGGTAGACCACGACCGCCTCGTCGGCGCCCAGCCGCTTCGCGGCACGGGCGGCGTCGAGCGCGGTGTTGCCGCCACCGTAGACCGCCACCCGGCGGCCGAGCTGCGGCCGCTCGTCGTCGGCGATCGAGCGCAGCACCGAGAGGGCGTCGAGCATCCGGCCCGCGCTGCCGGCCGGCAGGTAGGTGCGCTTGGCGAGGCGCGCGCCGAGAGCCAGGAACACCGCGTCGTACGACTCCTGCGTGAGCAGCGCGTCGAGGTCGGTCACCTCGGCCTCGAGCTCGAGGCGCACGCCGAGCCCGACGATCCGGTCGATCTCGGCGGCGAGGACGTCCCGCGGCAGGCGATAGCGCGGGATGGCGTAGCGCATCATCCCGCCGGCGTGCTCGGAGGCGTCCTTGACGGTGACCGCGTGACCGGCGCGCGCCAGGTGGTACGCCGCAGAGAGGCCGGCCGGCCCGGCGCCGACCACGAGCACGCGCTTGCCGGAGGGAGGCACGTCGACGGTGACCGTCCAGCGACTCCGGATCGCCTCGTCGCCGAGGAACCTCTCGACGGAGTTGATCCCGACGGCCTCGTCGAGATCTCCGCGGTTGCACGCCGTCTCGCACGGGTGGTAGCAGACCCGTCCCATCACGGCGGGGAACGGGTTGACCTCCATGATCGCCCGCCAGGCCGCCTCGTACCCGGCGCCGCCGGACTCGGCGAGGTAGAGCCAGTCGCGGACCACCTCTCCGGCCGGACAGGCGTTCGTGCAGGGCGCCGTGCGGTCGACGTAGACGGCACGCTCGGTGCGCCAGGAGCCGGTCAGGTCCGTGACGCTCGAACCGGGGCCGAGGGAGATGGCGAAGGGCAGGTCGGTGGTCATCGTGCCGCCTCCCCGAGCAGCCCGAAGTGGGCGATCGAGCGGTCGGCCTGCCGCTGGAGGCGAGCCACCACGTCGGGACGGCCCTCTCCGGCGAAGAGGTGGCCGAAACGGGTCTGCATCCGCAGGTAGTCCTCCACCGGGACCTGCCGGCGGATCCGGCGGACCCCGGTCACCTCGCCGTCTCGGGCCTCGAAGACCGGGAACAGGCCGGACTCGGTGGCCAGTCGGGCGACTCGGATCGTGTCCGCAGAGGTGGTCCCCCAGCCGACCGGGCACGGAACCAGCACGTGGAGGTAGCGCGCACCGTGCATCGACATCGCGGTGGCGACCTTGGCCTCGAGGTCGTGGAGGTCCGCGACCGTGGCGGTGGCGACGTAGGGAACCTCGTGGGCCATCGCGATGACCGGCAGGCTCTTGCCGGTCCCGAAGGCGTTGCCGACCCGCGTGCCGACCGGACGGGTGTTGGCGGTGTTCGCCGCGGCCGGGGTCGCGCCGGACCGCTGGACCCCGGTGTTCATGTAGCCCTGGTTGTCGTAGCAGACGAAGAACACGTCGTCGTTCCGCTCGAACATCCCGGACAGACAGCCCAGACCGATGTCGACGGTGCCCCCGTCGCCTGCCTGGGCGAGCACACGGATGTCGTCGCGGCCCTGGGCGCTGAGCGTCGCCGCCACGCCGGAGGCCACGGCGGCGGCGTTGCCGAACAGGGAGTGCAGCCACGGCACGCGCCAGGCCGACTCCGGATAGGGCGTGGAGAAGACCTCCAGGCAGCCGGTCGCGTTGACGGTGACCATGCGGCCACCCGTCGCGCGCATCGCGGCGTCCAGGACGACCCTGGCCCCCAGTGCCTCGCCGCAGCCGCGGCACGCCCGGTGACCCGAGGTGATGGAGTTGCTGCGCTCCCCGCTGGACTGCTCGGTGCGGCCACCGGGGTCGAGCAGGCGGTTGCCGGCCGCGAACGTCCCGACCTGGTAGAGCTTCAGCTCGGTCATGGTCCTTCCTCCTCCACCCGCCAGGGGATGACGGGCTTCCCGAGGACGGCCCCGGCCAGCGCGGCCCCGTCTGCGCCCGCGGCGTCGACGGTGTGGGCGAGCTCCTTCGACACGGTGTCGACGTCGAGGTCGGGGAAGGTCAGCGCGTGGTCGGAGATCCGGCCGGCTCGCACGTCCTCCACCAGCCGGCGCAGCACGTGCCGCGTCACCGGTCGCCCACCGAGCCCGACGACCACGTCATGCACCGAGGACGGGGCACCGGCGACGGACAGCCGGACGTCCTGCCCGAGGATGCTGCCGGAGCCGACGGAGACCGCCCGGTTGAGCACGATCAGCTGGGAGGCGCCGGCCAGCGCCTCACGCACCTCGTCGAACGGCCAGGGTCGGAAGCACGTGATCCCGAGGGTGCCGGCCGGCACCCCCTCCTCGCGCAGCTCGTCGACGACGTCGGCCGCCGTACCGAGCACGGACCCGAGGGCGACGATCACGACGTCGGCGTCCTCGAGCCGGTACGACGACGTCAGACCGCCGGAGTCACGCCCGCTGACCGCACGGAAGCGGTCGGCCACGTCCTGGACGGCGTCGAGTGCCCGTCAGCTGGCGGTGTGCCTCGAGGAACTTCACCTCGGTGTAGGCCTCGGGCCCGACCATCGCGCCGATCGTGATCGGGGCGTCGGGGTCGAGGCACTGCGCCGGTTGCAGAGGTGGCAGGACTGCGTCGACCAGCTCCTGCTCGGGTACGTCGATCGCCTCCATCGCGTGGGTCAGCACGAAGCCGTCCACGCACACCATGACGGGGACCGACAGCTGCTCGGCGAGGGCGAACGCCTGCACGTGCAGGTCGACCGCTGCCTGGTTGGACTCGGCGAACAGCTGGATCCAGCCGGCGTCACGCTGCGACATCGCGTCGGAGTGGTCGTTCCAGATGTTGATCGGAGCGCCGAGCGCCCGATTGGCGACCGTCATCACGATCGGCAGCTGGAGACCGGAGGCGTTGGGCAGCGCCTCGGCCATGAACAGCAGTCCCTGGCTGGCGGTCGCCGTGTAGGCCCGACCTCCCGCGGCGGAGGCCCCGATGCAGGCCGACATGGCGCCGAACTCCGACTCCACCATCAGGTACTCGCAGCGGCCCGCCACCCCGAGCTCGACCAGGTCCGAGAGCGCCTCGACGATGTGGGTCTGCGGCGAGATCGGGTACGCCGCCACCACGTCCGGACGGCATCGGGCGACCGTCTCGGCGATGGCGCGAGAGCCCTCAACCTGCTTGCGCATGGTGCACTCCTTCCGGCGCTGCCCGGACGAGATCGAAGCCGTCGGCCGCGAGCTGGGCGTTCAGGTCGCCGGCCTCACCGGAGAAGCGCTCGCGCATGGCGAGCTGCAGGGCGGCCAGGTCGACGACTCCGGTCAGCCCGGCGAGTGCCCCGAGCAGGCAGGTGTTGGGCAGGGGTCGGCCGAGGCGCTGCCGGGCCAGGTCGGCCGCCGGCACCGTGACGACGCGCACCAGGAGGTGGTCCAGGCCGAGCTCGGACGGCGTACGGGCGCTGTTGACGAGGACGACACCGTGCGCGGCGATGTCGTCCAGCACGCCGGGGATGTGGAGCATGGTCGGGTCCTGGACGACCACCGCCTCGGGTGAGGTGACCGGGTCGTGGGAGCGGATGGGGCGGTCGTCGATCCGGCAGTAGGCGACCACCGGCGCGCCGGTGCGCTCGCTGCCGAAGCTCGGCAGGGCCTGGCTGTGCCGGCCCTGGTCGAAGGCCGCGACCGACAGCAGCTCGGCGGCTGTGACCACGCCCTGCCCGCCGCGCCCGTGGAACCTGGTCTGGAACATCACGGCACGACCAGTCCGGCTCGTGACCTCATCGCGACACCTTCCGCTCGTCCTTCTCCTCCACCGTGGATCCGCGCCCTGCGACGGCACAGGGCCGGAGGTCCCCCTCGAGCGGGCCGGGCGACTCAGAGCTCCAGACGTGATGCTCCCTCGGCCGTCTCGGCCGAGGGAGCATCGCGTCTGAGGAACCGGTCCAGTGGGTCAGGGCACGAGCGCGCCGGCGGTGTCGACCAGCTCCACGTGCTCGGTCTCGTCCACGGGCGGCACCACCTCGACGGGGCACGCGGCCTCGCGGATGACGGCGCGCGCGGTCGCGCCCAGGTAGTGCACGAACCCGCCATGGGCCGGCCGGGAGATCAGCAGCAGGTCGGCGGCGGCGGACGTCTCGGTCAGGGCGAAGGCCGCCTGGCGGTGCACCACCTCCACCTCCACCTGCACGTCCGGGTAGGCCAGCCGGAGGTCGATCAGGTTGTCCTCGATGGTCCTGACCATCTCCGTGACGTAGGCGGGTGCGGTGGCGCGCGCGGCGATCACGTCGTCGTATCCCGACAGCATGTGCCAGGCGTGGACGACGACGAGGTCGCTCTGGGTCTGCCGGGCGACGGCGAAGGCGGCCCCGAGCAGGTGCTCGGCGTGACGGGTCGACTTCAGGCCCACCACGATGCGTCCGTGACGGCGGGCCGAGGCCTGCTCGGGCGGCACGATGACGAGCGGGCAGCGCACGCGAGCAGCCGCGCCGGTCACGGTCGAGCCGGTCCAGAGCCGCTCGGCCAGTCCGTGAGGAGGGGCCCCGACGGCGAGGAGTGCGGCATCCCGGGTGTGCCGGACCAACGCGTCCACGCGCGAGCCCAGCAGCATCGTGGTCGTGACGTGGAGTCCCGGCACCGTCTCGTGCGCCAGGTCCTCGGCCGCGTCCAGCGCGGTGTGTGCGCCCTTGTGCATCGCGGCGTCAGGGGCGACCGGGAACGGACCTGCCGGAAGGTAGGCGGGCAGCACGGTCACGACCTCCAGGGGCAGGCCGCGAGTGCGGGCCTCCTTGGCGGCGTACACGACGGCGGCGCGGGCTCCGTGCGAGCCGTCCGTGGCGGCGACGACATACGTGGCGCTGCGAGTCCTGGTCATGGAATCCTCCCCTCCTCCGGCCCTGGGCCTCGGGTGGGTCCGGGCTGTGGGGCCCTGCGGGTCCCTCGTCTCCAGCACACCGCGCCAGCGCCGTCGGGGGCAGGGTCGTTCGGGCATCGAAGGCCCCCCTTGGTCCCTACCTGCCCACCGACTACGGGCAGAGCATGGAGGCGAGCCACCACCCCCAGGAGATCCGATGAGCAGGGCTTCGTTGTCCCGCGCCCTCGACCGCCGCGAGGGCCGCGCTGCGGCGTGACGTCGTTCCGGCGGTCGTCGTGGCACCCGCACTCCTCGCGGCGTCGGCGTACGGCTTCCTCGCCGACCACCCGTACCGCGACCTCTCGGCCGCCACCGTCACCGCCTGTCGCGCCCAGGACGTGTGCAGCCTCGCCGTGGGCGTGGGTCTGCTGGTGCTCGCCGCGCACACGTCGGCGCGGGTCCACCTGGTGCGACTCGGCCTCTACGCCTATGTCGCCTACAGCTACCTGATCTACCTCGTCGGCATCCCGATGAACCGCGCCTTCCTGGTGTACGTCGTGCTGGTGGCGGCGGCCGGAGCGGCGCTGGCCGACGGCGTCGTCCGGCTGGTGCCGGCCGCCTGGCCGCGGGCCAGGAGCAGACGGCTGGAGCAGGGCACCGGATGGTTCCTCGTCGCCATCGGTGTGCTGTTCGCCGGTCTGTGGCTGACGACGCTGCTGCCGTTCGCCCTGGGCGGCGGCCGGCCGCACCCCGAGGGTCCGGGTGGCGTGGCCTACCCGGTGTTCGTGCTCGACCTGGTCGTCGCTCTGCCCTGCGTCGTCGCCGTCGGCTGGCTGCTGGTGCACGGTCGCCGGATCGGCGGCCCTCTCGGCGTCGTCGTGCTGGTCAAGGTCATCACCCTCTTCTCGGTGCTCTGGGCTGGTGTCGTGGCCGCGTTCCTGAGGGGTGACGACCTCACGCTCGGCGCGGACGCCGGGCCGAGCCTGGTCATGGTCGCGGTGTGCTGCTGGCTGCTCGTCCGCTGGCTCCGGGCGCTCGCGGACACCTTCGACGCGGTCCGTCCGACCTTCTGGCCGGACGAGACCGAGCACCTTCCTGTCATCATGCGTCGGTGACCACCCCGCCGGACGATCTCGCCGTCACGTGGTGGGGTCACGCCAGTGCGACCGTGGAGATCGGTGGCATCCGGATCACCACCGACCCGGTCCTCGTCGACCGGCTGTTCCACCTGCGTCGCTACGGCGTCACTCCGCGCGTGGAGGCGAGCACCGCCGACCTGGTGCTCCTGTCGCACCTGCACGGTGACCACATCCACCTCCGGTCACTGCGCCGCTTCGGCCCGTCGGTGCCGGTCGTCGCTCCTCATGGTGCCCGCAAGCTGCTGCGCAGGCTGGGGCTCGAGGACGTTCGGACCGTCTCCCCCGGCGACGTGCTCGACGCGGCCGGGGTCACGATCGAGGTCCTGCCGGCCACTCACGACGACCGTCGCTCACCGCTCTCCCAGCTGCGCGGCCCCGCCCTCGGCTTCCGCGTCGAGGCCGCCGGCCAGTCGTTCTGGTTCCCCGGCGACACCGGCCTCCGCGACGACATGGCGGAGGTACCGGCCGTCGACCTGGCCCTGGTGCCGGTCGGCGGCTGGGGGCCCACCTTGGGTCCGCTCCACATGGACCCGGAGGAAGGGGCCGAGGCGGTCAAGCGGGTCGGGTCGCGCTGGGCGGTCCCGGTGCACTGGGGCACGTTCTGGCCCGTCGCCCTGTCCAGGATCACACCGGCCCGGCACACCACTCTCTTCGTCACACCCGGACCGCGCTTCGCCGACGCGCTCCACGCCACCGCGCCGGACGTCGTACCGCTGGTGCTCGGGCACGGCGAGCGAGCCGTGCTCGCCTGAAGGGTGTTCACCCGGTCAGGGTGAGTCCCGTGGCCCGCACGGTCGCGACAGTGGGTCCGCACCGACGTCCGTAGGAGCTCCGCGTGGCCCACTCCCCCGGCCTCGGCGGCGTCAGGGCGTGGCTGTCGAGCCTCGCCCCCCGCCGCGAGGACCTGCGTGGCGACCTCGTCGCGGGCGTGCCCGGCGCGATCAGCAGCGTGCCCGACGGCATGGCGGCGAGCATCCTCGCCGGGGTCAGTCCGGTGCACGGCCTCTACGCGAGCATGGTCGGGCCGATCGGCGGCGGTCTCACCGCGAGCAGCAAGCTGATGGTGATCACCACCACGAGCGCCGCCGCGCTCGCGGCCGGATCCGCACTCGAGGGTGTCTCGTCCGGCGACCGTCCGCAGGCGCTCTTCCTGCTCACCCTGCTGGCCGGCGGACTGATGGTGGTGGCCGGCTTGCTGCGGTTCGGCCGCTACGTCCGATTCGTCCCCCACTCGGTGATGATCGGGTTCCTGACGGGGGTGGCCGCCAACATCGTCTTCGGCCAGATTCCCGACCTGGTCGGGGCCGACGTGTCAGGCCCCTTCGCGCTCGCCAAGTTCTGGGACCTGGTGACCCATCCGGGCCTGATCGATCCCGCCACCACGGCGTGCGGGGTGGCGGCCCTGGTCGCCCTGTTCGGGCTCGCCCACACCCGCTTCGCGTCGTACTCCTCCTTGATCGCGCTGATCATCCCCAGCGTGGTCGTCGCGATCGTCGGTTCCACCACCGTCGCGTTGGTCAGTGACGTCGGAGCGATCCCCCAGGGCCTGCCGGCGCCCTACCTCCCCCACCTCTCGGACCTCTCGCCGAGCATCGTGGCCGGAGCGCTCTCGGTCGCGGCCCTGGTCCTGATCCAAGGTGCCGGCGTCGCGGAGTCCGCGCCGAACCCCGACGGCACGCGATCGCGGACGAACCGCGACTTCCTGGCCCAGGGCGTCGGCAACGTGCTCTCGGGCCTGTTCCGGGGCCAGCCGGTCGGTGGCTCGGTGGGCCAGACGGCCCTCAGCGTCGCAGCCGGCGCCAGGAGCAGGTGGGCCGCGATCTTCGCGGGTCTCTGGATGGCGGTCATCCTGATCGCGCTGTCCGGCCTCGTCGGACAGGTGGTGATGGCCACCCTCGCCGCCGTCCTGATCGCGGCAGCGATCGGGTCCCTCCGGACCCGCACGATCTTCGCGATCCTGCGGACCGGCCGGATCTCCCAGATCGCGCTGATCTCCACGCTGGTCGCGACGCTCGTGCTGCCTGTGGCCACCGCGGTCGGGCTCGGCCTGGTGATCTCACTGATGATGCAGCTCAACCGGGAGGCCCTGGACCTGCGGATCGTCGAGCTCGTTCCCGACGGCACCGGACTCGCCGAGCGGCCGGCGCCCCGGACCCTGGAGTCCGGGCGGGTGATCCTGCTCGACGTCTACGGCAGCCTCTTCTACGCCGGCGCCCGGACGCTGCAGTCTCGGCTCCCCGACCCGACCGGGTCCGTGCGCCCGGTCGTGGTGCTCCGGCTCCGAGGACGCGCCCAGCTCGGGGCCACGTCGTTCACGGTGCTGGCCGACTACGCCCGGCGCCTGAACGCGGCGGGCGGTCGGTTCTTCATCAGTGGGATCGACCCGGGCGCACTCGAGCAGCTCGAACGAAACGCGATGGTCGACACCACAGGTCTCGTGGAGGTCTTCGTCGCCACCGACCGGATCGGCGAGTCGAGCCTGGCGGCGTACACCGCAGCGCAGGCGTGGCTGGCCGACCGCTCCTGACCCCCAGAGGGCGGTGAGCCGACCACCGGTCCGGCCACGCTCGAACGCTTCTCGCGCCAGCGTGAGCTCACATCTGGGCGAGCAGCTTCGCCTTCGCGGTCTGGAACTCGGCCTCGTCGAGCACCCCGGCCTCCTTGAGGTCGCCGAGCTTCTTCAGCTGGGCGATCAGGTCGTCGGTCGACTCGTCCGGCTCGGCGGGAGGCGCCGCCTGCACGTACTCCTGCGGCGGCGGTGCGTACTGCGGCTGCTGCTCCGCGGCCTTGGCCTCGGCGCGCGCGTTCTGGCGCCGCGCCACCCCACCCGACACCGCGGTCGCCGTCCCGGCGACCACTGCCGTGCGAGCGGCCATGCCGACCAGGCCCGGGCGGCCCATACGTCGTCCCATCATGATTGCGTCTCCTTCGATCGGTGCTCTGAGTCAGGCAGGGCGGGTGGTCAGGCGGTCTCGGCGAGCGCGGCGATCACTTCGTCGACGACGTCAGCCGGGATCCGGAGAGCTGTCGCGAGAACGCCGCCGGAATCGACGATGGCGTCCCGAAACGGGATGGCCCAGGTGTGCTCGAAGACCAGGATAGCCGCCGAGCTGTTCGGCTCGAGGGTCGCGGACAGCGCCTCGATGTCCTCGTCGGAGACCAGCGCGTCGATCGTGTCGAAGAGCTCCGCGAGCGTCGCCAGGTCGGAGTCGCCGGTGACCTGGTCGATCTCGAGGATCGAGATCTCCTCGCCTTCCTCGCGACTGATCAGGAGGCCGTCCACGATCCGGATCGTCCCGGCGTCGACCAGCCGGCGGAGCTCGGGCAGGATCTGCCCGTTGAACCGGTTGCCCGGGAACTCGACGACGATGACCTCGATGGGTCCCACTGACATGACGATCCTCCTGCAGAGCCGGGAAAGCTGATGCGCTCAGTCTGCGAGCCCCGGTGGCCACCCTCTTCACCCGGACGGGGTGACCCGCGGGTGGTTCGCGGTGCACCACACTCTGCACCATGGCCGGCTCCGAGGACATCCGTGCGGCCCGCCTGGGCCGTAGCCGACTGCGCATCGGCGACGTGGTGCGGCTGCTGGTCTCGTGGTTGCTCTCCGCCCTCGCCCTCGGCGTCGCCGTCTGGATTCTCGACAACCTGACCGCGAGCTCGTTCTGGGACCTGCTCTGGGCCTCGGCCGTCACCGCCGTGGTCGGGTTGCTGATCCGTCCCGTGATCGTGCTGGTCTCGGCGTACGTCGGGTGGATCGCCGTGGTGCTGGCTGGGCTGCTCGGCCAGGCCCTCGTCACCTACATCGCGCTGGTGATCTCTCCGGGCATCAGCACCACCGTCGGTGCCGCGATCGTCGCGTCGTGGATCGTGGCCGCGACCGGTACCGCCGTCGCCTGGCTCACCACCTCGGGTACCGACGACGCCTTCGCCCTCTCTCTCGAGCGCGGGCGCAAGCGCGTGGCGAAGGTCGACGACCCCGAGGTCGACGGCATCGTCTTCATCCAGCTCGACGGCCTGCCGTTCCCGGTCCTGCGCTGGGCGATCGCGGCGGGCTCGGTGCCGACGATGCGTCGCTGGGTGTCGTCGGGCGACCACCTCCTGCGCGAGTGGACCCCTCAGCTGCCCTGCACCACGCCCGCCAGCCAGCTGGGCATCCTGCACGGCACGATCGACCGGGTGCCGGCGTTCCGCTGGTACGACCGCGAGCTCGGACGCCTCCTCGTCGCGAACCGCCCCGCCGACGCCGCGATCATCGAAGCGCGCGCGAGCGACGGACACGGTCTCCTCGCCGACGGCGGGGTGTCGGTGTCCAACATCTTCACCGGCGACGCCGAGCGGTCCTTCCTGACCATGAGCAGGGCCAAGCTGGGTCGCAGCGACGTCGGGAAGCGGCGCACCTTCGCCGGCTTCCTGACCGACCCCCAAGGCTTCATGCGGGCTTTCGTCCGCACCATCGCCGAGATCGTCAAGGAACGGTTCCAGGCACGTCGTCAGGTACGACGCGACCTGGTCCCGCGGGTCCACCGCGGCTGGACCTTCGCGGCCCTGAGGGCGGCGACCAACGTGCTGGGCCGCGACCTCAACACCGCGATCATCACCGAGGAGATGCGCAAGGGCACGCGCAGCATCTACGTCGACTACGTCGACTACGACGAGATCGCCCACCACGCCGGCATCTTCCGGCCGGAGTCGCTGGCCGCGCTCGAGGGGCTCGACCGCGTCCTCGGCACGCTCGAGCGGCTGGCCGAGTCCGGAGCGCGGCGCTATCACTTCGTGATCGTCTCCGACCACGGACAGTCGCAGGGTCAGGTGTTCGCCGACCGCTACGGCATCGACCTGGCCACGCTCTGCGGCACCCTCATGAAGGAGCACGTGGAATCGGTCGACGCACCCGTCGAGGGGTGGGGCCGGGCCGAGGCCGTGGCCGACGGCATGGGCACCGCGGGTGTCACCGGGAAGTTCGCCGGGCGCGCGACCGACGTGGCGACACGGCACCTCGACGACGAGGCGACGGCGGCCGACGCGGAGATCAGCGTGCTGGGGTCGGGCAACCTCGGCCTGCTCTACGTGCACCAGCCCACGCGGCTCACCCTCGACGACCTCGCCGAGCGGTGGCCGGCCCTCGTGCCCGGCCTGGCCGCCCACGAGGGTGTCGGGTTCGTCGCCGGGATCGACGCCGCGGGCCGCCCCTGGGCGATCGGTGGCGAGGGTCGGGTCGCGCTGGACACCGGCGAGGTGCAGGGCGTCGACCCGCTCGCGCCGTACGGCGAGGCTGCGGCGCGACTGCTGTGCCGCGCGGTGCTGCTCGCCGAGGCGCCCGACCTCTACATGAACAGCACGGTCGACGCAGACACCCTCGACATCGCCGCCTTCGAGCCCCTGGTGGGCGCCCACGGAGGCCTCGGCGGCTGGCAGGACCGGGCCGTCCTCCTGGTACCGAAGGACCTCGCAGGCGCACTGCCCGAGGGCAGGATCGAGGGCGCGGACCACCTGCACCGAGTGCTCGTGGCCATGCTCGAGTCGGTCGGCCAGCGCACCGACCTCGAGCACCCGGCCTAGGCGTTCTCCGCCGCCACCTCGCCGGTCGGCTCGGGTGGCGGGTCGACGTCCGGTACGTCGAGCGACAGCAACGGCCCGACCCACGACACCGTGGGGTCGGCGTCCACGAACAGGGCTCGGACGAGCATGGTCATCGGCAGTGCGAGCAGCGCCCCCAGGGGGCCGAGCACGAAGGTCCAGAAGACCAGGGAGAGGAACGTCAGGCTGACCCCGAGGTTGAGCGCGTCCGCCTGGTACTTGGGCTGGATCACCGACTGGATCACGAAGTTGATGGCGCAGTAGACGACGATCACCGCGACCATCTTCCACACGCCGCCCTCGAGCAGGCCGAGCAGCGCGGGCGGTACCAGCCCGATGATGAACCCGATGTTGGGGATGAAGTTGGTGATGAACGCCAGGACCCCCCACACGAAGGCACCGGGGACGCCCATGAGCTGCAGCGCGATGCCGTCGATCACGGCCACGATCAGGCCGAAGACCGCCGAGACGGCGAGGTAGGTGCGGGTGCCGCTCGCGAAGGTCGACAGCGAGTCGGCGACGCGTGCGTGCTCGGGTCCGGTGGACGCCAGGACGGCCGGGAGCTTGCCGGCGTCGAAGGCGAGGAAGATCGTCAGCACCCCGAGGAAGATGATGTTCGAGAGCACCCCGAGGGTCCCGGTCAGCACCGTGGTGGCGACGTTGAAGATCTTGCCGAAGTCCAACGAGCTCGTGACGTTGTCGATCTGCTGCTGGTCGATTCCGAGGGACTTGAGCCAGTCCCCGAAGTTCGTGGTGATGTCGTTGAGCTGCGGGGTGTACTGGGCCACCAGCTGCGCCAGCTTCGCCACGGACACGACCAGCGCGAGGATCATCACGATCACGATCACGTACACCGTCAGGATCGTCGCCAACGCCGACAGCCACGCCGGGACGCCCTTGCGCTCCAGCCACGTACGGATCGGGTACACCGTCACCATCAGGACGAGGGCCAGGAGCGTCGGAGCGAGGAAGCCGGAGATCGCCTTCATCCCACCGGCGGCGATGGTGGCGGCGGCAAGGCCGATCAGGATCAGGACCGCGCGGGGCAAGGGCGCGCGGGGCGTCACGAGAGTGCTCACGACGAGGGCGTCGCCTGGTCGCGGAGTGCGGACGCCGGGCCGACCGCAGCTGCCACCGGGGTCCACGCGATGCGTAGCCGTACCACCATGGAGAACTCCCTGTCGTCGCCGGTGCCACCACTCGGCGTCGGCCTGTTCGAGGCACGCCGACGAATCGCCGGGCACGCGGACAATATCGGCTCGACGCCCGTACGGGCGGATCACCCGCCGAGGGTGACTCCCCGGCACCCTGAAATGGGCGAGAGCGACTCCCCGTCGAGGGTGCACAATCAGCGAGGTGACGGGCGCACGGGTCTCGGCTGAGACGGCAGTGTCGGCGCGCGAGGCCGAGGTCCTCGCGGCCGTCGCCGAGCACCTCACCAACGCCGAGATCGCCGCCCGGCTGTTCATCTCGGTCCGCACGGTCGAGAGCCACGTCTCGTCGCTGCTGCGCAAGCTCGAGGTCGCCGACCGGCGGCAGCTGGCCCAGGCCGCCGAGGGCTTCTTGTCGGCGTCGGCTGTCGAGTGGCCCGATCGGCGACCCACCGCATCGCTCCCCACGCCGCTGACCTCGTTCGTCGGGAGGGAGGCCGAGGCCCGCGACCTCGCGGCGGCTCTCACGGAGCATCGGCTCGTCACCGCCATCGGCCCCGGTGGGGTCGGCAAGACCCGGCTCGCGATCCGGGTTGCCCATGACGTGGCGGAGTCGTTCCCCGACGGCATCTGGTTCGTCGACCTGGTGGCGGTCACCGACCCGGGCCTGGTGGCGCTGGCGTTGGCCCAGGCGCTCGGGCTCCGCGAGAGCCAGAGCACCTCGATCGAGGACGTGATGACGGGCTGGGTCGCGTCGCGCCGGGTCCTGCTGATCCTGGACAACTGCGAGCACGTGCTCGAGGGAGTCGGCGTCCTGGTGGAGCGGTTGCTCGCCCCCTGTCCCTCGCTCACCGTCCTCGCCACCAGCCGGGCGCGCCTGCTCCTTCCCTTCGAGCGGGCCTTCCCCGTTCCCGGGCTCTCGGTGACACCGACCGGAGACGCTCCCGGTGACGCGGTCGAGCTCTTCCTCAGCCGCGCCAAGGCGGGGGGTACCGAGGTGGCCGAGCTCGACCTGCCTCGGGTCGTCGCCCTCTGTCGTGGACTCGACGGCATGGCGCTCGCCATCGAGCTCGCCGCGGCACGGCTGCCGTCCCTCGGCCTCGACGGCCTCGAAGAGGGTCTGGCCGACCGCCTCCCGCTGCTCACCGGGGGGTCCCGTCTGGACGACCGGCACCGTTCGCTGCGCTCGGCCCTGGACTGGAGCTACGCCCTCCTCGACGAGCCGGACCGGGCGCTGCTCCGGCGGGTCTCGGTGTTCGCCGGACCCTTCGCCGCCCGGTCGGCGGCCGAGGTGCTGGGCGGCTGGGAGCCGATCGACCCCGACCTCGTCCCTTCGCAGCTGGCCGGGCTCGCCGACCAGAGCCTCCTGGTGACGACGTCGTCGCGAGGCGAGACCCGTTACCGCGCCCTGGAGACGATCCGGCAGTACGGCGCCGCCCTGGTCGAGGACGCCGGGGAGACGGCAGAGGCTCGCGCACGACACCTGGCCTGGATCCTGGCCGCCGCCCGAAGGATGCTGCCGCCGGTGATGGACGGTCCTGAAGGGGACGAGTGGCGGGCAGACTTCGACGTGATCTCCGTCGAGGCCCGGCAGGCCCTCCCCCGGGCCAGATACGTCGCGGAGCAGCGGGACACGGCGTACCACGTGTCGCTGCTCCTCGCCGAGCTGAGCTTCGCCCGCGGGCGCCCGGGTGAGTCCCAGCGCCGCTATGAGCTGGCCGCTCACCTCGCGCCCGACGACGCCGCGCGGGCCCGGGACCTCCGGATGGCGGCCGGAGCGGCGGAGGCCCGGCAGTTCGGCAACGAAGCGCTGCGTCTGCGGCCGATGGCCGCCGAAGCGGCGCTGAACGCCGGAGACCCGACCGGAGCGGCGAACCAGCTCGCGCGGGCGGCGGAGCTGATCGGCCGGGGCCCGGGCATCATCCCCACCCTCCCGCCCGACGGCGAGGTGGAGAGACTCCTCGAGCGGGCGCGACCCCTGGTCGGTGGAGACCCGGCCACCGAGGCACGGGTGCTGATCGCCCAGGCGTTCGCTCTCGACGAGCGGGACCCCGAGGCCGAACGCCTGGTGGAGCGTGCGCTGGCTCTCGCGAGATCCGTCGACGACCGGCTCGCCGAGAGTGCCGCTCTCGATCAGCTCACCTCGATCCAGCTCGCCTTCGGCCACCTCCAGGATGCCTACGGGAGCGCCGTACGACGGACCCGGCTGCTCGCCCCGATCCCCGTCACCGCCGAGTCGGCGCTGGAGTTCTTCGATGCCTTCCAGATGGCCGCGCAGTGCGCGGTCGCGGCCGGCGACCTCCGGAGCGCCCACCTGCTCGGCGAGGCTCTGTGCGATCTCCCCTTCTACCGCGAGGAGGACCATCTCGCGACGTCGCGGCTGATCGTGGTCGGGCTGTTGAGCGGTGCCTGGGACGACACCGTCTACTGGTCGGAGATGTTCCGCGCCGGGTGGGAGCGGGCCGGGCGACCGGTCGCCGGCAATCTCCGGCCCACGCCGTACGCCGTCGCCACCGTGCACGCGATGCGCGGCGACGAGGAGTCGCGGGCGTCGTGGATGGAGGTGGTGGGGACGCTGCGGACGCCCGGCGTGTCCCCGGCGACGATGCACTTCGGCGAGTTCTTCGACGGACTCGTGCTGCTCCACCGTGGCCAGGTCGAGGACGCCGTCTCCCTGCTCGTCGAGGCGCCCGAGGACTTCGTCACCCACTTCAACGGCATGTGGAAGCCGTGGTACGCCTCCGTGTGGGCCGAGGCCGGGGTCCTCGCCGGTCTCCCGGAGGCCGCGGACCGGGTCGCGAGAGCCCGGTCGGTGGCCAGCGGCAACCCGGTCGTGGAGGCGGTCCTGCTGCGGGCGGAGGGACTCCTCGAAGGCGGCGAGCACGGCCACGCTGCGTTGGCGGCCGCCGCGGCGGCGCTCCACGGGCTCGGGGCGAGGTACCAGTGGGCGCGCACCCTGGTGATGCTGGGTGGCGACGAGCGCGAGCGCGGCGAGCAGGAGCTCGCCGCGCTCGGAGCCACTGCTATGCCCTGGCCTCGATGATCAGGTTGAACGGCGTCTGCGTGGCGACCCTCACGTGCGAGAAGCCCGCCTGGTGCAGCACGTCCTCCAGCCGCTGCGGACCGGCCTGAGCGCCGAGCCCGAGCCCGACCTCCTGGGCGAGGGACGACGGCGTGCAGATGACCGTCGACAGTCCGTAGTACAGCCGACTCACCGGGTTGAGGTTGTCCTCGAGGCGCTCCCCCGCGGCCGGCTCGACCAGGAGAAGCGTGCCGTCGTCGCACAGCGACTCCCGGATCCGGCGAGCGACTCCCACCGGGTCACCCATGTCGTGCAGGCAGTCGAACAAGGTGACCAGGTCGTACCCGGTGCCCGGGAACTCCAGCGCCGACGACACCTCGAACCTGGCGCGCCGGTCCACGCCGGCCTCCTCGGCGGCCGTACGCGCCGCCTCGACCGACGGCCGGTGGATGTCATAGCCGACGAAGGACGAGTGCTCGAACGCCTGGGCCAGGATGATCGTCGAGGCACCGAGACCGCAGCCGATGTCGGCGACGCTCGCTCCGTCCCGCAGCTTCTCGACCACGCCGTCGAGGGCGGGCAGCCAGGCGTCCACGAGGTAGGCCTCGTAGCCGGGGCGGAACAGCCGGAGCGCGCCGGTGTAGAGCCGGTCGTCGTGGTCTCCCCACCCGATGCCCTCGCCGGTGGTGAAGGCCTTCGCGAAGGCCTCGTGGTCGGTGTAGCAGGAGGCGATCGTCTCGAAGGCGCCGTCGAGGAAGACCGGGCTGGTCTCGTCGGCGAGGACCATCGCATGCTCGGCGCTGAGCTCGAAGGTGCCGTCCTCGGGGTGGTACGCCACGTACCCGCCGGCGGCCTGGTTGGCCAGCCACTCCTGCACGTAGCGGGCATGGGTGCCCGTCGCGTCGGCGACCTGCGCGGGGCTGAGGCGCCCGGCGCCGGCCATGGCACGGTAGAGGCCGAGGCGGTCACCCAGGTGCACCATCAGCCCGCTGATGGCGGCGGCGAGGTCACCCACCGCCTGGTGGACGAACTGCTCGAGGGCTGCCTCGTCGAGGCGTGGCGTGTCGGTCATGGTCATCGGTGGCTCCTCCCGGACTGGCGTCCAGATCTCGTACGTCGTGCCGTCCGGCGTGGACGACCTCCAGAACAGTGCGTTCCGGCCCGCACTCCCCGCATCCGTGGCCACCACCGAGAGCACCACGGAGATCGCGGATCCGTGCTGCGCCCCGATGTGTCCACGCTCCCCGCGCCACAGGGTTGAGACCGCGGCAGAGGCCGTGACCGTGGAGAGGAACCATCGTGATGTCGCACTACCTGCTGGGGCAGCTGGCCGCACAGCGCCAGACCCAGTCCGCCGACCGGGCCGCCTGGGAGAGGCACACCTCCCCCACCCGGCCCATTTCCGCCAGCTCCCGACGCCGAGCCGCCGACCCGGCCGCTGTCAGCACTCGCCGGACTGGTGGGTTGGCGGTGACCGAGGTGGTGGCGGGGCGGTGAGCTCCCGGCGGGGCGCTGGTGCCGGCCGCGCCGTGCCGCGAGGTGCCTTCGCGGTGACCGCGGCCGCCGCACTGCTGGTCTCGATGGACGTCTCGGTGGCCAACGCCCTGATGCCGGCCATCGGCGCCGACTTCGCCGGCGACGGCCGGGCCGCGGTGTCGTGGGTGATCACGGCCTACGCGATCGTGTTCGCTGCGGCGTTGGTCCCCGCCGGCCGGGTGGCCGACCGGGCCGGGCGCCGGCGTACGTATCTCGGCGGCCTGGCGGTGTTCGGCCTCGGCTCGGTCCTGTGCGGCGTCGCTCCCACGCTGGGGGTGCTGCTCGTCGGCCGGGTCGTCCAGGGGGTCGGCGCCGCCGCGGCCTCTCCCGCGTCCCTCGGGCTGCTGCTCGCCGCCGTGGACGCGCGCGACCGCGCCATCCACGCCGCCCGCTGGACCGGCGCCGCGGCCCTCGGCATGACCCTCGGTCCGTTCGTCGGCGGCGCCCTGACCACGCTCGGCGACTGGCGCTGGGCCTTCCTCGTCAACGTCCCGATCGTGGCCGCGACCGCCTTCGCCGCGCCGCGCGTCCTCCCCGAGACTCCGCGGCACCCTGGCCGCCCGTTGCCGGACCCCGTCGGAGCGGTCCTCCTGACGCTGGGGGCCGCGGCCCTCACCCTGGGCCTCTCGCAGGTGAGCGACTGGGGGGTGCTGGACCCACGCACGACCGCGAGCGCGGTCGCGGGCGGCGTCCTGGTGCTCCTGTTCGTGCGCCGCTCGAGCAGGGTCGCAGAGCCGTTGCTCGACCTGGCCCTGTTCGGGCGGAGACGTGTGGCGGTGGCGGCCACGATGACCTTCCTCTACGCCGCCGGGCTGTTCGCGGTCGTGTTGTCGTTCATGCTCTTCTTCGTCGACCGTTGGGGCCTCGACTTGGTCCAGGCGGGCTCGGCCGTGGTGCCGATGGGCCTCGTCGTCGTGGTGCTGACGACACGCGTCGGGCGCCTCGCCCACCTCGTCGGCTTCCGCTGCCCGCTGGCCACCGGCGCGAGCCTGATGGCGCTCGGGCTCCTGGTGAGCGCGGTCATGCTGTCGGGGGACCGCTTCGACGCCCGGTGGCTGGTCCTGGCGGTCCTGATCGGCCTCGGCGTCGGGCTCTGCTACCCGCTGCTCGCCGCGGCGGCCGTCGACGGACTCGCTTCGGCGGACCTCGCAGCCGCGAGCGCGCTCAACCAGAGCGCCCGTCAGCTGGGCGCCGCGCTCGGCGCCGCCACGGCCGTGGGAGTGCTCGGCTCGGCCGGCGTCCCGTCCCTCGGCCGCTTCCATGCCGTCTGGCTGCTGGCCGCCGCCTTCTGCGCCCTCGCCGCGATCGTCTCCGCGTTCCTCCCGGGCGGGCCGAGCGGGCCCGTCCGCGATCCCCTTCCCTCCCCCGTCCCGCATCCACGCACCGAGGAGTGTTCCGCATGATGCCAACCGACCTGATCTACGCCCTGTCGAGCGACGAGCAGCGCGCCGCGCTGAGGCGCGAGGCGGCTCGACACCGCCTGGTCCGACTGCTCACCGACGACGCGGTCCGCGGCGAGAGACCCCCTCGGAGGAGATCATGACGACCCTGAGCGCCGTGCCCCCCTGCGCGTACGCCGAGCCCGCGTCACTGCCCGACGGGTCCGAGGTCATGCTGCGGCCGCTGGAACCGGACGACGGAGACCTTCTCCTGGAGGTCTTCGCCGGGATGGGCGAGCGTTCGCGGGAGCGGCGGTTCCTGACCCCGAAGCACACGCTGAGCGCCGGCGACCTGCGACGGCTCACCGCGGTCGACCATCACGACCACGAGGCTGTGGTCGCCCTGTCAGCCACGGAGTGCCGGCCTCTCGGAGTGGCACGGTTCGTCCGCATGGCGGGTGATCCCGCGACCGCCGACGTGGCCGTCGTCGTGGTCGACGCCTGGCAGCACCGCGGTCTCGGTACGGTTCTCGCGACCTCGCTGCTCGGTCGGGCACGCGAGCTCGGGGTCAGGCGGTTCTCGCTGCTGATGGCCCACGACAACCAGGCGGCGGTCCGGCTCATGCACCGCGTGCTCGGAGATCCCGACCACGTCGCGCTCGAGGACCAGACGGCAGAGTTCGTGGTGTCCCTGACACCCCGCCGGTCCGGTCGCGCCCGTCGGGTGCTGAAAGGAGCCTGATCCGTGAACAGCCCCGAGACGGCGATCCACGGTGTCCGGACCCTGCTCGGGGTCTGGGCGCATCCCGACGACGAGGCCTACCTGTCCTCGGCGCTGATGGCCGCCGTACGACGAGCCGGGGCCCGCGTCGTCGTGGTCACCGCGACCCGCGGCGAGAACGGCACCGACCGACCCGGTCCAGTGGCCGCCGCGCCGACTCGCGGAGCATCGCGAGCGGGAGCTCCGGGACAGCCTCGACGTGATCGGGGTGACCGAGCACCACTGGCTCGACCACCGCGACGGCGAGCTGTCCGACGTGCCGCTCCTGGAGGGGGCCCGGGAGCTCGTCCCGTTGCTGGACGGGTACCGCCCCGACACCATCGTCACGTTCGGACCGGAGGGGATGACGGGCCACGCGGACCACCGCGCGATCTCCGCCTGGGTCACCGAGGCCTGGCGGCTGACCGGCCGGCGGTCCGCGCTCTGGTACGCCACCCTGACCCCGGAGTTCCATGCCGAGTGGGGCGACCTCAACGACGACGTCGGGCTGTGGTTCGAGGGCTCGCGGCCGCCGGTCACGCCCCACACCGAGCTCGCGGCCCACATCCGCTCCACCGACGAGCTCCTGGTCCTCAAGCACCGCGCTCTGCGCGCGCACGCCTCGCAGACGCGGCCGCTGGAGGACCTCGTCGGCGCCGAGGTGTACCGCCGCTGGTGGGCCTGTGAGAGCTTCGTGGCCGCCGGGTGAGTGGGTCACGGGCGCGTTGCAGTCGCGTCACGAGTCGTGGCCTCGCCTGCCGGTGGGCTCGGCGGATCCCTAGCGTCGGGACATGACGACACCTTCCGGACCGGCGCACGCCTTCGACTTCTGGATCGGCGAGTGGGACGTCCTCGGCCCACGGGGCGCCCTGCTGGGCACCAGCTCGATCGTCGGCGTGCTGGGGACGGGGGCGCTCGCCGAGCACTGGCACGGCGCCGGCGGCTTCGAGGGGCGCAGCCTCAACGCCTACGACCCCGTCCGCGGTCATTGGCACCAGACGTGGCTGGACTCGACGGGTGGCGTGCTGATGCTCGACGGCGGCCTCGTGGACGGCTCCATGGTGCTCGAGGGGCTGGCCCCCGGCGAGGACCCGTCCGCCATGCTGCTGCAGCGGATCACGTGGACCCCCGAGGAGAGCGGCGTACGCCAGCACTGGCAGAGCAGTGCCGACGACGGCTCCACCTGGACCACCGTCTTCGACGGCCACTACCGCTCGCGCCCCGACCCACAGCCGTGACCGAGCAGAGAAAGCACGGAACGATCGGATCGGACAGACCCCGGACCGACCGACCGTTCCGCGCTTTCCGCTGATGGGTGAGTGCGCCCCGCGGGGTGTCCGGTCCGCGGGGCGCACCTGTGAGGCCCGAGGCATGGGCGTCGGTGTCCCCACGGATGAGACGCCCGAGCCCGCCGGTCATGACGCGGATCCGGTGCCCGAGCGACGTCGGTCCGCGGGTCTCAGGCGCGCGTGGTGCTCGCCGGGCCTTCGGTGATCGCCCGCCTCAGGGCGTCACCCGCACTCCTGAGGCAGGCCCACCGCTGCCCCGATCGGCGTCTCGTCGCTCTCCGCCCGATGCGCGGACCGAGGTATCGAGGGACAGCCGGCGTCGGGCACCCCTACTGGACCGGTGCCTTGACGACCAGGACCGGACACTCAGCACCCCGCATGATGCGCTGCGAGGTGCTGCCGACCAGCAGCTCACCCACCGGGTGGTGCCTTCTCATCCCGATCACGACGAGGTCCGGCCGCGCCTCCTCCACCACCGACAGGATGCCCCCGGCCCGGTCGGTGCCGGCGGGGAGCTGGTGGATCTCCGCCTCGACGCCGGCCTCTTCGAACACGGCGGTCACCGCGTCGAGGCGCTGCTCGGTCGACATCGAGGTATCGGTCTGCGCGACGGGACGGGTGACGGTGACGACGACCGCCTTCGTGTCCCGTCGCCGGGCCTCGTCGACGGCGGCGGTGAGGGCGGCGTCGCCCTCGGGGGTGTGGATGTAGGCCAGCAGGATGCTCACGGTGGTCACTCCTTGTGTCGTCGAGCAGCATCGCACCCGGAGCGGCCCGTGTCAGCGGTGACCACACGTCGTACACCCACCCTCGCCGGGTGATGTCGGACCTGACGAGCGGTGGTCACGATGAGGCCCCGCGCCCCGAGCGGCACCAAGGAGTGCATCGATGTCAGAGCCCACCAACCCCGTCGACGACTACCGCGAGGCCGTCAAGGAGATCGAGCGCGGCATCCGGCCGCTGGCCACCTCGGTGGACGGACGGCAGTTCACCTTCCAGGCCTCCCTGCACGACCTCGCGCTGCAGACCGGCGGGTACGTGGTCCTCGAGCACGAGGGGCGGACGTCCTTCGGCCAGGTCCTGACACTGCGTCCCGACACGGCCGAGGCCTCGACGGCCGGCCATGCGGTCCTGGGCTCGCGAGTCTCCATCCGGCTGGCCCGGGGCGAGGGGGTGCTCCTCGACGGTGGCGGTGGCACCTTCCACGATGCCGTGGCCCGTCCGGCGACGCCGGACGAGGTCGACGCGTGGTTCGTGGGGATCCGCCCGCAGCGCTCCGCGCTGGCGATCGGCGACCTGCTGCTCGCGCCGGGCGTGCCGGCGGCGCTGGACGCCGGCGGCTTCAACCGGCACACGTTCATGTGCGGCCAGTCCGGGTCGGGCAAGACCTACTCGCTGGGCCTCGTGCTGGAACAGCTCCTGGTCTCGACCAGCCTGCGGATGGTGATCCTCGACCCCAACTCCGACTACGTCCGCCTCGCCGAGGTGCGCGACGACGACGGGTCACCCGAGGCGGCGGCGTACGCCTCGGCCGCTACCGGCGTCGCCGTCTGGCAGCACGGCGCCGGGGCCGAGCACCCGCTCCACCTGCAGTTCGCGGACGTCGACCCCGCCGCCCAGGCGGCCGTGCTCGGGCTCGACCCGGTCAAGGACCGCGAGGAGTACGCCGCGCTCTCCGGCCTCCTCGCGGGCAGCCGGAAGGGACAGTCCTTGGTGAGCGGGCTCGACGCGCTGCTCTCCTCCGACAACCCCGACGTCCACCAGCTCGGTCTGCGAGCGGCCAACCTGGGGGTCCTCACCTGGTCGATCTGGAGCCAGGGCCAGGGTCGCTCGCTCGTCGACGAGCTCGAGGAGCCGACATCGCGCTGCCTGGTGGTCGACCTCGGGTCGCTCGACACGGTCCAGGAACAGCGGCTCATTGCGGAGACGGTGCTGTCCACGCTCTGGCGCAACCGCAGCCGCCGCGAGCCGTGCCTGGTGGTCATCGACGAGGCTCACAACGTCTGCCCCAGTGCTCCGGCGGACGACGTGACCGGGCTGGCCACGGGGTTCGCCGCCCTGATCGCCGCGGAGGGCCGCAAGTTCGGGCTCTACCTGCTCACCTCCACGCAACGTCCACAGAAGGTGAACGAGGAGGTGCTGTCGCAGTGCGACAACCTGCTGTTGATGCGGATGAACTCGGAGGCGGACCTGGGCTACCTGAGCGACACGTTCTCCTTCGTGCCGCCGAGCCTCATCCAGCGCGCGACCACCTTCGGCCTCGGCGAGACCCTCGTGGCCGGCAAGTTCTTCCCGCACGCCGCCTACGTGACGTTCGGGGCCCGGATGTCCCAGGAGGGCGGCGCCGACATCCCGACGGCGTGGGCGAACCCCGCCCGGGCCCCCATGTGACCCGCGGGTAATCACCCGGGTCGGGTGGGGACGCCGAGGCGCTCGAGGCGGTTCAATGTCCCGGCTGAGCGGGTTCGTACAACAAGTTGCAGTCAGGTCTGTCCAGGACCGGCTCGTCAGCCACTCAACCGGAGGAGTCAGATGTTCAACGACAACGGGTCGTTCCTGCTTGCGATGTTCGAGTTCTTCATCTTTTTCGCGTGGATCATGTGCCTGTTCTACATTTTCGCCGACATCTTCCGCAGCCATGACCTGGGCGGCGGAGCGAAGACCATCTGGTGCATCTTCATCATCATCCTGCCGTTCATCGGCGTCTTCGCCTACCTGATCGCTCGGGGCCACGGCATGACGCAGCGCTCCATCGAGCAGCAGCAGCAGATGCAGCAGCAGCAGGCCGAGTACGTTCGTTCGGTCGTCTCCACAGGTGGCGGCGGCTCGAGCGCGGAGCAGATCGCCTCGGCGAAGAAGCTTCTCGACGAGGGAACGATCACCCAGACCGAGTTCGACCAGATGAAGGCGAAGGCTCTCGCCTCCTGACCCGTCGTACGACGCTGTGCCCGCACCGCTTCGGTGCGGGCACAGTCATGTCCGGGCCCCTCCCGGACGTCCCGTCCCGTGCGGCCACCGAACTTCGGGCACGTCTGCCGCATCCCACCAGGTGAAGGGGTCAGGTGGACCCTCGTAGCGCCAGGGGGAGCGATGGGGCCCGGGACCGCCGGCACGACCATGGTCGTGCCACGCGACGACGCGGTCGTCGACGCGCGCCCGACGAGGGTCGTCGCCCGAGGACCGCGCGCGGTGGTCCGCCGCGACATCCAGGGACTCCGCGCGGTCGCCGTGATGGCCGTCATCGCCGATCACGCCGGGATCCGGGCCATGTCCGGTGGCTACGTCGGCGTCGACGTGTTCTTCGTCCTGTCGGGCTACCTCATCACCACCCTGCTGGTGCGGGAGGCCGAGCGGACCGGGCGGATCGGACTGCTCGGGTTCTACGCGCGCCGCGCTCGCCGGATCCTGCCGGCCGCCACGGTCGTGCTGGTCGCGACGCTCGCCTTCACGGCGTGGCAGCTGTCCTACGCCCGCGTGCAGCAGGTGACGACCGACGCCTCCTGGTCGTCGGCCTTCCTGGCCAACATCCACTTCTCGAGTCTGGGCACCGACTACTTCGCCGAGGGACTCCCGCCGTCGCCGGTGCAGCACTACTGGTCGCTGGCGGTCGAGGAGCAGTTCTACCTGGTGTGGCCACTCCTCCTTCTCCTCCTGGTGGCCGTCGCCGGACGCTCCGCGACACACGCTCGTCATCGTTGGCGCCCCGCCACGGGCCTCGTCGCGGCGCTCTGCGTCGCGTCGTTCGGCTGGTCGGTGCACCTGGTCGGTGACGACCGGACCACGGCGTACTTCTCCTCCCCCGGTCGTGCGTGGGAGCTCGGGATCGGCGCCCTCCTGGCGCTCGGTGCCGCACGGCTTGCCGGCACTCCTCGGCGACTCCGCTGGCTGCTGGCCGCCGCCGGGCTCTGCGCCGTCCTGCTCGCCGTCGTCACCTTCGACGCCTCGACACGGTTCCCCGGATGGCCGGCCCTGCTCCCGGTCCTCGGCACCGCCGCCTTGGTCGCCGCCGGGATGGGCACCGACGCCGTCGGTCCGGCCCGCGTCCTCACGGTCCGTCCACTGACGTGGGTGGGAGACATCTCGTACTCCTGGTACCTGTGGCACTGGCCGGTGCTCGTGTTGTGGGCGGCCCGCACGCCGGGCGGTGTCGGCACGCTCGGTACGGCGGTGCTGGTCGGGGTCTCGCTTCTCCTGGCCGTGGCGAGCTACCACCTCGTGGAGAACCCGTTCCGTCACAACCGCTGGCTGGCACGGCGCCACCGTCGCGCCCTGGTGCTCTGGCCTCTCGCCCTCACGCTCGTCGTGGGTGCCGTGCTCGGCGCGCGCCTGCTGAGCGGGCAGCGACTGGCCGGCACGCTCCACCAGCAACGAGCAGTACCTCTCTCTCCGCGGCGAGCGGCTCCCCGTGCGCGCAGAGCTGCGGACGTCCCTGAACGAGGCGAACGCGGGCGAGCCCCTGGCGTTCCCCCTCACGAGCCTGCACATGATCGACGGGCTCGCGAAGGATCTGTGGAACTACCGCTACCCCTGCAACGCCTCCCACGACCAGAGCGACACCCGCCTGTGTCCCGTCGGCGATCCGCACGGGGCGCACCTCCTCGTCGTCACCGGCGACTCCCACGTGGGTCAGTGGCTGCCTGCCCTCGACACGCTCGGCCAGGAGACCGGCTACCGCGTGCTGCCGCTGATCAAGTACGGGTGCACGCCGTACGACGTCGACCTGCAGACGGGCGGGCGCGCGTACACCGAGTGTTCGGACTTCCGTGCCTGGGCACTCCAACGGATCCGAGAGCTGAAGCCCGATGTGGTCGTGGTCGGCGGCCGCGGGCTCCAGGGCAACATGGCCGCGCCGACCGACCAGCGCGCGGACACGTGGTCCGCCGGAACGGCCCGCACCCTGCGCACCCTCGCCCCGCTCACCGACCGGCTGGTCGTGGTCGGTGACGTGCCTGCCCTCGGCGTGGATCCGATCGGCTGCCTCACCGACGCCCACGCCACGATGGCGACGTGTACGACGCGCGCCGACCGGCGCACCGTCGAGGCGAACGCCCTCACCTCCGCGGCTGCGCGGGCGCAACGTGTCGCGTACGTCGACCTCAGCGACCTCGCCTGCCTCCACGGCCGCTGCCCCGCGGTCGCCGGTGGCCTGATGGTCTACGCCAACGTCGACCACCTCAGCATGGCCTGGGTCGACCACGTGACGCCGGAGGTCCGCCACCGCTTGGCCCTCGGCGACACCACCCGGTGACGTAGCGCTGCCTCACCGCCGCCGCGCCCGGTGTGGGTGGCCTCGGTGGGTCCCTGACCTCTGCTCGAGTCCTTCATCCCGCCACAGCGAACCGCTCGTCCGCTTCCTGGCCGTGCGCCGACGCGGGACGTCCGCAGGGCCGACGTGGCACGATCTGGTCGTGCTCGACGCCCGCGACCGCCCCCTCCGGCCGGAGCGCGACGGATGGCCAGGTGTCCGTTGATCAACCGGACCCAAGGCATCGTCCTGGGGTTCTTCGCTCTTGCCTGGCTCGTGCTCGCGGTCATCCTCGGCCTCTCCCGGGCCGTCCGGGAGGCGACGCTGGGCGGGACTCCCGGCGACGCCGTCCCGTCCGCCCTCGCCTTCCTCGTGACGCTGCTGGCGTTCCTGGCTGTGCTGGGCGTGGGCGTCGTGCGGCGCTGGCGCTGGCTCTTCTGGCTGCTCCTCCTGGCGTTCGGCGTCGGGGTGGTCCGGGTGCCCCTGGCGGTGCTGCAGCTGTCCGGTGAGATGGCGCCCGAAGGTCCGGACTGGTACGTCGTGGTGCAGGGCATCAGCGGTGTCGTCCAGGTCGGGCTCGCCTGCGCGATGTTCGTCGGCTATCGCCGGGCCGGGCCCTGGGGCGCCTTCTGAGGACGGCCTGGCGCCCCCGCGCGCAACGGCTGACGGGGGGCCGGGAGCGCTCGCGGGCAGTGCCGACGACGGCCGGTCGCTGCACGGTCGGCCGCGATCGTGGCTTCGCCTTGTCGATACGGAAATGTGCAATTCGGCGACAAGCCCGATATTCGGCGCGCACACTGGCGGGTATTGATAGTCAATTCCATGGGGGAATCATGCTGAACGTCGAAGAAGCGCCCGTCGAGAATGCCATGCCCAGTCCTCGCGGACGACGAGGCCGGGGACCACGACAGGCGCGACCGATCCGACGGCTGCGGCCACCGACCGGGAGACTCCCACGGGAGCCGCCGCGCGCATGCTCGAGCTGGCAGCAGGAACGGCGAGCCAGCTCGTGGCCGACGCGGAGCAGGAGGCCGAGTCCCTGGTCACCACCGCCCGCGCCGAGGCCGATGCTCTGCTCGAGGCCGGGCGCACCGAGGCCCACGAGGTCGCCACCGAGCTGGCTCGCAACAAGCAGGAGCAGGCCGCCGAGCTCGACCGCGAGCGCGCCACGGCACTGGCGGGGCTCGCGGACGAGAAGACCTCTCTCGAGGCGCAGATCGACGCGCTTCGTCAGGTGCGGGACGACCACCGCAGCACGCTGCGTCAGCTCCTCACCGAGCACCTCTCCCTGCTGGAGGCGGCCGAGCTCGAGCCCGCGTCCTCTGCCGTCGCCGGCTGAGGCGGCGGCGCCCAGGGCTCGGCGCGGCTCTACATCGCTTCCTTGATGCCTCGACGCACCAGCCACACGTTGGCCGGCCATGCCGTGGCGAAGCCGATGACCATGCCGATCTGCATCAAGAACCAGTAGACGGGCGAGTTCGGCTGCAGGTGCGGATCGGGGAAGAAGACGAAGACCATGAGTGCCATCCAGCCGAACAGCCCGACTTCGAAGGCGGTCAGGGAGAGGATGTCGGCTTTGAGAGCCGCCACGATGCCCTTGCGAAAGCCGAGCCCCCGCATCGGGGCGATCGCGAAGTACTGGAAGGCCAGCCCGAAGGTGACCGCCAGGAGATAGTCACCGACGTACTCGGCCCACAACGCCTCACCGGCGACCGTGATCGCCAAGGCGAACACCACGAACTCGGCGATGATGTCGCCCAGGGTGCACCCGGCGCCGCAGTGGCTGACTCCGGTCGCCGTGACAGCCCAGCCGGGCTTGTCGGGCGGCTCCTCCCGCTCGTGCTGCTCGAGCCAACGGCGAGACGTCGGCCGCCCGAAGCGTCGATACCCCCACAGGGCGAGCGGGCCGAAGTACAGGGCGGTCACCGGCCAGACCACCCCCATCACGGCCATCGGTTGTCGGTACCCACGCGCCCAGATGTCGAAGGCGAGAAGGGCCGCACTGAGCAGGGCGACGACCAGAGCGGCCCACGCGAGAGCGGTCAACCACGGCGCCGGCATCCCACGTCCTCCTCCCGATCGGGGTCCGGATGTGTACGACTACTCGTCGGCGAACGTGACCGGCGGCCCGTCGAAGGCGTGGCCGTTCATGTCGATGGGAGCCGCTGCCAGGATGGAGCGGAGCTGCTCCCGGGCCACCGCGCGGTCACAGGTGATGACCACGTCCTCGTCGCCACCCGCCATCTCCACGGTGGCAGCGAAGCCGTGCTGTCGCACGGAGGTCAGCACCGCGGCCGGGTCTTGACCCACGGGCACGTGGTAGCGGAGCTGGCCCGGATCAGCGGGCACCGGATGTCCGCGTCGCCGACGCCTGGCCCGAGCCAGGCCGACGACGATGACCGCGCCCAGGGTGACGAGACGGGGCCATCTCATCGTGCTCGGCCCTTCGGGTGCGAGGAGACGCGTTCGGCTGGTGCAGGTGGGGCACCCTGCGGCGTGACCGGAGACAGCCATGCGGTCACGGCCCCGGCGACGGCCAGGGCCCCGCACGTGGCCTCGATCGGGCCCAGGGCGGCGTCCCCGTGGGCGGCCAGCACGCCGAGCAGCATCAAGATGGCACCGGCCACGAGGGCCGCCGCGGCGACGAGGGGGTGCCGGCCCGGCACCGTCATGATCCGGAAGCCGGCGACACCGATCACGATCGACAGACCCATGGCGCGCAGGGCCACCGCGTGACCGGTGGGCGTCGAGGTGACCAGAGAGCCCGTCAAGACGTACAGCCCCACGGTGACCCCCAACAACGTCGCACCAGCGGGCCTGGCCAGGGCTCGGCCGCGTGACCGGGCCACGGAGCGCGTCGAGGCTCTCTGGGCTCCCAGCCTCTCGCGGACGGAGCGGCTGGTCCGGAGCGCATCGGCCCGCACCCGGGGGTCGTCGATCATCTCGCCGGAGCCCACCCCTCGATGGACCGTGCCCTCCTTGACCTCGCGGATCTCTTCGCCCACCGAGAACTCCGGGCGGGCATCGCGCAGGGCGCCACCCAGCACGCCGATCCCGGCACCCAGGGCCGTCAGCACCGCACCCACCAGGGAGACCGTCCAGGAGAGCACCACGATGCCGCGCACCGAGGATCAGACACCCCGCCAGGGCCACGGCGAGCCCACCCCAGACCAGGCGCGGGTGCACCAGGCGGGGGGACTGGTCGGCCGCTCTCCTCGATGTCTCGTCGAGCATCGTGCTCCCTTCCATCTCGTGGAGCGCGGGCAGCAGTTGTCGTCGGGCGGTTCCCTTGTCCCTAACCCGTACCCGCCGTCCGCACGATACATGCGCCATCGCATGTATCAGGCTGGGGGCTCGGGACCCCGGGCCGCTGACGGCCGGTCGGGTCGGCCGGTCGGGTCGGCCGGCGCAGACCCCTACGACGGGACGCCGGGGGCAGCGGTCTCCGGGCGCGCGGTGGTCCGCCCACGGAGGTTCTCCTCGACCTGCTCCCCCAGCACCGCCAATCCCTGCCCGCTCTGCGGCGTCGAAGGACTGGGACTCCACGGTGCTGCGCAGCCGCTCGAGCTGGGCACGCACCACCGGCACCTGGTCGGGTCCCACCCGCCAGCTCAGGTCCAGCAGGACCTGGAGGATCTTCTCGAGTACCTGGGGGTCCTCCGCGCCGTATCGTCTCGGCTGGGAGATGCCCAGGTCGACATAGGCCGCGAAGTCGGGCCGGTGCATCACCACCCGAACCCGGTCATGGTCGTCACGGAGCATCGCAGCGCCCAGGGCACGATCACTCAGCTCACACAGGAACGCCGAGATGTGACCCAGTGCGTGGATCGCGGTCGTGGGATCGTTGATGCCGGGAGAAAGTGCCTTGTTGGCGACGTCGGCGAGCTGGCGCAGCCCGAAACCCACGTCTTGGGCCGCGGTTCTCTCGAACCCGACGTGGATGCACGCGGCCACGCGATCGGAGATGCGTTCGGTCGCCTCCTCGTCGAGAGGTCCGGCGCCGAACGCGGCCACCCTCCCGAGGGGCGTTCCCTCGACCAGGAAGCTGCCCGGGTGGACGTCCAGGAACAGTGACGCGTCCTCGTCCGTGGCGACCTCGAGCAGATCGTCCTCGTCGACAAAGGTCAAGAAGCCGTCGCCTCGGGCCACCACCGCGACCGCGTCCGCGGGCGGACGCGGCTCGGCGGTGGGGTCGGCGGTCTCCGTGGTCGTCCGGGCCTCGGTGTGGCTACTCGCCGGACGGGAACCGCGGCCCGTCCGCTGGGCTGGACGGCCCTCTCGGGCAGGCAGGACGGTGTTCATCGTCCGGGTGCCCTCCCGATGGACGTTGCGCAGCATCGTCTCCACCCGGATCTGTTCGCTCAGGTGAGCCAGGAACAGCACCAGACCCAGCACGCTGGCGATCGTGAGAGCGAAGGCACTGGTGACGGCGATCTTCGGGACGAACTCGCCCTGGGCGCCGTCGACCGTGCCGCTGCGCACGCCCCGCAGCACGGTCAGCGCGTAGGTGAACGTCGCGAGGAACAGCGCCAGCGTGGCCTGGACGAACTGGTCACTGGTGAAGGTGCGGAGCAACCGGGGGGAGAACTGGCTGCTGGCCAGCTGCAGGGTCACGACCGTCAGCGAGAACGTCAGCGACGTCACCGTGATCATCGAGGTCCCGATCACACCCAAGAGCGACCGCGCCGCGTCGGCATCCCCGCTGAAGAGCCAGGTGCTCGCAGTGCTGGACAGATGACGGTCGACGGTCGAGTCCAGCCGAGGTATCCCCCACCCGAGAAGGAGTGCGGCCACCACGGCGGCAGCCGGCACGGGCCACAACTGGGTCTTGACCAGATCACGAAGGTTGGCCAGCGACGCTCTCATGTTCCCCACCCTCCCATTCGCCTCGTCCGCCCGCGGCCGACCGACGCCAGGCGCGTCGGGCGTCCGTGCGACGACGTACCTGCACAGGTCGCGTGGTTCGCCAGACCTGCGGGTGATGCGCCTCCGGGGGCGACCGTCAGCTGCCGGTCTTGACGACGACGAGCCACATGATGGCCAGCACCACCAGGATCCCGGCCACGTAGACCATGACGACCTTGATTCCCGTGCCTGGCCTGGTCATCCGCATGTGCTGCTCCTCTCGTGCTGAGCTCGTCTGGTTCGAACAGTCGGAACGTCACGGCCGCGGGACGACCGCGGCCGGTGGCGTACGGCTCGGCGCACCTGGTGACCGCCTCCGTGGGTGACTCCGTGCCGCCGCAGAGCCGTGGAGACGTGGGACCTGGGTGTCCTGCGGGATGCCGGGGTCATCGAGGAGTGATCCGCTCAGGCGTGTCGAGTACGCCGTGCCGAGGCGCGGTCGAGCAGGCTGAGGCCGGTGGCCACAGCCGCGCTGACGAGGGCTGAGCGACGGTGTGCGGGCCAGCGAGCCGCGACGGGCAGCATGCTGGCGGCGTGCGTGCGCTCGATGGCGATGTCCGCGCCGCGGAGACGCGTCCCGAGGGCGAGGTCGCCGAGCCCCTGGAGCACCAGTCGGGCGCCGAGAGCGCGCGCGACCATCCGCACGACCTCGTCGTGTCGGTCGGGGCCGTCGATCACGTCGAGCACCCGCTGCGGCGCAGCGAGGCACACGCTGCCGAGCACCAGGCGGCCGGTGGTGGCCGCCCTCATCGGTCCCACCTGCGCCCGGCCAGGGCCACCGCGCCGGCGACCAGGGCGAGCCCGGCAGCAGCCAGGGCACCATGGTGCTGGGATGCCCAGAGCTGGGTGGATCGGGCATGAGCGCGGTCGTCGAAGACGCCGTGAGCGCCGAAGTCCCGGCCCTGCGGTCCGTCGGCGGGGTCCCAGAGGTTCGCCGGCTGGTCCTCGGGCTTCGGGTCCCCGGTCTGCTGGGAGCTGAACCCGGTCTTGGCCAGGTAGCGGTCCAGCAGCCCCGGCGCGACGGCGTTGGCCATCAGGGTGGCCATGGTGCTGGCGCCGACCCAGTACTCCCGGCGCTCGGGGTGGTCCGCGGCGTGCACGACGCCGCGCGCGGCGACCTCGGGTTGATAGATCGGCGGGACGGGTTGCGCCTGGTGCGGCAGGCGTGAGAGCACCCAGGAGAACTGCGGGGTGTTCACGGCGGGCATCTGGACCATGGTCGTCCGGACCGCGCTGCCGTCGTGGAGGAGCTCGCAGCGCAGGGACTCGTTGAAGCCCTGGATGGCGTGCTTGGAGCCGCAGTAGGCCGACTGGAGAGGGATACCGCGGTAGGCAAGGGTGGAGCCGACCTGCACGATCGTGCCGCGGTTGCGGGGCAGCATCCGTCGTAGCGCACTGCGGGTGCCGTTGACGTAGCCGAGGTAGCTGACCTGGGTGACCCGTTCGAACTCCTCCGGCTCGATGTCGACGAACTTGGCGAAGACCGAGGTGAAGGCGACGTTGACCCAGACGTCGATCGCGCCGAGATCCTCCTCGACCTGCGAGGCGACCTTGTCGAGCGCTCGCGGATCGGCGACATCGACGTCGTACACGGCCGCCGTGCCACCGCGGGACTCGATCTCGGATCGGGCGCCCTCGAGGCCGGCGCTGCCGCGTGCGAGCAGGGCGACCGCGTCGCCGCGTTCGGCGAACTGCTGGGCGCTGGCGCGGCCGATGCCGCCTGAGGCGCCCGTCACGACGACGACGCGCTGGTGGTGGGGTGTGCTGTTCATGAGTCCTCCCGGTTGTCGGTCGACAGGGTGTGTGCGGTCTCGATCAGGAGCGCATGGACGAACGCCTGCGGCAGGTTGCCGCGTAGCTGTCGCTGGACGACGTCGAACTCCTCGGTGAAGAGCCCCGGTGGTCCGAGGGCACTTCGGTTGCGCTCGAACCAGCGCACGGCTCGATAGCCGTCGCCTTGCTGGTGGCTGGCCAGCGCCAGGTGCAAGCCGCAGAGCAGGAACGCGCCCTCGGCTTCGTGGAGGGGGCCCGGCTGCTGCCGGAACCGATAGACGTACCCGTCCTGGGCCAGCTCGTCGATGACCGCCCTCCACGTGGCCACGCTGCGCGGGTCGTCGGCGGGGATCGCGCCCCGGATGGCCGGGAGCAGCAGTGCGGAGTCGACCCCGGGATCCTCTGGGGACCGTTGCCACCGGCCAGTGGGATGCAGACAGTCCGCCGACGCGCTGGCGACGAGCTGATCGGCGAGAGACGTCCAATCGGCCGCCCGGTCGACGCGCCGTGCGGCTACGGCTCGGAGTCCGGCGGCACAGGTGAGCCGTGAGTGTGCCCATCGTCGAGGAGCGAGCTCCCAGATGCCCGCGTCGGCCTCTTCCCAGCGCTGGGCGATCGCGTCGACGGCGGTGTCGGCGGCACGCCAGCCGTTCCCGTCGAGCCGGTCGAGACGGTCCGCGGCCGCGAACAGGAGCAGCGCCTCTCCGAATGCGTCCAGCTGGAACTGGTCGCGGACGTGGTTCCCGACGCGCACGTCCGGGGCCCCGGGATACCCCGGGAGGTCCAGCATGCGCTGCGGCGGGACCCGATCGCCGTCACAGGTGTACGCCGGCTCCAGCCGCAGTCCGTCCTCCAGGAGCCGGTCCCGCACGAACGCCACGGCGCTGTCGAGGAGATCGCCCCCGCCGGCGGCGGCCACGGCCTGTCCGGCGAAGCACTGGTCGCGGATCCAGGCGTAGCGGTAGTCGTAGTCACGACCCTCCTCGGCGCGTTCGGGCAGCGACGTGGTCGCGGCCGCGACCATCGCGCCGCCGTCGCTGGTCAGCCCGCGCAGGACCGCCCACGAGTGGGCCACGTCGCGCGGGGCCAGCGAGTCGCATTCCCTGGGGACGGCGGAGGCCCAGGCGTCCTCGGTCAGGTGCCACAGCCGATCGACCTCGGGCAGCGCACCGTCCGGACGGTACGACGAGATCTCGAGCACCAGGTCGACGTGCCTCCCCTCGGGGATCTCCAGGTCCAGGCGCGCCGCACCGTGCCGGTCCACCTCGACCGTGACGTCGTCCGGGATGCCCCATCGCACGTGGAGAGAACCGGTCCGGCCCGACCACACACCACCGTCCTCGGCCGAGAGCCGCATCCGATGGGTGCCGAAGCCGGCTCGACAGTCGAGCAGGACGCGCACGTGCGCCGCCCCGCGTGTGGCCTCGACCCGACGGAGCAGCAGCACGCGGTCGGGCTGTGCGGGGAAGGCGAGAGCCTCGCGCGACTCGATCACCTGGGCCCCGACCACCCACCGGCTGCGCCAGATCAAGGTGCCTTCCTCGTAGCTACCGCCCCAGACGAACCGCGCGTCGTGCGGCTGGACGACGTAGGACCCTCGTCCGCCGATCAGGTCGGAGAACACCGCGTCGTCGTGCCATCTCGGGGCACACAGGAACGCCACGTCCCCACGCGGGCCGATCAACGCCCCGCGCTCGCCGTCGGCCAGCAGGGCGTACTGCCGCAGCGACTCGGGATGGACGGCGAGGTCGCCGCGCTTCACGGGAGTCCCGCCGAGCCGTCGCCGAGGCTCCGGGCATGGGTCTGCCCCACCGATAGGCTGGGGGCGTGCGCCGGGCATGCAGATCTCCTTGGGTTCGGGGGTCAGGCGACCCGGTACGGGACCAGGTCGTTCTCGCGGACCTCGAGGCCGTGACCCGGTCCGGACGACGGGCCGACCGCTCCGCCGATGGGCGATGGGATGCCGTCGAGGAACCGACCTTCGATCCGGACGTGGTCTTCGAACCACTCGAGGTGTCGCAGGTTCGGGGTGGCCATCGCCACAGGGGTGTGGAGCGCCGGGGCACAGTGCGCCGAGACGTCGAGACCGTGGGAGGCGGCGAGGGCTGCGATCCGCGTCCACTCGGTGAATCCGCCACACCGGGTGACGTCGACCTGTACGCAGTCCACCGTGTCAGCGGCGAGCAGGTGGGCGAAGTAGGCGAGACTGTCGCCGTACTCCCCCGCCGTGACGTCGGCGGCGCACGACTCGCGGACCCGGCGCAGGCCGACGTGGTCGTCGGAGCTGACGGGCTCCTCGAACCAGGTGACGCCGAGGTCGTCCAGCTCTCGGGCGACTCGCACGGCCTGCCCGGAGTCGTAGCCGCCGTTGGCGTCGACGTAGAGCTCCACGTCGTCACCCACGGTGTGGCGGGCCAGGGCGACGCGGTCGAGATCACGACGTCGGTTGGTCCCCCACGACTCGCCGACCTTGATCTTGGTACGCGGGATGCCCTGCTCGAGCCATCCGCTCAGCTGCGCGCGCAGTCGGGCCTCGCCGTCGGTGGTGAACCCGCCGCTGCCGTAGACAGGGACCTCGACGCGGACCGCTCCCAGCAGCGCGTGCAAGGGCAGCTGGAGAAGGCGTGCCTTCAAGTCCCAGAGCGCGGTGTCGACGGCCGACAGCGCCATCGACACCAGCCCGGGCCGACCCGCGTTGCGCACGGCACGCACCATGGCCTCCCAGGACGCCGCCACGTCCAGGGCGCTGCGGCCGAGCACCTGGGGCGCCAGGAGGTCGCGGATGACCTGTGCCGCGGCGGACGGGGCGTAGGTCCAGCCGACTCCGGTGGGCAGACCCGGGTCCCCGGTGTCGACCCGGGCCAGCACCCAGGTCGTGGAGTCCCAGGTCAGGGTGCCGTCGCCCTCCGGCCGCTCGGTGGGGATCGTGTACGCCGCCGCACCCACCTCGGCCACCGCCGCACCCCCGCGGAGGGGGCTGTCAGCCGTCGTCATGGCCATGCGGCAGCAGCTCCTGGGCCTTGGTCTTGATCCCTTCCTTGATCACGCCCCAGCGCGACGTGTCTCCCTTGATCAGCGCCTCGGCCATGTCGGTCATCTGCTCCAACGTGGCGTGCGGGGGGATCGGAGGGACGTCGGGATCGCAGTGCACGTCGAGCAGGTAGGGCCGCTCGGCCGACAGGGCCGTACGCCAGGCATCCTCGAGGTGCTCGGGGTCGGTGATCGTCATCGCCCCGAGGCCGATCGCGGCCGCGAAGTCGGCGTACGACGCGTCGGGCAGGGCCTGGGACTCGACGAACTTCGGCGTCCCGCCCATCGCGCGGAGCTCCCAGGTCACCTGGTTGAGGTCGTGGTTGTGCAGCACGGCGACGACGAGCCGGGGGTCGCTCCACTCCCGGTAGTAGCGAGCGATGGTCAGGAGCTCGGCCAAGCCGTTCATCTGCATGGCTCCGTCACCCTCGAAGGCGATGGCGGGGCGGTCGGGATGGGCGAACTTCGCCCCGATCGCATACGGGACGGCGGGGCCCATGGTGGCCAGCGTCCCGGACAACGTGCCCCGCATGGTGCCGCGCATCTTGATCTGACGGGCGTACCAGTTGGCCGCCGAGCCGCTGTCGGCGGCGATCATGCAGTCCTGAGGCGCCTGAGCGGAGAACTCGCTGAAGATCCGCATCGGGTTGACCGGCTTGGCGGCGACGTGGGCCTCGGCATCCATCACCTCCCACCAGCGGCTGATCTTGGACTCGAGATCCTCCCGCCAGCCGCGACTCTCCTTGCGCTCCAAGAGGGGGATCAGCGCCTGGAGGGTGGCGCGTGCGTCGCCGACGAGGTTGACCTCGTAGGGGTACCTCATCCCGATCATGGCTCCGTCGAGGTCGATCTGGACGGCGCGGGCCTGGTCGAGGTCGGGCAGGAACTGGGTGTAGGGGAAGTTGGAGCCGATGGTGAGCAGGGTGTCGCAGTCCTGCATCATCTCGTAGCTGGGGCGGGTCCCCAGCAGGCCGATCGAGCCCGTCACGAAGGGCAGGTCGTCTGGGAGCACGTCCTTGCCGAGCAGCGCCTTGGCCACCCCCGCGCCCAGGAGGTCGGCCACCGAGATGATCTCGGACGCGGCCCCCCGGGCCCCCTGTCCGACCAGCATCGCGACCTTGCCACCCGCGTTGAGCAGGTCGGCCGCTGCCTTCAGGGCCTGGTCGTCGGCATCCACCTGCGGCCAGCTGATGCCGAGGCTGGACGGAACCATCTTGAACTCGTGGGTCGGGGGCTCGTAGGCGAGCTCCTGCACGTCGTTGGGGATGATGATCGCGGTGGGCGCACGCCTGCTCATCGCCACCCGGATGGCCCGGTCCAGCACGTTGGGGATCTGCTCGGGCACGGTGACCATCTGGACGTAGTCGCTCGCCACGTCCTTGAAGAGGCTGATCAGGTCGACCTCCTGCTGGTAGCTGCCGCCCATGGCCGTGCGATTGGTCTGACCGACGATGGCGACGACCGGCACGTGGTCGAGCTTGGCGTCGTAGAGCCCGTTGAGGAGGTGGATCGCGCCGGGTCCGGAGGTGGCCATGCAGATGCCCGGCTGGTCGCCGTACTTGGCGAAGCCGACCGCCTCGAACGCCGCCATCTCCTCGTGCCTCGCCTGGATGAACCGGGGCTGGTCCTCGGCACGGGAGAAGGCGCCCAGGAGGCCGTTGATGCCGTCTCCGGGGTAGCCGAAGACCTGCTCGACTCCCCACTCGCGCAGGCGCTCCAGCAGTCGGTCCGCCACGGTGGTGGTGCTCATCTGGTTCCTCCTCGGGGATCGGTGGGTGGGTTCTGGTTCGTCTGGTGTCGGGTCAGCTCGGCCAGCAGCTCCGCCAGGTGGACGGCTTCGCGACCTCCGCTGTCGAGATCGTGGATCTGGGTGCGGCAGGAGAAGCCGTCGGCCAGCACGACGGTGTCCTGCGGCGCCGCGCGCAGGCGAGGCAGCAGGACCTGCTCGGCCAGCGCCTCGCTGACGGCGCCATGACCGCCGGTGAACCCGAAGTTCCCGGCGAGTCCGCAACAACCGGAGTCGAGTCGCTCGACATCGACCCCGGACCTGGTCAGGAGCTCGCGGTCGGCTTCCCACTTCATGATCGCGTGCTGGTGGCAGTGCACCTGGGCAAGCGCTTCGACCTCGCGTCGCGGTTTCGGCGGTTCCCAGCCGTCGGTGTGGTCGTTGAGCAGCTCGGCCAGCGTGACGGTGTGGTCGCGAAGCCGACGAGCGTCCCGGTCATCGGGGAAGAGCTCGTGCATGTCGGAACGGAAGACGGCGGTGCAGCTCGGCTCGAGCCCGAGCACCAGTCCACCTGCACGGACGTGCGGGGCGAGCAGTCCGATCGTGCGTCGTAGGACCCGGCGCGCGACGTTCAGCTGCCCGGTCGAGATCCAGGTCAATCCGCAACACATCGGTCGGGTCGGAATCGTCACGTTCCAGCCCGCCGACTCGAGCACCTCCACGGCCGCCCTGCCGATCTGGGGTGCGAAAGCGTTGGTGAACGTGTCCGGCCACAGGAGCACCGTGCCGCGTCCTGCCTCGTTCGGGGGCGCCGGAGCGAACGGCCGGCCCACCACTGCTGGAGGGTCTGCGGCGCGAACTGCGGGATCGGGCGGTCCTCCAGGCCCGCCGCCCGGGTGGCCCACCGCGCGAATCCTGCTCGGCGGGTGAGCGCGTTCAAGGGCCTCGCGCTCCCGGTCCGAGACACGAGCAACGCTGCCGCCGGCAGCCACCCGGTGGCATAGTCGGCGCGCGGGCGGACCCGGTGTCGGTAGTGCTGGGCCAGGAACTCGGCCTTGTAGGTGGCCATGTCGACGTTGGCGGGACAGTCGGTCTTGCAGCCCTTGCAGGCCAGGCACAGGTCGAGAGCGTCCCTCACGTCCCGCGAACGCCAGCCGTCCGTGATCGGTGAGTCGCCGTGTCCGTCGAGCATCTCGAAGAGCATCCGGGCACGCCCCCGAGTGGAGTGCTCCTCCTCGTGCGTCACCTGGTACGACGGGCACATCACGGTGCCGCCCTCGTTCTCGTGCTTGCGGCACTTGCCCACCCCGACGCATCGGTTCGCCGCCTGGTGGAACGAGTGGCCGTCGTCGGGGTAGGCGAAGTAGAGATCCTCGGTGCGCGACGGTGCCCAGGAACCACCCAGCCGCAGATCGGTGTCGAGAGGCGCCGGGCTGACCACCTTGCCTGGGTTCATCCGGTCCGAGGGGTCGAAGAGAGCCTTCACGGTCTCGAACAGGGCGACCACGTCGTCCCCGAACATCCGCGGTAGCAGCTCACCGCGGGTCTGACCGTCGCCGTGCTCCCCTGACAGCGAGCCGCCGTAGGAGGACACCAGGTCGGCGGCACGCTCCAGGAACAGACGGTAGGTCCCGACGCCCTCGGACGAGTAGAGGTCGAAGGGGATGCGGGTGTGCACACACCCCTGTCCGAAGTGGCCGTACAGGCTGGGGCCCACGTCCGAGGCGAAGCCGAAGTCCTCGTACAGCGAGCGGAGGTCGCGCAGGTAGTCGCCGAGGCGGTCGACGGGGACGGCCGAGTCCTCCCAGCCTTCCCAGGTGTCCCGTCGGCCAGGTAGGTGGGCGGTGGCACCGAGACCGGACTCGCGGACCTGCCACAGCTCGTCCTCGCGGTCCGGATCGTCGAAGAACGACACATCCGGCGAGTGCTCGGTGTCGCCGAGAGCGTCGAGCATCCGGTGCGCGCGGCCGTCAGCCTCCTCGGCCGTCTCGCCGCCGAACTGGACGAGCAGGTAGCCGGTGCCCTCCGGCAGCTCCGAGAGGCCCTGTGGGTTCATACCCTTGATCTGCTCGTCGCGGATCAAGTAGTGGTCGACACCCTCCAAGGCGATGGGCTCGTGCTCGACGACGCTCGGCACGGCGTCCGCTGCGGACGCGATGTCCGCGAACCCCAGCACCACCAGTGTCCGGTGTCTCACGACCGGAACCAGCTCGAGCTCGGCCCGCAGGACAGTGACGAGGGTCGACTCGCTGCCGACCAGGAAGCCAGCGAGATCGAAGCCGTGCTCGGGCAGGAGGGAGTCCAGGTTGTAGCCGGAGACCCGGCGCGGGATGTCCGGGTACCTGGCCCGGATCAGGTCGCCGTGCCCCTCTCGCAGCCTGCGCAGTGCACGGTAGACCTGCGCGCGGCGGTCGCCGCGGCGCTCGATGTCGACGTACTCCTCGTCGGTGGTCCGCCCGACCGTGAACCGCGTGCCGTCGTACAGCAACACGTCCAGCGAGACGATGTTGTCGACCACCTTGCCCGTGCGCTGAGCGGTGGCACCACAGGAGTTGTTGCCGATCATCCCGCCCAGGGTGCAGTTCTGGTGGGTCGCCGGCTCGGGACCGAACCGCAGGCCGGTGGGTGCGAGCTCACGGTTCAAGGCGTCGAGCACGATCCCGGGCTCGACCACACACCGACGTCGCTCGGCGTCGACCGAGACGACACGGTGACAGTGCTTGGAGAAGTCCAGCACCACGGCCTCGTTCGTGCACTGACCCGCCAGGCTGGTCCCGCCGCCACGATTCACGATCGGCAGGTCGTGCTCCCGGCAGACCGCCACGGCCTCCATCGCCGCCTCGACGGTGCGCGGTACGACGACCGCGATCGGTACCTGTCGATAGTTCGACGCATCGGTCGAGTACGCCGCGCGCGAGCCGGCGTCGAATCGCACCTCGCCGTCCACGCGGGCACGCAGCGCCGAGGCCGCCTCGGCCAGGGTGCCCTCCGACCACCTGGTCTCGGAGCCCGTCGCTCGGATCTGCGTCACGCGACCCCACCTCCCTCGAACGCGACCGCCGAACTCGCCGTACCCTCACCTCCACTTCATATGCATGACCGCATGTATTCTTCGTCGTCGTGAAGACCTGCGAGGACAACGTGGCGGCCGATGCCGTGCTCGCGACCAGCCGATTCCTGGTGGGGATCGCGGTTCGCAGCCTCCAGGCGGGAAGCTCGGACGTGACCGTCGCGCAACAGCGGGTGCTGGTGCTCCTGGAAGAGCACGGCCCGCTCACGGTCAACCAGGTCGCCGACCTCCTGGGCGTCAACCAGTCGAACGCCAGTCGGCACTGCCATGCCCTCGGCGAGCTCGGGCTCGTCGACCGTCATCGCGCGGCGCACGACGGGCGCACGGTCGAGGTGCGCCTCACGGTGGCCGGGAACCGCCAGGTGGACGCCGTGCGTCGGGCACGGCGCGATGAGATCACCGCGGTGCTGTCGCGCATGTCAGGCGAGGCGATGCGTGACATGGTGAGCGGATGCTCGGCCTTCAACGAGGCTGCGTCGGGCCCGGTGAGCCAGTGCACACCGATCGATTGAGGTCGGCGACCCGCTAGCAGATCCGCCCTGTCAGTCGCGTGCAGACCGAGGAGGTGCCCCGTCAGCGTCGACCTGTCGCACCGGCACGACCAGTCCACGGGCACGAGGGTGGGCAGGACTGATCTCGCGGGTCTGTGGCGGTGGGCCTTCCGGCTGGTGGCCGTGGCCGGACTGACGCTGGTGGTGGTGACGACCACGGCCAGGCTGACGCTGCTCGACGCCGGCTTCGACGCCAAGGCCATCGAGGCCACCGACGGCTACGACCGCGTCTACGCCGAGGTCCTTCCTTCGCCGGCGGTGCAGCGGGCGATCGAGCGTGGCCTGAGCGGCCTGCCGGTGGAGTCCGCGTATCTGACGGCCAACGTGCGCGTGTTGATTCCGCCGCCGGTCCTGGAGCAGGTCGTGCGGCTGGCCATCGCCGGGTATGTCGACGTCGTGCTCGGAAAGGCCGAGCGGGTGGACCTGGACCGGGTCGTGCAGCCGGTGGTGGACAACCTGGTGCGTCTGGTCCAGGAGCTGGCGCCGGACGCGATCGCGACCGCCCCACGCCTTCGTGCCGGATCCTTGGCAGCCTTCGACACGCGCGTCAGCCGCCTCTTCCGGGAGCTGGCAGCGGGCGAGGTCGACCTCCGTCTGCCGATCGTCCGGCTGCAGGCACGAGACGTGGACCGGGCCGCTGCCGTGCTGACGGCGGGGTTGCCGGCTACCACCGCTGTCACGCTCCGCCCGCGGATCGCGGCTCTGCTGGCTTCGGGTGACCTCAGTGGTGCCTTCGCACTGGTGGTTCCGGCCTATCTCGACGAGGCCGCGGTCCAACGGATCGGGGTGAGCGCGGAGGCCGGAGCACGGCGGGCGCTGCGATCGCTGCCGGAGGCCGCGGCGGCCGGACAGCCGCGTACGATGCTCCCCCTCGGCCTGGGCTGGCTGACCCTCCTCGGCCTCGTCCTCTCCACCGCCTGCCTGGCCCCGCTGCTGGGCCCGCGGGGTCGCCGTACCCGCGACATCGGCGCCACGCTCGCGGGCGCGGCCGGCGTGGCGCTGCTCACCGGGCTCGTCCTCCGCGAGACGCTGGTGGACCCGCTCCGTGGAGTGGCGGAGAGCCGCGGGCTCGACCCCTCGGCCCGTCGCCTGGCACTCGACATCGACCGCGAGCTGCGTACCGGCGTCGCGCGCACGTACCTGGCCCTCGTCGCGGCCTTGGCGGCCATCGCGGTCATCGTGTGGCTGGCCCCGCGGATGAGGCTCCCGTTTGTCCGGCGGCACCGCCTGGTGGCCGGCCTGGTCGCCTTCGCTGTGACCGCGAGCCTGTTGGTCACCGTCGCCCTGACCTCGACCCAGGCTCCGCGGGTCTGCAACGGGTCGACCCGGCTCTGTGACCGTCCCTACAACGACGTGACCTACCTGACCAGCCACAACGCCATGGCCAGCAGCGACCGCGGCTTCCTGGGAGCGAACCAGGATCCAGACCTCACCGCCCAGCTGGACAACGGCGTACGGGGCCTGATGCTGGACCTGCACTACTGGACCACCCCGGAGGAGGCCGCGCCCTACCTCGCCAGCCTCGATCCTCAGACCGCGAAGGTGCTCTCTCCCCTCGTGACCACCTTGCAGCCGCGTCCCGGCGTGTGGCTGTGCCACGACGTCTGCCAGTTCGGAGCCGACCCGGCCATCTCTCAGCTGCGGACCGTCGGCGACTGGATGAGGGACCACCCGGACGAGGTGGTCACCCTCATCCTCCAGGACGACGTGTCCGCCTCGGACGTGCGTGAGGTGGTCGCTGCGGCGGGCCTCGACCCCTTGCTGGCCACTCCCCCCGCGCCGGGCGCCCCCTGGCCCACCTTGGGACAGATGATCGACAGCGGACACACCCTGGTGGTGTTCACCCAGGACGCCGCGTTCAGCGAGGGCGCCATCCGCAACGTCTACGACTACACCGCCGAGACGCCGTACGCCGCACGCACCAGTGCCGACCTCAGCTGCGACCCCGGTCGCGGCCCCGCGTCCGCACCCCTGTTCCTGGTCAACAACTGGATCAGCCGCGGCCTCCCGACCAGGGCCGGTGCGCTCAGCGTGAACAGCCGGGGGTTCCTCCTCGATCGGATCACCCGATGCCAGGCGATCCGTGGGCTCCACGCCACGTTCGTCGCCGTCGACTTCGCGCAGGTCGGCGATCCCCTCCGGGTCGTCGACCTCCTGAACGCACGCGTCGCAGGCACCTCGCGCGAACCCGGTCTCGGCGCCACCCAGGAGTGAGGGTCCTCGACCCCGTCGGACGGCGCCGCGTTTGCGTCCCTGATGGCACTACGCAAGCCTTGCGTACTGCAAGTGATGCCGCTCGGGCACTGACGGCCCGACGCGGACGACAGCTCACCGGACCGGAAAGGCGAGGACCAGCGTGCACATCACCGAAGCAGCAGAAGCCACGATCTCCAAGATCCCGATGCAGCCGGACATGCCGGCCGCTGCGGGACTGCGCATCGCCTTCAAGCCCCGCGTCGGCAGACTGCAGGTGGGCATGGCCGAGCGTCCAGGCCCCGACGACCGCGTCCTCGAGCAGGGTCGCGCGCGCGTGTTCCTGTGCTCCTCGGCAGCAGCCCACCTGCGGGACGCCGAGCTCGGCGTCCACACCGATCTCCGGGGCCGCCTCCAGTTCACGATCAAGGCAGCCGACCGGCACGAGTCCGGAGGGAGAGCTGTGACCGAGACCCTCGCCGTCGTCCTGGCCCGTACTCGGACGATGCTCGTGGTGGTGATCGTCGGCCTGATCCTCGCCGACGCCCGATGGACCCTCCTGCCGTGGCCGTTCCTGGTGACCTGGCTGGCGGGACTCGTGCTGATCATCACGGTGCAGCGGGTCGGCACCCTGCACCGCCCGCCGATCGCCTTGCGCCTGCCTGTCGCCGGCCGGTGGGTGGCCTACAACAGCCCGGCGACCCGCGTGCCCAGCCACGGGGTCCAGAGCTACGGCCAGGGATACGCCATCGACCTGGTCGCCGATCCGGAGAGCGGGTCCCGCCCGGGCTTCGGCGTGCTACCGGTCGCCCGTCCACCGAGGGACTACCCCGGTTACGGTCTCCCCGTCCACGCACCCAGCAGCGGCACGGTGGCCCGGGTCCACGACCGGGAACGCGACCACCTCAGTCGCACGAGCCCACTGGGGATCGCCTACATGTTCACCGTCGAGCTCCTGCGCGAGCTGCTGGGTCCGAGCCGGGTACTCGGCAACCACGTGATCATCGAGAGGGACGACGGCAGCTACGTGGTGCTTGCCCACCTGCGGCGCGGCTCGACCCGAGTGAGAACCGGACAGCACGTCACCTCCGGGGACCCGATCGCACAGTGCGGAAACTCCGGGAACAGCTCGGAGCCCCACCTGCACCTGCACGTGATGGACCATCGGCGTCCCCATCTCGCCGCCGGAATCCCCTTCCGCCTCGTGGACGCGGACGGCGCGCCCGTCCGGACTCCGGAGAACGGGGCACATGTGGCGGCCATCGGCGTTCGCTAGTCGCCCGGCCCTGGAGCCGCCCAGCGACGATCGGGCACGGCTGATTCCGGACGCCGGGCGTCCGGAACAGTGCCTAGGGTGGGCGGCATGACGGACACCTTCGGTTTCACGCCCGGCCGGCCACCCGCGAGGGACCTCGAACGCTTCCTGCGCGGCGACGAGGTCGAGACGGCCTTGATCACGCTGGAGCGCAACCGGCTCACGTTCGCATGGAAGTGCGCCGATCTCGGCGCCGACGGGCTGGGGCTGCGACTCGGTGTCTCGTCGGTGACGCTCGGCGGGCTGCTCAAACACCTGGCGTGGGTGGAGGAGCTGTACTTCCAGACCTGGCTCGCCGGGCGTGCGTCCATGGCGCCGTTCGACCAGCTGGATCTCGAAGCCGACTGGGAGGACTGGGCCTGGACCACGGCCGCCGACGACACGCCCCAGAGCCTGCGCGCGCTCTGGGCCGAGTCCGTGCACCGCTCGCGCGACGCTCTGACCGAGGCCCTGTCTCGCGGCGGTCTGGAGCAGACCACCCACGACGGGATGAGCCTGCGCCGGTTGCTGGCCGACATGATCGAGGAGTACGCCCGCCACACCGGGCACGCCGACCTGCTCCGCGAGCAGGTCGACGGGGTCACCGGGGAAGGCGCTCCCGCGACTTCCCCGTGCCCTGAGTGCCGGTGAGCCGCGGCGACGGTCACGGGGCTGCGCCGACCTCCTCCTCCTCCACCGCGGCCTCCTTGCTCGACTGCTCGATGTGCTTCTTGACGGTCTCGGTGTCGAGGCAGACCCTCAGCGCGATCACGTAGACGAGCACCGACAGTGCGGCCAGGATCAGCGCGGACCACTCGAAGTTGAGCAGGCCGAGGTTCCCGGCTCCTGCGGACTTCTCCGGGAAGTTGCCCAGATACGAGGTCAGCGCCAGGCCACCCAGCCAGGGGAAGATCCAGGCGAAGCCCTGCCAGAAGTGGAAGTCGCCCTGTCGCACCCCGCCGAAGAGCTTGAAGATGCCGAGCAGCACGAAGCCCAGCAGAACCGTGACGTAGAGCTTCCATCCGGTCAGCCATCCCGACCAGTAGACGATCAGGTTGGACGCCCAGAAGGAGAGCAGCGGAATCACGTGACCGCCGGGCAGCCGGAAGGGCCGAGGCAGGTCCGGGACACGCTTGCGGAGCGCAGAGAGCACCAGCGGGCCGGAGGCGAAGGACAGCACGGTGGCGGACGTGATGAAGCCGACCAGCTGCTGCCAGCTCGGGAAGGGCAGGAACACGATCAGCCCGACGACGAACGTCACCATCAGGCTGAACACCGGGACTCCGCGGTCACTGGTCTTCGCCAGGCGCTGGGGGGCGTTGCCGTTACGCGCCATCGCGTAGGAGAGCCGCGAGGTCAAGGTGGTGTAGATCAGCCCGGTGTCGCCCGGTGAGACGATCGCGTCGATGTAGAGCAGCACGGCCAACCAGCCCAGCCCCAGGGCGGTGGCGACAGCCGCCAACGGACCGAAGTCGTTCTTGAAGCTCAGGTCACCCCAGGCGTCGGAGCCGTGCAACAGGCTGGGGTCGAGGGCGCCGATGAAGGCGATCTGCAGGGCGATGTAGATGACCGCTGTGATCAGCACCGACCCGATGACCGAGATCGGCACGTTCTTCTTGGGGTTGTCGGTCTCGCCGGCCAGCTCGACGCCCTGCCGGAAGCCGAGATAGGAGAACACGATGCCCGAGGTCGCGATCGCACTGAAGACGCCGTGCCAGCCCTGAGGCTTGAAGCCGTGGTCGGTGAAGTTCGAGCCGTGGAAGGTGGTGACGAAGAACGCCACCACGACCAGCACGATGATGAACAGCTTCCACCACACCAAGACGTTGTTGACCCGTGCGAACCAGCGGATGCCGAAGTAGTTGACCACCACGAACAGCGCCATCAGGACCACCGCGGCGCCGTAGCCCAGCGCGGTCAGGGTGTGCACCGTCTGACCACCGGTCTCCTTCTCGACCGTGAAGGGCGCGTACTTGGTGGCGTACTGCAACGACGCCAGCACCTCGATGGGCGCCGTCGTACTGGCGCCCACCCACGTGATCCAGCCCGCCGTATAGCTCGCAAAGGAGCCGAACGTCAGGTGCGGGAAGCGGATCACCCCGCCCGACAGCGGGAACATCACCCCCACCTCGGCGTAGACCAAGGCGATCGCCAGGACCATCACGGCACCGAGCGCCCATGAGATCACCGCCGCGGGACCGGCCTCCTGAGAGGCGTTCAGTGCTCCGAACAACCAGCCGGACCCGATGATCGATCCGATGCTCGCGAACAGGAGACCAACGATGCCGACGTGACGCTTGAGCTGCGGCTCGTCGACCTCGGTGGAAGGGGTGTCGGTGGCCATGCAAGTTCCCTTCGTCGAGGGCCGGCCCCGGACGCCTGGCACGGCGCGAAACCTCCCCACCAACTGGCACCACCGAACGCGGGCAGGCGTAAGTGGGGGCGACCCGGACCAGACGACCTGATCCTCCAACCCTGTGCCCTCAGTGCCCGAGCTCTAAACACGGGCGGGGCGCGCGGCCGGCGGGGATGTGCCCGCTCGTACCGTCCGTCTCGGCCCGCGGGGCAGGTCAGCCGTGGCGCCATCGCCGAGCGTGCCGGCGTTCGTGGACCTCCGCCGCCGGTGGGGTGCGGACGACGGGCTGCCGCAGTTCTGCGTGACGAGTCGGCTTCAGTGCATCTGTGAGCTCGTGAAGGCCCAGTCGAGGCCATCCTCGCCCTCGCAGTCCAGCGAGGCATCGCGGTGTAGTCCGGCCCTCAGGGCCACGTTCTGGCTGGCCTGGTTGTCGGGTCGCACGCGCGCCACGATCAGCTCCGCCGGCATCTCTTCGGAGGTGCTCGTCACGACCGCCGTGGCGGCCTCGGTGGCGAAACCCCGTCCCCACACCTCCGGCACGAAGCGATAGACCAGGTTCAGCACTGGGCGTCCGTGCATCCGCATCCACTTCACGCCTGCGTAGCCGATGATGCGGTCGGTACCGGACTCGCGGACGCACCAGTAGCCGAAGCCGTGCTCGTTCCAGTGGCGGATCCACCGGACGACCAACTCAGCCGCCTGGCCTTGATCCTCGAGCCGGTCGGACGGGTTGTGCTCAACGGTGCGCGGGTCTCCGAGAATTGCGAACACTCCCGACGAATCGGTTGCCACGGGCCGGGTCAACCGCAGGCGCTTCGTCCGCAACTCCTGGGCGCCCACGGCGGGATCGTCCCACGCCGCGGCTGCGCACACACGCCGGCCGGCTCCTCCGCCGGGCCAGGTGGTGAGTCGCTCGACCGCCGGTCGGAGCCTATGGTCGGGGACCGGGGTCTGCGGCGATGGAAGGCAGCACCGCATCGACGATGCGCTCGGCCAGGTCTTCCTCGAGCGGTGTCCCGGAGAAGAGGAGTCGGTAGTAGATCGGTCCGAACAGCAGGTCTTGGAGAAGCGCGACGTCGACGTCGTCGCGCACGTGGCCCGTTTCGACGCCGTGGCGCACCAGCTCGGTCAGGTGGGTTGCTCGAAGGGCCCCGACCTCGGCGCGGAAGGCCTCGGCCATGGCTGGGTCGGTGGCGAGGTCGGACGCCAGGCCCTGCATGACGCGCCCCATCAGCGTGGTCCTCAAGATGGTGGTGGCCGCATCGAGATAGCTGATCAGGGCTTGTCGAATGTCACCGTGGCTGGGGGCGGCGATGGCCGTACGGGCCATGTCCAGCACGACCGCCAGGGCGAGGTCCTCCTTGGAGCGCCAGCGACGGTAGAGCGTGGTCTTGGCGATGCCGGTGCGAGCGGACACACCTTCGATGGTCAGCCCCTTGACGCCCGAATCCGCCAGGAGCTGTCGGGCAGCGTCGAGCGTCGCCTGCTCGATCGTGCCGGCGCGACTGCCCGCGTGAGTGGGCGGCCGGGTCGAGGCAGGTCCAGGTTCGTTGGTCACGGCGAGGGCAATGTAGCGCGCCGGGGTTGCCCGACCATCGCGCGGTTACTACGCTACGTAGCGTTGCGTAGACACGAGAGCAGCGTCCAGCAGGGCGCCGTGCGCGGCGCCCGAGGTCACGTCCCGGCGCGCAGCGACACGGGGCCGGCGTCGAGCGGCGCGCACACCTCGAGCGTCGCGGTGACCGCGGGGAGTCTTTCCGGAGTCGTGACGCTGGTCTCGACGGTCTGGACCTCACGGGTGCCGCGCGGCGACGGAACACGACCCAGGGACCCCGGCGGCCAGCCACGTGACGGTCGACCCACGGCGGTGGGATCGATGCAGGAGACGCCTCGAGAAGGAAGTACGGAGACAGCCCATGACATTCGACGACCAGACCTCGTACAAGCTGCCCCGTGAGGGCGGACAGATCGCCTACGACGTGGTCGGTGCTGGACCGCTCCTGGTCTGCGTGCCCGGGATGGGTGAGCTGCGCAGCAGCTACCGGCGCAACGTCGGCCCCCTCGCCAAAGCCGGCTTCCGGGTCGCGGCCATGGATCTGCGCGGGCACGGCGACAGCGACGCCACCTTCGACGCCTACGACGACGTCGCGGCCGGTACCGATGTCCTGGCTCTGGTCGAGGAGCTCGGAGGTCCGGCGCTGGTGGTCGGCAACTCGATGGGCGCCGGGGCGGCGGTGTGGGCCGCGGCGGAACGGCCCGACCTGGTGGCCGGCCTGGCCCTGGTGGGTCCCTTCGTGCGGCAGGTGCCGATCAACCCGCTGATGGCCTGGACGTTCCGCGTCGCGATGTCCGGCCCCTGGGCTCCCCTGGTGTGGTCGGCCTATCTGCCCTCGCTGTACCCGGGGCGGAAGCCACCGGACTTCTCCGAACACCGGGCCGCGATCCGCGACACCATGCGCCGCCCCGGCCACGCCCGTGCCTTCACCGAGACCACCCGGACCAGTCATGCGCCGGCCGAAGCCAGGCTGTCACGGGTGCAGTCTCCTGCACTGGTGGTGATGGGCACCGCGGACCCCGACTTCCCCGATCCCGCGGCCGAGGCCGCCTGGATCGTCGACCACCTCACCGACGCCGAACAGCTGCTGGTCGAGGGCGCTGGACACTACCCGCACACCGAAGAGCCGAGCACCGTCAACCCCACCCTCGTCGCCTTCGCCGAGAAGGTGTTCGGAGCCGGCTGATCCCAGACCGATCGGGTCACGCCCGGCTGTGTCATCCCAGAGACTCGGAGGGATCCACCGTGTCGACCGTCAAGGTCTCCTACCCTCTCGCCGAAGTCGCCGCCCGGGAGTCGCGAGCCCACGTCCAGCCGACCGACAACCTCGCCCGAGCCCGCTACACCGCGCTCGGGTTCGTGGAGACCGGGGCGACCGAGGACCACGAGGTCGTCGCCCGACTCACCCTCGACCCCTGATGGGAGCACCAGTGCACCGCGCCCTCTCGTTGGCCAACGTCGCCCTCCGGGCCCTGCTCGAGACCGGCATCGTCGCGGCCTTCGCCTACTGGGGCTTCTCTGCCACGACCAACACCGCGATGCGCCTCGTCCTGGCGGTCGTCACGCCCGTGGTTGCGTTCGGGTTCTGGGGTGCAGTCGACTTCCGCTTCACCGGCCGACACGCCGAGCCGCTCCGTCTGATCCAAGAGCTCGCCGTGACGATCCTGGCAAGCGCCGCGCTGTACCGAACCGATCACCACCTCCTCGCATGGCTTCTCCTGGCCCTCAGCGCGATCCACCACGCCGCCGTGTACCTGCTCGGCGAGCGCCTCCTCAAACCCCAGTCCGCCACACCCGCGACCTGAGAGCGCAGACGACGCGACTCGGCGCAAGCGCGTCTCGTCGCCGCCTCGGTACCGCTTCCCTTCTCGTGTCACACCCCCGTCGGAGGGGTTCGGCCGGGAGTACGACGGCACGTGGGTGCGGTGACGGCATCGGGCGACCACTCAAGCGTCGAGATGCTCCAGCACGGAGCCGATGGTGTCGATCGACTCGGCGTTGATCGGATCGAGCACCAGCTGGAGGTGCGTTGCGCCGGCGTCGGCCAGCCCGTGCACGTGGTCGACGAGGTCGTCGGGCGTGATCGTGGTGACCGAGGCGTCGTACGTGTCGCCCATCAGCCGGCCCGTGCCGCCCGGGAGCGTGACCAGCACCGCTGCGGTCGCATCGACACGTCGCCCCTCCGGGCGCACCGCGTCGACCTCGGCCTTGACCTGCGCGAATCGCTCGACCGAGTTGTCGTAGAGGCTCCACCAGACGTTCCAGGAGTCCACGACCGGCAGCCCGATGCTGAGCATCCGCGGGCTGTTCGAGCCGAGCATGATCGGTGGTCCGCCTTCTCGGACCGGGGGCGGATCCAGCACGCAGTCGTCGACGTCGAAGAACGTGCCGTGGAACGTCGTCCGCCCTTCGCGCAGCAGCGGGGCGATGATCGCCAGCGCCTCCTCGAAGCGCGAGACCCGCCGATCGAAGGGAAAGCCGAACGCGTCGAACTCGCGCCTGTTCCATCCTGCGCCGAGTGCCACGATGAGCCGGCCGTGGGAGATCGCGTCGACCGTCGCGGCCTGTTTGGCCAGCATCGCCGGAGCATGGAAGGCCGTGGAGGCGACCAGCGGACCGATCTCGACGCTGTCGGTGACCGCGGCGATGGCGGCGAGCGTCGTCCAGGCCTCGTAGGGGCCGCGCGTCGACCCGTCCGGCAGGTCGTAGATCAGGTGGTCACCAACCCACACCGAGTCGAAACCGGCCCCCTCGCATCGCCGTGCCAGGTCCAGATACTCCGCCCACGACACGAACCTCTCGACCTCGGGCAGCTGGACACCGACCTTGCACGGACGCGTCATACACCAACCCTAGAGAGGCGTGCCGCCGCCAGACACGAGAACCTGCGCGCCGTCAGCGGTGTCGTTCCGTCACCTCGCCACCCCGCTCGGACAGCCCCACGTCACCGCACCCACGGAGCTAGGTGGGATCGGCTCTTCTGCTGAGCCAGGTGGGAGTCCGACTCTTCGACTTGGACGTCAGGTGCCAGGTCTTGCAATGAGGGCACCAATACGACCCGGTCGGAGGCTTGCGGCCCTGTGCACGGGAGTGGTTCTGGATCGCGCGCAAGGCGCGTTCTGCTGACCACTGATTCGGGTACGACTTCTTAGCGCAGTTGAGCATCCGCGACGTTCCTCCGTGCGGGTGCTCAACTGGCTCACATCCAGCTCGGCACTTTGGGTTCGCGGCTGAAGTCGCTCGGCCCTGTTCGGAGCATGTCGGTCTCCGGCTAGCGAGATCAGACTATCGGCGCCGCTCCTCGATCACCAGCTCATCAGCGCAGCTTGGGTGCGTCACTCCGGTGGGTGCCGGCGCAAAGTCCGCCGCGTCCAGTACCAGTCGCCCACTCGCTCCTGGTGGAGCTGGCGGGGCGGGTCACGGGCCCGAGAACCAGCCAACGGCTCGTTCTCCGAGGCGAAGCACGAATTCGAGCCGTTGACACCACTCGTCCATGACCTGGTTGACCTGCATACCTTGTGCCTCCGCCAGCCGCTCAGGCCAAGGCTCAGGGTCACCGAATCCAGGGCACATCCAGGCCAGATGGCCGACGGCGTAGGGCACCATGGCGAGCGCACCGGAGCTGACTGCGGCGAACCGTACATCGTCTTCTGAGCCGCTCCAGCCGTGGCTTCGCAGCCCTTCGAGATAGGCCGAGGTTGCAGTTTCCGCATGTTCCACTGCGTCGGCGGTACCCACAGCACGGTTGAAGACGTTGCTGGCGATGTGGAGACCGAGGTCTTGACCTACCGGCCCCGTGCCCAGATAGCTCCAGTCGATCACGACGGTGCCCGTCCCTTCGGGGCGACGATCGCGGAACAGGTTGCTCCACTGGGTGTCGTGGTGGGCCACGGTCTGCGGCAGCGCGTCGAGCCTCCCGAGGAGGCGATCGGCCCGGTGCAAGAACACGGAGGTCAGGGCACGTGCGTTCGCCGGTATGCGCTCCAGCACCAGGGGATGCTCCCAGCAGCCTTCATGGCCGACCGCGTGATCGGCCCCCATCGCGCGGCCAGTGGCGACCCAGCCCTCCATCCAGCGATGTGCTGCCCATGGCAGACGGCGTACGTCGTCCAGCGCGGCGCGGCCCTGCGCCGCGAAGGCACCGAGATTGTGAGCTGCCTGCGCCAGCTCCGACAAGGTCCATGGCGACCGATGGTCGGTGTGGTCGAGCTCTTCCATCCAGAGCCATGCAGTGGCCTCGTCGGGTTCGTCGACGACCAGGTAGGTCACGGACCGCAGAGGCCAGGTGAATCGCTCGAGGACTCCCGTGCGAAGGACGAGTGCCTCCCGCTTCCAATAGTTCCAGTCCTCTGGCTCGCGCGAGTAACCGGACTCCAGAGTGGTTCCGCTCAGATCGACGTCCTGCACCACCTTCAGCACAACCCGCCACTCCCCCGGTTCACCAGCTCCGATGGCGGCACGACCCCTCACTGTGAAGAGTCCCGCCGTCACCGGGTTGACGAGGTCCTCCCCCATCGGTTCGCAGGACCACTCGATCGGGATGGCCCCGGGTTCCCCGAGCGCCCGGCGCACGACGGGAGTGAGCCGTTCAGTTGTCAGCCGTGGAGCTTCCATCGCGATCTCCCACTGCCTGCTCGCATCCACGCACCTGCGACCGGATCGTGACCACACTATGCGGGGCACCCGGCCCAAGAGCCCGTCCTTTCGGGATGTCCCACATGCGTGCCTACGACGCGCCAGATATGACTGCTCCAGCTGTCCCCGCTCACGACCGGCACCCACCACGCTCGAGGCAAAGTCCGGCCCCACTGGACACCTTGACGCAAAGCGAGGCGGAGTCAGCACTGGTGATCACTTAGCCCACCTGTCACGCCCGGACTCCTTCGCGCCCCGGACCCCGAGTCCGCGTCGTCAACGCCACCGGCGAACTCCTCCGCGAGCTCACCATCGACCCACGCCGCGACTACCAGCCCACCGGCAGACCACCCGGACCCACCAAAAGAAGTAGCCCGGACCTACGAAACGTAGGTCCGGGCTATACCGATGTCCTGAGACATCACAACGGTCGGGCTGACAGTGTCCTGGCTCAGGACATCCCGGACACATGTCTCACGACATACCGGACTGATGTCTCACGACATCGGCGACAACCGATCGAGCCTCGACCATGTCGTCAAAGTCGTCGTCGAGGCCGTCGTCGAAGGCCCGCCTGGTCATCACCGCCATCACCCTGGAGAACCGCAGCGTTGCCGACGTCGTCAGCGAGTACGGAGTGTCGAGGTCGTGGGTCTATGAGCTGCTGGCCCGCTACCGCGACGAGGGCGAGACCGCGTTCGAGCCGAGGTCGAGACGACCGCATAGCTCACCGCAGGCAACAGCACCGGAGACCGTCGAACTGATCTTGCGGCTCCGCAAGGACCTCATCGACCGCGGCCTGGACGCCGGTCCCGACACCATCGGCTGGCACCTGACCCACCACCACGGCATCACCGTGTCCCGAGCCACCATCGCCCGCACGTTGACCCGCTCCGGTGCCGTCACCGCCGACCCCTCAAAACGACCGAAGTCGTCCTACCTGCGCTTCGAAGCAGCGATGCCCAACGAGACCTGGCAGTCCGACTTCACCCACTACCGCCTGCTCGGCCCCCACGGCACACCCGGCACCGACGTCGAGATCATCAGCTGGCTCGACGACCACTCCCGCTACGCACTCCACGTCACCGCCCACCGACCGGTGACCGGCAAGACCGTCCTGGAGACCTTCCGGCAGGCCGCTGACCTGCACGGATACCCCGCATCCACACTCACCGACAACGGCATGGTCTACACCGTCCGACTCGCCGGCCACGGCCGAGCCGGCGGCAAGAACGTCTTCGAAGCCGAGCTCAGGCGACTCGACATCGTCCAGAAGAACTCCCGACCATCCCACCCGACGACCTGCGGCAAGGTCGAGAGATTCCAGCAGACGATGAAGAAGTGGCTACGCACCCAACCCGACCAGCCGACCACCCTGACCGAACTGCAGCTACTCCTCGACAGCTTCGTGGCCGAGTACAACCACCACCGACCGCACCGATCGCTTCCCCACCGGGCAACCCCGGCGACCGCCTACGCCGCACGACCCAAAGCCACCCCGACCGGTGACCGCAGCACCGACACCCACGACCGGATCCGACACGACATCGTCTCTTCGGCCGGGAACGTCACCCTCAGGATCGCCGGCCAACTCCGCCACATCGGCATCGGGCGAACCTACGCCCGAACCCGCGTCCTCCTGCTCGTCCAGGACCTCCACGTCCGCGTCGTCCACGCCGCCACCGGCGAGCTCCTGCGCGAGCTGATCATCGATCCCCACAAGGACTACCAGCCCACAAGCACCCCGAAATGAACAACACCCGAACCTGCATCCGCAGGTCCGGGTGTCCGCGATGTCCTGAGACATCACACGGTCGGGCTGACAGGATTTGAACCTGCGACACTTGTCTATCGACGAGCGCTGGGACAGACCTGGCCTCATTTGTGCACACGTGCGCTGACCTGCGCGAACACCGCATCAAGATCGCTTTCCTTTGCTCCACCTTGACTTCAACAGCGGTCTCTTGACCGAATATTTGGGGAATGATTGCGGCACGTTCGCGTCACTCGGCGGCACCTCGAATAGCCTCGCGAGTCGACGAAGTCTGGGGCAGAGCGTAGGTGCGAGCAGGAAGGGTGCGAACGCCGTCCGAGGTGCGTCGAACCGCCCAGAGTGACGCGACTCGTCGGCCAGGTCTGGTGGTCTGCGCATTCGGCAGATCCGGGTCAGGAGCACTCCGAAGCATGGGTTGCCAATTCCACCCTGAGGCTGGGTCACGTCGCCGTTGGGCGCACCGCAATGCCCCGGTTGAGCGGGTCGGGCAGTGCCTCCAGCGCACCTGGGGCGGCTCGGGTGTAACCGAGGCGTCCGCTCGTTAGTGTCATCGTGTGTGAGGAGTTCTGCCCGGGCCCAGGGGGACGCGGAGGCGTTCGCCTGGTTCTTCGCGGCCGAGTATCAGCGCGTGGTGCGGGCGCTCTCCCACGTGGTCCGTCGCGAGGACGCCGAGGACGTCGCCCAGGAGGCGTTCATCCGTCTGCATCAACGCTGGGCGAAGGTCAGCCGTTACGAACAGCCAGACGCGTGGGTGCGACGGGTCGCGCTGAATCTCGCGCTCTCGCTCGCCAAGCGAGAGGCTAAGCGTCCCGCTCGCGAGCGGGGCGCTAACCCGGTGCCGATCAGGGCTCGCGAGATCTGTCTCCCCGATCCTTCGGTGCGGGCAGCGCTCGCCGGTCTGCCGCCCAAGCAGCGGGCACTCGTGATGCTCTTCTACTACGAGGACCGCCCATTGACGCAGGCAGCTGAGATCCTCGGCATCAGCCACGGAGCAGCCAAGGTCGCCTTGTACCGCGCTCGACGCCAGCTCGCTGCACAGCTCGAGGAAGAGGTCGCTGATGGATCCGTCTGAGCGCCTCGACGCCTTGCTCCGCGACCAGCTTCATCGCGCCGACACGCTGTTGGTGGAGCCGCGGTTGGAGGCAGTGCTCGCCCGCTCCGCCCAGCGCCGTCGTCGCCGACGCGCCGGCTGGGTCGCTGCGGCCGTGCTGGTGCTGGTGGCCGGATCCGGAGCCATCGTGGGGCTGCTACAGGGGCGGTCGCCGGCGCAGACCCATGCCGCCACTGGGTCGGTCCTGGACGGTCGCTGGACGAGGACGACGCACGACGGCGTGTGGGTGATCTCCTTCGACACGCACAGGACGCTCAGCTTGCAGGTCCCGTCCACGGTGCCGGCGGCCTCGTTCCCCGTGGACGGCGCGTCTTACGCAACCGACGGCGACACCGTGCGTATCGCCGCGTTCGTCAATGGTGACTGCTACACCCTTCCCGTGGGCACCTACCACTGGACCCGTTCGGGCGGCGTGCTCCGCCTACAGGCCGTCGCAGATCCGTGCAGTACGCGACGCGAGCTCTTCGCCGGCACCTGGGTCCGCGACGAGTAACCGCGGGTGCGGCTCATGAGTGTCTTGGGCATGAAGAAATTCGTCGTCTCACTCCTGGGGGTCGCGGTTGCCTTCACCGGCTGCTCAAACTCGTCGCACAAGCAGCCCGCCTCTGCGGCCGTCACGATCGCCTGCCCCACAGACGTCGAGGCTCAGGTCGTCGCGGAACACTCGTGCGCCATGGTGGAGGTGGCGGATGGAGTCACCCTCTTCACCCTCGAGGTCGAGCCGTCGACACCCTCCGACCTGGCGCCGGTCGTGGTGGTCGGCGACGACCTCGGCGAGGCTCCTGACTACGGCGGCCTCGCACCCATCGCCGAGCGCACCGGACGTGCCACTTACATCGTAGACCTGCGAGGCGTGGGTCACTCGACGCCGTCGCTCGACTGTCCTGAGGTGGCGGGCTTGAAGCCGGCAGTGGCCAACGACCCGTCAGGGACCCTGCCTGCGGTTGTCGCCGCGGTGGCCACGTGCCGTCATCGGCTGAGGGCCGCAAACGTGGACGTGACCGACTTCGACCTCGCGCACAACGCCACGGACCTGCACGAGTTCGTTCACTCGTTGGGCATCTCCCATGCCGTCGCGCTGTCGACCGGCACCACCGGCACGGTCAGCCTCGCCTGGGCTGGGGAGCACCCCGAGGACCTGGGGGCGCTGGTGCTCGACTCACCGATCTTCACTCACCCCCCGCTCCGCGAGCGCTCCGACCAACTGGTCGCCGCGGCCGCGGCCGCGTGCTCGGCGGAGCCCGACTGCGCCAAGAAGTACGGCGACCTGGATGCACTCTGGCAGATGGCACTGAACAGGCTCTCCACATCCGAGCTGCACGTCATTACCAACGGTGCCACCGTGACCGTCGACGACGCTGCTCTGCGCCGGGCCGTGCTGTGGATCGCCGATGTCGGCGACACTGCGCCGGAGCTCATCCCAGCACTCGTGCGACAGGCGGCCGCCGGCAACGGGGATGGCGAACAGCTCGTGTCGTTCGCGGACTTCCTCGCCAACTCAGCGCCCTACTGCACGGGCTACCTCCCGAAGTGCCATCCCGCGTTCCCGTTGTCGTTCGGCGCGGCACTCTCGCTCAACTGTCCTGTTCTTCACGACGACGCTGTCTGGCACCACCTGTGCTCGGCCTGGGCTGTGACCGATCCGTCGCCGTTCGTAGGACCGGTGACCACGCCGACACTCGTTCTCACCGGTGCCTACGACGGCATGGAGACGCCAAAGGCAGTGCACGACGCCATCGCTGCAGCAGTCCCCGACGCTCACTTCATCGACCTACCCCTCTACGGACACAACGTCCTCGGCAAGGACTGTGCCCGAGAGATCCGCAGCGCCTGGCTGGCTGGCGACCTCGGCCAGCCTCCACCACACCTCGCGTGTCTCGACGACACCAACGTCTCGTTCCGCTGAAAGGCCCCTCGCCTGTCTCGCCACCCACAATGCCGACGGCTCTGAGTGGTTGCCTGGTCCGTAGGGGCCGAGGTGAGGTTGCAGGCTACCTTCGTGTGGCCCACGTTCGGCTCGTCCTCGAGGGCTTCTGTTGACTCGACGGCGTAGATGCGTGTCGACAGTTGTCGACGGGGATAGTCCTTCGATCTCTGCTCCCATTTCGGGAGCCCACCCGCGCATAGGCCTCCGCGCCAAGGAGATCGACCATTCGTCCCCCACGCCACCCGCACCCCTGATAGCTGGGACTACTAGGGCCGAGGCCGACCATTCACCCGAGCGCGTCACCACGCGCGTCCAGCGCCGCGTGATACCGCCGGGATCCGGGTTCCCTACCGGTGCTGCTTCACCGTGTGGGTGTCGAGGAGTTGGGAGCGGAGGGTACGGGCGAGCCAGGTTTGGTAATCGTCTTCGCTCCAGCCGCGCTCGACGGTCAGGATGCGGTAGACCTCGGGCGACATGACTGTGTAGGTGATGTCGACGGCTTGGTGGTGGGTGAGTCCGGGGCGGAGTGCCTTGCGCCGGGCGAGTTCTTGCACGATGCGGCTTTGTCCCTGATGGCGTTGCCGGCGTGTGCTTTCCAGCATCTCGGCAGCCTCGTGGTCTACGACGGCGGAGGTCGCCAGCACATGTTGGAGCGCTCCGGCGCGGTGCATGAGCTCGCGGAGCACACCCGCAAAGCGGTCGAGCATGGCCCCGGGGTCCTCGGCGTCAAAGGCAGCTTGCACCTCGGCACGGTGCTGGAAGTCGATGGCCTGGTCGTCTCCTCCGAACGCGACGTCCAGCACTGCCTTAAGGATGCCACGCTTGGATTCGAACAGGCGGTAGATCGTCGCCGGCGGCACTCGAGACTCTGCGGAGATCTGAGCCATGGTCGTGGCCGGATAGCCAAGCTGGAGGAACAGTCGCTGGGCAGCCTGCCTCACTTCTTGCCGAGTGGCACGGGTCGCTGCCTCTCGCCGGGTCCCGTCGTACGACCTCTTGACAACCATATTCACGAGAGTAACACTCTCACTATGAGAGAGTAACTCTCACGAAACTGAGGAGACACACCATGGCGACCCAACGACACCAAGAGATCCTGCAGCGATTTGACGCCCTGGTCGGATCCGACGACCTGCGCCAGCTCGACGTGCTGTGCACACCTGACATGGTCAACCACGCTCTGGCTCCCGACAGGCCACCGGGACTGGCCGGAACCAGGGAGTTCCTCGAGAACGACGGCCGACACGCGTTTCACGACCACGGATGGGAAGAGCTCACGGTAGTCGCCGAGGACTGCTACGTCGTCCAGTTCGGCAAGCAGGGTGGGCATTGGCCGGGAGGGTCGTTCCTGGGAATCGACGCGCCCGCGGGCTCGTACTCACGCGACTTCATGGCCGCCTACCGATTCGTCAACAACCAGATCGCGGAACGTTGGGCCATCCGTGACGACCTCACGATGCTGCGACAGCTCGGCGCACTCTGAGGCAAAACCCTCACCTCCAGCCCGCTTGGACGGTGTCTCGGCAACCCGCAGTGCTGCAGCGTCCTTCGCCGCGAAACTCTGCCCGCTCCTGTGCTTCTGTCCACGGCCACGGCCACGTCCACGGCCACGTCCACGGCCACGGCTACGACTACGGCTACGACTACAGCCGAGTGTTGCAGTCCCCGTGAGGGTTGGTGTGGACCGGCGGTCACGGCCGGGCGAGCCTCGCCGGGGATGTCGTGCACGTTGGAGCTTCGCCGGTTTCACCGGATCGGAACCCCTGCGAGGATGGCGGCCGTGCGGCGGTACGAGGGCACTCTCTACGACAGCTTCCGTTGGGACGGCTTCGAGCTTCGCCCCGGCGACATCATCATCGCTGCGCCCCCGAAGTGCGGGACGACGTGGACGCAGATGATCTGTGCGCTGCTCATCCTGCAGGAGCCGGATCTCCCGCTCCCCTTGGACACGCTTTCGCCGTGGATCGACATGGTGACCCGGTCCCGCACCGAGGTGTTCGCGGACCTGCAGGCCCAGTCGCACCGCCGGTTCATCAAGACCCACACGCCGCTCGACGGGATACCCAGCGATCCGACCGTCACCTACCTCTGCGTGGGGCGTGACCCCCGCGACGTCGCGCTGTCGATCGACCGTCACATCGACAACACGGACGTCGCCGCGTTTCTCGAAGCCCGCGAGCGGGCGGCAGCGATCGACGGAATCGAGCTCGGACCGTTGCGACATCAGCAGCCTCGGCCCGACGGCAAGCGGGACCGCTTCTGGCACTGGGTGGACGACGACACGCCGTCGACGCAGATCGGGTCATCGCTGCGGCGAACCGTCGAGCACCTTCAGACGTTCCGCGACGCCGCCGACGAGCTCGACGTCGTACACCTGCACTACGACGACCTGAAGGACGACCTGCAGGGTCAGATGCGGCAGTTGGCCGGCCGCCTCGGCATCCAGGTCGACGAGTACCGGTGGCCCCGCCTGGTCGAAGCGGCGACGTTCGACTCGATGCGCAGCAGGGCCGACACGACCGTGCCCTGCGGTGACCGGCACTGGATCGACGCCGCCGCCTTCTTCAGCCGCGGAACCAGTGGCCAATGGCACGACCTCCTCGACGACGCCGACCTCGCCCGGTACTCAGCCCGCGTGCGGACCCTCGCCTCCGACGAGCTCATCGACTGGGTGCACCGCGAGACGATCACCTAGCTACCGTTCCGAGGTTTCCCTCACTGCCAGAGCCGACCGTCACCCTCAGGACCGTGAATCCCCTCAACCACTCACCGCCCAGATGCGTCATATCGCCGCAAGTGGACGTCGGTCACCCGGACTCAGGTAAACCGATGAGCCGAAGTGCTGCCGTGATCATGCATGGTGACCTCATGACCGGTCGACCGGGTCTGGCTACGGGTTGGTTGATGAGTCGATCTGCCGTGCGGCACGCCCGAAGCTGCGTGCGTACGTTGCGGCGCGGGTCGGGATAGCCGTCGGTTACGCTTGATTTCCGCGGTGGCCACACCGAGTGCGAGGCCAAGGGCGAGCGGGGCGAGCGCGAGCACGCCATACAGATATATGTTCAGCATGGTGGGGTCGAAGGACGGCATGTCCCTCTCCTTCCTACTTGGATTGGCGAGTCGGTTCTGTTCTGTTCTTGGTGTCTGTTTCGTGTTCGTCCGGGCTTGTTCAAGCGGCGCCCGTGCTCGTCATCTGCTCCGCGTCTCGGTCAGCCGTGAGAGAAGGTGATCGCGGGGAGGACCCGCGTGAGCCATCGCGGCGTGTACCAGGCCGCCCGGCCCGTGAGGCGCAGCAACACCGGAAGAAGAGTCAGCCTGACAACGAACGTGTCGAGGAGGACGGCGAGACCGAGGATCGTTCCCATCTCCTTGACGGGCAGCTGGCCGGCCGATGCGAAGGTGAAGAACACTGCCACCATCACCCCGCCCGCAGCGAAGATGACGCGACCGGAGTGAGCCAGAGCGCCGACCATCGCCAGGTGGGGGTCGTTGGTCAGCTCCCACTGCTCCTTGGCGGCCGCCAGCAGGAAGACGGTGTAGTCCATCGCGATGGCGAAGATCATCGCGAAGAAGAACACGGGCGCCCAGGCGTCGAGAAATCCCTGGTGCTCGAAGCCGAGGAGTCCGGCGCCGTGACCGTCCTGGAACACCAGACGGGCAAGTCCGAAGGCGCCGGCGGTCGACAACAGACTGACCGCTGTGCCCAGGAGTGCGACGAGTGGGGCCTGGAGGGCAACGAGGACCAGCAGGAAGCCGAGCACCAGGATGACGCCGATGACGAGGGGCGTCGAACGGTCGAGCTGGGCCTTCAGGTCGAGGTTCTCGACCGCGAAGCCTCCCACGAGCGCCGAGGACGGGAGCTGGGCGCGTAGTCGGTCGACCGCGTCGGCGAGCCTCGGGTCTGACGGATCCATGGTCGGAATGGCCTGCAGCAGGTCCCGGTCGCTGCGGTCGGCGGCCGGTGTTGCGGGCAGTACGCCGGCGATCCCGGGGTCTCGAGACAGCGTGATGGCCGCCGAAGAAGCGTCCGTTCGATCGACCACGATCTGGAGCACTCCGGGGGCACCGGTCCCGAACGCGTCCTGGAGCTCGTTGTAGCCGACCCGCGCCGAGGCCTGCTCAGGAAGGACCTTGATGGAGGGCATCGCCGTACGCAGGCCGACCACCGGTGCTGCTGCGGCCAGGAGGATGACGAGCGAGGCGAGACCCCAGGCGATCGGGTGTCGCCACAGCCGCTCGCCCCAGCGTGCGAACCGGGGCGAGCTAGCCGCGGTGTTGTTCGCCCACGGCAGCGCGAGTCGGTTGAGCCTGGCGTCCAGCTTGAACAGCGTCAGTGGCAGCAGGGTGAGTGTCGCCCCGAGCACGAAGAGCACCGAGAGCATGATCCCGCCGGCCGCCGACCGGAACGACGGCGACGGGACGAGGAGCACCGCCGACAGCGAGACCAGCATTGTCCCCCCGGACAACAGGACGGCCTTGCCTGCCGTGTCCATGGTCTCAGTCACTGCGTCCCGGGCCGACCTGTGCACGCGAGCGGAGCGGTAGCGGACCACGAGGAAGAGTGCGTAGTCGATGCCGAGCGCGAGTGAGAACATCATCGCGAAGTTCATGGCCCAGATGGACACCGGTACGAACTCGTTGATCAGGACCAGGCACCCGGCCGACGCGACCAGTCCGGACATGGTCAGCACGAGTGGGAGTCCGGCGGCGACGAGGGCACCGAACGCGAGTACCAGGATCAGCATCGTGACCGGCCAGGAGTACAGCTCCGAGGACAGCATCGCGTGGAGGTTCGCCTCGTTGAAGTCCGACCACAGGACTGATGCGCCGGTCGGGTTCACCTGCACGTCGGCCGTCGAGACTCTCCTGAGCTTGTCCTTGAGGTCGGCGGCGACCCGAACCATGTCGTTCGTGTCCGCCCCTGCGCCACCGAGCACGACCGCTGTGCGCCCGTCATGGGAGAGGGTGGCACCGGGCACCGGTGCTACCACGTCGGTGAGGCGGGGCTCGTTGTCCAGGATCCTGGTGACCTGCCCGATGACGTTCCTGCCCTCGCCGTCGGAGAGGGGCCCGGCGGTGCTGTGCACCACGACCTGGATCGCGTAGCTGCCGTTTCCGCCGAAGTGTTGCTGGACCAGCTGCCGGACCGTGACCGACTCGGAGTTGTCCGCCTGCCAGCCAGCCCCGGAAAGGTTGCGTTCCACACCGGGCGCGAAAACGGCGAGCCCGATGAGCACGATGAGCCACGCCATCAAAACTGGCCGGCGGTGATCGATGACCCAGGAGCCGAGGCGGCCCAACGGACCCGAGCTGGATGTGGAACCTGTGACTGCCCGGCTGGCCTGTGCGCGTGTCTGAGTCATGACAATGTCTCCGAAGGGTGAGTGGCGAGTCGCCCCGTGGCGACGCCTCTTGCTGACGTGTCACGACGCTAGATCGGGCGCATTCCCCGGGCCTTCCCTGCGACTTCCCAGGGCGGACACCAGCTCATGTCACATCGGCCAGCTCCGACAGATCTCCCGAGCAAGGCCTCACTAGCCTTGCTGGCGCAGGATCGTCGCGGCCCGTCACCCGGGGGCCACCTATCTCAGGTTCGGCGGACCGAGGTCCAGACGGGTCAGCCGGCCGAAGCAGCGGCCAGGCACCGGGCCGCGTCCTCCTTGTGGCCCACCGCGGCGTACGCATCGGCCGCCTCCCGGCTGAGCGCGCGATACTGCTCGGCGTCGCCCTCCGCGAGTGCCACCGTGGCCTGGGCCTCGAGCACGGCTGCCTGCCAGGAGCTCTCTCCCCACAGTGCCACCGACCGCGAGGCGGAGGCCAGGAACCGGTGGGCGTCCTCGAGGTCACCCACGCGCGCACACGCGGTCGCGGCTGGGACCGCGAGCATCACGGTGCAGAACTGGCACTGGTCGGGCTCCCCGATCGTACTCTCGGCGCGGTCGACCATGACTCGCGCCGACTCCGGGTCGGGCGCGGAGACGATTAGCGTCCCGAAGATGCGTTGCAGCAGGTGCATGCCGATGGTTGACCATCGAGCCAGCAGCAGCGCCTCGTCGAGGAGCTGTCTGGCCTCTTCGTTCCGGCCCTGGGCCAGGCGCACCTCGGCCAACCGTTGCATGCTGTGGGCCTGACCCCCGACCGCGTCGATGTCGGCGTGCAGCGCGATGGCCTCGAGGAGCTCGGTCTCCGCGCGGGGCAGGTCGCCCATCATGAGCGCGGCCTCCCCGATCAAGGCGGTGGCGAAGGCCACCCCCCGCAGTGCGCCGGCCTGACTGGCTCGGAGCCGGAGCTGCTCGGACTCGGCGATGATCTCGGGATAGGGTTCGCGGCCGTAGAGCAGGTTCTCGGCCACGCACAGGTGTGCGTCGAAGAGGGCGCCGGCCAGGCGCTCGTGTCCCTGCGTGCGTCGTAGCTCGGTGCGGAAGCTCGCGAACCATTCGCCACGCTGGTGGGCCAGCAGACCGTGTAGTCCCACCAGGTCGACCAGGTGCCACGGGTCGTCGACACCTCGCAGCCGCTCACGGGCCTCTGTCGCGACCCTCAGGGCGGTGTCCATGTCGCCGCTGAAGTACGCCAGGTTGCCTTGCGCGAGGAGAAGCGAGGTGTCGGCCTCGTCGTCTTCGAGGCCCAGTCCTGCCAGGGCTGAGCGTGCGGTCGCGAGGTCTCCTCCGACCGCCGCCGCACGTGCCAGCCGCGCGCGGACCAGGCGGTGCATGGTCCCGGTGGTCACTCTGGCCGCGTCTGTGTAGGCCTCGACTGCGCCCGGGTCGCCGAGGGCCATCAGCAGATCTCCCCGGCGCGACAGCAGGACCGGCAGGTGGTCCGGGCCGGAGTGCTGTCGTACGCCGTCTATCAGGGCCAGTGCGTCGCGGAACGCACCCAGTGCTCCGGCTATCTCCACGGCCCGGACGACGTACGGCACGGCACGCGACGCGAGGCCGGCCGCGAGGTAGTGGTGGGCCACCTGGCCCGGGGGGCGCTCCAGCGCGGCCAATGCTTCCGCCACCCGTTGGTGTCCGCGTGATCGCTCATGTGGAGGCAGCTGCTCCACCAGGCTCTCTCGGACGAGCGGGTGTCGGAAGCGGAATCCGCTCTCGGCAGGCTCGACGACGAGGGCGCTCAACGCCAGCTCTAGCTGGCCGTAGGTCTCGTCCTCGGAGTCGTCGGTGAGGGCCAGAAGCTCGTCTGTGCTGAAGGTGAGGCCGAGCAGCGCGACGCGCTGGAAGGTGCGCACCGCTCCGGGGGGCAGAACGGTCGATACCGTACCGGTGCCGTTCACATGGCCTCGCGCCAGCTCGATCATGGGGAACGGCAGCCCTGCCCCGGCCTGGGCGATCTCCTCGGCTGCGTCGTGAGGCAGCTGGGAGAACCTGTCCATGAGCAGGCGCTCAGACGCGCTGGTGGTGAGCGGCTGGAGCTCGATCAGGTGACCACCACCGCGCGACACCATGCTCGTGGTCACGTCCTGTACCCGCCGCGGAGCGGGGTCCCGGTAGGCCAGCACCAGAACGACTCTTTCGTCAGCAGCGCAGCGGGACAGGTAGTGCAGCAGACGCAACGACGCCTCGTCGGCCTCGTGGATGTCATCGACCATGAGGAGCAGCCCGGCCCCGGCGGCACCCATCCGCATCAGCTCCGCCGCTGCGACGAACAACCTCTGGTGGCTGGACTCACCGGTCCAGCCCAGGTCCCGTCCGGTCAGGGCTCGCTCGAGCTCGGTCCGATAGTCGTCGCCCAGTGCGTCCAGCAGAGCCGGATGACGACGACACAGAGCGCTGAGTGCTTCCAGGACCGGCGAGTACGGCCACGGGCCCTCCACCGACGAGGCGCCGCCGCGCGCGACCTTCCAGCCCTTGCGGCGGGCCATCGCGTCAACCAGCTCGAGGACGGCCGACTTGCCCACACCCGCCGGCCCCGCGACCAGCACCGTGACACCCCGCCCTGCGCCCGCCTCGTCGAGGACGCTGCGCAGGCGGTCGCCCACGCTTCGTCTCCCGAAGAGGCGGACGGACGGCGCGTCCTGTGCGGAGGCAGCGGGCGACACCCGTCCGCTGGGCACGGCTGTGCTTTGCTCGAGCTCGGTGCGCAGGCGCACGGCCTCCGCGCCCGGCGAGGCGCCCAGTTCCCGGTGCAACGCCTGCTCGAGCCGTTCGAGCTGGACGAGGGCCCCGCGGACGTCATCGCCGCCGAGGCGCGCCCGGGCGAGAGCAATATGCGCTTCTTCGTCAGCGGGTTCCTCGGCCAGCACATCGTCCCATCGGCCCAGGAGCCGCAGGAGCTCCAGGTGCTGTTGGCGAGCAGCTCTACGAGGCTCCTCGGCCCACGCCTGGTAGGGGTCGTGGGGCAGCAACGGGCCGGCGTACCACTTCAACGCCTCCGCGGCGAGCGCCTCGTCGCTGGTCTGCAAGGCCCGGGTGGCGGTCCGGCTGAACTCGTGGACGTCGACCTCGACATCGTCCCGGCCAGGGAAGAGCGCGACCATCTCGTGGCGCAGCACGACGGCATCCGGGTCGTCGACCGCGCGTCGGGCGTAGTGGGCCGCCTTGTGCAGCCGTGGCCCCGCGGCATCCCACGACAACCCGGGCCACAGGGCGTCGATCACCTGCTCGCGATGCATGCGGCGGTCGCGGGCGAGCGCGAGCAACTGCACCAGCTGAGCAGCCTGTCGGCGCCCCCAGGCGTCTGCCGCCACGGTCGCCTCGTCGCGGGCGACGCCGAATCCGCCCAGAAGGTGCACCTGAACGCCCATCGCGGCACCCTTCCGGTTGCCCGCTGTTTCCTCGCGCGCTGCAGGGAAGGCTACCAACGTCGACTGGGCGCTGTCAGGGACGCTGACCGCGACCATCAACCGGACCTCGCCTTCGAGGCTGGCCAGGTTGATCGCATGGACAAGTGGTCCATCTCGTCGCTCATCGCGGAGCTCACCCGGCGCAGCAGTGTGCGGATCCGATCTCCGTCCCAGTCGTAGCGGCAGACCGATTCCGTCACCTCGCTCAGCGACGTCGACAGGCGGTCGCGCGTGCCTTGGTAGCGCGCGAACGCTGCTTCGGCAGAGTTCCCTGCACCGTCCGCGAGCACCGCGTCCGACAACAGCTCCGCGTCGCGGAGTGCGTCGGTGAGCCCGTGCGTGGTGATCGGGTCCCTGAAGTAGCCGGCGTCTCCGACCAGGGCCCAACCGGGGCCGAACGAGCGCCGGACGTATCCAGACACGCCTCGCCAGCCGTGCAGGTGGCTGACCGCGACACCGGCTCGCACGACGTCGGACAGGGGCCTAGGAGCCGCGTCGAGCAGGGCGTCGAAGGCGCCTTCGGTGCCCGCGCGCCGAAGGAGACGCATACGCTCGGGTGTGGTGGCCACGAACACGCACGTCTCGCCGGCGTCCGTCGGGATCAGGCCCGCAGCCGCTCCCTCCCCGTATCCCCACACGTACCCCTCCGACCGCACCTCTGCGGCGTAGCGATACAGGACGGCGCTAGCGGTCCTGCCCCGCTTCACGAACCGCGCCGCTACCTCGCGGGCGACCAGGGATCCGACACCGTCGGCACCGATGGTGAGCCCTGCCCGGACCGGGACCTCACGACCGTCGGCGCCTGACATGCGGACACCGCGGACGCGCCCGTCCGGGTCGCGGAGCAGCCCCACCACGGGAACCCCGTGGAGGACATCGGCCCCCGATGAAGCCGCTGCTTCGATGAGCACGCGATCGAGGAGTCGACGTCGAGGCGCGTAGAGGGCGTCGACTCCCGGGCTGCGTCGTAGCGAGACGTGGGAGCTGACGCCGTCCGCGTAGTGGAAGTCGGTACTGCGGATGGCCGGAGTCCCGGCGGCGACCAGGTCCGGAAGCACTCCCCACCGGGAGAGCTGCAGGACGCCCCCGCGCATCAAGGCATGGGTGGAGACGGTGTCCGAGCCGACCCGCGAGCGCTCCAGCACCGCGACCCGGAGACCCGCCCGTGCGAGCAGCAGGGCGGTCGAGGCGCCCGCCACGCGGCCGCCCACGATGGCAACGTCGTAGTCGTTCATGCGGTCTCCTCCCCGGTGAACGCAGTGCGTCGGTCGTCGACACGTGGCACCGCGCCGGCGGTCAGGTGGTGCACGAGGGCGTAGGCGTCATGGCGAGCGCCGTCGATGAAGCCGGAATCCCTGCGGTGCTGGAAGCGCTGCCCGATGACATACACACCCGGAGCGTCGGTCACGCCGCGCGTCTGGCGGAAGGTGTCATCAGCCTTCAGGATCGGAAGGTCGACCCAGTTGTTGTCGGGGCGGAACCCGGTCGCGAGGACGACCGTCCGGATCCCCTCGGCGCGGAGGTCGAGCCGAGACGACATCCTCGCCGTCGGGACGGCCGCCGGACGAGCCGGCGGCAGCACCTCGCGGGTCAGGCCGGTGCGGTCGACGTACCTGTCGACGGAGTCCAGGAATGAGTGCATGCGTCGGTCGGCGTCGGCCGTGAGAGCCGCGAGATCATCGCCGAAGGTGGCGATGTGGCCCTGCAGGCTCTGCAGTCGACCAGTCAACCGGACCCCCCGACGCTGCAGCGCGGCCAGGTCGACCTCACTCTCAACCGTGTCCCCACGGGAACGTCCGATCAGCTGCATCGATGGGTCCCTGCGCGCCGATACCGGGTCGGGCACCTCGTCGATGGTGCGCGCGAGCCGACCCGTGGTCTCCAGCCACCAGAAGACGTCCATGCCCCGGTAACGACGTGGCATCCGGGTGTGCCGCCCGACGGCCAAGACGACGTCCCGACCCGATCGTGCGAGCTCGTCGGCGATCTGCACCCCCGACGAGGAGGCGCCCACGACCAGCACGCCACCCGCATCCAGGCGGCCGGCGCTGCGGTACCTGTCGCTGGTGATCACGTGTACGTCGGAGCGCTCGACCGCAGCCGGCACGAGGGGGGTGCCGTGGGGGCCGGTGGCCACGACGACCGCGCGCGCACGGCACGTACCGTGGTCGGTGTGGACGTCGTACGCAGCGGCTGGTGCGGTGGTCAGGCGGGTCACTGTCACACCGGTCAAGACGCGTGCGTCGAACGACGAGGCGTACTGCTCGAGATGGCTGACGAACTGTGCGGCCGACAGGAAGGAGTCCGGGTCGCCGTCGGCGTACCATCCGGGAAGCCGGGTCATCCAGCCGGGCGTGAGCAGATGCAGCGAGTCCCAGCGTGCGGTCCGCCAGCGCTCGCCCACTCGGCCGCGGTCGAGCACGACGTGCTCGCGGCCGGCACGCGTGAGCAACCGGCTCACGGCCAGGCCGGCGTGGCCAGCTCCGATCACGACGATGTCGATGTTGTGCAGGGAAGTCATTCGGTGTCCTCTCAGAGCCCGGATCGGCCACGACCTGTGGGTCGTGGCCGATCCGGGCCGGCGAGGTGATGCGCCGGCTGTCAGCCGGTGACCACCTCGATCGCGACGGGCGTGGGCTGGGTCAGCACGTCGTAGACGGCCGACCTGCGGCGTGACTGCTCGACGATGGCTCGCAAGGTGGCATCGTCGGCGTTGCCCTCGATATGGAAGGTCACCTTGACCCCTTGGTAGCCGTTTCGCACGCTGCCGTCGGACAGCCCGAGGATGCCGAGGAGGTCGATGTCGCCCTCGACGGTCGAGCTGACCTTGGTGAGCTGGACTTCCCGAGCGGCCGCGATGTTGGCGATGCCAGCGGTCAGGCACGCTGCGATGGCGTGGAGCACGTGCTCCACCGGGCTCGGCGCGGCGTCCTGGCCGACCAGGACTGCGGGGTGGTCGGCGTCCACCTCGGTGACGTGCTTGTGCTCCATCTCCTGCATGGCGCCGTGGAAGTCTGAGAAGCGCGAGCGGCTGTGGGTTCCGCGCAGCCACGTGTTCGTGGCGCGGAACTGGAACTTCGCGATCTCGGGCTGTCCCTTCACCGCATCCAGCGTCGCGAACAGGGCCGCGGTGTCCACCCCGTTGGTACGGGAGTTCTCGGTGGTGATGCTCATGCGTGTTTCCTTTCGATGGAGAGGCCGGCCTTTCCGGCGTCCTGCTTGCGGTGTTGCGCACCGTTGATGGCGGCGGCCACGGCCGGATCCCGCCACACGACGGCGGTGCCGTCGAGAACTGAGATGCCGGCTTGGTTGGTCACGTGGGTGGCCAGGGTTGTGACCGGCTTGTCCGAGCGAACGGACGTGACTGTTGCGTGCGCGGTGATCTCGCCCCCGGGGCCAACCGGTGCAAGGAAACGCCAGGCCACCTCAAGGAAGACGCTGCCCGGTCCGGGCGGTTCTCTGCGACCAGCGCGTTGAGCAGTCCAGAGGTCACGCCCCCTTTGACGACGAGTCCGCCGAATCGGCTCGCCGCTGCGAGGTCACTGTCGAAGTGGATCGGGTTGCGGTCGCCGGTGATCTCGGTGAAGAGCACGATGTCCCGCTCCGTCACCGTGCGATTCCTCCGGGCGAAGGCGCCGATTGGTGTGCTTTCCATGCAGGAAGCCTGGGAGTGGCTCCTTCCCCCGGCCTTCCCCCGCAGTCGGGAGACACCGGGAACGGGGAAGTGGCCGGGAAGGTGCACGACGCACCGTGGTCCCGCTCACGGGCGAGATGCCGGCACACCACGACCTACGGAGACCGACATGCACGAACTCATCCAGATCCTGGCAAAGCTCCGGGAGGAGGAGATCCAACACGCTGCCAAGGACCACGCTCAGCGGCCAGCCGCACCGCATCGCCTCCGGCGGCGGCCCTCCGGCGGCGACTGCCATGACCAGGCCGGACGCCAGGACCGCGTCGACCGACGTGAGGGCCGGCCGTGCCAGCTTGCTCCATGATCCTGAGGTCGACGAGCACGTCGCGCGGATGTACGCCGACGACGTCTCCGGCCAGGGATACGTCGCCCACCTGACTCGCGTGTGGGCCCAATCCCCGGAAGCTCTGGCTGCGGTGTCGTATGTCCTCAAGCAGGCGACGATCACCGCCGGGCTCGACGCCCACGCACGCGCGCTGCGGGTCACCGCGTGCGCCGCGACGATGGGCGACTCCTACTGTTCGCTGGCCTCCGGCTCACACCTGGCCCGCGAGGCCGGCGACGACGTAGCGGCCGCGGTCCTCCGCGACCAGGACATGGCCCTGTCTCCAGAGGAGCTCACCCTCGTGAGATGGGCCCGTCGTGTCGCGTGGGATCCGAGTGCTACCACCGCCGCGGACGTCGAATCGCTTCGGGATCTCGGGTACGGCGACCGGCAGATCTTCGCGATCACGCTCTTCATCGCCATGCGGCTCGCGTTCTCGACCGTGAACGATGCACTCGGGGCGAACCCGGATGCGCAGTTGAACGACCGTGCGCCCGCTGCGGTGCGATCCGCAGTGACCGACGGCCGGCCGCCGGACCCACGCGTCGCTCCCAGTCCGAATGAGAGGTGGCCCGCATCGTGGCAGACGGGTGGGGCACCCGGGTTGTCGGCACCTTGCGACTTGGTTCGATGCATGTCAAATTAGATATATGTCTAATCAAAGTCCCGTTGTCGCATCAGCCGCGATGATCCACCGCGAGCCGCTCGGCCGTGTGGAAGCCGGCGAAATCGCGACCCTGTTCAAGGCACTGTCCGACCCGGTCCGTCTGCGGTTGCTCGCGATGATCGCCTGCCACGACGATGGCGAGGCCTGCGTGTGCGACCTGACCGGCGCGTTCGAGGTGAGTCCGCCGACGATCTCGCACCACCTCAAGGTGTTGCGTGAGGCCGGCCTGATCACGGCGCGGCGCCGCGGCACCTGGATCTACTACCGCGGCGAGCCGGCAGCCCTCGCCCACCTGGCGCAGATCCTCGTCGGTCCGGCGCTCGGCGCACCATGAGCCGAGAGATGAAGGACGTCGTGGTGGTCGGCGGGGGCCAGTCCGGGCTGGCTGCGGCCCGTGCGCTGCGGACTGCAGGGCTCGCCACGATAGTGCTGGAGGCCGGCAGCGAGCCCGTGGGTTCATGGCCCCACTACTACGACAGCCTCAAGCTGTTCTCTCCGGCCGCCTACAGCGCGATGCCTGGCTTCCGGTTCCGCGGTGACCCGGACCGCTACCCACCTCGCGACGAGGTGGTCGACTATCTGCGGGAGTATGCGGCGAGGCTCGACGTGGACATTCGCACCGGGTGTCGCGTCACTTCGGTCGCGTCCACCGGCGGCCACGGATTCCTGGTCACGACCGACGCCGGCGAAGCGATCCACGCGGCAGGTGTGGTCGCTGCCACCGGCTCGTTCGGAAGTCCGTACCTGCCCTCCCTGCCCGGTTTGCGCACCTTCGCCGGACGCCTCCTGCACGTCGCCGACTATCGCCGTCCCGAGCCGTACGTCGGGCAGCGCGTCGTGGTCGTCGGTGCGGGCGACTCAGCGGTGCAGGTCGGCTACGAGCTGGACCAGGTGGCCAGGGTCACCCTCGCAAGCCGTCATCCCGTCGCTTTCCTCCCCCAACGGATCGACGGTAGAGATCTTCACCACTGGCTGGAGCGGACCGGCTTCGACGAGCTCCCTCCCGAATGGCTGGCTCGGCTCCTCTCGAACACCCTCGTCACGGACACCGGCCGCTTCCGAGCCGCCGTCGAATCGGGCCGACCTGACCGACGCCCGATGTTCACCGCGTTGAACGGCGAGCACGTCGTCTGGTCCGACGGCACCAGCGAAGTGGTGGACACCATCGTGCTGGCCACCGGGTACCGCCCCCACCTCGACTACCTGCGGTCACTCGGAGCGCTCACCGACGGTCTTCCCCTTCACACCAGGGGTATCTCCACCACGCATCCCGGTCTGGCGTACGTCGGCATCGAGTTTCAACGTTCCTACGCGTCAAACACCCTCCGCGGCGTCCACCGCGACGCCGAGTACCTCGCGCCCGCCATCGCCGCCCACGTCAGGGACGCGGGCGCCCTTGTCCGGCGGTGACCCGCCGTATCGCCACGTCACCGCGTGACAGGAGCAGTGCAGGGATGCTCTGCCCCCGGCAGGTGGACGTCGACGTTCTCAGCTCCGGTCAGCAAGGCCTGCGGCCGGCCACCGCAGGTCGTCCAGTGGACGGCGTTCTCGTTCCTGTTCCTTCTCGAGGGCGTTGGGTTCGAAGCCGCCGGGCACCCAGCCGATGGCCGACATCGTCGCAATCTCCCAGTGGGCGGGCACCTCGAACTCGCGGGCCAGAGCGTCGCGATCGAACGCACGGAACTGCCGGACGTACATGCCCAGCGAGCGCGCTTGCAGTGTCACATGAGCCACCGCCTGGCCCAGGTCGTAAGAGGAGAACTCGGAGTACTCCCAGTCGGTGTCGGCCACGTGCCGGTGAGCCAGGTTGGCGAACAGCAATGCCGCGTCGGGCGCCCATCGGCCAGCGCTCGGCGCCAGGTGCCGCACCAGGCGCTGGTGGTCACGGTCGCCCCGCACGCCGACGACGAAGGCCCACGGTTGCGAGTTGCCCGCCGACGGCGCCCACCGGGCGGCCTGCAACAGCGACTCGACCTGTCCAGGTCGCACCGGTCGTGCCGTGTCGAACGTCGTGGGACTCCAGCGGGTCGCCAGCAGTGGATGCAACGGAACCTCGTCCATGACGCACCATCGTGATCGCTGGTCAAGCTGAAAGCGATGGCCGAAAGGACTCTCCTGCCCAAGAGGAGTTCAGGTCCCCACCTCCGCTTCCCGTTGTGACCTCTGGGTCAATGGCCCAATTTATGGGCAAAACCGTCCAGACCCATGTCAATCCAGGTGTCCCGAAGGTGTCGCAGACTCGCGAAAACGCCAGAAGGCCGCCTCCGGATGATTCCGAAAACGGCCCCTGGATCAGGCACCCGCACGTGTCTCTTGGCTGCGTTCGAGGTACCTCGGAAAGAATTCGGGTCCCCGCTGCGTCGGTCACGAACTGCCGCGTATAGCCACCCAAGACCTTCCACACTGCGATCGGCCAGCCGCAGACTCTCCGCGGTGCATACGGTTCCCTGACTGGAATGTCGCTCTCCGGTGGTGACTCGGATGCAATCACACGGATGTTGTCGCCGACAACATGCAGTAGGGAGCGTGCAAATTCAGGACCCTGGCTCAGCCGGCTGACCCGCGCTTGCGGCGTGAGGGCTCGACCGACTCTCGGCGCGGTGCCAACGAGCCCGGGCCGAGCAGCCACGGACCCGCTGCCTACCGCCCAGAGTGGGGCACCCGGGGTCATAAGCCGTCGCTCGGCGCGTCGGCCGACCCCGTCGCGTCGTGCTGTTCGTCGGCGGCAGACCGGCACTCATTTCATCCGCGCTAGCCGTTTGGGTTGACTAACGGTTATCCTCCTGAAACGTAGGTAACAGTTAGGGGCTGTGATGCAGCAGGAAGTGGTCTTGGCCTTGCTGTCCAAGGAGCCGTCCCATGGCTACGAGCTGCGGGCGAGGATCGAGCGTTCCCTGGGTCCGCTCGCGGAAGGGTTCAACGCGGGACAGATGTACGTGACCCTGGGTCGGCTCGAGCAGTCGGGCTTGGTGACCTCCAAACGCGAGGCCACAGCAGAACGACCCGAACGTCGCATCTACGAGCTCACAGCCGCCGGGAGGGAACGGATCGAAGAATGGCTTACCGACGTGACGTGGCCGCGACCAGACCTCACCAACTTCCACCTCAAGCTCACCGTGGCTGCGGCGGGGCGGCTCTCGGACCCTCTCGCCCTGATCGGCTCGCAGCGCCACGAGCTGGTACGCCGCCTACGAGACGCCCAGCGGGCAGTCATGTCTGAGCCTGACGGGTCTGCAGCCTCGCTGTTGCTCGAGGGGGTCGTCCTGCGGATCGAGGCAGACCTGGCGTGGCTCGACGTCTGCGAGCGGGTGTGGGGAGAGGTTCGGTGAGCGCCGCTGTTCGCGTCGTGGGGCTGGCCAAGTACTACGGTCGTGACGAGACTTTGATCCGCGCGGTTGACGACGTCGATCTCGAGATCGCGACTGGCGAGTCGCTGGTGGTGGTCGGCCCCAGTGGGTGCGGGAAGTCCACGCTGCTGCAGCTCATGGGCGGTCTCGATCTGCCCACGGCGGGCGAGGTCTGGGTGGGTGGCGTCCGGATCGACCGCACCTCCGAGCGGGCTCGCGCCAGGCTCCGCCGAGACCACGTCGGGTTCGTTTTCCAGGACTTCCACCTCATGGACGAGCTGAGCGCGGTGGAGAACGTCGAGCTCCCTGCTCTGTTGGCCGGCACGTCGTCCGGCCGGGCCCGCCGAGCGGCGGCCGACCTGCTGGACGCCGTCGGCCTCGCCGATCGGGCGCGCCATCGGCCCGCGGAGCTGTCGGGTGGCCAGAAGCAGCGGGTCGCCATCGCCCGGGCCTTGGTCAACCGGCCCACGGTGCTGCTCGCCGACGAACCCACGGGAAATCTGGACACCGCGTCCACGACCGAGGTGCTCCGCCTCTTCGACCGCTTGCGCGCGGACGGTCAGACGCTGGTCGTGGTCAGCCATGACCAGCGGACGGCGGCCACGGCCGACCGCATGGTCTCCATGCGCGACGGGGCGCTGGTGCACGACGTGGTCCTGCCGCCGAATGCGAAGACAGCCGCCGAGATCCTCACCGGCAGTCGCGAATGAGCCGGCTCGGGCTCGGCCTCCAACTGTGTACGCGCGACCTTCGTCGACGCGCCACCGAGACGGTGCTGCTGTTCATCGGGCTCGCCGTCGCCGCGACCACCCTAACGATCGGCTTGGTGCTGCACGGCCAGACAGCGGCGCCCTACGCCCTGACGCGTGCCCGTACCGCGGGACCGGACGTCGTCGCCGCCATCTTCCCGGATCCCAAAAGCGCCGTTACCGCCGCCGATCGCGCCCGCATGCGGGCTGTCGCCCAACGGCCGGAGGTCTCCGCTCGGAGCAAGGCGTTCCCGACTACCTGGGCGCCGATCGAGGCCCACGGCATCCGGGGTGTCGCGGAGGTGCAAGGGCGGGACTCGCACGCGTCACCGGTCGACCGACCCCACGTCGTGTCCGGCCAGTGGGTCGGCGCCGGTGGGGTAGTGGTGGAGCGCGCCTTCGCCCAGGCCATGAGGATCTCCGTGGGTGACCAGGTCGATCTCGGTGGGCACCCGGTACCGGTGTCCGGGATCGCAGTCTCGGCTGCCCTCCCGCCGTACCCCCAGCTCTGCACGATCGGCTGCATCCTCGACCGCCCTACGTGGTTTTCCGCGGAGCCGGGTCTGGTCTGGACCACCCGGCTCCACGCGAGCGCCTTGGCCAGCGCCCGGGAACCTCTGGTGTGGTTCCAGTACCTGAAGCTTCGAAAGCCGGCATCGGCGCCAGCGTTCGCACAACGCTACGGCGCGGCCGGACCGCCGGGGGCGCGCCCCCAGCTCGACCCTTGGCAGGAGATCGCGGCACGCCAGGCCGAACAGCTGGCCAACGAACGCGCCGCCGTCGTCTTCGGCAGCACCCTCATCGTCATTCTGGCGCTGGCGACGCTGGTCGTGCTTGTGGGCGGCCGGATGAGCGACGAGGTACGACGGGTGGGGATGCTCAAGGCTGCCGGAGCCGGCCCGGGCTTCGTCGCGGGGCTGTTGCTGATGTCCTACCTCACGACCGGTCTGATGGCCGCTGTAGTCGGCCTGGCAGCAGGCCAGCTCCTCACGCCGGCGCTCGTCGCCCTGAGCGCAGGCCTGCTCGGGCGAGAAGGGAGCACGTCGGTGACCCCCTTGAGCGCAGCCGTCGTGATCGGCTCAATCCTCTCGCTGGTCGTACTCGCCACCGCCCTTCCAGCGTGGCGCGCCGCGCGCACCAGCACGGTCAGGGCTCTAGACGACAGCGGACACCGACCGCGTCGGCACCCCTACGTCGTGGCGCTCTCGGCCCACCTCCCCGCAGCCGGCCTACTGGGCCTGCGCTTGGCGGCTCGCCGACCTCGTCGCGCGGTGCTGACAACTCTGTCCATCGCTGTGGCCGTCTGCGCAGCAGTGGTCGTCCTCTACGCACAGTCGAGCCTGCACGCCGAGCGCGGCAACGCCGGAGGCCCGGCCGATCCCCAGGTCGCGCAGCTGCACACCGTGACGAGCGCGCTGACACTGCTCCTCGTGATCATGGCCGCGGTCAACCTCATCTTCGTCACCCGCGCCAGCGCGGTCGACGCTAGACGTGTGCTCGCCGTGGCACGCGCGGTCGGCGTCACGCCAGCCGAGGCTGCGGCTGCGGTGGGCGTGGCACAGATCATGCCCGTCGGGTTGGGCCTGGCGCTCGGCGGAGCCGTCGGCACCGCCCTTTTCCACGCCCTCTCCTCATCTACCACAACGACTCCCCCCACCGCACAGCTGGCTGTGCTGGTCCTGGGGACCGTGATCCTCACAGTCGCCCTCACCGCGATCCCGGCCCGCCTTGAAGCTCACCGTCCCATTGCGGACACCCTCCGCGGACACTGACAAAGACGTCGTCGCGACTCGCCATCCCCTCCCGCACCACGCCGCGCAACGACTCGGACGAGCCCGCGCGATGAGGGCGAACAGGTGCGTCCTTCCGCCGGGTGACGGCGCGGATCCAAAGTACTCACATGCCGGCGGTCTCAATGGGTCAGCGCAACACTTCCGTGATTCAAGGAGGTTGTGATGGCGCGTGGTTATCGGTGGTTGTCTGCTGCGGACGAGGACGAGATCTGGGTTCGGCTACGGGCGGGCCAAGCGGCTAAGCCGACGGCTCGAGAATTGGGACTCTCGACGGGGACGGTGCGTGCCTATCTGGTGCGCGGCGGTGGGATCCGTCCAGCGGCTCGACGGCGGTCGCGCGCCCGGTTGAGCTTGATCGAACGGGAGGAGATCTCCCGTGGGCTGGCGGCCGGCGCCTCGTTACGCGTGATCGCGGCCGGGCTGGGTCGAGCGCCGTCGACGATCAGTCGGGAGGTCGCCACTCATGGCGGGCGGGATCGATACCGTGCCGCGCCGGCTGATCGGCAGGCCTGGGCACGCGCGCGGCGCCGGCAAGCCTGCAAGCTGGCCACTCGTCCGGTGTCGCGTGCGATGGTGGCCGAGAAGCTCCAACACGAGCAGTGGTCACCTCGGCAGATCGCTGGCTGTTTGAAGACCACCTACCCGAACGACCCGGAGATGCAGGTGTCGCACGAGACGATCTACCGCACCCTGTTCATCCAGTCCCGCGGTGCGTTACGCCGGGAGTTGACCGCTCATCAGCGCACAGGGCGGGTGATCCGACGCCCGGCGGGGACCCGGCTCCCTGATGGTCGTGGCGGTCGGCCGGGGATCCTCAGCATCTCCGAACGACCAGCTGAGGCCGTCGACCGAGCCGTGCCAGGCCATTGGGAGGGCGACCTGGTCTTCGGCAAGCGCATGTCTCCGGTCGCGACGCTGGTGGAACGCTCGACCAGGTTCGTGATGCTGGTGGCGTTGCCAGGCGGGCACAAGGCAGACCTGGTCGCCGAGGCGTTGGCCGCGAAGATCACCACCCTGCCCGCGGCGCTGACTCGGACGTTGACGTGGGACCAGGGCCACGAGATGGCCGAACACCTCCGGTTCACCCAAGCCACCGGTGTCGAGGTCTACTTCTGTGATCCCCGGTCGCCATGGCAGCGCGGGAGCAATGAGAACACCAACGGAACTGCTGCGCCAGTACCTCCCGTGTTTTTTTTTTTTTTTCCCCCCCCCCCCCCACCAAACTCAACGGATGCCCTCGACAGACACTCGGCTTCAAGACACCATCACGGGTATTGGCCGAGGTGTTGCGTTGACCGCCTGAGCCCGCACCGATGAGCGGCCGATGTGATCCCGGTCGTGATGTGGTCTGGGAACCGACCCGGGCACGGGTAGCCGCACGTGCTGCGGGATGGATCGCGTGACCGAGAACTCGCTTGGCAGGAGTGAGCCCGGGCGCTTTGCTGTCCCGGTGCTGAGGGTGGAAGCCGTTGATGTGTGGGACGAGGCGGTCGTGCGTGAGTTCTCGGAGGTCGAACGCTCTGCCCAGTCGGCGGACCGGGTGCGGCCCATGTTGCGGGACTACGGAGCCCTGCGTGAGTCGGCACAGGACGCGGGGCCCTACCGGTCTCGCACCCTGCTGGTGGTCCGCGATGGTCTTCGCATTGTTGGCACCGCGGATCTAGGACGCTCACTGCAGAGCAACCTCCATCTTGCTGACATTGAGATCGACGTCTTGCCGCGGTGGCGGCGTCGGGGCATCGGCACGGCGCTGTACAAGGAGGCCGTTCGTCTCGCTGGCGCCGACCGGCGCACCACGCTGCTGGGACACGTTCACATCCCCGAGGACGGTGGCTGTTCCCCCGCCTTCGCGTTTGCGTCAGCCCTCGGGTTCAAGGAGGTCCATCGTGAGCACCATTTGGTCTTGGACCTGCCTCTCTCCCGTACGAAGCTCACAGAACTTCCGGAGAGTGCACCTGGATATGACATTGTCACCTGGAATCGTCGGGTGCCCGACGGGCTCGTCGAGGCCTACGCAGTGATGTTGACTCAGATGGCACACGACGTCCCGATTGGCGACATCGATCGTGCCCCCGAGACCTATGACGTCGATCGGGTGCGCCTGGAGGAGGAGCTCGACGATGGCTCATGGTTCCCCATCGTGGCCGCCGCCCGACGATCTGCGGATGGCGTACTGGGTGGCTATTCGATCGTGTACTTGCCGGCCAACGAAACGCACGTGGTGCAGGACGACACCTTGGTGATGCCGGAGCACCGCGGACATCGGCTGGGTCTTGCCCTCAAGGCCGCCACGCTGCGGCGCGTGCAGCGCGAGCATCCCGAGCGCCGACTGATTCACACCTGGAACGACATCGACAACGAAGCAATGCTCCGCACCAACCTGGCCTGCGGATTCCGGCGCATCGAGATCCACCTGGAGATGCAACGCCGGGTCGGGGAAGCCGAGCGGGCCAAGGGCGACTAGGCCTCGACTGCCCACTCCCTCCTTGAAACGTCCTATGCCGCTGTCCGCGCTTGGATCTGCCGATGAGCAGGTGCTGACCACCTTCACCTGGGCCGCTGACCTGCACGGATACCCCGCATCCACGCTCACCGACAACGGCATGGTCTACACCGTCCGACTGGCCGGCCACGGCCGGCAAGGAGGCAAGAACTCCTTCGAAGCCGAACTCGCCCGCCGCCGCATCGTGCAGAAGAACTCCCGGCCAAACCACCCGACCACCTGCGGCAAGGCCGAGCGGTTCCAGCAGACCATGAAGAAATGGCTACGCGCCCAGCCCATCCAGCCGAGCACGCTCGCCGACCTCCAGGTGCTCCTCGACCAGTTCCGCGACGAGTACAACCACCGCCGACCGCACCGCTCGCTCCCCCACCGCGCCACCCCGGCCACCGCCTACAACGCCCGCCCGAAGGCCACCCCCAGCACCGAGCGGGACAACGACACCCACGACCGCGTGCGACACGACAAGATCAACAAGGCCGGCACCGTCACGCTGCGCATCGCCGGCCAACTACGCCACATCGGCATCGGCCGAACCTACGCCGGAACCTACGTCCTCCTGCTCGTCCAGAACCTCGAGGTCCGCGTCGTCCACGCCGCCACCGGCGAACTCCTCCGCGAGCTCACCATCGACCCACGCCGCGACTACCAGCCCACCGGCCGACCACCCGGACCCACCAAAAAGAAGTAGCCCGGACCTACAAACGTAGGTCCGGGCTATACCGATGTCCTGAGACATCACACGGTCGGGCTGACAGGATTTGAACCTGCGACCCCTTGACCCCCAGTCAAGTGCGCTACCAAACTGCGCCACAGCCCGATGCCCGCGCGGACCAGGGTCCGCTGGGCGGTGTGAAGGCTACCGCAGGTGCTCGGGGCTCCCGAATCCGCCCGAGCGCGCGGGCCAGGGCCCTGAGTGGCGCTCAGGATCTTCTTCGGATCACGACACCGGGGTCCCAGCCTTCTCACAGCGTTCTCACTGGTTCACGATGCTGGATGGGCTACATGCCGCGAGAAGGAGAGCCCATGGACGAGCAGGACGCGCCACCCCCGCAGGACCAGACCCCGCTCTCTCACCCGCTCCCGCCGTGGGCCCCGCCCGCGCCCCCCACACCGCCCGCGGCACCGCCCGGCGTTCCTCCGACGTACGCCGCACCGCCGCCGCCCCCGGCCTCGGCACCGCGGCGCTCGGGTCCCCGACTCCTGGCTGCCGCCACGGCCGTCGCCCTGGCGCTGGCCGCGGGCGGTGCCGGCTTCGCACTCGGCCACCACCGCAGTGACAGCGACGCGGCCGCGACGCCCCCGAACGGGTACGTCGGCCAGCCCCCCCAGTTCGGAGACGGCGGGACGGCGCCGTTCGACGGCACCCAGCCGTTCACCGGGCCGGACCACGGCAACGGTGGCTCGTTCGACTCGTCGGCGAGCGGTACGCCGGCCACCGACGACCAGCTCACCGGGCTGGTCCGGATCGCGACCACCTTGAAGTACGAGGGCGGCAAGGCCGCCGGCACCGGGATGATCCTCACCAGCACGGGCGAGGTCGTCACCAACCACCACGTCGTGGAGGGCGCGACCAAGATCCGGGTCACGGTGATGAGCACCGGTCAGCACTACCGGGCGACCGTCGTCGGCACCGATGCCGAGGACGACGTCGCCGTCCTTCAGCTGACCAACGCCACCGGCCTGTCCGTCGTCCGGACGGCCACGACACCGGCGGCGGTGGGCGACGCCGTGACCGCCGTGGGCGATGCCGGCGGGTCGGCAACCACCTTCACCGCCGCGGAGGGCACCGTCACCGCGCTCGACCAGCACATCACCACCCAGAGCCAGGGCAGCAGCGTGGGCGAGAAGCTCCGCGGCCTGATGGAGATCAGCAGCGACGTGATCTCCGGCGACTCCGGCGGCGCGACGTACGACGACCAGGGTGAGGTCGTGGGCATGACCACCGCCGCCTCGACCGGCGAGAGCGACGTCGTCGGGTACGCCGTCCCGATCGCCAAGGTGATCGGGATCGCCGACGACCTCGAGAACGGCAGCGTCAACGCCCGCTACGAGTACGGCAACCCGGCGTTCCTCGGGATCGGCCTCGAGCCCTCCGGCATCACGGTCGCCGGGGTCTACCCCGGGACGCCCGCGGCGCGCGCCGGCATCGTGCCGGGCGACCGGATCACGAGGATCGGCGACACCACGGTCAGCAGCGCCGCCGCCCTCCGGCAGGCCGTCCGCGCCTACTCCCCCGGCGACAGCGTCCGCGTGGTCTGGAGCGACACCTCGGGCACGACCCACATGGCGACCGTGACGCTGATAGCAGGGCCGGTCGCCTGACGCGTCACCAGTTCTGGGGTTTGAAAGCCACGTCGGTTGGGCAGAGGATCGAGACAACGCCCGACCGGCGTGGCTCAGACGACGGTGGGTGAACCTGCAAGGACCCTGCCATGCCCAGCAACCTGACTATCGCGAACATCTTCTTGTTCTGCGCGATCCTCTGTCTCGCTCTCAGCGCCATCGTGCACTCACCGTTCTACTTCTTCTACTCGTTCGGCGCGACAGCTCTCGCCGCCGCCGTGCGCCACGGTCAGCTCCCGCACAAACGCTGAACCGCGCCGTCGCCCCGGTGGAATGTCACGCACCGGCGGTGACGTTGCGCGGGTGTACGCACATCCGACGCGAGGAGACCGCATGCCCACCCGCACCGCCCGCACCGCCTGGACCGGCACCCTCGAGAAGGGCTCCGGACAGGTCGAGCTCACCAGCTCCCAGATCGCGACGTACGACGTGTCCTTCCCCAAGCGGGCCGCCGACGACGCCGACGGCACGACCAGCCCCGAGGAGCTGATCGCCGCCGCTCACTCCTCCTGCTACGCGATGCAGCTCTCGTCGCGCGTGGCCGCGGCCGGCGGCACACCGGTGGCGCTCGACGTCCAGGCCGACGTCTCCCTCGGCCCCGACCCGGCCGGTGGCTTCCACCTGACCGGGATCGCCCTGACGGTGCGCGGTGAGGTCGAGGGGCTCGACGCCGACGGCTTCGAGAAGGCCGCCCAGGAGGCCAAGGTCGGCTGCCCCGTCAGCAAGGCACTGACCGGGGTGGAGATCACCCTGGACGCAGCCCTGGAGGGCTGACCGGACCCCCGGCAGGTGCCGTCGGCTGCGGTCGGCGGCACTGTCGGGCTAGCCGGTGGCACCGCTGTGGTTGCTGACCTTCAGCGACGACGTGTCGACCGCGACGAACGCTCGGGCCGGGATGCGCTTGAGGTCCTCGATCATCGAGATCGGCCATCGGGCGTTCTGCTCGCCCTGGAAGTACCACGGTGAGCCGTTGTCGGCCAGCACCAGCCCGTAGGTCTTCATCGCCTTGACCACGGCCATCGCCGCGGGGCCGAAGCCCGAGGGGTGGTACGACGCGCGCAGGCGGAAGCGGGCACCCATCGGCGGGTAGGCCCAGCTGCTCCGCGAGCCGGCGTCGTGCCGGGCCGGCCACAGGTGGTGGGTCGAGGTGACGTCGGTGGTGAAGCGGATGGCGTGGTCGACGTCGCGGTGCTTGACCTCGTTCCAGCGCAGCAGACCGGGCAGGATCGGCAGCCCCGCGGCGTCGGCGGACGTCCAGGTGTTCTTCCGCAGCCTGTCGGAGGTGAGCGACCACACGGCGCCGGACCCGGCGGTCCAGCGGCCGTTGCGCTTGCGGGTGTCGAACGTCTCGTAGAGCCGGCAGGTGCTCTTGTCGACGATGATCGCGTGCCGGTCGCCGGTCGACCTCCGGCCGCCCTCGATCCGGGTGTCCGCGCCCAGCGGGTAGCGCACCCTGTCGCTCTCCGAGGCGAAGTGGAAGTGCACCCGCACCCGCGCATGCGCGCTGCCGACGACGGTGATCGGGATCCCGTAGTCGGGCCCGTCGCCGAACGACGGCCCGAAGTCGGGGTGCAGGTCGACCGACCGGCTCATGTGGGACAGCCACTGCTTGCTGCGCGCGCTGACCGGGAGGTGCCGGATGTCGGCGTGCCAGTAGTTGTCGGCCGGGAACGTCGGGCAGTGCGTGCCTGCCACCGGACGTCGGTCCGCGCTCGCACCCGGGGCCGACGCGGACGACGTGCCGGCGTGGGCCGTGCCGGCCACTCCGAGCGCGACGACGAGCCCGACCGCGGTGCTGCGCAGCCTCACGCGTCCGCCCGGCCGGTCAGTGCCACGGCCACTCCGAGCCCGATCATCGACATGCCGCCCACCGTACCGAGCGCACGGCCGCGGCGTGGCGAGTCCCGGAACCAGCGGCGCAGCTGGCTGGCCATCAGCGCCCACACGCTGTCGGAGACCAGGCCGATCAGGAAGGCGATCGAGCCCAGCAGCAGCATCTGCGCGCTGCCGTGCCCGTGGGCTCGGTCCACGAACTGCGGCAGTACGGCCGCGAAGATCACGTACGCCTTGGGGTTGGTGAATCCCACCAGGAACCCTTGGCGGAGGGCCGTGGGTCCGTGCAGCGCCGGCCCGAGCTCGTCCTGCACCTCGAGCGGCTCGCGGTGACGCAGCGCCTGGATGCCGAGCCAGACGAGGTACGCCGCTCCCCCGATCTTCAGCACCTCGAACGCCGTGTCGGAGGTGGCCACGAGGTCGCCGAGGCCGACCGAGACCAGCACGAGGACGCAGAGCAGCCCGAGGGAGTTGCCCAGCACGGTCACCAGCGCGACCGTGCGCCCGTAGGTCAGGGCACGGCCGACGGTGAACACGACGCTCGGGCCCGGGATCGCGATCAGGACGAGCGCGACCAGGCCGAAGCCGATCACCTGGTCCATGGTCACCATGCCGCGCATGCTCTCACGCGGCAGGGGTGTTCAGCGCTTGCGTTTCTCGCGAACCCGCTGGGTCAGGACGATCGGCGTACCGACGAAACCGAAGTCCTCGCGCAGGCGTCGCTCGATGTAGCGCTCGTAGCCCGCATCGAGCTTGCCCGAGGTGAACAGCACGAACGTCGGGGGCGCCGTGGAGGGCTGGGTGGCGAACATGATCTTCGGCTGCTTGCCGCTGCGCACGGGGTGCGGGTGCTCGGCGACGAGGCGGCCCAGGAACGCGTTGAGCGCACCGGTCGAGACGCGGGTCTCCCAGCCCTCGAGCGCCTTGTCGAGGGCGACGACCAGCCGGTCGACGTGCCACCCCGTGCGGGCCGTGATGTTGATCCGGGGTGCCCACTGCACCTGCACGAGCTCGCGCTCCACCTCGCGCTCGAGGTAGTGGCGGCGCTCCTCGTCGACGAGGTCCCACTTGTTGAACGCGATCACCAGCGCACGACCGGCCTCGCGGACGGTCTGCAGGATCCGCACGTCCTGCTCGGAGATCGACTGGTCGGCGTCGAGGACCAGCACCGCGACCTCGGCCCGGTCGATCGCGGTCGAGGTGCGCAGCGAGGCGTAGAACTCGTGGCCGGAGGCCTCCTTCACCCGCTTCCGGATGCCGGCGGTGTCGATGAACCGCCACTCGCGGCCGCCCAGGGTCACCAGCTCGTCGACCGGGTCGACCGTGGTGCCGGCGACCGAGTCGACGACGACGCGCTCCGAGCCGGCCAGCTTGTTGAGCAGTGATGACTTGCCGACGTTGGGCTTGCCGACGATGGCGACCCGGCGGGGACCGGCCTCCTCCTCGAAGGACTGCTCCGGTGGCTCGGGAAGCACGGCGAGGATGGCGTCGAGCAGGTCGCCCGAGCCTCGGCCGTGAAGGGCCGAGACGGGCCAGGGCTCGCCCAGGCCGAGGTTCCACAGCCCGTAGGCCTCGGCCTCGGCGCGCTGGTCGTCGACCTTGTTCGCGGCCAGGATGACCGGCTTCTTGGAGGCCCGCAGCACCCGTACGACGGACTCGTCGGCGTCGGTGATGCCCACCGTCGCGTCGACCACGAAGAGCACGGCGTCGGCCAGCCCGACCGCGATCTCCGCCTGCGCCTTGATCCGCTCGGCCAGGCCGCGGGCGTCGGGGTCCCAGCCGCCGGTGTCGACGACGGTGAAGGCACGCCCGGCCCAGGTGGCGTCGTAGGAGACGCGGTCGCGGGTGACCCCGGGCACGTCCTCGACGACCGCCTCGCGACGGCCGAGGATCCGGTTGACCAGGGTGGACTTGCCGACGTTGGGCCGGCCGACGACGGCCAGCACCGGGACCGGGCCCGTCGGGTCGGTCGTCGGGTCGGTCGTCGGGCCGGTGGCCGGGCCGGTCCCGGGGTCTGCGTCGCTCATGAGATCTCCTTCGCGGACTCGGCCGGGATCGGGCCGGGCAGGGTCTGCCCGGTGAGCACCAGGCCTGCCTCGAGCTCGTCCAGCATCCGCTCGTGCAGGGCAGCCGAGGTGGCGGCCACGAGGGTCTTGGTCCGCGGCCAGGGCCGCTTGTCGACGCGCAACGGCGCGCCGTACACCAGGTCGAGGACGGCGCCGGGCTCGGGCAGGGCGTCCTTGCCGCCTCCGGCCGGGCGGGTGCCGTACATCATCAGCGGGACGATCGGGGCGCCCGTGACCAGGGCGAGGTACGCCGCCCCGTGGCGGAAGCGGGTCAGGTCGCCGGCTCCGCGGTTGCCCTCCGGGAAGATGCCCACCGCTCCCCCGTGGTCGAGCACGTGGAGGCAGGCCCGGATCGCACCCCGGTCGGTGGTCACCCGGTCGAGGGGAATCTGCCCGCTCGAGTGCAGGAAGCGCCCCAGCCGTCCGTCGAACATCTCCCGCTTGGTCAGCGCGTGCACCGGCCGGGGGCCGAAGATCGCCAGCAGCGGGCCGTCGATGACACCGGTGTGGTTGGCGGCGACGATCACCGGCCCCTGCGGGGGGACGTGCCCGGTGCCGTGCTCACGCACGTCGTACCGACGGCGGATCAGCCACCGGCTCGTCGGCCGCCCGCCGTGCAGCAGCCAGGTCGGCGGGTGACGACGGTGGGTCGTCACGGCCGGTCCTCGACCAGGCGGGCGATCAGGTCGACGACCTCGGCCAGGGTGTACGGCGTGGTGTCGACGTGGACCGCATCCTGCGCCATGGTCAGCGGCGAGGCGGTGCGCGTGGAGTCGATCCGGTCCCGGGCGAGCAGCGACGACTCGGTGGCCGAGAGGTCGGAGCCGCCCTCCTCGGCGGCCCGGCGCGCGGCGCGAGCGGCCGCGTCGGCGGTGAGGTAGACCTTCACCTCGGCGTCGGGGGCGACCGCGGAGCCGATGTCGCGCCCTTCCACCACGATCCCGCCGCCGTCGATGACGGCGCGCTGGAGGTCGAGGAGGCGGGCCCGGACCTGCGGCACCGCGCTGACGGCCGACACGGCTCCGGTGACCTCGGGGGTCCGGATCGCCGTCGCCACGTCGACGCCGTCGACGGTGATCGTCGGGGCAGCCGGGTCGGTGCCGGACACGATCTCGGGCTCGCCGCATCGGGCGGCCACGGCGTCCGCGTCGTCCACCGGCACGTCGTGGCGCAGCATCCACCAGGTGATCGCGCGATACATCGCGCCCGTGTCGAGGTAGCGGAGGCCGAGCCGGGTGGCCACGCCACGCGAGGTGCTGGACTTGCCCGAGCCGGAGGGTCCGTCGATCGCCACGACCACACCGGTGCGTGCGGGAGCGCTCACGAAACCTGTCCTGACGTCGGATGAGGGTGGCCGAACCGGTCCGGCCCCCGGGACGCCCGGGCCGTGGTCGGTCCCCGGCCGGGCAGTCGCCCAGCCTACCGGTGGGCCGGGGCTCCGCGGGATTCGAGAGACGCTCCCGACGGCCTCAGCGCCGCGGCTCCCAGGTGAAGAAGCGCAACGAGATGACGAGGCCGATCACGCCCCAGAGCGCGACGACGAGCACGTCGGTCCAGGAGAACGCCGTACCGAGGAAGCCGGCCTGCATCCCGTCGGCGAAGTGCTTGACCGGGAAGATCCTCGCCGTCCAGGTGATCCAGGACGGGGCGTCGTCGCCGATGGGGATGAAGACGCCCGAGAGGAACAGCAGCGGCAGGATCGTGGCGTTGACGATCGGGGCGGCTGCGTCGGCGTTGGGGATGAACGCCGTGATCGCGAAGCCGAGCGCGCAGAACGACGCGGCGCCCACGACCAGCATCACCAGGAAGCGCACCAGGGTGGGGCCGGACGGCACGTCCGCGTCGTAGAACACGTGCCCGAAGGCCACGGTGATGGCGACCAGCACCAGGGACACCAGCATCGCGTGGAGCACCCGAGCGGCCAGGTAGACCGCACTGGGCAGCGGCGTGCCGTTGACGCGCTTGAGGACGCCCGCGTCGCGCTGGAACGTCAGCCCGATCGCGATGTTGTTGTAGCAGGCCGTGATGACGCTGAAGGCGGCCATCTCCGCGACGTAGTACGTCGACTGGTGGATCACCTCTCCGCCGACCCGGATCTCGCCCTGGCCCAGCAGCGCGGTGAAGATCACCAGGAACATCAAGGGGAAGGCGAACGTGAAGAAGGCCGAGGCCGGGTTGCGCCAGAACGCCTTGTTGACGTAGCGGACCTGGAACAGGGTCAGTCCGACCGCGCTCACGACGTGGCCTCCGTTCCGGGGTCCGGAGCCGTCGGGTCGCCGACCAGGCCGAGGTAGACGTCCTCGAGCGTGGGCCGCTGCACGTCCAGCCCCTCGAGGTCCACGTCGGCCTCCAGCGCCCAGCCGGTGAGCCGATGCAGCCCGGTCACCAGGTCGTCCGGCGACCACGTGACCCAGCCGTTGCCGGCCGGCGCCATCCCCAGCCCCTCGGGCAAGCCCGTCCCGATGGGGACGCGGAAGCGCACCGTGGCCCGGAGGGCGTCGCGCCCGGCCAGGGTGTCCGGGGTGCCCTCCGCGACGACCCGGCCGCGGTCGATGACGGCGACCCGGTCGGCCAGCGCCTGCGCCTCGTCCATGTAGTGGGTCGTCAGCAGGACCGTCTTGCCCAGCGCCGAGAGGCTGCGGACCACCTCCCACGCCTCGTGCCGGGCGGACGGGTCGAAACCGGTCGTCGGCTCGTCGAGGAACAGCAGCTCGGGGTCGCCGGCCAGGGCGATGGCCACGTCGAGGCGCCGCTGCTGGCCGCCGGAGAGCGTGACGACCCGGGCGTCGCGCTTGGCCCCCAGCCCGACGAGCTCGATGACCTCGTCGACGGACCGTGGATGGGGGTAGTAGCCGGAGTACATGGCGATCGACTCGGCGACGGTCAGGTAGTTGTCGACGCCGGTGGCCTGCAGGACGATGCCGATCCGCGGCTTGAGCGCGCTGCGCTGGGAGGCGGGATCGAGACCGAGCACGCGCACCTCGCCGGCCTCAGCCGTCTGGTAGCCCTCGAGCATCTCCAGGGTCGTGGTCTTGCCGGCGCCGTTCGGCCCCAGGAGGGCGAAGACCTCGCCGGTCTTCACCTCGAGGTTCACCCCGTTGACGGCGCGCACCGGCCCGAACGACTTCGCCAGGTCGCGGGCGTGCACTGCCAGGTCAGAACCAACCCCAGACGTCACGCTGTCCTCCCCGGGTCGACTCGTTGCTCGATCATGCCGTCAGCGGGCACGACGTTCCAGAGTCCGAGGTCCCGAGCGGGTCGAGCGGCGCGGTCAACGATGGGTCTGCCAGCCGCCGGCCTCGAGGGAGGTCTGCAGGTGGTCGGCCCGCGTCTCGTCGACGAGCAGCTCGACGAGACCCGTGTCACGAGCCGGGTCGTGATCGATGTGCACGTCCTCGATGTTGACGCCGCTGGCGCCGGCGTCCGCGAAGAGACGGGCCAGCTCGCCCGGGTGGTCGGGCAGGGAGACGAACACCGACGCCGTCGGGCGGCTCGGGCCGCCGTGCTTGCCCGGGATCGCGCGGGTCCCGGCCACGCCGCGCTCGAGGATCTCGCCGAGCGGGAGGCGGTCACCGGCGGAGACGGCGTCGATCAGGACGTCGAGCTGGTCGCGCACCTGGGTCAGCAGCCCGGCCACGGCCGGAGCGTTCCCGGTCACGATCTGCTGCCAGAGGCCGGGGTCCCCGCCGGCGATCCGCGTCACGTCGCGCACGCCCTGTCCACTGAGTGCCAGGTGCTCGGCGGGGGCGTCGGCCAGCCGTCCGGCGACCAGGACGGCCAGGAGGTGGGGCAGGTGGGAGGTGCGCGCCACGGCGAGATCGTGCTCCTCCGGACTCAGGCGTACGACGCTCGCGCCGGCCAGGCGGGCCAGCGTGGTCACCGCCTCGGTCGCGGTGTCGGTGGAGCCCTGGTGGGGCACCACGGCCCACGGCCGCCCGTCGAACAGGGTCGGGCTCGCCGCCAGCGGGCCGGAGCGCTCGCTGCCCGCCATCGGGTGCCCACCGACGTACCGCTCGAGTCCTGGGTGACCCTCCAGCGCTCGCAGCGGGGCCGTCTTGACGCTGCCGACGTCGGTGACCACGGCGTCCCAGGCTGTCAGTGCGCGCCCGACCTCGGCGCCGACGTGGTCGGGCGGGACGGCCACGACCACCAGGCCGGGCGCCTCGCCGGTGTGCCCGTGCCCGGCGCCGAGGCCGCTGGCGGTCCGGACGTGCTCCGGGTTGCGGTCGCTGAGCAGGACCTCGACGTCGCGGCGGCGCAGCGCCAGGCCCAGCGAGGTGCCGAGCAGCCCGGTCCCGACGATGAGGACCGGGCCGGGCAGCTCAGCCATCGGCCGGCTCGTCGGGGACGGCCCGGACCCGGGCCAGGTCGCGCCGCAGCGCCGCGGCACCGTGGAGGTAGACGTGGGTGATGTCGGCCCGCGGGAGGTCCGTCTCGACGTGCGCCATCATCCGCACCACCCGCGGCATCGAGCCCTCGATCTCCAGCTCCCGGGTACAGATCAGCGGCACGTCGGTGAAGCCGAGCATCCGTGCGGCGTAGGCGGGGAACTCCGAGACCAGATCGGTGGTCGCGGTGAAGATGATCGAGATGAAGTCGTCGAGCACCCAGCCGTTGGCATCCATCACCTGGGTGACCATCTCGGCCACCCGCTCGAGCATGTGGTCCCGGTCGTCGACGTCGAGCTGCGTCGCTCCCCGTACCGCCCTGACTGCCACGCTCCGACCCTAGCGGCGCCCCCTCCCAGGCCCGCCCGTGTCTCGCTCGGAGGACGCGGGCGGAGAGCCTCAGAGCCGGGCCGCGTCGAGCAGGCTGCCCAGCTCGTCGTCGGTGAGCTCGCGGAGAGCGCCGCTCTTCATCCCGACCACCTGGACCGGGCCGATGGCCGTGCGGGTCAGCTTCCGGACCGGGTGGCCGACGTGGTCGAGCAGGCGGCGCACGATCCGGTTGCGTCCCTCGTGGATGACCAGCTCCACGATGGACTTGTCGCGCGCGCCCTCCCCGACCAGCGTGGCCGCCGAAGCGGTCACCGGCCCGTCGTCGAGCTCCACGCCGGCGAGCAGGGTGTCGAGGGTGGCGCGGGTGACGCGCCCCGCGACCTCGGCGACGTAGGTCTTGTCGACCTCGTACGACGGGTGCGCCATCCGCTGGGCGAACTCGCCGTCGTTGGTCAGCAGGATCAGTCCGGCGGTGTCGGTGTCGAGCCGGCCGACGTGGAAGAGCCGCTCGGGGCGGTCGGCCACGAAGTCGCTGAGGGTCCGGCGCCCCTGCGGGTCGGACATGGTCGAGACGACGCCGGTGGGCTTGTTGAGCACCAGGTAGACATGGGGGGAGACCGGCGGGAGTCGCTTTCCGGACACCCGGATCACAGCGGTGGTCGGGTCGATCTTGGTGCCGAGGCGGGTGACCGTCTCACCGTCCACCGTCACCTCGCCGGCCAGCATCAGCTCCTCGCACTTGCGACGCGAGGCGACCCCGGCCCGGGCGAGGAGCTTGTGCAGGCGGACCAGGCCGTCCTCGTCTCGGTCGAGGTCGGGAGTGGTCACTCCCCCGCGCTCTCGTCCTCGAGGTCGCCGAGGTCGTTCAGGTCGGGGAGGTAGGGCGCGAGCTCGGGCAGGTCGTCGAGCGACGTGACCCCGATCCGCTCCAGGAAGTAGGACGTGGTGCGGTAGAGGTGGGCGCCCGAGGAGTGGTCCTGGCCGGCCTCCTCGACGAGACCGCGGGTGAGCAGGGTGCGCATGACCCCGTCGACGTTGACGCCCCGGATCGCCGAGACCCGGGCGCGAGACACGGGCTGCCGGTAGGCCACCACCGCCAGCGTCTCGAGGGCGGCCTGGGTCAGCCGGGCCTGCTGACCGTCGAGGACGAACGCCTCGACGACCGGCGCGAGCTCCTCGCGGGTGTAGTAGCGCCATCCGCCCGCGACGTTGCGCAGCTCGAAGCCGCGCCCCTGCTCGGCGTACTCCGCAGCGAGCCCGGTGAGTGCGCCCGACACCTCGGCCACCGGATACCCGACGGCGGTGGCCAGCGTGGTCTCGTCGAGCGGCTGGTCGGCGATCATCAGCAACGCCTCCAGCGACGGGCGCAGCTCGGCGACGGCGACCTCCAGCACGTCCTCGCTCATGGGTTCTCCTCTTCGTGGGACAGGGTCTCGACAGGCTCGACCCGCGGATCAGGCTCGACCACCGGATCGGGCTCGACCACCGGGCCGGGGTCTTCGGGGGCGGGACCATCGGCAGGCTCGGGCACGCCCTCGAACTCGTCGATGTGGACGTCCGCCTCGACGTCGAGGTCGTCGGACCCCGTCCACCGCACGGTCAGCTCTCCCAGGGGCGACATCTGCTCGAACGCGACGGCGTTCTCGCGGAAGAGCTCGAGCAGCGCCAGGAACCGCGCCACCTTGGTCAAGGTGTCGGGAGCGTCGCCGCACAGGGCCCGGAAGGTGATCGTGCCCGTGCGGCGCAGCCGGTCGACGATGATCTCGGCCTGCTCGCGGACGCTCACCGCCGGCGCGTGGATGTGCTGGAGCGACAGCTCCTGCTCGGGCCGGGGCTCCAGCGCCTTGGCGGCCATCGCTGCGAACGCATCGAGGCCGATCCCGATCAGGACCTCCGGGAGCAGCCCGGCGAACCGCTCCTCGAGCCCCACCGCCCGGGGATGCCGCCGCGACTCCCCCGCGAGCCGCTGCTCGAGGACGGCCGCTACCTGCCGGAAGGCGCGGTACTGCAGGAGACGCGCGAAGAGCAGGTCACGCGCCTCGAGCAGGGCGAGGTCGTCCTCGTCCTCGACGTCGCCCTGCGGCAGCAGCCGCGCGGACTTCAGGTCGAGGAGCGTGGAGGCGACGACCAGGAACGACGAGGTCTGCTCGAGGTCCCACACGCCGTCGGCAGCGGCGCCGGCCTTCACGTGCGCGATGAACTCGTCGGTGACCCGCGACAGCGAGATCTCGGTGATGTCGAGCTTGTGCTTGGAGATCAGGCTGAGCAGCAGGTCGAAGGGACCCTCGAAGTTGTCGAGCCGGACCTCGAAGCCGGCCTCGGCGAGGGTGTCGGATCCCGTGTCGGGCCCGGCGTCAGGGGCGAGCGTCATCCCCTGGTCATTCTTCGACGAGCCGCTGGACGAGGAGGCTGTCATAGCCGTGCTCCTCGAGATCGGCCAGCACCAGCGCGATCGCCTCACGCACGATGCGTCCGCGGTCGGCGGAGAGGCCGTGCTCGCGGCGCAGCGCCAGACGCGCGCTGTCGAGGTCGAGCAGCTCGTCGGCGGTGACGTAGACGGTCATCTTCTCGTCGTGTCGGACCCGCCCGCTCGGCTTGCGCGTGCGCTGCTCGTCGGCCGGCGGCACCGCGCGGACGCGACGCTCCGGGCGCGGCTCCTCGCGCTCGGTCGGAGGCTCGGTGGCGGCGTCGGTGGGGCGGAACAGGTCGTCGGCGGTCGGGAGACTCACACGTCGAGACACCGCAGCGCCACCTCCTTGGCCAGCTGGCGGTAGGACTCGGCGCCACCCGAGGCGCTCGCGTAGGACGTGATCGGCTCACCGGCGACCGTGGAGTCGGAGAACTTCACGGTCCGCCGGATCACCGTGTGGAAGACCTTGTCGCCCCAGGCCTGCACGAGGCGCTCCATCACCTCGCGGCTGTGGAGGGTGCGGCCGTCGAACATGGTGCCGAGCACGCCGTCGATCTCGAGCCGCGGGTTGAGCCGCTCGCGGACCTTGTCGATCGTGGTCTTCAGCAACGCCACGCCGCGCAGCGCGAAGTACTCACACTCCAGCGGCACGATGACCCCGTCGGAGGCGGTGAGGGCGTTGACCGTGAGCAGGCCGAGCGAGGGCTGGCAGTCGATCAGGATCACGTCGTAGCGGTCGATCGCCGGGGCCAGCACCCGCTGCAGCGTCTGCTCGCGGGCGACCTCGTGGACCAGCTGCACCTCGGCCGCGGACAGGTCGATGTTGGACGGCAGCAGGTCCATCCCCGGTACGCCGGTCGGCACGACGACGTCGTCGAGGGCGACCTCGCGGTCCATCAGCAGGTTGTAGACGGTGTGCTCGATCTCGTGGGGGTTCAGTCCCAGCCCCACCGAGAGCGACCCCTGGGGGTCGAAGTCGACCAGGAGCACCTTGCGGCCGAACTCCGCCAGCGAGGCGCCGAGGTTGATGGTGGTCGTGGTCTTGCCGACCCCGCCCTTCTGGTTGCACATCGAGATCACCCGGGCGTGGGTGGGCCCGGTCACCGGGGCCGGATCCGGGAACTGCGGCATCGGGCGCCCGGTCGGACCGAGCGGCATCTCGACGGCGCCGGGGGCGACCTCCTCGACGACGCCGTCGACCTGCTCCAGCACGCCGGTCTCCTCGGCGACCGCCGGCTCCACCGCCACCGCCTCGGGCGGAACGCTGGTGCGGGCGAACGGAACCGGAGCGCTCGGCGAGGTCTGCACCTCGTCGGCCACCGGCGGTGCCGGGACCGGGGCCTGGGGCGGCATCGCGGGTGCGGTGGTGCCGGAGTGGCCGCGGCCGAAGATCCCCGTCATGTGTGCTCCAGTTGTGTCGTGTCGGCTCGACCGAATTGTCGACTTTCCGACATCGTGCCCCGTGGCACGCCGTGACTGTAGGAGGGCGCGCCGAGCAGCCACAACACGTCCGACGAATCCCCCAGGCCCGCGGCCGAATCTGTGCAGAGCGTGTGCACGAGCCACGAGGGGATTGCACAGGCAGGACCCCGCCTGTGCACAACCCTGTGCACTCAGCGGGACCTCCTCGGGGCCGGCTCAGGCCGGGTCGTAGAGCGCCGGCCGGCGCTCCTGCGGCAGTTCCACCCGACCACCATGGCGTTGCGACTCGATGGCCGAGAAGGCCGCGACGTTGGCGAGGTAGCCGTCCCAGGACGACGGCCCGGTGAGCGCCCCGGCGCGGACGTCATGGATCCAGGCGCCGACCTCCAGCCGGTAGGCGTCGAGGAAGCGCTCGGTCCCGTCCTTGGTCACCACGCGACCGTCGACCCCGGAGGTGTCGGAGATGCTGCGTCGCACCGACACGCCGTACGGCGACGTGAGCGAGACCGTGCCCCCGGTGCCCGTGACCTCGGTGTGGATGTCGTAGCCGTAGCTCGCGTTGATGAACACCTCGACGGTCACCACGGTGCCGTTCACCGTCTCGAACACACCCACCTGGAGGTCCTTGAGCTCACCCTCCGGGACGCGCGACGCGAAGACCGTGACCGCGGCCAAGGGGTCGTCGAGCAGCCACGGAACACTGTCGAACTCGTGGATCATCGAGCCGAACAGCACGCTCTCGTCGGTGTGCGTCGGGTGTGCCCGCGGGTTCCGGTGGACGCAGTGGGCCGCCTTCACCCGACCGATCGAGCCGTCGTGCACCGCCGCGCGCAGCTGGAGGTACGCCGGGTCGTAGTGCCGCATGAAGCCGAGCTGGACCAGACGGCGCCCGGCCGAGACCTCCGCGTCGACGACCCGGCGGGCGCCCTCCACCGTGCTGGCGATCGGCTTCTCCAGCAGCGTCGGCTTTCCGAGCTCGATGCAGGCCCGGGTGAGCGGCTCGTGCAACGGGTCGGGCGCGGCGATCAGGACCGCGTCGACGTCCGAGGACTCGATCAGCGCCTCCGCAGACGGGGCGGCCGCCGCCCCCACCTGGTCCGCGACGGACTTCGCCCGCTCGGCGTCGACGTCGAAGACCTGCGCGACCCGGGCACCCGGCACCCAGCGGGACAGGTTGTCGACGTGCGCAGAGCCCATCGCCCCGGTCCCGATCACGCCCACCCTGACGGTGGCGTCCGCGCCACGCTCGGGCATGCCGTCTGTGGTCATGGGGTCACCCATCGCCTCTCTTCGTAGGATCGCACCATCGCGTCGACCAGCTCCGCCGCCACCACGGCGTCGTCGATGGTCGCGCCGTGCGGCTTGCCGGTGTGGATGCTCTCCACCAGCGAGCGGCACTCGACGACCTTGAGGTCGTCGAAGCCCATGGCCATGCCCGAGCCGGGCTGGAACGCCGCGAGGTCGCCGTCCCCCGCCTGGACGAACCGGGTCTCCCAGGGCGCGTCGAGGTAGTCGGTGCCGAGGCAGAGGCGGAGCTCGCCCATGCGCCGGAAGTCCCACGACAGCGCACCGTCGGTCCCGCGTACGTCGATCGTGTAGGTGCACTGCTCCCCGACGGCGATGCGCGACGACGTCAGGTACCCCCGCGCACCCGAGCCGAACCGCAGCAGTGCGGAGGCGACGTCCTCGTTGCCCACGGGGCCGCGTGGTCCGTCGCCGCCGCGCGCGTAGTGCGAGGCCGCGCCGGTCGCCCTCGGGCGCTCGGTGATGAAGGTCGACTGGTCCGCGACCAGCTCGGTCAGGCCCCCGAGACGGTCTCCCCCGACGTGCAGGGCCAGGTCGAAGCCGTGGCTGGCCAGGTCGCCGAGCACCCCGGTGCCGGCGTACGCCGGGTCGAAGCGCCACGACAAGGCGCCGTCGGGGTGTGCGGAGTAGTCGGCGAGCATCCGGACGTCCACCGACTCCAGCCGCCCGAGGCGCCCGGCCGCGACCAGCTCACGCGCGTGCGCGACAGCCGGAGCATTGCGGTAGTTGAACCCGACCGCCGACCTCACGTCCGCGTCGTGCACGGCGGCCGCGATGGCCGCCGTGTCCGCGGCGCCGCGACCCGCCGGCTTCTCGATCCACAGGTGGCGGCCCGAGCGAGCGACCGCCTCGCCCACCTCGCGGTGCACGAAGTTGGGGCCGCAGACACTGACCACGTCGAGGTCGTCGCGCTCCAGGAGCGACCCCCAGTCCGGGACGGCGTCGACGAACCCGTAGGCGTTGATCGCGTGCTGCCGTCGCCCCTCGTCCGGGTCCGCCACGGCGACGAACCGGGGCCTGAGCGGGGCGTCCGGGTAGTGCTGGGCCAGGCGCGCCCAGGCGCGCGTGTGCACCTGACCCATCCACCCGAAGCCCACCACCGCGACACCGACCTCGCGGGCTGCGGTCATGGGCGCGCGCTCTCCGGTGTCGCCTCGTCGGGCGGCATGTGGAGCGTCTCCGCGACCTCGAACTCCATGCTCTTGGAGACCTCGGAGTCGGGCAGCTGCCTGGCGAGCTCGTGGCTGAGCGCCTCGAGCTCCGCCCCGCCCGCCATCATCTGGACCAGCTCGTCCAGGGAGAGCTCGGCCTTGGGGAAGTTCCCCATGCTCCGGCCACGGCGCAGCAGCATGAACCGGTCGCCCACGGGATAGGCGTGGTGGGGGTTGTGGGAGATGAACACGACCCCCAGGCCTCGGTCGCGTGCCTTGGCGACGTACTTGAGGACCACCCCCGACTGACGGACACCGAGTGCGGCGGTCGGCTCGTCGAGGATCAGCACGCGGGCCCCGAAGTAGACCGCCCGAGCGATCGCCACGCACTGCCGCTCACCGCCCGACAGGGTCCCGATCGGCTGCTCGACGTCGCGCAGGTCGATCCCCATGGCGGCCAGCTCGGTCTTGGTGATCGTCTTCATCGCGGCCAGGTCCAGACGCCGGGTCGGACCCCTGCCCTTGGTGAGCTCCGACCCCAGGAAGAAGTTCCGCCAGACGGGCATCAGGGGTACGACGGCGAGGTCCTGGTAGACCGTCGCGATGCCGAGCGCCAGCGCCTCGCGCGGCGACGAGAACGTCCGCTTCACGCCGTCGACGAGGAACACCCCGCTGCTGTGGGCGTGGGCGCCCGCCAGGATCTTGATGAACGTGGACTTGCCGGCGCCGTTGTCGCCGAGCACGCACGTGACCTCTCCCGCCTTGACCGTGGTCGTGACGTCGCGGAGCGCGATCACCGAGCCGTAGCTCTTGCCGATGTCGGTGACCTCGATGATGGCCGTCCCAGGGGGCGGCAGCGGAGGGCCGCCGACGATCTCCGGCGCCTGTCCGCCCTCCAACGCCTCCGGCTCTGTGCTCTTGGCGCTCATCGCACTCGCTCCGCTCGCGACTTGACGAAGTTGTTGACCAGGACGGCGCCGAGCAGCATCACGCCGAGAATGGAGTACAGCCAGTCGCTGTCCCAGCCGTGGTAGATGATGCCCTGGTGGACCATCCCGTAGATCAGGGCGCCGAGGGCGGCCCCGATCGCTGAGCCGTAGCCGCCCGTCAGCAGGCAGCCGCCGACCACGGCGCAGATGATGTAGACGAACTCCTGTCCCACGCCCGTGGTCGACTGCGCCGTGGTGGTCTTGAAGAGGGTGAGCATGCCGACGATCCAGGCACCGAACGCCGTGGTCATGAACAGCCCCACCTTCGTCCGGAACACCGGTACGCCCACCTGCCGCGCGCTGGTCGGTGCGCCGCCGGCGGCGAAGATCCAGTTGCCGGCGCGGCTCCGGAGGAGGATCCAGGTCGCGACCGCGATCACCGCGAGCGCCCACCACGTGGCGGCGTAGATCCGCAGGTTGCCGGTCGCCGGGACCTTCACCCAGGGCAGCCAGTCGAGGTGGAGGGTGACGAAGGAGCCGAACAGCTTGTTGCCCGCGGTGTAGCCGGGAGCCGACTGGAAGTCGACGACCGAGACCTGATTGATGACGGCCTTCAGGCCCGCGAGGTTCACCCCTCGGAGGACGAAGAACGTCGCCAGCGTGACGATGAAGCTCGGCACGCCCGTCTTCATCACCAGAAGTCCGTTCAGGAAGCCGATGCACAGCGCGACGACCAGGGAGGTGAGGACCGAGACCCACACGTTGATGTGCCAGTGGGACATCATCACGCCGGTGATCAGACCCGTCGTGCCGGTCATGGCGCCGGCGGAGAGGTCGAACTCCCCGCCGATCATCAGCATGGCCACGACCACGGCCATGATCGCCAGGGACGACGACTCGAAGATCCACGTGCTCGCACCCGCCGGCAGCGCGAACGCCTTGGTGGTCAGCGCGAAGTACAAGAAGATGAGAAGCGCCGCGACCGCCGCACCCACCTCGGGCCGACGCATGACGGCTGCCAGACGGGCATGCTCACCGATCCGCTCGTCACGGTCCGGCGGGACCTGCTGCTGCTCTTCCGGTGGTGCTGAGGTCGTGCTCATGCTGCCCTCCTCGGGCTGGTGTTCTTCCCGGACGGCGGTGGGGCCCGGCCCGAGCCGGACCCCGACCGTCAGATCAGCGGGTGCCCTGCTGGGCGTACTTCAGGACGTCTGCCGCGTTGTCCTTGGTGATGATGGCGGGACCGGAGTAGACCGGCTGGCCGCCACCGATGTCGTTGCCGTTGAGAGCCTTCAGGTAGATGCCCGTGACACCGAGGTAGCCCTGGACGTAGGGCTGCTGGTCGATGGCGAACAGGATCTTGCCGTCCTGCACGTTCTGCACCACGTCGGCGTTCACGTCGAACGTCCCGACGGTGATGTCGGCGCCGGTGTTGTCGACCGCCTTGACGGCCTGGCCCGACATGTCGCCACCCAGCGTGAGGATGCCGTCGATGCTCGGGTCGGCCTGGATCTTCGACTCGATGGTCGCCTCGGAGCCCGCCAGGTCGGTGTTGTCGGTCTGGAGGTTCGTCAGCGTGCCGTTGAAGGTGGACTTCGCACCGGCACAGCGCTGCTCGAGGCCGACGTTCCCGGCCTCCTGGATCACGCAGAGCGCGTTCTTCACGCCCGCGTCGTTCAGCTGCTCGCCTGCCGCCTTGCCGGCCAGCGTCTCGCTCTGGCCGACGTGGGTGATCGCGCCGAAGTCCTGCCACTGGTCGAGCCCGGAGTTGATGGTGATGACCGGTACACCGGCCGCGACAGCGGCCTTGATGCTCTTCTCCAGTCCGTCCGGGTTGGCCATGGAGACGACGAGCCCGTCCGTGCCGGCCGCGACCGCGTTGTCGATCAGCGTCGCCTGCTTACCCACGTCGGGATCGCTCTGGTAGTGCAGGTCGACGTTCTCGTCCTTGCCGGCCTGGACCGCACCGGCCTTGACGACGTCCCAGAACGAGTCGCCTGGAGCGCCGTGGGTGATCACGTCGATCCGGATGTCGCTGGACGAGGAGCCGCCGCCCGTGCTGCTGTCGGCACTCGGCGTACTGCTGTTGTTGCTTCCACAACCGGTCAGCACGAGCAGCCCGGCCGCGGCACCCGCGGTGAGCAACCGTCGGATTTTCATGGTGTTCTCCTTCTCAACCGCATGCGCGGACTTGTGTTACTCGGTGGACCGGGAACCGGGTGGCTCATCGGACCGTAGGGAAGCTGAACTGGGCCTGCCTGGTGCTCGGCCAGGTCTACGTGCGGCCACCTGGCCGTGACGACCTCGGCCCGCGTGTTGGACGCGACACGGGCGGCCAGTGCGACCTCGGCCGGCTGCTGCCCGGTGGCGGGGTTCCACACGCGACCGCGACAGGTGCCGTCCCCGCTCGCGGTCCTGCCCCCGACCCGGTGCTCGATCGTCCTCATCGGTGGTCCCTCTCGTTCGTGGCGGGCCGCAGGTGGCTGCGCTGGTGCGACTTCTGGTCCTCGTAGGTGGCTCGGGCGCTCCGCGTCGACTCCAAGGACGCGACCTCGGCCACCGGGACGTCCCACCAGGCCGGGCTGTCGGGAGCCGGGACCAACGGGTCGGTCTCGACATGGATCACGGTGGTGACGTCGGCCGCCCGGGCCTCGGCGAAGGCCTGCTGCAGCTCGGCGATGCCGGTGACCGAGGCCACCCGCGCGCCGAGACTTGCCGCGTTGGCCGCCAGGTCGACCGGCAGTACGGCTCCGTCGAGACCGGTCTCGGTGCGGTAGCGGTAACGGGTCCCGAAGCGCTGCGAGCCGAGGGACTCCGAGAGCGCCCCGATGGAGGCGAAGCCGTGGTTCTGGACCAGGACGACGATCAGCTTCACCCCCTCCTGGACGGCGGTGACGATCTCCTGCGACATCATCAGGTAAGAACCGTCGCCGACCATCACGACCACGTCGCGGTCCTCGCCGGCATCGAGCGCGGCCATCTTGACTCCGAGCCCACCCGCGATCTCGTAGCCCATGCAGGAGAACCCGTACTCCACGTGATAGCCCTTGCGATCGCGCGTCCGCCACAGCTTGTGGAGGTCGCCCGGCATCGAGCCGGCCGCGCACACGACGACGTCCTGGTCGCGGGTGAGCGTGTTGACCACGCCGATCACCTCCGACTGGGCCGGTAGCGGCTCGTGGCGCAGATCGTGGGAGCGCTGGACGACGTCGTCCCACTCGGCCGCGAGCCTGGTGGCTCTCGCCGAGTGCTCGGCCGGGGCGCTCCAGCCGGCCAGGGCTCCGGTCAGCTGCTCGAGGCCCAGGCGGGCGTCGCCGACCAGCGCCACCGCTGAGAGCTTGTGGGCGTCGAACGACGCGACGTTGAGGTTCACGAACCGGACCTCGGGGTCCGCGAAGACCGTCTTGGACCCGGTGGTGAAGTCGCTGTAGCGGGTGCCGACGCCGATCACGACGTCTGCCTCGGCAGCGAGCTCGTCCGCCGCCGTCGTACCGGTCGCGCCGATCGCGCCGACCGCCAGCGGGTGGTCAAAGCGGAGGCTCCCCTTGCCGGCCTGCGACTCGGCCACGGGTACGCCGGTCGCCTCGGCGAACTCCCGGAGCGCCTCGGTCGCGCCGGAGTAGATGACCCCGCCACCGGCGACGAGGAGCGGGCGCTGTGCGTCCCGCAGCAGGTCGGCCGCGCGCGCCACCGCCGGCAGGCCGACCGGCTGGCGCGACAGGTGCCACACGCGTCGCGCGAACAGGTCGTCCTCCCAGTCCCAGGCCTCGGCCTGGACGTCCTGGGGAAGGCAGAGCGTGACGGCGCCGGTCTCGGCCGGGTCGGTGAGCACCCGCATCGCCGCCATCAGCGACAGCGGCAGCTGCTCGGGACGGTTGATCCGGTCCCAGAAGCGCGACACCGGCTTGAAGCAGTCGTTGACACTGACATCGAGGGTGCGCGGGTCCTCGATCTCCTGCAGCACCGGGTTGGAGACCCGGGTCGCGAAGACGTCGCCGGGCAGGAGCAGCACCGGGATCCGGTTGACCGTCGCCAACGCCGCACCCGTGACCATGTTCGTCGAGCCGGGGCCGACCGAAGCGGTGCACGCGAACGCAGCGAGCCGGTCGCGGTGTCGGGCGTAGCCGACCGCGGCATGCACCATCGCCTGCTCGTTGCGGGCCTGGTGGTAGCGCAGGACGTGCTCCGCCCTGCCGCCGTTGGCTGCATGCTCGCGCTCCAGCAGCGCCTGCCCGACGCCGGCCACGTTCCCGTGGCCGAAGATCCCCCAGCAACCGGCGAAGAACGGCGTCTCGACACCGTCGCGCTCGACGTACTGCACCTCGAGGAAGCGCACGATCGCCTGGGCCACCGTGAGTCGCTCGCTCATCCGACCTCCCCCTGGCCGACCCCGAACGGGAGCCTCGGGTCGACGGCCTGGTCGCCCCAGGTGTCGCGGACCCAGCCGTGCGCCGGGTCGTCGCAGATCCGCCAGGCGCGCTCGTCGCCGGGCCCGGCCATCACGTTGAGGTAGTAGAGGTCGTAGCCGGGCACCGCCATCGACGGGCCGTGCCATCCGAACGGGATCAGGACGACGTCGCCGCTGCGGACCTCGGCCAGCACATCGATCTCCCTGCCCGAGTGGCCGTAGACGCGCTGATAGGCGATGCCGGGCCCGGCCGGCCCGTCGGCCACCTCGAAGTAGTAGATCTCCTCCAGGACGCTCTCGGTCTCGGACGCCTCGTCGTGCTTGTGGGGCGGGTACGACGACCAGTTGCCGGCCGGCGTCAGCACCTCGCAGGCGATCAGGGCGTCGGCCTCGAACGCCTCGGGGGTGCAGAAGTTGTTGACCTGGCGGCTCGCCGCGCCGGCGCCGCGGAGCTCGACCGGCACGCGGTCGGCGCCCTGGTGCCGAAAGGGCAGCCGGCGCTCGCAGATCGCGGAGGGCAGGGCGAAGCGCCCGCCGGCAGCGCTGACGATCTCCACCACGGCTGCGCGGGGCACGTAGACGAAGTCGCTGGGACCGCTGAAGACATCCGGCCGGCCCCGCACGGTGAGGGTCTCGCCGTCGCAGGTCACGGTGCACGAACCCGACAGCGACAGCACGAGGGTCTCGGCCGGACCCGACTCCCACGTCACGGAGCCGCCAGGCTCCAGCTCCAGGACTGCCAACCCGCTGTAGGCCCACCCGGCAGACTCGGGAGTCACCAGCAGCGAGCACCGCTCGGTGCTCGCGGAGCCGGCCGGCAGGTGGTGGTCATTGCCCGGCCGTCGGGAGGAGCTGGTCGTGGCCATCACATCATCCCCACGACGGCGTCCACCGCGGCGGCGACGTCGCCGTCCGGGGGGTAGAGCAGGGAGCGGCCGACGACCATCCCGCGCACCTGGGGGTTCGCCAGGGCCTTCTCCCAGGAGGCGAACTGGGCGTCCTGGTCGGCCGCGACCTCGCCCCCGAGCAGGAGCACGGGAAGCGTGGTCGCAGCAAGCACCGGCTCCATGTCGTCGATCACCGGCAGCTTGAGCCAGGTGTGGGCGCTGGTCCAGCCCAGCCCGGCCGCCACGGTCGCCGAGCGCATGACGGCCTCGCTCGACAGGTCGTTGCGGACCCTGCCGTCCACACGGTGGGAGATGAACGGCTCGACCATCGCCATCACGCCGTGCCCGGCGAGGGCGCCGACCGCCTCTGCGCAGGCGGCGACGGTGGCGGCGGTCGCGTGGTCCTCGGGGTCGATGCGCATCAGCATCTTGCCGCCCTGGAAGCCCATCCGGACGACACCGTCCGCGTCGTACCCGGTGAAGCGGTCGTCGATCTCGAACACCGTGCCCGCCAGGCCGCCACGGTTCATCGAACCGATCACCACCTTCCCCTCGAGTGCACCGAGCAGAAGCAGGTCCTCGATGATGTCGGCGGTGCCGAGGACGCCGTCCACGCCGGGGCGTCCGAGCGCGACCAACAGGCGCTCCAGCAGTCGGTGCCGGTCGGCCATCGCCAGACCGTCGGCACCCGCGCGCAGGAAGCCGCGCGCGGTGTGGTCGGCCGCGACCAGCATCAGACGCCCGGTGCTGCCGACCAGCGAGTCGGGCCGCACGCGAGCCGCCGCCATCTCGCCGACCAGGGCAGGTCGGTCGGCCCGCACGCTGACCAGGTCACCGAGCTCGACTCTCATGACACCCTCCCGAGAAGCTCTTCGAGCTCGTCGGTCGTCGGCATGGCGTCGGCACACGCCATCCGGCCCGCGACGACGGCCCCGGCGGCATTCGCGAAGCGCAGCATCCGCTCGAGGCTCCACCCGGCGAGCAACCCGTGGCAGAGCGCACCACCGAACGCGTCGCCCGCCCCGAGTCCGTTGACGACCTCGACCGGCACCGGAGGGACGACGACCGACTCGTGGGCCCGGACGCCGAGCACGCCGGCGGGGCCCTGCTTGACGATCGCCAGGTCCACCCCGGCCGCCAGCAGGGCCGCGGCCGCCGCCTCCGGCTCGCGCTCACCGATCGCGACCTCGCACTCCTCGCGGTTGCCCACCGCGACATCTGCGTGGTCGAGCGCGGCGCGGACGTAAGGGTGGGCCTCCTCGGGGGATGACCAGAACATCGGGCGGTAGTCGAGGTCGAGCACCGTGAGGCCGTGCGAGCCGCGCGCCTCCAGGGCCGCCATCGTGGCCGCTCGCGACGGCTCCTGGCACAGGCCGGTGCCGGTGACCCAGAAGATGTCGGCCGCCTCGATCGCGTCGAGGTCGAGCTCGTCGGCCCGGACCTGGAGGTCCGGGGCGGACGGGAACCGGTAGAAGTACAACGGGAAGTCGTCGGGCGGGAAGATCTCGCAGAACGTGACGGGCGTGCACAGGTCGGGCACGGAGCTGACGAAGCGATCGTCCACGCCGAACCCTCGCAGCGCCCGGTGGATGTAGTCGCCGAACGGGTCGTCGCCCGTGCGCGTGATCACGGCGGCGGACCGACCGTGCCGTGCCGCTGCGACCGCGACGTTGGTCGGGCTGCCGCCCAGGAACTTGCGGAAGGTGGTGACGTCCTGGAGGGAGACGCCGATCTGCTCGGGATAGAGGTCGACGCCGACCCGGCCCATCGTGAGCACCTCGAGATGCGCGATGTCGGTCATCCGGCGACCCGGGTCAGGTACGCGAGGCTGGTCTCCACGTCGGCGTACGGCGCTCCGCTCTGCGCCTCGCTGTCGAGCACGACGTCCTGCTCGAGGACGTACCACCCGTCGTAGCCGGCCGCTTCCAGGGTGCGGACCATCGCAGCGATGTCGATGTCGCCCTCGCCGAGCGGCCGGAACATGCCGTCGCGGACGGCCGCGCCGAACGTCAGGTCGCCGTCGCGGACCCGGTCGGCCATCGCGGCGTCGACGTCCTTGAGGTGCACGTGCACCACACGGTCGGGGTGCACCGCCGTGATCCCCACCGGGTCGCCGCCCCCGACGAGCAGGTGACCGGTGTCGAGGCACAGACCCACCCGCGAGCCGGACAGCACCCGCTCGGTCTCCTCCCCCGACTCGACCATGGTGCCCACGTGGGGGTGCAGCGCCGCGACGACGCCGCGGGTGTGGGCGAGGTCGGCGATCCGGTCGAGGTTGCCCAGCAGTGTCGTCCAGCCCACCTCGTCCAGCTCGGGCCTCCCGTCGTAGCCGTCGACCCCCGAGTAGGCAGCCAGCACCACGACCCCTGCGCCGCACGCCACGCAGCCGTCGATGAAGCGGTTCACCTCGGGCAGCGGGTCGTGCGAGGGTTCGTGCAGGAGCACCGGGAGGAAGCCGCCCACCGCGCGCAGGCCGTACGACGCCAGCTGCTCGGCCTTGGCGGCCGGGGTCACCTCGAGAAAGCCGTCGGGACCGAACTCCGTGGCCGCCAGGCCCAGCTCGCGCATCTGCTCCAGTACCGTGCCGGGCTGCAGCTGGTGACCCCATCCGGGTACTTCGCACACACCCCACGAGATGGGAGCGCCGGCGATCCGAGCGGCCACCGGCCGATGCGCGGCGGGGGTCGTGGCGAGGCTGCCGGTGGTGTCCTGCGTCATGGATGAGATTCTCATCACACGCTTCATGACCTGTCAATTGTTTGTCCTGACATATTGACGTGCGGATGTCTTGGCCCCATGCTGCGGAGGACAGTCCGCGGCGGCCGAGCGAGGAGGACCCCGGCGATGCCGATGCCCGAGCTGGTCGTGAACCGCTCCAGCCCGGTCCCCCTCTACTTCCAGGTGGCCGAGCAGATCGAGCAGGCCATCCACGACGGAGCGCTCGCCCCGGGTGACCGGATCTCGAACGAGGTCGCCCTGGCCGACCAGCTCGGCCTGTCCCGGCCGACGCTGCGTCAGGCGATCCAGACCCTGGTGGACAAGGGGATGTTGGTGCGCAAGCGCGGCGTCGGTACCCAGGTCGTCAACGCCCCGATCCGACGCACGGTGGAGCTCACCAGCCTCTACGACGACCTGACGCGAAGCGGGCTGCGTCCCACCACGACCGTGCTGGGGCTCGACCTGGTGCCCGTCGACGACGCCGCCGCACTGAAGCTGAACATCGTCCCGGGCCACAAGGTGTGGCGGCTGCGCCGGCTGCGCGCGGTGAAGGACGAGCCCCTCGCCCTGATGTGCAACCTCGTCCCCGAGGGCGTGACCGACCTGTCGACGGTCGACCTCGGCCACACCGGGCTCTACGAGCACTTCCGGACCCAGGCGATCAACCTACGGGTGGCGCACCAGGTGATCGGGGCACGCACCATCGACGCGGCCGAGGCGCGGCTGCTGGGGGGTCGCAAGGGTGATCCCGTGCTGACGATGGAGCGCACGTCGTACGACGACAAGGGTCGGGCCGTCGAGCACGGCCAGCACCTCTACCGGCCCGACCGCTACGCCTACGAGACCACCCTCGTCGACCGTTGAGCTCCGAGAGGACCCGATGAGCTTCGTCCTGGCCGTGTGCGCCGAGATGGTGCACCGCGACCTGTCGGTCGTCGAGCGGGCGCGCCTGCTGCACGAGCGAGGCTTCGCCGTCGAGATCTGGGACTGGACCACCAAGGACCTCCCCGCACTCGCCGCGACCGGCGCCCGCTTCACCTCGATGACGGGCTACGTCGACGGGTCGCTCACCGACCCCGACGGCGCCGATGCGCTGCTGGCCTCGGCCGAGCGGTCGGTGGAGGCGTCCCGCGTGCTCGGAGCGCCGAACCTGAACCTGCACGGCACCGGTCTCGACGCGCACGGCCTGCCTGTCCACCCGGTGGAGACGGTGACCGGAGCGATGTGGCTGGCCGCGGTCGAGACCCTGGGCCGGATCGCCGACCTCGGCAGGCGTGAGGGCGTGGTGTTCTGCCTGGAGAACCTGAACACCGCCGTGGACCACCCCGGCACACCCTTCGCCAGGGCCGCCGACACCGCGGCGCTGGTGGCGGCGGTCGACAGCCCCCACCTGAGGACGAACCTCGACCTCTACCACGCCCAGATCGGCGAGGGGAACCTGATCGAGCTGGTCCGCGACACCATCCACCTGGTCGGCGAGATCCAGGTGGCCGACGTTCCCGGGCGTTGCGAGCCCGGCACCGGCGAGATCCGGTTCCCAGCGGTCGCCGCGGCGCTGGCCGAGACCGGCTACGACGGGGTCGTCGCGATGGAGGCGTGGGCGTCGGCCGACTCCGAGACGGCCGTCGAGGCGTTCCGACGGGCGTTCACCGTGGCCTGAGCCCCGTCAACGGGACTCGCGGTCCGGGACCTCGGTGAGGATCTCGAACAGGCGACGACGCGGGCGGCCGGCGCGGGTCCGACGGACGCGGCCACGACGCGAGCGCCGGGCGGCCGAGCGAGCCATGTCGGCCGCCCCGATGAAGCCGGCGTTGGGGCCGAGGGCGGCCTGCACGATCTCGGGCTCGGTGCGGTGGCCGCGTCCGGTCAGCGACCGGGAGAAGGCCGTCCGGGTGGGGCCGATCAGCAGCTCCCCGGCGTCGGAGAGTCCGCCACCGATGATGATGCAGCCCGGGTCGAAGGCCGCCGCCATGCCGGCCAGGCCGACGCCGAGCCAGCGGCCCACGTCGGCGAGCAGCTCGATGGACAGCGGGTCGCCGTCGCGGGCTGCCTGGGTGATCTGCGGGCCCTCGAGCCGCGCAGCGTCGCCGTCGACGAGCTCGCGCAGGCGGTGGGCCATGGGCGAGTCGGCTCGCACGAGCTCGCGGGCGTCGCGGACCAGGGCGTTGCCCGACGCGTACTGCTCCCAGCACCCCCGGTTGCCGCACTCGCACCGGTGACCGTCGGGGACGACCTGCATGTGGCCGAACTCGCCGGCCATCCCGTTCGCGCCGCGGTAGACGCGGTTGTCGAAGACCAGCGCACCGCCGATGCCGGTGCCGAGGGTCGCGCAGAGGACGAAGCGGTGGCCCCGCCCGGCGCCGAAGCGGCACTCGGCGAGCGCGGCCGTGTTGGCGTCGTTGTCGACGACCACCGGCAGCCGGACGCGCTCGGCGACCTTCGCCCGGAGCGGCTCGCGCCGCCAGTTCAGGTGGGGCGAGAACATCACGACGGTCCGGGTCACGTCGACGAAGCCCGCCGCCCCGATCCCGACCGCCGCCACGTCGTACTGCCGGCCGAAACCCTGGACGAGGTCGACGATGGTGTCCTCCACCGCTGCGATGTCGTGGCCCTCCGTGGGGCGGCGTTCGAGCGCCAGCACGGTGCCGGCCGGGTCGACGACAGCGCCGAGCACCTTGGTCCCGCCGATGTCGATCCCGACGGTCAGTGGCTCCCACCGCGAGGGGCGCGCCCGGCGGGGGACGACGACGTCGGACATGGGGATCAGGGTACTGAGAGCGCGCGCGCATGGCGGCGCGGCAGGCCGCCGGGCGCCTGAAGGCGCCGTGAAACCGTCGCGAAACCGGCCCGACGCAGACTGGGACACATGAACGAGACCACACCCGCTGTCTTCGCAGAGGACCTGCTCAAGACGTTCGGCGACCAGCGTGCCGTCGACCACGTCGATCTCGAGGTGCGCCGCGGCGAGGTCTTCGGCGTCCTCGGTCCCAACGGTGCCGGCAAGACCACGATGCTGAAGATGCTCGCCACCCTGCTGCCGATCGACGGTGGCCGGGCCGAGATCTTCGGCCACGACGTACGCCGCGAGGCGCACGTCGTGCGCCAGCTGCTCGGCGTCACGGGCCAGTACGCCTCGGTCGACGAGAACCTCACCGCCACCGAGAACCTCATGCTCTTCGCTCGGCTCCAGGGCGTGGACCGGCCCACGGCCCGAGCGACCGCCGAGTCGCTGCTCGAGCAGTTCGACCTCACCGAAGCCGCCTCCAAGCCGATCTCGGCCTTCTCCGGCGGCATGCGTCGCCGCCTCGACCTGGCGGCCAGCCTGATCACGCGGCCGCCGCTGATCTTCCTCGACGAGCCGACGACCGGCCTGGACCCGCGGACCCGCAACCAGATGTGGGACACGATCCGCGGACTGGTGTCGAACGGCTGCACGGTGCTGCTCACCACGCAGTACCTCGACGAGGCCGACCAGCTCGCCGACCGGATCGCGGTCATCGACCACGGCAAGAAGGTCGCCCAGGGCACCCCGGACGAGCTGAAGACCTCGATCGGGCTCTCCACGCTCCAGGTCGCGCTCGTCGATGGCGAGCGGATCCAAGCGGCGGCCGTGGTCGTCGAGCGGGTCACCGGGGAGCCGCCGGTGCTCTCGCCCCAGGTCCGGCTCGTCACGGTGCCGTTGCAGCGCAGCGACCAGGCCGTCGACGTCCTCGTCGCACTCCGGGAGCAGGGCATCGCCGTCGACTCCGTCAGCGTGCAGAAGCCGTCCCTCGACGAGGTGTTCCTCGCGCTGACCGGCCACGACACCGGCGTGTCCGACACCGATCCGTCCACCGACACCACGCCCGAGCTGGAGGCCGTCCGATGACCGCTCTCACCACCACCCTGCGCGACCCCGGGGCCGGGCTTTCGGCCCACGTCGGGCTGCGCGCCACCCTCAGCCAGACCTTCACCATGGCCTGGCGGGCGACGATGAAGATGCGCCGCAACTTCGAGCAGCTCTTCGACGTGACGATCCAGCCGCTGCTGTTCACCGCGATGTTCGCCGGGATCTTCGGCGGCGCGATCTCGGGCAGCGTCGAGGGCTACCTCCCGGTCATCATCCCCGGGCTGGTCGGCCAGACGGTGCTCACGGCGTGCGTCGCGACCGGGGTCCAGCTCCGCGAGGACATGGACAAGGGCGTCTTCGACCGGTTCAAGGTGCTCCCGATCGCGCGGATCGCCCCGCTGGCCGGCCCGATGGTGGCCGACATGCTGCGCTACCTGATCGCGAGCACGCTCACCTTCGCCACCGGCATCGCGCTCGGCTACCGCCCCGGGGGCGGGGTCCCCGGCGTGATGGCGGCGATCCTGCTGGGCGTCGTCGCCGGCTGGTCGATGGCATGGATCTTCACCTGGTTCGGCACCGTCGGCCGCAGCGCCCAGGGCGTGCAGGCCATCTCGCTGATGGTGATGTTCCCGCTCACGTTCCTCTCGAACGCGTTCGTGCCGACCGACACGATGCCGCCGTACCTGCAGGCGTTCGCCGACATCAACCCGGTCTCGCACATCATCTCCGCGATCCGGGACCTGGCGAACGACGGTCAGGTCACCTCGCAGGTCGGCTGGGCGCTGCTCGGGTGCGCCGTCGTGGTCGCGGTGTTCGCGCCGCTGTCGGTGAAGAGCTTCACCCGGAAGATGTGAGGGCCAGCACCCGCTGGGCCTCCGCGCGCAGCTGCCGGCCCCGGCGGTCGCCGTACTCGTCGAGGACGACGTCGAGCCGGCCGGGAGCGGCGGCGTCGGCCACGCGCCCGGAGCGCGTCCCACCCCATCACCGGGTAGGTCTGGCTGAAGCCGAAGCCCTTCGCCAGGGCCAGCAACCGGACACCGACGTCGAGGTCGGCCCCGGAGGTGAGCAGCTGCAGCCCCGTGGCAGCCAGCGCCATCCCCGCGACCGGGTAGTCGATCGCGCCCTCCGACGAGAGCTGGAGCCGCACCGATCGCAGCACGTCACCGCCGAGCTGGTCGCGACGCCGGTGCTGCGCCGGGGTCTCGGCGAAGCGCACGTACGCCGTCAGGGCGGTGCTCTGGGACACGACCACCCACGGCTCGATGCCGGTCAGCTCGGCACCCGGGAACCGCAGGGCCAGCATCTCGTCGACCGCGGCGTCGAACCGGGTCAGGGCGTCATCGCGCTCACCGAGCGCCAGGGCGAGCTCGGCCTGGGCGCCGAGGGCCATGGCGACACTCCCGAACACCGCCGACCGTGGCGCTGCGTCGACCTCGCGCAGGATCTCGGCGGCCCGGGACAGGTCCTTGTCGAGGATGGCCGCCAGCGCCATCCCGACCAGGGCCTGCAGCGCGTCGTCGATGGCTCTCAGCCTGGTCAGCACCGGCACCGCCAGCGCGGCGTGCTCGGCGGCGACCGTGTGGTCGCCGCGCTGGAGCGCCATGTACGCCTTCTGGATGTGCAGCGTCGCGACCTGCCACGGCGTGGTCGCCTCGCTCACCTGCTCCAGGGCGCGGTCGACGTAGGACACCGCGTCGGTCTCCTCGCCGTCGTTCTCGGCGAGGATCGACGCCCACTGGAGCGCCGTGAGGGCCGTCTCGGCATCCGCGCTGTCGGCCAGCCGCAGCAGCACGGGGATGCGGTCGTCCACCGACTCGGCCTCGACGAACATCGAGTAGACCGCCCGGCTCCACGGCGACGTCGGCGGTCCGAGCCGCTCGAGGGAGTCGACCAGCGACCGGTCGGTGCCGGCGCCCAGGAAGTCGGCGTAGACCAGCAGCATCGACAGCGCCTCGGCCGCGACCGTACCCAGCTCCGGCGGCACCTCCCGGTCGAGGAAGAGCCGTCTCCCGAGCTCGGCGACCGAGAAGATCCGCGGGTGGTTCCCCGTCACCGCCCACATCGCCCCGAGCGTCGCGAGCAGGTGGGTCGCAGGAACGACGTCGCCGTCGGCCAGGGCGCGACGCAGGGCATCCGCGAGGTTGCCCTCCTCGGGCCACAGGTGGTCGATCGCCTCGAACTGACGCGGCCCGAAGACCTCGTCGGACCAGCGCTCGCACAGGCCCACCGCCCAGCACACCTGCGCGGCCCGGGCCTCGTCCATCTCCCCCGCCTCGGTGAGCCGGAGCAACCCGAACTCTCGCACCGTCTCGAGCATCCGGTAGCGGGCTGCCCCCTCGTGCTCGGTCACCGACAGGAGCGACTGGTCGACCAGCGCGTCGACGAGGTCGGGGCCCGCGGGTCCGAGCTGTGCGCTCGCCACGTCGGCGGAGAGGCCGTCGTGGAAGACCGAGAGCCAGGCCAGCGCACGCTGCTCCTCGGGGGCGAGCAGGTCCCACGACCAGCCGATCACCGCGGTCAGGGTCTGGTGGCGGGCGGGGGCGCTCCGGTCACGGCCCCGCAGCAGGGAGAAGCGGTCGGCGAGGGCACGGCGTACCTCCTCGGCCGACATGCTGCGCACCCGTGCCGCCGCCAGCTCCACGGCGAGCGGCAGGCCGTCGAGGCGAGCCACGATGTCGCCGACGACGTCGTCGGGCAGGTCGGCGTCAGGTCGTACGGCGCGCGCCCGCCGCCGGAACAGCTCCGCGCCGTCGGCCGCGGCGAGCTGGCTGAGCAGGAAGACCCGCTCGGCCGCGATCCCGAGCGGCGCCCGGCTGGTGGTGACCACGCGCAGGTCGCGGGTCGTCGCGAGCAGGAACGCCACCAGCGAGGCGGCGGCGTCCAGCACGTGCTCGCAGTTGTCGAGCACGAGGAGCGTCGGGACGATGTCGAGCTCCTGCGCGATCCGTCCGCGCACGTCGGCCAGCTGTGCGGGCGTGAGGCTGCGACGCCCGGTCACCGAGTTGCGCACGCCCAGCGCCGCACCCACCTCGGAGACGACGTCCTCACCGGACGCGATGCCGACCAGCTCGACGAAGTGGACCCGCGGCTGGCTCGCCTCCCGGGCGAGCACGTGGGCGGTGCGGGTCTTGCCGAGGCCTCCCGGCCCGAGGATCGTGGTCAGCCGCCCGGTGCGCACCAGGGCCCGCAGGTCGGCCAGGTCCGCGTCGCGGCCGAGGAGCTCGTCGGCGTCGTACCGCACTCCGCTGCGCACCGGCTCGTCGGCGGCGAGCAGCTCGCGGTGCACCCGCTGCAGCGCGGGGTCGGGGTCGACGCCGAGCCGGTCGGCGAGGTCGCGACGGTAGTCGTCGTAGCGTGACAGGGCCGGTGCGGCGCCGTGTGCCGCTGCCTCGCTGCGCAGCAGGGCCTCGAGCACCTCGGTGTCGTCGTGGTCGGTCTCGTGCACGTCGGCCAGCACCTCGACCGCAGCGGCGTCGCGACCGCTGCGGCTCAGTGCCAGGCCGCGCAGCCGGCGGACCGCCCGGGACCGACCCTCGGCCCCGCGACGCAGCCTGGCCAGGGCGCCCTCCCCCACCGCGTCGCCGGCGGAGGCCAGCAGCCCTTCGGCGGCCTCGGTGAGCACGACGGCCTGCGGGGCGCGGCCGTCGGCCAGGGCGCGGCCGGCGTCCGAGACCAGCTGCTCGAGCACCCACGCATCCACCGCCTCGGGTGCCAGGGCGAGGCGGTAGCCGCCGTCGGCCCGCGCCAGCGTCTCGGGCCCGAGCTGGGTCCGCAGCCGGGACACCAGCACCTGGAGCGCCTTGCCCGGCACCGCCGGCAGGTCGTCGCCCCAGACCTCGTCGACGAGCCGCTGGTCGGCGAGCCCGGTCGGGTGCAGGGCGAGGGCGGCGAGGAGGTCGGCCGGGCGCGCACCGGGGACCGGTGACCCGTCGTACGACACCTCGTCGAGGAGCCGCAGCGAGATGGTCACCGGGCCAGCATAGGAAGGCCAACATGGGGAGCTGCTCCCGATGTCCGGCGAGTGGGTCATCGAGATCCTGGTGTCAGTTCCCGGCAGAGGGCCGAGGACATGGAACGAAGGAACTACCGATGCACCGCTTTCTCATCGAACGCGAGATCGAGGGCGCCAGCCGGCTCACCACCGAGCAGCTGGCCGAGATCTCCCGTACCTCGAACGCGGCCGTCGAGTCGCTCGGCGTCCCCTACACGTGGGTCACGAGCTACGTGGCCGGCGACAAGATCTACTGCCTCCACGAGACCGAGGACGCAGAGACGATCCTGGAGCACGCCCGGCGCGGGGGTTTTCCGGCCGACGTGGTCTCGGTGGTCGCCAACGAGTTCGGGCCGCACACCGCCGAGCAGGTCGCCGTCGGGTGACCTCGCCGCGGACGGGCTCCGCCGGGGCACAACCCTTCCGTGCCCCGGCGGGAGCCTCCTACAGTCAGCACGTGACGCTGCTCGAGCGAGATCGCGAGCTCCGAGCGCTGGCGCGCGTCCTGGCCTCCGCCCGAGCGGGCTCCGGGGCCGGCCTCGCGGTGTCCGGCGAGGCGGGAGCCGGGAAGACGACACTGGTCCAGGCCGCGTGCGACGGCGCGACCGGCCTGCGCCTGCTCCGCACCCGCTGCGACCCCCTGGACACGCCGCGGCCGCTGGGTCCGTTCCGCGACCTGGCCCGGCCCCTCGGACCGCTCGTCGACGGCGAGCCCCTGGCAGCCGTCTGCGAGCGTGTCTACGCCGCCGTCGCCGCGGAGCCCTCCGTGCTCGTCGTGGAGGACCTGCACTGGGTGGACGCCGCCTCCGCCGACGTCCTCCGGTTCCTCGCGCGCCGCCTCGAGGCCGCGCCGGTGGCGCTGGTGCTCACCTACCGCGACCACGACATGGGCCCCCAGCACTCGGCCAGGGCCCTGCTGGGTGACGTCGCCGGGCTCGACACGTTCACCAGCGCCCACCTCGCCCCGCTCAGCCTCCAGGCGGTCACCCTCCTCGTCGCCGGCACCGGCCTCGACCCCGCACAGGTGCACCGGGTCACGGGCGGCAACCCCTTCTTCGTCGCCGAGGTCGTCCGCGACCCCGACCGCCCCCTGCCGGCCAACGTGCGCGACGCCGTGCTCGCACGCACGGCGGGCATCGACCCGGCCGACCTCGAGGTGCTCCAGCTCGCCGCCGCCGCCCCCGACCGGCTCGACGACCGGGTGCTCCCCGAGCTCGGCGTCGACCTGCCGACGCTACGGCGGCTGTACGCCACCGGGCTCCTGCTCCGCGACGAGCGCGGCCTCGTCTTCGGGCACGAGCTCGCCCGCCTGGCCCTGGAGAGCACGATCCCCGCCGGCGGCGAGGCACACCTGCACGCTCGACTGCTCGCGGCCCTCGAGCGCGTGGAGCCCCGCGACCCGTCGGTGCTGACGCACCACGCGGTCGCGGCCGCCGACGGACGCCGAGCCACCCTCTACGCCGATGCGGCGGCCCAGGAGGCCGCGCGGCGGGGCGCCCACACGGAGGCGGCGGCGTTCCTGCGGATCGCCCTGGACCACCTCGGCCCCGCTCGTCCCCACGACCGGGCGCGGCTCCTCAACCAGCTCGGCACCGAGGAGTACATGACCAGCCACCTCGAGTCGGCGATCGACAGCGTCCGCGCGACCTTCCCGCTGTGGCGCGAGGTCGAGGACCCCGCCGGCCTCTCCGCGGCGTACGCCTCCTGCGCCGTCTTCGAGTACTACAACGCGCACCGGCGCCAGGCCGAGGACCACGCGGAGCGGGCGGCGACGCTCGCCGGCGAGCAGTTCGGCATCCAGTACGGCGGGGCGCGCGCCACCCGCGGCTACCTCGCCTACCACCGCAGCGACTACCTCCTGGCCGAGGAGTGCCGAGCGGAGGCCGCGCGGATCGCGGAGCAGACCGGCGACGAGGAGCTGGAGCTGCGCAGCCGCCTGGTCGGGGCCGCCTCCGACCTGGCCCGTGAGACCCCCGGGGCCCGCGAGCGCTGCGCGGCCGTCGTCGAGGACGCCCGCACGGCCGGGTTCGACGAGCTGGCCTCGACGGGGTACTCCACGATCGTCTACCTCGACGTCGAGCAGCGTCGCCTGGCCGCCGCCGAACGGCTGCTCGAGGAGTCGCTCGCCTTCACCGTCGAGCGCGACATCCCCATCTGCAACCACTGGCAGACCGCCGTCCGCTCCCGCCTGCGTCACCTCGAGGGGCGGTGGGACGCGGCCCTGGAGGACGCGGACGACGTGCTGCTCCGCCGCGGCATGCCCCTGGCGACGTTCTGGCCGCACGTCGTGCGCGGCCTGGTGGCGCTGCGGCGCGGCCAGGACCCGGAGGACCATCTCGAGGCCGCGTGGGACCTCGCCTGCCGCCTGGACGAGCCGCTCCGGCGGCTCGGGGCTCTGTCCGCCCTGGCCGAGGCGATGTGGACGACCGGCATCCCGGACGAGCGGGTGGTCCGCGACGCCCCGGCGGCCCTGGCCGACGCCACGGGACGCGTCAGCGGCTGGTCCGTCGGGGAGCTCGCCGTCTGGCTCCGTCGCCTGGGCCTCGACGTCCCCGTGGCCCCCGCGGACGTCGCCGAGCCCTATCGCTGCTCCCTCGAGGGCCGCCACCTGGACGCCGCTGCGTGGTGGGGTCGGGTCCCGGCGGTGGTGGAGGAGGCCCTGTGCGAGGCGGACAGCGACGACCTCGAGCGGCGGGTCGCCGGCGTCGAGCGGCTGGACCTGCACGGGGCGGTCGCGGTCGCCGACCGGATCCGTCGCCTGCTGCGGGCCGAGGGTGTCGGCAACCTGCCGCCACGGCCGCGTGCCAGTACCCGGGCCAACCCGGCGGGCCTGACGAACCGGCAGCTCGACGTCGCCAAGCTCGTGGCGCGTGGCCTCACGAACGCCGAGATCTCCGAGCGCCTGTTCATCTCGCCCAAGACGGCCGACCACCACGTCTCGGCCGTGCTGATGAAGCTCGGGATGAGCAGCCGCCGTGCGGTGATCCGCGAGGCGTCGGAGCTGGGGCTGGCATGACGGGAGCGTCCGCCTGGCCCCGTGGCGCCCCCGAGGTCGGGGCCACGGCCTCGTTGAGCCGCCGCGTCACGGAGGCGGACATCGTCCGCTTCACCGAGCTGAGCGGTGACCGCAACCCGCTGCACTACGACGTCGTCGCGGCCGCGCGGACCACCTTCGGCAGGATCGTCGTCCAGGGCGGCGTCACGAGCGCCATCCTCAACGCGGTCGTCGCCGAGCGCCTGCCCGGACCAGGGACGGTCTTCCTCGAGACGCACTGGCGCTTCCTGGCCCCGACGCGGCCCGGCGACGTCATCACCGGCGAGGTCGAGGTCACCTCCGTGCGCGACGACAAGCCCATCACCACGCTGGCCACCCGGGTGGTGCGTGACGACGGAGTCGTCGCCCTGGAGGGGACGGCGGTGTGCTGGACCATGGCCCTCGACGCCGATGTGCCCCGCGAGGAGACGACTCCCTAGGGTCCGCCGGTCCCGAAACATGGGGGGCGACGCCCGACGCGGTCACCACGGCTGCGCGCCTAGCGTCGACGAGTCAGATCGGTCCGACCTCAGGAACTCCCCATGACATCCCCGCTCAGCCCGAGCACACCCCGACATCGCGTCCACACCTCCCACCACTCCGCGGTGGTCGTCGGCGGCCGCTGTGCGGGTGCGGCAACCGCGCTCCTGCTCGCCAGGGCCGGCCACGACGTGCTGCTGGTCGACCGCGCGCACCTGCCGAGCGACACCACCTCCACCCACGCGCTCGTGCGGGGCGGGGTGGTGCAGCTGGCTCGTTGGGGTCTCCTCGAGGAGGTGCTCGCCAGCGGCGCGCCCGCCGTCCGGTCCGTGACGTTCCAGCGGTACGACGACGGCAGCGATCCCCTGCGGCTCCCGATCGCGCACAAGTCGGGCGTCGACCTGCTGGTGGCGCCGCGTCGCCACGTGCTGGACGACATCCTGCTCCGGGCGGCCGTGGCCGCCGGGGTGACCGTGTGGGACCGCACCACCGTCCGTCGCGTCCTCCAGGACCCGTCCGGGCACGTCGTCGGCGTCGAGACCGTCGACACCGACGCGCGGCGCCGCCGCGTCTTCGCCGACCTCGTCGTCGGAGCGGACGGCGTCCGCTCGCGCACGGCCCTGCTCGTGGATGCTCCCGTCCTCCAGCGGCACCCGGCTTCCGGCGCCTGCCTCTACGCCTACGTCGGGGACGTGCCGTGGGACGGCTACGAGTTCCACCTGGGCGAGGGCGCGTTCGCCGGAGTCTTCCCCACGCATGGAGGGCAGGCATGCGTCTGGCTCGTCCGGCCCCGGCACCTCGCCGGCCCCCTGCTGGGCGCGGGGTCGCGCCGGCTGGAGGCCTGGCGCCACGCACTCCTGACCCTGGTCCCGGGGCTCGGCTCCCGGGTGGCCGGAGGTTCCGTGGACGGGCCGCTGCGCGGCGCGGTCGGGCTGCCGACCTACCTGCGCCGCTGCGTCGGTCCCGGCTGGGCGCTCGTCGGAGACGCGGGCTACCACCGCGACCCCATCACCGGGCACGGGATCACCGACGCGTTCCGGGACGCCGAGCTGCTCGCGGTGGCCGCGGACCGCGCGCTGCGGTCCTCCCGTGCGGTCCGCACGACGCTGCTCGAGGACTACCAACGGCAAAGGGACGCGGCCGTGGCGGACTGCCTGCGCCTCACCTGCGACCTCTCGGCCTTCCCGCCGCCGGCACGGTTCGTCGAGCTCCAGACCGAGCTCGCTCGGGCCCTCGACGTCGAGGCTCACGACCTCGCCGCCAGACCGCTTCCCTTCGAGGACCGGCACGGCGTCGATGCCGACACCGACCGGGCCTCGGCCTGACCATCCACCACCAGGAGACACACCATGCGCTCTTCCCAGTCCCATCCACCCGCCCACGACGTCGACGACGTCCCCGACGTCCGCGCCGGCTTCCTCGCGTCCGCCCCGGTCGACGAGCACGTGCACCGGATGTTCGACACCGACCTCACGCAGCAGGGGTACATCGCGAACCTCACCCGCCTCTGGGCCCACTCCCCCGAGTCGCTCGCCGCGCTCTCCTACGTGCTCAAGCGCGCCGCGGACACGGCCGAGCTCGACCCACGCGAGCGTGCCGTCGTGGTCACCGCATCGGCGGCCATCCTCGGCGACTCCTACTGCTCCCTGGCCTTCGGCTCCAAGGTGGCGTCGACGGCAGGCGTCGCAGCCGCGGTCGGGGTGGTCTCCGGGCGTGACGACCACGCGCTCACCACCCGGGAGCAGGCCCTCGTGGGCTGGGCCCGCCGCGTCGTGGACGACCCGAACGCCATCGGTCCCGCCGATGTCGACGTCCTCCGGGCGGCCGGGCTCGACGACGGTCAGGTGTTCGCCGTGACCGTGTTCGTGGCGCTGCGCCTGGCCTTCTCGACGGTCAACGACGCCCTCGGCGCGTCCCCCGACGAGGAGCTCGCCGCGCGGACACCGGACGCGTTGCTCGCTGCCGTCGACTACGGACGAGCACCAGGCGGCGTACCCGTCTGACGCCTCGACACGGACGGATACGTGCGCGCCGACCACGCACCAGCCAAGATGGCCTCGTCGCCGAAACCTCCCACCACCAGGAGACCCGTCGTGAAGAGCACCATGCAGGACGCCCAGCTGACCATCGGCTCACTGATGTTGCACGGCACCACCGTCCATGCCGACGCCGAGGTGGTGACCGCCACCGCCGACGGTGTCCGCACCCGGTCGTACGGCGAGCTCGGTCGTCGCGCCGCCCAGCTGGCGCACGGGCTGCGGGGTCTGGGGATCACGGGGGACCAACGGGTGGCGACCTTCCAGTGGAACAACGTGGAACACCTCGAGGCCTATCTCGCCGTGCCCTCGATGGGCGCGGTGCTCCACACGCTCAACATCCGGCTCTTCCCCGAGCAGCTCGTCTACATCGCCAACCACGCCGAGGACCAGGTCGTCATCGTCGACGACTCCCTCGTCGGCCTGCTGGCACCTCAGCTTCCGCACTTCGAGACCGTCACCCACGTGGTGGTGGCCGGGCCAGACGCGGCCGAAGCCGACCTCGACGCGCTCCGTGCCTCCGGCAAGGAGGTCCTGCTCTACGAGGACCTCCTGGCCGGGCAGCCCGAGGAGTTCGCCTGGCCCGAGGTGGACGAGCACGACGGGGCGGCGATGTGCTACACCAGCGGCACCACGGGCAACCCGAAGGGCGTCGTCTACAGCCACCGCTCCGCCTGGCTGCACTCGCTCGCGGTCAGCACGGGCAACGTCAGCGGCATCGACAGCCACGACCGGATCCTGCCGATCGTCCCGATGTTCCACGCCAACGCATGGGGCCTTGCCTACGCCGCGATCATGAACGGCGCATCGCTGTGCATGCCGGACCGGTGGCTGCAGGCCGAGCCGATGGTCCGCTTCATCCAGGAGAGCCGGCCCACGATGTCGGGGGCCGTGCCCACGGTCTGGAACGACGTGCTGCAGTACCTCGACGGTCACCCCGACGTGAAGCTCGACTCGCTCGAGATGATCCTGTGCGGCGGCTCCGCGGTCCCGGTGTCACTGCAGAGGGCCCTGCAGGAGCGGCACGGCCTCTACGTGCGGCAGGCCTGGGGCATGACCGAGACCTCTCCGGTGGCCTCCGCGGGCAAGGTCCCCGTCGGCGTCGAGGGCGAGGAGGAGTGGGCCTACCGCGGCTCCCAGGGCCGGCTGCTGTGCGGGGTCGAGGGTCGGATCGTCGGTGACGAGGGCACGCCGCTCCCCCGGGACGGTCAGTCCGTGGGCGAGCTGGAGGTGCGCGGCCCCTGGGTGACGGGCAGCTACTACAACTCCGACGATCCCCAGGTGAACGACAGGTTCCACGACGGCTGGCTGCGCACCGGCGACGTCGGCACCCTCGACGCCCTCGGCTACATCTCGTTGACCGACCGCGCCAAGGACGTGATCAAGTCGGGTGGCGAGTGGATCAGCTCGGTCGACCTGGAGAACGCCCTGATGAGCCATCCCGACGTCGTCGAGGCTGCGGTCGTCGGGATCCCGGACGAGAAGTGGCAGGAGCGGCCGCTGGCGACCGTCGTCCTGCGCGAGGGTGCGACGACGACGCCGGAGCAGCTACGGGAGCACCTGGGTGCGTCGTTCGCCAAGTGGCAGCTGCCCGACGCGTGGGCCTTCATCGACCAGGTACCCCGCACCTCGGTCGGCAAGTTCGACAAGAAGGTGCTGCGGCGCGAGTTCGCCGACGGTACCTATGAGATCCGGCGCAGCGGCGAGTGACCCCGACCGCCTCGGGCCGTCGTCGAACCGGCCCGTGGAGCGGGTTCAGATGACGGCCTGACGCTGAGCGGAGGCCAGCCGGGTGAGGGCGAACTCCGTGATCCGTACCAGGGCACGCTTGGCCGATCCCCGGTCCCGCGCGTCCACCGTGATCAGCGGGACGTCGTCCGGCAGCGCGAGTGCCTCCGCGATCTCGTTGAGCGGGTACTTCGGCCCGCCTTCGAACTCGTTGACGGCGACGATGAACGGCACGTTCTTGGACTCGAAGTAGTCGAGGGGCGCGAAGGCCGCGTCGAGGCGGCCGGTGTCGACGAGCACGATGGCGCCGATCGCGCCGCGCACGAGGTCGTCCCACATGAACCAGAAGCGCTTCTGGCCGGGCGTCCCGAACAGGTAGAGCACGAGGTCCTCGGCGAGGGTGATCCGTCCGAAGTCCATGGCCACGGTGGTGGTCGACTTGCCGGGCGTGCTGGCGAGGTCGTCCACTCCCTCGGACTCGTTGGTGACGAGCGCCTCGGTGCGGAGCGGCACGATCTCGGACACCGACCCCACCAGGGTGGTCTTGCCCACGCCGAATCCACCCGCGATCACGATCTTCGTCGAGGCGGTTCGGCTGCCGTTAGAGAGCACGGAGTCCACGGAGGGTCCTTTCGAGCAGATCCAAGCGTTCGTCGTCGGTTGACTTCTCGGTCAGGGTCGCCTGCACGTGCACGAAGCCCTGCTGGACCAGGTCGCCCAGGAGCACACGTGTCACGCCGATCGGCGTCTTGACCAGCGCCGAGACCTCCGCCACCGAGCGGAGGTCACAGACGCCGATGATGCGGCCCTGGAGGTCGTCGCCCCAGGGGCGGCGAGTCGCCGAGGTGTCGAGCCGCAACGTCGCCTCCAGCGGGAGGTCGACCACCGGGCGCGTGCGGCCGGCGGTCAGCGCATACGGACGCACGATGCGTGCCGCCGGAGGGCTGACCTGCCTCGTGCCCTCGATCTCGGGCTCATCGCCTGCCATGGGATCTGCTACCCCCCATGGACTCGGGCCTGCGCCTGCACCATCTGACCGACCCGCTCGACGAGGAGGGCCATCTCGTAGCCCACCTGGCCGATGTCGGCGGTCGCCTGGGTCAGGACCGCGAGGTGCGAGCCGTCACCCACGCTCATCAGGAGCATGAAGCCGTTCTGCATCTCGACGATGGTCTGCAGCACCGCACCGCCCTCGAACAGGCGGGCGGCGCCCGTCGCGAGGCTGGCGAGCCCGGAGGACACGGCCGCCACCTGCTCGGCGCGTTCCGCCGGCAGCCGCATGCTGGCGGCCATCAGCAGGCCGTCGGCGGACACCAGTACGGCGTGTGCCGCACCCGGGACGCTGTCGACGAACCGGTTCACGACCCAGTCCAGCTCGCGGGTCTCGGTCTCGACAGTGGTCATCTCTGCCTGGAGGCTCTCGGTCATGCTGGGCCAGTCTCCTCGTGCGCGTAGTCGTTGCTGACCGGTTGGGCAGCTGCGGCCGCCCGACCGCGGGACACGCCGGCGGCGTGGGCGGCGAGGCGGTTACGGATGGCGTCCGGGTCACGGGTCACCACCGTCGGTTCGTTGCTCACACCACCGGGAACCAGTCGGCCGCCGGGGCGGCGTACGGGCAGCCCGGTCCGGGTGTGGCCCTCGTCCTCTGCGTCGGCGCTCTCGGCCTTGTCGGCGGCGCTCCAGCCGCGGTCGACCTCGGCGTCGGCCCAGACGGACTCCTCGTCGTCGTTGAGCCAGTTGGAGCGCAGCTGGCCGAAGATCGGCGTGTTCAGCTGCCCACCCTCGGGGATGTGGTCGCCCTCGAGGGCGGCTGCGGCCGGGGTCGCCGACAGCGGCCGGCGGATCGTGAGACGGACCGGGGACTCCGTGCGCGGCTCGGTGGCCGTCGGCGTGGTCGGTCCGGCCAGGGCCACCGGTGCCAGCGGCTCGTCGGGGACGGTCTCCGGAGCGGACGGCTGGACCACGACGGCGGCCGGAGCGCCGAGCGGGTCGTCGCCCCACTGGGACCCGTCGTCGATCACCGCGGCGCTCGGCTCGTGAACCGGCTCGTCCGCCGCGACCGGCGTGGCGGGCCACGTGGTGTCGAGCTGCTCGTCGGTCTCGGGGGTGTCGTCGTGAGCCGCGGGCTCTGCGAGCGGCTCCGGCGTGGGCTCCGGGGAGGTCTCCGCCACCGGCTCGTCGTCGAGCGACTCGAAGACAGGTGCCTCGTGCTCGGCGACGGGCTCCTCGACGGCCTCGGCCAGGCGCTCCTCGACGGGCTCGTGGACGGGCGCCTCGACCGGCTCCACCACCGGGGAGGCGTCCTCGAGGGACTCCACCTCGATGGCCTGCTCGATCTCGACCGCGGGCGTCTCGCGCACTCCACCGAAGACCGGGGAGACCACGTTGGACGGCGTCTCGGGCTCCTGGTACGAAGCGGCTGGCTCCTGGTACGAAGCGGCGGGCTCCTGCGCCGAGGCGGGGCTCTCGTCGTACTGGCTGGGCAGCGCCATCGGCTCGAAGGCCGGGCCGAGGGCTGCGCTCTCGTCGGCGAACATGTTGACCGCAGCCGCGGGGGTGGCCACGGGCTCCGGGGCGGGCGCGGGGGTACCGGGACGGCGACGCGGCAGCCCCGTGACGGCCGCGATGGCCTCCTCGATGCGCTCGAGGTAGGGGTCGTACTCCTCCTCCTCGGGCTCCTCGACGACGACCTCGGGCTCCTCGACCTGCTCCGGTGCGTCCATCATCGAGACGTGCTCCACCGGGCCCTCGCCGACGAGGACGTCGGTGGGGAGAGTGATCCGAGCGATGATGCCGCCGCCGTTGGGGTTGCGCAGGAGCTTGACCCTCAGACCGTGCTCCTCCGACAGGCGGCTGACCACGAAGAGGCCCATCCGGCGAGCGGTGTCGATGGTGACCTCGCCACCGCTCTTGAGCGACTCGTTGGCCCGGGCGAGCGCGTCGCCGGCCATCCCGAGACCCGAGTCGATGATCTCGATCTCGACGTGGCCGTTGGTCTCCGCCGCCTGGATGGTCACCGGGCTGCCCGGTGGCGAGTAGGACAGCGCGTTGTCGATCAGCTCGGCCATCAGGTGGACGACGTCGGACGCGGCACGACCCACGATCATCCGGTCGGGCGTGGCGTCGATGCGGACGCGCTGGTAGTCCTGGACCTCGGAGACGGCCGCATGGATCACGTCGGAGACGCTCAGCTCCTCGAAGCTGGCCGTCCGGCCGGTCGTCCCGCCGAGGATCACCAGGCTCTCGGCCGTCCGGCGCATGCGGGTGGCGAGGTGGTCGAGGCTGAACAGCTGCTCGAGGCGCTGCGGGTCCTCTTCGTCCTGCTCCAGCGACTCGATCAGCGCGAGCTGCTGGTTGACGAGCGTGGTGTTGCGTCGCGACAGAGTCACGAACATGGCGCCGACCTGCGACCGCAGCTGGGCCTCGCCGGTCGCCAGGGTGACCGCCTGACGGTGCATGTCGTCGACCGCGCGGGCCAGCTGGCCCAGCTCCTCCTCGGTGTGCACGTCGATCGGGACGATCTCGTGCGGCTCCTCGCCCTTCCGGATCCGGTCGACCGTCTCGGGCAGCTTCACCTGCGCCACGTCGAGGGCACCGGCGCGCAGCCGGCGCAGCGGATTGATCAGCGCGCGGGCGACGACCAGGGCGAGCAGCACGGAGGCGAGCAGGGCGAGCAGGATGATCGCACTGTCGGTCAGTGCACGGGTCTTCGACAGCGAGGCGCTCGCCGCGAGCTTCTTGTTGATCATGACGAGCAGCTTGTAGGTCACGACGTCGTAGCGGTGGAACATGGCCGGCGTGGCAGCCAGGTCGGCCACCTTCGCCGTCGTCGCCATCCCGAGGCGCGTGCCGTTGTCGGCGATGAGCCCCGACGAGGCCCGGCCGCGAGCGCCGAGAGCCTTGAGGTTGTCGAGAGCCGAGCCCTCGACGCCCATCTCGGCCGCGAGCCAGACCGAGTCCAGCAGCGACGACTCCCGGCTGCTGCTCTGGATCAGAAGCTGCTGCTTGACCAGCGACAGCCGGGCGTTGAGGGCCTGCACGAGGCCCTGCACCCGTGGGTCGGGCGTGCCGTTGGTGTTCAGCGTCGACTCGATGAGGTCGTTCGTGTACCGCGTCATGTCGCCGAGCTGGACCGGAGCGGTGGCCGTGATGCCGGTACCCGTGCCGTTCTTCAGCGCCTCACCGGTCTGGATGATCTTGGAGACGGTGCCCTGCTGCGACCCGTCGAGGTTCGCCGACGCGGCGGCGCGCTTGAGGTTCGCCAGCGCGGCGTCGTAGGCGTCGTCGGCGCCGACCTCGTCGACGCCGCCCATCCGGTCTGAGAGGGACGCGGGCAGGGCGATCCGCTCGGTGGCTGCGAGGTACGTGACGGCGGGGCCCAGAGCACTGGCCCGCTGCTTGTTCAGCGAGTAGTCGCTCGCGGAGGTCAGCTCGGAAGAGACACGCAGACCACCGAACACGACAGCGAGGATCACGGGCAGTGCGAGCACGGCCACGACCTTGCGGCGCACGGACCATGCGGACACTCGGAAGGCTGAGAACGCGCCCGACATGGCGTCACGGCTTTTGTTCAACGGAACTCCAGGGAACATCGAGTCGAACCCGCATCTTTGACCTGCGTCAGCGATGGTCGGGCCTTGGCCACCCGGCTCTGCCACCATAGGCATCCGATGCGGCGCCCGCTGGCGGTTTGGCAAAGAAGGGGGCCGATCGTGGGCCCGGCATGGCCCGTTCGGACTAGTCCTCCTGGACCTGTGCTCTCGGGTGCGCGGCGGCGAAGACCTCGCGCAGGTTGTCGACGGTGACGAGCGTGTAGATCTGGGTCGTGGTCACCGACGCGTGCCCGAGCAGCTCCTGGACGACCCTCACGTCAGCCCCGCCCTCGAGCAGGTGGGTCGCGAACGAGTGGCGCAGGGTGTGCGGCGAGACGTCGCGGGTCACACCCGCCCGGTCCGCGGCCTTCACCAGCACCGCCCACGCGGACTGCCGCGACAGTCGGCCCCCACGGGCGTTGAGGAACAGCGCGCCGGCCCGCTCCGACGAGCCGGCGGCGGCGAGCTCCGGGCGGCCCCGGGTCAGGTAGGCGTCGACGGCAGCGAGGGCGTAGGAGCCCACCGGCACCAGCCGCTCCTTGCCACCCTTGCCGCGCAGCAGGACGGTCCCGTCGACCCGGTCGAGGTCGTCGACGTCGAGCCCGACAGCCTCGGAGATGCGGGCGCCGGTGCCGTAGAGGATCTCCAGCAACGCCCGGTCGCGGAGCGCCAAGGTGGTGCCGGCCGAGCCGGCGGCGTCGAGGATCGCCTCCACGTCGGCCAGGGGCAGTGCCTTCGGCAGGCGTCGCGCCGGCGACGGAGGGCGTACGCCGGACGCGGGGTCGGCGGTGGCCAGTCCGTCGGCCACGCAGAACCGGTGGAAGCCACGCACCGCCACGACGGTCCGCCCTGCCGAGGTCGCCGACAGCGGCGGATGCTCGGCGTCCCCCTCCCGGAGTCCGACCAGGAACGCCGCCACGGTCGCCTCGGTCACCGCATCGAGGTCGTCGACCCCCGACACGTCGAGGAAGGCGGCGTACCGCCGGAGGTCACGTCGGTACGACGACAAGGTGTTGGCGGCGAGCCCACGCTCGACCGCCAGGTGGTCGAGGTAGGTCCGCAGCGCCGCGCGAGGCTCAGCCAAGCCCGGCCATCACCTCGTCCGGCGACACGGCGTCGATCCCCACCGCCTCGCCGACGGGCACGTTGGTCAGCGTGCCGTCGTGGGTGTTGAGCCCCAGCGCCAGGCTGCGGTCGGCCCTGCAGGCGTCCACCCAGCCCTTGTCGGCCAGCGCGACGGCGTAGGGCAGCGTCGCGTTGGTGAGGGCGTACGTCGACGTGTTGGGCACGGCGCCCGGCATGTTGGCCACGCAGTAGAAGATGGAGTTGTGGACCGCGAACGTCGGGTCGGCGTGCGTGGTGGGGTGGGTGTCCTCGAAGCAACCACCCTGGTCGACGGCGATGTCGACGAGCACCGAACCGGGCTTCATCTCCGACACCAGCTGGTTGGTGACGAGCTTGGGTGCCTTCGCGCCGGGGATCAGCACCGCGCCGATCACCATGTCTGCCTCACGCACCTGCTGCTGGATCGCCAGCTGCGAGGAGGCCAGTCCGTGCACCCGGTTGTTGTAGCGCCAGAACGACATCCGCAGCTTGTCGAGGTCGGTGTCGAGCAGTGTCACGTCCGCGCCCATCCCGAGCGCGATGTTGGCGGCGTTCTGCCCGGACACACCGGCCCCGATGATGACGACCTTGGCGTTGGCCACACCACCGACACCGCCCATCAGGACGCCGCGGCCACCCTGCGCCTTGAGCATGGAGTACGCACCGACCTGGGGCGCCAGGCAGCCCGCCACCTCGGACATCGGGTAGAGCAGCGGGAGCCCGCCACTGGGCAGCTGCACCGTCTCGTAGGCGATGCCGGTGACCTTGCGCGACAGCAGCTCCTCGGTGAGCGGCTTGTCGGCGGCGAGGTGGAGGTAGGTGAAGAGGGTCAGGCCCTCTCGCATCCGGTGGTACTCCTCGGCGATCGGCTCCTTGACCTTGAGCACCATGTCGGCGGTGCCCCAGACCTCGTCGGGACCGTCGAGGATCTTGGCTCCGGCACCGACGAACTCGGCGTCGTCGATCTGGGAGCCGACGCCGGCGCCCTTCTCGACGAAGACCTCGTGGCCGTGCGCGGTGAGCTCATGGACGCCGATCGGCGTGATCGCGACGCGGTACTCGTGGTTCTTGACTTCCTTCGGGACGCCGACCTTCACGGGGCACACTCCTAGTTCTGTGGCCCACGCTCGTGTGAGCCGGTCCGACACTATCGACTTGTGACGCCGAGCACGCCCCTGGGCGGCGTCCCGGGCGTGCTCACAGCCCGCCGGCGGCGGCCTCGACGTCGCGCATCGTGCGCAGCACGTTGCGACAGGTGAGCTTCGCCAGGTCGTCGGACGACCAGTGACGCTCGGCGAGCGCATCGAGCAGGCGGGGGTAGGACGACACGTCCTCGAGACCCTCGGGCAGCCAGTCGACGCCGTCGTAGTCGCCACCGAGCCCGAGGTGGTCGATGCCGGCGATCTCGCGGACGTGCTCCAGGTGGGCGACGACATCCGCCAGGACGGACGGGGGGTGCGGCCGCTCCTCCTGGTAGGCCAGCTCGACGGCGTGCAGGGCGGCGATGTCACGCGGGTCGACGCCCGCCGACCGGGCCCGGTGCTCGGCCTCGAGCGCCCAGTCACGCACCGCCTGGTTCACGAACCGCGGCACGAAGGTCACCATGCAGGTGCCGCCGTTCGCGGCCAGCCGCTCGAGGACGTCGTCCGGCACGTTGCGCGGGTGGTCGCAGACGGCATGCGCGGAGGAGTGGGAGAAGAGCACGGGCGCGCGCGCGACGTCGAGGGCGTCCCGCATCGCGTCGTGGCTGACGTGGGAGAGGTCGACGATCATCCCGATCCGGTTCATCTCCGCCACGACGTCCCGACCGACGTCACTCAGTCCGCCGAGCACCGGCTCGTCGGTGGCGGAGTCGGCCCACGCGACGTTGTCGTTGTGGGTCAGGGTCAGGTAGCGCACCCCGAGCCGGTGGTAGAGCCGCAGCACAGCCAACGACCCGTCGATCTGGTGACCGCCCTCGGCCCCCATCAGGCAGGCGATCCGACCGCGAGACCAGGCCTGCTTCCACCTCGTCGGCGGTGGTCGCGAGCGCGAGCCGGTCGTCGTACCGCTCGACCAAGGCGTACGCCGCGTCGATCTGCTCGAGTGTCGAGGTCACGGCCCGCTCGCCCTCCTGGGTCGGCACGAACACCGACCAGAACTGGGCGCCGACGCCGCCCTCGCGCAGCCGTGGCAGGTCGGTCTGGGTGCGGGTCTGCCGCTCCCCGATGTCATAGCGGTCCAGGTCGTAGCCGACCAGCTCGCGCAGCGCCCAGAGCAGGTCGTTGTGCCCGTCGATCACCGGGTGGTGGCCGAGGAGCGCGGTGACGTCCGCATGCGCGTTCACGGGTGCGTCCGCACGAGCGGGAACAGGATGGTGTCGCGGATGGAGAGGCCCGTCAGGTTCATCACCAGGCGGTCGATGCCGAGGCCCATCCCCCCGCTCGGCGGCATGCCGTACTCCAGCGCCTCGAGGAAGTCCTCGTCCACCTGCATCGCCTCTGGGTCGCCGGCCGCTGCGAGCAGGGACTGCGAGACCAGGCGCCGGCGCTGCTCCAGCGGATCCACGAGCTCGCTGTACGCCGTCCCCTGCTCGGCCGCGAACATCACCAGGTCCCACTTCTCGGCCAGACGCGGATCGTCCCGGTGCTCGCGGGTCAGCGGCGCGTTGTCCTTCGGGAAGTCGGTGTAGAAGACCGGTGACGTGGTGGTGCTCTCGCACAGGACGCCGTAGATCTCCTCGAGCACGAAGGCCCAGGAGGCCATCGGGTCGAGGTCGAGCCCGATGCGAGACGCGTGCCGCAGCAGGTCGGCGACGGGGGTGTCGGGGGTGACCTCCTCCCCCAGCGTCTCCGAGACCGCGCGGCAGACGGGCTTCACCGGCCAGTCGCCCGCGAGGTCGAGCTCGACGATGCGGCCGTCGGCGTCTGGTCGGCGCGCGACCGGCGCGCCGTACACCGCGGTCGCCGCCTCCTGGATGACCTCCTGGGTCAGGATCCGCATCGTCTCGTAGTCGCCGTAGGTCTCGTAGACCTCCAGCGACGTGAACTCCGGGTTGTGCTTGGAGTCCGCTCCCTCGTTGCGGAACTGCCGCCCGACCTCGAAGACCTTGTCGATCCCGCCCACCAGGAGTCGTTTGAGGTGGAGCTCCGTGGCGATGCGGAGGTACATGTCGCGATCGTAGGCGTTGCTGTGCGTCTCGAACGGCCGTGCGTTCGCGCCGCCGTGGATCTGCTGCAGGATCGGCGTCTCGACCTCGAGGAAGCCGCGGGCGTGCAGTGAGTCCCGGACGCTCCGGACCACAGTCGAGCGCAGGCGGGCCACGTCGCGTGCCTCGGGGCGCACGATCAGGTCCACGTAGCGGTGCCGCACCCGGGCGTCGGGGTCGGTGAGCCCCTTGTGCTTGTCGGGGAGCGGCCGCATCGACTTGCTCGTGATCTGCAGCGACTCGGCGTTGATCGACAGCTCACCGCGCTGGGTGGTGATCACCTCCCCGGTCACACCGAGGTGGTCGCCGAGGTCGAGGTCGTGGCACCACAGCGCGTGGGCCTCGGTCCCGACCCGCGCCGCGTCGACCATCACCTGGAGGTCGCCGGAGCCGTCGCGCAGCGTCGCGAAGCCGAGCCCGCCCAGCTCGCGCTTGAGGATGACCCGCCCGGCCACCGACACCCGGGTGCCCGTCCACGTGTCGGGCGCGAGCATCCCGCTCTCCTCGCGGACCCGGGCGAGGGTGTGGGTGCGTGGGTAGGTCACCGGGTAGGGGTCGATGCCTCGGGCTCGCATCGCCTCGGCCTTCGCGCGCCGTACGCGGAGCTGCTCGGGCAGCCGGTCCTCCCCGAGCGCCTCGGCCAGCGGGTCCGCCGGGGGCGGGATCAGGGAGAGCACCGTGTCGGCGTACTCCCGGGTGGCGTGCGTGAGCTTGCCTTCCTCGTCCGCTCCCGACCGGCGCAGGAGCTTCGCCAGGGAAGGCCGGGACAAGAACCCCTCGGCGTTGCCTGCCGCCGTGCCGACGCGGGGGAGGTCGGAGGCGTACTCGAAGCAGAGGAAGCGTGGCTGCCAGGCCGGCTGGTACTTGGCGTTGGAGCGGTAGAGCGACTCCAGCTGCCAGTTCCGGCTGGCCAGCAGCAGCGCTTGTCGCCACAGCCTGGCCATGGGTCCGGCGCCGAGAGCGGCGCCGCGCTCGAAGGCCTCGCGGAACATCGCGAAGTTCAGCGAGACCGACCCGACACCGAGCGTCGCCGAGCGCTCCGCCACAGACGCGACCATCAGCTCGACCAGCCCGTTGTCGGCGGTCGGGTCGCGGCGCATCAGGTCGAGCGAGAGCCCGTTGCGGCCCCACGGCACGAAGCTGAGGAAGCCGCGGAGTGCTCCGTCGCCGTCGCGGGCGGTCACCAGCACGCTGGCCCCGTCGAGCGGGTCCTCCACCCGCCCCAGAGCCATGGAGAACCCACGTTCGTCGCCGCCGTCCCCGCGCCACTGTCCCGCGGCGGCCGCGAGCTCGGCGAACGCCGCGGAGTCGAGCAGCTGATGGCGCTGCACGTGCGTGGTGTAGCCCCGCCGCTGGAGCCGGACGACCGCCCTGCGGACGGCCTTCATGCCGGGGCCGCTGAGTGAGAACGCGGCCAGGTCGAGGACGGCCTCGTCGCCGATCTCGAAGGCGTTCAGGCCGGCCCGGGCGTACGCCGCGGCACCGGACTGACCGGCCCCCATCACGGCCAGGCTGAGCCCCGAGGCCCGGGCGTGGGCGCGCCAGCGGGCGATCGCGGCGTCCCACGCCTCGGGGTCGCCGACGGGATTCCCGCTGGCCAGGCTGATCGACCCGAATGCGCGGTAGGACACACCGGCACGCGCCCGTGCGGGCTCGTCGTGGTCCCAGACGACGGCCTTGTCGCGGCGCGTGGCGAAGTAGCCGAGCGAGTCGTGCTCGCCGAAGTCACGCAGCAGCGTGCGTACGCGTGCCTCGTCGTCCGCCGAAAGCATCCGGGTGTCCGCGGGCGGCCGGAAGAGCATCAGGGCGGACAGCAGGACGACCACCGCACCGAGGAACCCGATCACGCCGTGCACCCAGAACGGCGCCCCCACGGTCGTCGCGTTGTCGAGATGGCGCCCGACCTGGGAGAGCATCTGGGCCAGGACGAATCGCTCCGTCTGACTGGCGCTGCCCGAGTGGCCGAAGCGCCCCACGAGCAGCGCCCCGACGACGAGCACGCCGGCCGCTCCGAGCACGAACATCAGCGTGGCCTGCCGCAGGCTGCCGGCCACGCGGTGCACGACGAACTGGTCTCGGACCCGCCAGGCGAGGATGATCGCCGCGGCTCCGAGGACGAGCCCGATGGCCGACGGCCAGTCCCAGTCCTCGGTCAGGAACAGCACCCGAGCGATCTCGGGCAGGAGGAGCCACCAGACGAGGGTCAGCCACCACGCGGCGGAGATCCGTCGGCGCAGCGCCGCACCGAGAACGGCCAGCAGCGCGGCGTAGGCCAGGCTGGGGTAGACCGGAATCGTCAGCGCCGACACGACGTCCTCCGGACGGGTGAAGTATGCCCGCCAGTCGGGCACGAGGCTGACCACGAGCGTGAAGAACGCGAACCCGTACATCACCGCCGCGAAGCGGTCGGGCCACCGGTCGTCGAGGGTCTTGGCGGGTCCATGCCTGCGCGCAGCGCGATCCGCCGGGTCGACCGGCAGACCCACCGAGTCGTCCGCTTGCACACCGCCCTCGGCCACGCTCACACGACTCTCCTGTCAGGCACAGCACGCGCGCCGCCCTCGGTGGCCCGACGCGCTCGGCGTCGAGACGGTACGTCGTGGGGGGCGCCGAACACGAACCAACACGACGCGGGACGGCACAGCGGTCCGCGCCCGCACCTCGCCCGACGACGGTCCAGGGCCCCTGACAGCGTCCGCGACACCGGCGTCAGAGCCGCCCGCGACGGCGCAGCGCGTCGTACGCGAGCACGCAGACAGCGATCGGTGACTCCCCGATGCGACCGTCGAGCACCCCCTCGACCAGGTCGTCGACCGGCACCCAGAGCCGCTCCATGTCGGCCTCCTCGTGCTCGAGGGCGAAGTCACCGCGGCTGACCGCGTGCAGGTCGCGCGCCAGGAAGCAGACCTGCCACTCGCTGGTGATGCCCGCCGACGGGTTGAGCTCGAACAACCGCCGCCACTCCCTCGCCTCGAGCTCCGCCTCCTCGCGGAGCTCGCGCTGGGCGGTCTCGAGCGGGTCCTCGCCGTCGGCGTCGCGCAGACCGGCCGGCAGCTCGATGAAACGACCCTGGGCAGGGTGACGGTACTGGCGCAGGCAACACACCCTCTCCTCGTCGTCGACGGCGAGGACGACGACCGCTCCGGGGTGCTCGAGCACCCAGCGCTCGAACGGCTCCGCCTCGACGTCACCGGGACGGCGTACGGCGTCCGCTCGCAGGGCCATCAGCCAGTCACCCCGGAAGAGGTCCCGTGAACTCTCGACGGGCCAGCTCTCCGGGGTGTCGGCGATCTCGGCACGCGGCGTGGGCACGCCCCGACGCTACAGGCGGCCCGACTTCACCACGCGACTGAGGAACTGCTGGGTGCGCTCCTCCTTCGGGTCCTCGAAGATCTGCTGAGCAGACCCACGCTCGAGGATCTGACCGGCGTCCAGGAAGCACACCTGGCTGGCCACCTCCTTGGCGAAGCCCATCTCGTGGGTCGCCAGCAGCATCGTCAGCCCGCCGTGCGCGAGCTCGCGGACGATCTCGAGCACGTCTCCGACCAGCTCGGGGTCCAGCGCCGCGGTGATCTCGTCGAGGAGCATGACCCGTGGCTGCATGGCCAGGGCACGCACGATCGCCACCCGCTGCTGCTGCCCACCCGACAGCATGTCGGGATAGGACTCCGCCTTGTCGGACATCCCGACGGACTCCAGGAGCGCCTCGCCGCGGGTGCGGGCCTCGGACTTCGAGACGCCGCCGACCCGGGTCGGCGCCAGCATCACGTTCTCCAGCACTGTCATGTGGGGGAAGAGGTTGTAGCTCTGGAAGACGATCCCGACATCGCGCCGGAGCGCGTTGAGGTCGACCCCGGCCCCGGTGACGCAGTCACCCTCGATCCGGATCTCCCCGCCCTGGATGTCCTCCAGGGCGTTGACACACCGCAGCAGAGTCGACTTACCGGAACCCGAGGCGCCGATCAGGCAGACGACCTCGTGCCGCTCCACGTTCAGGGTCACGCCCTTGAGGACCTCGTGGTGCCCGTAGGCCTTGTGGACCTCGTCGATCTCGAGGAAAGCCATCAGCTACCTGCCCGTCGCTTGGCGTCGCGGTCGATCAGCCAGTCGACGAAGCGCGCCTGGGGGATCGTGATGAGGATGAACAGGAACGCCACCAGCGTGACCGGCGACAGGTTGAACAGCTGGGTCTCCCACAGCTTGGCGACCAACAGAGCCTCGGCGATCGCCGCCACGGACAGGAGCGCGGTGTCCTTCTGCAGGCTGATGAAGTCGTTCAGCAGCGGCGGAATCACCCTACGAACCGCTTGCGGAACGAGCACGGTGCGGAGGGTTTGGACGTAACCGAGTCCCAGCGACCTCGCCGCGGCACTCTGGCTCGGGTGGATGGACGAGAGTCCCGCCCGGTAGACCTCGGACACGTACGCCGTGTAGGTCAGCGAGAGCGCGATGATCCCCAGCCAGACGGTCGGCATCTTCTGGAAGAAACTCACGCCGGTGAGGGGCAGGCCGAACACGATCAGGTAGATCACCACGATCGCGGGGATGGCCCGGAAGACGTCGCAGTAGACCACCGCGATCGCGCGGAGCGGAGCCCCCGCCCGCCCCGGGAGCATGCGCACGATCGCCACAAGCAGGCCGAAGATCAGCACCAGGACCTCGGACACACACGCGACCCAGATGTTGGTCCAGAAAGCGTGGACCACTTCGCTCCGTGACAGCTCGATGTCGTGGAGGTTGAAGAACGTGGTCGCCACGCCGCCGCTGTTGGCGAGCACGAAGACCAACAACATGGCCACCAGGGCACTGGCCGCCGCGAACCCCATCGCGATGAGGGCCTCTTCACGGCCTCGGGCTGCCACCCGCCTGGCCGCCACCAGCTCGCCCTCAGCCAGCAGAGCGGACCGCTGACGGGCCGCCCCGAAGGCGCGGAACGCTGGAACCCATGCGTAGAGGCTGAGTACCACCAGCACGATGGCCACGGTCGTCGAGACCCAGCCGTCGTGGTTGAAGGACCGCAGCATCGTGCCGGCCTTCGCCATCAGCGCCGTGCCGAGGATGGCCAGGACCAATCCCAGCACCGCCAGTCCGGTCACCGGACGTGGCGGGCTCGGGGAGGGCCCTGGCTGTAGCTCCTCGCTGACGAGGATCGAGGTGCTCATCGTCGTCGTTCTACTGGATCGTCCAGATCGGGACCGAGGTGGGGTCTCCACCGAAGGCAGGGCCGAGGTAGGTCTTGGACAGGTTGTCCAACGTCCCGTCACTCAGCATGGTCGCAATCCCCTGGTCGAGCGCGTCCTTGTTGGCCGAGCCCTTGGGGTAGATGGCGCCGTACTGCTCACCCGTCTTGTACTGACCCACCACCTCGAGCTGACCGCCGGTCTGCTTGGCCTCGGCCAGCACGATGGCGGTGTCGAGGAACGCCGCATCCGACTGACCGGAGATCACGCTCTGGTAGAGAGTCTGCGAGTCCGGGTAGATCTTGGTGTCCGTGCACTTCAGCTGGTCCTGGATGAACGGGACTGAGGTCGTGCCCGAGTAGGCCGCGCATCGCTTGCTCGTGATGTTGTCCTCGGTGACGTCCGCGCCCTTCTTGACCAGCACGCCCACGTTGGAGTCGAAGTACGGCTTCGAGAAGTCCACGACCTGGGCGCGCTCGGGGGTGATCGAGATCTCCGCCAAGGCAAGGTCGAAGTCGTTGGTGTGGCCGGCCACCAGCTGGTCGAACGAGACGTTCTTGACCGTCACCGAGCTCAGTCCGGCCATGTTGGCCAGCTCAGCCGCCATGCAGTACTCGTAGCCGTCCTTGATCGACTCCGGCGTGGTGCCGTTCCACCAGCCAGGCGCGGGGAGGGTCGTCTCGACCGTGAGCGTGTCCGCCTTCACGGGCGTGAGCGAGATGCTGTTGGCCTTGCTGGTGATGTCGCAGTTACCGATCTTGGTGGCGCCCCCGCTGGCACCGGCGTCGGTAGCCGTTGACGAGTTGGAGGAGCCGCAAGCCGCCAGGGTGGCGGCGAGAGCGGCTGCACTGATCAGCCCGAGGGAACGCTTGAGACGCATGGTGGGTGAGTTCCTTCCGCGTACGAGAAAGCCAAATGGCCTGGGGGTCACAGTGGTCGGCCTGGGGGGTGGAGTCAAGGACCCCCGCCTGCGATGGACGTCGGATCGTTACTCTCGCAGCCTCTGGTACGGGCGCTACGGTGGCCGGATGAACGACCTGGCCAGCCTGACTCGGGACGAAGCAGCCACACGATCCGACCTCCTCACGGTCGAGCGGTACGACGTGTACGTCGACCTGCGGGGGCTCTACGACGGCGAGCTCTGGGCCGCCACCTCGACCATCTCGTTCACCAGTCGTGAGCCCGGTGCGAGCACGTTCGTCGACTGTGTCGGCCGGGTCGTCTCGGCGACCCTCAACGGCGAGCCCCTGGATCCCGCCACCGCGGACTGTGGGCGTCTCCCGCTCCCCGACCTCCGCGCCGACAACGTGCTCGTGGTCAGCTCGACGCAGAGCGACACGTCGTCCGGCAATGCGATCCTGCGCACCGTCGACCCGAACGACAAGCTCGTCTACGTCTGGTCGACCTTCGAGCCCGACATGGCGCGCTACGCCTTCGCCTGCTTCGACCAGCCCGACCTCAAGGCGCCGCACGGGTTCGTGGTCGACGCCCACGAGACCTGGACCGTCACGAGCAACTCCGCGCCCGAGCGGGTCGAGGACCTCGCGGACGGCGGGCGACGCTGGACCTTCGGTGACACGCCCCCGCTGTCGACGTACGTCACGGTCGTCAACGCCGGGCCGTTCCACGAGCTGCGGTCCTCGCGCGCAGGCTACGACCTCGGCCTGTTCGGCCGGCAGTCGCTCACGCAGTTCCTCGAACGCGACGCCGAGGAGCTGTTCGACCTCACCGAGCGCGGCCTCACCTTCTTCGGCGAGCGCTTCGGTCAGCCGTTCCCGCAGGAGCGCTACGACCAGGTGTTCGTGCCCAACATGGGTGGGGCGATGGAGAACTGGGGGTCGGTGACCTGGACCGACAGCGTGCTGTACCGCAGCACTCCGACCTACGGTCAGCGCGCGGTCCGGGCCCAGATCCTCCTGCACGAGATGGCACACATGTGGTTCGGCGACCTGGTCACGATGCGTTGGTGGGACGACCTCTGGCTCAACGAGGCGTTCGCCTCCTGGGCCTCCAACTGGGCCGGCGTGAACTGCACCGAGTTCACCGACGAGTGGGCCACCTTCCTGGCCGGCGGCAAGATGGGCGGCTACCGGCAGGACATGTCGCCGGCGACCCACCCGATCCGCGGCGAGGTGCCCAACGTCGCCCAGGCCATGGCGAACTTCGACGCGATCACCTACACCAAGGGCGCGAGCGTCCTCAAGCAGCTGATGGCCTACGTCGGGGAGGACGCCTTCGTCGAGGGGCTTCGCGCCTACTTCCGTGAGCACGCCTGGGGCAACACCGTCCTCGACGACCTGATGACGGCGATCGGCGAGGCGGCCGGCCGCGACCTCCGGGCGTGGACCGTGGCCTGGCTCGACCGGGTCGGCACCGACACCCTGCGCCTGACCGACGGGTCGATCTCGGCGATCTCGCCCGACGACGACGAACCCCGTCCGCACCGGCTCGACATCGCCTCCTACCGGGTCTCCGACCACGACGTCTCCGACCCGGGCGTCACGCTGCTCGGTGTCACCGAGGTCGAGACCCACGGGACCCTGACGCCGGTCGACCTCCCCGAGGCCGACCTCCATCTGCTGAATGCCGGCGACCTCACCTTCGCTGCGGTCCGGCCCGACCCCCGATCCGTCCGGACCCTCCTCGACCGCGCCGCCGACCTTCCCGCCGCTGTCGACCGGGCACTGGCCGTCGTCACCGGGTTCCAGATGGTCAGCGACGGGGAGCTCGCGGGCGAAGACCTGTTCACCAGTGTCCTCGAGGTGCTCCGACGTGAGCGCAGCCACGCGGTGGTCGAGCCCTTCCTCAACGTCGCCCTCGAGCTGGCGCAGCGTTGGACGCCCGGCCACCGCATCACCGAGCGCCTCGACCAGCTCGCCGACGTGGCGGCGTCGTTGGCGGACGACCCCGACCTCGCCACCCCCGCCCTGCGGACCCTCGCCGCCGCTGCTCGCTCCGAGGACCACCTGGCCCGTCTCGACGAGGCCGCCGCGGCGGACGTCGACCTGGCCTGGCGGGTGGCGACGCGGCGAGCCGCGATCGGCCAGTACGACGAGGCCACGGTCGAGGGCCTCCTCGAGCGCGATCCCGATCCCGATGCCGCCATCAGAGCCCTCGCGGTCCGGACCGCCCGACCCCACCCGGAGGCCAAGGAGGAGGCCTGGTCGGAGCTCTTCGAGAAGAAGAACGTGCCCGGTGGCCCGATGCTCGGAGCACTGATCCGGGCGTTCTGGCAGCCGGAGCAGGACGACGTGCTGCTCCCGTACGCCGACCGCTTCCTCGACGAGGTGCCGGCCCTGGCGGGGGGCGGGATGCTGATGGTGTTCGGTCTGATGTTCGGGATGTTCCCCCAGGTCGTCGACGACGGGTTCCGCGAGCGGGCCGACGAGATGGCCGCCGACGCCGACTGCGACCCGACGGTCAGAGCCGCGATCCTGATCGGGGTCGACACGCTGGCGCGTCGCGAGCGGGCCCGCGCCGTCTGAGGGAGCTCAGGGCATCAAGCCCCGGCCCTCGAGGACCGAGAACCGCGTCGGGGTGTCGACGACACGGTCGAGCTCGAGGCCCGCGGCCGCGAACAGCGCGCCGTACTCCCGCTCGGTGTGGAAGGCGGTGATCAGGGCACGCTTCAGTCGTCGTCGAACTCGCGGCGGAGCTTGGACTCGTCGATCGGGAACCGCTCCGCCTTCTGACGCTCGATCGCGGCGCCGACGAGCCCCGCGAACAACGGGTGCGGCCGCGTCGGTCGCGACCGTAGCTCCGGGTGGGCCTGGGTCGAGACGTAGTAGGGGTGGACATCGCGCGGCAGCTCGACGAACTCGACCAGGTCGAGGTCGGTGTTCATCCCCGAGAAGACCAGTCCGGCGGCGGCGAGCTGCTCGCGGTAGTGGTTGTTCACCTCGTAGCGGTGGCGGTGACGCTCCTCGATCCGGCCCTCGCCGTAGGCCTGCCGGACGATCGTCCCGGCGCCCAGCTCGGCCGGGTAGAGCCCCAGCCGCATGGTGCCGCCGAGGTCGCCCGCGCCGTCGACGTAGGACTTCTGCTCCTCCATGGTCGCGATGACCGGCTCGGGACAGTCGGGGTCGAACTCCGTGGACGCCGCCTTCTCGAGACCGGCGACGTTGCGGGCGTACTCGATGACCATGCACTGGAGGCCCAGACAGAGCCCGAGCGTCGGGATACCGTGCAGGCGGGCGTAGGTCAGGGCGCCGAGCTTGCCGTCGAGCCCGCGGATCCCGAAGCCCCCGGGCACGCAGATCGCGTCGACGTCGTGCAGCTCGCGGTGGGCGCCGTGCGGGTCGGCGCACTCGTCCGAAGGCACCCAGCGGATCCGGACGGCCGCCTCGTGGGCGAACCCCCCGGCTCGAAGCGCCTCGGCGACGGAGAGATAGGCGTCGTGGAGGTCGATGTACTTGCCCACCAGCGCGACGGTGACCTCCTCCTGGGGGTGGTGGACCTTGCGCAGGAGGTCGTCCCAGGTGGTCCAGTCGACGTCGCGGAAGGGCAGGTCGAGCCGGCGTACGACGTAGGCGTCGAGGCCCTCGCGGTGGAGCACCTTGGGGATGTCGTAGATCGACGGCGCGTCCGCCGCGGTGACGACGGCGTCCTGGTCGACGTCGCACATCTGGGAGATCTTCTTCTTGATCCCCTCGGGGATCTCGCGGTCGGCGCGGCAGACGATCGCATCCGGCTGGATGCCGATCGAGCGGAGTGCGGCGACGGAGTGCTGGGTCGGCTTGGTCTTCAGCTCGCCCGACGGGCCGATGTAGGGCACCAGCGACACGTGGAGGAAGAAGCAGTTGTCGCGACCGATGTCCTGGCGCACCTGGCGTGCGGACTCCAGGAAGGGCAGCGACTCGATGTCGCCAACGGTGCCACCGATCTCGGTGATCACCACGTCGACCCCCGGCGTGCCGCCGTGGCCGCCCATGGCCAGGATGCGCTCCTTGATCTCGTTGGTGATGTGGGGGATCACCTGCACGGTGTCACCGAGGTAGTCGCCACGGCGCTCCTTGGCGATGACGCTGGAGTAGACCTGCCCGGTGGTGACGTTGGCCTTCTGCCCGAGCTCGGTGTCGAGGAAGCGCTCGTAGTGACCGATGTCGAGGTCGGTCTCGGCTCCGTCGTCGGTCACGAAGACCTCGCCGTGCTGGAACGGGTTCATCGTGCCGGGGTCGACGTTGAGATACGGGTCCAGCTTCTGCATCGTGACCCGGAGCCCACGGGAGCTGAGAAGCCGCCCGAGGCTGGAGGCCGTGAGCCCCTTACCGAGTGAGGAGGCGACGCCCCCGGTGACGAACACGTGCTTGGTGACGGGCGCCTGCTTCACGGGATTCCATCCTACCCGAGCGGGGCCGATCCGTCGGATCCCGACGCACCGTAGGCGCCGCCGTGCTTCGACCACGACCGGATCAGGGCCAGCACCGCGGCCACCCGCCCGGCACTCGTCTCGGCACCGTCCACGGTGGTGACCTGCCGGGTGACGCCGTCGGCGCCGAGCCCGACCACGTTGGGCGCACGCGTCGAGCCGACGGCGACCACCCCTCGCGCCTTGGTGGCCAGACCCGCCAGCAGACCGTCCGCGATGGCCTGGTCGACCTCGGTCCCGGTGACCACGAGCACCAGTGGCGCGGTCACCGGGTTGCCGGCCGGCACCGTGAGCAGGTGCGCGGCGACCAGACTCTGGCGAACGGCGGCGACGTCGTCGTCGGGTTGGCCGGGCGTCGTGCCCGGCGTGGCGATCCCGATGGCGAGGAGCTGCCCGATCCGCGGGTAGGTCGAGGTGTGCGTGGCCACCTGTCCATGGAGCTGCTTGCCCAGCTGGACCCCGAGGGTGTCGACCAGACTCTTCTGCTCGGCGTCGACCAGCTGCGAGCCGAGCGGGTAGACGCCCGCCACGGTGCCTCCGGCCAGCTCGATCTGAGAGGTCAGGGCCGAGACCGTCGACGCGTCGGCACCAGGCAGGGTGACGACGGCCACCGGGCGCCGGGACAGCCCGTCGCCGTAGAGGCGCCCGGCCACCGAGGCGGCGAACGCGTCGGGATACGTCGCGTCCGGCGCGGTCGACGTGGTGGACGGTGCCGGCTCGGCACTCGACCCGGTCGTGCTGAGCGGGCCGGCGCCGAGGGCGACGCCGGTGGCCAGGGCCAGGAGTACGGCGACCAGCGGGACGGCGAAGCCTCGGGACCGGATCACGAGAGTCGTCCGCGGATCTCGGTGACCAGCTGGTCGACCTGATCACGCAGGTCGAGAGCCCACTGGTGACCCACGTGCGTGGTGGCGATGGCCGCGGCGACCGCGATCAGGCCGATCAACAGCACCAGGTAGGCGTGGCGGGCGCGGAGCTGTCCGGAGTAGAGCATCGGCACGGCGGTGGCGTCGACGAGCTTCGGCCCGACCTTCAGGCGCGTGACGTAGCCGCTCCCCAGCCCGTCGCGACTGGTGTCGAGGAACTCCTCCAGCGTGCCGCGCAGGCCGACGGCCACGATCGGGCGCGCCCCCGCCCCGTCGGCCAGCAGCAGCGCCGCGTCGGCCGGCGAGGCGCTGGTCTGCATGGTCACGGTCCGTACGCCGACCCGCTCGTAGCGCTCGGTGCTCGACCCGCCCTTGGCGGAGCCCGGAGGCTCGGTCACGACCACGTCACGGGCGGACCGGAGACCGCGGGCTGCGGGCAGGTCCTCGGTCCGCGAGTCGAGAACCACCACGTCGGGCGTGAGGCCGGCGGCGCGCGCCACCTCGAGGCCCTCGCCGGTGACGATCACCACCGGACGCATCTCCCGCAGGTAGCGACGCATGGTGCGTAGCTCCGCCGCGTCGTCCGGGCCGCGGCCGACCACCACGACGGGGCGCCCCTTGATCCTCGTCCGCAGCCGGGGCAGGCCCTGGCCGTGGAGCAGCAGCGGCTCCTCGCGTCGTACGAACTCGGCACTGCTGTGGGTCAGGGTCTGCAGCTGCGTCGACAGGCCGGAATGGGCGGCGTCGAGCTGCGCCGTCACGACCTCCTGGGTGACCTCGCGACCCTCCGCCACCACCTCGTCACCGAGCAGCACGGAGCCGCCCAGCACGCGCACCCGGCGACCGTCGCCGATCACGGACAGCGGGTCGCGTCCGCTCGTGGCGACGAGCTGGTCGACCATCGGGATGCCGGCGGCCACCAGGATCTGCGGACCCCGGTTCGGGAACCGGCCGGAGATCATCTCCGCTCGGTTCAGCACCGCCACCACACCGACCTCGACCAGGGCGTCGGCGGTCGGCCCGTCGAGATCCACCTGGTCGAGGACGGCGACGTCGCCGGCCGAGATGCGCCCGAGCAGCGCCGACGTACGGCGGTCGGTGCGGGACGTGCCGGTGACGCCCGCGGCGTCGGGCCTGAGTCGTGTCCTGAGCTTCACCACTCGCGTCATCGTGCCAGTGAGGGGGCGCAGTTCCCGGCAGGCCGGCACCGGGCGCGTCGGCGGCCGGAGCTGTCAGGTGACGGCTCGACCAGCCGCCTCGAGGAGCTCCCGGGCATGGGCCAACGCGGTCTCGGACTCCTCCATCCCGGCGAACATCCGCGACAGCTCGCGCTCGCGCCCGGCGGCGTCGAGGAGGGTCAGGCCGGACGTCGTCACCGAGCCGTCGCTCGCCTTCTCGACCACGACGTGACGATCGGCGTACGCCGCCACCTGCGGCAGGTGGGTGACCACCAGGACCTGCGCCACCTCGGCCAGTCTGGCCAGACGACGACCGACCTCGACCGCGGCCTTGCCGCCCACCCCGCTGTCGACCTCGTCGAAGACGAAGGTCGGCACCGCGCTGGTGCCGGCCAGGGCGACCTCGAGCGCCAGCATCACGCGTGACAGCTCACCGCCCGACGCGCCCTTGTGGAGCGGACGCTTCTCGCTCCCGGTGTTGGCGGCGAGCAGGAACTCGACCTCATCGACCCCGGACGACCCGAACCGCAGGGTTCGCTGACCGACCACGAGCCCGTCGTCGACGTCGGTCTGGCGCACCACGACCTCGAGCACGGCGTGCGGCATGGCGAGCAGGTCGAGCTCGCCGGTGAGCTCGGCCGAGAGGCGGGTGGCCACGGTGGTGCGGGCCTCGGACAGGGCGAAGGCCGCGGGGCCGAGGCGACCCCGGAGGTCGTCGCGCTGGTCGCGCAGGCGGGTGATCCGGTCGTCGGTGTCGTCGAGCTGGGCCAGCCGCGCCGCCGACGTCTCCGCCCAGGCGAGCACGTCGGCCGCAGTCTCGCCGTACTTGCGGGTCAGCGCGGTCAGCGCCGCTCGTCGCTCCGACACGGCTGCCAACCGGCCGGGGTCGGTCTCGAGGCCGGAGGCGTAGGACGAGACGTCGGCGGCGACGTCCGACAACAGGTAGGTGAGCTCGGCGACGCGGTCGGCGAGGTCGGCGGCGGTCTGGTCGTGCTCGCGTACGCCGTCGAGAAGCGTGCGCGCGGCGGCCACGGCGGCGAGGGCGTCCGGCCCGCCGTCGTCGGACGACAGCGCAGCCCGCGCCGACCCGGCCGCGGTGCGCAGCGTGTCGGCGTGGCCGAGGCGCTGCTCCTCCTCGGCCAAGGACACGTCCTCCCCCGCCTCCGGCGCCACGGCCTCGATCTCGGCCAGGCCGAACCGGAGCAGGTCGGCCTCGCGAGCCCTCTCGCGGGCGCTCGCCACCACCTCTGACAGCTCCTGCTCGGTGTCACGCAGCTCGGCATGAAGCCGGCGGTAGTGGGCGAGGAGGGGCGCGATCGTGTCTGCGCCGAAGGCGTCGAGCGCGTCACGCTGGGCTCGGGGCCGGAGCAGCCGGTGCTGGTCGGCCTGGCCGTGGACCGCCACCAGCGGCTCGGCCACCGCCGCGAGGTGCGACACCGGTACCGAGGCTCCACCCACGAACGCCCGGGAACGGCCCTCGGCCGAGACGTTGCGCGCCAGCAGCACGTGGTCGCCCTCGACCTCTCCCCCGGCCTCGTCCACCGCCGCGGCGACCTCGGGGAGCGCGCTCACCCGGAGCGATCCCTCCACCCGCGCCGAGCGGCTCCCCGACCTGACCGCCCCGCTGTCGGCGCGGCCCCCGAGCAGGAGGCCCAGCGCGGTCACCACCATCGTCTTGCCGGCGCCGGTCTCACCGGTGATCACAGTCAGGCCGGGGCCGAGCTCGAGCGTGGCGGACTCGATCACGCCGAGGCCGGTGATCCGCAGCTCCTCAAGCACCGGTCTCACCCCGGTGGCGGCGCTCGCCCGCGCCCCGCCAGCCCTCGACGGGCAGGCCGAACTTGGCCACCAGCCGGTCGGTGAACGGCGCCTCGTGCAGTCGCACGAGGCGTACCGGCCTCGCGCCCCGGCGCACCTCGATCCGAGCGCCCGGCGGGAGGTCGACCGTGCGGCGTCCGTCGCACCACAGCACCCCGGACGTCTGACGGGAGATGACCTCGACGGCCAGGACGGACGTCGGCGCCACCACGAGCGGGCGCGCGAACAAGGCGTGGGCACTGATCGGCACCATCAGGAGCGCCTCGACCCCCGGCCAGACGATGGGGCCGCCGGCACTGAAGTTGTAGGCCGTCGACCCGGTCGGCGTGGCGCAGACGACCCCGTCACACCCCCAGCGCGACAGCGGCCGCCCGTCGACCTCGACGACGACCTCGAGCATCCGCTCGCGGGCGGCCTTCTCCACGCTCGCCTCGTTGAGGGCGAAGGTGCTGGTCACCAGCTCGCCGTCGCGGAAGACCGACACGTCGAGCGTGAGCCGGTCCTCGGCGGTGTAGCGCCGCTCGACGATCGCGTCGATGGTGGCACCGACGTCGTCGTACTCCGCCTCGGCCAGGAACCCGACATGGCCGAGGTTGACTCCCAGCAGCGGGGTACCACTGGGGTGGGCGACCTCGGCGGCGCGCAGGATCGTGCCGTCACCACCGATCACGACGACCAGCTCGCAGCCCGCGCACGGGTCGCCGGCGTCGGCGAGCTCGAGCCCGCCGACATCGCTCAGACCGAGTGCGGCGGCCTCGTCGCGCAGCACGCGTACCCGCAGGCCGTGACCGGTGAGCGCGTCCACGAGCTTCTGCGCCACGGCACGGGCCTCCGTCCGGCCCGGGTGTGCCAGGAGGAGCACGCGTCGCTGGTCGCTCACGGCTCCACCTTCTCACCCGGCACCCCCGGCGGACCGGCCGACACCACGGCCTCGATCTCGGCCCGGCCGATCACCGCCGGCCCGCGTCGCAGCCACAAGAAGAACTCGACGTTGCCCGACGGACCCGGCAGCGGGCTCACCGTCACCGCGCGCACGCCCCAGCCGCGGGCGGCCGCGGCGTCCGCGACGGTCGCCACTGCCTGGGCCCGCAGCGCGGGATCGCGTACGACGCCCCCCTTGCCCACCCGCTCCTTGCCGACCTCGAACTGCGGCTTGACCATCGGGACCAGGTCGGCTCCGTCGGCCGCGACGGCGATCAGCGCATCGAGGACCAGGGTGAGGGAGATGAAGGAGAGGTCACCGACGACCAGGTCGACCGGGCCCCCGATCGTGTCGAGGTCGAGCTCGCGAACGTTCGTCCGGTCGTGCACCTGCACCCGCGCGTCCTGCTGGAGCCGCCAGGCCAGCTGTCCGTAGCCGACGTCGACCGCGACCACCTCGCGGGCGCCTTCGCGCAGGAGCACGTCGGTGAAACCGCCCGTCGAGGCACCCGCGTCGAGGCAGCGTCGGCCCGACACGACCAGTCCCGCCGGTCGGAAGGCCGCCAGCGCTCCGGCGAGCTTGTGCCCGCCGCGCGACACGTACTCCGCGGCGCCCTTCAGCGCCGGATCGGCCGCCACCACCAGCGCGACATCGGTGGTCACGGCGGTCGCCGCCTTGGTCGCCCTCGCGCCCGCGACGCTCACGCGGCCCTCGGCGATCAGCTGCGCGGCCTGGTCGCGCGAGCGCGCCAGTCCGCGGCGTACGAGCTCGGCGTCGAGCCTCAGGCGACGCGGCGCCACCGACTACGCCGGCTCGCCCGGATCGGCGTCGAGGGCGGAGCGGAGCGCCTCGTGGGCCTTCTCGAAGGCCGGGAGGTGCTCCTCGAGCGGAGCGTCGTCGAGACGGTCGACCTCGGCGAGGACGTCGTCGACCGCCGGCACTCCGGTGTGGGTGGGCTCGGGAGCCTCCACCTCGACCTCGTCCCGGCCGCTCTCGTCCCGGCCGCTCTCGTCCCGGCCGCTCTCGTCCCGGCCGCTCTCGTCGAGGTCCTCCGGAGCGGGCGACGGCGAGTGGTCGGTCATGGCCGCAGGCTACCCCGCCGCGGCTTCCGCGCCGGGAGCGGTCAGCCCCGACACGTCGGCCACCTCACCGGTCTTGTCGAGGTGTGCCCAGCCCGCAGCCCCGACCGCGGCCCACCAGCCGTCGGGATGGCCACCGCCGCCCACGACGAGTCGCCCGTCCTCCACGCGGGCAGACCAGCCCAGCGCCCGCCATCGTCCGTCGTGCTCGGCAGCGGCACTGCCCGGACGACCCAGCGCTCGCAGGTCCTGGCCGACCCAGGTCGGTCGCTGCTCGGGTCGCGCGGTCACCAGCTCGGAGAGCCCGGTCACCCCCGTCATCACCAGCAGCGAGTCGGTCTCGGCCGCGTGGGCGCCCGCGATGTCGGTGTGGAGACTGTCACCGACCATCAGCGGCCGGGTGCCACCCACCCGGCGGAACGTCTCGTCGAACAAGGGTCGCTCCGGCTTGCCGGCCACCTCGGGCCGCACCCCGGCGAAGTCGCTGATCATCGTCACGAGGGTGCCGTGGCCGGGCGCGGGACCCTCGCCGGTCGGCAGCGTCGGGTCGGTGTTGGTCGCGACCCAGGGGAGGCCGTTGCGGATCTCCACCGTCGCCCGCATGATCGTCTTCCAGCGGACCTCGGGCGCGTACCCCGACACGATGGCGACCGCCTCGCTGTCCCCCACCGGCACCGGCACGAGGCCCGCCTGGCGCAGCGCCGCGGACAGCCCGTCCGCCCCCAGCACGGCGACGCGAGCCCCCACCCCGTGCTGGTCGCGGAGCAGGCGTGCCGCGGCCTGGGACGAGGTCACCACGTCCGCCGGGTCGGCGTCCACCCCCAGCCCCCGGAGGTGCTCGGACACCTGCTCGGGGGTGCGTGCGGCGTTGTTGGTGATGAAGGCGATGTGCGCGCCGGCAGCGCGGGACTGCGCGATGCCGGCGGCGGCGTGCTGCACCGCCTGGCCGTCGAGGTACACCACGCCGTCGAGGTCGAACATCAGCAGGTCGTAGGAAGTCGCGAGGCGCTCGTCCCCTGGATCGGCCACCGTCTTGCTCCTTGCTCGTTGCCCCTACGATGCACCGATGGAGTCCGGTCGCCCCACGGTCCCGCCGTACGTCGCCGGCCCGCTTCAGCTCTCGCCGTTCCGAGCCCTCTCGCTGGCGCCGCGGCGCGTCGGGGACCCAGCCTCCGCCCGCGCCTTCGCGCGACCCTACCGCGGGGTCCCGCAGCGTCTGCAGACCTGGCAGCGCCGCGGACTCGCGACCCGTGACGAGGAGGCGGCGCTCTATCTCCACGAGTACTCGGACTCCGGCCTCACGGTGCGCGGGCTCGTCGCCTGCCTGGACCTCTCGCGGATCGCGGCGACGCCCGAGGAACGGCAGGTGTTCCCGCACGAGGGTGTTCACCCGCAGCAGGTCAAGGAGCTCGCCACCCGGATGGGCACGATGCGTCTCAACCCCGCGCCGATCCTGCTCGTGCACCGTGGTCCGGCTGCTGTCCGGGACGTGAGCCGGCGGGTCCGCACCAGGACCCCCGACCGGGAGTACGTCGACCACGCGGGTCAGGAGCACCGGATCTGGGCCATCCGGGATGCGGAGCAGCAGCAGTCGATCTGCGCCGCGCTCGCCGGAGCGCGGCTGCTCGTCGCCGACGGTCACCATCGCTACGCCGCATCCGTGGCGCTGCACGACCGTGAACCCGGGCTCCCCCAGCGGTCTGGCCTGGTGATGGTGATCGACCAGGACGAGACGCCGCTCTTCCTCGGGGCGATCCACCGGCTCTTCCACGGCGTGCGCCTCGACGACCTGGTCGAGACGGCCACCGCATCGGGCGCGCAGGTGATCACGTCTGGACGACCGCGAGTCGGCGGTCGCGACGCTGGCGCAGGACACGCTGGTCCTCACCGACGGGCGCGACTGGGCCTCGGTCCGGCTGGAGGTGCCTCGCGGGCACGCGGTGGTGCAGCTCGTCGAGCCCGCTCTGCTCGCCGGCCTCGCTCGCCGGCCCTCGAAGGTCGGCTATGCGCATGCGCTGTCTCGCGCCCTCGACGAGGTGAAGCCCGGCAAGGTCACCGCCGCCCTGCTGCCGGCGGTCGAGCTCGACCTCGTGGTCGACGTCGTCCGCGCAGGAGGGCTGCTCCCGGAGAAGGCGACCTCGTTCCAGCCGAAGCCCAGCCTCGGCTCCTTCATCCGTCTGCTCGACGAATGAGACGCGCCGAGGCCACCTCCACCTCGCACCGCGACACCCGCCCGCCCCCGGCCGGCGCGAAGAACCGTCGCCGGAGGCTGCCGCGGACCTCCACGACGTCACCGCTGCGCCAGGTGACGACCGAGCGAGCCGGCCGCTTCGTCCAGACCACGCAGTCGAGGGCGTCCACGCTGGCCCGCTGAGCAGCCGCGCCGTCCCGCCCCACGATCACCCGGAACTTCCACATCCCGTCACCGCTCGGCAGGATCTGCTCCTCGGCCGGGCGGGACAGCCTGCCGACCAGGGTCACCTCGTTCACGTCGGCGGCCCGACTGTCGTGTGCGCTCATGCGCATCACCTCCTCGGGCGCCAGCCAACGGGTCGCCGCCGACGGCGACGACCTCGCCGACCCGGCCCGGTGGACAACCGCTGCTCGACGGCGAGCTGAGGACACCAAGTGGTCCGGATGGCTACCTACGCAACCCGACCCCGACCGACCAAGGCCGGAAATTGCAGTGGCCGGAAATGCGTTCAGGGGCCACCGTGAGGTGGCCCCTGAACGAGAAGATGTTCGGCGGCGTCCTACTCTCCCACATCCTGTCGGGTGCAGTACCATTGGCGCTGGCTGGCTTAACTTCCGGGTTCGGGATGGGTCCGGGTGTTTCCCTGCCGCTATGGCCGCCGTAACGTTGTGAACCGTTGTTCTGTTGTGAACTGTCCCGTGTTTTCCCCGGTGTGTTGGCCCCCTGTGTTGGGTCCCCGGTGTTGTGGGGGTTTGTTGGGGGTGGGGTGGGTTGTTGGTTCAGATTCTGGGTAGTGGACGCGTGGCATGTTTGTTTGGGCGTGTGGTGGGTGGGTGACAAGCCCTCGGCCTATTAGTACCGGTCGGCTGGGCATTGCTGCTGTACACCTCCGGCCTATCAATCCCGTGGTCTGCGGGTGGCCTTACCCCATCTTGTGGGTGGGAAACCTTATCTTGAAATGTGCTTCCCGCTTAGATGCGTTCAGCGGTTATCACGTCCGGACGTAGCTAACCAGCGGTGCCCCTGGCGGGACAACTGGCACACCAGAGGTTCGTCCATCCCGGTCCTCTCGTACTAGGGACAGCTTTTCTCAAGTTTCCTGCGCGCGCGGCGGATAGGGACCGAACTGTCTCACGACGTTCTAAACCCAGCTCGCGTGCCGCTTTAATGGGCGAACAGCCCAACCCTTGGGACCTACTCCAGCCCCAGGATGCGACGAGCCGACATCGAGGTGCCAAACCATCCCGTCGATATGGACTCTTGGGGAAGATCAGCCTGTTATCCCCGGGGTACCTTTTATCCGTTGAGCGACACCCCATCCACATGGTGGTGCCGGATCACTAGTTCCGACTTTCGTCCCTGCTCGACATGTCTGTCTCACAGTCAAGCTCCCTTGTGCACTTACACTCGTCACCTGATTGCCAACCAGGCTGAGGGAACCTTTGAGCGCCTCCGTTACATTTTAGGAGGCAACCGCCCCAGTTAAACTACCCATCAGGCACTGTCCCTGGCCCAGATCATGGGCCTAGGTTAGACATCTAATACGACCAGAGTGGTATTTCAACGTTGACTCCACAACCACTGGCGTGGCTGTTTCACTGTCTCCCACCTATCCTACACAAGCCGTACCAAACACCAATACCAAACTATAGTAAAGGTCCCGGGGTCTTTCCGTCCTGCCGCGCGTAACGAGCATCTTTACTCGTACTGCAATTTCGCCGAGTCCATGGTTGAGACAGCGCCCAAGTCGTTACTCCATTCGTGCAGGTCGGAACTTACCCGACAAGGAATTTCGCTACCTTAGGATGGTTATAGTTACCACCGCCGTTTACTGGGGCTTAAGTTCAAAGCTTCACCTCGAGGCAAGCTCGGGTTGACTCGTCCCCTTAACCTTCCAGCACCGGGCAGGAGTCAGTCCGTATACATCGTCTTGCGACTTCGCACGGACCTGTGTTTTTAGTAAACAGTCGCTTGGGCCTGGTCTCTGCGACCCTTCACGCTTCGCCCAGCAAGTGGGTTGACGCTCCGGGTCCCCCTTCTCCCGAAGTTACGGGGGCATTTTGCCGAGTTCCTTAACCATGGTTTTCTCGATCGCCTTGGTATTCTCTACCTGATCACCTGAGTCGGTTTGGGGTACGGGCGGCGCATGGCTCGCTAGAGGTTTTTCTTGGCAGCATAGGATCACCCACTTCGCCCTTCGGGCTCCGCGTCAGATCTCACACTCCACATCGAAGTGAGGGTGGCGGATTTGCCTACCACCCGTGCTACGTCCTTGCCCGTGGTCTACCATCGCCACGGTTGGGCTACCTTCCTGCGTCACCCCATCGCTTGACTACTACCGGTTCGGATCCCACGCTCTGCCACACCGCCTCGCCCCGAAGGGTCCGGTCGGTGTGGTTTCGGATGGTTAGCATCACCGGGTTCGTCAGGGGCGCCATGTTGCCGGTACGGGAATATCAACCCGTTGTCCATCGACTACGCCTGTCGGCCTCGCCTTAGGTCCCGACTTACCCAGGGCAGATTAGCTTGACCCTGGAACCCTTGATCATTCGGCGCACGTGTTTCTCACACGTGATTCGCTACTCATGCCTGCATTCTCACTCGTGCCGCCTCCACCCCTGGATCACTCCGGGACTTCACTGGCGGCACGACGCTCCCCTACCCATCCACACACCTGAACCAACCGGCACGAGGCCGGCGGCTTGGTACACGCGTGAATGCCATAGCTTCGGCGGATGACTTGAGCCCCGCTACATTGTCGGCGCGGAATCACTTGACCAGTGAGCTATTACGCACTCTTTCAAGGGTGGCTGCTTCCAAGCCAACCTCCTGGTTGTCACTGCGACTCCACATCCTTTTCCACTTAGTCACCGCTTAGGGGCCTTAGCTGATGGTCTGGGCTGTTTCCCTCTCGACTACGGAGCTTATCCCCCGCAGTCTCACTGCTGCGCTCTGACTTACCGGCATTCGGAGTTTGGCTAACGTCAGTAACCTGGTCGGGCCCATCGGCTATCCAGTGCTCTACCTCCGGCAAGAAACACGCAACGCTGCACCTAAATGCATTTCGGGGAGAACCAGCTATCACGGAGTTTGATTGGCCTTTCACCCCTATCCACAGGTCATCCCCCCAGTTTTCAACCTAGGTGGGTTCGGTCCTCCACGTCGTCTTACCGACGCTTCAACCTGCCCATGGATAGATCACTCCGCTTCGGGTCTTGATCGTGCTACTACACCGCCCTCTTAGGACTCGCTTTCGCTACGGCTCCCCCACACGGGTTAACCTCGCAACACAACACAAACTCGCAGGCTCATTCTTCAAAAGGCACGCCATCACCCACCCGCCCCACAAGGAGGCGCCAGGCTCTGACGGATTGTAGGCACACGGTTTCAGGTACTATTTCACTCCCCGCCAGGGGTACTTTTCACCTTTCCCTCACGGTACTTGTCCGCTATCGGTCATCAAGAAGTATTTAGGCTTGACGGGTGGTCCCGCCAGATTCACACGGAATTTCACGAGTTCCGTGTTACTTGGGAAAAACATGCTCACGAAGAGTGCGGCTTACACCTACGGGACTATCACCCTCTACGGTGCCACTTTCCAATGGACTTCAACTTCACCACACCTTGATCACTCCGCAACCGGCCGGCAGACCAGTAACAAACATGCCCCACAACCCCGCACACACAACCCCTGCCGGGTATCACATATGCACGGTTTAGCCTCCTCCGCTTTCGCTCGCCACTACTCACGGAATCACTGTTGTTTTCTCTTCCTGTGGGTACTGAGATGTTTCACTTCCCCACGTTCCCTCCACACACCCTATTTCATTCAGGCGCGGGTAACTGGACATGACTCCAGCTGGGTTTCCCCATTCGGACACCCCCGGATCAACGCTCGGTTGCCAACTCCCCAGGGCTTATCGCAGGCTCCTACGTCCTTCATCGGCTCTTGATGCCAAGGCATCCACCATGTGCCCTTCACAGCTTGTCACACACACCACCAACCCAACCCACCACCAGAAACCAGCAACAACAAAAAAGCCCCACCCAACCCCCACCCGCCCGAAGACGACCAGAAGACAAGCAGAGCCAAAGAAACCGGTACCGACGATGAACCAGACGTGGCAGTGCACACAACACACTACAAAGATGCTCGCGTCCACTATCCAGATCTCAAACAACAACCCCACACCCGCACCACCCCACCACACGGCAGAACAGCACGAGCCAGGACAATCGGAACCGAAGCCCCAGACACGCCCACCACCCCAGGAGTCACCCCCCAGAACAGCACACGGGCCTGATTCCTCAGAACCCCAACAGTGTGCCCCCACACCAGCCGGCGAACCGGACCAGGCAGGGAAGCCGATGATTCCACTAGTGAGACACCACCAACACCCACAACACTGACCCACCAGCACACTTGCTGGCAGCACGGCTGCAGGACCGGATGCGTGCTCCTTAGAAAGGAGGTGATCCAGCCGCACCTTCCGGTACGGCTACCTTGTTACGACTTCGTCCCAATCGCCAGCCCCACCTTCGACCACTCCCCCCACACAAGGTGGTTGGGCCATGGGCTTCGGGTGTTGCCGACTTTCGTGACGTGACGGGCGGTGTGTACAAGGCCCGGGAACGTATTCACCGCAGCGTTGCTGATCTGCGATTACTAGCGACTCCGACTTCATGGGGTCGAGTTGCAGACCCCAATCCGAACTGAGACCGGCTTTTTGGGATTCGCTCCCCCTCACGGGATCGCAGCCCTTTGTACCGGCCATTGTAGCATGCGTGAAGCCCTGGACATAAGGGGCATGATGACTTGACGTCATCCCCACCTTCCTCCGAGTTGACCCCGGCAGTCTCCCATGAGTCCCCAGCCACCCCGAAGGATGCTGCTGGCAACATGGGACGAGGGTTGCGCTCGTTGCGGGACTTAACCCAACATCTCACGACACGAGCTGACGACAGCCATGCACCACCTGTACACCGACTAAAAGGGGCTCTATCTCTAGAGCTTTCCGGCGTATGTCAAACCCAGGTAAGGTTCTTCGCGTTGCATCGAATTAATCCGCATGCTCCGCCGCTTGTGCGGGCCCCCGTCAATTCCTTTGAGTTTTAGCCTTGCGGCCGTACTCCCCAGGCGGGGCGCTTAATGCGTTAGCTGCGGCACGGAACCCGTGGAATGGATCCCACACCTAGCGCCCAACGTTTACGGTGTGGACTACCAGGGTATCTAATCCTGTTCGCTCCCCACACTTTCGCTCCTCAGCGTCAGGACATGCCCAGAGAACCGCCTTCGCCACCGGTGTTCCTCCTGATATCTGCGCATTTCACCGCTACACCAGGAATTCCGTTCTCCCCTGCATACCTCCAGTCTGCCCGTATCGAAAGCAAGCCACCAGTTAAGCCAGTGGATTTCACTCCCGACGCGACAAACCGCCTACGAGCCCTTTACGCCCAATAATTCCGGACAACGCTCGCACCCTACGTATTACCGCGGCTGCTGGCACGTAGTTGGCCGGTGCTTCTTCTGCACATACCGTCACCACCTTCACAGGCGCTTCGTCTGTGCTGAAAGAGGTTTACAACCCGAAGGCCGTCATCCCTCACGCGGCGTTGCTGGATCAGGCTTCCGCCCATTGTCCAATATTCCCCACTGCTGCCTCCCGTAGGAGTCTGGGCCGTGTCTCAGTCCCAGTGTGGCCGGTCACCCTCTCAGGCCGGCTACCCGTCAAAGCCTTGGTAGGCCATTACCCCACCAACAAGCTGATAGGCCGCGAGCACATCCCCCACCGAAAAAACTTCCCACCCCACACCATGCGGTGCAAGGAGAATACCCGGTATTAGCCACCCTTTCAGGCAGTTATCCCGAAGTGAAGGGCAGATTACTCACGTGTTACTCACCCGTTCGCCGCTCGAGTACCCCCGAAGGAGCCTTTCCGCTCGACTTGCATGTGTTAAGCACGCCGCCAGCGTTCGTCCTGAGCCAGGATCAAACTCTCCATCGAAAACAGTAAAAACCGTTCCATGAAAAACCATCTCCAAGCCAACACGATCAACTAGCAAACAATCGCCAGAATCATCGTTCGTCAACTCAAAAAGAAACCAAAAGAGGTTTCATACAAACCAATTCATCGACAAACACACTGTTGAGTTCTCAAAAATCAGACGCGCACCGGAGATCCTCTCTCGAGGCGTCTCGGGGGCAACCTGAGAAAACTTACCGGTCCTGCCACGTGGGCGTCAAATCGGATCCGGCTCGTTCCCGTGTCGCTCACCCGGCCCTGCCGAAGACCGGCGGGCACCTGCGTGAAGCAACGTCGCAAGCCTACCTCGCCCCGGCTCGGAAGGCACGTCGGGGGTCACCTCAGGAGACGGGTTCGGGGTCCTCGAGGCGGTAGCGCACGAACGACGGTGCGAGCGCCGTGGACAGCGCCAGTCCCACCAGGACCAGCAGGCCGCCCAGGGCCGCCGTCCACGCCGTACCGATGACGGACGCGGCCGCACCGTGGACGACGTCCGCGATGCGCGGCCCCCCGGCCACGACCACGATGAACACTCCCTGCAGCCGCCCACGTACGGCGTCCGAGGCGGCGCTCTGCAGCATGCTCGAGCGGAACGCCGCCGAGGCCATGTCGGCGGCTCCGCCCACCACGAGCATCAGCACGGAGACGACGAGCATCGCCTGCTGAGCCTGCGGCGCCACGCCGATCGCGGCCCCGAAGCCGGTCATCGCCAGTCCCCAGACAGCAATCGCAGCCACCACGGCGCGACCCTGACCGCGCACGCGGGACACCCAGCCCGACAGGACGCCGCCCAGCACGGCGCCGACCGGGATCCCGGCGTACAGGAGAGCGAACGCGAGACCGCCCTCGACGGGTCCCCCGAAGCTCTCGTGCGCGACCTGCGGGAAGAGCGCTCGTGGCATGCCGAACACCATGGCGATGATGTCGACCACGAAGCTCATCAGGAGCACCGGATGACCGCGGAGGTAGCCGAACCCGTCGAGCACCGCAGACAGCCCTGGTGTGCGACCGCTCGAGCCCTCGATCGGCAGCCGAGGCAGCCGCACCACCGCCCACAGGGTCGCGAACAGGGTGAGCGTGTCGACCAGGTAGAGCACCGAGAACCCCAGCACGGGGATCAGGGCGCCGCCCACCAACGGGCCTGCGATCGCGCCTACGCCCACCACGGTCATGTTGAGAGAGTTGGCGGCGGGCAGCTGCTGGGGTGGCAGGAGGCGAGGCAGCACGGCGCTGCGGGTCGGCTGGTTGATCGCGAAGAACGCCTGCTGCACCGAGAACAGGCCGAGCAGGAGCCAGACGTTGTCGGCGTGCAGCGCGGCCTGCGCCCAGAACGCCGCGCTGGTGAGGATCAGTCCGACGGTGGTGACCTGGAGGATGGTGCGTCGATCCATCACGTCGGCCAGCGCGCCGCCCCACAGACCGAAGACGACCAGCGGCACCAGGCCGAACAGGCCCGTCAGTCCGACGTACGCCGAGGACCCGGTGATCGTGTAGATCTGGGCCGGGACGGCCACCACGGTCAGCTGGGCGCCGACGACGGTGACGATGTTGGCCGACCACAGCCGCCGGAACGCCGGGGTCGAGAGCGGACGGGTGTCCGCGAACACTCCCCGGAGATGCACGTGAGGACCCTACGGCTCGCGCCGACGCGTCGCCGCAGGGCGGTAGGCGCTGACGCTCGGCTCGTCGGGCAGCCAGAAGCGCCACGGTCGGTCCGCCGCCAGCCGGAGCCCCACCCGCGGGCCGGTGCGGACCTCGGGTGCCGGCGCGTCCGGCGGTGTCAGGGTGAGCGGTGGCGTGGTCAGGTCGTGGCCGTTCTGGTCGGCGCCGATCGCGAGTGCCTGGCAGAGGTTGGCCGGGCCGCGCGCGAGGTCGCGGTCCTTGACCGGCGTACGACGGGAGCGTGCGCGGTCGAGCCCCTCGACGATCTCGCCGGCCCGTAGGAGCACCGCACTCGCAGAGGCGTCCGGTCCGCAGACGACGTTGCAGCAGTAGTGCATGCCGTAGGTGAAGTAGACGTAGAGACGGCCGCGCGGGCCGAACATCACGGCGTTGCGGGCGGTCTGCCCACGAAACGCGTGGGAGCCGGGGTCGCCGGCACCGTCGTAGGCCTCGACCTCGGTGATGCGGCACGCCACGTCTGCATGCCGCAGGACCGCTCCGAGCAGGCGGGGGGCGACCTCGAGCACCGGGGCGCCGAGGAGGTCGGCCAGGTCAGGCGAACGCGCCACGGAGCTCCCCGGTCCGGGCGACCGCCTCGGCGAGCTGCTCGCGCACCCGCTCGGGCGCCGTCCCGCCACGGCCGGTGCGCGACGCGACCGAGCCCTCGACGGTGAGGACGTCTCGCACGGGCGGCGTCAGCAGCGGCGAGACGTCGGCGAGCTGCTCGTCGGTGAGGTCCGGGAGGTCGCAGCCGAGCTCCTCGCAGCGTCGCACGCACGCGCCTGCCACCTCGTGCGCCTCACGGAAGGGGACCCCTTCGCGCACCAGCCACTCCGCGACGTCGGTGGCCAGCGAGAACCCCTGGGGGGCGAGCGCGGCGAGGCGCGCGGTGTCGAAGGTGAGCGTGGCGACGAGACCGGTCATCGCGGGGAGGACGACCAGCAGGGTGTCGACGGAGTCGAAGACCGGTTCCTTGTCCTCCTGCAGGTCGCGGTTGTAGGCCAGCGGCAGCCCCTTGAGCGTCGCGAGCAGGCCGGTGAGGTTCCCGATCATCCGACCGGACTTGCCACGGGTCAGCTCCGCGATGTCGGGGTTCTTCTTCTGCGGCATGATGCTCGACCCGGTCGACCAGGCGTCGTCGAGACGGACGAAGCCGAACTCGGCGGTCGACCAGAGCACGATCTCCTCGGCCAGCCGGCTCAGGTCGACCCCGGTCAGGGCCGTCACGAATGCGAACTCGGCGACGAAGTCGCGCGCCGACGTGCCGTCGATGGAGTTGGCGCTGGAGTCGGTGAAGCCGAGCTCCACGGCCACCGCCTGGGGGTCGAGGCCCAGGCTGGAGCCCGCCAGCGCACCCGAGCCGTAGGGCGAGTCCGCGGCCACGCGGGCGTCCCAGTCGCGCAGCCGGTCGACGTCACGGAGCAGCGGCCAGGCATGCGCGAGCAGATGGTGGGACAGGAGGACGGGCTGGGCGTGCTGGAGGTGCGTGCGGCCGGGCATCACGACGTCGAGGTGGTCGCGGGCCCGGGCGACCAGGGCCTCCACCAGGTCGAGCGCCCGGCCCGCCACCGACCGCGCCTCGTCGCGCAGGTAGGACTTGAACAGGGTCGCGACCTGGTCGTTGCGTGACCGCCCCGCACGGAGCCGACCTCCGACCTCGGGACCCACGGCCTCGATCAGCAGCCGCTCGAGGGCGCCGTGCACGTCCTCGTCGGACGAGTGCGGGAGCAGCGACCCCTCGTCGTACGACGCGGCGAGGGCGTCCAGGCCCCCGAGCAGCGTGCGGTGGTCGTCGGCGGTGAGCAGTCCGGCCGCGTGCAGGGCATTGGCATGGGCTCGCGACCCGGCCAGGTCGTAGGGCACGAGCCGCCAGTCGAAGTGGGTCGACCGCGACAGGGCCTCGAGCTCGGGCGACGGGCCACCGGCGAACCGGCCACCCCACAGCTTGCCCTCGTTGGTCGACCCGCTCATGGCCGCTGGCTCACGTGGTCGACGGCACCACGGACGAAGTCGGGAAGACGGTCGTTGTTGACCTCGGCATCGGACTCGAGCGCCTCGACCGACCACCAGCGATAGTCGAGGATCTCCTCGAACTCGTCGACGGTGTGCAGCGTGCTGTGGTCGGCCTCGAGCCGGACCGCGAACCAGGTCGAGTCGTTGACGAGCACTGCTCCGTCGTAGGGAAACGTCACCTCCGCCCGGTCGAAGGGCTCGCCGAGGTCGGCCGCGTCGACGACCAGCCCGGTCTCCTCGTGCAGCTCGCGGGCCCCCGCCTCGGCCAGGCTCTCGCCCTCCTCGACCGCGCCGCCGAACGAGCACCAGTACGTGACCTCCGGGTGGGCGGGGTCGCGGCTCAGCATGAGCAGCGCCTCGTCTCGGGCGTTCACGGGGATGACGCGCGCCGTCGTACGACGGACGGTGGGTGCGGACACGGGACCTTCCTATCAGTCGGTGAACACGGGCCGGGTCAGCGCCGTACGGCGTGAACACGGGCCGGGTCAGCGCTAGTCGGTCCCGACCTCCATGGCGGCGTGGTCGAGGGCGGCGTCGCGGTCGTCGCCGACGGTGGCGGGGTTGCTGGCGATCCGGTCGGCGCCCCCGGCCGGCAGCGCCCCGAGCAGGTGGCCGTGCTCGACGAGCACCTGGCCCTCGTCGAGCGGCTGCGTCGCGTAGAGCTCGAGCTTGCTGCGGGAGTCGGCGATGTCGAGGTTGCGCATGGTGAGCTGGCCGATCCGGTCGGTCGGACCGAACGCCGCCGACTCGACCCGCTCCATCGACAGCTTGTCGGGGTGGTAGGAGAACGCGGGCCCGGCGGTGCGCAGGATCGAGTAGTCGTCGCCCCGGCGCAGCCGCAGCGTCACCTCGCCGGTCACCAGCGAGGCGATCCACCGCTGGATCGACTCGCGCAGCATCAGGGCCTGCGGGTCCAGCCAGCGTCCTTCGTACAGGAGCCGCCCGAGACGACGGCCCTCGAAGTGGAACGTCTCGAGGGTGTCCTCGTTGTGGACGGCGTTCAGCAGCCGCTCGTAGGCGGCCCAGAGCAGGGCCATGCCCGGCGCCTCGTAGATGCCGCGCGACTTGGCCTCGATGATCCGGTTCTCGATCTGGTCGGACATGCCCAGCCCGTGGCGGCCGCCGATCTCGTTGACCGCGTGCACCAGCGCCACCGGGTCGTCGTACGACGTGCCGTTCACGGCGACCGGGCGGCCGCGGTCGAAGCGAACCGTCACGTCCTCGGGCGTGATCGCGACCGACGGGTCCCAGAACCGGACGCCCATGATCGGCTCGACGGTCTCCAGGGAGACGTCGAGGTGCTCGAGGGTCTTGGCCTCGTGGGTGGCTCCCCAGATGTTGGCGTCGGTGGAGTAGGCCTTCTCGGCGCTGTCGCGGTAGGGCAGACCGTGCTCGGTCAGCCACTGGCTCATCTCGTGGCGGCCGCCGAGCTCGTGGACGAAGTCCGCGTCGAGCCAGGGCTTGTAGATGAGGAGGTCGGGGTTCGCAAGCAGGCCGTAGCGGTAGAACCGCTCGATGTCGTTGCCCTTGAAGGTGGAGCCGTCACCCCAGATGTCGACGCCGTCCTCGTGCATCGCCCGGACCAGCATGGTGCCGGTGACCGCTCGGCCGAGCGGGGTGGTGTTGAAGTACGCCCGGCCCGCCGAGCGCACGTGGAACGCCCCGCACGCCAGGGCGGCCAGACCCTCCTCGACCAGCGGGCCCTTGCAGTCGACGGCGCGCGCGAGCTCGGCGCCGTACTCCAGGGCGCGGCCGGGCACGGTGTCGATGTCGGGCTCGTCGTACTGCCCGATGTCGGCGGTGTAGGTGCACGGGATCGCACCCTTGTCGCGCATCCAGGCGACCGCGACGGAGGTGTCGAGCCCGCCGGAGAACGCGATGCCGACGCGCCGGCCGACGGGGAGGGTGGTGAGGACCTTGCTCACGGGGACTCTTCCTGTTGGGGTTCGTGGTCTCGGCTTCGCCCGACCGACGAGGACGACGGGACGACGGGGTCAGGGCGCGGGCTGCTGGGCCAGCGCCAGGAGTCGTCGCGCCAGGGCGTCGCCTCCGGCCGGGTCACGGCCGATCAGGAGGACCGTGTCGTCGCCGGCGATGGTGCCGAGCACCTCGGGGTACTCGACCTTGTCGAGGGCGGAGGCGAGGAACTGGGCCGCCCCGGGCGGGGTGCGCAGGACGACGAGGTTGGCGCTGGCGTCGGCGCTCACCAGCAGCTCGGCCAGCAGCCGGCCCAGCCGGTGACCGGAGGCGGCGGTCTCCCCCGGGGCGACCGGGCGGCGGTCACCGCCCTCCGCCGGTACGGCGTACACGAGGGCGCCCGACGACGACCTGACGCGCACCGCGTCGAGCTCCACGAGGTCGCGGGACAGCGTCGCCTGGGTGACCTGCATCCCCTGCGCCGCCAGCAGGTCGAGCAGCTCCGGTTGCGAGCGCACCTCGTGGCCGCCCAGCAGGTCGACGATCAGCTGGTGCCGCGAGCTCTTGGTGGTGGGGCGCCTGGCTGTGCCGTTCACGTGCCCTCCTCGTCGCCGAGCGCTGCGGAGGCCTGGAGGAGCCAGGTGATGATCGCCTTCTGGGCGTGGCGCCGGTTCTCGGCCTCGTCCCACACCACGCTCTGTGGTCCGTCGAGCACCTCGGCGTCGATCTCCTTGCCGCGGTAGGCCGGCAGGCAGTGCATGACGATCGCGGACGGCGAGGCGAGCGCCAGCAGCTCGGAGGTGACCGTGTAGGCACCGAAGGCCGCGAGTCGCGACGCCGCCTCCTCCTCCTTGCCCATGGAGACCCAGGTGTCGGTGACGACCACGTCGGCCCCGGTCACGGCCCGCCGCGGGTCGACCATCACCTCGGCCGAGCCGCCCGTCTCCTGCGCGATCGTGCGAGCGCGCGCGACGTACTGCTCCTCGGGCTGGTGACCCTCGGGTGCGGCGATGCGGACGTGCAGCCCGGCCGTGGCGCCGGCGACCAGCCAGGAGTTGCCCATGTTGCAGGCGCCGTCGCCGACGAAGGCGACGACGAGCCCGGTGAGCTCGCCCTTGTTCTCACGGATCGTGAGCAGGTCGGCGAGGAGCTGGCAGGGGTGGAACTCGTCGGTGAGCGCGTTCACGACCGGGACCCCGGCGTACGCCGCCATCTCCTCGAGCGCGGTCTGCGCATAGGTCCGCCAGACGATCACCGACGCCTGCCGACCGAGCACCCGCGCGACGTCGGCGACCGACTCCCGCTTCCCGATCCCCGCCAGCGAGCCGTCGACCATCATCGGGTTCCCGCCGAGCTCGGCGATCCCGGCGGCGAACGACGCCTGGGTGCGCAGGGTCGGCTTGTCGTAGATGGTCGCGACCGTGCGCGGGCCGGCGAGGCTCTGGGACCCGTACGGTGCCCGCTTCAGCGTCGAGGCGAGGGCCAGCACCTCCTGCTGCTCAGCGGGGCTGAGGTCGTCGTCGCGGAGGAAGTGTCGGGTCATGGGCGGGCTCCTGTGCTGGCGGCGTCGTCGAGGATCGCGGGCCATTCGGCCCGGAACGCGTCGACATCATCGTCGCCGAGGACGAGGGGAGGGGCGAGACGCACCGTGTGGGGTCCGGTCGCGTTGACGATGAACCCGTGGGCGCGGGCGGCCCTCACCACCGACGGCGCGTCGACCGTGACGTCGAGACCGACCAGCAGCCCGCGTCCGCGAGCCTCCGTGACGCGCGGATCCTCGCTGAGTCCGTCCCTCAGGCGTCGACCCAGGTCGCGGGACCGGGCGAGCAGGCCGTCGTGCTCGATCGTGTCGAGGACGGTCAGGGCGGCGGCACAGGCCACCGGGTTGCCGCCGAAGGTCGTGCCGTGGTTGCCGGGTTGCAGGAGGTCGGCGGCGGCGCCGAAGCCGAGGCAGGCACCGATCGGGATGCCACCGCCGAGCCCCTTGGCGACCGTGACCACGTCGGGGGCGACCTGGGGGTCGCTCGCCGCCGCGAACCACCGTCCGGTGCGCCCGATCCCGGTCTGGACCTCGTCCAGCCACAGCAGTGCCCCGTGGTCCTCGCTGATGGTGCGGGCGTCGGCGAGATAGCCGTCAGGGGGGACCACGACTCCCGCTTCTCCCTGTACCGGCTCCAGGACCACGGCCGCGGTCTCGTCGGTGACGGCCGCGGCGAGCGCCGCGGAGTCGCCGTACGGGACGAAGGTGACGTGGCCCGGGAGCGGCTCGAACGGCTCGCGGTACGCCGCCTTGGCGGTCAGCGCGAGGGCGCCCAGGGTGCGACCGTGGAACGAGCCCTCGGCCGCCACCAGATGCGTGCGGCCGGTACGACGGGTGAGCTTGAGCCCGGCCTCGTTGGCCTCGGTGCCGGAGTTGGTGAAGAACACCTTGCCGGGTCTGGACCGGTCTGGACGGCCGAGACGACCCGCCTTCCCTGGACCCTGGCCGGCGACCTCCCCGACCTGCGGGGGGCTCGCCAGGTCGAGGAGGCGCTCGGCCAGGGAGATCTGCGGCTCGGTCGCGAAGAAGTTGGACACGTGGCCGAGCGTCGACAGCTGTTCGGTCACGGCTCGGACCAGGGCCGGATGGCCGTGGCCCAGTGCGTTCACGGCGATCCCGCCGAGGAGGTCGACGTACTCTCGGCCGTCCTCGTCCCAGACGTGGGCACCCTGGCCGCGCGTGAGGACCAGCTGAGGCGGCCCGAAGGTGTTCATCAGGGTGGTGGCGTAGCGCTCCCGGCTCGTGGTCATCCGCGCGCCTTCCTGGTCTTGGTCTCGACACCGGGGAGCACCTGGGTGCCGACGCCCTCGTCGGTGAACAGCTCGAGGAGCACGGCGTGGGGCTCGCGGCCGTCGACCACGGTGGCGCGCGGCACGCCGCCCTCGACGGCCTGGAGGCAGGCACCCATCTTCGGCACCATCCCCGAGGCGAGGGACGGCATCAGGTCCGCCAGTGCCTCGGGGCTGATCTCGCCGATCACGTCGTCGCTGTCGGGCCAGTCGCGGTAGAGCCCCTCGACGTCGGTGAGGACCAGCAGCTTCTCGGCGCCGAGCGCGACCGCGAGGGCGGCCGCCGCCGTGTCGGCGTTGACGTTGTGGACGGTGCCCTCCTTGTCGGGGGCCACGCTCGAGATCACCGGGATGCGGCCGGCCTCGACCAGGTCGAGCACCGCTTCGGGGCGGACGTGCGCGACCTCGCCGACCAGGCCGAGGTCGACCTCCTCGCCGTCGACGATCGTGTTGGTGCGCTTGGCGGTGAACAGACCGGCGTCCTCGCCGGAGAGCCCGACCGCGAGCGGGCCGTGCTCGTTGACGAGCCCGACGAGCTCGCGCTGGACCTGGCCGACCAGCACCATGCGGACGACGTCCATCGCCGGAGGCGTGGTGACGCGCAGTCCGCCGCGGAACTCCGACTCGATGCCGAGGCGGTCGAGCATGGCCGAGATCTGCGGGCCGCCACCGTGCACGACGACGGGCTTGAAGCCGGCGAAGCGGAGGAAGGCGATGTCCTCGGCGAACGCGCGCTTGAGCGTGTCGTCGGTCATCGCGTTGCCGCCGTACTTCACCACCACGATCTTCCCGTGGTAGCGCTTCAGCCACGGAAGGGCGGCGGCGAGGGTGGCGGCCTTCGGGGCGCTCATGAGGAGTACGCCGAGTTCTCGTGCACGTAGGCGTGGGTGAGGTCGTTGGTCCAGACGGTCGCCCGGGCAGTGCCGGCCTTGAGGTCGATGGTCACCGTGACCTCGCGCGGCTCCAGGTCGACGGTCGACGGGTCGGCGGCGGGTGTCGACCGGCGGCACACCCAGACGCCGTTCATGGCGACGTCGAGATCGGCCGGGTCGAAGGTGGCACTGGTGGTGCCGATGCTCGCCAGCACCCGGCCCCAGTTGGGGTCCTTGCCGAAGACGGCCGCCTTGAACAGGTTGCTCCGGGCCACCGACCGGGCGACCTCGACCGCCTCGTCCTCCGTGGCCGCGTGCAGGACGGTGATGGCGATCTCGTGGTCGGCGCCCTCGGCGTCGGCCAGCAGCTGCATGGCAAGGTCCGTGCAGGCCCTGGTCACCGCGTCCGTCAGGTCGGCGAGGGTCGGCTCGATCCGGCTCGCGCCGCTGGCCAGCAGGGTCACGGTGTCGTTGGTCGACATGCAGCCGTCGGAGTCGAGCCGGTCGAAGCTGACCCGGGTCGCGGCGCGCAGCGCTGTGTCGAGGTCGGCGGCACTCGCGACGGCATCAGTGGTGAGGACCACCAGCATGGTGGCGAGCTGGGGGGCGAGCATCCCGGCACCCTTGGCCATGCCGCCGACCGACCACCCGGGTCCTTCGACGACGACCTGCTTGGGGACGGAGTCGGTGGTCATGATCGCGTGGGCAGCGTCGTCCCCGCCTCGCCCGCTGCCCGTGCCCAGCGCGTCGTACGCCGCGTCGACGCCGGCGAGCACCTGGTCGCGGTCGTTGGCCAGGCCGATCAGGCCGGTCGAGCAGACCACGACGTCGATGGCTCCGGCCCCGAGGTGCTCGGCGACGCGCTCGGCGACCGCGTGCGTGGTCTGGAAGCCGTCCGGGCCGGTGTAGCAGTTGGCGCCGCCCGAGTTGAGCGCGACCGCGCGGACGGTGCCGTCCTTGACGACCTGCTGGCTCCAGAGCACGGGGTTGGCCAGGCAGCGGTTCGTCGTGAACACGCCGGCCGCGGCGTACGACGGTCCGTCGCTCACGACCAGGGCGACATCCTTGGCGCCGGTGGACTTGAGCCCGGCGGCGACGCCGGCGGCCCGGAAGCCCCGGGGGTGGGTGACACTCACGCCGTACTCACCCGTCCCATGCGTAACACCAGCCGGGCACTCCCGTCACTTCTCGGGGGTTGCAACACCCGAGAAGCGACGGGATACCCGGTGAGCCGGGTATCCCGACGCCCCCTCACGGCGCCACCCCCACGGTCGTCAGGCCGAGGGTCTCGTCGAGGCCCAGGGCGAGGTTCATCGACTGGACCGCGCCGCCGGCGGTGCCCTTGGCGAGGTTGTCGATCGCGCCGACCACGACGACGCGGCCGGCCGACTCGTCGACGGTCACCTGGAGGTGACAGGCGTTGCTGCCGTGCACGGACTTGGTCTGCGGCCACTCCCCCTCCGGCAGGACGCGGACGAACGGCTCGGCGTCGTACGCCGTCGAGGTAGGCCCCGCGGACATCCGACGCGGTCGTGCCCGCCAGCAGCGGCGCCGAGCAGGTCGCGAGGATGCCGCGCGGCATCGGGACCAGCAGCGGGGTGAAGCTCACTCGCACCTCGCCCTCGGTCAGCCCCGAGAGGTTCTGGACGATCTCGGGGGTGTGCCGGTGCGTCCCGCCCACGCCGTACGCCGACGCGTTGCCCATCACCTCACTGCCCAGCAGGTGCGGCTTGACCGCTCTGCCGGCCCCGCTGGTGCCGGAGGCGGCGACCACCACGACCTCGGGCGCCACCAGACCGGCGGCCACGGCGGGCGCGAGGGCGAGCGTCGACACGGTCGGGTAGCACCCCGGTACGGCGATCCGTCGCGCGCCGCGCAGCAGGTCGCGCTGGCCGGGGAGCTCGGGCAGTCCGTAGGGCCAGGTACCGGCGTGGTCGCCGCCGTAGAACCGCTCCCACCGGGCCGCGTCCTTGAGCCGGAAGTCCGCCCCGCAGTCGATCACCACGGTGTCGTCGCCGAGCCCGGCCGCCAGGGCCCCTGACCGACCGTGGGGCAGCGCCAGGAAGACCACGTCGTGGCCCCCGAGGGTCGCCGTCGTGGTCTCCACGAGCACGCGGTCGGCCAGCGGGGTCAGGTGTGGTTGGAGGGCGCCGAGGGTCTCACCGGCGTGGGAGCCGGCGGTCAGGGTGCCGATCTCGACCGCGGGGTGGCCGAGGAGCAGCCGCAGCAGCTCACCGCCGGCGTACCCGCTGGCTCCGGCGACCGCCACCTTCGTCGTCATGTGCATGATCATACATGACACTGCATGTTCACTCGCTCCCGGATCCGGCGTTCGGACCAGGTGCGGTTGTCGGCCCGTCTCGCTAGGTTCGCTCCATGAGCCGTCTCGACCCCTCGACGTACCTCCAGCACATCCGCGACGAGTCGCGGCGGTTCCGCGACGTGCTCGCCGACTGCGACCCCGCGGCGGCCGTGCCGACGTGCCCCGACTGGCGCGCCGACGACCTGCTCTGGCACCTCGGCGAGGTGCAGCACTGGTGGACCTGGATGGTCGCCCATCGACCCAAGGGTCCCGACGACTACCCCGAGCCCGAGCGCCCCCAGGACCACGCCGGGCTGCTGGCGTTCTTCGACGAGCACCACGCCGCGCTGGTCGACGGTCTGGCCGTGGCCGACCCGGCCGACGAGGCCTGGACCTGGCACCCCGACCACAAGAACATCGCGTTCATCCTGCGGCGTCAGGCCCACGAGGCGCTCATCCACCGCCGCGACGCCGAGCTGGCCGCCCACACGCTCTCGCCGTTCCCCGTCGACCTGGCCGCCGACGGCGTCGACGAGGTGCTCGACGTCATGTACGGCGGGTGCCCGCCCTGGGGCGAGTTCTCGCCGCTCCCCCACTACATCCGGGTCGAGATCACCGACACCGACGAGCAGGTCTGGGTGCAGCTCGGCCGCTTCCACGGCACCGACCCCGACGGGATCGAGCACGACGAGGACGACCTGCACGTGGTCGACGCGCCGGGCGTCGAGCCGGATGCCGTGATCAGCGGCACGGCCGAGGCGCTCGACGCCCGCATCTGGCGACGCGGCGACGGTGCCGACACCCACCTGGCCGGCGACCTGCACATCATCGACAAGTTCCGGTCGGTGATCCACCAGCCGATCAACTGAGGCCGCAGAGACCGAGCGCGCGACGCTCCCGCGCGGGGCCGACGGCGGAGGAGCGGCGGCTCGGTCCCGAGGAACGACGGTCGCAGAGCCACTCCTCGACCAACGGCGGCGCCTACTCCTCCAGCCAGGTCGCGAACGAGTCGAAGCCGAACGGCCGACCGAGGAAGTCCTCGACCAGGTCGGCTGCGTCCTTGCGCCCGCCCTGGGCCAGGATCCGGTCGCGGTAGCGACCCGCGATCTCCGCGTCGTAGAGGTCGTCGCGGTCGAAGGCGGAGAAGAGGTCCTTGGCGATCACCAGCGACCACATGTAGGTGTAGTAGCCCGACGAGTAGCCGTCGAGGTGCCCGAAGGCGGCGTGGAAGTGGGTGTCGGGCAGCGGGGTGGTCATGGAGTACGCCGCCTGGAGCTTCCGCGACAGTGCGGTGATCGACGCGCCGTCGGCGGGCGGGTCCTGGTGGATCCGGTAGGACAGGGCGGCGTAGAACATCTGGTTGCGCGCCTGCATCCCCTTGCCGAAGTCCTCCGCCTTGCGCATCCGCGCGACGAGGTCGGCCGGGATCGGCGTCCCGTCGTCGTCGGTGGCGAAGCCCTCCAACACGGTGGCGTCCCACGCCCATTCCTCGAGGAGCTGCGACGGAGCCTCCACGAAGTCCCACTCGGTCGCGACCCCGGCGAACCGCGCCCAGTGCTGGTGACCGGCCAGGACGTGGTGGACCAGGTGGCCGAACTCGTGGAAGAGGGTGACGACGTCGTCGTGGTCCATCAGCCCGCGCGGGAAGTTGCAGACCAGCACCCCCTCGGGAAGCTGCCGCCCGCTGACCCCGTCGGTCAAGGTGAACTGGGCGGCGTGGCTGAACTTGTTGGCGCGCGGGTGGAGGTCGAGGTGGATCCGGCCGATCCGCGCCCCGCCCAGGGTGACGTCGTACGACGTGACGTCGGCATGCCAGGTCGGGACGTCGACGTGCTCGTAGTCGAGGCCGAAGAGGCGTCCGGTGACCTCGAGCAGGCCCTGGCGGACCTTCTCGAAGGAGAAGTAGCGGCGCACCTCCTGGGCGTCGACGCTGTGCTGCTCGCGCTTGATCAGCTCGGTGTAGAAGCGGCTGTCGGCGGAGTCGAGCGTCTCGGCGTCGGGACGGTCCTGCCGCACCCGAGCAAGGAGCACGTCGCGGTCGCGCAGTGCCGACGCCTCGGCCGCCTTGCTGATCTTGTCGATGAACGTCGCGATCGCCTCGCCGGTCTCGATCATCTTGACCTCGGCGTCGTACGCCGGCCACCCGTCGTACCCGAGCAGCGTGGCGTGCTCCTGCCGGAGTGCCATCAGCTCGACGAGCACGTCGTCGTTGGCCGGCCACGCGCGGTTGTTGAACGCCGTGGCGACGGCGACGCGGGCGTCGCGGTCGGTGGCGAAGGTCAGCATCGGCACGACGTCGGGGTACTCGAGGGTGAGCTCGACGAGGCCGTCGTCGCCGACCGGGTGGGAGTCGATCCAGTCCTGCGGGAGGCCCGCGAGCTGGTCGGGGCGCAGCCGGATCGTGGTGTCGTCGTCGCGGATGTGCCGCTCGAAGGTCTGGCCGAGCTCGGTCTCCCGCTCGTTGATGGCCCGGACGCGCTCGCGGGTGGCCTCGTCGCGATCGACGCCCGACCTCCGGAAGTCGCGCAGCGCGAAGTTCCGGACCCGCTCGGCCTCGTCGTCGAGACCCGAGGCCCGCTGATCGGCGTCGTCGACGACCATCAGGTCGTAGACCTCGCGGTCGAGGGACAGGTCGGTGAGCAGCCGGTGGGCCTCGACCTCGGCGGTCTCGGCCTGCTCGCGCAGGGACTGGTCGGGATGGACCTGCTGCACCAGGCTGCCCGCTGCGAACGCGTTGCTCAGGGCGAGGCCGATGTCGTTCCAGCGCTCGAGGAGCACCGACGCCTCGCGCGGCCGCTCGGCCTTCAGCGCGGCGATCAGCTCACGCGCGGTGTCGAGCTGGTCCGTCGTACGGGTGGCCAGCCAGGAGGACCAGGCGTCGGTCCCGGCGTCGGCGGTGGGCAGGGTCAACGGGGCGAGATCGGTCACCTGACCGACGCTACCGCTCCCGGTCGACCACGACTCGTCCGGACCCTGGTCGAGGTGAAGATGAGCCGGGTCGGCGTTGCACGGCGTGAACAAGGGCCGGGTCGGCGTTGCACGGCGTGAACAAGGGCCGGGTCAGCGCTGCACGGCGCCCAGGGTCGCGGCGGCCGCGGCGACCGCGGCGTCGCGTGCCGCACTCGTCTCGGTCTCGGTGAGGGTGCGGTCGGGGGCGCGGAACCGGAGCGCGTAGGTGAGGGCCTTCTTGCCGGGCTCGATCGGGTCGCCCGTGTAGACGTCGCGGAGCCGGATCGACTCGATCCACTCCCCCGCGCCCTCTCGCAGCGCGGCCTCGACGCTCGCCGCCGGGGTGGACGCGTCGACGATGACGTTGACGTCCTCCTTGGCCAGCGGCTGGTTGGAGTACGTCGGCGCCCGAGGCACGTCGACCGCGCGACGCATCAAGGCGTCGAGATCGATCTCGAGAGCGGCGGTGCCACGCGGCACGCCGAAGCGGGCGCACACCCGCGGATGGAGCTCGCCGGCGTGGCCGATCTCCTCGCCCCCGACCAGGACGCGTGCACATCGGCTGGGGTGCCACGGCATCCGCTCGGCGGCCTCGACCACGAGCTCGACCCCGAGTGCGGTGGCGACGGAGCGCACGAGCTCGACGGCGTCGGACCAGTCGGCGGGGCGACCCGCTCCCCACCAGCCCGAGGGCTCCCGCTCGCCGCTGAGGACGCCCGCGAGGAAGAGCGGCTGCCGCGGCAGAGCATCGAACAGCTTGCCGAGCTCGGCCTCCGTGGGTCGCCAGTCCACGCCGTACACGGGCGCCGGGCCACGGTCGACGGGGAAGGCGACGGTGCCGGTCTCGAAGAGCGCGACGCCGGGAGCGCCGCGCCCGAGGTTGCGGGCGGCGGCGTCGAGGACGCCGGGCAGGAGCGTCGTCGTGTAGAGCGGCTTCTCGGCCGAGAGCGGGTTGGAGAGGCGGACCGAGTGGCGCAGCACGTCGTCGGCCGGCAGCCCCAGGGCGTCGAACGTGTCGTCTCCCACGAAGGGGAAGCTGAGCACCTCGACGCAGCCCGCACCGGCGAGAGTCCGGCCGATCCGACGGCGGAGCCGCTGCTCGCGGGTGAGCCCGCGACCCGCCGGCGGCGTCGGCAGCACCGACGGCACCTGGTCGTAGCCGACCAGCCGGACCACCTCTTCGACGAGGTCGTAGGGATCGTGCAGGTCCGGCCGCCAGGGCGGGGGCGCGACGGTCAGCCGCGCGTCGCCGGAGACCTCGCACCCGATCGCACGCAGGCACTCGACCACGCGGCCGTGCTCGATCGGCAGGCCCGCGACCTGTCCGGGCAGCGTGCTGGAGATCTCGATCGAGCGCGGCGCAGGCGGGGTGCCGACCACGGTGACGCCCGGGGCGACCGTGCCGCCGCCGTACGTCGTCAGCAGCTCGGCCACCCGGTCGGCCGCGACCTCGCAGATCGTCGGGTCGACGCCGCGCTCGTTGCGCTTGCCCGCCTCCGAGGTGAGGCGCTGCCGCTTGCCGGTGCGGAACATGGCGACGGGGTCCCAGTGGGCGGCCTCGATGACGACGGTGGTCGTCGCGTCCGACATCTCCGTGGCCTCGCCACCCATCACCCCGCCGAGACCGATGACACCGGAGTCGTCGGTCACCACGAGGTCCTCGGTGGTCAGCTCGCGATCGACGCCGTCGAGGGTCGTCAGCCGCTCGCCCTCGCGCGCCCGCCGTACGACGAGCGGGCCCTGCAATCGGTCTCCGTCGTAGCCGTGGATCGGTCGGCCGAGCTCGAGCATCACGTAGTTCGTGACGTCGACGGCCAGCGAGATCGGCCGCATCCCGGCCAGTCGCACCCGCGTGGCCAGCCAGTCGGGTGTGGGCGCGGACGGGTCGAAGCCGGTCACGGTACGTGCGACGAACACCGGGCAGCCGACGGGGTCCTCGACCCGTACGGGGTAGCCATCGGCGTTCGCGGCCGGCACCTCGCGGAGCGCGGGGTCACGGAAGGCCGTGCCGAAGCCGAGGGCCGCCTCGCGGGCCACGCCACGCAGCGACAGGGCGTACGCCCGGTCGGGGTTGATCTCGAACTCGATGACCTCTTCTTGGAGGCCGAGCACCGGACGCGCGTCGGTTCCGGGGGCGCCCGCGTCGGCCGGCAGCACGATGATGCCGTCGTGGTCGTCGCCCAGCCCGAGCTCACGGGCGGAGCAGATCATCCCCGCCGAGACGTGGCCGTAGGTCTTGCGAGCCGAGATCGCGAACCCGCCGGGCAGCACTCCCCCGGGCAGCACGACCACGACCAGGTCGCCGGCGGCGAAGTTGTGCGCGCCGCACACGATGCCCTGCGGTTCGCCGGTGCCGTTCGCGTCTCCGACGTCGACCGTGCACCAGTTGATCGTCTTGCCGTTCTTCTGCGGCTCGGGCTCCACCGTGAGCACGCGGCCGACGACGAGCGGGCCGGTGATCTCGGCGCCGGGTCGTTCGAGGGCCTCGAGCTTGAGGCCGAGCGCCGTCAGCCGGCGGGCGAGGTCCTCGCTGGACAGGTCGTCGGGCAGCGTCGCGTAGTCGCGGATCCAGGAGACGGGGGTCTTCATCTCACCACTCCGTCCCGAAGGCGGCGCTGAACCGCACGTCGCCCTCGAACATCGCGCGCAGGTCCTCCGCGCCGGTGCGGAACATCAGCGAGCGGTCGATGCCCATGCCGAAGGCGAAGCCACGGTAGCGCTCGGAGTCGACCCCGCAGGCTGCCAGCACCCGCGGGTTGACGACCCCACAGCCGCCCCACTCGATCCAGCCCTCGCCCTTGCACGTGCGGCACTGCTCGACCTGACCGGGCACCCCACGGCACACGAAGCAGACCAGGTCGACCTCGGCCGACGGCTCGGTGAAGGGGAAGTACGACGGGCGGAAGCGCGTCACGATCCCCTCTCCGAACAGCTGCTGGGCGAAGTGGTCGAGCGTGCCCTTGAGGTGGGCCATGGTGATCCCCTCGTCGACCACGAGGCCCTCGACCTGGTGGAACATCGGCGAGTGGGTCGCGTCGTACTCGTCGGTGCGGAAGACCCGGCCGGGGCAGATCACGTAGATCGGAGGGGTCCGGCTCAGCATGGTCCGGGCCTGGACGGGTGACGTGTGGGTGCGCAGCACCAGGTGGTCGGAGGACGGATCGGTCCAGAACGTGTCCTGCATGGTGCGGGCCGGGTGGTCGGGGCCGAGGTTGAGGGCGTCGAAGTTGAGCCACTCGGCCTCGAGCACCGGGCCTTCGGCGACCTCCCAGCCCATGGCCACGAAGAGGTCGGAGATGTAGTCGGACATCAGGGTGATCGGATGACGAGCCCCCCGGGGACGGCGGTCGGTCGGGAGAGTCACGTCGACGGTCTCCTCGACGAGCATCCGCTCCTCGGCCTCGGCCTCGAGCACCGCCGTACGCTCCGCGATCGCCTGGTTCACGGCCCCCCGCGCCTGACCCACGCGCTGGCCGGCCTCCTTCTTGGCCTGGGGCGGAAGAGCTCCGATCTCGCGGTTGGCCAAGGCCAGCGGGGAACGGTCACCCGCGTGGTCGATCCGGGCCTGCTTGAGGGCCTCGAGGTCGCTCGCGGCGGCGATCGCGGCCAGGGCCTCGTCGCGCATGGCCGCGACCTGCTCCGCCTGGAGCGGGGTGACCTCGACCGGGTCGTACTGGGTGTTCGGGCCCGACATGGGTGCCTTTCGAGGTGCTCGGACGGGGGGCGCTGAGGCGGCTGCGCCGCACCAGTCTAGGAAGGCCGTTCGCGACGCTGCGACGGGGTTTCGTGGGTGGACGCGGGCACCCACCTTGCCCGCACGCGGGCAGCGGCGCTCCCTCGGCCCTTGCGCCCGGGCTCCGCCCGGTCGCACCGGCAGCACTCCACCTTGCCCGCAAGCGGGCAGCGGCGCTCCCTCGGCCCTTGCGCCCGGGCTCCGCCCGGTCGCACCGGCAGCACTCCACCTTGCCCGCAAGCGGGCAGCGGCGCTCCCTCGGCCCTTGCGCCCGGGCTCCGCCCGGTCGCAAGGGCCTCAGTCGGGATCGGTCCCGAAGGCGGGCCAGGTCATCACGATCCGGGCGCCGCCCCCGGGAGCGTCGCCGAGGGTGACCGTGCCCCCGTGGGCGCGCACCAGGCCGTTGACGAGATAGAGCCCCAACCCGGAGCCGCCCCGCTGCCCGGTGGTCCAGAACTTGGTGAACGCGCGCTGCCGCGCCTCCGGGGCGATGCCGTCACCCGAGTCGTCGACCTGTACGACGACTCGCTCGCCGTCGCGGCTCGCGGTCACCGTGACCGGATCGGACCCGTGCCGGATCGCGTTCTCGAGGACGTTGGTCATCACCTGGGTGAACTTGTCGGGGTCGGCCCAGATCCCGGGGAGGTCGTCGGGCGCGACGTACTCGATGCGGTGAGGCGCGCCGGCCCGGACGCTGTCGATCACGCGGTGGGTGAGCTGGGCGACGTCGCACGGACGCTGGTGCATCGAGAGCCGACCGGTGTCGAGCCGCGCCACGTCGAGCAGCTCGGTGATCAGGCGACTGAGCCGGTCGGAGTCGGCGTGCACCGTGGTGAGCATCAGCTTCTTCTGGTCGTCGCTGAGCCGGTCCCACCGGTTCAGGAGGGCCTGGACGAAGCCCTTGACCCCCGTCAGCGGCGAGCGCAGCTCGTGGGCGACCGTGGCGACCAGGTCGGAGCGGTCACGGTCGAGGCGGGCCCGCGCGCGTCCCGAGCGGAGGCTGACCGCCACCTCGGTGACCGGGCCCCGGGCGGTCGATCGGTGGAACCGTGCGGCCACGAGCACCTCGTCACCGGTGGGCAGGACCCACGACTGCTCGGGCACGCCGGTGCGGATGACGAGCCCGTCGTACGGCCGGACGCAGGCGCACCAGCCGAGACCCTCCTGGTTGGTCACGCTCAGCACGTCGTCCAGCGGCTTGCCACGCGCGGCCTCGGGGCCGAGGCCGAGCATCTGGCCGGCGCGCTGGTTGAGGAGCCGGACCATGCCGTCGCCGTCCGCGATGACGACTCCGTCGGGCAGCAGGTCCACCGCCGCCTGCGCGCTGAGTGCATCCTCGGGGACGTCCACGCGCGGCAGCCTAACCAGGATCACGTTGCCGGGGCGGCCCCTCCCCCCGGTGGGGCCGGCCCGCAACGTGTGGTGGACGGACCCTCCCCCGTGGGACCCGCCCGGTGTTCGCCTCTCGGGAACGCGAACACGTAGTAAGATAGTGGCGCTATCCACCGCTTGCACAACTGATTTCGCAGGTTTTTCGCAGATTTTGCCATGAATCGAGTGCGAACCATGTTGGTCTCCGAGCTTGCCGACCGTGCGGACGTGCCGCTGGCCACCGTGAAGTACTACCTGCGTGAGGGACTCCTCCCGCCGGGTGAGAACGTCGGTCCGCGCCGGGCGGAGTACGGCGAGGCGCATCTGCGCAGGCTCCGGGTCCTCAGGGCGCTGCGCGAGGTCGGGGGCGCCCCGGTGTCGGCGCTGCAGGTGATCGTCGACGCCATCGAGGACGACTCCCGGCCCTCCCACGAGGTGCTCTGCGAGATGTCCGACGCCCTCAGCCCGCCGCTCCCCGACGAGGAGTACCGCCCCGACTCGGAGCTCGGCGGGTGCGTGGACGCCGCCATCGAGGCCGTCGGCTGGAGCGGGGTCCGTCCCGACGCCGCCGCCCGCAGCCGACTGGCCGAGGTGGTGCAGCTGGGCGGCGCGGAGCTGCTCACCGTCAACCCGGAGATCCTCGGCTACTACGCCCGCCTCGCCGACGAGCTGTGCCGCACCGAGCGGATGCTGGTCGACCCGACCAAGGACCGCCAGGGCACCCTGGAGGACATGGTGGTCGGGGAGGCGGTGTTCGGCGAGATCCTCGCCCTCTTCCGGCGCCTCGGTCACGAGCACTACGACGCGCAGCGCACCCACGAGGGCGCCGTCTGAGCCGTCAGCGCGTCCGTGCGCTCTCGTAGAGGCAGATCGCCGCAGCGGTGGCCAGGTTGAGGCTCTCCGCGCGGCCGCCGATCGGGATCCGGACGCGGTGGTCGGCCAGGGCGGCCAGCTCGTCCGGAAGCCCCCACGCCTCGTTGCCGAAGAGCCAGGCCGTGGGTCCGGCCAGCATCTCCGTGGCCGCCGCGAGCGACAGCTCGCCCTCGCCGTCGGCTGCCAGCACGACCAGGCCGGCCCGCTGGGCGGCGCGCACGGCGATGGCGGGATCGGGCTCGAGCGCCACCGGCACGTGGAAGAGGCTGCCGACGCTCGCCCGGACGCTCTTGGGGTTGTAGGGGTCGACCGTGTGGCCGGCCAACACGACCGCGTCTGCCCCCAGCGCGTCGGCCGTACGGATGAGGGTGCCGGCGTTGCCGGGGTCGCGTACGTCGGCGCAGAGCGCCACCAGCGACGAGCCGCTCCGGGCGGCAGCCAGCGCTGAGTCCAGCGGGACGTCGACGAAGGAGCACACCGCGACGACGCCGGCGGGAGTCACGGAGTCGCTGAGCGAGGCCAGGGCCCGGTCGTCGACCAGCGAGACCCGGCCCGCGGCGGCGACCAGCCCGTCGTACCGCTGCGAGGCGTCGGGGGTCACGAAGACCTCCACGACACAGCCGGCCTCGAGGGCGCCCTCGACCGCCTTCGGGCCGTCGGCGAGGAACAGCCGCCGTTCGGTGCGCACCGAACGGCGGCTGAGCCTACGCGCGTCCTTGACCCGGGTGTTGCTCGCGGCCAGCGGGGTCACCGGCGGGCTCGACCAGCTCGACCCACGGGCGGTCAGGAGGCCTTGGGTGCGTTGACGTCGTCGGGCAGTGCGGCCTTGGCGGTCTCGACGAGCGCGGCGAACGCCGGCGCGTCGTTGACGGCGAGGTCCGCCAGGATCTTGCGGTCGACCTCGACCCCGGCCAGGTGGAGCCCCTGGATGAAGCGGTTGTAGGTCATCCCGTTGGCGCGGGCAGCGGCGTTGATCCGCTGGATCCACAGCCGGCGGAAGTCGCCCTTGCGCGCCTTGCGGTCACGGTAGCTGTAGACCAGCGAGTGGGTGACCTGCTCCTTGGCCTTGCGGTAGAGACGCGAGCGCTGGCCGCGGTAGCCGCTGGCGCGCTCGAGGGTGGTACGACGCTTCTTGTGGGCGTTCACTGCCCGCTTGACGCGTGCCATGGTGGTACTCCTTGACGTTCAGTTCTGGTGGCGCTGGTGTCGGGTGGCGGTTCGCGCGCAGGCACGCTCCGCCGTTCGCTGCGGTCGAGCGCCCCGGCTGCGCCGGTTCGCTCGGTCCTGGCTCGGGTCAGATGCCCATCAGCTTCTTGGCGGCCTTGACGTCGGGCTTCGCGACGTCGACCTGACCGCCCTTCTTGTTGTGCTTCCTGCGGCCGCCCGTGGTGGGGGCGGAGGCGAAGGCAGCACCGGACTTGCGGCCCGCCTGGAGGCGTCGCAGCTTGCCCGAACCGGTCACCTTGAACCGCTTCTTCGCGCCGGAGTGCGTCTTGTTCTTCGGCATCGTCTTCCTCTTCCTCTTCTACGAACTCTCGTGGTGACTCGGTGCGGGCACCGGCCGCCGAGACTCTTCCGGGTGACTCAGTGCAGGCACTGCTCACCGTCGTACGGGTGTGGCGTGTCTTGCTCGCTCGAGGCCCTTGCTTCGCTCAGGCCTCGATCTCGGGATCCAGGTTCTCGGAGCGACCTCGCTCCTTCTTCTGGGCCACGGCGTGGCCCGCGTTGTGCGCGGTGCGCTCGGCGCGCTCCTCGGCCTCTTCAGCGGCGCGGGCGGCCATCCGGTCGGCCTTCGCCGCCTCCATCTCCACCTTCGCCTCGGCCTTCTTCTTGTGCGGCCCGAGCACCATGATCATGTTGCGGCCGTCCTGCTTCGGAGCGGACTCCACGAAGCCCAGCTCCGTGACGTCCTCGGCCAGACGCTGCAGCAGCCGGAACCCCAGCTCGGGGCGGTGCTGCTCGCGACCGCGGAACATGATGGTGATCTTGACCTTGTCGCCGGCCTTCAGGAACCGCACCACGTGACCCTTCTTGGTCTCGTAGTCGTGGGCGTCGATCTTCGGACGGAGCTTCATCTCCTTGATGATGACGTTCGTCTGGTTCCGGCGCGCCTCACGGGCCTTCTGGGCGTTCTCGTACTTGAACTTCCCGTAGTCCATGAGCTTGCAGACCGGGGGCTTGCCCATCGGGGCGATCTCGACGAGGTCGAGGTCGGCTTCCTGGGCGAGCTTGAGGGCCTCGCCCGTGGGGACGATGCCGACGGTCTCGCCGTTGGGTCCGACGAGCCGGACCTCGGGTACCCGGATCCGGTCGTTGATGCGTAGCTCGGTGCTGATGTGTCCTCCATGGGTCGAACGGCTGGGTGACCGCCGCGAGTGGCCCCTCGGATACGACGAGAGCCCCCGCGCGACACGCGGAGGCTCGAGGTGCACCGTGGGTGCGACGACGTGCGTCACACCTGCGGTGTGGACCGGACCCGACGGCCTGATGGTGCCTCGGCCGGTGCGGGTGGGAGTGAGCCTCCACTTGTCGGACCGAGCCCGTCTCCCGGTGTCTGCGGAGTGAGCCCGATCGGTCGGGATCAAGGGTATCAACGACCCAGGTCAGGTGGCTATTCCGCGACCCAGACCGGACCGTCGGCGCCTCGGACCAGCGTCCACCCGCGCGCCAGGCCCTCGAGCAGCGGGCCCTCCACGGCGTACGTCGTGGGCCCGGCCACGTCGACCACGAGCGCGGCCGCCCCTTCCTGCAGGGCCGAGCGGGCGGCCAGCGGGGCGGTGACCGGCACCGGACGCGCGTCGGGCCGCCACGCAGCGAGGGCTCCGAGGCCGGTGAACGCCAGCAGCGCCTGCCTCCCGTCGCGACCGGTGAGCAGCGCGGTGGCCATGTCACTGGTCTTGTCGTGCGCCAGCCCGGCCTCGTCGAGGGCGGATTCCCCGAGCACCGCCACCACCGGGACCAGGAGCCGTGCGCGCTGCAGCACCAAGAACACCTCGAGCGTGCGCCCTGGGTCCGCCGCGTAGGCCGCCAGTGCGGCCGTCAGGTCGGCGGGCGCGGAGCCGTCGTCGCCTGCGAAGCCGGGGTCCGGGACCGCCCGGCCGCCGGCCGCCGGGTCAGGCTCCTGTGGCATGGCCGGGATCCTGCCATGCGACCCGGGTGAGTCCTTCCACCGCACGGCCTACCCTGGAGGGGTGAACGACGTGTCGTGGGGAGCGCTGGCCCTGTCCTTGACGGTGCTGGGTGGGATCTACACGTGGTGGGCACTGCGACACCGCGGGATGACCGCCGCCGTGCGGGCGGCCGGGATCACCCTGCTCCCGATCGCGGCCTGGATGACGGGACTGCTGTCGGTCTTCGGCGACGTCGTCGACACCTTCTCGAGCTGGTTCGCGCACCTGATCTTCAGCCCCAAGGTCTGGCTGGGGATGATCATCTTCGTGGTGGCCTTCGTGCTGATCGGAGGCGCCAACGCGATGTCCCGGCGGGTCGACCCGAAGCCGGCCCCGAAGGCCAAGGGCAAGAAGGCCACGCCCGGGGCCGTGCAGGCCTCGTCACCGGCCGACCCGTTGATCGACGACGAGATGGCCGAGATCCAGGCGATCCTCAAGAAGCGCGGCATCTCCTGATGCCCGGCACGACACCCGGCGACTCCCACGTCGCCCGGAACCGCCTGTGGTCGCGGCTGACCGGGGCCGTCGCGGCTCTGGACCCACCTCCTCCCACCCCCCTGATGGTCGTCGACCTCGACGCCTTCGACGCGAACGCGGCCGACCTCGCGCGCCGGGCGGGCGGCAAGCCGCTCCGGGTCGCTTCGAAGTCACTACGGGTGCCCGCGCTGATCGAGCGCGCGCTGGCCGCCCCCGGCTTCGCTGGCGTCCTCGGCTACACCCTGCGCGAGGCCCTCTGGCTGGAGCGGCAGGGCATCACCGACGACATCGTGATCGCGTATCCGACCGTCGACCGCGCAGCACTGACCCAGCTCGTCGGCTCGCCGTCGGCCGCGAGCCGGATCACGCTGATGGTCGACGACGTGGCCCAGCTCGACGTGGTCGACTCGATCCGGTCCTCGCACGCGGTCCGGGTGCGCGTGGCCCTCGACATCGATGCCGGGCTGCGGATGGGCAACCAGCACGTGGGACCCAAGCGGTCACCGCTCCACGACACCGAGGACGTCGTGAGGCTGGCCCGCCACGTCACCGAGCGGGCCGGGTTCGCGCTGGTCGGCATCATGACCTACGAGGGACAGGTCGCCGGCGTCCCCGACGACGTGCCGTCGCAGCGCGCCAAGTCGCTCGTCGTACGACGGCTCAAGAGCGCGTCGATGGCGCAGCTGGCCGAACGCCGCCGGGTGATCGCCGACCGGCTCGCCGAGCTGGTCGAGCTGGAGTTCTGGAACGGCGGCGGCTCGGGCTCGGTCGAGGCGACCGCGGCCGACGGTGCCGTCACCGAGATCGCGGCCGGCTCGGGGCTGCTGGTGCCCGGGCTGTTCGACCACTACCAGTCGTTCTCCCCGCGGCCGGCGTCCTTCTACGGCCTGCCGGTGACGCGGCATCCCTCGCCCACGATGGCGACCGTGCACGGCGGAGGTCTGATCGCGTCGGGACCGGCGGGCCGAGACCGCGCCCCGGTGCCATGGGCGCCGCCCGGGCTCCACCTGACCGGGCTCGAGGGCGCGGGCGAGGTGCAGACCCCACTGACCGGCCACCCGGCTGCGATGCTGCGGATCGGCGACCTGGTGTGGTTCCGGCACGCGAAGTCGGGTGAGCTGTTCGAGCACACCAACACCGTGCGCCTGCTGGCGGGTGACGCCTTCGTCGACGAGGTGCCGACCTACCGCGGCTGCGGGAACGCCTGGTGAGCAACGCCTCCCAGGTGCTCGAGCTGGCCCGGTCGCGGCAGCCGACCCTGGGCCCGGGCCGGTTGATCTGCGTCGACGGGCCGGCCGGCTCCGGGAAGACCACGCTGGCCGAGGAGCTGGCCTCGCTGTCGGGTGCCCCGGTGGTGCACATGGACGACCTCTTCGAGGGCTGGGGCGGACTGGCGCACGTCAGCGACCAGCTGGACACCCTGCTCCCTCCCCTGGCCTCGGAGCTGGCGGGCAGCTATCGACGATGGGACTGGCCGGCGCATCGCTGGGCCGAGACGGTCGTCGTACCGCCCGTGCCGCTCCTGGTGCTCGAGGGGGTCGGCTCGGCCCCGCTCGCCCATGCCGCGCTGATCACCGTGCTGGCCTGGGTGGAGGTGCCCTACGACCTGCGCGTGGCGCGCGGTCTCGCGCGTGGTGGCGTCGGCGTGGCCGAGCACTGGCGCCAGTGGGCCGTCGACGAGCAGCAGGTGTTCACCCGCGAGCGCACGCGCGAGCGCGCCGACCTCGTCCTGGACGGCCGGATCGGCTCGCTCGCGGGCTGAGCCCGGGTGCCGGAGTGAGGTCTGCTGCGGAAGACGCGGAGCAGAGCGGTCCCGGGGTGCGGTGGCCTCGGGGGTGGGTGCAACACCTGGGTCGGAGGTGTTGTGCGTCCTCCGCTGTCGGGGGTCCGTGGCAAGGTCGAGGACATGGACCCACGCATCTCGTTCGTGACCCTGGCCGCGCGCGACCTGACCGCCACCCGAGCGTTCTACGTCGACGGGCTGGGGTGGACCCCCGAGCTCGACGTGCCGGGCGAGGTCGTGATGATCCGGACCGGCGAACGGCTGGTGCTGTCCCTGTGGGCCGAGGACGGCTTCGAGGAGGAGGTCGGTCCGGTGCGCCGCGGTCCGGGCGTTCCTCCGCTCACGCTGGCCCACAACGTGGCCACGCGCGAGGAGGTCGACGCCGTGCTGGCCGAGGCGCAGGCCGCCGGCGCCGACGTGACCGGCCCCGAGGAGCGCGAGTGGGGCGGCTACACCGGCTACTTCGCCGACCCCGACGGTGTGCGCTGGGAGATCGCCTGGAACCCCGGCCCGATCGGACAGCTCGTGCTGCCGTGATCCGGAGTGGCTAGTCTCCGACCATGGTGGCGCCCTCCGGAGACCAGTACGAGTTCGCCGCGGCGGGCTACCGCGCCGTCGTCACGGAGTGCGGTGCGACGCTCCGGGTGCTGGAGCACGCTGGTCGCGCCCTCGTCCACGGCTTCGGTGACGACGAGATGGCCGCGGCTGGTCGTGGCCAGCTGCTGATGCCCTGGCCCAACCGGGTGCGCGACGGTGCCTACACGTTCGACGGTCGCGACCAGCGGCTGGGCCTCACCGAGCCGACGCTGGGCAACGCCATCCACGGACTCGTGCGCTGGGCCGCGTGGACCCCGGAGGAGCACGGCGCCACCTCGGTGTCACTGAGCTATCGGCTGATGGCGCAGAGCGGCTACCCCTGGACCCTCGACCTCCACGTCCTCTACGACCTGTCGGCCGAGGGGCTGACCGTGACCCAGACCGCGACCAACCTCAGCGACCGGCCGGCGCCGTACGCCTCGGGCGCCCATCCCTACCTGACGGCCGGTCCGGGGCCGGTGGACCGCTGGGAGCTCACGCTTCCGGCGTCCGTCCGGCTGGTCGCCGACGAGCAGCAGATCCCCGTGGACGAGGAGGCGGTCGACGACACGGCCTACGACTTCCGGGTCGCCCGGCCGCTGCGGGACCTCCACCTCGACGACGGGTTCGGCGACCTGCAGCGTGACGAGTCCGGCGTCGCGGCCGCCCAGGTGCGCGACCCGGCGACCGGTCTCGGGGCGGCGCTGTGGGTCGACCGGCACCATCCCTGGCTGATGGTCTTCAGCGCCGACAACGGCTGGGACCCGCCACGCCAGGCGCTCGCCGTGGAGCCCATGACGGCACCCCCCGACGCATTCCGCAGCGGTCGCGACCTGGCCACCCTGGCGCCGGCCGGAGAGCCGGGCGACGAGGTCTCAGTCTCCTGGGGGATCCGGACGCTCGAGTGAGTCCGCTGCGGTGCGGACCAGCAGCATCCGGAGCTCCCGCACCGCGACCTTGGCGCGGTCGCCGTCTGCCGACTGGATCGCCAGGGCCTGGCGGCTCGTGCCGTCGGCCAGGTCGAGGATCGCGAAGGGCGCTCCGGTCGGCAGGTGTACGGCGAGCACCTCGGCCCAGTCGTAGGCGTAGTGCCGGTAGCCGTTGACGACCTCGAGACCGACCCCGCTGGCCGTGATCCGGCAGCGCATCAGTCCCCACGCCACCGCCCCGGCGAGCGCGAAGATGAGGAGCATGGTGACCTGCTGGTAGACGTTGACCCGCGACCGGACCTCCGGCCCGACGGCGATCCAGCCCGCCACGCAGACCACGACGAGCAGGCCGCCGAAGAAGCCGAACGCCAGCCGGACCCCCAGCGGCCGCCAGGTGTGGGGCAGCGACGGCTCAGAGACGACAGGCATGGATGTCGGTCACCAGGATCCCGCGGGCGCCGATGGTCCAGAGCTCGTCCATCACCCGGTGAGCGCCGGCGCGCGGCACCATGGCGCGGACCGCGACCCAGCCCTCGCGATGCAGGGGGGAGACGGTCGGGCTCTCGATGCCCGGTGTCAGCGCCACCGCGCCGCCGACCTGCTCCTCGGGGATGTCATAGTCCATCATCACGTAGCTGCGGGCGACCATCACCCCCTCGAGGCGGCGGCGGAAGACGTCGAGCCCGGCCGGCGTCTCGCTACCCCGGGTGATCAGCACGGCCTCGGACTCCAAGATGGCATCACCGAACGTCTCGAGACCCGCCTTGGCCAGCGTGCTGCCGGTCTCCACCACGTCGGCGATCACGTCGGCGACGCCGAGCTGCACGCTGGTCTCGACCGCCCCGTCGAGCCGGTTCACGGTGGCGTCGATCCCGCGCTCGGCGAGGAACTGCCGCACGATGCCGACGTACGACGTCGCGATCCGCGTGCCCTGGAGCTCGGCCGGTTCGGTGTAGCGCCCCACCGGTCCGGCGAACCGGAACGTGCTCCGCCCGAAGCCGAGCCCGAGCACCTCCTCGGCCTTGGCGCCCGAGTCGAGCAGCAGGTCGCGGCCGGTGATCCCGACGTCGAGGGTGCCCTCACCGACGTACAGGGCGATGTCGCGCGGCCGCAGGTAGAAGAACTCGACGCCGTTGTCGGCGTCGATCAGCGTCAGCTCCTTGGTGTCCTGGCGCTGGCGGTAGCCGGACTCGCGCAGCATCTCGATGGCGGACTGGGAGAGGGCGCCCTTGTTCGGGACGGCGATCCGCAGCGGCGTGGTCATCATGGCCTCACAGGTGGGTGTAGACGTCGTCGAGGGTCAGGTCGCAGGCGAGCATCAGCACCTGGGCGTGGTAGAGCAGCTGGCTGATCTCCTCCGCCGCGCGGGCCGGTGACTCGTGCTCCGCGGCCATCCAGGACTCGGCGGCCTCCTCGACCAGCTTCTTGCCGATCGCGTGCACGCCGGCGTCGAGCTCGCGGACCGTGCCGGAACCCTCGGGGCGGTGCTCGGCCTTGTCGGCGAGCTCGGCCCACAGCTGCTCGAACGTCTTCACGCGAGAAGGGTAGTTCTCGGTTGACCCACACTCGGCACCCCGTCCAGGGTGATGGCATGGAGCAGCCCACGACGTTCCAGCAGCTGCGCTGGCCGGTCCGGACCGAGCGACTGCTGCTACGGCCGCTCGAGGCGGACGACGTCCCGGGCCTGTTCGAGATCCGGCGGCAGCCCGCAGTGGCGCGCTGGATGAGCGCGCAGCCGGCCGACTACGACGAGTTCGCGCAGGCCTTCGCCGACCCTGCTCGGATCGACACCATGCTCGTGATGCTCCATGACGGAGTGCTGGTCGGTGACCTCTACCTCGCCGTGTCCGACGCGTGGGGTCAGCGCGAGGTCGCTGCCGGGGCCAAGCGCACGCAGGCGGAGATCGGATGGTGCGTCGACCCGTCGTACTCCGGACGGGGCATCGCGAGCGAAGGCGCCGCCGAGCTGCTCCGGCTGTGCTTCGACGGGCTGGGGCTGCGGCGGGTGACGGCGGGTGCGTTCGCGGCCAACGGCGCGTCGATCCGGGTGATGGAGAAGATCGGGATGACCGTCGAGGGCCGCGGCCGTCAGGACTCGTTGCACCGCGAGCTGGGCTGGGTCGACGGCGTCACTGCGGCTGTCCTCGCCGACGAGTGGCGGGCGGCCCGGGTCGAGGCGAAACCGCGTTGACCGCACCGCTGCGCGCCGAGAGGCTGACCGCTGTGACTCTCGACCGGATCGCCTGGCCCCGCCGGACCGCACGCCTCGCCGTCCGCCCGGCCACCCCCGACGACCTCGAGGACCTCGGCCGGATCCAGAACCGGCCCGAGGTGGCGTACTGGCTTCCGTCGGCTGCCGGCACCCAGGCCGACTACCTCCTGCGCATGGGCCGCGACGGGCTGTTGCCACGCACGCTCGTGGTGGAGCTCGACGGCGTGGTCATCGGCGAGCTCTACCTGCATCTGGCCGCCGGCTGGGCGCAGAGCGAGGTCGCCGACCGGGCGGTGGACACCGAGGCGGAGATCGGCTGGGGTCTCGACCCGGCCCACCAGGGCCACGGCTACGCGACCGAGGCCGCCACGGAGCTGGTCCGGATCTGCTTCGAGGACCTCGGCGTACGCCGGATCACCGCCACCGCCTTCGCCGACAACGCAGCGTCGCTGCGGATCATGGAGCGGCTGGACATGCGCTGCGAGACCCGGGGCGTACGGACGACCTTGCACCGGGAGCGGGGCTGGGTCGACAGCACGGTCTACGCCCTGCTCGCCGACGAGTGGCGCGGCGCGGGCCAGGGAGCCCGCCCGTGACCGCGGCGCCGTTCGACCGGGTCACGTGGCCGCGTCGCACCTCGCGCCTCGCCCTCCGGCCGGCGACCGGTGACGACCTGCGCGCCGTCTTCGAGATCCGCACCTTGCCCGAGGTGGCGCAGTGGATGCCGGGACGGCCGGAGTCGTACGCCGAGTTCGTGCTGCGCATCGGCGAGCTGGACGTGCTCGGGCGCACCCTCGTGCTGGAGCTCGACGCCGTCGTCATCGGCGATCTGTACCTCCGGGTCTCGGACGCCTGGTCGCAGATGGACACCGCTGACCGGGCCGGCGAGGAGGCCGAGATCGGCTGGTGCCTCTCCCCGGCCCACCAGGGCCACGGCTACGTCACCGAGGCGGCCACCGAGCTGGTCCGGATCTGCTTCGAGGACCTCGGCGTACGCCGGGTGACGGCCGCTGCGTTCGCCGACAACGGTCCCTCGCTCCGGATCATGGAGCGGCTCGGCATGCGGCAGGAGAGCCACAACGTGCGCGACTCGCTGCACCGCGACCTCGGCTGGGTCGACGGCGTCGGGTACGCGCTCCTGGCCGACGAGTGGCAGCGAGACCACGCGATGAGCGCCGATGGCCTCAGCCGCGCAACGTCCGCAGGGTGCGCGCGGTCAGCAGCGCAGCCGCGGTGGCCTCGTAGCCCTTGTCCTCCGACGAGCCGGCGAGACCGGCACGGTCCAGGGCCTGGGCGTCGTCGTCACAGGTGAGCACGCCGAAGCCGACGGGGGTGCCGCTGTCGAGGGCGACCCGGGTCAGACCGTCGGTGGCGGCGGAGCACACGTAGTCGAAGTGGGGCGTGCCACCCCGCACGACCACACCCAGGGCGACCACGGCGTCGTGGGTGCGAGCCAGCTCGGCGGCCACGACGGGCAGCTCGAAGGTGCCCGGCACGCGCACCTCGGCCACGTCGCTCACCGCGTACGCCGCCAGCGCTCGACGGGCGCCGCCGACCAGGCCGTCCATCACCTCGGTGTGCCACAGGGCCGCGACCACCCCCACGCGTAGGTCGCTGCAGTCGACCGGGTGGTCGGCCGGCGCGCCGTGCCCGCTCACCGCGCCGCCCCGGTGTCGCCGGGCAGGTCAGGCAGGCTGTGGCCCATCCGGTCGCGCTTGGTCCGGAGGTAGGCGAGGTTGTGCTTGTTGGGCCGGGGCGTGAGCGGGACGCGGGCGTCGACGTGGATCCCGAAGTCCTCCAGGCTCGCGGACTTCTCGGGGTTGTTGGTGAGCAGCCGGACCCGTGACACCCCCAGGTCGCGCAGGACCTGCGACGCCGCGCCGTAGTGACGGGCGTCCGCCGGAAGCCCGAGATCGAGGTTCGCGTCCACCGTGTCGCGGCCGGCGTCCTGCAGCGCATAGGCCCGCAGCTTGGCCACCAGCCCGATCCCGCGGCCCTCGTGTCCGCGCAGGTAGACCACCACGCCACGACCGGCGGCGACGACCTGTTCCAGCGCCTCGTCCAGCTGTGGTCCGCAGTCGCAGCGCTGGGAGCCGAAGACGTCGCCCGTGAGGCACTCCGAGTGGACCCGGGTCAGCACCGGCTCCGGCGCCTCGTCGGTCGAGCGCCCGCCCCCGTCGGTCGAGCCCGTCGAGACCAGGTCGCCGTACACCAGCGCGAGGTGCTCCGATCCGTCGATCGTCGAGCGATAGCCGTACGCCGTGAAGTCGCCGTGCCGGGTCGGCAGCCGCGTCTGCGCGACCCGCTCGACCAGCACCTCCGTGCGGTGCCGGTAGCGCACGAGCTCGTCGATGGAGATCATCGCCAGTCCGTGCTCGTCGGCGAACGCACGCAGCTCCGGCGAGCGCTTCATGGTGCCGTCGTCGTTGACCACTTCGACCAGTACCCCGGCGGGCGTGAGGCCGGCCAGCCGGGCCAGGTCGACGGCCGCCTCGGTGTGCCCGCGGCGCACCAGCACTCCGCCTCGGCGGTAGCGGAGCGGGAACACGTGTCCGGGCCGCGTGAGCTCCCACGGCTCGGTGGCCGAGTCCGCGAGCACCCGGGCGGTGTGGGCACGGTCGGCGGCACTGATCCCGGTCGAGACGCCGTCGCGGGCATCGACCGAGATCGTGTACGCGGTGCGCATCCGGTCGCGGTTGTGGGGCGTCATCAGCGGGATCTCCAACCGGTCGAGCATCTCGGCCGGCATCGGGACGCAGATCACCCCGCTGCTGTGCCGGATCGTGAACGCCATCAGCTCCGGTGTCGCCTTGGCGGCCGCGAAGATCAGGTCGCCCTCGTTCTCGCGCTCGAGGTCGTCCACGACCACGACGGCCTTGCCGGCCGCGATGTCGGCGATCGCGCGGTCGACGGTGTCCAATCGGATGCTCATACGGTCTCCCCCGCGATCTCGTGGTCCGAACGCAGCTCGATCGGCGACGGGGTCTCGTGCCGGCTGGCGCGCAGCCACACCACGAAGCCCCAGACCACCAGGCCGCCGTAGACGACGTAGAGGATCGCCGTCGGGTAGTAGTGGCTGTGCCACAGCAGCGGCACGCCGACCAGGTCGACCGCGATCCAGGCCAGCCAGAAGTCGTTCCAGCCACGCGCCATCGCGAACGTCGCCACCATGGAGCCGACGAAGATCCAGGCGTCGCACCAGTAGTACCAACGTGGTGCCGGCCAGCCCGCGCCGATCACCGAGAACAGCCACTGGAAGACCAGCAGCCCGGCGACCCACACCAGGAGGTAGCCGGCGCGCTCTCGCGCCGTCGCCCAGCGGGGCGTGATGGCGGGCGCCGACGCGGCGCGGTGTGACTTGATCGCGTGCCATCGCCACCAGCCGTAGATGCTCATGATGATGAAGAACACCTGACGACCGGCCTGCCCGAAGAGCGGCTGCTGGGCATCGGCCTCGAAGGTCGCGGCGATGAAGACACTGAACAGCAGCACGTTGCCGACGATCCCCACCGGCCACGCCCACACGCGGCGGCGGAGACCGCCGACCGCGGAGGCGAAGCCGAAGCCGTTGCCGAGGATCTCGCGCCACGTGATCGGGTGTCCGGCGATGGTCACCTGGGCGTCGTAGAGCCATTGCAGGACGTTCACGAGGGGGTCCCTTCGGAGGGTGCGAGGTGAGCCAGCCGGGCGTCGAGCTGGCGGGCGACGTACTTGCCGATCACGTCGACCTCGAGGTTGACGGCGGCGCCCGGCTCGCGGAAGCCGAGCGTGGTGCGCTGCAGGGTCTCGGGGATCAGGCTGACGGTGAACGCCGCCTCGCCCGTCGGCGGGTCGAGCGACGTCGAGACCACGGTGAGGCTGACGCCGTCGACGGTGATCGAGCCCTTGTCGACGAGGTAGGGCGCGAGCGCCGGCGGAAGCGAGATGGTGACCACGTCCCAGTGGTCACCGGGGTCACGGCGGACGACGTGCCCGACGGCGTCGACGTGCCCCTGGACGAGGTGGCCTCCGAGCCGGGTCCCGGCCGTGACCGCCCGCTCGAGGTTCACCCGGTCTCCGGGGCCCAGGGCGCCGAGGCTCGTCTTGTCGAGCGTCTCGGCCATCACGTCGGCGGTCCAGGTGGTGTCGGTCCTCGTGGTCACGGTCAGGCAGCAGCCGTTGACGGAGATCGAGTCGCCGAGCCCGGCGTCCTCCAGCACGGTGGTGGCACGCACCGTGAGCCGGACGGCGTCCGACTGGCGCTCCAGGGCCTCGACGGTGCCGAGCTCCTCCACGATCCCGGTGAACATGCTCAGTCCTCTCTCGGGGTCTCGACCGGCTCGACCAGCGACCACGGCGTCATGGTGATGCGTACGTCGGTGTCGTCGGTGTCGTTCAGCGGTGGCAGCACCGTGACATCGGTGACCGTGAGGTGCAGCGCCTCGCCGATCGTCGTGATTCCCAGGTCGCCCACCGCGGTCCGGCCCGAGCCGAGGAGCATCGGGGCCACGTAGGCCACGACCTCGTCGACCAGGCCCGCCTGCAGGAACGCGGCCGCGAGCGTCGGCCCGCCCTCCAGGAACACGTGCTGCCGGTCACGGGCGAACAGGTCCTTCAGAGCCGTCTGGGGGTCGCGGGTGCGGAGGTGGACCGTCTCCGCGGCGTCGTCGAAGATCCGGCGGCCGGCGTCCAGGTCGCGCTCCCCCATCACGGCTCGCAGCGGCTGGTGCGGCCGCGGGACACCGTCCGCGTCGCGCACGGTCAGGTGCGGGTCGTCGACGGCGACCGTGTTGGTCCCGACGAGCATCGTGTCGCAGAGAGACCGCAGGCGATGGGTGTCGAGGCGGGCTGCGCGGCTGGAGACCCAGCGGCTGGTCCCGTCGGCAGCCGCGCTGCGTCCGTCGAGGGTGGTGGCGAGCTTCCAGGTGACGAACGGACGACCGTGCTCCACCGCGAAGGTCCAGACCCGGTTGAGGGCACGCGCCTCGGCACCGAGAAGGCCGGTCTCCACCTCGACTCCGGCCGCTCGGAGACTCTCGCCGCCACCGGTCGCGACGGGGTTCAGGTCGGGCTGGGCGATGACCACCCGTCGTACGCCGGCCTCGACGAGCGCCGCCGCGCACGGGCCGGTCCGGCCCGTGTGGTTGCACGGCTCCAGCGTCACCACGGCGGTGGCGCCCGGCGCCCTGCCGCCGACCTGCGAGAGAGCGTCGACCTCGGCGTGCGGTCGCCCGGCGCCGCGGTGATAGCCCTCGGCGAGGGTGCGGCCGGTCGGGGTCGAGCAGTACGCAGCCGACGCGCGGGTTCGGCCCCAGGGGTACGCCGTCGGTCGCCGCCAGCACGAGGGCGCGACGCATCGCCGACCGCTCGTTCTCGCTGAAGGTCATGGGGCCCCTCCGGTCCGGTCACGGACTCCGGGGCAACGGGGCGGCGCCGCGGTCTCGACTTCGCTCGACCGTCGGCCTCACCCTGCGTGCGCTTCCCATCCGGACTATGACCGTCGGTCCAGGAGTTCCACCTGGTCAACCGGCCTCTGGCTGAGACCGGGTCGCGGACTGTAACCGCCGGTGCGGAGTTCCACCGCCCCCAGAGCACGCGAGCACTTGGCTCTTGCTGGGCCCCAGCCTACCCCGCGGACCGCCGCGTCTCACCTGGTGGTGGTCAGGCGGTCTCGTCCTGCGCGGCCGCCCGGAGCGCCTCGACCATGGCGTCGGGGTCGGCGGCGTCGAAGACCGCCGATCCCGCGACGAACACGTCGGCGCCGGCCTCCGCGCAGCGCCCGATGGTCTCCAGGCTGACGCCCCCGTCCACCTGGAGCCAGGTCTCCACGCCGTGCTTGTCCATCAGCTCGCGGGCCCGTCGGATCTTGGGCAGGCAGAGGTCGAGGAACTTCTGGCCCCCGAACCCCGGCTCGACGGTCATGATCAGGACCATGTCGAGCTCGGCGAGCAGGTCCTCGTAGGGGTCGATCGGAGTCGCCGGCCGCAACGCCATGCTCGCGCGGGCACCCTGGCGCCGGATCTCGCGCGCCAGTCGCACGGGCGCGGTCGCCGCCTCGACGTGGAAGGTCACGCTGGCGGCGCCGGCCTCGACGTACGCCGCGGCGTTGCGATCGGCGTCGGTGATCATCAGGTGGGCGTCGATCGGCAGGGTCGTGCTCGCGACCAGCGCCTCGACCATGGTCGGGCCGAAGGTCAGGTTGGGGACGAAGTGGTTGTCCATCACGTCGACGTGCACCCAGTCGGCGCTGGGGATCCGACCGATCTCGGCGCCGAGGGCGGCGAAGTCGGACGAGAGGATGCTCGGCGTGATCTGGAGGCCCACGCGCCGATCCTAGGCCGTGGGGTCCGGCGTATCGCGCAGCTTGTCGAGCCTCGCCCGCAGGGCCGCCTCGCGGTGGGCGTTGCCGTGCAGCGCGACGTACGTCGTCCCGTACGTCGCGAGCAGCGCGTCGTCGAGACGGCGTACGGCGCCCGGCGGGTAGCGGTAGTCCATCCGTTCCCGGATCAGCTGCTCGTCGGTGGCCCGCAGCACGTCGCCCAGCTCGTCGAGGGAGGTGATGCCCAGCTCGAGGAGGAGCCCCGACACCCAGTCGTAGTGGTCGGCACGCGACCAGCCGGCGTCGGCGTACTGACCGGCGAGGAACGCGGCCAGCTCGCGGGCGTCGAGGCGGGGGTCGTCGTCGTGGGTGTCCGGCTCGGCCTGTCCGGGCGTGCTGACCTGGCCGCGCAGACGGTCTCGGATGGTCGCGAACTCCTGGTCGGCCAGCTCGAGCAGCCCGGCGGCCAGAGTGAAGCGCCGGTCGAAGTCGTGGGCGTGCTCGGCGGGGACCGTGCCCTTGTAGCGGATGTCGTGCTCGAACTCCGCCCACGCATGCTGGAGGACGGTGCGGATCTGGACCTGGACGTTGCGGCCGGCGAGGTGGGCGTACGCCGGCTGGCCGACACGGGCCGCGTCGAGGGCGATCTGGAGGTGGCGGCTGGCGTAGCCGAACCGACCCTCGCTGGCGGTCTCGCGACCGAGGTCGCGGTCGTCGTTGACGACCACCTGGTCGGCCAGCACCTCCGCCACGGCGTCCACGTCGTCGCGGACGTAGGTGATCACGCGGACGCCGAGCTGGTCGCCGATCTCGCGCAGCGGGTCGGTGTAGAGCCGCTTGCCGTCGGCCGAACGCACCGCCTTCTCGGCGAACGACGCCACGCTCTTGGCGCGGCCCGAGACCGTCAGGTAGTTGATGCCGGCCTCGTCGAGCAGGCTGGTGACCAGCTCCACCGCCTCCGCCCCGGCCCTGACCAGGTCGGCGTGACCGGCGGCGTACGCCTCCACCGCGGCGGGCGCCGGGTCGCCGGCGTGGGACGGGACGCTCGGACCGGTGGGCACGGGGGCGATCCTAGGGTCACTCCGCAGGCGCCTCGTCATGGCCCGTGGTCGAGGTGAGGCCGGCCGCCTCGTCGCGGTCGGCCCACTCGCGGAGCGGCTCGAGGTCGAAGACGTGGTCGTCGATGTCGCGAGTGGAGGTCGCCCAGCGCGGCGTAGCGCTCGGGCACGGTGAAGATCGTGAAGTCGTGGGGGTCGCAGTCGTCGACCTCGTCCCACCGGACCGGCGTCGACACCCGAGCGTCGGCGAAGCCCCGCACGGAGTACGCCGCGGCGATGGTGTGGTCGCGGGCGTTCTGGTTGTAGTCGACGAAGAGGTGATGGGGGTCCCGGTCCTTGCGCCACCACAGCGTCGTCACGTCGTCGGGCATCCGCCGCTCGACCTCGCGCGCGAACGCGAGCGCCGCCCGTCGGACCTCCTTGTGGCCGTGGTCGGGGCGGATCCGGACATAGACGTGGAGGCCCTTGCCGCCGCTGGTCTTGGGATAGCCGACGGCCCCGAGCTCGTCGAGGATCTCGTGGGTCACGCCGGCCACCCGCTGCACCTGGGCGAAGTCGCTGAGCGGACCGGGATCGAGGTCGATCCGCCACTCGTCGGGCTTCTCGGGGTCCTCGCGGCGAGAGTTCCAGGGATGGAACTCGACCGTCGACATCTGGACCGCCCAGACCACCGCACCCAGCTCGGTGACGCAGAGCTCGTCGGCCGTCCGGTTCCAGCGCGGGAAGTGCAGCTGCACGGTCTCCACCCAGTCGGGTGCCCCGGCCGGGAGCCGTTTCTGATGGACCTTGTCGCCGGCCAGGCCCTTCGGAAAGCGGTGCAGCATGGTCGGCCGCTCGAACAGCGCGTTGACGATTCCCTCGCCGACGCTCAGGTAGTACTCGACCAGGTCCAGCTTGGTCGCCCCGCTCTCCGGGAAGTAGACCCGGTCCGGGTTGGTCACCTTCACGACGCGGTTGTCCACCTCGACCTCGGTGAACGGCGACGGCATGTCCCCAACCTAGTGAGTGGCCCGTGGTCTCGACAGGCTCGGCCGCGGAGCGGCCCTGCCCCGCCACCAGTGGCCGGCGACGATCCCCGCGGTGGCCCAGCTCCTGCGGAGGGACTGACCCTGCCGCCCGGCGTCACCTTCTGGTCGGCGAGAACGGCTCCGGCAAGTCCACGATCGTCGAGGCGGTGGCGATGGCTACGGGCTCGGCCGGGAGGGTGGCTCCACCGGCAGCCAGCACGGCACCCGCGCCTCGGAGTCACCGCTGTCGGCCGGCCTGCGACTGCAGCGGGGTCTCGGGGCGGGTCGCTGGGGCTTCTTCCTGCGTGCGGAGACCATGCACGGCTTCTACACCTACCTCGAGCAGAACCCCGGCCCGAGGCGGGACGCGTTCCGCGACGAGCCCCGCTTCCACGAGATGAGCCACGGGGAGCCCTCCTCGAGGTGCTCGCGCGCCTTTTCGACACCCCGGGTTCTACTGCCTCGACGAGCCCGAGGCGGCCAGGTGCTGTGTGCCACCCACTCCCCCGTGCTCGCGTCGCTGCCCGGGGCGCGGTTGCTCGAGGTCGGCGACTGGGACCTGCGCGAGACCGCCTGGGAGGACCTCGACCTGGTCTGGCACTGGCGTCGCTTCCTCGACACCCCGGAGGCCTACCTGCGCCACCTCAGCGCCGACTGAGCCGCGGTCGCGGGAGCACGCGGTGATCCCTCACCGGACCGCACCCATCGCGCGTTGTGGAGACACGCCTGGCCATCACCGCCATGGCCTCCCACGGCGATGTGGAACACGGCGTTCCGCATCGAGCGATGCAGGGGTCGCCGGTAGGGGCACAGCCCGTTCTACAACGGTCGATCTCACGCCGCGGGAGGCGGCACGGGGTGGTCCACGTCGGCTCAGGCGCGGCGGAGGAGGGCGAGGAACATCGCATCGGTGCCGTGCCGATGGGGCCAGAGCTGGACCGTGCCGCGAAGCGGCCCGGCACTGTCCGGTACGTCGGCGCGCAGTCCGGCCTCCGAGGTGAGCAGCGCACCGGCGTCCGCGAGCTTCACGTGGTCGCGCTTGACCAGGAGCGACCCGACGACGTCGCGCGTCTCGGCGAGGACGGGCGAGCAGGTCGCGTAGAGGACCACGCCGCCGGGGCGGACCAGGTCGAGCGCGGACGCCAGCAGGGCTCGCTGGAGGGGGACCAACGACCGGAGGTCGTCCGGCTGCCGGCGCCAGCGGGCCTCGGGCCGGCGTCGCAGCGCTCCCAGGCCGGTGCAGGGTGCGTCGACCAGGACCCGGTCGAAGGACCCGGGCTCCCAGGGCGGGGCGGTGCCGTCGGCGACCGTGACTCCCTCGACCCCCGGGGCCGCGTCGAGTGCACGTCGGACCAGGTCGGCCCGGTGGGGCTGCACCTCGTTGGCGACCACCACGGCCCGGCGGTCGGCCGCCAACGCCGCGAGCAGCGCGGCCTTGCCGCCCGGACCGGCGCACAGGTCCAGCCAGCGGGCGTCGGTGCCGTCCAACGGCGCCGCCGCCAGGGCGAGCGCGACGAGCTGAGACCCCTCGTCCTGCACGCCGGCACGGCCCTCGGCGACGGCCGGCACCCGGCCCGGATCGCCGCCCGCGGAGGTCACGCCGTACGGCGAGTACGTCGTCGGCGCTCCGGGAAGCTCGTCGGGGGTGGAGCGGCCGGGGCGCGCGACGAGCGTGACGGCGGGCGGTGCGTTGTCCGCGGCCAGCAGCGCGTCGATCTCGTCCCCGCCACCGACCTCGGTCAGTGCCTCGGCGAGCGCGTCGACGATCCACTGCGGGTGCGAGAACCGGGTCGCTCGGTCGGCGTCGATCCGGGTCAGCCAGGTGTCCAGGTCGTGCGCGGAGACCTTGCGCAGCACCGCGTTGACGAACCCCGACGGACCGGGGCCGACCTCGGAGCGGACCAGGTCGACGCTCGTGCTGATCGCCGCGTGCGGCGCGACGCGCATCCCGAGCAGCTGGTGACACCCCAGCCGCAGCACGTCGAGCACCTTGGCCGCGGTGGCCGCCAACGGTCGGTCGGTGCAGGCCGCGAGGATGGCGTCGTAGGTGCCCTGGCCTCGGATGGTGCCCGCCGCCAGCTCCGTCGCGAACGCCGCGTCGCGGCCGGACAGGCGGTACTTGCCTAGCTGGTGGGGCAGGGCGAGGTTCGTGTAGGCGTCCTTGGTCCGGACCGCCTTCAGGACCTCGAAGGCCGCCCTCCGGGCCGGGTCAGGGCCGCTCATGACTCTGGCCCGGTCATGACGCCGGCCCGTCGGCGTCGAGGGCGGCCAGGAACCTCTTCGCGAGCGATCGCGGCGCCACGGCGAGCCAGGCGTCGGTCAGCACCTCGCGGAGCTCGTCGACGTCGAGCTCGCCGAGCCGGCTCCGCTGGACGAGGACGGCGTTGTAGTTGCGGAAGTGGTCGATGGTGAAGAACGGCCCCTCGGCCTCGACCAGGGCGGCCTTGTCCTCCGCGTTGGCCGTCCGCACCACCAGCAGGTCGTGGTACTCCTCTCCGGTCGCGGGGTCGATGGCGTCGTGCCGAGGCGCCCGCTCCAGCACGAAGCCGCGCGGCTTGGGCTTCTGTCGGACCAGGTACGTCGGCCGGTCACCCCACGACGTACCGAGCTCGACCTCCGGCAGGGACCGGCAGATCGCGTCGACGTCGGAGACCCTGGCCCGCCGGCTCACGTGAGCACCTCGCCACCGGCGAGACGCAGCCCACGTGCCCAGTCGGCGGCCGGCATGGGCCGCTTGCCGACCGCCTGCACGTCGCCCAGCCGCAGCGCACCAGCACCGGTACCGACGACGACGGCAGCCTTGCCGGCCATCAGCTCCCCCGCCGGCAGCGAGCCGTCGGCCGGCGTCAGCGGGCCCAGCTTCAGCCGCTCGCCGGCGTAGGTCGTCCAGGCGCCGGGGGCGGGCGTGCACGCGCGGACCTGGCGCTCGATGACCGCGGCCGGCTGCGACCAGTCGACGCGGGCGTCGTCGACGGTGATCTTGGGCGCGAACGACACGTCCGCACCCGACTGCGGCCGCTCCTCGAGGGAGCCGTCGGCGAGGCCGTCGAGTGTGGCCACCAGCAGCCCGGCACCCCCTTCGGCGAGCCGGGCGAGCAGGGCCCCGGCGGTGTCGTCGGGGCGGATGGTCTCGGTCATCAGCCCGTACGTCGGGCCCGCGTCGAGCTCCTGGACGATCCGGAACGTCGTGGCGCCGGTGACGTCGTCGCCGGCCCAGATCGCATGCTGCACCGGCGCCGCGCCCCGCCAGGCCGGCAGCAGCGAGAAGTGCAGGTTGACCCAGCCGAGGCGGGGGATCTCGAGCGCGGACTCCGGCAGCAGCGCACCATAGGCCACGACGGGGCAGGCCTCCGGGGCGAGCTCGCGCAGCGCGGCCTGGAACTCCGGCTCGCGCGGATGGCCCGGCTTCAGGACCGGGACGCCGAGGGCGTCGGCGGCCTCGGCGACCGGAGAAGGGGTCAGCCTGCGGCCGCGTCCGGTCGGTGCGTCGGGGCGGGTGACGACGCCGACCAGGTCGTGGGACGAGTCGGCCACGGCGGCCAGCGCCGGGAGCGCGACGTCGGGCGTGCCGGCGAACACGACCCGCATCAGGGCCGCCTCACAGACCGAGCCCGCCGGTGGGGTGCGGGGAGACCTTGATCGTCGGGGCCCCCGCCAGGCCGAACCACTCGGACTCGCGGATCTCCTTCATCGCGAGCTTGCGGTTCGCCGGGTCGAGCCGATCGAGGAAGAGAACCCCGTCGAGGTGGTCGGTCTCGTGCTGGATCGCCCGCGCCAGCAGCTCACTGCCCTCGACGGTCACCGGCTCGCCGTACTGGTCGAAGCCGTGGGCCACGACCGAGAGCGCGCGCTTGCAGTCGATGGAAAGCCCGGGAATCGACAGGCAGCCCTCCGGGCCGTCCTGCTGCTCCTCGGACAGCTGGAGCGACGGGTTGACCAGGTGCCCGACCTCCCCCTCGACGTACCAGGTGAAGACCCGCAGCCCGACGCCGATCTGGGGTGCGGCCAGCCCGGCGCCGGGCGCCTCGAGCATGGTGTCGGTCAGGTCCTGGACCAGGCGGCGCAGCTCACGGTCGAAGTCGACGACCTCGCGCGCGGGCTTGCGCAGGACCGGGTCGCCGAACAGGCGGATCGGCTGGATGGGCACGCCGGCAGTCTAGGAGCGCCGCCCGACCCCGGTCACAACGTGACCGGGTCGACCTGGATCCGTACCGCGTCGAGCTTGCGCGCCGAGCGAACCCGCTGCACCTCGCCGAGAGCGCGCGACAGGGACGCGCCGTGGGCGCGCGGGACGCGGACCACGACTCGGGACAGCCCGTCGTCGACCTCGACCGGCCCGAGCACCTCGGTGCCGGGCGGACGGTCGAGCAGCGTCAACGCGTCGTCGACCGCACCGGGCTCGCCGGTCAGCGTGGCCAACCGGCTCGCCGGTGGCAGGTGTGCCTCGGCCCGTGCCGCCGACTCCCGTCGGGCGAAGCCCGCTGGGTCCCACCGCACCAGCGCCTGTACGACGGGCAGCGACGGGTCGCCGACCACGACCACGGAGCCACCGGGCGAGACCAGCCCGGCCGCACCGCACCAGCGCCGGAGCGCCTCCTCCTCGGTCCGCAGGTCGGGGCGCGCCAGCGCGAGCCAGGTGTCGAGCACCACCACCGCGGCATAGCCACCCTCGGCGACGGGCTCGGCACCCGGGGTCGCCACCACGATCGCCGGACGGTCCGGCACCGCGGCGACCACGTGGTCGCCCCCCGAGGCCACCACCGGAGTGGAGGCGAAGGCGCGGCCCAGCTCCTCGGCGGTGCGCCGCTCCCCCACCACCGGGGCCCGCAGGCCCCGATCACCGCACACCGGGCAGGCCCACGCGTCGACGACCGTGCCGCACCATCGGCATGCAGGTGGGGCGGTCGGCCCCGAGACCCCGAGTGGCCCGGCGCACACGCCGCACCGCGCCGGCGTACGGCAGCGCTCGCAGGCCAGGGACGCGGCATAGCCACGACGGGGCGTGTGGACCAGGACCGGGCCGCGGACCAGGCCGGACGACAACGCATGGGTGACCTGCTTGGGCATCCGGGCGGCGCGGGCGAGCGGGTCGCGCTCGAGCTCGAGGTCGGTGGCGCCGGTGACGGACACGGTGACGGCGGCGCGCAGGGCCGCGCGGGGGGCGGCGAGCTCGTGGGCCCAGCCGGTGGCGACCAGCTGCTCGGCCTCGACGCTCCGGGCGAACCCTCCGACCAGGGCCGCTGCGTCCTCGACCTGGGCGCGGGTCAGCAGGACCTCGCGAGCATGCGGGTACGGCGCGCGCGGCTCGGCGTGCAGGTCGTCACCGTCGTCCCAGATGGCGACCAGCCCCAGGTCGTGCACCGGAGCGAAGGCCGCGGCGCGCGTGCCGACCACGATCCGGCGCGTGCCGCGGGTCACGGCGAGGAACTCGCGGTAGCGCCGGGCGGGCCCCGCACCGGCCGTCAGGACGACGTGGTGCCCGGCCCCGAGGACGGCCGCGAGGGCGGCGTCGAGCCGGTCGACGTCGCGATGGTCGGGGACGCACAGGACGCTTCCGCGTCCACCCGCGAGCGTGGCGGCAGCCGCCTCGGCGAGCAGTCGGGGCCAGTCGTCGCCCGGGAGGGCCGACCAGACGGCCCGGGGGGAGCCACCACCGGACAGGTGGCCGAGGAACGCCCCGGCCGCGGGGTAGGCGGCTCCACGCCGCTGCAGCCGACGCCGGGTCGACGACGATCTCCTCCTCGGGAGGAGACGGCTTCTTCTCCGTGGTCGCATGCCGAGGCGGGACGGCGAGCCGGACCACGTCGGCCCGCGTGCCCGCGTAGCGCTCGGCGAGGAGCCGCGCGAGCTCGGCGATGGCCGGACTGAGCACGGACTCGGGGCTGACCACTCGCCGCAACGGTGTGAGCGCGCCGGTGTGGTCGGTGTGGGTGCTGCGCCGGACGACGTAGCCGTCGAGGTCCTTGCCGGCGAAGCGCACCTTGACCCGGGCGCCGGCGACCGCGGTGTCGGCCATCGAGGCGGGCACGGCGTAGTCGAACGGACGGTCGAGGTGGGCCAGTGGCGTCTCCACCAGGACGTGCGCGACCGGGTCGACCGCCGCGACCGGATCGGCCGTGGCGGCCCGCGTCGGCCGCGCGCGGCGCACGGTCTCCCGTAGACCCGGCAAGGTGTCGGGAGGGATCTCGCGCGTGCGCTCGGGGCGGTCGGCCACGGCGGCTGTTCTACCAGCCGCCGTCGACCCTGCCGTCCCTCACCCGGCGGCCACCGGGGCCGTCGCCGCCGAGAACGTCGCTGCGTGCCTGCCCTGGGCGGTCGCGGAGACCCGGACCGAGATCCGCTTGCCGAGGTCGGCACCCGTCACGTCGTACGACGTGCCGGTCGCGCCGGCGATGCGCCGACCGTCCGCCCACCACTCGATCCTGACCGATGCCCCGGACGGCGCCCAGCGACCCGGCGTGGCCGTGAGTGGGGAGCCGACCGTCGCGGCCCCCCTGACCCTCGGGGTGCTCCTCGGCACCGGTGCGCGGCCACAGGCGTAGACCCGGACGTCGTCGAGGTACCAGCCCAGGTCGGTGCTGACGTTGTCGGTGTTCATCGTGAACTGGGGCGACACCGCGTGCCCGGCATACCTCGTCAGCGCCATCCGGCTGGCCAGGTAGCCGCGGCTGTCCCGGCTGAAGCCCACCCGGCCGCCGGCCGGGTTCCCGAACAGGTCGGTGATCAGGTCGCGCGGACCGTTGACCCACGCCAGCCCCTCGGCGGGCGCAGCCTCCAGCCCTCGAGTGGCGTCGGCGACCTCGACGGTCCCCGCGTCGTAGTTCACGGGGCTGCCGTCCACGTTGGTGCCGGACTCCAGGAGGCGCCACTGGTGGAACCACAGGTACGCCCGGCGGCCGGCGGGCAGCGCGACCGGATGCATGGTCAGCGAGCTGACCGTGGTGTCCTGGGGCTCGAGGGAGAACCACGATGTGTGGCCGGACGTCGCGTTGGCCGCCACCGGCGGGAACACCGAGTCGTCCGGCGCCCGGACCCAGGTGGAGCCTGCGTCGAATCGACCGGCCGGATCGCCCTTCTCGGAGTCGAACAGCACCCGCACCGGACCGGCACCCCGCGGGCAGGTCATCGCGGCATCGGGCGGCTGCTTCGCGCGGGGAGGCGAGGTGCGCAGCCGCGTCGCGAGGGTCGCCGCGTGGACGTCGCGGCAGTCGCTCGCGGTGAAGCCGACCGTGTGGTCGCGCACCAGAGCGTGGCAGCTGCGACCGAGCACAGCCGCGAGGTCGGCATAGTCGCTGCCCGACACCAGGTGCTCGATGACGTCGAGGTAGAGGGTCGCGGACTTCCGCAGTGACCTCCCGTCGATGCCGTGCACGGTGTGGCCGGCCTGTCTCCCACCCTGCGAGATCAGGTAGAACGTGCGGTTGCCGACGCCACTGTTGGTGTGGACGCCCCCGTTGTCGAGCTCGCCACGCGCGTAGCGCCGCGCGGTCATGGAGTCGGGCTGCTGGAACCGCCCGGGGTCCTTCAGGCTCCGAACCGGGCCACCGGGCAGGTCCTCCCCGATCGTCCAGCTGCGCCGGGAGTCGCCCCGTCCCCGGTGGCGGTGGTCGACGATCTCGCCCATGACGTCGGCCAGCGACTCGTTGATCGCCCCGGACTGACCCCAGTAGAAGAGATCGGCGTGGTGTGCGATCACGCCATGGGTCATCTCGTGCCCGACGACGTCGTCCGCCGACGCGTACCCCTGACCGTAGAACATGCCGACGCCGTTCCAGAACGCGTTGGGCATCGGGCAGAAGGCCGGAGGCTCGAACGGGGAGCAGTACCGCACCGTCGAGGACAGGCTCCGGTGGTCGCCCTGGTCGACACCGAGCAGGTGGGTGAGGTCGATGCGCCCGATCTGCCGGTAGAACCTGGACACGACGCCGGCCAGGTCGAACGCGTCGTTGACGTCCGTCACGGTGCTGACCGGTCCGTGCTCGGTGCGGGCGAAGTCCTTCGTGCACGGCAGGTCGAGCTGGGTCATGTCGTTGTGGTTGTCGCAGACGACCCGGTCGACCCGCTCGACCAGGTCGAGGTCCCGGACGACGGCGCCGCTGCGGTCGTCGACCAGCACCAGGCGATGGACGACCGGGCCCGCGTGCACCTCGACCCACCACACCCCGCGGGCGAACGTGGTCGGGTCCGAGGTGCGCGGCACCCCGAGCACGGCCGGGTCGTAGAGCCGCCGTACGGGTCGGTCGACGGTCAGCCGGACGCCCTCACCGAGCCGTTTGCGAGCGACCGCGCGCGCCTCGCGCCGGGCCGCCACCCGCGGGTACGTCGCGGCCGGCACGCTCGCGTGCGACAGCGACGCGGTCACGGAGGCGAGCTGACGGTCGGGTCGCAGGTCGACCGCCACGGCTCCCGCGATCACCGGGAGCCCGTCTCGTCGCTGCCGGAAGCGGACCACGTCGTGACCGGTCACGGTCCGTGCGACGGCGCCGCCGACCCAGCTCGTGCCCTCGCCGCCGAGCACGGCGTCGTAGCGCTCGAGATGGAGTCGGGCCGCCAGCCGCGGGTCGGTCGACCGGTCCACGGCGGGGTCCCGGACGTCCCTCGGCACCCAGAACGTGCGTGCAGACCCGTCGGGGCCCCGCTCCACCCGGAGGGCCCGCGCGCTGTCGCCCGAGGCGCCCGCGACGCGAGAGGTCGGTCGCGCGGCCGCCCCGCCGAGCGGAAGCTGGACGAGGGCGGCGGCCGTGAGCGCGAGAACCGCGCCGAGTGTGGCAGCTTCGGATCTCACTCGAGCCCCCCGTCTGGCCCGACGGCCGTCCGTCTCCGGGCAATCTAGCCACATCGGGAGGCAGGCGGGGTGACGAACCGGTAACGGTCGGGCCGGACAGGAGGACGACCCTCTGCGATGCGCGCCCCGCAGACCAGCGCGCATCAACTAGCGTGAGTCCATGGCCACCTCACGGGCATCGGTCGCCTATGCAGCGATCAAGGGCTGGTTCAACGAGATCGATCGTCGGTGCTTCGCCGCTCTGCTCGAGAGCCAACGCGACTCTCCTCCGGGCGACCTGGTCGAGGTCGGGGTCTTCAGGGGCAAGAGTGCCGTCGTCATCGCCGACTATCTGCGCGAAGGGGAACGCTTCGTCGTCGTCGACCTCTTCGGCGATGTCGAGCACTTCGACGACAGCGCGGAAGCGACCGCCAACCGGCGCGAGAACCAGACGAGCTACCCGAACCTGACGCGGCGAGCGTTCGAGGAGAGCTACCTGTCGATCCATGACGAGCTCCCCGTGGTGGTCCAGGGCTTCAGCTCCGAAGTGGTCGACCACGTTGCGCCCGGGGGGGCCCGCTTCCTCCACGTCGACGCCTCGCACCTGTACGCCGCGGTGCGGATCGACTGCGCCTCGTCCAAGCTGTTGCTCAGGGCCGGCGGGGTCGTGTCGTTCGACGACTGGTCCAACGCCAAGTGCCCCGGTGTCGCCGCCGCCATCTGGGAGTCGGTGGCCAAGGACGGGTTGGTTCCGTTCGCGACCACCCGCAAGAAGCTGTACGCCTGCTACGACGACCCACGTCCGCACCTGGAGACGTTGCGATCGATGATCGCCGAGGACCCCGACTTCTACGACGCCCTCGAGGTCGACGTCATGGACCGCCCGGTCCTGCGGATGGTTCCCCGCGCGCCCCGCAAGGGTGCCGACGACGGTCGTGTCACGCCGGGCCGCCTCTCGCTGACGAGCCCCCCGAGGCGGGTCGATGCTCAGCCCGTGAGGCCGGCAGCCGTGCGGAGCGCGTCGACGCGGTCGGTGCGCTCCCAGGTGAACTCCGGCAGCTCGCGTCCGAAATGGCCGTAGGCGGCGGTCTTGGCGTAGATCGGCCGGAGCAGGTCGAGCTCCTCGATGATCGCGGCCGGCCGGAGGTCGAAGACCTCGAGGACGACCCGCTGGATCTCCTCGTCGGCGATGACGCCGGTGCCGAAGGTCTCGATGAAGACACCCACCGGCTGGGCCTTGCCGATGGCGTAGGCGACCTGCGCCTCGCACCGCCGGGCCAGTCCCGCGGCGACGACGTTCTTGGCCACCCAACGCATCGCGTAGGCCGCGGAGCGGTCGACCTTCGACGGGTCCTTCCCTGAGAAGGCGCCGCCACCGTGGCGAGCCATGCCGCCGTAGGTGTCGACGATGATCTTGCGTCCGGTCAGGCCGGCGTCGCCCATCGGTCCACCGACCACGAAGCGACCGGTCGGGTTGACCAGCAGACGGTAGCCCGCGGACGGGATGTCGAAGGTCTCGAGCACGGGGTCGATCACGTGCTTCTTGACGTCGCTCTCGAGGGTGTCGAGCTCGGTGTCGTCGGAGTGCTGCGTCGAGAGCACGACCGTGTCGACTCGCAGCGGACGGTTGTCGGCGTCGTACTCGATGGTGACCTGGGTCTTGCCGTCGGGGCGGAGGTAGGCAAGCGTGCCGTCGTTGCGGACGTCGGTGAGACGCTCGGCCAGCCGTTGCGCCATCGTGATCGGCAGGGGCATCAGGACGTCGGTGTCGTCGCAGGCGTAGCCGAACATCAGGCCCTGGTCGCCGGCGCCCTGCTTGTCCATCGCGTCGACCGAGCCGGTGCGGGACTCGTGACCCGAGTCGACACCCTGTGCGATGTCACCGGACTGACCGCCGATGGCGACCATGACACCGCAGGAGTGCCCGTCGAAGCCCTTCTCCGAGGAGTCGTAGCCGATGGTGAGGATGCGGTCGCGCACGATCTGCTTCACGTCCACGTAGCCGGTGGTGGAGACCTCGCCCGCCACCACGACCAGACCGGTGGTGAGCAGCGTCTCGACGGCGACGCGGCTGTGGGCGTCCTGGCGCAGCATCTCGTCGAGGACCGAGTCGCTGATCTGGTCGGCGATCTTGTCGGGATGTCCCTCGGTGACGGATTCGGAGGTGAAGAGGCGTCCGGTCACGGTGTCGGTGCTCCTGTTTCGGCGTCGTGATGACTCGGGTGGTGACGGGTGCGATGACTGGTGCGATCGCAGGAGTCGGTGGTCAATCTTGCAGCCTGCGGGCCACTTCGTCCCAAATGACGTGGGCCAGGGCTGTCTTCGAGCCGAACGGTACGTCGCGCTGCTCGCCGTCCGCGGACAGGATCACGGCTTGGTTGTCGGCGGAGCCGAACACCGCTCCACCGGCGACGTCGTTGACGACCAGCAGGTCGGAGCCCTTGCGGGCGAGCTTGGCGCGGGCGTGGTCGAGCACCGAGCCGTGCTCGTCGCCGGTCTCGGCGGCGAACCCGACCACCACCTGCCCGGGGCGGGACCGGTCGCGCGAGAGCTCGGCGAGGATGTCGGGGGTCTGGGTCAGCTCGAGCGTGGGCGCGGACGCACCGGACTTCTTGATCTTCGCCTCGCTGGTCGACACGGGTCGGAAGTCGGCGGGCGCGGCCGCCATCACGACGGCGTCGGCCGATCCTGCGGCAGACACGACCGCGTCTCGCAGCTGCTCGGTGGTCTCGACGCGGACCACCTTGACCCCGGCCGGGTCGGGCAGCGACACGTTGGCCGCCACCAGGGTCACGTCGGCCCCCCGCGCGACGGCAGCACGGGCCAGGGCCACCCCTTGACGACCGGACGAGCGGTTGCCGAGGAACCGCACCGGGTCGATCGCCTCGCGGGTGCCGCCGGCGGACACCACGACGGTGAGGCCGGCGAGGTCGGGGCGCGCCACACCACGCGCCAGCACGTCCTGGCAGAGCGCGAAGATCTCGTCGGGCTCGGGCAGCCGACCCTTGCCGGTGTCGACGCCCGTCAGCCGCCCGACGGCCGGCTCGACGACGAGCGCGCCGCGCTCCCGCAGCGCGGTGACGTTCGCCTGCGTGGCCGGGTGCTCCCACATCTCGGTGTGCATGGCCGGCGCGAAGACCACGGGGCAGCGCGCGGTCAGCAGGACGTTGGTGAGCAGGTCATCGGCCCGGCCGTGCGCCGCCCGCGCCAGCAGGTCCGCCGTAGCGGGCGCGACGACCACCAGGTCGGCCCCCTGGCCGATCCGGACATGGGGCACGTCGTGGACGTCGTCCCACACCTCGGTGGTGACCGGCTTGCCGGACAGTGCTGCCCACGTAGGGGCACCGACGAACCGGAGCGCCGCGGCCGTCGGTACGACGGTGACGTCGTGCCCGCTCTCGGTGAAGCGACGCAGCAGCTCGGCCGCCTTGTAGGCGGCGATGCCGCCGGAGACCCCCAGGACGACGGAAAGCCGCGACCCGCGCGCCTCAGGCGCGTCGGTCGCGGCCACGTCGGTCATGGTCGGAGCCGGGATCAGCTGTCGGTCGAGAAGCCGGCCTCGAGGGCGGCGGCCTTCTTGGCCTCCTCCTCGGCGGCGAGCTCGGCCGGGTCCACGTCCTCGCAGGTCAGGAGGTCGTCGTTGATCTCGCGCAGCGCGATCGACAGCGGCTTCTCCTGCACGTGGGTGTCCACGAGGGGGCCGACGTACTCCAGGAGGCCCTCACCGAGCTGGGAGTAGTAGGCATTGATCTGCCGCGCCCGCTTGGCGCTGTAGAGGACCAGCTTGTACTTGCTGTCGGTCTTGGTCAGCAGGTCGTCGATCGAGGGGTTGGTCACGCCCTCGGCGGCGGGGGTGGGTGCAGACACGCAGATGCCTCACAAGTCGTCGGAGGTGGGTGGGCTCAGATGCCCAGTCATCAAGGTTACCAACTCCTCGGCGGCAGCGTGAATTTCACGGTTCACGACGACCGCGTCGAACTCGGGCTCGGCGGCCATCTCCAGCCGGGCGCTGGCGAGGCGACGCTCGCGCTCCTCCTCGCTCTCCGTGCCGCGCCCGACCAGACGGCGTACGAGCTCCTCCCACGAGGGCGGGGACAAGAAGACGAAGAGGGCCTCGGGCATCCGCTCGCGCACCTGCCGCGCACCCTGCAGGTCGATCTCGAGCAAGGCCGGCCGGCCGGCTGCCAGCATCTGCTCGACCGGCGCCCGGGGCGTGCCGTAGCGGGCGGCGCCGTGGACCACCGCCCACTCCAGCAGCGCGTCCTGCTGCACCAGGGCGTCGAACTCCGCCTCGGAGAGGAACCAGTAGTGGACGCCGTGCACCTCACCGGGTCGAGCCGCCCGGGTGGTGGCGGAGACCGAGATCCAGATCTCGGGATGGTGGGCCCGGATGTCGGCGGACACCGAGCCCTTGCCGACCGCCGTGGGCCCGGCCAGCACCGTGAGGCGGGTGGGCCGCGGGGCGGACTCCTGGGAAGCCGAAGGGTTCACTCGCTGGGGGCGAACTCGCGCTCGAGCGCAGCCACCTGCTTGGTGCCCAGGCCGCGGACGCGACGGCTCTCCGCGATCCCGATCCGCTCCATCAGCTGACGCGCGCGGACCTTGCCGACGCCCGGCATCGAGCACAGCAGGTCGACCACCCGCATCTTCCCGATGACCTCGTTGCCCTGCCCCTCATGGAGGACGTCGGAGATCGAGGCTCCCGAGTTCTTGAGCCGGTTCTTCACCTCGGCACGCTCGCGACGCGAGGCCGCGGCCTTGTCGAGTGCGGCCTGGCGCTGCTCGGGGGTGAGCGGTGGGAGGGCCAAGGCTCTTCCTTCGTGTTCTCGAGAGTGCGCGGGTCGGCCGCCAATCTAGTCAGCAACCGCGCAGAGCGGCAACGCGGACGGTCAGATCGCCACCGGGACTGGGATCTCGGAGGTCCAGTGGAGTGTGGCGCACCTCGCGGACCTCCTGCTCGACGTCCGCGTGCGCCCGCTGGGTCTCGGTCAGCGGGCTCGGGTCATCCGAGCAGCTCGCGGAGCCGGCCGTTCAGCCGGTCGGCCGCGTCGGCCAGCCCCGTGGCCCCGGCCCCGAGGAGCTCGCGCGACGTGCTGGGCAGCACGTGGCGTGCCGACGCCCCGAAGATGCGGTGGAGGTCGGCCAGCGTGCCCCCTTGGGCGCCGTACCCCGGGGCGAGGATCGGACCGTTGATGTCGAGCCGGTGATCGCCGCGGTCGATGGTGGCGCCGACCACGGCCCCGAAGTCGCCCAGCGGCGCCGCGCCCCGGTTGAGTGCCCGCAGGTGGTCGAGGACGCCGTCGGCGACGGTGCCGTCGCCCGAGCGTGCCTCCTGCACCTCCGGGCCCTCCTTGTTGGAGGTGAGAGCCAGTACGAACACGCCGCGCCCGTGCCTCCGGGCGGTGTCGATCATCGGTGTCAGCGAGCCGAAGCCGAGGTAGGGGCTGGCGGTGATCGCGTCGACGGCCAGCGGCGACGACGGATCGAGGTAGGCGTCGGCGTACGCCTGACTGGTGGAACCGATGTCCCCGCGCTTGACGTCGAGCAGCACGAGCGCGCCGGCGTCACGACAGACGGTCACCAGCCGTTCGAGCACGGCGACGCCCCGACTGCCGAAGCGCTCGTAGAACGCCGACTGCGGCTTGACGACCGCCACCCGCGGAGCGAGCGCCTCGGCCGCCGTGAGGGCGAACCGCTCGAGCCCGGCGACGTCGTCGGGGAGCCCCCAGTCGGTCAGCAGCGCGCCGTGAGGGTCGATACCGGCGCAGAGCGGGCCCCGCTCGTGCACGAGGGCATGCAGCCGCGCGCCGAAGCTCGTCATCGGGGAACTCCTTCGGTCAGGGCGGACGCGATCCGGCGCGGCCACCTCGGTCCGCCGTAGACGAACGCGGTGTAGGCCTGGACGAGGTCGGCTCCGGCCCCGATCCGGGCACGCGCGTCGTCGGTGCTGGTGATCCCGCCCACGGAGACGAGCGCGATCCGGGGGTCGTGGGCGCGCAGGATCCGCAGCACCTCCAGCGAGCGCTTCCGCAGGACCGGCCCGGAGAGGCCACCGGCCCCGAGCGCGGCGACCTTCGCGGGATCGGTCCGCAGGCCGTCGCGGGAGACGGTGGTGTTGGTGGCGATGATGCCGTCCAGACCGTGGCTGCGGGCCAGCTCGGCGACCGCGACCACGTCGTCGTCGGCGAGGTCCGGGGCGATCTTGACGCAGAGCGGCACGTCGCGACCGACCGCCTGGTCGGCCACCCGTCGTACTTCGTCCACGAGAGGCGCCAGCCGCTCGACAGCCTGCAGGCTGCGCAGGCCGGGGGTGTTGGGCGAGGAGACATTGACCACGAGGTAGTCGGCGTACGGCGCCAGCAGGCGGGCGCTGAACGCGTAGTCGTCGAGCACGGCCCGCTCGTCGTCCTCGGGCACCACCTTGGTCTTGCCGATGTTGATCCCGAGCACCGGGCGCCGCCGCGGGCGCTGTCCGATCCGCCCGGCCAGTCGGCGGTCGCGGCGGTTCAGGCGCTCGACACGGCGCGCGAGCCGCTCGGCGACAGCCTCCGCCCCGTCGTTGTTGAAGCCCATCCGGTTCACGATCGCGCGATCGTCCGTCAGCCGGAAGAGCCGCGGCTGCGGGTTGCCCGGCTGGGGCCGCGCGGTGACCGTGCCGACCTCGACGAACCCGAATCCCAGCGCTGCCAGGGCGTCGATGCCCACCGCGTTCTTGTCGAAGCCGGCGGCCAGGCCGAGTCGGTTGGGGAAGTCCACTCCCATCACGCTCACCGGCGGCCCCTGGGCGGGCGGTCGGCTCCGCACCAGCGGGGCCGCCAGGCGGATCGCGCGGAAGCCGAGCCTGTGGGCACGCTCGGGCTCGATCCGGGCGAGGACGCGGTCGAACAGGGCGTCGTACGTCACCGCCGCCACCCCCGGGACGTCATACGGACGGAGCCATAGACGGCTCGGAAGGTATGACGTGCCATGGAGCCGGGGGTCACCGGCGGGCCCAGTCCTGCAGCGAGCGCACCCCGATGTCGCCGCGGATGCGTGCCTCGATGCCCTGGACGGCCGCGCCCAGCCCCTGCACCGTGGTGATGCACGGGACGTTCGCGCGTACGGCGGCGGTGCGGATCTCGTAGCCGTCGACGCGCACGGAGCCTCCGCTGCCCGACGACCCGTGGGGCGTGTTCACCACGAGTGCCACGTCGCCCTCGGCGATCAGCTGCACCGTCGTGGGCTCCCCCGCCGGTCCGGGGCCGTCGAAGTGCTTGCGTACGACGGTGGCGCGGACGCCGTTGCGACGCAGCACGTCGGCCGTGCCCTGCGTGGCCAGGATCTCGAAGCCGAGGTCGGAGAGCACCTTGATCGGGAAGACCATCGACCGCTTGTCGCGGTTGGCCATCGACACGAACACCCGGCCGGAGGTGGGCAGCGAGCCGAACGCCGCCGCCTGGGCCTTGGCGAACGCTCGGCCGAAGTCGGCGTCGAAGCCCATCACCTCCCCGGTCGACTTCATCTCCGGGCCGAGCACCGTGTCGACGTAGCGGCCGTCGGGCTGGCGGAACCGGTTGAACGGCATCACCGCCTCCTTGACCGCGATCGGGCAGTCGGGCGGAAGGGATCCGCCGTCCCCGGAGGCCGGCAGCAGGCCCTCCGCCCGCAGCTGCTTGATCGAGTCACCGAGCATCACCCGGGCGGCGGCCTTGGCGAGCGGGGTGGCGGTCGCCTTCGACACGAACGGCACGGTGCGGCTCGCCCGGGGGTTGGCCTCGAGCACGTAGAGCACGTCGGAGCCGAGGGCGAACTGGATGTTGATCAGGCCCAGCACCCCGACTCCGCGGGCGATCGCCTCGGTGGCCTCGCGGATCCGGTCGATCTCGCGGTCGCCCAGCGTGATCGGGGGCAGGGCGCACGCCGAGTCACCGGAGTGGATCCCGGCCTCCTCGATGTGCTCCATCACACCGCCGAGGAACAGCTCCTCGCCGTCGAAGATCGCGTCGACGTCGATCTCCACCGCGTCGTCGATGAACCGGTCGACCAGGACCGGGTGCTCGGGACTGATCGCGGTGGCCCGGGCGATGTAGCCCTCGAGCGCGCCGTCGTCGTACACGATCTCCATCCCGCGGCCGCCGAGGACGTACGACGGTCGCACCAGCACCGGGTAGCCGATGTCGGCCGCGATCTCCACCGCCTCGTCGTACGACGAGGCCATGCCGTGCAGCGGAGCGGTGAGGCCGGCCTCGTGGAGCACCCGCCCGAAGGCGCCACGCTCCTCGGCGAGGTGGATCGCCTCCGGGGTCGTGCCGACGATCGGGACGCCGGCGTCCTCCAGTCCCTGGGCGAGTCCGAGAGGCGTCTGGCCGCCGAGCTGGCAGATCACGCCGGCCACCGGCCCGACCTTCTGCTCGGCGTGCACGACCTCGAGCACGTCCTCCAGCGTCAGTGGCTCGAAGTAGAGCCGGTCGGAGGTGTCGTAGTCGGTCGAGACGGTCTCGGGGTTGCAGTTGACCATGATCGTCTCGAACCCGGCACCGCCCGGTCCGGAGCCGAGCGCCAGGGACGCGTGCACGCAGGAGTAGTCGAACTCGATGCCCTGGCCGATCCGGTTCGGGCCCGAGCCCAGGATGATCACGGCCGGCTTGCCGCGCGGCGCGACCTCGGTCTCCTCGTCGTACGACGAGTAGTGGTAGGGCGTCGCCGCGGCGAACTCGGCGGCGCAGGTGTCGACGGTCTTGTAGACCGGCCGGATCCCGAGCGCGTGTCGCACGCCGCGGACGACGTCGGCCGACATCCCGCGGATCTTGCCGATCTGGACGTCGGAGAAGCCGTGTCGCTTGGCCAGGCGCAGCAGGTCGGGGGTCAGCTCGGGCGCCGCGGTCACCGCCGCAGCGATCTCGTTGATCAGGGCGAGCTGGTCGAGGAACCACGGGTCGATCGCGGTCGCCTCGAAGATCTCCCCGGGCGTCGCGCCGGCCCGGATCGCGTCCATCACCAGCTTGAGCCGGCCGTCGTGGGGCATCCGGATCTGCTCGAGCAGGGCGGCCTTGTCGAGCTCGACCCACTCCTGGTGCCAGTCGAAGACCGCGCTGGGGCTCTCCAGCGATCGCAGCGCCTTCTGCAGCGCCTCGGTGAAGTTGCGGCCGATCGCCATCGCCTCGCCGACCGACTTCATGTGGGTGGTCAGCGTGGGGTCCGCGCCGGGGAACTTCTCGAACGCGAAGCGGGGCACCTTCACCACGACGTAGTCGAGGGTCGGCTCGAAGCTCGCCGGCGTGCTCTGCCCGTCGGGGCGGGTGGTGATGTCGTTGGGGATCTCGTCGAGGGTGTAGCCGATGGCGACCTTGGCGGCGATCTTGGCGATCGGGAAGCCGGTCGCCTTGCTGGCCAGCGCGCTGGAACGGGAGACGCGGGGGTTCATCTCGATCACGACGATCCGGCCGTCCACCGGGTTGACCGCGAACTGGATGTTGCAGCCGCCGGTGTCGACGCCGACCTCGCGGATCACGCCGATCGAGATGTCGCGCAGTCGCTGGTACTCACGGTCGGTGAGGGTGAGCGCCGGGGCGACGGTGATCGAGTCGCCGGTGTGGACGCCCATCGGGTCGACGTTCTCGATCGAGCAGACGATCACGACGTTGTCGGCGCGGTCGCGCATCACCTCGAGCTCGTACTCCTTCCAGCCCAGGATCGACTCCTCCAGGAGCACCTCGGTGGTCGGGCTGGCGGCGAGTCCGGCACCCGCGATGCGGTGCAGGTCGTCCTCGTCGTACGCCAGGCCGGAGCCGGCGCCGCCCATCGTGAAGCTCGGGCGGACGACGACCGGATACCCGAGCGCTCCGGCCGCTGCCAGGCACTCGTCCATGGTGTGGCAGATCCGGGAGGCGGCGACCTCGGCTCCCCACTCCGTCGGCAGCGCCTCGACGATCCTCTTGAACGACTCGCGGTTCTCGCCCTTCTCGATGGCCTCGATGCTCGCGCCGATCAGCTCCACGCCGTACCGCTCGAGGACGCCGGCCTCGGCCAGGCTCATCGCACAGTTCAGCGCCGTCTGCCCTCCGAGGGTGGCCAGCAGCGCATCGGGCCGCTCCCTGGCGATCACCTGCTCGACGAACTCCGGGGTGATCGGCTCGACGTACGTCGCGTCGGCGAACTCGGGGTCGGTCATGATCGTGGCGGGGTTGGAGTTCACCAGCACGACCCGGATCCCCTCCTGCCGCAGCACGCGGCAGGCCTGGGTGCCGGAGTAGTCGAACTCGCACGCCTGCCCGATCACGATCGGGCCGGACCCGATCACCAGGACGCTGGTGATGTCGGTGCGCTTGGGCATCAGGCGTCCTCTCCGGGGTTGCTGTTGTGGCGCAATTGCGCCGGTTTGACGGTCGAGCGGCGGCTGGGACTGTCATTGCGGCGCAATTGCCCCGTTTCAGCAGCCGCCGACATCAGGTCGCAGAAGCGATCGAAGAGGTACGCCGCGTCGTGGGGGCCGGCGGCCGCCTCGGGGTGGTACTGCACCGAGAACGCCGTGAGGCGACCCGAGTCGTCGCGCAGCTCGAGCCCCTCGACCACGTCGTCGTTGAGGCAGACGTGAGAGACGGTCGCCTCGCCGTACGGCGTCCGCGTCGCACCGTCGAGGGGCGCCCGGACCGCGAAGCCATGGTTGTGCGCGGTCACCTCGACCTTGCCGGTGGTGCGGTCGAGGACCGGCTGGTTGATCCCCCGGTGACCGTAGGTCAGCTTGTAGGTCTCGAAGCCGAGCGCACGACCGAAGAGCTGGTTGCCGAAGCAGATCCCGAAGTAGGGAAGTCCCCGGTCGAGTGCGCCGCGCAGCAGCTCGACCTGCGACGTGGTCGCGGCCGGGTCGCCGGGACCGTTGGAGAAGAACAGCCCGTCCGGTGACACCGCGAGGGCGTCGTCCAGCGTGGCGGTGGCGGGCAGCACATGGGTCTCGATGCCGCGCTCGGCCATCATCCGAGGCGTGTTCGCCTTGATCCCGAGGTCGAGCGCGGCCACGGTGAAGCGGCGCGCACCCACGGCCGGCACGACGTAGGCCTCGGTGGTCGAGACCTCGTCGGAGAGGTCGGCGCCGACCATCTCGGTGGCGGCGCGCACCCGGGCGAGGAGGGCCGTCGGGTCGGTCTCGGTGGTGGAGATCCCCACGCGCATCGCGCCCCGCTCGCGCAGGTGCCGGGTGAGGGCGCGGGTGTCGATGCCGGAGATGCCGACCACCCCCTGCTCGCGCAGCGCGGAGTCGAGCGTGCGCGTCGAGCGCCAGCTGGACGCACGCGTGCCGGGTCGCGGACGACGTAGCCGGCCACCCAGATGCGCGACGACTCGGGATCGTCGTCGTTCATCCCGGTGTTGCCGATGTGGGGGGCGGTCATCACCACGACCTGGCGGTGGTAGGACGGGTCGGTCAGCGTCTCCTGGTAGCCCGTCATCCCGGTGGCGAACACCGCCTCACCGAAGGTCTCGCCCTCGGCGCCGTAGGCCTCCCCGCGGAAGGACCGGCCGTCCTCGAGGACGAGCAGAGCGGACGCATGCAGGGGCACGCCGTACCTCCTTCTCCGCCTCACGGGACGGATCGTTAAAGGATGTCGAGCGAGGCCGACCCTATCAGTGGCCGGATCACGCCGCGGACGCCGCTCCGGGGGCTGGTCAGAAGGCGCCGACGAAGTCCGCGATCTCGCGCAGCGTCTGCTCGTCTCCCTCGAGATGCGGCAGATGGGCGACGCCGGGCAGCTCGACCAGGCGGGCTCCGGGGATGGTCTGCGCCGCGTGTGCCACGCCGTGCCGGATGTACTGCAGGTCGAGGTCGCCCACGAGCAGCAGGGTCGGCACGGAGATCTCGCCGAGCCGGTCCCAGGCAGGCTCGATCTCGGCGCGCTCCCCCGGGTCGTCCGCGTCGAGGGCACGGCCGTTCATCTCGAGGAAGAGGTCACGGGTCGTGCCGGACACCCTGCCCTCGGGCGCGGTCGGACCGTCGAGCCAGACGCGGGCTTCCAGCCGGTTCACCGTCGCGAGGTCGCCTCGTGCCTCGGCGCGTTCCCACTCCTCGTCCAGCACGAGGACCTCGGGCTCGTACGTCGGCTGCGGCGCGCCGCTGATCGCCGGGCCGATCAGCAGCAGGGCCCGCACGCGGTCGGGATGGGCCAGCGCCAGGTCGAGCGAGGTCCTGCCGCCCATGGAGGCGCCGATCACGACGGCCGCGCCGGCGTCGTAGGCGTCGAGCACGGCCACCGCGTCGTCCACCGCGGACCACCCGTCCTCCGGCTCGTACGTCGTCCGCCCGTATCCGCGCGCGTCGTAGGTCAGGCAGCGACGGCCGGGCAGCGCATCGACGACGGGTCGCCAGCCGCGCTGGTCGGTGACCCCGGCGTGGACGAGCAGGACGTCGGGTCCGACACCGGCCGAGTCGGCGGCGAGGACCGCGGATCCTGAGGTGATCTCCATGCTCGCGAGCCAAGCCGCCCTCGGTCCGGGGCACAACCCCTTTTGCTGCTAGACGACCACGTTCAGCGCGAGCACGAGCACGAAGCCCACGACCGAGATCGCGGTCTCCATCACCGACCAGGATCGGATCGTCTGCCCGACGGTGAGCCCGAAGTACTCCTTCACGAGCCAGAACCCGGCATCGTTGACGTGGCTGAAGAACAGCGAGCCGCAGCCGATCGCCAGCACGAGCAGGGAGACCTCCGACGAGGGCAGGTCGGTCGCGATGCCGGCCACGATTCCGCTGGCGGTGATCGTCGCCACGGTGGCCGACCCGGTCGCGAGGCGGACGCCGACGGCGACCAGCCACCCGAGGACGAGCGGCGAGATGCCCGACCCGTCGGCCCAGTCGCCGATCACCGAACCCACCCCGGCGTCCACCAACATCTGCTTGAACCCGCCGCCCGCGGCCACGATCAGCAGGATCCCGGCGATGGCCGGCAGCCCGGATCCGACGGACCGCTCCACCTGCGGTGCGGTTCATGCCGGAGCGGAACCCGAGCACCCACATCGCGACCAGGACGCCGGCGAGCAGCGCGACGACCGGGTCGCCGATGACGTCGAAGACCTTCTGCGTGCCGTCGTCGGGGTTGTCGATGATGATGTCCACGACGGCGCGCACGAGCATCAGCGCAACGGGAAGCACGATGCACACCACGGCTGCCCCGAAGGTCGGTCGCCTCGACACCCCCTCGGCCAGGTGATGGCCGCCCGTCGTGGCGGCCTCGCTCCGGACCGCGTCCGGGTCGTTGTCGGTGTCCCTGTCCGGATCGCTGCCGGATCCGCTCCGGTCCTGCGCGGGTGCCGAGTCGTCCAGCCCCGGGATCACGTTGACGTGCACCGGCACCCACGTCTCGATCAGGCGCGCGAGCAGCGGACCGCAGAGCACCAGGGTGGGCACGGCGATGATCAGGCCGAAGATCAGGGTCTTGCCGAGGTCTGCGTTCAGGTTGGAGATCGCCACCAGCGGGCCCGGGTGAGGGGGGACGAGCCCGTGCAGCACCGAGAGTCCGGCCAGCGCCGGGATGCCGACCCGCATGATCGGGACGTCGGTACGACGGGCCACCAGCAGCACGACCGGCACCAGCAGGACCACGCCGATCTCGAAGAACAGCGGGAGCCCGAGGATCGCCGCGATCAGGGCCATCGCCCACGGCAGCATGCGCGGGCCGGCCTTGCCGACGATCGTCTCGACGATCGCGTCGCTGCCGCCGGTGTCGGCCAGGATCTTGCCCACCATGGCACCCAGCGCGATCAGGATGCCGACGGTCCCCATCGTCCCGCCGAAGCCGGCCTCGAAGCTGGCGAGGATGCCCGCCGGGGCCACCCCGGCCGCGGCACCCATCACGCCCGTGCCGATGAGCAGGCCCAGGAACGGGTGGAACTTGGCCACCGTGATCAGGACGACCACGGTGGCGATGCCGAGCAGGGCGGCGATGATCAGCTGGGTGTTGCCGGCGTCGGTCAGAGGGGTGGCGAGTGGCAGCACTCCGGTCATGCCAGGTCTCCTTCGGACTGGGCGGTCGGTCCCTCCGCGAGACCCGATGTCGACAGACCCAGGGCCGAGAGCGCGCGGCGCAGCACCTCGGGAGCGGTGCCGTCGACGGAGATGCTCACTCCCGGCTCGTCATCCCCGAGGGGCTCGAGGGCGTCGTACTGGCTGCGCAGGAGAGACGTGGGCATGTAGTGGTCGGCGCGGTGGCTCATCCGGTCGGCCACCAGGGCCTCACCCGCCTCGAGGTGCAGGAAGCGCACCTCCGGGCGGCCCTCGTCGAGCAGGTCGCGGTAGGCCCGGCGCAGCGCCGAGCACGTCACCACCGACGGCTCACCCGCCTCGATCTGCTCGTCCATCCAGGCACCGATGGCGCGCAGCCAGGGCCAGCGGTCGTCGTCGGTGAGCGGGTGGCCCGAGGCCATCTTGGCGACGTTGGCCTCGGAGTGGAACGCGTCACCCTCGGCGTAGGTCCAGCCGAGCACCGCCGACAGGCTCTTGCCGACCGTGGACTTGCCGACGCCGGAGACCCCCATCACGACGACCTGCGGTGCAGCGTCCCGACCCGCCATGCCTCACGACCCTACGCGCGGAGTGCAGCCGGACGCTCACCCCACGGGGTGACCTGCGGGGGTCGGCTTCCCTGTCGGTGGGCTCGGCTAGCGTCACCGCCGTGCCCGAGGTCCACCGTCTGACGCGCCAGGACGCCCGCCGCCTCGCGCTGACCGCCCAGCACCTGGCCGGGGAGCGGCCGACGGGGCTGCTGGAGATGACCCACCGGCTGACCGCGCTGCCCGTCGACATGACGGCAGCCGTCGCCACCGCTCCCGACCTGGTGTCCTGGGCGCGGCTGGGCGCTGCCTACGAGCCCTCCGACCTCGAGGACGCCCTGGCCGGTCGCGACCTCTACGACGACGGCGACGCGATCCGCCCGATGGCGGACCTGCCGCTCCACCTCGCCGACATGCAGGCCGCACCGGTCTGGGAGACCACCCGCGACTGGCTCGAGGCCAACGAGCTCTTCCGCAACGAGGTGCTCGACATCCTCGACGCCGACGGCCCCTTGTTGTCCCGTGACGTCCATGCGTCCGCCCAGGTGCCGTGGCGCTCGAGCGGGTGGAACGCCGACCGCAACGTCCGGATGATGCTCGAGTGCCTGCTCGGCCGGGGCGAGGTGGCGATCAACGGTCGCCAGGGCAACCAGCGGCTGTGGGATCTCGCCGAGCGCGTCTACCCGGTCCGGGCTCGTGCCCGTACCGCGTGAGGACGCACGCGTCATCCGCGACGAGCGCCGGCTCCGCGGTCTCGGGATCGCCCGCGCGACCGGCACGGTCGTGCCCGGCGAGCCGATCCACGTCGGTGCGGCCGGTGAGCCGGCGGTCGTCGACGGCGTCCGGGGCGAGTGGCGCGTCGATCCGACCCTGCTCGGCGCGCCGTTCCGGGGCCGGACCGCGTTGCTGTCGCCGTTCGACGCGATCGTGCGCGACCGCAAGCGGATGGAGGACCTCTTCGAGTTCGACTACGTCCTGGAGATGTACAAGCCGGCGGCGGCGCGGCGCTGGGGCTACTTCGCCCTCCCGGTCCTGCACGGCGACCGGCTGGTCGGCAAGCTCGACGCCACCGCCGACCGCAAGGCGGGCCGGCTCTTCGTCGACGCGGTCCACGAGGACACGCCCTTCACCGTCACCATGACCCGGGCCGTCGACGACGAGATCGCAGCCCTCGCCGAGCGCCTCGGGCTGGCGCTGGAGCGCTGACTCGACCGGCCGGCGGGTGGGCCGGCCACCGTGCTCGACCTCGCAGACCGTGGCTCACTCACCGCCCGCCGCCGTTCCGCCCAGCCGCAGCTCTGCGCCGGTCCAGCGCCGTCGCAGCCAGCGGTCGTGGCTGGCGACCACGACGGTGCCGGCGGTCGTCTGCAGCGCCTGCTCCAGCTCACCGGCCAGGGCGAGCGAGATGTGGTTGGTGGGCTCGTCGAGGAGGAGCAGGTCCGGTGCGGCTGCCACGGCGATCGCCAGCCCCAGCCTGCGGCGCTGTCCGACCGAGAGGAGGGCGACCGGAGTGCCGTGCCGGTCGGGAGGCACCAGCCCGAGCTGACCCAACGGGATCCGGGCGGCCAGCTCGGCACCGACCAGCGCGTCGTACGTCGCGCGGGCGCTGCGGCCCGGGTCGTCGAACCTCACGTCCTGCACGAGCTCGGCGACCCGTCGGGCCGCCACGGACACGCGTCCCGAGGTGGGCTCCAGCCGGCCCGACAGCACGCCGAGCAGGGTCGTCTTGCCGGAGCCGTTGCCCCCCGACACCAGCAGGTGCTCCCCCACCTCGACGTCGAGCCGCTCGACCCGCAGCCGTCCGGCGACCACGAGGTCGCGTACCTGCACGATCCTGCCCGCGCTTCCCGGCGCGGTCAGGTCGGCGCGCAGTACGAGCGGCGGGCGCGGCTTGCGCACCTGGTCCCGCTCGGCGATCGCCAGGCGTCGCTCCGCGTCCCGCTTCCGGCGGGCCAGGGTGCGATCGACGTTCGCACCCTTGAAGCCGTAGATGTACTTGTCGTTGTCGCGGGGTGGTCGGTCGTGCGCGATCGCCGACGTCCCGATCCGGGCGGCCGCTCGCAGACGTGCCAGTTCCTCCTGCTGCGCGGCATACGTCTCCTCCCAGCGGCGTCGGCTCGCCGCTCGCTGGTCCTCGTACGCCGTCCAGCCACCACCGAACCGCCGACCGCCCCGTCCGTCGGTCCCCAGCGCCGACGGGTCGAGGTCGAACAGGTCGGTGCACACGTCGTCGAGCAGGACCCGGTCGTGACTGGCGAGCACGACCACCCCGGGCAGGTCGCGCAGGAAGGCGGTGAGCTGCTCCACCGCGTCGTCGTCGAGGTGGTTGGTCGGCTCGTCGAGCAGCAGGCACGTGGGTCGGGTCGTCATCACCGTCGCCAGGGCCAGCCGCGTGCGCTGACCCCCCGACAGCGTCCCGACCTCGCGCGCAGCGTCGAGCCTGCCGAGCCCGAGGCGCTCCGCGGACTCCGCCGCCCGCCGATCGGCGTCCCAGGCGTCGTGGGCGACCGCGAGGTCGAGCGCGGCGGCGTACGCCGTCTGCCCGGCCTCGTCGTCCAGCTCGGCCGAGAGGCGCTCGACGTCGGCGACCATCCGGCGCAGCGGCGCCAGGGCACCGGCAAGGACCGCGCCGATCGTGGCTCGGTCGCGGAACGGCGGCTCCTGGCCGAGCATCACGACGTCCGCCGGTACCTCGATCGTCCCCGAGACCCGCGCTCGCGGCGGGAGGGTGCCGCAGAGCGCGCGCAGGAGCGTGGACTTGCCCGACCCGTTCTCACCGACGAGTCCCGTACGACGGCCCGGGGCGACGGTCAGGTCGAGATCGTGCAGGACCTGGCGAGTGGCGAACCACACGTCGAGGCCGACGACGCGGACCGAGGGGAGCTGGATGTGGGTGGAGGCAGGCATGCGCAAGCCCTTCGGTGCCCGAAGGAGGACTCGCCGGGCAGTGCCGCGGACGCGAGTCAGGTCAGCCGAGGATCCACATGGTCGGACCATCCTAGCGACGCGGGGGCCATCCTCTCGACCGATTTCCCCGGGCTCGGGGCGGCGGGATACTCGACAGGTGACGGTGCGACTGGCTCTGTGTGGCGACCTCACGGTGACCCGGGACGGTGTGGCGCTGACCGGTCCACGCCTCGGCACGCGCAAGGCGCGGGTCTTCCTGGCCGCGCTGGCAGGCTCCCGCGGCGCTGCGCTGTCGGCCGACCGCCTGGTGGAGGCCGTGTGGCCGGACCGCCCGCCCCGCGACCCGCAGGCCAACCTCGCCACACTGGCGAGCCGGCTGCGCAAGGTGGTGGGCGACGGCTTCGTCGAGCCCGGCGGGTCGTCCTACGCCCTCGGTCGCGGAGTCGAGCTGGACCTCGACGTGGCAGCCGAGCTCGTCGGCTCGGCCGGCGCCCGGCTCGCCCGCGGCGAGCCCACCCTGGCCCTGTCAGCCGCCTCGCGCGCCCTCGACCTGCTCGGGGACAGCGAGGACCTGGCCGAGGAGTGCGCGGGCGCCTGGGCCGACGGACTGCGCCATCGGGCGACCGAGCTCCGACGGGAGGCGCGTCACGTGCGCGCTGCGGCCGCGACGACCACCGGGCAGACCGACCTCGGCCAGGCCAGTGCGGCCGCGGCCGTCGCCGCCGACCCTTACGACGAGCGAGCCCACCGAGACCTGATGTCCGCGCTCACCCACGACGGACGATCGGCCGCCGCACTGGAGCTGTACGCCGCACTCGCCGCCCGCCTCGCCGACGAGCTCGGCACCGACCCCGACCCGGAGACCCAGCGCCTCCACCTCGCCGTCCTGCGCGGGGAACCCACCGACGCGCCGAGCGCTACGGCCACGAACCCGCGGGCCCGAGCCCTGGTCGGCCGCCAGGAAGAGCTCACTCGGCTCGAGCACGCCTGGACCGAGGCGGCGGCCGGACGGCCGTCGCTGGTGCTGGTCGTCGGGGTCCCGGGCATCGGCAAGACCCGCCTCGTGGCCGAGCTCGCCGGCCTTGCGGGCGCCAGCGGTGGGTTGGTGTTGACCGCACGCTGCCGGCCCGGCGAGCGCTCCTTGTTCCTCCAGCCCTTCGTCGAGGTGCTGCGCCCCGTCCTCCTCTCCCTGCCTGCCCCGACCCTGCGGACTCTGCTCGGGGAGCACCTCACCGCCTGGACCCGACTGCTGCCCGAGCTCGGGGAGCTGTTCGGCGTCCATCCCGCACCGGAGGTCTCCCACGACCTGGCTCGTCGCCGGTCCTTCGACGCCGTCGTCGCGGTGCTGATCGGCCTGGCCGAGCGGCAGCCGGTGCTCCTCACGATCGACGACGTCCAGTACGGCTCCGACGTCACCGCCGACCTGGTGGCCCACCTGTCGGTCCGGCTGGACCGGGCACCGGTGCTGGTCGTGGCCGCCGCCAGGACCGACGGCCTCCCCCGGCTTCCCCAGCTCGCAACCCGGACCGAGCCCCTGCTCCTGGGGCCGATCCCGCCGTCGGCCGTCGACGCCCTGGCCAGTGCCGCGGGATTCGGCGGTCGCGCCGAGGAGGTGCAGGCACGCAGCCGCGGACACCCCCTGAGCGTGGTGGCGAGCCTCCAGTCGCTCGCCTCCGGCACCGGCGGCGTACCCCACGACCTCGCCGCGGCGGTCGTCGGACAGCTGGGACTGCTCGAGCCCGACCGGGCCCAGCTGATGGCGGCTGCCTCCGTGCTGGGGACCCGGGTCGAGCCGCTCGTGCTCGCCCGGCTGCTCGACCGGCCGGAGGTCGAGGTCGTGCTGGCCTGTGAGCAGCTCGTCAGGTCGGGCCTGATGACCGCGGCCGGCGCCGACTACGACTTCGCCAACGACCTCGTTCAGGAGGCGGTCCTGGCGACCGTTCCCGAGGCCCTCGCCGTGGCCTTCCACCGCCGTGCCGCCGACCTGATGACCGACCGGCCCGAGCGGATGGCGCGCCACGCGCACGGCGCCGGAGAGCTCGCTCGCGCGGCCGGCGGCTACCTCGAGGCCGGGCGGATGGCGCGGAGGATGGCGGCCCTGGACGACGCCCTCGCACTCCTGGCTCTCGCCCTCGCCGACGCCCGGGGGGCCGACGAGCCGTCGTTGGTGGCCACGATCCTGCTCGAGCGGGCGCGTGCCCACGAGGCCCGGACCGGCTACGACGCCGCCGAGGCTGACGTGCAGGCGGCTCGGCTCGCGCTCGCCGGGACCCGCGAGCCACGACTCGAGATGCGGAGCCTGCGCCTTCTCGGTGGTGACATCCAGGTGGCCAGGCGCCGGCCCCTCGCCGAGGTGGTCGCCCACAACCAGGCGGGGCTCGGTCTCGCGGCCGGGCTCGGCGACGCCGTGGCCGCAGCGATGTTCCGCACCCGGATCGTGGTCCTGGAGTCCGCCCGGCTCCGGCTCGGGACTGCTCTCGACCTGGCGACCACGGGCGTCTCGGAGGCCCGTGCCACCGGGTCCCCCGAGGCGACCGCGCGCTCTCTCGACGGCCTCAAGGCCGTCTGTGCCTACGCCGGAGATGCGACCGGCCTGCGTGGCGTGCTCGACGAGCTGATGCCGTTGCTCGGCCGGCTGCGACTCCCCTGGCTCATGCAGTGGGCGCTGCTCGAGTCGGCCCTCGTCCCAGCCGCCGAGGGGCACTGGGCCGAGGCCCGCCGCCGGGTGGACGAGGCGCTGGAGGTCAATCGCGCCACCGGGTACGGCGCCTACGCCGGCTACTTCCGCGCCCAGCGCGGCTGGTTGGCCAGACTGGCCGGCGACCTCGACGCCGCGCTCGCCGACGGCCGAAGGTCCGTCGCCGACACGTCCCCCGCGGACCATCCCTGGTGGTACGCCACGGCCGTCGGCACCTACGCCTCGACCCTGCTCGACGCCGGCCGCCGCGACGAGGCGGCCGAGCTGTGCCTCGCCGGGCTGGGGGTCCTCGGTCCCGAGGCGGGCGCGGCGTACCGGCTGCGCTGCCTCGCCCCGCTGGCCGCGGCCACGGGCGCAGGCCTGACCGAGGCCGACGCCCTCCTCTCCGCTGTCCGGGCCGCGCCGGGCCAGGCCTGGGTGTCGGGCGCCGACGCCTACCAAGGGGTGGCAGCTGCCTGGCGGACCGCCGGCGAACGCGACCGCGCTGACGCGACGGTCGAACCGCTGCTCGCCGCAACCGGTCCGCGGCACTGGGCCGCGATCCACGCCGGCGTGCGTCAGAGCAGCTCGGCCAGGAGCTGAGCCATCCGCACCGCACCGTCGGTCGGGACCGGCACGTAGTGGTGGTGGCGGGAGAGCTCCTCCACGAGCGCGTCCGCGATCGCGTCGGGGTCGGCGGTGGCGTAGTCCATGGCCCGACCGGCCCCGTGTCGCTCCAGCCGGTGTCGCACGTGGACCTGCTGCTCGAAGTGGTGGCGCAGCGGGAAGTAGAGGAAGGGACGGTTGTTCGCGGTGAGCTCCATCGTGGTCGAGAGCCCGCCCTGCACGATCGCCACGTCGCACACCGCATGGTGCAGGTCGAGGTCGGGCAGGAAGCCGTGGACGTCCACGCCAGGAGGGGCCGGGAAGTCGGCGGGCTCGAGCCGTGGCCCGGTGACCACGTGGAGGCGGAGCCCCGGCACCCGGGCCGAGGCTGCGTCGAACGCGTCGACGATGCGATGCAGCAACGGGGCGCCCACACCCGAGCCGCCCACGCTCGCCACGCAGACGACCTCGTCGTCGGCGTACCCGAGCCGGGCCCGGAGCCGCTGCCGCTCGTCGGGGTCCGGGCGGTCACCCATCACGTAGCCGCTGAACGCGAAGTGCTCCAGGGTCCAGTCGCGGATCGACGGGAGTCCGGGTCCCAACGGCTCCGCGACCAGGTCCTCGGGGTCACCGACGAAGACGGAGCGGTCGCGGAGTCGCGGGTAGCGTGCGACGTGCTCGACCATCTCCGCGTTGTAGTCCGAGGTCAGGAACGCCTCGTGCTCCCCGCCGTCGGCCATCGGCACCCAGCCGACGAAGTCGGTCATCCAGGCGAACGGCGCGCGCTTGAGGCCCGGGTTCTCGTGCAGGAAATGGTCGAGGTCCCACGCCTCGTCGCCGACCCACAGGTCGTAGTCGCGCTCGCGGACCAGGTCGTCGAACACCATGAAGTTCGCGACCAGGATCTCGTCCATCCGACGGATCGCCTGGAACGCGTGCAGGTCGTGCTCCCCGGCCTCCGACTCGATGTGGCCGCTCTCGCTCGCCAGCCACGCCGACGCCGGGTGCACGTGCTCGCCCGCCCGCTCGAGGAAGTCCGTGACCGGTGACTGCGACAACCAGTCGATCTCCACGCCGGGCCGCTGCTTGCGGAGCTCGTCGGCGATGGCGAGGTCGCGTCGTACGTGGCCCAGGCCGATCGGGGACGACAGGTAGAGGACCCGTTTCGGTCGGCGGGACGCGCGCTCGCGGTGCTCACGCGGCCGTGGCCCGGTAGCGCTGGACAGCACGTCGTCGAGCACTCGGTTGAGGGCCACCGGCTCCCTCCCCTGCGGGGCGTGGCCGGTGCCGTCGAAGGTCACCAGCGTCCCCCCGGTCAGCTCGGCCAGGCGCGCTCCGTGCTCGGGCGGGATGATCCGGTCGTCGGTGCCGTGCACGACGACCACGGGGCAGCGCACTGCTGCACACCGGTCCTCCACGGACGGCTCCCCGGGAAGGCGACCGACCTCGGCTCGCACCAGGGTCTGCCCGTCCGTGCCCATCCCCCACCCCACGAGGTCCTCGATGAGCTTGGTCGAGTGCTCCTCGGGCACCAGCTGGTCGAAGAAGAAGTCGAGGAACCCGGGGTAGTCGCGCAGCCAGGAGTGGCGGTTGTAGCGGCCCCAGCCCTCGTCGTCCTCGGTGTTCTCCCCCCACCGCTCGAAGGCCGCTTCACGGTCCGCGGGGAACGACCCCAGGCCGCGGATCGACGGTGCGAGAGCGACCCAGGCGGCCACCCGCTCGGGATGCTCCGCCGCCAGGTCGAGAGCGGGGAGGTTGCCCATCGACAGCCCGACCACCACCGCCCGCTCGGTCCCGGTCGCGTCGAGCACGTCGAGGGCGTCACGGGTCAGCTCGGCGCGCGCGTAGGCCGACCCCGTCTCCGGGCGGTCGGACTCGCCGTTGCCCCGCGGGTCGAACGTGATCACCCGCGTACGCCGGGCCAGGAACGGCACCTGGAACTTCCAGACCTCCGCGGGGAGGATGCACCAGGTCGGGAGCAGCAGGACCGCGGGGTCCTCGGGACGGGCCACGTCGCCGTACGTCTGCCAGGCGACCCGGACGCCGTCGCGTGCGACGTATCCGGTGCGGTCGGGTTCGCGCGCCTTCATGAGGCTCTCCTTCAAGGTGGTGGGCACGATACGGACCGGTGTCGCCCGGTGGTGCCGCCGCGCGGTCCCGGTGGAGACACGCCGGGCGAAGTCGTCGATCGCGTGGTTGACGACCACCGGGTAGCGGGCCTGCGGCAGATGACCCGCACCGCCCAGCACCAGCAGCTCGGCACCGGCCAGCCGCGCCATGTGCACGCCGCGGGCGAACGGCTGGCACAGATCGTGGGTGCCGTGGACCACCAGGACCGGGCACGAGATGGCCGAGAGCGTCTCCACGACGGACGCCGGATCGTCACCGACGGAGTCGGCGGACACCTGGGAGAGCATCACCTCACCGTTGGTGCCGCAGGCCCAGTCGACGACGTCCTCGTAGATCTTCGTGCTGTGCGGGTCGTTGCAGATCTGCGAGAAGAACCACCGCGGGAACGACGGCCAGTCGCGTCGCCAGACGCCCTCGTTGTAGAGCTCCCATCCCTGCGGGTCCACCAGGTCAGCGGTCCAGTTCGCGGCGGTGTCCAGACCCCGGTCGTGCTTCGGTGTCCCGTCCATCGCACCAGGGGCGATGGCGACGACGCCGTCCACGCGTGCGGGATGCCGCGCCGCGGCGAGCAGTCCGTACCACGCGCTGTCGCACAGCCCGACCACCAGCGTCCGGTCGATGCCGACCGCGTCCATGACGGCCAGGAGGTCGCCCACAGCGAGCAGGTCGGAGTAGTACGCGGGTCCGACCGGGCGGTCGCTGAGCCCGTTCCCGCGCGGGTCGATGACCACGACCCGGTGGTGCCGGGCCAGGTGGGCGACCTGGCCCTTCCACATCCGGGCGTCAACGATCGTGTCCGCGGGCGCGAACACGATCGGGTTCCCGCCGTCGCCGTGCACCTCGTAGTGCACCCGCACACCGTCGCGCTCGACGTAGGCCGAGACGTCTGGCTCCCGTGCCCTCACCGCTGCCTCCCTGCCCCCGGCCGCTGCCCGGTCGGTGTCGGGCCATCAGCCTCCGACAGAGCCGTTGCAAGCAGGTTGCAAGGCCCACGACCGATGCTGCTGCGCACCCAAGCATCCACCTCTGGAAGGGACTCACACCATGACGATCGACAACGACAAGCTGATGGAGTTCGTCGGCCGGTTCGCCGGCGATCTCGGCGCGACGGTCTCGGCCGGCAACGTCGTCCTCGGAGATCGGCTCGGCCTCTACCGCGCGCTGGCGGCCGAGCCGGCCACCGCCGGCGAGCTCGCCCAGCGGACCGGCACCGACGCGCGCTACGTGACCGAGTGGGCCCGCGGCCAGGCTGCGGGTGGCTACGTCGAGTACGACGCGAAGCACGACCGCTACTCGATGACCGAGGAGAAGGCGTTCGCCCTGACCGACCCCGACGGTCCGCTCTTCCTGCCGGGTGCCTTCGAGCTCGCACTGGGCTCGCTGGCCGCGGTGCCCCGGATGGAGGACGCCTACCGGACCGGCGCCGGCGTCGGCTGGCACGAGCACGACGAGCAGGTCTTCCACGGCTGCGAGCAGTTCTTCCGCCCGGGCTACCTCGCCCACCTGGTGGCGGAGTGGATCCCCGCTCTCGACGGCACCGAGGGAAAGCTCGAGCAGGGCGCCACGGTGGCCGACATCGGCTGCGGTCACGGGGCCAGTACGGTGCTGATGGCGCAGGCCTTCCCGACCTCGACGTTCGTCGGCTCCGACTACCACGACGGCTCGATCCAGGAGGCCAGCAAGCGTGCCTCCGAGGCAGGGGTCGCCGACCGGGTCAGCTTCGAGGTGGCGGGCGCCCAGCAGTTCTCCGGGAGCGGCTACGACCTGGTGACCAGCTTCGACTGTCTGCACGACATGGGCGACCCGCTCGGTGCCGCCCAGCACGTCCGCTCCACGCTGGCTCCCGACGGCGCCTGGCTGATCGTCGAGCCTGCCGCCGCGGACACGGTGGCGGAGAACCTGAACCCGGTGGGTCGCGTCTACTACAACTTCTCGGCGTTCCTGTGCGTGCCGAACGCGCTGTCACAGCCCGGTGGCTACGCCCTCGGGGCGCAGGCCGGCGAGAAGGCGATCCGGCAGGTCTGCACGGACGCAGGCTTCACCCGGTTCCGGCGGATCGGCGAGACGCCGTTCAACCTGGTCTACGAGGCCCGACTCTGACGACGCACGGGGGACCCGGGGCCGGACGTCGCGCGCCGGGCCCGGGTCGGTCAGTACGTCGCCTCGCCGCGGAGCGGTCCGGGGCGTCCGTCGGGATCGTGGACGACGTCGAGCGGGAGCCTCGCCAACAGCCGGGCGGTGCGCGACAGGGGCGGCAGCGGGATCGTCCGCAGCCGACCCGGCGGGCGCTCACCGACCCGACCGCCCTCGTGCCAGGCATCGAGCCGCGCCGCGCTCGCGGCGTACACGTCGTACAGGCCGGCCGGATCCACGCAGTCGGCCATCACCTCGTGCAGGCCTCCCTTCTCGACGTCGCCGAGCCGGTCGAGGTGCTCGGCCGCGAGCATGAGTCGAAGGTCGCACGCGTACGCCTCGTCGAGCACCACGGCCGTGAGCTCGGAGTCGTGGGTCCAGGAGCGCCGGTTGAAGTTGTCGGATCCGGTGCCCGCCCACACGTCGTCGACCACGCACACCTTGGCGTGGACGTAGACCGGCGTGCCGGCGTGGTTCTCGATGCCGTACGCCGCCACGCGTCCGGGCGCGATCCGCATCAGGGTCTCGAGGGCGCGCTCGCGCCCGAGGTACTGCGGGACGCGGTTCGGCCCGGCGATGTCGGGCACCAGCGGGATCACCACGACCAGGCGCAGCTCGGGATGCTCGCGCAGCGACGGCGCGAACACCCGAGCGACGTCGTGGCCCCAGAAGTACTGGTCCTCGACGTAGACGATCCGTTGGGCGCGGCCCACGGCCTTCGAGTAGCCCCGGGCGACGCTGCGCTCCCCGCCGCGCGCGAAGGGGTAGTCGCGACCGAGCCGGAGGTCGGGGTAGGTGCGCAGCAGCTGGACGACGTGGTGCCCCGCCGCGGGCGGGGCCGGCCACTGCGCGGGCAACGGGTCGGGATGCGTGTCGAGACGGCGGACCCGGTCGGCGAGCCGACGCCACGGCGCCCGGGAGAGGGGGGTCGGGTCCTCCCAGCGCTCGCGGAAGACGGTCTCGACGTCGTGCACCGCCGGACCCTGGACGGCCACCTGGACGTCGTGCCACGGCGGATGCTCGCCGTACTCCGCGGTGAGCGGCTGGGGCTGCGGGTCCCCACCGTGCTCGGCGTCGTCGCGGCGGTTGTGCGCCAGGTCGATCCCGCCCACGAAGGCGACGTCGCGGCTGGGGTCGTCGCGGTGGCGGACCACCACGAACTTCTGGTGGTGCGAGCCCCCGGTCCGGACGCGCATGTCGAGCAACACCTCGGCGCCGCGTCTCTGGAGCTGCTCGCCGAGGTGGCGGTTCTCCGAGGCGAAGAAGCCGGTCTGGTCCAGGTGTGACCGCCAGACCAGGCCGCGGACGTCGACCCCGCGCTCGTCCGCCCGCCCGAGCACGTCGACCACCTCGCTACCGGGCTCTCCGGTCAGCCGCTCGTCGGCGTCGCCCTGCCAGTCGGTGAACAGCACGAGGTCGCCCGCTCGGGCCGACTCCACCGCGTCGTACAGCTCGCGGAAGTACGTCGAACCGTGGACGAGGGGCCGGACGTGGTTGCCCTCGGACCAGGCCCGGTCGCCGTCGTGCCGGTCGTCGAGACGGGTCGCGGGGTTGGCCCGTTCGGGCTTGGTCAGGAGCCACTCCGAGGGGTCCACCCCCCGAGCATGCCGCGCGGACGGCCGGGGCGATCACCCGCGGGGGTGATCCCGCCCGGCGGGGCTAGGGCGTGGCGACGTCGGCGTCGGCGTACGACGGCCCGGCGCGCTCCAGGTAGCGCTCGGCCGCGCGCGCCGCGGGGTGGGCGACGACCGCCGCGAGCACGGCCAGGCCGGCGATCACGGCCCATCCGGGCGCGCCCCACTGGAGGGCGAGGAAGGTGTAGAGGCCGGGGAAGACGATCGGGCCCGCCTGGTAGCCGAGCCCCCACACGCCCTGGTAGTCGCCGAGCCGTCGATGGTCCGAGAGCTCGGACTGGAAGCCCCAGTCGGAGGCCGACTGCCACAGCTCGGCGCCGGTGATCGTCACGTGCCCCAGCCAGATCAGCACGATCGAGACCCAGCCGACGGTCTCGTGGGTGGCACTGATGACCAGGCACGACAACACGAACGACCACCCGCACAGGCGGACGGCCCGCAGCGCTCCGGAGACGGTCTCCGAGCCCCGCGAGGCGCGTACCTGAAGCGCCACGGCCATCACGGTGTTGGTGCCGAACAGCCAGGCCAGCAGCGTGTGGGGCGCATCGGTGCGCTCCACCAGCCAGAGCGGCACGACCACGTTGAGCAGCACCTGGTTGGAGGTCAGGACGCCGTTGCACGCCGACAGGACGACGAAGCCGCGGTTGCGCCACGCGGGCGGTGCGGGGCCGGTCTCCTCGTCATGCGCTGCAGGCGCCGGCGGCCGCTCGATGGAGGGCAGCATGGCGACCATCACGGCGTTCAGGAGCAGGAGCACGCCGGTCAGGATCGGGACGGCGACGATCGCCTCCCGGGTCCCGATGGCCAGGGCGATGCCGCCGGCGAGGGCACCCAAGGTGTAGCCGACGTTCCGGGCCGCCCGCATGTAGGCGAGCGCCCGCACGCGCACGTCGCGGGGGAAGACCGCGATCCGGTAGACGTTCCGGCCGGTGTTGCCGGCCGTCGAGATCGCCGACAGCAGCGCCAGCAGCAGGATGAACGACCCCATGCCACCGACCACCGGCCAGGCGAAGTAGAGCAGTGCCTCGACCAGCGAGCCGAACGCCCACAGGGGCTTGGCCCCCACGTGGTCCGACAGGCGTCCCAGCGGCAGCGAGAGCAGCAGCGTCACCACGCCCGCGACCGACATGCCGAGGCCGACCTGGGCGCCCGTCAGCCCCACGATCTGGGTGAAGAACACGGCCGTGCCGGTCAGGAACGAGCCGGTCGCGAACGCCGACAGGACGCACTGGAGGGCGAGATCGCGCTCCAGCTTCGAGGGCGGGAGGATCCGAGAGATCACCGAGGCATCACGGGCCACATCCTCGCCCGGCGTGCCGGAGCCGCGCCCATGCCTTCCCGGGTCCGGGCGGGGACTCGCTGCGGACACGCGGAACCCACGCCCGACGCTCCGCCGAACCCATCGGTCCCCCGCCTTCCGTCTGCAGCGCGCTCAGGCGAGCTTGCCGTCCAGCACCGTCGGCTTGCCGCGCAGGAACGTCGCGACCACGCGGCCGGGCAGCTCCATGCCGGCGTACGGCGTGTTGCGCGAGAGGGAGACCGACTCGGCGGCGTCGACCACCCGTCGTACGGACGGGTCGTAGAGCACGACGTTGGCCGGCGCGCCGTCCTCCAGCGCTTGCCCGTGGTCGCCGACGCGACCGATCCGGGCAGGCGCGTAGGACATCCGCTCGGCGACCTCGGCCCAGGTCAGCCGGCCGGGGTCGACCATCGTCTCCTGGACGACCGAGAGGGCCGTCTCGAGACCGAGCATGCCGAACGCCGCCGCCGCCCACTCGCAGTCCTTGTCCTCGAGCGGGTGGGGTGCATGATCGGTGGCGACGATGTCGATCGTGCCGTCGGCCAGCCCGGCGCGCAGGGCCTCGGTGTCGGCGGCGGTGCGCAGCGGCGGGTTGACCTTGTAGATCGGGTCGTACGACGTCGCCAGCTCGTCGGTGAGCAGCAGGTGATGGGGGCAGACCTCGGCGGTCACGCTCCAGCCGGACGCCTTGGCCTGCCGGACGATCTCCACCGAGCCGGCCGTCGACACGTGGCAGACGTGCAGGCGCGAGCCGACGTGCGCAGCCAGCAGGCAGTCGCGCGCGATCACCGCCTCCTCCGCCACCGCCGGCCAGCCCGCCAGACCGAGGCGGCCGGACAGCTCGCCCTCGTTCATCTGGGCGTTCTCGGTCAGCCGCGGCTCCTGGGCGTGCTGGGCGACCACGCCGTCGAAAGCCTTGACGTACTCCAGCGCCCGCCGCATCAGCACCGCGTCGTCGACGCAGTGCCCGTCGTCGCTGAACACCCGCACCCGGGCGGCCGAGTCGGCCATCGCGCCGAGCTCGGCCAGCTGGTTCCCGGCGAGCCCGACGGTCACGGCGCCCACCGGGTAGACGTCGCAGTAGCCGCCCTCGCGACCCAGCCGCCAGACCTGCTCGACCACGCCGGCCGTGTCGGCGACCGGGTCGGTGTTGGCCATCGCGTGCACGGCCGTGAAGCCGCCCATGGCCGCCGCCTGGGTGCCGGTGAGCACCGTCTCGGCGTCCTCGCGACCGGGTTCGCGCAGGTGGGTGTGGAGGTCGACCAAACCCGGAAGGGCGATCAGCCCCGTGGCCTCGATGGTCTCGAGGTCGTCCTGCTCGTCCCAGTCGCCGTCGAGCGACACGCGGCCGTCCTGGATCAGGATGTCGGTGGCGCGCTCACCGAGGATCGAGGCGCCCTTGATCAGGTAGCTGGTCATGCGTCGGCTCCGTCCGTCGTACCTACGGCGGGTTCGCTGCCGCCGAGCAGCAGGTAGAGCACCGCCATCCGTACCGCGACGCCGTTGGTGACCTGCTCGACGATCACCGAGCGAGCCGAGTCGGCGACGTCGGCGGTGATCTCCATGCCGCGCACCATCGGCCCGGGGTGCATGACGATCGTGTGGTCCTGGAGTGTCGCCATCCGGCGCCCGTCGAGCCCGTAGCGCCGGCTGTACTCCCGCGCCGTCGGGAAGAAGCCGCCGCTCATCCGCTCGCGCTGGACCCGGAGCATCATCACCGCGTCGGCCTTCGGCAGCACCCCGTCGAGGTCGTACGACGTCTCGACCGGCCACGTGTCGATCCCGACCGGTAGCAGGGTCGGCGGTGCGATCAAGGTGACCTCGGCGCCGAGCGTGTGGAGCAGCAGGGCGTTCGACCGGGCCACCCGCGAGTGGAGGACGTCGCCGACGATCGCGATCCGCTGGCCGTCGAGCGTGCCACCGTTGCGCGGGCCGAGGTGCCGCCACATGGTGAACGCGTCGAGCAGCGCCTGCGTGGGGTGCTCGTGCGTCCCGTCGCCGGCGTTGACCACCGAGGCGCGCACCCAGCCGGAGTTCGCCAGTCGGTGCGGAGCGCCACTGGCGCCGTGCCGGCAGACCACCGCGTCGCAGCCCATGGCCTCCAAGGTCAGCGCCGTGTCCTTGAGCGACTCGCCCTTGGACAACGAGGAGCCCTTGGCCGAGAAGTTGATGACATCGGCCGAGAGCCGCTTCGCGGCCGCCTCGAAGGAGATGCGGGTCCGGGTGGAGTCCTCGAAGAAGAGGTTGACGACCGTACGGCCGCGCAGCGCCGGCAGCTTCTTGATCGGTCGGTCGGCCAGCGACCGCATCTCCTCGGCGGTTGCCAGCACCAGCTCGGCGTCCTCACGCGTCAGGTCGGCGGCGGACAGCAGGTGCTTCTTCATGCGCCGGCTCCCTCGATGATCACGGCGTCCACGTCGTCGACGCCGGTGAGGTGGACCCGCACCCGCTGGACCAGCGAGGTGGGGAGGTTCTTGCCGACGAAGTCGGCGCGGATCGGCAGCTCGCGGTGGCCGCGGTCGACCAGGACGGCGAGCTGCACGGCGCGCGGCCGGCCCACGTCGTTGAGCGCGTCGAGGGCGGCCCGGATGGTGCGGCCGGAGAACAGCACGTCGTCGACCAGCACCACGACCTTGTCGTCGATGCCGCCGTCGGGGATCTGGGTCGGCAGCAGGGTGCGGGCAGGCTTCAGGCGCAGGTCGTCGCGATACATCGTCACGTCGAGCGACCCGCTGGGCACGGCGCGCCCCTCCACGGCGGCGATCCGCTCGGCGATCCGGTCGGCGAGCGGCACGCCACGCGACGGGATGCCCAGGAGCACCAGGTCGTCGGCGCCCTTGTTGCGCTCGAGGATCTCGTGGGAGATGCGGCTCAGGGCCCGGGCTATGTCACCGGAGTCGAGCACGGTGCGGCCGTCTTCGGTGCGGCCGGTGTCGGGACCGGGCGCGGGGGTTGCGGCAGGCGCAGGCATTCGGGTGCCAGACCTCCTTCTCCGCCTCACGGGACGGCTCGTTAAAGGATGTCGATCGCCGCGACACTATCAGTCCCGGGCGGCGCTGATCCGGGCTGGGACCCTATAGTGCGGCCGTGCGTGTCTCCGACAGCTCTCGCGTGGTCTTCGTCCACGTCCCCAAGACAGGGGGCTCGACGATCGACATCTTCTTCGACCGTGAGGTCCCGGACGCCCGCCCGGTGGCAGGCCTCGCGCGCCACTCGCCGTACGCCGCGATCCTGCGCAAGGAGCCGAGCCTCGCTGACTACTGGTCCTTCGGCTTCGTCCGCAACCCCTGGGCTCGGATGGTGTCGTGGTGGGCGATGATCAACAAGGTCTTCGACAACGCCGAGGCCGGCCACGAGCAGGCCTTGCGCAAGATCCGGGACTACCCACAGGCGTGGCTGCGCGAGGGCGCGCTGCGCCACGACTTCTCGGCCTTCGTCCTGCAGGGCACCGAGACGATCCCCAAGGTCGGGCGCCCACAGCTGCGCACCCTGTCGGGACGGGGTGGGCGGACGGTGGACTTCATCGGCCGGACGGAGCGCTTCGACCAGGACGCGGCCGTCGTGCGCGAGAAGCTCGGACTCCCGGCGATCGAGGCCGCTCCTCGCCGCAACCAGAGCAGCCACGGCCACTACAGCGAGTACTACGACGACGTCACCCGGGCCAGGATCGCCGAGGTGTTCGCTCCCGACATCGACGCGTTCGGCTACACCTTCGACGACCGGGAGTGACCTCGTCCGCCCCGGCCCTCGGACCGGTCACCGCGGCGCGGCGATCTCCTTGAGCACCGCCTCGATGGCGCGGTGGTAGGTCGGGTAGGCGAAATGCAGGTGGAGCAGCGTCGGGATCGGGACCTCGGCGTGCACCGCCAGCGCGAGCAGCGACATGATCTCGCCGCCCGCGGGACCGACCACGGTCGCGCCGACCAGGATGTCGCGGGAGGCGTCGGCGACGAGCTTGACCAGGCCGTCCTCGCGCGCCATCCAGCCCCGGGCGCCGAGGTCGCCGGTGGCGACGACGACGTCGAGGCCGGCGTCGCGGGCGGCCTGCTCCCCCAACCCGACCGAGGCGACCTCCGGAGCGGTGAACGTGACGCGGGCGACGGCGCGGTAGTCGGCCCAGGGCCCGTCGCGGCCGAGCAGGTCGTTGACCACCACGGCGCCCTGATACATCGACACGTGGGTGAAAGCGCCCTTGCCGGTGATGTCACCGATCGCCCAGACCCCGTCGGCGACCCGCATCCGCTCGTCGGGATCGAGCACCCGGGCGTCGGGGTCGAGGCCGACGTTCTCCAGACCCAACCCGGCCAGGTTCGTCCGACGACCCGCCGCGACGAGGAGCTTCTCGGCCGTCACCTGCTGGTCGCCGAGGTCGAGCGCGAACGCCCCGTCGGCGTAGCCCACCGAGTCGATGGACACGCCCGTCAGGACCTGGATCCCCGACTCGCCGAACGCCTTCTCCAGCGCTGCGCTCGCCTCCGGCTCCTCCTGCGCGACGAGCCGGCCGGCCGCCTCCACGACGGTCACCCGTACCCCGAAGAGCGCCATCACCTGGGCGAGCTCGCACCCGATGGCGCCCCCACCGAGGACGGCCAGCGACGAGGGCAGCTCGCGCAGCCGTACGACGTCCCGGTTGGTCCAGTAGGGCGTGTCCGCGAGCCCGTCGACAGGTGGCACGGCCGGCGCCGTACCGGTGTTGACGACGATGCCCTTCGTCGCGGTGTACGTCGTGTCGCCGACGCGGACGCGGCCGTCACCGGCGAGCACGCCTCGGCCACGCACGAAGGTGGCGCCGCTGTCCTCGAGCCGCTTCACCGCCACGGTGTCGTCCCAGTCGTCGGTGGCCTCGTCGCGGATCCGGTCGGCCACCGGCGTCCAGTCGGGTGTGACCGTCGAGGAACCGGCCAGCGCGTTGACACGACCGGCCTCCCGTAGCGTGTGGGCGGCGGCGATCATCATCTTCGAGGGCACGCACCCGAAGTAGGGACACTCCCCGCCCACCAGCCGTTCCTCGAGGCCGAGGACGCGCAGCCCGGCCTCACCGAGCTTGAGGGCGACGTGCTCGCCGCCCGGGCCCAGCCCCACCACGATCACGTCGTACTCGGCGCCGTCCTCGTCCCTGCTCATGCCCCCACCCTTCCATCGCGCCGAAAGCGCCTCACTGGCCACCACCCGGCGTGGCATCGACGTCGCGGAACCACGACTCGGTCACGTAGTCGGTCACCCAGCCCATCGACACGTAGAGCCCGTCGGCCCGCGTCGGCGAGTCCGCGTCGACTTCCAGCGAGACCCGGTCGCGGCCACGCTCGGCCGCGTCCTCCAGCACCGTGTAGAGCAGGCCCTTGGCCACCCCGCGTCCGCGGGCGGCGCGGTTCACCCCGATGTAGTCGACGTAGGTGCCCTCCGCGCCGGAGCGGTCGGCCGCGAGCACGGAGCAGACGATCGCGCCGGCCGGCACCTGCGGGCCCCCCTCCGTCGCGTGGCCGGTCCCGGGCTGGGGCGAGGTGAACGCAAGCCACCAGTGGTCCCACCGATGGCCGGGATCCTCGCGCAGGCGCTGCACGAACTCGGGGAAGCTCTCGCGGTAGGAGTTGAAGTGGTCCTGGAACGACTCCTCCAGCATCAGGTGCACGATCTGGAGATCCGAGGCGACCGGTACGCCGTTCTCGTGTCTGGCCACACGGCGTACCGTCACGCCCTCACGCAGCGGCGGGTGCCGCTCGGCGGGGTCCACCGGGCGGCTCATGTGGAGCCACCGGCGGCTGCGCGCGTAGCCGGCGGCTGACAGCCAGCGGCATTGCACATGGTCCTCGGCGAACGGCGACGCGTCCATCCGGGTGCGTTCCAGGCCTCGCAGCCGGGCGATCGCGCCCCCCTCCCCGTCGGCCCAGGCGTAGAGAGCGGCCGCCAGCGCCTCCGCCTCGGCCAGGTCTCGGTCGAGCCACAGCGCCACCACCGTGCGGCCGGCGGCCCGGTCCTGCACCGAGATCCACCCACGGAGCCGGTCGTCGGGATCGAGGACCACCAGCTGGCGGCGCGTCCACGAGGCGTAGCCCACCACCTCCGACTCCACCGCGGCCTCGTCGACCGATCGCTCCTCGGTCCACGGCCTGCGGTCGGCGAGTCGCAGCGCCACCAGCGCAGGGACGTCCTCCCCGTCCGGCAGCCGCGCGCTCCACCCGGCCGGCAACGCCGGCTCGGGGCCGTGCCAGACGGCTGCGGGCTCTCTCACCGGGAGGCGGACAGGTGGCGCGCACGGGCGAAGCAGAACAGGCCGTAGCATCCCAGGCCGAGGCCTATCAGGACGAGCACGACCGGGCCCAAGGGCTGTTGCAGCACCTTGTGCAGCGCCGCATCCAGACCACCGGACTTCTTCGCCTTGTGGTCGATGGCGGCGAAGACGAACAGCGCACCGATCGCCCCGAGTGAGACGCCCTTGGCGATGTAGCCGACCTTCCCGAACGTCTCATAGGCCTTGCCGGAGTCGCCGCTTCGACCCTCGCCACTGAGGTGCTTGAGGAACTTCCCGGTCCAGCCGTAGTAGCACTGGTAGACGCCGTACCCGATGATCGCCAGCCCGATCGCGCCCACGAGGAACCGACCGAGGGGCAGGTCCATCACCTTCGCCGTCATCGAGGTGGTGCCGCCACCCTGGGAGCCCGTACCCGTGGCGGTGTGCATGGCGGCGATGCCCAGCGTGCCGTAGACGATCGCCTTGCCGACGTTGGTCGCGACCTTGACGCCCCTGGAGGCGCCGTCCTCGTTGTGGAAGTCCACGAAGGCCTCGAGCAGCTTCCAGAAGACCAGGAGCACCATGCCGATGGCGACCACCCACACGACCAGCTTCCCGAAGGGCTGCCTGGCCAGCTCGTGGAGCGCGCCGGTGCGCGAGGCGTTCCCGGCGTGGTCGCCCAGTGCCAGCTGGATGGCCAGCCAGGCAATGGTGAGGTACACCACGCCGTAGGCCACCATGCCGATCCGGACGGCGCGATCGGTCCACTCACTGTTGTTGGCGCGGCGTCCGAGCTGCTCGGCCTGGTCGCTCACGTCTGGCATGCCAAGGACCCTAGCGCCGCTCACCGATCCCGTGTGACCACCCTACGGGGTGAGCGAATCGCGATCGCGGAGCATCGCACCCAGCACGCCGTTGACGAAGGCCGGGGAGTCGTCCGTCGACAGGTCTCGCACCAGCGCCACCGCCTCGGTGACCGCGACCGCCGGCGGCACGTCGTCGACCCACAGCAGCTCGAAGACCCCGATCCGCAAGGCGGTCCGGTCGACTGCAGGCATCCGGTCGATCGACCAGCCCTGGGAGTACGTCGCCAACAGCTCGTCGATCCGGGCATGGTGCTCGGTGACGCCGCGCACCAGGGTCTCGGTGTGCGGGTTGGTCGGTCCCTCACCGTCGGCGATGGCCGCGTCCAGGGTCGCCACCGGGTCCTGTCGGCGCATCTCCGCGGCGTAGAGGATGTCGAGAGCGCGCTTGCGTGACTTCGTGCGTGCAGCCATCAGGCAGTGCTGACGGGGTTCAGGACTTCACGCGGCCGAGGTACGACGAGTCGCGGGTGTCGACCTTGACCTTCTCGCCCTGCGTGATGAACAGCGGCACCTGGATCTCGTGGCCGGTCTCGAGGGTCGCCGGCTTGGTCCGGCCGGTGGCGCTGTCGCCGACGACGCCGGGCTCGGTGTAGGTGATCTGCAGCTCGACCGACGCCGGGAGCTCGACGTAGAGCACGCGACCCTCGTTGGTGGCGACGATGGCGTCCTGGTTCTCGAGGAGGAAGTTCTTGGCATCACCGAGGATGTCGGGGCCGACCTCGAGCTGGTCGTAGGTGCCGGTGTCCATGAAGACGTAGGACGTGCCGTCGTTGTAGAGGTACTGCATGGTCCGCTTGTCGACACTGGCCACGTCGACCTTGATGTCGGCGTTGAACGTGCGGTCCACGGTCTTGCCGGACTCGACGTTGCGCAGCTTCGACCGTACGACGGCGCCGCCCTTGCCGGGCTTGTGGTGCTGGAACCAGATGACCTGCCAGAGCTGGCCGTCGAGGTTCAGGACCATGCCGTTCTTCAGGTCGTTGGTGGTGGCCATGACGAAGCTGCCTCTTCTGTCGCGGGCGAGAGCCGGGGTGAGCCCGCCTGACGTGTGCACGGTCCGGGCGGGCGACCTCGGATTCTAGTACGGCGGGCGCCCGGGCCCGGAATCGGTGAAACGTCAGCCGAACGACCACTCGATCCGCACGGTCACCGCGAGCCGGTCCTTCCCGGCCCGGATGGGCAGTGCGCCCGTCGCCGAGTCGAGCGCCGATCGCGCGAAGTGCAGCGCCTGCGGCGCCACCGGCGTGGTGTGCACCTCGCGCAGCGTCAGCACCGGGCCGAGCGTCTGGCCGGCCGCGTCGGCGTACTCCTGCGCCTTGGCCGTCGCCTCCTGGACGGCAGCCGCGCGCGACCGGGCGAGGAGGCCGTCGGTGTCGGCGATCCGGAGCCCGATGTCACCGATCCGCACGGCGTTGCCGCCGGCCCGGACGGCCGCCGTGACCGCCTGGCCCCCGGTGGCGAGGTCGCGCACCAGCACCTGGGCCCGCTGCCCGACCCGGTAGCCGCGCAGGGTGGGTGGGCCGTAGGAGTGGTAGTCGTACACGGCGTGCATCGACAGGCCGGTGGTCTGTACGTCGGCGGTGCGGACGCCGAGCCGGTCGAGGGAGTCCAGGACGCGCTTCATCGTCGCGTTGGCGTCCGCGAGCGCGGTGTTCAGGTCCGGACGTTCCACGCCCACCGACAAGGAGAACGTCAGCTCGTCGGGCACCCCGACGGTGCGACCTGTCCCGGTCGTCACCAGGGTGCGCGGACGCTCGGCGACCGAGGTCGCGGTCTGGGGTGCGGCCTGCGCACTGCTGCCGCTGTTGCCGAGCAGGTAGGCGACGAGCAGGGCGAGCGCCGCGACCAGGGCGACGAGGACGCCCCTGGCACTGAGGGTGACCGATCGGTTCATGAGGGCTCCTGGGTCCGAGTCGTTGCCCTTCGGACGGGCCGGGCGGCCGAGCGGTTCCCTGTGCGGCTGCCCACGGCTGGGGCCGGGTACCCGCCGAGGTCGGCCTTGTCACACCAGCCACACCAGTCCCGTCGTACCCGGGCTCCTGGCACTTCTCAGGGGTTGCAACCCGTGGGAAGCGCAGGGATACCCGGCTCACCGGGGATCCCTGCGCAGACCCTCACCCCCCACCAGGGGCGAGCGACTCGAGGGCGTCTCGGTAGCCGCGCACTCCGCGCCCGGCGATCACGCTGCGGGCGAAGGGCGTGACCACCGACGTGTGCCGGAACTCCTCCGGTCGCGAGGAGGGGTCACTGATGTGGACCTCGACCAGCGGTGCGGTGAGCTGGGCGCAGGCATCGGCGAGCGCGTAGGAGTAGTGGGTCCACGCCGCGGCGTTCAGGACGACCGGGATCTCCTCGTCGGCGGCGGTGTTGAGCCAGTCGAGGAGCTCCCCCTCGTGGTTGGTCTGGTGCACCTCGACCTCGAAGCCGAGGGACGTGCCCCAGTCCACGCACAGCTCGACGAGCTCCCGGTAGGTCGTGTGACCGTAGATCTCGGGCTGCCGTCGGCCGAGCCGGCCGAGGTTGGGTCCGTTGAGCACCATCACCCGGCGCCCTGAGCCTGCCGAAGGGCTCATGGTGTGCCTCCTGTCATCACGCCGTACGCCGCACGCAGGTCGTCTTCGCGAGGACCTGCCAGGATCCGTGGGCGGGCCAGGTCGGAGAGCACCACGAAGCGCAGCTCGGAGCCGCGCGACTTCTTGTCGACGGCCATCCGCCCGCGCAGGTCGTCGTACGACGCGCCGGCCCACCCGGTGGGGAGCCCCACCCGCTCCAGCACGCTCCGGTGCCGGTCGACCACCGAGTCGTCGAGGATCCCGGCGGCCCGCGCGAGCTCGGCGGCGAAGACGCAGCCGATCGCCACGGCCTCGCCGTGACGCAGGCGGTAGCCGCTCGCCAGCTCCACCGCATGGCCCATGGTGTGACCGTAGTTGAGCACCTCGCGACCGGGGTGCTCCGCGCTGCCGCCGCTCTCCGTGAGGTCCCCGGCGACGACCGCCGCCTTGACCCGCACGGCTCGCTCCACGAGCTCGCGCAGCACCGGCGCGCCGACGGCGACGTGATGCTCCTCGACGAGCCGGAGGATCCCCGGGTCGGCGATGAAGCCGCACTTGACCACCTCGCCCAGCCCCGAGCGCAGCTCCTCGGGGGGCAGGGTGGCGAGCAGGCTCAGGTCGCAGAGCACGCCGGCCGGCTCGTGGAAGGCGCCGACCAGGTTCTTGCCGGCGGCGGTGTTGATGCCGGTCTTGCCACCGACCGCGGCGTCGACCATGCCGAGCAGCGTGGTGGACACGTGGACGACGCGCACGCCGCGCAGCCAGGTGGCAGCCACGAACCCGCCGAGGTCGGTGGTCGCACCCCCGCCCACGGTGACGATCGCGTCGCTGCGCGTGAAACCCGGCGCCGCCGAGCGCCTCCCAGCACCGGTCGGCCACCGTGGCCGTCTTGGCCGCCTCGCCCGCCGGCACCGGCAGGTCGAGCACGTCGTAGCGGTCGGCCAGCCGGGCGCGCACGCTTCCGACGAGGTCGGGCAGATCCTCGGGGAAGACCAGCCCGACACGCCGTGCCCGATCCCCCACCATCGAGGGCAGGTGACCGACGAGCCCGTCGCCGACCAGCACGTCGTACGGCGCTGCGGTGGCGACGTGGATCACGGTCGGCTCGCGGGACCCGACACCGGGCTCAGCCACGCAGCACCTCCTCGACCCGGTCGGCGACCTCGTCCGGGGTCAGGCCGTCGGTCTCGACCGATGCGGTCGCGACCGACTCGTAGACCGGCGTGCGCTCGTCGAGCAGCGCCTTCATCGTGCCCCGCACGTTGCCGAGCAGGAGCGGCCGCGAGGTGCCGAGCCCGACGCGCGCCGCGGCGTCGGTGAGCCCGACCCGGAGGAAGACGACGGCGTGACCGGCCAGCGTGCCCCGGGTCTCCTCCGACATCACGGCACCGCCGCCCAGCGCGAGCACTCCGGGGTGCTCGGCGAGCGCCCGGCCCACCGCCGCTTGCTCGAGGGCCCGGAAGTGCTCCTCACCGGAGTCCACGAAGATGTCGGAGACCGTGCGCCCCTCGGTCTCCTCCACGACGTCGTCGGTGTCGACGAACGGCACGCCCCAGCGGGCGGCGAGCAGGCGGCCGACCGTCGTCTTGCCCGCGCCCATCGGGCCGACGAGCACCACCCGGGGTGTCGTCATCGCACCTTCAGGTGGTCGGGCAGGTGCTCGAGGTAGCTCTCGACGTTGCGACGGGTCTCCGAGACGGCGTCGCCGCCGAACTTCTCCAGCACCGCGTCGGCCACGACCAGGGCCACCATCGCCTCCGCGACCACGCCGGCGGCGGGCACCGCGCACACGTCCGAGCGCTGGTGGTGGGCCACGGCGGCCTCGCCGGTGGCGACGTCGACCGTGCGCAGGGCGCGGGGGACCGTGGCGATCGGCTTCATCGCGGCCCGTACGCGCAGCACCTCGCCGGTCGACATGCCTCCCTCGGTGCCGCCCGAGCGGCCGCTCGACCGTCGTACGCCGTCGCCGGACGGCTCGATCTCGTCGTGCGCCCGGCTGCCGCGTGTCGCCGCCAGCTCGAAGCCGTCGCCGACCTCGACACCCTTGATCGCCTGGATCCCCATCAGGGCCCCGGCGAGCCTCGAGTCGAGGCGCCGGTCCCAGTGCACGTGGGAGCCCAGGCCCGGCGGCAGGCCGTGGACGACGACCTCGACCACCCCGCCGAGCGTGTCTCCGTCGCGGTGGGCCTCGTCGATCGCGGCCACCATCGCGGCGCTCGCCTCGGGGTCCAGGCAACGGACCTCGTCGGCGTCGAGTCGCGCCACGTCGTCGGGCACCGGGATCACCCCGGCCGGCGCGCGGACGCCACCCAGCTCGATCACGTGGGTCACCAGCCGAGCACCCGTCGCCTGCTCGAGGAAGGCACCCGCCACGCAGCCGAGCGCCACCCGGGCGGCCGTCTCGCGGGCCGAGGCCCGCTCCAGGACCGGGCGGGCCTCGTCGAAGGCGTACTTCTGCATGCCGACGAGGTCGGCATGACCCGGGCGCGGCCGGGTCAGCGGCGCGTTGCGGGCGAGATCGGCGAGCACGTCGGCGTCGACCGGGTCGGCCGACATCACCTGCTCCCACTTCGGCCACTCGCTGTTCGCGATCTCGATCGCGACCGGACCGCCCTGGGTCTCGCCGTGGCGCACCCCGCCGAGGATCGTGACGTGGTCCTGCTCGAACTTCATCCGGGCGCCGCGCCCCCGGCCGAGTCGACGCCGGGCCAGGGCCGCGGACACGTCGTCGGTGGTGATCACGACGTGCGCCGGCAACCCCTCCAGGACGGCGACCAGGGCGGGGCCGTGGGACTCCCCAGCAGTGAGCCAGCGCAGCATGGCGTCAGTCTTCCATGTCCGAGCGAGGACGCCCCGACCCGGCGGAGCCGGGGCGGGACGACCGCAGCGAGCGGCGACGCGAGCGCGCTCGCGAGCCCGACTGCCCCGACCCGGCGGAGCCGGGGCGGGACGACCGCAGCGAGCGGCGACGCGAGCACGCTCGCGCGCCTGACTGGCGAGCCCGACGCTCTCGCTTACTAGCCCGAGAGGAGAGACGACCACAGCGGCTCGCCCCACAGCAGGCCGATCAGCGCGCCCAGCAGCATGAACGGCCCGAACGGGACACCCTTGCGGTCCACGATCTTGAGCAGGGCCAGCAGACCGCCGAGGATCCCCCCGAGGAGGAAGCCGGAGTAGATGCCGACGAGCACGGCGCCCCAGCCGATCCAGCCCAGCGCCAGCCCCAGGACGCCGGCGAGCCGGACGTCGCCTCCACCCAGCCCCCGTGGGTAGATGAACCAGAAGATCGCGAAGAACAGGTAGGCGACCAGCGAGCCGAGGAGAGCCGTCACCAGTGCGTGGGTGTCGCGCGTGACGGCCCAGCCGGCCAGCGCGAGGACGAGCAGCACGACGTACGTCGGGCGGAGCACCGCCGTGGGCAACAGGCGGGTACGCCAGTCGACCACCGCCAGCGCGACCGAGACGGGGACGAGGGGCACCCAGAGCACGAGCGCCCAGGTCCAGTCGACCCCGAGCCCGACGATCGCCCCGGCGATCGCGGCCGCCACAGCGCTCGCGGGGCCGAGCCCGGGCAAGCGGGCGATGTCCGCGAACGGCTCCGGTGGCTCCTCGACGGTGGCCACGTCGACCGTGGCGTCACCCTCGGGCAGCGGTGCGGACCCGGGTTCCGACCCGGCGCCCTCGGGCTCCGGCTCGGCGGGCTCCGGCTCGATCTCGGGGATCCGCGCGATCAGAGCCGGGGCGAAGAAGCCGCCGATCCCGGCCAGCACGGCCGCCACCACGACCGCCACCACGCTCGAGCTCACGGGCTGCACCCTAGTGGCGGTGGCCGTCTCAGCGACGGCGTTCGGCGAGTCCCGCTTCACCGGCGGCACGCATGGCCGCGACCGGGACGTCGAAGCGTCCGGTCATCGCGCGCACCTGGTCGACCGCCTGCCAGAGCAGCAGATCCAGCCCACCGACGAGCACCCGGCCCTCGGCCCGGGCCGCGGCCGCCAGCGGAGTCGGCCAGGGGTCGTAGACGACGTCGAAGACGACGGGCACCTCGGCCACGGCCGCCAGCACCGCCGCCGACTGGGCCTCGGCGGGCACCGTGGACACCACCACGTCGGCATCGACCGTCGTCAGGTCGTCGATCGGCACGGTCTCGAGCCTCGGCGGCCGAGCGTGCCGCCGCACCGCCTCGAGCGTCTGCGTGACTCGCCCCGGGTCGCGGACGGCCAGCACGGCCGAGCCGCAGCCGAGCTCGGCCAGGGCGAGCAGGACCGACGTGGCGGTGGCGCCGCCGCCGAGCACCACGGCCCGGTCGAACGAAGCCGCGGTCGCCTCGCGCAGGGCCGCGACCGCTCCCGGCACGTCGGTGTTGAGGCCGTGGATGCCGTCGGCGTCGAGGAGCAGCGTGTTGGCGGCGCCGGCAAGGTCGGCCCACACGTCACGCGAGGTGAGCAGGGGCATCGCCTCGCGCTTGAGCGGCATCGTGAGGGACAGCCCCCGCCACTCGTCGTCCAGACCTCGGAGGAAGTCCGCCAGACCACCACCCGGCACCCGCCTCGCGTCGTAGGTCCAGTCCAGGTCCAGCGCGACGTACGCCGCCCGGTGCAGCGCAGGCGACAGCGAGTGCTCGATCGGGTCACCGAGGACGGCGCAGCGCACGACCGGTCCTCAGCAGGCGTCGGACGTCTGGCAGTACTGACGGAACTCCTGCTTGAACTCCAAGAACTCCTGGTACGTCGTGCCGAACTTCGTCTCGCCGGTGCGCAGGTTGACGGTCACGTAGTAGTACCAGGGGCCGTCGGCGGGGTGGAGCGCCGCCTCGATCGCCGCGTCCCCCGGCGAGTTGATGGGTCCGGGCGGAAGGCCGACCACCTGGTAGGTGTTGTACGGCGAGTCGGTGTTGTCGATCTCGTCCTGCGTGACCGCGACGACACCCTTGCGGCCGAGGGCGAAGTTCACGGTCGCGTCGATCTGGAGCCGCCCGTTGGTCCCGCCCTGGTCTCCCGGACCGTCGAGCCGGTTGTAGATGACCCGGCTGACCTTGGCCATGTCGCTGCCCCGGCCCTCGGCCTGGATCAGGCTGGCGATCGTCATGATCTCGGCCGGCGACTTCCCCTGCGCCTCGGCACCGGCCTCGAGGTCGTTCTCGTCGGCGGACTGCTTCCACCGGTCGACCATGTCCTTGAGCATCTCGGCCGGCTTCTCCTTCGGGCCGAACCCGTACGTCGACGGGAACAGGTAGCCCTCCGGGTCGCCGTTCGCGTACGACGGGAGCCCGAGCGCCGCCGTGTCCTTCAGCGCCGCGTCGAACTGGGCCGCCGAGTACTTCGTCTTCGCGGCCAGGATCGCCACCGTGTCGGACACGCGGAGCCCCTCGGGGACCGTGACCTTGGTGGTGAGGATGTGCTTCGGGTTGATCAGCACGGCGAAGGCTTCCTCGGCCGCCATCTTCTTCTTCAGCTGGTAGTAGCCGACCTGGATGCCGGTCTTGCCGTGGGAGGCGTCCATGAACGCCTCGACCGACGCCACGACGCCCTTCGCCTTCAGCTCGCGTCCGATCTGGGTGACCGTGTCGCCCGACTTCACCTGGAAGAGCACCTGGCCATGGCCCGGACCGGGGTAGTCCTCCGCCGACGACAGGTGGTCCTTGAGGTAGTGATAGCCCTTGCTGCCCACGAAGTAGGCACCGCCGAGGATCACCGCCAGGGCCACGAGCACGGCCGCGCAACCGGAGAAGCCGCGCTTCCGCTTGCGCGAGCCACCGAGGTAGCGCGGCTCGTAGTCGATCACCCGTCCCCTCGGCTGGGTCGACGGGCACGTGCTCGGTCGTCGGTGACCCTCCGGGCACGGCGTCGTACTGGTCCTCGTGGGCGTCGCTCATGAGTCTCCTGTGACGATCTCTCCTGGTGGACGACCGGTCTCCCGCTCGGTGTCCAGGGCGTGTTGCAGGATGAGCACCGCCGCAGCCTGGTCGACCACGGCCCTCCGTGAAGCACCCTTCTTCCCCCGGTCGCGCAGCATAGCCTCCGCCGACACCGTGGTCAGACGCTCGTCCTGCAACCGCACCGGGACGGGCGTGACGCGCGCGGCGAGGGCGTTCGCGAACTCGCGGACACGCGTCGCGGCCGGACCCTCCCTCCCCGACAGCGACCGCGGCAGCCCCACCACGATCTCGACCGCCTCTGCCTCGCGCGCGAGGAGGGCGAGCCGGGCGAGGTCGCCGCGGCCCCGGCGTACGGTCTCGACCGGCGTCGCCAGGAAGCCGGTGGGGTCGCTGCGGGCGACCCCGATCCGGGCGTCGCCGGGGTCGATGCCGATGCGTACGCCGGCCCGCACCGCCTCAGGCCCCGGTGGCGCTGGCGACCGCGGCGGTCGCCGCGGCCAACGCCTCGTCGACCCGGCTGGCGTCGGCGCCGCCGCCCTGGGCGACGTCGTCCTTGCCACCACCACGCCCACCGACGAACGGCATCACCGCGGCCAGCAGTTCGTTCGCCTTGACGCCGCGGTCGCGGGCCCGGTCGTTGGTCGCGACCACGACCGAGACCTTCCCGTCCTTCACTCCGATCAGCACGGCTGCCCCTGGCTGCTCCTGGCTGAGCCGGCTGCGGAGGTTGAGGGCCATCGTGCGCACGTCACCGCCGTCGGCGCCGTCGATGCGCAGGCTGATCAGTCGGACGCCGTTGACGTCCACGGCATCAGCGGCCAGCTGGGCACCCTCGGAGAGCAGCTGCGCGATCCGCGTCTGCTCGAGTGCCTTCTCCGCGGTCCGCAGCCGCTCGACGATGTCGTTGACCCGCTCGGGCAGCTCCTCCGGACGCGCCTTCAGCGCCTCGGAGAGCTGGGCGACGAGCACGTGCTCGCGAGCCAGGAAACGGTAGGCGTCGGCACCCACGAGCGCCTCCACCCGTCGTACGCCGGACCCGATCGACGACTCCCCCAGCAGCTTGATCACGCCGAGCTGACCGGACCGGCCGGCGTGGGTGCCGCCGCAGAGCTCGCGGGCCCAGTCGCCGACCGAGACCACCCGCACCTCGTCGCCGTACTTCTCCCCGAAGAGCGCCATCGCGCCGGAACGCACGGCCTCGTCCTGGCTCATGATCTCGGCGTGGACCCCGAGGTCGGCGAGCACGAGGTCGTTGACCCGCGCCTCGACGTCCTCCATCACCGACACCGGCACCGCGCCGGTCGCGGAGAAGTCGAACCGGAACCGACCGGGGGCGTTCTCCGAGCCCGCCTGGGTGGCCGTGTCGCCGAGGGCCTCGCGGAACGCCTTGTGCACCATGTGGGTCGCGGTGTGGGCGCGGGAGATGGACTTGCGTCGTTCGATGTCGACCTCGCAGTGGGCCCCGAGACCAGGGGTCACCTCGCCACTGAGGACCTTCACCGTGTGCACGACCAGACCGTTGACCGGGGACTGCACGTCGCGCACCTCGACCCGGGCGCCGTTGTCGAGCTCGATCACGCCCTGGTCGGCCAGTTGCCCGCCGCCCTCGGCGTAGAACGGCGTGCGGTCGAGGACGAGCTCGACCTCGTCGCCCTCGCGCGCGGAGTCCACGACGCCGCCCGCCGCCACCAGACCACGCACCGAGCCCTCGGAGACGACCTCGCGATAGCCGGTGAACTCCACCGGGCGCCCGATCGAGTCGGCCACCTGGCGGTAGGCCGTCGCGTCGACGTGGCGGCCCTTCTTGGCGCGCGCGTCGGCCTTGGCCCGGTCGCGCTGCTGACCCATCAGCTCGCGGAAGCCCACCTCGTCGACGATGAGACCCTGCTCCTGGGCCATCTCCAGCGTGAGGTCGATCGGGAAGCCGTAGGTGTCGTGGAGGGCGAAGGCCCGCTCACCGCTCAGCACGGTGTCTCCGGCCCTGCGCACCTCTGCGGCCGCCTGGTCGAAGATCGTGGTGCCCGCGCGCAGGGTCTGGCGGAAGGCGTCCTCCTCGGCGTAGGCGACCTGCGAGATCCGCTCCCAGTCGCGGAAGAGGTCGGCGTAGGTCTCGCCCATCTTGTCGCGGCTCACAGGCAGCAGCTCGGGGAGCGCCCGGTCCTCGTAGCCGAGCAGGCGCATCGAGCGGACGGCGCGGCGCAGCAGCCGGCGCAGGACGTAGCCGCGGCCCTCGTTGCCCGGCGTGACCCCGTCGCCGATCAGCATCATGGAGCTGCGGACGTGGTCGGCCACCACGCGGAACCGCACGTCGTCGTCGTGGTCGGCCCCGTAGCGGCGCGAGGTCAGCTCCTCGGCCCGCTCGATCACCGGATACATCACGTCGATCTCGTACATGTTGTCGACGCCCTGCAGCAGGTAGGCGACCCGCTCCAGGCCCATGCCCGTGTCGATGTTCTTGCGCGGCAGCGAGCCGACGATGTCGAAGTCCTCCTTGGACCGCACTGCGCTCAGCTCGTCCTGCATGAACACCAGGTTCCAGAACTCCAGGTAGCGGTCCTCGAGCTTGGCCGGCATCTCGATCCGGTCCGTGGTCTCGAACTCCGCGTCGGGACCGTGCTCGGGACCGCGGTCGTAGAGGATCTCCGACGCCGGGCCGCCGGGTCCGGGCACGCCCATCGACCAGTAGTTCTCCTTGGGACCGAGCTTGACGATCCGTTCGGTCGGCAGGCCGGTCACCTTCATCCACAGGTGAAGCGCCTCGTCGTCGCCGTGCAGGATCGAGGGCCACAGCCGGCTCTCCTCGAAGCCCAGGCCGCCGTCGGCCTGGGACTTGGTCACGAACTCCCAGGCGAGCTCGATCGCGCCTTCCTTGAAGTAGTCGCCGAAGGAGAAGTTCCCGCACATCTCGAAGAACGTGCCGTGCCGCGTCGTCTTGCCGACATCCTCGATGTCGGGCGTGCGGACGCACTTCTGGACGCTCACCGCCCGGGAGTACGGCGGCGTCTCCTGGCCGAGGAAGTACGGCTTGAACGGCACCATGCCGGCGTTGACGAAGAGCAGGTTCGGGTCGTCGAGGAGCAGGGACGCCGACGGTACGGCGGTGTGCGCGGCGCGCTCGAAGTGCGCTACGAATCGTCGCCGGATCTCCGCGGTGTCCATCAGTCGTCGCCTTCCTCGTCGAGATGCCGCCCGGGCAGCGGCGTGCTGGTCGAGGCGACCAGCTGGGGGGGTCCATGAGGCACGAGACCGAAGCGTTCGCGCAACTCCGTTTCGGCCTCGGCCTGCCCTTGGGCCACCTCGTCGCGGAACATCCGCGCGCCGAGGGTGAGCGCCTCCCACCGATCGTGCAGGCCGTCGGCGGTGAACGCCTGGGCCACGCGGCGGCCACGCACCATCGCGTAGACACCGGCACCCGCACCGGCCATGAACCAGAATCCACGCCTCACTGCCGACTCACCCGGCCTCGGCCTCCTCCGCGAGCCTGGCCCGCTGTCGAGCGTGCAGGTCACGCTGCGCCTGCTTGAGGTCGGCGCGACGCTGGCGGCGGGCGCGTCGTACCTCCTGCTTCATCTCGAAGCGGATCCGGTTCCGGGTGGCCGGCGCCAGACCGCGCCGTACGCCGTGGGCCAGGGAGGCGGCCTTGACCACCGTCTCGCGCAGCACGGTGTCGGCGAACGCCGCGCCGTCGATCGGTGCAGCCGGCGGCGGGGCCGCCGTGGGCTCCGGCTGCGGTTGCTCGGCACCGAGCCCGGTGATCACGAACTCCGCCTCGGTCACCTCGCCAGGGGTCGGCCTTCTCTGCTCCAGCTCGTCGAGGCGGTCCCGCAGCTCCGCGACCTGAGCCCGCGTGGCGTCCCGCGCGCGCAGCGTCACCACGAGGAGGGCGACGAGGAGGCCGAGGCACAGCACGGCCAGCCCGCCGACGGCGAGCCACACGGCCTGGTCCCTGGTCACAGCCACCGACCCTATCGCCCGCGGATGAGCCGCCGAATGCGCTCCCAGCGCTCCTTGACCGCGGCCTCGGCCCCCAGCGACGTGGGCCGGTAGTACTCCGCGTCCGCGATCACGTCGGGTGCGTACTGCTGCTCCGCGATCCCGAAGGGCTCGTCGTGGCTGTAGGTGTAGGAGGTGCCGTGGCCGAGGCTCTTCGACCCCTCGTAGTGGGCATCGCGCAGATGCGGCGGCACCGGTCCGATCTTGCCCGCCCGCACATCGGCACTCGCGGCCTCGATCGCGGTGATCACGGCGTTCGACTTCGGCGCCACGGCCAGCGCGATCGTGGCCTGCGCGAGGTTGAGCCGGGCCTCGGGCATGCCGATCAGCTGGACGGCCTGGGCAGCCGCGACCGCCGTGGTGAGGGCAGTGGGATCCGCCAGCCCGATGTCCTCGCTGGCCAGGATCACCAGGCGACGGGCGATGAACCGTGGGTCCTCGCCCGCCTCGAACATCCGGGCGAGGTAGTGCAGCGCCGCGTCTGCGTCCGAGCCACGCAGCGACTTGATGAACGCCGAGATCACGTCGTAGTGCTGGTCTCCCTGGCGGTCGTAGCGGACGGCGGCGCGGTCGACCGCGGTCTCGGCGGTGGCGAGGTCGATGGTCACCGGCGACGCGGCAGGCCCGCCCTGCCGCGACGCCGCCGCTCCGGCGGCTGCCTCGAGGTAGGTCAGCGACCGCCGGGCGTCGCCCCCGGCGAGGCGGACCAGGTGCTCGCGCGCGTCGTCGTCGAGCGTGTAGGCACCCGCGAGCCCGCGGTCGTCGGCCAGAGCACGCTCGATGACCTGCGCGATGTCGTCGTCGGTGAGGGTGTCGAGCTGGAGCAGCAGGCTCCGGGAGAGCAGCGGGGAGATCACCGAGAAGAAGGGATTCTCGGTCGTCGCCGCCACGAGCGTCACCCAGCGGTTCTCCACGCCCGGCAGGAGAGCGTCCTGCTGCGCCTTGCTGAACCTGTGGACCTCGTCGACGAACAACACCGTCTCACGGCCGCGGTGGGTCAGGTCGCTCCGGGCCCGCTCGATCGCGGCGCGCACCTCCTTCACGCCGGCCGAGACGGCGGAGACCTCGACGAACGACCGATCCGTCTGCCCGCTGACGATCGCCGCGATCGTGGTCTTGCCGGTGCCCGGTGGACCCCACAGCAGCAGGGACAGTGCCTTGCCGCCCTCGATCAGCTGACGCAGCGGTGAGCCCTCCGCCCGCAGCTGGGGTTGCCCGACGAGCTCGTCGAGGGTCCGCGGCCGCATCCGCACCGCCAACGGCGCCGAGGCGTGGGTGTTGGCCTGGAGCGAGCCCGCTCCGGGAGTCACCGGAGCGGCCGGCCGCAGCGACTCGATCTCGAACAGCTCGTCGTCGGACACGGGTGGCAGCGTAGGCGGTCGCGACGAACCGACAGCGTGCGGTCGGCAGGCGGCGTCAGCTCCGGTTGACCGACTTGGTGCTCAGGTCGAACCACGTGTCGGCGAAGCCGGGTGCGTCGTGCAGGTCCTCGGCGGGACCGGCGCCACCGTCGGGGTTGCCCTGGTCGTCGACCCCGAGCAGACCCGCGGTGACCGGACGGTCGGGCTGCTCGCCGTACTCACCGGCGAAGTGACAGGCGACCTTGTGCTTCTTGCCGATCTGCATCAGCGGCGGCTCCTGCTTGGCACAGATCTCCTGCGCCATCCAGCACCGGGTCCGGAAGCGACAGCCGCTCGGCGGGTTGATCGGCGACGGCACGTCGCCCTCGAGCCGGATCCGCTCGCGGCGGCCACCGATCGCGGCCTGCTTCACGTCGGGCGCCGCCGACAGCAGCGCTTGGGTGTAGGGATGATGCGGGTGCTCGTAGATCGTCTCGCGGTCACCGATCTCGACGATCTTGCCCAGATACATCACAGCGACGTCCGGGCAGAAGTGGCGGACGACGGCGAGGTCGTGGGCGATGAACAGGAAGGCGATCCCGAACTCCTCCTGCACGTCCTTCAGCAGGTTGACCACCTGGGCCTGGATCGACACGTCGAGGGCCGAGACGGGCTCGTCGGCGACCAGCAGCTTGGGCTGCAGGGCCAGCGCGCGGGCGATGCCGATCCGCTGTCGCTGCCCGCCGGAGAACTCACTGGGATAGCGGTTGTAGTGCTCGGGGTTGAGGCCGACCACCTCGAGCAGTTCCTGCACCCGGGGCAGGACCTTCTTCTCCGGCACCATGTTGTGCACCCGCAGCGGGGTGCCGACGATCGCGCCGACCGTGTGGCGGGGGTTCAGTGAGGAGTAGGGGTCCTGGAAGATCATCTGGATCTCGGACCGGATCGGCATCATCTGCCGCCGCGACAGGCCGGAGATGTCGGTGCCCTCGAAGTTGATCTCGCCCGAGGTCGGGTCGTAGAGCCGGGTGATCAGGCGACCGGTCGTGGTCTTGCCACATCCGGACTCACCGACCAGGCCGAGCGACTCGCCCTTGCGCAACGAGAACGACACCCCGTCGACCGCCTGGACGTGGGCGACGGTACGACGGACGACGCCGCCGGACTTCACCGGGAAGTACTTGGTCAGGTCACGGACCTCGAGCAGGGGTTCACCCGACGCTGCCCCGGAATGATCCGGGGCACGCTCGACGTCTGCGTTGGTCACGGTGCTCATCCTGCCCTCAAATGTCGTCGGGGTCGACTGCGGCCAGCTCCGGGATCAGATCGCCGGTACTGGGGTCGATCAGATCCGGCGCGATCTCCGGCAGGATCTCCTCGGTGTAGATCTCACCGGGGTTGGCCAGATGGCAACGCTTGACGTGGTTCTGACCGCGCTCGCCCGGCACCAGGTCGGGAAGGGTGGTCCGGCACAGGTCACCGGGCACCTTGTCGACGTGGGGGCAACGGGGGTGGAACGCGCACCCGGTGGGTGGGTTGAGCAGGCTCGGCGGTGTGCCGGGGATCGGGATCAGGCGAGCGTTGGCGTCGCCACCGACCTCCGGGATGCTGGCCAGCAGCCCCCAGGAGTAGGGCATCTCGGGGTGGGTGAGGATCTCGCGCGTCGCGCCGTACTCGACCGCGCGGCCGCCGTACATCACCATCGTCTGGTCGGCCAGCTCGGCCACGACACCGAGGTCGTGGGTGATGATGATGACCGCGGAGTTGAACTCTCGCTGCAGGTCCTGGAGGAGGTCGAGGATCTGCGCCTGGACCGTCACGTCGAGCGCCGTCGTGGGCTCGTCGGCGATCAGCAGCTGCGGGTCGTTGACCAGGGCCATGGCGATCATGGCGCGCTGGCGCATGCCGCCGGAGAACTGGTGGGGGTAGTCGTCGACGCGGCGGCTGGGCTGTGGGATCCCGACGCGGTCGAGCATCTCGACCGCACGCTTCTTCGCATCGGACTTCGACACCTTGTGGTGGATCCGGTAGCCCTCGGAGATCTGGTCGCCGATCGAGTAGAACGGGTGCAGCGCCGTCAGGGCGTCCTGGAAGATCATCGCGACGCTGTTGCCGCGGATCTTGCGCATCCGGTCCTCGGACGCGCCGATCACCTCGAAGCCGTCGACGCGGATCGAGCCGGACAGCCGGGTGTGCTTGGGGTCGTGCAGACCCAGCACAGCCATCGACGACACCGACTTGCCCGATCCGGACTCCCCCACGATGCCCAGCGTCTTGCCGCGCTCGACGGTGTAGGAGAGGTCGCTGACCGCCTGCACCAGGCCGTCATGGGTGGGGAACTTGACCGTGAGGTTCTCGACCACGAGGAACGGGTCCTCCGGGTTGGCCGGCCCCGCCATGTCGTCGGGGCGCTCGCTGATCTCGGTACTCATCCGACGCTCACGCGCGGGTCGAGGAAGCTGTAGAGGATGTCGACGATCAGGTTGGCGACCACGATCAGCACCGCCGCGACCAGCACCGTGGCGCTGATGACGTTGATGTCGATCGGGTCGTGCAGGGCCTGCAGGCCCCAGTGGCCGATGCCGTCGATGCTGAAGATCTGCTCGGTGAAGACGGTGCCTCCCAGGAGGGTCGCGAAGTCGAGTCCGAAGATCGTGATGACGGGCACGATCGCTGCCCGGAGCGCGTGCTGGAACAGCACCGTGTTCGTCTTCACCCCCTTGGACTGAGCCGTGCGGATGTAGTCCTCACTGAGGGTCTCCACCATCTGTCCGCGCGTGAACCGCGCGTACGACGTGCAGTTGGTCAGGCCGATCACGAGCCACGGCAGCATCATGTAGGAGACCGTCTTGGCTGGGTTCTCGGTGATCGGGTAGTACCCGGTGTTCGGGAAGATCTTGAGCTGGAGCGAGAGATAGATCCAGGCGAGCAGCGCCACGACGTAGAACGGGATCGAGGACACCACGAGCGTCCCGCCCACGAGAAGTCGGTCGCCCGAGGTCCCTCGCCATCGGGCAGCCAGGGCGCCGAGGACGACACCCAGGGTGAGATAGATGGTGGCGCCGCCGACGGCCAGCACGAGGGTCGCCGGATACTTCTGCTTCAGGTCGGTCCACACCGGCTCGCTGGTGGTGATGGAGATGCCCAGGCACGGGGCGGGGCAGTCGTAGAGCTTGCCGTCGCTGTAGACGGCGTCGCGACCGACGAAGATCCCCCTGGCCCACTGGCGGTAGTTGTAGACCAGTGACTCGTCGTAGCCCATCTGGTGCTTGATCGAGGCGAGCTTCTCCGGGCGTGCACTTGCCCGGACCGCCCTTGTCGCAGTAGGTGCGGGCAGGACTGTCGCCGAGCCCCTTGAAGAACAGGACGAACACGAACATCGAGGTCAAGATGACCACGAGGATCGCGCTGAGCAGCCGGCGAACGATGAAACCCGTCATCTCTGCTTCCTAGTGCTGGTCGGCGATGGTGGCGGGTGGTGGGGCACGGCGTGAGCCGTGCCCCACCATCCAGGTGGTCCGGTCAGGCGACCGAACCGTCGTGCGGATGGATCACTGCGAGATCCACATGTCCTTCCAGGTCGGCATACCCAGGGTGTTGTCGTCGTTCATGCCCTGGATCTTGGATCCGTGGGCCTGGGCGATGCCGGTGTAGTACGTCGGGAACAGCGGGAAGAACTTCTGGGCGATGCTGCTTGTCCAGGTCGTTCCAGGCAGCCGCCTGCTGGTCCAGTGGGAGCGTCTGGATCGACTGCATCTGCGCGTCGACGCCCTTGTTCGAGAACGCGGCGTAGTTCGTTCCGAACGAGTTGGTCTTGTCCGGGTTGGTCGAACCATAGAGCGTCGGCAGCCAGGTCGCACCCGACGGCCAGTCAGAGCACCAGCCCGCGGAGCGGACGTTGATGTCTTCCTTGGTGTTGTCACGTGCGGCCGGGTAGTTCGCCGTGGAGACCGGCACCGGGGTGGCCTTGAAGCCGCCCTCGGTCAGCGCCCTCACGATCGCGTCCTTGACCTTGACCGCGATCAGGGTCGTCGGTCCGGAACAGGAACTTGATCTCGTAGCCCATCGCGTTGGCCGACTTCAGCAGCGACTTGGACTTGGCCGGGTCGGTCTGGAACGGCTTGTGACCGGTCGTGTTGTACGGCGTACGGCCGGGCAGGCCCGGAGGCATCAGGTTCGTCGCCGGGATCGCGTTGACGCCCGGGATCAGACCCGCCGCCAGGATCGCGTTCTTGTAGGGGTAGGCGAACTGAATAGCCTGACGCACCTGCTTGGACTTGATCTTGCGGTTGTCGGGAGCCCAGTAGTACGTGCACGGCGACGGGCCCAGGGTCAGGCGGTCCGGCGACTGCTTCTGCATCTGGTTGAAGTCCGGAGCCAGCAGGTCGTCGTAGGTCAACGAGGTCTGACCGTCACCGGAGTCGGCCAGCATGATCTGGTCGATCTTCTCCGAGGGCTGCTGCAGCTTGAAGTCGTAGCCGTCGGGGTACTGGGTGCGCGCCGGGTCCGTGTTGGGGTCCCAGTTCGGGTTCTTCTCGAGCACCAGCTCCTTGGACGGGCTGAACTTCTTGATCATGTAGGGACCGGTCGACCAGGGGTGCTTCTTGTAGGCCTTGGGGTCCGAGACCTTGCCCTGCGGGATCGGGCCGTTGGCCGGGAAGGTGCCCCAGTACGGCATGTCCGGGAAGGGCTTGGCCATCTTGATGGTGATCGTGTCGCCGGACACCGTGATCCCGTGGAACTTCTGGTCGGGGGCGGTGTAGATGCCCTTGTAGGCCGCGCCACCCTTGAAGTACGCGTTCGAGTAGTACTGGCACGGCGCCGGTCGGGAACGTCGCCGCGTCCATGCACCGCTGCATCCCGAAGGCGACGTCCTGAGCGGTGACCTCCTTGCCGTTCTCGCCCCACTTCACACCGGGCCGGATCGTGAACTTCCACGTGGTGTAGTTGGCGTTGTGCTGACCGAGGTCGGTGGCCAGGTCGGGGACCAGGATCATCTGCTTGGTCTCCGGGTCGTACTTGTACTGCGTCAGCGACCGGGTCACCAGGCCGTTGAGGATCGACGAGGTGTCGACGTAGTACGACTCGCTCGGGTCGATCGTGGTCAGCAGACCGGTGAGCGTGAGCACCGTGACGGTGCCGCCCTTCTGCGCTCCGGAGATCGTGACCGGACCCTTGGCGTTCGGGTCCTGCCCGTTGCCAGTGTCGCCGCCGTTGTTGTTCTGATCGGTACCTCCACCTGCCTCGCTCGATGACCCGGAGCCGCCACAGGCGCTCAGAGCCAACATGCCGACAGCGGAGATGGCAATCAACGGTGATTTGAACCGCATAGCCCACCCTTTCCGTGGATGTTGCATTTCTCCCGGTGAAACGGTCACCGGCGAGTCTTGGGGTCGAAGGCGTCCCGGATGGAGTCACCGAGGAGGTTCAGGCTGACGACCAGGATCGTGATCGTCAGGACCGGAGCCCACAGGTACAACGGATACTGCTCCCAGTACTGCTGCGCGTCGGCGATGGTCTGGCCGAGCGAGGGATAGCCGTTGATACCGATGCCGAGGAAGGACAGACCGGCCTCGGCGGTGATCAGGCCCGGGAGGGCCAGCGACGTGGCGACCACGATGGGGGCCACCAGGTTCGGGAGCAGCTCCTTGAACAGGATGCGACGCGTGGGGACGCCCATCACCTGGGCGGCCTGGACGAACTCGCGCTCGCGCAGAGACAGCACCTGCCCCCGGATCAGCCGGGTCATGCCCATCCAGCCGAAGATCGTGAGGATCGCGACGAGGGCGATGAACTGCACGCGGTAGAGCCGGGCGAGGTCGTTCCCCCTGCCGAAGCGCTCGACCAGGATCGGCGCCATGGCGAGGGCACCGAGCAGGAAGGGGAAGGAGAGGAACAGGTCGGTGATGAACATGATGATGCGGTCGAGCCAGCCGTGGGAGTAGCCGGCGACCAGGCCGAGGATGATGCCGATGCCGATGCTCAGCACCGTGGCGATCGTCGCGATCAGCAGGTCGGTGCGCAGACCGTAGAGGAGACGCGCCAGGTTGTCGACGCCCGTGGTCGGGGCCAGCCCGAGCGGGTGAGCCGCCCAGAAGCCGTGGTTGGGCGGGCCGTTGATCGGCATGCCGTTGTTGGGACCGCCGAACTCGAGCACGTCACTGGCCTGGTAGGGCATCGTCTGAACGGTCGGATAGATCCCGAGCGCCTTGCAGATCCACGGCGCCAGCACGGCTGCCAGCACCAGCAGCCCGACGATCACGGTGCAGACGATCGCCATCTTGTCCTTCTTCAGGCGATCGAAGGCGATCCGGGTCGGCGAGCGGCCGGCGAGCTTCTTGCCCTCGGGTGCTTCTTCGGTACCAACAGGGGCTTCAGCCAGCTCTGTCGCGCTCAGGCCCATGGCCAACCTTTCCTGCACCTAGAAGATCGTTCGTCGCGGCACGGACCCCGGGATCGCACCGTGCCGGGTAAGGCAGGTCACGGAACCCGGGCCGAAAGGGACTCTAGAGGACGGTCAAGTGATTTCAACGCGGGCCGAGGTAACGATTCTGTCTCAAGGGGTGGTCCCCTCCGGGCGGGCGTCGACGCCTGCCTCGCGGCGCTGCGCACTCGTGATCGGCGCCGGCGCACCGGTCAAGGGGTCGTAGCCGCCACCCGACTTCGGGAAGGCGATCACGTCACGGATCGACTCCGCTCCCGAGAGCAGCGCGACGATCCGGTCCCAGCCGAAGGCGATGCCTCCGTGCGGGGGCGCGCCGTACTGGAAGGCGTCGAGCAGGAACCCGAACTTCTCCTGGGCCTCCGCTTCCTCGAGCCCCATCACCGCGAACACGCGTCGCTGGACGTCGGCCTGGTGGATACGGATGGAGCCGCCGCCGATCTCGTTGCCGTTGCAGACGATGTCGTAGGCCCACGCGAGAGCAGAGCCGGGATCCTGGTCGAACGTCGCGAGGTCCTGCGGTGAGGTGAAGGCGTGGTGGACGGCGGTCCACTGACCGCTGCCCACGGCCACGTCGCCCGCCGCGGTCGCCTCGTCAGCGGGCTCGAACAGCGGAGCGTCGACGACCCACAGGAAGCTCCACGCCGACTCGTCGACCAGCCCCACGCGGCGGCCGATCTCGAGGCGGGCGGCACCGAGCAGGGCCCGGCTCGACTTCGTCGGGCCGGCGGCGAAGAACACGCAGTCGCCCGGCTCCGCGCCCACGTGGGCCGCGAGCCCGGCGCGCTCGCCGTCGCCGAGGTTCTTGGCCACGGGACCGCCCAGCTCGCCGTCCGCTCCCACCGTGACGTAGGCCAGCCCGCGAGCACCACGCTGCTTGGCCCACTCCTGCCAGGCGTCGAACTGCCGTCGGGGCTGATCCCCGCCGCCCGGCATCACGACGGCCCCGACGTACGGCGCCTGGAAGACCCGGAACTCGGTGTCGGCGAAGTACGCCGTACAGTCGACCAGCTCCTGGCCCATCCGCAGATCGGGCTTGTCGGATCCGAAGCGGGCCATCGCCTCCGCGTACGTCATCCGGGGCAGCGGTGTCGGCACGTCGTACCCGACCAGCTTCCACAGGGACACCAGCACGTCCTCGGCCACGGCGATCACGTCGTCCTGGTCGACGAAGCTCATCTCGATGTCGAGCTGGGTGAACTCCGGCTGCCGGTCGGCCCGGAAGTCCTCGTCGCGGTAGCAGCGCGCGATCTGGTAGTACCGCTCCATGCCGGCGACCATGAGCAGCTGCTTGAACAGCTGCGGGCTCTGGGGCAGGGCGTACCAGCTCCCGGGCTGCAGTCGGGCCGGTACCAGGAAGTCACGGGCACCCTCGGGAGTCGAACGGGTCAGCGTCGGTGTCTCGATCTCGACGAAGTCGTGGTCGTCGAGCACGTCGCGAGCGGCCTTGTTCACCTTGCTGCGCAGGCGGATCGCGGCGGCCGGACCACTGCGTCGCAGGTCGAGGTAGCGGTGCCTCAGGCGCGCCTCCTCGCCGACGTCACCGCCCTTGTGCGACCCGGCGTCGTCGATCGGGAACGGCAGCACCGCACTCGGGCTCAGCACCTCCACGTCGGCGGCGATCACCTCGATCTCGCCCGACGGCAGCGCGGGGTTGGCGTTGCCCTCGGGGCGCGCGGCCACCTCGCCGGTGATCTTGAGGCAGTACTCGCTGCGCAGGCTGTGGGCGACCGCCTCGTCACGAATGACCACCTGCGCGACGCCGCTGGCCTCGCGCAGGTCGATGAACGCGACCCCACCGTGGTCGCGCCGGCGAGCGACCCAGCCGGCGAGGGTGACGGTCTCCCCCACGTTGGCGGAGGTGAGCGTTCCGGCGTCGTGCGTGCGGATCACGAGGTGGTCTCCTGGGGGTCGGGGGTGACGCTCGGGTCGAGCGCCGTCGAGACGATGGTGGGGCGGAGGTCGGCGTGCGGCGGCGTCCAGGTGGCCGGGTCGGCGTCGACCTGGTCACCGGAGCGGATGTCCTTGACCTGGTCGGAGCCGTCAGCGGAGGGGAACCACACGAACGGGATGCCACGCCGCTCGGCGGCCCGGATCTGGCGACCGTACTTCTGGGGGCTGGGGGCGACCTCGCAGGCGATGCCGCGGCGGCGGAGCGCGTCTGCGACGTGTTCGCTGCCGGGCCGGCTCGCCTCGTCGGCCAGGGCGACCAGGACCGCGCTGGGCACCGCGCGGCTACCGCTGAGGACACCTTCCGCGATCAATGGCAGCAGGGTGCGTGAGACGCCGAACGAGATGCCGACGCCCGGGTACGTCGTACGGCCGTCGTCCGCGAGGGCGTCATAGCGTCCTCCGCCGCCGACGGACTTCAGCCGCTCGTAGCCTTCCATGAAGATCTCGACCACCGTCCCGGTGTAGTAGTCCAGCCCGCGGGCGATCCGCAGGTTGGCTTCCACCGACACCCGGTCGTCCACGACATCGGCGCACCCCTCGAGCACCGACGTGAGCTCGGCCAGTCCGCGGTCGAGCAGGTCGTCGGTGACGCCCAGCGCCTCGACCCGCTCGACGAGAGAGCTGTCGGAGACCCGGATCGTCGCCAGGTCGAGACAACGCTGCGCCTGCTCCGGGGTCGCGCCCGCGTCGTCGACGAGCAGGCCGGCCACGGTCTCCGCCGGCAGCTTGTCGAGCTTGTCGATCTGCCGGATCGCCGCCGTCACGTCGGGGATGCCGAGACCGCGGTAGAAGCCCTGGATGAGCTTGCGGTTGTTGACCTGGAAGGACAGCCGCGGCAGGGGCAGGGCACCGAGCGCCTGCACCATCACCCGCGTCACCTCGACGTCATGGTGGAAGGGCAGCTCGTCGCGGCCGACGATGTCGATGTCGGCCTGGGTGAACTGGCGGTAGCGGCCCTCTTGGGGACGCTCACCGCGCCAGGCCGGCTGGACCTGGAACCGCCGGAACGGGAACTCGAGGTGACCGGCGTTCTCCAGGACGTAGCGGGCGAAGGGCACCGTGAGGTCGAAGTGCATCCCGAGCTGCCGCTCGGACCCGACGTCGGCAGCGGTCTCGTCGGCCTGGAGCCGGCGCAGGAGGTAGATCTCCTTGTCGATCTCTCCGCCCTTGGCGAGCCGCTCGAGGGGCTCCACCGCCCGGGTCTCGATGTTGGCGAAGCCGTGGAGCTCGAAGGTCCGCGAGATGGACGCCACGACCTCGCGCTCGACGACACGGGCGGCAGGCAGCAGCTCGGGGAAGCCGCTGAGCGGCGTGGGTTTGCTCATCGGTCAGAGTCCTCGGGTGACCTGGCCCGCGTCGTCGTGGTCGACGAGGTCGAGCAGGAACGGGTTGGTGGCGCGCTCGCGGCCGATGGAGGTCTGCTCGCCGTGGCCCGGCAGCACCACGACGTCGTCGGGCAGGGTGAGCACCTTGTGGCGCAGGGTCCGGAGCATCGTCGGGTGGCTGCCACCCGGCAGGTCGGTGCGCCCGATCGAGCCGGAGAACAGCAGGTCTCCGGAGAACATGACCTCGGAGACCTCGTCGTCCGGGTACGGCGCACGGAAGGTCACCGAGCCCTGCGTGTGGCCGGGCGTGTGGTCGACCGTGACCGCGAGCCCGGCCAGCTCCAGCCGCTGCCCGTCGGTCAGCTCGCCCACGTCGTCAGGCTCGACGAACTCGTAGCGACCCCCGAGCAGCATCGCGGCGGTCTCGCCGGAGATGCCCGCCATCGGGTCGGCGAGCAGGTGTCGGTCGGCCGGGTGGATCCAGGCGGTGGCGTCGTAGGTGCCGGCCACCGGCGTGACCGACCACATGTGGTCGATGTGCCCGTGCGTGAGCAGGACGGCGACCGGCTTCAGCCGGTGCTCGCGGACGATCTGGTCGACCCCCGGGGCGGCGTCCTGGCCGGGATCGACGACCACGCACTCAGCACCGGGGCCGGTGGCCACGACGTAGCAGTTGGCGGCCCACGAACCCGCGGGGAACCCGGCGATCAGCACCCCGGCAGACTATCGACCGTCAAACGCCTGGCTAGCATGGGGCGTTGCCGACGGGAGTGAAGAGGAACACTGTGACGACGAGCGAGTGGGGACGCGTCGCCGAGGACGGAACCGTCTACGTCAGAACGGCTGACGGTGAGCGGTCGGTGGGGCAGTACCCCGAGGGGACACCCGAGGAGGCGCTGGCCTTCTTCACCAAACGCTACGATGAGCTGGCCGGCAGCGTGCACCTGGTCGAGCAGCGGGTCCAGGCCGGTGTCGTCTCCCCCGACGAGGCCACCGAGACGGTCCGGAACCTGCGGAACCAGGTGGCCGAGGCCAACGCAGTGGGTGACCTGACCGCGCTCGTGGGCAGGCTCGACGCCCTGGGCCCGGTGATCTCCCAGCAGCGCCAGGTGCGGCGCGCGGAGCGCGCGGAGAAGACCGCGGCCGCCAAGGCCGAGAAGGAGCGCCTCGTCGTCGAGGCCGAGAAGCTCGGGGACGGCAACGACTGGCGCAACGGTGCCAACCAGCTGCGGCAGCTGCTCGACGAGTGGAAGGCCCTGCCGCGGATCGACCGAGCCTCCGACGACGCCCTGTGGAAGCGGTTCTCCAGCGCGCGCACGTCGTACACCCGCCGCCGCAAGGTGCACTTCGCCGAGCAGAACGAGAAGCGCGAGAGCGCCAAGGTGGTCAAGCAGCGGCTGGTCAAGGAGGCCGAGGCGATCGCCAAGTCGCGCGACTGGGGGCCGACGTCGTCGACGTACCGCGACCTGATGCGGCAGTGGAAGGCCGCCGGCCCGGCGCCGCGCGACGTCGAGGAGCAGCTCTGGTCGCGCTTCCGCGCCGCACAGGACACCTTCTTCGGAGCGCGCGACGAGGCGATGGCGGCCCAGGACTCGGAGTTCGCCGCCAACGCCGAGGCCAAGGAGAAGCTGCTCGTCGAGGCCGAGGCGCTGGTCCCGGTCACCGACGTCGCGGCCGCCAAGCGGGCGATCCGCGACCTCTCCGAGCGGTGGGACGCCATCGGCAAGGTGCCGCGCGACAAGATCCGTCCCCTCGAGGACCGGATGCGGGCGGTCGAGCAGGCGATCCGGGGTCTCGAGGAGGAGCAGTGGCGCAAGTCCGACCCCGAGAAGTCGGCCCGCGCAGACGACATGGTCGCCAAGCTCGAGGAGGCCATCGGCAAGGTCGAGGCCGACCTGGAGACGGCGCGCGCAGCGGGTGACGAGAAGAAGGTGGCCGACCTCGAGGACGACCTCGCCTCCCGCCGGTCCTTCCTCGAGATGGCCCAGCGAGCCTCGGCCGACTTCTCCTGAGTCCCGGCGACCGAGCCTGCGAGGTCGTGGCCGCCCGTCGAAGCTCGGGTGGGTCTGCTGGCCCCTGCTTCACCATGTTCACATGGTGAAGCGTGGGTTCTCATGGCGAACTCACCGTGTGAAGCACGGTTCACCATGGTCACCTGGTGAAGCCGTGACACCTGGAGGCGCCCGAGGCCGGGCACGGGCCTACTGCGTGACGCGGTAGGCGTCGAAGACACCTGGGACGCCGCGGACGGCGCGGAGCACGGTGTCGAGGTGCTTGGCCTCGGCCATCTCGAAGGTGAACCGGCTCTTGGCGACCCGGTCGCGCCCGGTGGAGAGGGTCGCGCTGAGGATGTTCACGTGGGCGTCCGAGAGGACCATGGTGATGTCGGAGAGCAGGCGGGCCCGGTCGATCGCCTCGACCTGGATGTTGACCAGGAAGGTCGACCGCGCGGTCGGAGCCCACTCCACCTCGAGCAGCCGCTCCGGCTGGCGCTGGAGCTCCGCGGCGTTCGTGCAGTCGCGGCGGTGCACCGACACCCCGCCGCCCTTGGTCACGAAGCCCAGGATCGCGTCGGGCGGCACCGGGGTGCAGCACTTGGCGAGCTTCACCCAGACCTCCGGGGCGCCCTTGACCACGACGCCGGAGTCGCCGGGCGCGGAGCTCTTGGAGCGGGGACGCGACGTGGTGATGCTGACGCCCTCGGAGAGATCCTCCGCGGCTCCGTCCTCTCCGCCGTGCAGCTCGATCACCCGTCGTACGACGGCCTGGGCGCTGAGGTTCCCCTCCCCCACGGCCGCGTAGAGCGCCGATACGTCGGCCAACCGGAAGTGCAGAGCCGCCTCGGTCAGCGACTCGTGTGAGAGCACCCGCTTGAGCGGCTGACCCTCCTTGCGCATCAGCTTGGCGATCTGCTCCTTGCCGCGCTCGATGGCCTCCTCGCGGCGCTCCTTGGTGAACCACTGCTTGATCTTGCTGCGGGCGCGCTGCGACTTCACGAAGCCGAGCCAGTCGCGCGACGGACCCGCGGTGGGCGCCTTGGAGGTGAAGATCTCGACCACGTCGGAGTTGTCGAGCGTCGACTCCAGAGGAACCAGGCGGCCGTTGACCCGGGCCCCGATCGTGCGGTGCCCGACCTCGGTGTGGACGGCGTAGGCGAAGTCGACCGGCGTGGCGCCGACCGGCAGTGCGATGACGTCGCCGCGCGGGGTGAAGACGAAGACCTCGGCCCGGTTGATCTCGAAGCGCAGCGACTCGAGGAACTCGCCCGGGTCCTCGACCTCGCTCTGCCAGTCGAGGAGCTGGCGGACCCAGTTCATGTCGTCGAGGTCGCCGAGCCGCTCGGTGTCGACGCCGCTGCGCCCGTTCTCCTTGTACTTCCAGTGCGCGGCGACGCCGTACTCAGCGCGTCGGTGCATCGCCTTCGTCCGGATCTGCATCTCGACCGGCTTGCCCTGCGGGCCGATCACGGTCGTGTGCAGCGACTGGTACATGTTGAACTTCGGCATCGCGACATAGTCCTTGAACCGGCCGAGGACCGGGTTCCAGCGCGCGTGGATGACGCCGAGCGCGGAGTAGCAGTCGCGATCCTCCTCGACCAGGATCCGCAGGCCCACCAGGTCGTAGATGTCGGTGAAGTCGCGGCCGCCGACGATCATCTTCTGGTAGATCGAGTAGTAGTGCTTCGGCCGGCCCCGCACCGTGGCCTTGACCTTGGCCTCCTTGAGGTCCTCCTCGACCTGCTCGATCACCTGGGTGAGGAACTGGTCGCGAGACGGCGCCCGCTCGGCCACCATCCGCACGATCTCGTCGTAGATCTTGGGGTGCAACGTCGCGAACGCGAGGTCCTCGAGCTCCCACTTGATGGTGTTCATCCCGAGTCGGTGGGCCAGCGGGGCGTAGACGTCGAGGGACTCGGTGGCCTGCCGTTCCTGCGTCGACTGCTTGACGTAGCGGACCGTGCGCATGTTGTGCAGCCGGTCGGCGAGCTTGATGACCAGGACCCGGATGTCGCGCGACATCGCCACGATCATCTTGCGGATGGTCTCGGCCTGCGCCGAGTCGCCGTACTGCACCTTCTCCAGCTTGGTCACGCCGTCGACCAGCACGGCGACCTCGTCGCCGAAGTCGGTACGGAGCTGGTCGAGGGTGTACGCCGTGTCCTCGACGGTGTCGTGGAGCAGCGCGGCGACGAGGGTCGGCTCGGTCATGCCGATGTCGGCCAGGATGGTCGCGACCGCCAGCGGGTGGGTGATGTAGGGATCACCAGCTCTTGCGTGTCTGCGTGGCGTGGAGCTCCTCGGCGGTGCGATAGGCACGCTCGATCAGGGCCAGGTCGGCCTTCGGGTGGTTGGCGCGGACGGAACGGAACAGCGGCTCGAGCTCCGGCTTCTCCCCCGGGCTCCGGGCTCCCATCCGGGCCAGCCGGTTGCGCATCGCCCGTCGCGACGGGAGCCGGTCGACGGCACGGTCACGAGCAGAGCCCGCGGCACGCTCCGGTGCCTCGGGGAGACTGCTCTCGGTCGCCATGCACCGAGTCTACGTCTGGCGCTCGGGCCTCAGACGGTCATCAGGCTGGTGAGGGGCAGGTCACCGATCGCCGCGCGTCCGGGGAGGAAGCTCAGGTCCATCAGGACCGCCGCCCCGTGGACGACCGCACCACACTTCTCGACCAGTCGGCGGGTCGCCGCGACGGTCCCGCCGGTGGCCAGGACGTCATCGACCATCAGCACGCGATCACCCGGCTTCAGGCCGTCGCGATGCGCCTCCAGGGTCGCCTCGCCGTACTCCAGGGCGTAGGTCTCGGCGTAGGTCTCGCGCGGCAGCTTCCCGGCCTTGCGGACCGGCACGAAGCCGGCCCCGAGGGCGAGCGCCACCGGCGCGGCCAGGATGAACCCCCGCGCCTCCATGCCCACGACGTGGTCGACCACGGACCGGCCCGCGCCGTCGCGGCCGGCCTCGGCGAGCGCCTCGATGACGGCGCCGAAGGCAGCCGGGTCGGCGAGCATCGGCGTGATGTCCTTGAACACCACGCCCGGCTCGGGGAAGTCCGGGACGTCGACGACCAGGCTGCGCAGCAGCGCGGCGGCATCGACCGTGCCGGGCTCGGTCACTTCTTGCCCCGTTTCGACTTCGTCTGTCGCGTCGGCTGTGCGCGTCCCGATGACGAGCTGGGCTTCACCGGCCCCCGCGACGGGGGTACGACGCGCCCGCGACCGACAGCACCGGTCGACGGCAGCGGCTGGTTGCCACCGGAGCGGGTGGTCGGCACCGGGGCACCGGACTCGCGCGTGGCCGGCGCCGCGTTGGGGTCTGCTGCGATCGGCATGTCGTCGGTGAACGCGGGCACGGCGGCGTAGCGGTCGGCGTCGTGGCGACGACGTGCCTTGATCCGACGCTCCTGGTCCTGGATGCCGGCCTCCTTCGACTTCATGTGGGCCAGCAGCGGCGTGGCGATGAAGATCGAGGAGTAGGCACCGGCGGCCAGGCCCACGAACAGCGCGAGCGCGAGGTCCTTCAGCGGCCCGCTGCCGAGCTGCACGGCGCCGACGTAGAGGAGCGCGCCGACCGGGATCAGCGCCACGATCGAGGTGTTGATCGATCTCACCAGGGTCTGGTTGACAGCGAGGTTCGCTGCCTCGGCGTAGGTCTGGTGGCTCTCCCGGAGGTTCTTGGTGTTCTCCCGCACCTTGTCGAAGACCACGACGGTGTCGTAGAGAGAGAACCCGAGGATCGTCAGCACACCTGTCACCGTGGCCGGTGTCACCTCGAAGCCCGACAGCGCATAGATGCCGATGGTGATGATCAGGTCGTGGGCGAGGGCCACGATGGCAGCCAGCGACATCTTCCATTGTCGGAAGTAGCCCCAGATCAGGAGCACCACCAAGATCAGGAAGACCACGAGCCCGATCAGCGAGCGCTTGGCGACCTCCTTGCCCCAGGACGGCCCGATCTCGTCGGTGGAGATCGCTGACTTCGGTACGTCGACGGTCTGTTGGATGGTGGTGGAGATCGTGTTGCTCTCCACCGGCGTCAGGGGCTCGGTCTGGACCAGGATGGAGGTCTGGCCGGCGGTCGTGGCGATGACCTGCTGCGCCGCCGGGATGCCGGTGTCGGCCACGGCGGAGCTGAGCTTGTCGGCGTTCGCCTGCGTGGCCTCACCGGCCGGCATCGACACGGTGTACTGGGCACCGCCGACGAACTCGATGCCGAAGTTGAGTCCCCGGAAGTAGAGGCCGAGGACGGCGGCGATGATGATCACGCCCGAGGCGGCGTACCAGACGTGGCGACGACCGACGAAGTCGATCGACTTGCGACCCGAGTAGAGGTCGTTGCCGAGGCGGCTGAACCTGCCCATCAGGCCCTCCCTCCTGCCGGAAGCCGGTCGAGGCCGAGACTCTCCGCGTCGAGACCGGACAGCCTGTGTCCTTGGCTGAAGAACCGGAACCGGGTCAGCCAGGAGACCATCGGGTAGGTGAACCAGAAGAACACCGCCAGGTCGATGACGGTCGACAGCCCGAGCGCGAAGGCGAAGCCCTTCACCACCCCGGCCGCGAAGATGTAGAGCACGACGGCCGCCAGGATCGAGATGGAGTCGGCCGCCAGGCACGTGGCCCGGGCCCGGATCCACCCGGCCTGGACCGCGACGCGCATCGACTTGCCCCCTCGCATCTCGTCGCGGATCCGCTCGAAGAACACGATGAACGAGTCCGCGGTGATACCGACCGCCACGATCAGGCCCGCGATCCCCGGCAGGGTCAGCGTGAAGCCGGCACTCTTGGCGAGCAGCAGCACCATCGCGTACGTCGTCGCGCCCGCCACCAGCAGGGAGGCGATGACCACGAGGCCGAGGCCGCGGTAGTAGAGCAGGCAGTAGAGCATCACCAGCAGCAGACCCACGAGGCCGGCCGTGATGCCGGCCTGCAGCTGGTCGCCGGCCAGCGAGGGTCCGATCACCTGGGTGGTCATCTTGGACTGGTCGAAGGTGATCGGCAGGGCGCCGTACTTGAGGCTGGTGGCGAGAGCCTTGGCGCTGCCTTCGGTGAAGTTCCCGCTGATCTGCGACGTGCCGTTGGCGATCACCGACTCGAAGTACGGAGTCGAGATCACCTGGCCGTCGAGCACGATGGCGAACATCTTGCTGGTGTCGCCCGCCATCGCCTGCGAGAGCTTGCGCTGCGTGTCGGCACCCTTGCTGTCGAGCTGGAGGTTGACCGTCCACTGCACCTGGCCCTGGGTCGAGCCGGGTGCACCCGCGGAGGCGGAGTCGATCTGGGTGCCCTCGATCAGGGCCGGCGACAGCAGGAACTTGTTGCCGTCCTGGTCACAGGTGACGAGCGGGATGGTCGGGTCGTCGACCACCGGCTTCGCCGATGGGCAGGTGTAGGCGTTGTAGACCGCCACCGACTGCGGGTCGGGGTTGGTCTGCCAGGTGAGGGCGTCCTGGTAGGCCTTCTGGTTCGCAGGGGTGTAGTCCACCTGGCTGGTCGAGGTGGGCGCGTTGCCACCCGGTGCCGTCGACGGGCTCGAGCTGGGGCTCGGGCTGGAGGTCGCCTTCGCCTTCTTCGTGGCCTTGTCCTTGCCCAGGAGCGCGGGCGGACGGTTCTTGCCGGCGCTCTTGCTGGACGAGGCCTTCGGCTTCGCCGGCTTGGTCACGCCTGCGCCGGGAGACGCCGACGAGGACGACGACGGGAGCGGCGTCGTGGTGGCGCTCTGCGGCACCTGCGCGACCAGGCGGAACCGGAGCTGCGCCTGGCGTTCGACGATCTGGACGAGGTTGTCCTGTGTGGCACCGGGCACCTGGACCACGATCTGGTTGCCGCCCTGGGTGTTGACCGTCGCCTCGCTGATCCCCGACCCGTTGACCCGGCTGTCGATGATGCCGGCGGCCTCGTTCAGGTTGTCCTTGGACACGTTGCCCTTGGCGGTCAGCACGATCTGGGTGCCGCCCTCGAGGTCGAGGCCGAGGGCGGGCTTCCAGGTGCCGATCAGGGCGACCAGGCCGTAGCAGAGCGCCAGACCGATGAAGAACACCGTCACGGTGCGCCCCGGTCGAGCCTTGTTGCGAGCCATCTACTGCTTCTCCTCCGGCTCGTCAGCGACGAGCTCCGTGTCGTCGTCCCGAGACTGCCCGGCCTTGGTCACCACGTTTCCGACGGCCGCCCGCACGACCCTCAGGGTCACCCCGTCGGCCACCTCGAGGGAGAACGAGTCGTCGTGCACCGCGCGCACGGTTCCGAAGATGCCGGAGGTCAACATGATCTCGTCACCGACGGACAGGCCACGCTGCATGCTCCCCATCTCCCGCTGCCGCCGCTGGGCGGGCCGTACGAACAGCAGCCAGAAGAGGAGTGCGATCCCCACCAACGGGAGGAATGGCACAAGGTTGCTCACGACGATCCTTCGACGGGGATGAGGGGGCTGGGCCGGCCGGCGAGACAGGGTCGGGCCGACCGAAGGTGAAGTGTAACCGGGTGGGGGCGACCACCCACACTTCAGGACTCGAACAGCGTGAGGTCTGGCGGCTCGTCCGACGGCGGAGCCGGCGGTGGCGTCAGCCCGAGGTGCTCCCAGGCGGCTCGGGTCGCGACCCGGCCACGCGGCGTACGGGCCAGGAAGCCGTTGCGGACCAGGAAGGGCTCGGCGACCTCCTCCACCGTCTCGCGCTCCTCGCCGACCGCGACGGCCAGCGTGGAGACGCCCACCGGGCCACCCCCGAAGCGGCGGCAGAGAGCGTCGAGGACCGCCCGGTCGAGGCGGTCGAGACCCAGCGCGTCGACCTCGTAGAGGTCGAGTGCCGCATGGGCGATGTCGCGGGTGACGACGCCGTCGGCGCGGACCTGGGCGTAGTCGCGGACCCGCCGCAGGAGCCGGTTGGCGATCCGGGGCGTGCCGCGGGAGCGCGAGGCGATCTCGGCGCTGCCCTCGGCGTCGGCCTCGACGCCGAGCAGCCCGGCCGAGCGCCGGATGATCGTGTCGAGCTCGTCGGGCTCGTAGAACTCCAGCTGGGCGGTGAAGCCGAACCGGTCGCGCAGCGGCCCGGGCAGCAGGCCGGCGCGGGTGGTCGCACCGACGAGCGTGAACGGCGGGATCTCCAGCGGGATCGCGGTCGCACCGGGGCCCTTGCCGATCACGACGTCGACCCGGAAGTCCTCCATCGCGAGGTAGAGCATCTCCTCGGCCGGCCGCGACATCCGGTGGATCTCGTCGACGAAGAGGACGTCACCGTCGTTCAGGCCCGACAAGATGGCGGCGAGGTCGCCCGCGTGGGTGATGGCCGGGCCGCTGGTCACGCGCAACGGGGTGGACATCTCGTGGGCGATGATCATCGCCAGCGTGGTCTTCCCGAGACCGGGCGGTCCCGACAGCAAGACGTGGTCGGAGGCCCGTCCACGGCGGCGGGCGGCCTCGAGCACGAGGCCGAGCTGCTCCCGGACCCGGCCCTGGCCGACCACCTCGTCGAGGGTGCGCGGACGCAGCGCGGCCTCGACGGCACGCTCGTCTCCCTCGGCCTCGGCCGTCGTGAGCGAGGCGAGATAGGCCTCCTCGTGGGCCTCGAGCTCGTCGCGAGGACTCATCTCACGCCTTGCTCAGGGTGCGCAGGGCGGCCCGCAGCAGCGCCGCCACGTCGGGCGCGCCGTCGGTGGTCGAGCTCGTCGAGACCTGGTCGGCGACGGCCTCGATCGCCCGGTCGGCGTCCTTCGCCGACCAGCCCAGCCCCACCAGACCCTGCTGGACCTGGTCGCGCCAGGGGTCGGAGACGGCGACGCGGGTGCCCGTCCCGGCCGACGCGACCGGCGTGCCGATCCGGTCCTTGAGCTCGAGGATGATCCGTTGGGCGCCCTTCTGGCCGATACCCGGGACCGCGGTCAGGGTGCGGACGTCGTCGCCGGCGACCGCCCGTCGTACGGCGTCGGGCGTGAGGACGGCGAGCATCGCCTGCGCCAGCTTCGGGCCGACGCCGCTGGCGGTCTGGACCAGCTCGAAGACCTGCTTCTCGTCGTCGTCGGCGAAGCCGAAGAGCGTCAGGGAGTCCTCGCGCACGACCATCGAGGTGGGCAGCGTGGCGACGTGCCCGACCCGCAGCTCGGCGAGGGTGTTGGGGGTGCACATCAGCTCGAGGCCGACCCCGCCGACCTCGACGACGGCGCTGGTGAGCGTGAGGGCGGCGACCTCACCGCGCACGAAGGCGATCACTGGCGTCCTCCTCCCGGCAGCAGCCAGAGCCGCGTCGATGCGCGCCTGAGCGCCGCCGCGCCAGATGTGGGTGATGGCCAGCGCCAGCGCGTCGGCGGCGTCGGCCGGCTTCGGCGGCGCGTCGAGGCGCAGGATGCGGGTGACCATCGCCCCCACCTGCGCCTTGTCGGCCCGCCCGCTGCCCGAGACGGCGGCCTTGACCTCGCTGGGGGTGTGCAGCGCGATGGGCAGCCCGCGGCGGGCCGCCGCGACCATGGCGATGCCGCTCGCCTGGGCCGTGCCCATGATCGTGCTGGAGTCGGACCGCGCGAAGACCCGCTCGATCGCCACCGCGTCGGGCCGGTGCTCCTCGAGCCAGGCCTCGATCCCCCGCTCGATGTGCACCAGGCGCAGTGAGACGTGCTGGTCGGCCGACGTACGGAGGACGTTGACGTCGACCAGCGTCAGCGGCCGGCCGACGTCTCCCTCGACCACGCCCATGCCGCAACGGGTCAGCCCGGGGTCGATCCCCAGCACGCGCATGCTGTTGCCCTTCGTCCGAACACCTGTTCGCACGTCACGCTAGCCGGACCCGCCGCTGCGACGGCGTACGACACGCAGGTCAGGCGTCCAGCTCGGCCAGCACCTCGTCGGGGACATCGACGTTGGTGAAGACGTTCTGGACGTCGTCGAGGTCCTCCAGCGCGTCGACGAGCCGGAAGACCTTGCCGGCCGCGTCGGCGTCGACCGGGATGTCCATGCTGGCGACGAACTGGACGTCGGCGGAGTCGTAGTCGATGTCGGAGTCCTGCAGCGCGCTGCGCACGGCGACCACGTCGGTCGCCTCGGAGACGACCTCGAAGGACTCGTCGAGGTCGTTGACGTCCTCGACGCCGGCGTCGAGCGCGGCCTCGAGGACGTCGTCCTCACTCACCTCGCGCGCCTCCTGCGCCTTGGGCACGACGACGACGCCCTTGCGGTTGAACAGCCGCGAGACCGAGCCGGGGTCGGCCATCGTGCCGCCGTTGCGGGAGACCGCCGTACGGACCTCCATCGCGGCGCGGTTCTTGTTGTCGGTCAGGCACTCGACGAGGACGGCCACGCCCTGGGGGCCGTAGGCCTCGTACATGATCGTGTCGTACGCCGCACCGCCGGCCTCGGCGCCGGATCCGCGCTTGACCGCCCGGTCGATGTTGTCGTTGGGGACCGAGGACTTCTTCGCCTTCTGGATGGCGTCGTAGAGGGTCGGGTTGCCGGCGACGTCTCCGCCACCCATCCGGGCCGCGACCTCGATGTTCTTGATCAGCTTGGCGAACATCTTGCCGCGCCGGGCGTCGATGACGGCCTTCTTGTGCTTGGTGGTCGCCCATTTGGAGTGGCCGGACATGCTTCCTCTTCGTCAGTTCGGTGATCGAGCGGAGTCGAGACCGTCGATCAGGTCCAGGAACAGGCGGTGGACACGACCGTCGCCGTCCACCTCCGGGTGGAACGACGTCGCCATCAGCGGCCCCTGCCGGACCGCCACGATCCTACCGGCGGCCGCTCCGGGCGCCGAGGGGTCGTCGATCCGGGCGAGCACCTCGACCCCGGGGCCGGTGCCCTCGACCCACGGTGCTCGGATGAACACGGCGTGCACCGGGTCTTCGAGGCCGGCGAAGTCGAGGTCGCCCTCGAAGGAGTCGACCTGTCGGCCGAAGGCGTTGCGACGGACCGTGATGTCGAGACCCCCGAGGGTCTCCTGGTCGGGGGTCCCGTCCTCGATCCGGTCCGCGAGCATGATCATGCCCGCGCACGTGCCGAGGACGGGCATGCCCTCCTTGATCCGCTGCCGGAGCGGCTCGAACAGGTCGAACGTGCGAGCCAGCTTGAACATGGTGGTCGACTCGCCCCCCGGGATGACGAGCGCGTCGCAGGCGTCCAGCTCCGCCACCCGTCGTACGCCGTTCGCGGACGCGCCGAGCGACGTGAGCACGCGCAGGTGCTCACGGACGTCGCCCTGCAGGGCGAAGACTCCGACGCGAGGGCTCATGCGGAGGGACGGCGGCTACCAGCCGCGTTCGGCGAGGCGGTGCGGCTGCGGGATGTCGTCGACGTTGATGCCGACCATGGCCTCGCCCAGGCCGCGGCTGACCTTGGCGACCACGTCGGGGTCGTCGTAGAACGTCGTCGCCTTGACGATGGCCTCGGCGCGCTGGGCGGGGTTGCCGGACTTGAAGATGCCCGAGCCCACGAAGACGCCTTCCGCCCCGAGCTGCATCATCATCGCGGCGTCGGCCGGCGTCGCGATGCCACCGGCGGTGAAGAGCACGACCGGCAGCTTGCCGGCCGCCGCGACCTCACGGACCAGGTCATGGGGAGCCTGGAGCTCCTTCGCCGCGACGTAGAGCTCGTCCTCGTTCATCCCGTGCAGCCGGCGCAGCTCGGCGCCGATGGTGCGCATGTGGGTGACCGCGTTGGAGACGTCGCCGGTGCCGGCCTCGCCCTTGGAGCGGATCATGGCCGCACCCTCGGTGATCCGGCGCAGGGCCTCGCCGAGGTTGGTCGCGCCGCAGACGAACGGCACGGTGAACTGCCACTTGTCGATGTGGTTCGCGTAGTCGGCCGGGGTGAGCACCTCGGACTCGTCGATGTAGTCGACCCCGAGGCTCTGCAGGACCTGCGCCTCGGCGAAGTGCCCGATCCGGGCCTTGGCCATCACCGGGATCGAGACGGCCTCGATGATGCCGTCGATCATGTCGGGGTCGCTCATCCGGGAGACGCCGCCCTGGGCGCGGATGTCGGCGGGAACCCGCTCGAGCGCCATCACGGCGACGGCGCCGGCGTCCTCGGCGATCTTCGCCTGCTCGGCGGTGACGACGTCCATGATCACGCCGCCCTTGAGCATCTCGGCCATGCCGCGCTTGACGCGCGTGGTGCCGGTGCCGGGGGCGTGCGACGTGCTCTCGGTGCTGCTGTCGGTGGTGCTCTGGGCCATGCCCCGATCCTACGGCTGGGAGCCGAACCGCCACTATTCGGCGGGTCTGCCCAGCTCCAGTGCCTGCCGACGTACGACGAGGATCCGCTGCACCACCGTGATCGTGCTCGCCACCGCCAGGAGCGCCAGGGCGATCGGGATCAGCCACATCACCCGGTCGCCGACGCCCAGCAGACGCAGGAGGTCGGCCAGACCGACCGCCGCCAGGATCAGCACGAGCCGGTCGGCGCGCTCGGCGATCCCCACCTTGGCCTGCATCCCGAGCGACTCGGCGCGCGCCCGCGCGTACGAGGTGACCGATCCCATCGAGAGGCAGTAGATGGCGAGGGCGGTCCACCAGCGGTTGTCGCCCGGACCGACGTAGTACATGGCCAGCCCGCCGAAGATGGCCGCGTCGCCGATCCGGTCGAGGGTCGAGTCGAGGAACGCGCCGAAAGGTGAGACATGACCACTCGTGCGCGCCATGTAGCCGTCGATCATGTCGCTGAACACGAAGGCCGTGATCACCAGCACTCCCGCAAGCAGCCAGCCCCGGGGGAAGAACACCAGAGCGCCCGCGACCACCCCGAGCGTTCCCACCAGGGTCACGGTGTTGGGGCTGACGCCGAGGCGCAGGAGGAGGTCGCCGATCGGCGACCAGACCTTGGTCCAGAACTGACGGAAGCGTTCGAGCATGGCGGCAGCAGGGTAGCCGTCCCGGCGCTCCGGGCCGCATTCCGCCCGCGAGCCGGTGCGCGCCAGGGCGTACGGTGAGCACGCGGAGCCATTCAGGCTCCCGACGATGGAGCCAGCATGAGCGACAAGTCGCCGCGCCAGGGAATGTCCAAGAAGTCCTCGAAGTCGATCAAGGAGAAGCGCGCCGAGAAGCGCGCCAAGGGTCACACCGAGACGATGTCGGAGACGATCCACCCGACGAAGAAGCGGTGAGCCTGCTCCGCCTGGGGGTGCTCGGCAGGTCGGCCAAGGAGAACGAGTACCGGCTGCCGCTCCACCCCGACCACCTGACGCGGCTCGAGCCCGACGTCGCTGCCCGGATCACCCTCGAGGAGGGGTACGGCGAGAAGTTCGGCCTGACCGACGGCGACCTGGCGCCACACGTCGGCGGCATCGCCACCCGCGAGCAGATCCTCGACCAGTCCGACGTGGTCGTCCTGCTCAAGCCTCAGCACGAGGACGTCGCCGCCCTCCGCGAGGGCCAGACCATGTGGGGCTGGCCGCACTGCGTCCAGGACACCGAGCTGACCCAGCTCGCGATCGACCGCGGGCTCACCCTGATCGCCTTCGAGGCGATGAACCACTGGACCCGCGAGGACACGGTCGGACTGCACGTCTTCCACAAGAACAACGAGCTCGCGGGCTACTGCTCCGTCCTCCACGCGCTCCAGCTGATCGGTCGCACCGGGGACTACGGACGCCGGCTCACCGCGGCCGTGATCGGCTTCGGGGCGACGGCGCGTGGGGCCGTGACCGCCCTCAGCGCGCAGGGCATCCACGACGTCGCCGTGCTGACCACGCGCGGCGTGGCCGCCGTGGCGTCGCCGATCCACTCCGTGCGGATCGTCCACCTCGACCACGACCCCGGCGGCGGTCCGGGCCACGCGATCACCACGGCTGGTCGGGTCCCGCTGGCGACCTTCCTGGCTCAGCGTGACGTCGTGGTCAACTGCACTCTCCAGGACCCCGCCAACCCGCTGATCTACCTCCGCCACGACGACCTCGACGCGTTCCGGTCGGGCAGCCTGATCGTCGACGTGTCGTGCGACGAGGGCATGGGCTTCGAGTGGGCGCGTCCCACCGGCTTCGACGACCCGATGTTCTCCGTCGGCGACCACGTGAACTACTACGCCGTCGACCACACGCCGTCGTACCTGTGGGACTCGGCGACGTGGGACATCAGCGAGGCCCTGATCCCGTTCCTGCGACCCGTGCTCGAGGGGCCGGAGGCGTGGGAGATGGACGAGACGCTGAGTCGCGCCATCGAGATCCAGGACGGGCGCGTGAAGAACACCGCGATCCTCGACTTCCAGCACCGCAGCGAGGAGTACCCCCACCCGGTGACCTGAGTCCGCTAACCCGCCGCGAGGGCGGCACAGACCTCGTCGACCGCCGTCGGCACGCCCGACACCGACCACTCCACGCCACCGGCGCTCACCCGGCGCGCGGCACCCCCGACCCCGCGGACGAGCGCGATCCCGGGGTACCAGTCCCAGTCCGGGACGCTGTGCTGGAAGAGCACGTCCATCTGGCCCTGTGCGACGGCCATCTGGTCCATCGTCCCCGAGCCCAGCATCCGCAGGGTCGCCACGCCCGAGACGGCACGCACGAACGCGGCGCCTACGTCACCGTCGTAGAACGGCGGATGGAGGTACGTCGACGCACACGACTCCGCCAGGGGTCGGTCCTGCAACGGCGCCAGCCGCACGCCGTTGCGGGTCGACGGCAGCGTGGGTCCGCCGAGGAACGACGCGTCGTCGTGCGGGTGATAGACCGCACCGAGCAGCACGTCCTCGGGACCGCGCAGCGCGAGGGCCGAGCACCACCAGGTCAGGCCCCGCACGAAGTTGAAGGTGCCGTCCACCGGGTCGATCACCCACGACCGCCCACTGCTGCCGGGGCGGTCGGTGCCCTCCTCGCCGACGACCGCATCGTGCGGGCGCTCCCGGGCGAGCCGGTCGGTGATCAGATCCTCGGCCGCGCGGTCGGCCGCCGTGACCACGTCGCTGACGGACGTCTTGCGGTGCGCGGACACCCCGTCGGTCCGCATCCGGGCGGCCAGCCGGCCGGCGTCGCGGACCAGGCTGGCCGCGAGCTCGGCATCGCCGGCGAGGTCAGTCACGACCACGCGCCGGCCAGCAGCTCGCGGGTATCCCGGAGGAGCTGGGGCAGCGTCTTGGTGTGGCCGATCACCGGCATGAAGTTCTGGTCCCCCACCCAGCGCGGCACCACGTGCTGGTGCAGGTGTGCGGCGATGCCGGCGCCGCCGGCTGCGCCCTGGTTCATCCCGACGTTGAAGCCTTCAGCGCTCGACACCGACCGCAGCACCCGCATCGCGGTCTTGGTCATCTCGCTCATCTCCTCGGCCTCCTCGACCGTGGTGTCGGTGTAGTCGGCGATGTGCCGATAGGGGCAGACCATGAGATGTCCCGGCGCGTACGGATAGAGGTTGAGCACGACGTACGCCTGCTCCCCCCGTCGTACGACGAGCCCCGCGGCATCGTCGCCCTGCTGCGGGATGCGACAGAACGGGCACTCCCCCGCCGAGTCGTCCGCCGGCTTGTTCTCGCCGCGCAGGTAGGCGATCCGGTACGGCGTCCACAGCCGCTCGAGGCTGTCGGGCACCCCGATGCCGTCCTGGTGCAGCGGGTCCTCGGCCATGGCGCCACTGTAGGAGGCGGTGCCCGGCCAGACAGCGGTGGTCCGGAGCCAGCCCGTGGCACCGGCGCACCACTCACCGGCCGAGCCCCTAGGCTCGCGACCGTGAGCGAGCCGGTCCTGCGCCCCGCGACCGCCGACGACGTCGAGGTCGTGACCGCGATCTTCCACGAGGGCTGGCACGACGCCCATCCCGGCCTGGTGCCCGCCGGGCTGACGGAGCGACGCACCTGGAGCGCCTTCCACGACCGGGTCTCCCGGCGGATCGCCGAGACCGACGAGACCACTCTCGCCGAGGTCGACGGAGCCGTGGCCGGCTTCATCATGGTCAACGGCGACGAGGCCGAGCAGGTGTACGTCGACCGGGCCTTCCGGGGCAGTGGGGTCGCGGCGGTGCTGCTGACCGAGGCCGAGCGCCAGATCGCTGCTGCCGGGCACGACGTCGCCTTCCTGGCCGTGGTCCGCGGCAACGACCGTGCTCAGGCCTTCTACGCCCGGCAGGGCTGGACGGACGAGGGCGACGTCGACTATCCCGTCCAGGCCCTCGGCGAGGACTTCGTCTCCCCCTGCCGCAGGTTCACCAAGCGCGTGCGCTGACTCAGACCTGCTCTCGCGAGGCCACGGCGGCCGCCACGCGCTCGACGGCCTCCTCGATCGGTACGCCGTTGTCCTGATGGCCGTCGCGGTAGCGGAACGACACGGCGCCGGCCTCCATGTCCTGGTCGCCGGCGATCACCATGAACGGCACCTTCTGCAGCTGGGCGTTGCGGATCTTCTTCTGCATCCGGTCGTCGGACTCGTCGACCTCGACCCGGATGCCGCGCGCCTGCATCCGCTTCGCCACGTCGTACAGGTAGTCCACGTGGCGCTCGGCGATCGGGATCCCTTGCACCTGGACCGGCGACAGCCACGGCGGGAAGGCGCCGGCGTAGTGCTCCACGAGGACGCCGATGAACCTCTCGATCGACCCGAACTTCGCGGAGTGGATCATCACCGGCTGCTGCTTGGAGCCGTCTGGCGCGGTGTACTCCAGGCCGAAGCCGGCCGGCTGACCGAAGTCGTACTGCACGGTCGAGAGCTGCCAGGTGCGCCCGATCGCGTCCTTGGCCTGGATCGAGATCTTGGGACCGTAGAACGCGGCGCCGCCGGGGTCGTCCACGAGCTCGAGCCCGGACTCCTCGGCCGCCTGCTGGAGTACGGCGGTCGCGGTCGCCCAGTCCTCGTCGGAGCCCTGGAACTTCTCCGCGTGCTTGTCGTCGCGGGTCGACAGCTCGAGGAAGAAGTCGTCCAGGCCGAAGTCGCGGAACAGCCCGAGGCAGAAGTTCAGCAGGTGCTTGATCTCGTCCGATGCCTGCTCGGGGGTGACGTAGGAGTGGGAGTCGTCCTGGGTCATGCCGCGCACGCGGGTCAGGCCGCCGACCACGCCCGACTTCTCGTAGCGGTAGACCCCGCCGAACTCGAAGAGCCGCAACGGCAGCTCACGGTAGGAGCGCCCCCGCGACTGGTAGATCAGGTTGTGCATCGGGCAGCTCATCGCCTTGAGCTGGTACTTCGCCCCGTCGAGCTCCATGGGCGGATACATGGTGTCGGCGTAGTAGGGCAGGTGACCGGAGGTGTGGAACAGCCCGTCCTTGGAGATGTGGGGCGAGCTGACGTAGGAGAAGCCTTCCTCGATGTGCCGCTGCCGGACGTAGTCCTCCATGACCCGCCTGATCACGCCGCCCTTCGGGTGGAAGACGACCAGACCGGGCCCCAGCTCCTCGGGGAAGGAGTACAGGTCGAGGTCGCGACCGAGCTTGCGGTGGTCGCGCTTCTCGGCCTCCTCGATCCGCTCGAGATGCTCGGCCAGCGCCTCCTTGGTCTCCCAGGCGGTGCCGTAGATCCGCTGGAGCTGCTTGTTCTTCTCGTCGCCCCGCCAGTAGGCCGCCGCTGTGCGCATCAGCTTGAACGCCGGGATCCGCTTGGTGGTGGGCAGATGCGGACCGCGACACAGGTCCTTCCAGGCCAGCTCGCCGTCGCGGCGCAGGTTGTCGTAGATGGTGAGCTCGCCGGCGCCGACCTCGACGTCGGCACCCTCCGCCGCGCCCTCGCCGTGCCCGGATCCCTTCAGGCCCACCAGCTCGAGCTTGTAGGGCTCGTCCTGCAGCTCGGTGAGCGCGTCGGCATCGCTGACGACGCGGCGGGAGAACCGCTGGCCCTCCTTGATGATCTTCCGCATCGCGGTCTCGATCTTGTCGAGGTCCTCCGGCACGAACGGAGTCTCGACGTCGAAGTCGTAGTAGAAGCCGTTCTCCACCGGCGGCCCGATGCCGAGCTTCGCCTCGGGCCACAGCTGTTGCACGGCCTGGGCCATCACGTGGGCGGTGGAGTGCCGCAGGATGTCGCGACCGTCCAGGCTGTCGATCGCGACACCGGCGACCTCGTCGCCGTCCCGGAGCTGGTAGGAGAGGTCGCGCAGCTCGCCCCCCACGCGCGCCGCGATCACGGTCGGGTCGTCGGCGTACAGCTCCCAGGCCTTGGTGCCCTCCGTCACCGCCCGCTCCTCACGCGCACCGGCGTGGGTGAGGACGATCTCGAGGTCGGGCACGACTGCTCCTGGTGAGTACGGCGGTGGGATGCAGCGATGCTATCGAGACGACGTGCGTCACTTCCCCCCGATATCCGCCCGCGATCAGGACCCACCCTGTTTACTCATGGCGTGCACCTGCGACCGAACCTGCAGGAGGCGACGCCGCAGGACGTGGGGGACGACGACCGGGGGCCACGTCGCCGTCGTCGGCGCGGGCGGATCATCGCCGTCCTGGCCCTCGTCGTGGTCACGGCCGGAGTGGTCCTCGCCGTGCTGGCCCGTCCGCTCGTCGACGCCAAGCACGAGGCGGATGCCGCGCAGGCCGACCTGAAGCAGGCCAAGACCCAGCTCTCCCAGCAGCACCTCGCGGACGCCCGATCCTCGATCGCTGCCGCACGCCGCCACGTCGACGCAGCGCACCAGTCGGCCTACGGCTTCGGCGCCGACGTCTGGTCCGCCGTGCCGGTCGCCGGCGGTGCGGTGGACGACGAGCGCCACCTCGTCGACGCTCTCGACGAGACGACGTCCGTCGCGCAGCTGGGCGCCGACCTGTACCCGATGGTGTCAGGACAGGACTCCCGCATCGTGAGAGGCCAGGCCATCGACCTGCCCCTCCTCCGGAGGGTCGTCGACCAGGTCGGTCTGATCGGCGACCACCTCGACCGTGCCATGGCCGACATCGAGGCGGTCGACGGGAGCACCCCGATCGTGGGCGGCGCCGCGACCCGGGCCAAGGAGTCCGCCCTCACCTACCTCCAGCCGGTGCACGACAGCTACGCCACGGCCGGCCCGCTCGTGGCCACCCTGCCCTCGATCGTCGGCGCGGACGGCCCGCGCACCTATTTGATCGCGATGCTCAACCCGGCCGAGCAGCGCTACTCCGGGGGCGGCGCGCTGTCGTTCACGACCATGCGCTTCGACCACGGGCGGGTGACGTTCGGCAAGAGCGTCAACGTCGACGACCTCCGCTCGCGTGGAGCGTTCCAACGCTGGGAGCCCGTGCCCGGCAACCCGTTCCACTCCAAGGGCCCGTTCCGTGTCACCAGCTCCACGTTCTCCCCCTGGTGGTCCGTGTCGGGCGAGGAGCTGCTCCGCGGCTACGAGGCGACGTACCCGGGCACGAAGCTCGATGGCGTCTTCGGGCTCGACCTGCAGGCCCTCGCGGACGTCTTCCGCGTGACCGGACCCGTCGACCTGCCCCACTTCGGGACCATCACGGCCGACAACCTGGTCCACACCCTGGCCGGGAGCTACGGCGACTTTGCCTCCGTCGAGGTCCGTCACCAGCTCAACAAGGAGCTGATCCCCGCCTTCCGGCAGAAGTTCTTCGAGGGTGGCCGGATGGCCGACAAGCTCACCGCGCTCGTCGACTCCGCCGACGGCCGGCACTTCTTCACATACTTCCGGGACAGAAGGGTGCAGCGCCCGTTCGTCCGCGTCGGGCTGGCCGGGAACCTGGCGCACACCGGCCACGACTACATCGGCGTGTTCTCCCAGAACCTCAACGGGAGCAAGGTCGACTACTGGCAGCGACGCTCCGTCGCCTCGACCGTGCACCTGCACGCGGACGGCAGTGCGGCGGTGCACCTGCGCACGGACGTCGAGAACGGCGCCCCGGCCTACACGTTGCCGAGCCCCGACCCGAAGATCGGCTACACCACCCGCTACCTCGACACCCTGATCGGGGTCTTCCTGCCGCGCTACGCCCAGCTCGGCACCGTGTCGGCCGACGGTACGCCGTTCCCGCCGGTCATCCATCACCCCAGCGCGCCCTACGTGCTGAACCGGAGGTACTTCCAGCATCGGTTCCTGCTGGACTCCGGCGAGCGCGCCCGACTCGACGCGGAGTACACCGTCCCGTCGGCGGCCGCGAAGGACTCGGACACCACGATGACCTACGTCCTGGACGTCGACCCCCAGGACCTGGTCCGACCTGAGGCGTTGAAGGTGTCGGTCACCTTCCCCACGGGCTGGACGTCGACCTCGCTGCCCACCGGGTGGCGGGCGACCGCCACCGGCGCTCGCTTCGCGGGCCAGGTCGCGACGAAGCTGCACGTCGAGATCCCGTTGGAGAAGACGTCCGCCCAGCCCTGAGGCACGGGCGCGGCAGAGGCCCTGCGAGGGGGTGCATCGGGAGTCGCCGGGCGTCGAGACAGGGGTCGCCGGGCGTTCAGGCAGGGAGAGCCGACGCGCTCGTCGTTCCCCCCGGTGTGACAGGCGCGTCGGCTTCAGACGCCCACGAGGCTAGGAAACGCGCGCGAACTCCTCATCACCAAGATCGGGGACCTGAAGCTCGGGGCGCCCCACCGGCCGAAGGGCGGGTGGGGCGCGTTCGTCGCGCCGTGGGTGATGGCGCGAGCGGGCCACGTGTACCTAGGGGGGTGAGACGCGACCAACTCACCACGATACGCGCGCTACCCGGCGCACAGTCAAGCGCGAGGTCGATCCCCTCGGTGGAATCGGGTCCGGCAGGCATGCCGTGGATGCGCTCGTGCAGGGAGACACGGTCACCCTTGCTCCCCCACGGAAGGCGTCGAGATCCGCTACTACTCGGTCCCACCGGCCATGCTGAAGCGTATCGAACGAGTGTTCGAGCAGCGGGACAGCCATGAGCGGGGACCATGACGAACGGGATCCCCATCGCATTGCGGGTCGCTGACCCCCGCCGCTGCACACACCGGCGAGCCGACGCTCATAGTCCGAGAGCGGCGAAACTCATCGACGAGGCGGTATGAACCTTGCCATGTCGCCCCGCTCGTCGTCGGGCTCGTGGTCGGCGTTCGGATTGTCGGGACACATGTCATAACTGTCGCCTGGCTGGGGGTCGAACCAGCCGATTTCTGGATCGTTGAGGATCTGCCGGTGGCAGTAGCGGCATCGACCTCTCGGGAAGTCTTTGCCGTCGACGCTACGAACGAGGCCCATACCTTCATGGAACACGCGCCCGTCCGAGCCGACCAGGGTCGATCGGCCCGTCAGAAAGGTCTGGCGTCGTTCGGTGGCTGTCAGCTCGGCCACCTGGTCATCCGAAACCACCCGTTGATCAGGCCGTCCGCGCTCACCGGACGGCGGCATAGGAGCGGTCGCTTCCCGCCGATGATGACCGGTGCGGCGACGGGTGAGAATTGTCGCGCCTCGTGGCGACTGACTCCCCGGCGAAGGTCCGGCGTGTGTCGAAGAGGGTCGAGCAAGGCCTGGAGGTCGCCTTGGCCGCAGTGTGGCTCGGTGGGTCGGCCTACCTTCGAGAAGTGCTGCACACCGGGTGGTCAGGGCCGATCATCCTGTTGGTCGTCGTGGTGGTGCTGGAACTCATCTTCGTGGTCTGGAACCGAGGCGGTCTGAAGGCGATCAAGGAAGAGGAGAAGAAGGCGTCCGAGGGTGAGGGCACTCCAGCCCGCACGCTCCTCGCCATGAGCCGACGCCCGCACAGCGGTGCGTGAGGACGTCGTTAGCGCGACTCGGTGCCGTCGTTGTGCGGGTCTGGTACGCCGGAAGGCATCCGGTCCATCAGCAGCAGAATGACTGGCTGCCGGCGCCGCTCCAGCATCCGCTGCTGGGTCTCGACCTCGTGGAGATCGATCGATCGGTCGTTCCCATCCATGCCCACAAGCCACACCAATCCGCGGGCACACCCGGGGTTGAGTTGCTCGCGCGCCTGGTCGTCGTAGACGGGAGCCACCGCAAAGTGAGCGATTCACCGGCCTGGCGTTGTGCCCAGTCGACCACCTGTAGGACATCCGCACCCGTGATGTCGTAGGTGTCGGTCCAACGGCACGCAGAACCTCCGTTCCGGGCACTCTCGGGGGTGTCCCGTGCGGGCGTAGTCTCAGTCCGTCGAAGAGGAGGGCTGGCATGGTGGCGGTGATCGAGATCGCAGTTCTCGTCATAGTCGTGGCGGCTGGGGTCTGGTGGTTGACGAGTTCGAACCTCTATCGGGCTCACCGGAGATCGGGAGTGGACCCGGGTCAGCACGGGGATCACAGAGGCATGTGACCGGGCCGAACGGGCCTGGCGCGACCAGGAACGGGAACCCGGATAGCCCCTCTTCTTGCATGAGCCGCTCGACCGGACAACCGGCTATGTGTGCGTGGCAGGGCCACATGGGCACCCCGCCTGGCATGCAAGGCGGGACGGGGCGCGCGTCAACGGCGGCTGGGCCCGTCCCGCGCCCGGTCGCATTTGGCGTCGAGGGTGTCGGTCCCCGGGTGCGACAGGGCGCGTGGGCGTAGAGACGCGAATGACGCTGACGAGCCAGCCGCCTGACGTTCATCATCGCAAGTGCTTGGGTGAGACGCGCGCGGGTTCCAGTTGCACTCCGATGACGACGCCCGCCAGCACTCGAGGCTCCGGCGGGCGTCGTGGTCCCCGCTACGGCGTGCGCGGCGGGGCATCCAAAGGCTAGGCGGGCGACGTCGATCCGGGCACACCCTTTGTAGGCGTGGTTCCACCGGGGCTCCAGATGGTCTGCGGACAGCTACTCCTCGACCAAACATCCAGCCGCCACCGTCGAGCACCGGCCGCACCACGCGGCCATGCCAGTCGGCGGGCGACGCGGCACCACTCGAGCAGTAGGCCAGGGCCGGCCGTGCCCGTCTGTCACCCAACAGTGCCTGACCGCCGCTGGGCCACGGGATCCGGGCGGAGGGTCCGCCTCTCGATGCTCCGGCGTGCCATGGATTCGCTTGTGGAGCGAGAGCCTCTCGCCGTTCCGCCCCACCCGCCAGCCATGGTCCGCGGTTTCGAACGTCTATTCGAGCGTGACACTTTGGGACCCGTTTGCGCTGAAGGGAGTGAGGCCGACCAAGAGGCGGCCCCCTCGGGAGTGGCGAAGCCCGCCGGCTCGCATGGGGACCGCCGGCGGGCTTCGCATTCGAGGCTACGCAGCGAGCGCTGTGGGCGCCCTCCGCGCTTTGTGAGCAGGGGCGTCAGGGCGCGGACCTCTCGGGAATGAGAAGCCCACCGCGCTACGTCCGATCCACGCCCGAGTGAAGGTCCGGTCCGAACAGATGGAGCGCCTCGGCCAACGTGAACCCGGACCCGAAGAAGAGCCCGAAGGTCGGGCGGTCGATGACCGCTCGGTCGTCCTGGAGCTCGACGTGATGGCGAACGTCGGTCGCGTCATGGCACCAATCGGGGCAGCCGAGGCGGTCATGGTTCCTCCTCTGTGGGCGGGACCATCCGACACGTATCCGACACGCGGACGAATCGAGAAAGCCCCTGATCCTGCTCCGGTGCAGGTCAGGGGCTGTTCGGTGTTGGTGGGCGATACTGGGTTTGAACCAGTGACCTCTTCCGTGTCAAGGAAGCGCGCTACCGCTGCGCCAATCGCCCGTGGAACCGGTGGTACTGCGAGGTGGGTACGGGATTTGAACCCGTGTACACGGATTTGCAGTCCGTTGCCTCGCCTCTCGGCCAACCCACCGCTGGATGGGCTCGAGACCCGCTCCGAGCGGACGACGAGGCTCGAACTCGCGACCTCAACCTTGGCAAGGTTGCGCTCTACCAACTGAGCTACGTCCGCTTGCAGCTCCTGCACCCGAAGGCGCTCCCGGAGACGCGAACAGAACCATAGCCGATGCCCTCAGGACCACCAATTCGGGTGCGGCGCAGTAGTTTCGGCCCATGCGCACCTGGGTGAACGGCCGGCTCCTCCCCGACCCGGAGGCCCCGGTGGTGGGCGCTCGCGACCACGGACTCACCGTGGGCGACGGCGTGTTCGAGGTGCTCAAAGTCGTCGGCGGGCAGACGTTCGCGCTGGACCTGCATCTGGCGCGGCTCGCACGATCGGCGCAGGGTCTGGGGCTGCCGGCGGTGGACGATGCGGAGGTGCGCCGCGGGGTGGCGGCCGTCCTGGACGGGGAGGCGCTGACGCTGGGTCGCGTCCGCATCACCTGGACCGGCGGTCCTTCGCCGCTCGGCTCCGACCGCGGAGACGGCCCGCCGTCGCTGGTGGTGGTCGCCGCGCCGATGGACCCCTGGCCCGACACGACGGCCGTCTCCACCGTCCCGTGGCCGCGCAACGAGCGCGGTGCGCTGGCCGGCCTCAAGACCACGTCGTACGGCGAGAACGTGCGCGCGCTGGCTCATGCCCGGGCGCGAGGCGCCAGCGAGGCGGTCTTCGCCAACCTGAAGGGGCACCTGTGCGAGGGCACCGGGACCAACGTCTTCTACGTCGTCGACGACGAGCTCCGCACCCCCACCCTCGCGGCCGGATGCCTGGCCGGCATCACTCGACACCTGGTCCTCGCGTGGTACGGCGCCCGCGAGGTCGACGAGCCGATCGAGGTGCTGGCCGACGCCAGCGAGGCCTTCCTCGCCTCGACGACGCGCGACGTGCAGGCCATCTCCCGGTGGGACGACCGCGTCCTCGCGGCCCCCGGTCCCGTCACGACCGAGGTCACGAAGGTGTGGCAGGAGCGCGAGTCGGACCTGCTCGGACGGTGACCCGCGGATGTGGTCCGCCGCCGGCCGTGCGCTAAAGTCTCGGTCCGCAGTCCTAGAGCGTCTTGTGCGTTCTCCAGGGGCGATTGGCGCAGTGGTAGCGCGCTTCGTTCACACCGAAGAGGTCACTGGTTCGAACCCAGTATCGCCCACCAGCGTTGCCGCAGGTCAGAGGCCGGTTTCCAGAATTGGAACCGGCCTCGTGCCATCTACGTGCCAGACAGCACCGCGCGCGAGGTCCTCAACCGAGAGGGACCGACCATGACCACGACACTCAACCCCCGCGAGCTCCCCACCTCCGACCCCCGCGCGTGCCCCTCGTGGTGCGTGGACGAGCCCAACCACTCGAACTGGGACACGCTCGTAGACAGCGGCCTCCCCATCCGGTGCCATTCTTTGCCGACGTTTGGGAGGTTCGCGGTGGGTGCGGAGCAGACCTTCGACGGCATGAACCCCCCGACCGTCATGCTCGGCGACCTCGACGGGATGGAGCTGGACGCGGAACAAGTGGCGGAGTTCGCGCGGGACGCAAGGCTGGCCGCTGAGTGGCTGGCTCGGCACAGCGAGCAGCCCTACGCTCGACACGACGCCCGCTGGGAGCCCGTGACCCGGCGGGCGTCACCATGCGCGAAACCGGTTCGAGTGGGTCTCGGCTGCGCCCGGGCGTCACGATCTAGCCGATTTCGGTGACGAGGTGACGGCGCGAGAACCCTTAGCGTCGGTTCCGTCTCTGGGCTCACGCGCTCTGTCGCATCCGGGGGAAGTGCGACAGCGCGCGGCATGGGGCCGGACCCTGGACGCGCGCCCCGTCCGGCTCCCCCGTGCCAGGCGGGGCGTGCCCATGCGCTCCTTCGACGGCACTCGCAGCCGATGAGCGGACGCGCGGTGGAGTTAGTGCGCGAAGACCTCCGAGGCGAATTCGGCATCCGCCTTGGCGTCTACGGCCAGGTGCCAGTGCGCCGTGAGCTTTCCGTCCCGTAGATGGTAGACGTCGGCGTACTGACCGGTGTGGCCGCGCTCACCGACGGTGATGGTGCTCTCGTGCAGGATCACCGCGTGCTCATCGTTGGCCAGGATGTCGTGGATCGAGACGCTCATCTGCATGCCGGCCTGCTGGAGGACTTGGCCCAAGAACGCGATGACGGCGTCGCGTCCGCGGTAGATCCCTTCCATGCCGGAGGTGGACTCGTACCAGGTGATGTCCTCGTCGAGCAGGGCCGCGAAGGCAGCCACGTCTCCCTTGTCCATGGCTTCGTAGGCCGACCGGATAACAGCGACATTCGGGTGTTCGGTCATTGAACCTCTCCTCATTCCGGCGTGCCGTGGCGTGGTGGGGTGCTCGCCATTGCAGCTACGACCTGGCTTGGCGGTGGACCAATGGGCGTGCGACTCGGTCCTGGCAACGACGCTGACGAAGACGGGACGCGAAGACATCACTTGACCGTGCGATATGCGTGTCGCCGGGTCGCCACGATGGCAGTCCGCCGCCTAGTAGCCGCGGCATCCACGTCGGGGTACCCGCCGTTGTCCGGCACTGCAGGCTGGCAAGGCCGCGTCGTCAGACCCGTGAATGAGGCAGGTGAGTGGATCGTCGTCGAGGAATGGCTGCCCGCCGAGTACCTCGAGCCGATCTAGGAACCCTGCCGATCTCCGGCGGACACAGCGTCCCCTGTTTTGGCCATGGTGTCGGCGGTGGCTGCGAGTACGTTCACTCGGATGAGACCAAAGTGCGGGCGAGCAGCCGCAATCACGTTCGTCACTCTGACCGCGCTGGCAGCCTCGGGCGCAGCCAGCGCCGCGCCCGAGGCCCGTGCCCAGGCGAAGGCCAAGGCCTCAGTCGTCAACCACCACGCAAACTTGCGCGGAGACGGGACCGTTCCGGTCAAAATTCACTGTGCCGCGGCGCACGGGAGCCGATGCACGGGCACCCTTCGTCTCGTCATCAACTTCAACGGGACCAAAGTCCCCAACACCCCGCAGGGCTTCGCCGTGGCCGGCAAGAAGACCAAGACCTTCCACCTTCAAGCCACAGGCGACCAACTGCAGATCTTTCTGTCAGCGGGCGTCCGCGACGCCATCGTGAAGGTCAAGGAGAAAAAGCCTCATCGGCTCCCCGCGCACTCCTCTATCGTCACGGTGCACGTTCCCAGGTAGGTGGGGAACGCCCAGAGCGGGGAGCTTGCGGCGGCGAGATGCGCACACATGCCGCTGTGAGAGTCGCTCATGTCCGAGCGCCCTCATGCCGCCGACCTCGCTGTCCCTTGCCCATCGTGGGGAGAGCGCCCGGCAACCGCGGGACCTACGGCACTGAACCGCTGACGTCGCGGCCAGTACGTTCGAATCAGGTGGTCCCCACTCGCGCCGGGGACGAGATGGAGCCACCAGTCCGGCCCGAGCGGTTCGGACGGGACCGTCTTGGCTGGCTGTTGGCCGGTTGGGGCGGTTTCCAGGCGCTCGCGAGACTTGGCTTCTCGCATGCGCGCAACTCGAGCGGCGAGCCCACAATCATGTCGGCGTCAGTACGATCGAACACTCGTTCGATACGGTGAGGCATGGCTGGTGGGATGGGACGCAAAGGCGTGGGGAGAGTAGATGGTGGACTCAGGAGCGCCGCCTCGACCAAGGAGCCGAACATGACCGAGTACCTCATCGCCGCTCACGAAGAGTGGGTCCCCGACTACTCGGAGGACCAGATGCAGGAGATGTCGCAGGCAGTCAAAGCGCTGCGAGCGGAGATGAAGGCTGCCGGCGTGTACGTCTTCCTCGGGGGTTTGGACAACTCGGCGCCGGTGTTCAGCGTGGACGCCACCAGCGGCAGTCCAGTCTTCACCGATGGCCCCTACATCGAGACCAAGGAGCACCTCGGAGGATTCACGATCATCGACGTGCCCGACGAGGACGCGGCTCGCATGTGGGCCGCAGAGGTTGCAGCGGCCTGCCTTGGCCCCACGAGGTGCGCAGCTTTCAAGTCCCACGGCAGCCCGCCGAAGGCTAGGGTCTGCTCTCACAGGCCGTTCGTGCAGCAGACGCCTCCCTCTCCCGAGGGAGTCGGTGGCCAAACGGTCGGCAGGGGTTGGAAGTCGGTGATCTCCCCCTGATATGAGCTCGGACATATGCGGCGATGAAGTCGCTGGGGCGTCTCACGCGGAAGCACCAAGTGGCTCTGTGCACTTGGAGGTCATGCAGGATCTCCGTCGTTGTGGTCGCTGCTGAGTCGGCGTAGCCGCCGAAGGTGGGGATGCCGAAATCTCCCCATACATATATGGTCGGGCTCGAATCAGGCTCCATCCGCCATCTTGGAGAGTTTCTGGGCGGACGCGGCGTCCCGATTCTGTGCGGCGTGCGCACAGCAGCGCTCCCGGGGCGACGGTCGGCCCGGATCCGTCGGGTCCGTGTGGCCGTAGCGGGCACCTCGCCGATTTCGATGACGAGACGCGCGCAGCCAACGTCTAGCGTCGTCCATGGGCGCCGGTCACTCCCACGCCGGCGTCGGATCGGCGAGAACCCCATGCCTCGCAGGTCGGGGGCCGCCCGCTCCGTCAACCGCGACGGGCGGCCCTGCCCAACCCTGCCCCGCGGCGCCGTGGTGGGACATCCCGGTGTGCGCGGACGCAGGTATCTGACGCGACGCCCGCCGAGAACCCCCCGACACCTCGGCGGGCGTCGTCAGATCGGAGTGCTCGGGTCGCCCGGGAACAGCGTGCGGCGTACGACGAGCCGGCTCAGGAGCAGGGTGACGATGAGCAGGGTCACCGAGAAGAACCCACCCAGGCTCACCGCGTCCCCGAAGACCAGGTCGACGAGCTCGAGGACCGCGAACTTGCTGCCGACGGCCACCAGCCACAACACGGCGGCGGCCGCGACCTGTCCGGTACGCGTCCGGGCGCCGTGGAACCGACGGACGACCCGGCCCTTCACGACCACGACCAGCTCCAGCACGAGCTTGAGCAGGACGGCGGTCAGCAACGACAGGGTGAACCCCTCGCTGATCACCGCGGGGACGTACTCGATCGCGAGGTTGAGGACGACGACGTAGACCAGGACGTCGACGACGCCGGCGGGATCGACGCGCACCGCGCTGCCGCCGACGGGTCGCATGGCCGGACCCTACCGAGCCGGCGGCGTCCGGTGAGCCGAGTTGCGCCCCGCGGACTGCGTAAGCCCCCGCGAGAGCGCGGGGCGCTGATGGCCGCGAAGTTACTCTCCTCGGTCGGTCCAGCGCCAGTGTGAGCCGGATCGTCACCCGGCGCGGGTGATGTAGGCGCCTCGGGCACAGGGCCACGCTGGGCAGCATCACGTCCACAGGAGGTCAAGCATGTCCATCTCTCCCATGTCGTCCATGGACCCCAACGAACAGCGCTCGATGCAGCAGACGGGTGGTTCCGACCTGTCGGCCTGGACCGGATGGATCGCCTTCGCCGGCGTCATCATGGTCATGCTGGGCATCTTCCACGCCATCCAGGGCCTGGTGGCGCTCTTCAAGGACAACTACTACCTCGTGCACCCGTCGGGCCTCATCGTGAACGTCAACTACACGACCTGGGGCTGGGTCCACCTACTGGGCGGGATCATCGTCGCCGCCGCGGGGTTCTGCGTGTTCGCCGGTCAGATCTGGGCCCGCACGGTCGGCGTGATCCTGGCGATGCTCAGTGCCATCGTCAACATCGGCTTCCTGGCGGCGTACCCCATCTGGTCGCTGATGATGATCGCCCTCGACGTCGTCGTGATCCTGGCGCTGACCGTCCACGGCTCCGAGATGAGGGAACGGCGACACTGACCGCTCCCTTTCACGTCGTCCACTGAGGAGAACCGATGGCTGAGGCCGCCCCCGTCCAGACCCCCGCCGATCCGTCCAGGCGAGGAAGAGCGATCGCGGCAGTGGTGTGCCTGGTGCTCGCAGCCGTCCTCACCGTCCCCGCCTCGTTCTCCTACTGGGGGCAGCGGACCATCAACGACGGCCAGCGGTACGTCGACACGGTCGGACCGCTGGTGGACTCACCGGAAGTGCAGACGGCGATCGCCACCAGGGTCACCGACGCGATCGAGAAGCAGGTCGACGTCGAGGCCCTGCTCAACGAGGCCTTCTCGGGCGTGATCCAGGACCGGCCCCGGTTGAAGCTCCTGATCGGACCGCTCGCGGGGGCGGTGAACGGGCTCATCCAGACTCAGGTCCAGAACTTCATCGCCTCCGACGCGTTCCGCAACCTGTGGCTGGCTGTGAACACCCGGGCCCAGCAGCGGCTGGTCCAGCTGTTGGACGGTGACAGCTCGGGAGCGGTGCAGGTGCAGGGGGGCGACGTCGTGCTCGACCTCTCGGTCGTCGTCGACCAGGTGAAGGCCCAGCTCGTCCAGCGTGGCCTGACCTTCGTCCAGAACGCACCGCCGATCCCGGCCGCGGACCAGCAGATCGTCATCCTGCAGTCTGACCAGCTCAAGCAGGTGCGCACGATCTACGCCTTCTCCAACCCCGTCGCGAAGTGGCTGCTGGTCGTCGTGGCCCTGCTCTACCTCGCCGGGCTGCTGCTGTCGCGTCGTCGCCCGCGCACCACGGTGATCATCGGCATCGTGCTCGCGGCGAACGCACTGCTGGTCGCGCTGCTGTTGTCCATCGGCCGACAGCTCTTCATCAACCAGCTCACGGGCACGGTCTTCGGGCCGGCGAGCACCGTCTTCTACGACACGCTCTTGTCCTATCTGGAGCGCGGCCAGCGCGTCATGCTCTGGCTGGGCCTGATCCTGATCGTGGTCGGCTGGTTCGCAGGCCGGACCAAGACCGGTCTCGCCGCCCGCAGGACGACCACCTCCGGACTCGAGACGGTCGGGGCCTCGCTCGCCGACACCTCGGTGGCGGGCGCAGGCCGATGGACCGCTGCGAACGCGGTCTGGCTGCGGATCGTGGTCGGTGTCCTCGGCCTGGTCGTCCTGCTCTGGGGCGCGAACATCTCCGTCTCACGCCTGCTCTGGTCGGTGGTCCTCGTCGCGGTGCTCCTCGCCGGGATCCAGGTCCTCGTCGGGGCCGGTGGTCCGGCCGGCACACCCGACGACGACGACACCACACCGACCGATCCGCCGCCCGACACCGTCCCGCTGCCCACGAGCTGACCGCCGAGACCGCGCACGGGTCCGGTGGGCCACCGGAATGAACCCCCGAGCCCTGCCGTTCAGTTCGCCATGACCACCATCGGACTCATCGGCAGCGGACACATCGGCAGCACCGTGGCGCGGCTCGCGGTCGACGCAGGACACGAGGTCGTCCTGAGCAACAGCCGCGGACCCGAGACCCTCCAGGACCTCGCGGACGACCTCGGTCCCCTCGCCCGCGCCGCGACCACCGAGGAGGCGGCCGCCGCCGACCTCGTCGTTCTCACCATCCCGCTCAAGAACGTCGGCCAGGTGCCCGCCGATCTGCTCCGCGACACGATCGTCATCGACACCTCGAACTACTACCCCCAGCGTGACGGACAGATCGCAGTCCTCGACGACCAGTCCAAGACCACCAGCGAGCTGGTGGCCTCCCAGCTCCCCGGCAGCCGCCTGGTCAAGGCCTTCAACAACATCAACTATCTCCACCTCGGGTCGCTGCAGCGGCCCGCCGGGAGCCCGGAGCGCTCGGTGCTACCGATCGCCGGCGACGACGCCCGGGCGAAGGCGGACGTGAGCGCGTTCCTCGACAGCGTGGGGTACGACGCCTACGACGCGGGCTCGCTGGCGGACAGCTGGCGCTTCGACGTCGGCACGCCGGCATACGGCCGGCC
>CAWDUA010000004.1:0-73231 GCA_963805345.1 uncultured Actinomycetota bacterium
GACGACAGCTTCGTCAGCGACTGGGACTACCTGGTCGTCATCGCGCGAGAAGCGGTGACGGACGCCTACCCGGCCGGTGGGTGCTTCCCGGCCGCCGTCACCGTCGTCCTCGCGCTCACCGTGGCCATGGGCGAGCTCGTGGGCGCGGTGAGTGGCCGGCCGACGAGCTTCCTCCTCCTCCCGAGGGGTGATACCGAGCGGCCCGGACTGGACCAGGATGGAGACGTCTACGCGGGTGTGGGCGGGGGTGCGTCCGCGGATGTCCGAACCCGGCAGATCGCCGGGCGCGGCTGACGGGACTCACCCACTCTCGGAGGTACACCCGCATGAAGCGCATTGCCAGCGCGGCACTCGCCGCAGCCACGGTCCTGGCCGTCTCGTCGGTGGCCAGCAGCTCGCCAGGCTCCCTTCCCGCGCGTGACGAAGCCGCCCTGGCGCCGACCCGGACCGCCGCGGACCGTGGCATCGAGGCCGAGGTCAACGCCCTGCTCAAGCGGATGACGACCCGGGAGAAGCTCCAGCAGGTGCAGCTGCTCTCCGACGGCCAGGTCACCGACGCCGATGCCAAGGCCGGCGTCGGTGGCGTGTTCAGCCTGGTCGACCCGGCGAAGATCGACCACCTCCAGCACGTCGCGGTCGAGCAGTCGAGGCTGCACATCCCGATCCTGTTCGCCTACGACACGATCCACGGCTACCGCACGATCTTCCCGGTCCCGCTGGCTGCCGCGGGCTCGTTCGACCCGGCGGTCGCCAAGGCCGACGCCGCCATCGGCGCCCGTGAGTCCGCGACCGTCGGCATCAAGCAGATCTACAGCCCGATGGTCGACGTCTCGCACGAGCCCCGGTGGGGCCGGATCGTCGAGGGCAACGGCGAGGACCCCTACGTCGGCTCCGTGATGGCTGCGGCCCGGGTGAAGGGAGCCCAGGGCAGGGACTACGCGAGGAGACACAAGGTCGTGACCAGCGTCAAGCACTTCGTCGGCTACGGGCAGCCGGAGGGCGGGCGCGACTACAACACCACCGACATGTCCGAACAGCGGCTGCGCAACCTCTACCTGCCGCCGTTCAAGGCTGCGATCGACGCGGGCTCCGACACGGTGATGTGCTCCTTCAACGCGATCAACGGCGTGCCCGGCTGTGCGAACCCCTACACCGAGACCCGGATCCTCAAGAAGGAGTGGGGCTTCGACGGCTTCGTCGAGAGCGACTACACCGCGGTCGCCGAGACCCGCGCCTGTCCGCCCGTCACCCCGAACGAGGGTCCGTGCGGCCACGGCACCGCGGCCGACGGCCCCCAGGCGGGTGCCAACGCGCTGATGGCAGGGACCGACTCGGAGATGGTCAGCACCAACATCCGTGACTACGGCGAGCGGCTGTTGTCGCAGCACCGGATCACCATGAGCCGGCTCGACGACGCCGTACGACGGATCCTGCGGGTCAAGTTCCGCGCCGGCCTCTTCGACCACCCCTACGTCGACCAGACCAAGGCCACCGACCCGGCCGCCTTCCTCACCCCGGCGGACCGCAAGGCAGCCCGGACCGCGGCCGACAAGTCGATGGTGCTGCTGAAGAACGACGACCACACGCTGCCCTTCGACCCCGCCAAGAAGACGGCGGTGATCGGCCCGCTCGGCGACGACGCCCACGACATGCTGGGACCCTGGTGGGGCCAGGGCAAGGACAGTGACGCCGTGGGCGTCTTCGACGGGATCAAGGGCCAGTCCCCCGGCGCGACGTTCACCCAGGCCTGCACCCTGAGCAACGACGAGCCGCCGGCGTACGACCCGGCGAACGACTGCACGTCGTCCGACGGCTTCGCCGACGCGGTCGCCGCTGCCAAGGCGGCCGACCAGGTCGTGCTCGCCGTGGGCGAGACACGGGAGATGAGTGGCGAGGCCACGAGCCGGTCGACGCTCGACCTCCCGGGCCAGCAGCAGGAGCTCATCGACGCGATCAAGGCGACCGGGAAGCCGTTCGCGGTCGTGCTGTTCAACGGTCGCCCGCTGACCCTGGGTGACGTGGCGGCGAGCTCGCCGGCGATCCTCGAGGCCTGGTTCCCGGGTGTCGAGGCCGGCAACGCGGTCGCCGACACGGTGTTCGGGAGGTCCGACCCCGGTGGCAAGCTGCCGGTCTCGTTCCCGCAGCGCCTCGGCCAGGTGCCGATCTACTACAACCACGAGCCGACCGGACGCCCCTGCGACGTGGCGCAGAAGTACGACTCCCGCTACCGCGACCTGCGCTCGTGCGACCCCGAGTACCCGTTCGGCTACGGGCTCAGCTACACGACGTTCAAGGTCTCGGGCCTCACCCTCGACCGTTCGACCGTGTCACGCTGGGGCAGCGTGCACGCCACCGTGAAGGTGACCAACACCGGTGACGTCGCGGGCGACGACGTGGCGCAGCTCTACCTCCACGACCCGGTTGCGAGCATCTCGCAGCCGGTGCGCCGGCTCCGCGGCTTCGAACGGGTCACCCTCCAGCCCGGGGAGTCGCGCAAGGTGAGGTTCACGCTCGACAGGAGCGACTTCGGGTTCTACGACAACCGAGGCCGCTTCGTGGTCGAGCCCGGGGAGATCGACGTGTACGCCGGCGACTCCTCCCAGGCCACCATGGAGTCCACCTTCAGGGTGACCGGGCGTCACTGACCGCACGGTCGACACCGACCGGTGTCCGACCGCGCAGGCCCGGGACCCTGGTGGTTCCGGGCCTGCGCACGTGGGGGCCGGCGCCGGACGGGCAACGGCGACCGAGCGGCGGACCGCACGGGGATCACCTAGGTTGTGACCATGCCTGGAGCGCCTGCCTCGGACGATCCCGACGACGGACGGCCGAGACTCCACTTCACCGCCACCCGGGGGTGGATCAACGACCCGCACGGCCTCACCTGGCACGGCGGCCGCTATCACCTGTTCTTCCAGCACGTGCCCACAGCGGCGCGATGGAGCCTGGCGATCCACTGGGGCCACGCGGTCAGCGACGACCTCGCGCACTGGACCGAACGACCGGTGGCCCTCTCCCCTGACGACGAGGACGACGGCGTCTGGTCGGGCTGCGTGGTCGAGCCCGCGGATGGCACCGCCCGGCTGTTCTACACCTCCGTACGCGCCGAGCGACTCGGGCTCGGCGCCGTTCGGGTCGCGTACCCGGCCGACGACGGCTGGGACACCTGGCACAAGGGGGACGCGGTCGTGGTCGCCCCCGACGACCTGGACCTCGTCGAGTTCCGCGACCCCTTCGTGTGCCGCGACGACGGGATCTGGCGGCTGGTGGTCGGAGGCGGCACCGGGGACGGAACGGCGGTCACCGTCAGCTGGGTCTCGGTCGACCTCGAGGGCTGGTCGTACGACGGTGTCCTCGCCTCGCGAGCCACGTCGGAGACGGAGCCGGTGTGGACCGGTTCCGCCTGGGAGTGTCCCCAGCTGTTCCGAGTCGACGACCGCTGGGTGCTGCTCGTCTCCGTCTGGGACCGGGGCCAGACGCACGACGAGGTGTACGCGGTCGGAGACCTGGTGGACGGGCGATTCGTGGCGGGCACCTGGCGACGACTCAGTCACGGTCCGGCCCACTACGCGGCCTCCGCCTTCACTGATGCGGAAGGTCGGCCATGCCTGCTGCACTGGCTGCGCGGAGTGTCCGACCCGCGGGGCCGGTGGGCCGGTGCGCACTCGGTACCGCACCTCCTCCACCTGGAGGGCGACCGGCTCGTGGTGGAGCCACATCCCGCGGTAGCGGAGGCGGCCGAGGTGCTGCGGCCCGGCACCACGCGGTCGTTCGCGGGCCTCGACGTGAGACTCGACGACGACCTGACCCTCACCGTCCACCACCTCGACCGGACCTGGACGATGTCGGCCGCCGGCGCCGATGTGCGGCTCCTCGGCGACGGGTCGGTGGTCGAGATCTTCGGCGCCTTCGGCGTCGCCGGGTTCGGGTTCGGGGAGTAGGCGGCGAGCCAGCACTACGATGGCAGGAACCACCATTTCCGGAGCTGCCAGATGACGACCGCGCCCACGACGGACCGGGCTGCGCTGGTCCGTGCCATCGCCACTCAGCGCTTGGCCGACCGCGGCCCCCTGATGCCCGTCCTCCACGACGTGATGGAGGAGTTCGGCTACATCGCCCGAGCGGACGTCGAGACGATCGCCGACGTGCTGAACCTCTCGGTCGCCGAGGTCCACGGGGTGGTCAGCTTCTACCACGACTTCCGCACCGATCCTCCGGCTGCCCACACGGTCGCGCTGTGCCGCGGCGAGGCCTGCCAGTCGGTCGGCGCCGAGGCGCTGTACGACGGCGCCCGGACGGTCAGCCTGGGCGACGACGTCGAGGTCACCGAGGTCTTCTGCCTGGGCAACTGTGCGCTCGGGCCGTCCGGCATGGTGGACGGCCGCCTCCACGGTCGGCTCTCGGCCGAGCGGCTCGACGGGTTGACGAAGGGCTGGCGGTGAGCATGGCGACCGGTCGGGTGTTCGTCCCCGGTGACGCCGCCGCCGTGTCCGTCGGCGCCGACGACGTGGCAACGGCCTTCGACGCGGCCGGCGCGCAGGTCGTCCGCAACGGGTCGCGGGGCCTGCTCTGGCTCGAGCCGCTCGTGGAGGTCGAGACCGACTCGGGCCGGGTGGGGTTCGGCAACGTCACCGCCGAGGACGTGCCGGATCTGCTCGAGGTGGTGGCTCGGCGATCGCACGGCGACCTCCTCGACCACCGCGGATGCGTCGGTGTGGTCGACGAACACCCGTGGCTGAGCTCTCAGCAGCGCGTGAGCTTCGCCCGCGTCGGCGTGGTCGACCCCGCGTCGATCGCCGACTACGAGTCCCACGGGGGCTGGACCGGGTTGCGCCGGGCGCTGTCGCTCTCTCCCGCCGACGTGGTCCAGGAGGTCACCGCCTCCGGGCTCCGTGGCCGCGGCGGCGCCGGGTTCCCGGCGGGCATCAAGTGGAGGACCGTCAGGGAGACGCCGGCCGACCTGCGGTTCGTGGCCTGCAACCTCGACGAGGGTGACTCGGGCACGTTCGCGGACCGGATGCTCCTCGAGGGGGATCCGTTCACGCTCGTCGAGGGAATGGTCATCGCCGCCCACGCGGTCGGGGCGAGCGAGGGCTACGTCTACGTGCGCTCCGAGTACCCCCACGCCATCGCCGCCCTCCGGCGCGCGATCGACGCGTCGTACACGAACGGCTACCTCGGACCCGACATCCTGGGCTCCGGTCTCGCGTTCGACCTCCACGTGCGCGTCGGCGCGGGCGCCTACATCTGCGGCGAGGAGTCCTCGATGCTCGAGAGCATCGAGGGTCGCCGCGGTGAGGTCAGGGCCAAGCCGCCGATCCCCGCCATCAGTGGTCTCTGGGAGCGGCCGACGCTCGTCAACAACGCGCTGACCCTGTCCGCCGTACCGATGATCCTGACCGACGGCGGTGCGGCGTACGCCGAGCTGGGCACCGGCCGTTCGCGCGGGACGCAGATCTTCCAGCTCGCCGGCAACGTGAAGCGGGGCGGCATCGTGGAGGTGCCGTTCGGCGTCAGCCTGCGCGAGCTCGTGGAGGACTACGGCGGTGGCACGCGGTCGGGTCGACCGGTGCGAGCCGCTCAGGTCGGCGGTCCGCTCGGCGCCTACGTCCCGGCGTCAGGCTTCGACGTCCCCATGGACTACGAGGCTCTGGCCGAGTCGGGCGCGATGCTCGGGCACGGTGGCATCGTGATCTTCGACGAGACGGTCGACATGGCTCGGATGGCGCGCTTCGCGATGGAGTTCTGCTCGATCGAGTCGTGCGGCAAGTGCACGCCGTGCCGCGTGGGGTCGACCCGCGGCGTGGAGACGATCGACCGGATCATCGCCGGGCAGGATGTCGCCACCAACCTGGTGCTGCTCGACGACCTCTGCGAGACCATGACCAAGGGATCGCTGTGTGCGATGGGCGGCCTGACACCGATGCCCGTGCAGAGCGCGATCAAGCACTTTCCCGAGGACTTCGAGCCCCGGGAGACCGAAGCGAGCGGAGCACCCCGATGAGCGTCGACACACCCACCGATCCGCAGAGCATCTGGGACCCCGAGGTCGACTTCGGCACCCCGGCTGTCCGCGACGCCGACGCCGTGACGGTCACGATCGACGGCCGACAGATCGACGTACCGGCCGGCACGTCGGTCCTGCGGGCCGCGACCGAGGCGGGCGTGACCATCCCCAAGCTGTGCGCGACCGACTCCCTCGCGGCGTTCGGCTCGTGCCGGATGTGCCTGGTCGAGGTGGAGGGGGCCAAGGGTGTGCCGGCCTCGTGCACGACACCGTGCGCCGACGGCATGGTGGTCGACACCCAGACCGAGACGGTGCGCGAGCTGCGCCGCAGCGTGATGGAGCTCTACCTCTCCGACCACCCCGAGGACTGCGACGGCTGCGCCCGCGGCAACTGCGAGATCCAGTCGCTCGCCACGACGGTGGGCTCGGCCGAGGTGCGCTACGGCCGACCCGAGTCCCGCGAGCAGGTCGCCCGGCCGCAGCCGGTCGACGAGTCCAACCCCTACTTCGCCTTCGACTCCTCCTCCTGCATCGTGTGCTCGCGCTGCGTGCGCGCCTGTGCCGACACCCAGGGCACGTTCGCGCTCACCGTCGAGGGCCGCGGCTTCGACTCGCGGATCAGCGCTGGGGGCACCGACTTCCTCAGCTCCGAGTGCGTCTCGTGCGGCGCGTGCGTGCAGGCCTGCCCGACGTCAGCACTGCAGGAGCACTCCGTCGTCCAGCTGGGCATGCCGACCCGGTCGGTCGACACGACCTGTGCCTACTGCGGTGTCGGCTGCTCGTTCCGCGCCGAGGTCAAGGGCGAGGGCCCCGACGCGCAGGTCGTCCGGATGGTGCCCTCCAAGGACGGCGGCGCCAACGAGGGACACAGCTGCGTGAAGGGCCGCTTCGCCTACGGCTACGCCAGCCACCGCGACCGTCAGCTGTCGCCGATGGTGCGCGACTCCATCGACGACGAGTGGCGCACGGTCTCCTGGGACGAGGCGATCGCCACGGTGGCGGCGGGCTTCAAGGCTCTCCAGTCCGAGTACGGCGTCGGCGCGATCGGCGGCATCTCCTCGAGCCGGTGCACCAACGAAGAGGTCTACGTCGTCCAGAAGATGGTGCGGGCGGCGTTCGGCAACAACAACATCGACACCTGCGCGCGGGTGTGCCACTCCCCCACGGGCTACGGGCTCAAGCAGACCTTCGGCACCTCGGCCGGCACGCAGGACTTCCGGTCGGTCGAGGAGGCCGACGTCATCCTGCTCATCGGGGCCAACCCCACCGACGCCCACCCGGTCTTCGCCTCGCGGATGAAGAGGCGGCTCCGGGCCGGTGCCCAGCTGATCGTGGCCGACCCGCGTCGGATCGCCCTGGTCCGCAGCCCCCACGTCGAGGCGGCGTACCACCTGCCGGTCCTGCCCGGCTCCAACGTCGCGTTCGTCAACGCGATGGCCCACGTGATCGTCACCGAGGGTCTGCACGACGAGGAGTTCGTGCGCGAGCGCTGCGAGGACGCCGACGACTACCTCGCGTTCATCGCCGACCCGGCCAACTCCCCCGAGGCGACAGCGGGAGCCACCGGGATCGACCCGGCCGAGCTGCGGGCCGCCGCACGGCTCTACGGCACTGCGCGGAACGGCGCCATCTACTACGGGCTCGGGGTCACCGAGCACTCCCAGGGCTCCACGATGGTGATGGGCATGGCCAACCTCGCCATGGTCACCGGCAACATCGGTCGCGAGGGCGTCGGGGTGAACCCGCTGCGCGGTCAGAACAACGTGCAGGGATCGTGCGACATGGGCTCGTTCCCGCACGAGTTCCCGGGCTACCGCCACGTCTCGCAGGACGACGTGCGCGGCATCTACGAGCGGCTCTGGGGACTGGCCCTCGATCCGGAGCCGGGCCTGCGGATCCCCAACATGTTCGACGCGGCGCTGGCCGGCACGTTCCGGGGGCTCTACGTGCAGGGGGAGGACATCGCCCAGTCCGATCCCAACACCCAGCACGTCGAGGCCGCGCTGCGAGCGATGGACCTCGTCGTCGTCCAGGACCTCTTCCTCAACGAGACCGCCCGCTTCGCCCACGTGTTCCTGCCGGGGACCTCGTTCCTGGAGAAGGACGGCACGTTCACCAACGCCGAGCGACGGATCAACCGCGTCCGCCCGGTCTTCGACTCCAAGGTGGGCATGGACGAGTGGGAGATCACCTGCGCGATCGGGAGGGCGATGGGCTACGACATGTCCTACGCCGCCGCGTCCGAGATCATGGACGAGATCGCGGCCACCACCCCGACGTTCGCCGGCGTCTCGTTCGCGCGGCTCGACGAGGTCGGCTCGATGCAGTGGCCGGTCTTCGACAGCGCCTCGACCGGTACGCCGGTCATGCACGTCGACGGGTTCGTGCGCGGGAAGGGGCGGCTGGTCGAGACGGTGTTCGTGCCGACGACCGAGCGGGCGACGCGGAAGTTCCCGCTCATCCTCACCACCGGACGGATCCTCAGCCAGTACAACGTCGGCGCCCAGACGCGTCGTACCGCGAACAACACCTGGCACCCCGAGGACATCCTCGAGATCCATCCGGCCGACGCCGAGATGCGCGGCATCTCCAGCGGTGACCTGGTCGACCTGTCCAGCCGCGTCGGGTCGACGACCCTGCGCGCCCTGGTGTCTGAGCGGATGCCGGCCGGGGTCGTCTACACGACGTTCCACCACCCGGTGACCGGTGCGAACGTGGTGACGACCGAGAACTCCGACTGGGCGACCAACTGCCCGGAGTACAAGGTCACCGCCGTCCAGGTCGGGGTCGCCAACGTGCGTGGGGACGAAGCCGTCGCCCAGACCCGCGAGCCCGCGGACACTCACGCATGACGCACCCACCGAGCATTCCCCCGGAGGCGCGCATGGGCAACGACATCGCCCGCCAGTTCGCGCACCTGCCTCCGGCCGAGGCGGCCGAGGCGATCGCACGCCACATCGAGTCGTTCTGGGACCCGCGGATGCGCCGCGCGCTCGAGGCCCTCGTCGCCGCCCACGACGACTCCCTCGACCCGCTCGTGGTCGACGCCGCCGGTCGCCTCGCCGCGGACGCCTCTCCGGTGGAGCCCGGCGGTCGGGCCTGAGGCGACGACGGGGTGAGGGCTGCGAAGTGACGGACTGCGCCCCGGTCGGGTGAGCGAGGCCGGCGGGCGGCGGTGGTCAGCGGGTGCGAGCGAGGCGCGCAGCCAGGGTCGGCACCACGATGAGGGCAGCGACGGTGTGGAGCGCGATCAGCGTGGCCGCGGAGGCGGCATCGAACCCGAAGGTCAGGTCCGGGACGAACGACAGGGCAGTCAGCGCGACGCGATCCGCACGAACGTCGAGCGCGGGTGGCGGGCCTTGCGCGCCAGGACGGCGGCCAGGCCGACACCGATCAGCGAGAAGACGAGGGTCAGCTGGGCGAACCCGGCGATCGGGATGCTCGCGCCCGTGCTGTCGGCGAACGAGACGCCGGCGGCCGAGGCGAGGCTCGCCAGGACGGTCGTGGTGACCGAGGCGGCGAAGGCTGCGGCGACACCGTGCTTCCAGACCGGCTGGCGCTCGGTGGTCGTGGTGGCAGTGACGTGGGTGGCCTGCGTGGTGGTCATGGCGATCTCCGTTTCCTCTGCGGGTGCCCGGTGCGACCCGCTCATACCCACTCCACGAGTGGGCGGTCCGGGTTTCGACAGGCTGGGAGGAGGAGGTTCTCGGACGGCGGGAGCCGGGTCCTGTGGCGCGGTGTCGTATCGGCGAGATGCCGTTCGTGGTGGGGTTGGCAGGCGGTCATCGGGACCGCCCCGGAACTGAGGAGAACTGCGATGACGCACTACCTGCTGGCCGTGCACGGCCCCGTCGAGCGGACCGAGTACGGCGACTACGGCTCCAAGGAGGCGATGGAAGCGGCGTTCGCCGCCACCGGCGCCTTCAACGACCGGCTCAAGGCCGAGGGCTACTGGGTCTTCGCCGGCGGCCTCGAGGCTGCGACCACGGCCACGGTGGTCGACGGCCGGGGCGACTCGCCGGTCGTGACCGACGGCCCCTATCTCGAGTCGAAGGAGGTCATCGGGGGGTTCTGGGTGATCGACGCACCCGACCTCGATGTCGCCCTCGCGCTCGCGGCCGACGGCTCCAAGGCGTGCGGCGGCAAGGTCGAGGTCCGTCCCTTCGAGGGTCTCGCCTGAGCATCTGCGGCTGCCGCCGCCCCACCGACAAGCCCCGACGCTGCGTGGCGCAGCCCGGGGCTTGCTCGCGTCCGGAACCGCCGCCGACACGCCAGACTGGTCACGCCACGACGGCCCAGGAGGCAACCCATGACCGAGCCACGACCCCCGCTACCCCCGTTCACACCCGAGACCGCGGTCCAGAAGGTGCAGGCTGCGGAGGACGCCTGGAACACCCGTGACCCGGAGCGGGTGAGCCTCGCCTACACGGCGGACTCCGTGTGGCGCAATCGCGACATCTTCGTCACCGGCCGCGACGAGATCGTGGAGTTCCTCACTGCCAAGTGGGCACGCGAGCTCGACTACGTGCTGCGCAAGAGCCTCTGGGGCTTCCGCGAGAACCGGATGGCGGTGCGCTTCCAGTACGAGTGGCACGACGCCGACGGTCACTGGTTCCGCAGCTACGGCAACGAGCTGTGGGAGTTCGACGACCTCGGCCTGATGCGGCGCCGCGAGGCCAGCATCAACGACGTCTCGATCAGCGCCGAGGACCGGCGCTGGTTCGGCCCCCGGGCCGAGGCCGAGCGCGGCCCCGGCCACGAGATCGCGTTGTGGTGAGGTTCAGCCCGCGAGCAGCAGCTCCAGCCTGACCGGATCCGAGAGGTACACCGAGCCGGCGCCGGCGGAGGCGTCATCGGGCCAGATGACGGTGTCCGCCGCCTCGACGCCCGCGACGATGCGGGCAGCGACCACGCCCGGGTCCGCCTTCTCTGCCTCGACCCCGGCCAGCATGTCGGTGTCGATGCCTCCGGGATAGACGCCGATGACCTCGATCCCGCGGCCGGTCAGCTCGGCCCTCAGCGCCTGGGTCATCGAGTGGGCGGCCGCCTTGGAGGCGGCGTACCCGGCCATTCCGCGCACCGGAGCGAGGGCGACCAGGGTGAGCACGTTGGCGATGGCCGAGGGGCCGTTGGCCTCCAGGACCGGGATGAAGGCCTGGGTGACCCGGAGGGTGCCGAGGTAGTTGGTCGCGAGGTCGCGTTCGACCAGCTCCAGGTCGCCGTCAACGGCGCCTCCGAAGGCGAGCACGCCGGCGTTGTTGACCAGCAGGGTGACGTCCGGCGCCGCGAGAGCGGCTGACGAAACGCTGTGGGAGTCGGTGATGTCGAGCGCCAGGACCCGGACCCGCGGGTCGGAGGCGAAGTCGGCGCGCTCCAGCGCGCGGGGATCTCGTGCCGTGGCGTAGACCCGGCTCGCGCCGGCGTCCAGGAGCTCGGTGACGAGCCGGCTGCCGAGGCCACGGTTGGCGCCGGTGACGAGGGCGGTACAGCCGTTGACGTGCATGGTGGTGTCCTCCATGGGTAAGGGGCGGCCTGATGAGACGGCTCCACCGTATGGACAGGTGTGTGCGAGCGTCGATGCCTCGAAGACGCAGGATTTTGTCCCTTACGCTCATTCCTGGTGACCGTCTGCGCGCATTGGTTACTGTCAGCGTGTGGATGTCCTGGCCGAGATCATGGCCGTGGCCGGCGTACGAGGCACGGTGGCGGCACGCGTCGACGCGGCCGATCCGTGGGGCCTGCGGCTCGACCAGGTGCCCGGTGCGGCCTTCCACGCCCTCACGAGCGGTACGGCGTGGCTGCGGGTGCCCGGCCGGGTCCCGGTACAGCTCATGCCCGGTGACGTCGTCCTCCTCGCGACTGGCGCCGAGCACGGTCTGGCCAGCCTGCCCGAGGGTGATCTCGAGCCGTTCGACCACCTCGCTGCGGAGCAGGCCTTCCAGGCGGGCGATGTGATGCTCGTCGGCGCCGGGCCGGTCCGCACCAGGATCTTGTGCGCCTCCTATCGGCAGGACCCGGATGTCGCAACGCCCGTGCTGTCGTTGCTCCCGGACGTGCTGCACCTGCCGGCCGGGACCGGCAGCCGCGGCGTCGACGACGTCGTACGCCTGATGGCCGGCGAGCTCTCGGATCCACAACCGGCGACGGCCACGGTGCTGGACCGGCTGGTCGACGTTCTCCTGATCCAGCTCGTCCGCGCCCAGCGGCTGGCCGAGGGCGATGAGCACCCGGCATCGTGGCTGACCGGACTGCGCGATCCCTCGGTGGCCGCCGCCCTTCAGGCGATGCACGCCAGGCCCGGCGAGCCCTGGACGATCGAGCGACTCGCCGAGGAGGTCGCGGTCTCGCGAGCGACCTTGGCGCGGCGGTTCCCGCGCCTGGTCGGCACCACGCCGGCTGCCTACCTCACGCAATGGCGGATGGACCTCGCGGCCCGTCGTTTGCGGGACACCGACGACGGCCTCGGGTCGATCGCGCGCGAGGTGGGATACACCTCGGAGTACGCATTCTCTCGGGCGTTCTCGCGATCCAGGTCGGTGCCGCCCGGGCGCTATCGCAACGAGAGCCGCCGGCGCGCGGCCAGTGGGACGATCAGCGAGCCGTAGTCGATCGCGAGGCGACCGCGGCACCCAGCAAGGCGCGGACGCGCTGCCGCGCGCGATGCAGCAGCACGCGCTGGTTGCCGTCGGAGAGCACGAGTACGTCGCACACGTCGGCGGCCGACAGCCCCTCGACGTCGCGGAGCGTGATCACCTGCCGTTGGGTCGGTGGGAGCTGGGTGATCGCCGCCCGCACCGCAGCCACGAGCTCGGTGCGGTCCATGGCCTCGGTGGTCCACTGCTCGGGCGGCGACGCCCACGATCCGTCGGCGGCGAACACCGAGTGGTCGGCGACATCGAAGACGTCGCTCACCGGGACGACGCGGCCCTCCTGCACCGCGATCGATCTCGCCCGGTTGACGCAGATCTGGAAGAGCCAGGCCCGGAACGACGACCTCCCCTCGAACCCGTCCACCCCGCGCAACACTCCGACCCACGTCTCCTGGGCGACGTCCTCGACCAGGTCCCGACCACTGACGAAGGTCGCAGCCAGTCGGACCAGGCGCGGGTGGTAGCGCTCGACCAGCTCGGTGAAGGCGGACTCGTCACCGCTGCGCAGGCGCAGCAGCAGGTCGTCATCGCTGACCTCCAGCAGGGCTCCCACGCTTTTCGACGATAGGTCGACGGCCAGCTCCCGGAGCGAGGGCGATCTTGCGGAGTCCTTACAACCGGCCCGAAACGGCCAGGTCGCCGTAACCGTCGCTGCTCGGGCAGGACTCACCAGGGTCAACGAAGACCCGACCAAGGAGCCACCCATGAAGAGCTCGACCCGAATCGGCAGCCTCGCCGTCGCCGTCACTGCCGCCGCCGGCCTCGTCGTCGGCCCGACAGCCGGCGCCGGCTTCGCCGCGCCCAACTCGCCCTCGCACCAGGAGCGACCCGCCACCACCCCCTCTCGGCACGCCGTGTTCGTCCAGACCGACGACGTGGACGGCAACCACGTCGCGGCGTACGCCCAGGGTCGCGACGGAACGCTGACCCTGACCCACACCTACGCGACCGGCGGCAAGGGCGGCATCCTGCCGACCTCGGTCATCGACCACACGGCATCGCAGGGCGCGGTCACCTACGACCGGGCCCATCAGCTGCTCTACGTCGTGAACGCGGGCAGCAACACCGTCTCGGTGTTCGGCGTCGACGGCGACCGGCTCCAGCTGCGGCAGATCCTCCCGTCGGGAGGCGTCTTCCCGGTGAGCGTCGCCGTGCACGATGACGTCGTCTACGTGGCCAACGCCCAGGAGGGCGGTTCGGTCCAGGGCTACCGGGTCTTCGGGCGCGTCGTGGTCCCGGTCCGGGCCTGGAACCGGTCGCTCGGGCTGGACCCGACGCTGACCGCCTTCACCCAGACCCCCGGGCAGGTCGCCTTCAGTCCCGACGGATCGCAGCTGCTGGTCACCACCAAGGCCAACACCAACAGCATCGACGTGTTCGCCCTCGGGCGCTTCGGCGGTCCGGTCGGCTCCGCGGTGCACAACGTCCGCGCCGGCTCGGTGCCGTTCGCCCTGGACTTCGCTGCCGACGGGACCGTGCTGGTCACCGACGCCGGTCCGGCCGCGGTCACCTCGCTCCGGCTCCACGCGGACGGCACCCTCACGCCGCTGTCGACGGTGGCGACCGGACAGCGCGGTACCTGCTGGGTGATCCGCAGCGGGAACCACCTGTTCACGACCAACCCCGGTGGCCCGTCGGTCAGCACGCTGACCCTGCACGGCAGCGCGGCCCCGACCGTCACGAGCACCACGACGACGGACGCGGGCACCGTCGACCCGGCGATCAGCCAGGACGGCAGGTTCCTCTACGTCGAGACCGGTGCGGCCGGGATCCTCGACGAGTTCGCGGTCCACGCCGACGGCTCGCTGACCGCGATCGGCTCGGTGACCGTGGCCGACGGCGTCGGCGCCGAGGGCATCGCGACCGACTGACCGGGCGGAGGCGGGTGACCCTCACTCCGAGACGGTCACCCGCTTCGAGCCACGGCACATGACCCACGCCCTTGACCCGTCGGGATCACGGCGTCAGACTCGTTGTGTTCCATAACGCGCATCACGCTGCGCAATACGCAACAAGGAGTTCTCCGTGGCAGATGTCCCCGGAACCGCACGCTGCGTCGTCATCGGCGCCGGCATCGTCGGCAACAGTCTGGTCCACCACCTGGCCCGTCTCGGCTGGCGCGACATCGTGCAGCTGGACCAGGGACCGCTCCCCAACCCCGGCGGCTCGACCGGCCATGCGTCGAACTTCATCTTCCTCACCGACCACTCCCGGGAGATCACCGACCTCACGCTCGACTCGGTCGAGCAGTACCAGGAGCTCGGGGTCTTCACCCAGTGCGGCGGCTTCGAGGTCGCCCGCACCGAGGAGCGGATGGAGGAGCTGCGACGCCGGATGTCGTCGGCGAAGGCCTGGGGGATCGAGGCCGAGCTCGTCGACCCGGCGTTCGTGCGGGAGAAGGTGCCCTTCCTCGACGAGGACCAGATCATCGGCGCCTTCTGGCAGCCCGGCGTCGGCGTCGTCGACTCGCTCCGCGCCGGCACCATCATGCGCGAGCGCGCCCTCGAGGCCGGCGCGCTGACCGTCGTCCCCAACGTGGAGGTCACCGACCTCGACGTCGAGGACGGGCGGATCCGCCGCGTGCACACCGACAAGGGCGTGATCGAGACCGAGTACGTCGTCATCGCGTGCGGCGTGTGGAGTCCCAAGATCGGCGACATGGCGGGGGTGAGCATCCCGCTGACACCCGCGGTGCACCAGATGATCAGCGTGGGCCCCTGCCCGCAGCTCTCGGAGCGGGAGGGTGAGATCTCCTTCCCGATCGTGCGCGACATGGACACCTTCTGCTACGAGCGCCAGCACGGCGCGGACATGGAGGTCGGCTCCTACGCCCACCGCGCGATCCTGATGGAGCCCGAGGACATCCCGTCCATCGAGCAGTCCAAGCTGTCGCCGACCGAGCTGCCGTTCACCGAGGACGACTTCGACACCCAGCTCGAGCAGGCCTACGAGCTGATGCCCGAGCTGCTCGGCGCCGAAGGGGCCGAGATCCGCTACGCCATCAACGGCCTGCTCTCCTTGACCTGCGACGGCGCGCCGATCCTCGGTGAGAGCCATGTGCGCGGTCTGTGGACGGCGAGCGCGGTCTGGATCAAGGAGGGTCCCGGCGTCGGTCGCGCGGTGGCCGAGTGGATGACACAGGGGTGGTCGGAGATCGACCTGGCCCACAGCGACATCGCCCGCTTCCATCCCCACCAGCTGCGGCGCGAGCACACCCGGCTGCGCACCACCGAGTCCTTCATCAAGACCTACGGCATCATCCACCCCGCGGAGCAGTACGAGTCCGATCGCGACCAGCGGCGATCGCCGATGCACGAGTCGGAGCAGAAGCTGGGCGCGGTCTTCTACGAGACCGCCGGGTGGGAGCGTCCGTTCTGGTACGAGTCCAACGCCGGCCTCCTGGAGCAGTACGGCGACGCCGTGATGCCCCGTGAGCACGAGTGGGACTCCCGCTGGTGGAGCCCGATCATCAACGCCGAGCACCTCCGGATGCGCGAGGCCGCGGGGGTCATCGACCTCTCCGCGTTCCAGATCCTCGACATCGAGGGTCCGGGCGCGCTCGCCAGCGTGCAGCAGACCTGCGTCGCGCAGTGCGACGTCGCGGTCGGCAAGGTCATCTACACGCCGGTGCTGGACGCCCACGGAGGCTTCCGCTCCGACCTGACGGTGATGCGGCTCGCCGACGACCACTTCCGCGTCGTCACCGGCGGCGCGCACGGTATGGCCGACCGCGCGTGGTTCACCGACCACCTCGCGGACGGAGCCACCCTCACCGATCGCACCGACGAGGTCGCGACGATCGGGCTGTGGGGGCCGAGGGCGCGCGACATCCTCGCCTCGCTCACCGACGCCGACGTCTCGGGTGCAGGCTTCCCGATGCTGACCTGCCGGGAGATCACCGTGCGCGGGGTGAGCGTCCTGGCGTCGCGCATCTCCTACGTCGGAGAGCTCGGCTGGGAGCTCTACGTCCAGATGGACGACGCGGCGTCGGTCTGGGAGGCGCTCCTCGACACCGGCGACAGCCACGGCACCGTGCCGGTCGGCATCGGTGTCTACGGAACCACCGGCCGGATCGAGAAGGGCTACCGTGCCTACGGCTACGAGCTCGACGCCGAGCGCAGCATCGTCGAGGCCGGCATGCAGCGGCCGAAGGTCAAGGCCGCCGACTTCGTCGGCCGGGAGGCCTACCTCGCGCAGCGCGACGAGGCCCCGAAGACGGTGCTCTGCACGCTGACCGTCGAGGACCACACCTCGGCGTCCGGCCTCAAGCGCTACATGCTCGGCGGCGAGCCGATCCTGACCCGCGACGGCGGGACGCTGACCGACGGCCACGGCCACCACCCCTACGTCACGACCGCCGGATCCGCGCCGTCGCTGGGCAAGCACGTCCTGCTGGCCTACCTGCCGGTCGAGCAGGCCCAGGTCGGCACCGAGCTCGCGGTCTCCTACATGGAAGAGCTGTACCCGGTCGTCGTCGGCTCGGTCGACGCGACCCCGCTGTTCGACCCGGCCAACGAGCGGATGCGCTGATGGCGTCTCCCATCGGCGTCCTCGTCTGCGTGAAGCGGGTCCCTGACAGCACCGAGGAGGTCGTGCTCAGCGAGGACGGCCAGTCGGTCGACGGCCGCCGCTCGGGCTTCACGATGAGTGCGCACGAGGAGTGCGCCGTCGAGCTCGCCGTCCAGACGACCACCGCCGGAGGCGGAGAGGCGACCGTGCTGACGGTCGGCGACGCCGATGCCGTCGAGCAGCTGCGCAACGCGCTGGCGGTCGGGTGTACGGCGGCCACCCACGTCGTCGGCGAGCAGTTCGCGTTCGGCCCCGCCGACGTGTCGCGCGAGATCGCCGCCGTGGTCCGCGACCACGAGGCGGAGGGCCGCTCCCACGACCTGGTGCTGCTCGGCAACGACGCGGCCGACAGCGGTGACTTCCAGGTCGGCATCCGGCTCGCCTACGAGCTCGGTCGACCGGTCGTCAACGGCGCCTCGACCGTCGCCGTCGAGGACTCCCCCGAGGGCGCGGTCGTCGTCGCCGTCGGCGAAGGGCCCGACGGCCAGGAGACCTACCGGGTGCCGCTGCCGGCCGTCGTGACCATCCGGGAGGGCGGTGTGGAGCCGCGCTACCCCTCGGTGCCCGGACGTCTCAAGGCGAAGAAGGTCCCGATCGAGGAGCGTCAGCCCGTGTCCGAGACGAACGGGTCCGGGCGGGTTCGTCTCGTACTGCCCCCGCCCACCCCGAGCGCCGTCCAGATCCTCGGCACCGGCCCGGAGGCCGCCCCGGTCGTCGTCGACCTCCTCGAGAAGCTGGGAGTGCTGTCCCCCGGAAAGGTCGCCCCGTGATCCTCACCCTGGTCGAGACCGACCTCGAGGGCGCAGCCACCGAGGTCTCCCTCGAGGCCGTCACCTTCGCCCGTGACCTCTCGGCCGCAGGCAACGGCGTCCCGGTCGACGCGGTCGTCATCGGCGACGTCTCGGACGACCTGCGGGCCGAGCTGTCGTCGTACGGCGTGCGCACGGTCCACCGGGTCACCGGCGACGACGTCGCGGCCTACTCCGGCGCGGGCTGGGCTTCGGCGATCCAGACGGTCCTCCGGGCCGCCGGATCGATCGTGGTGATGGCGGCCGGCACCGACCGCGGCAACGAGCTGATGGCCCATGTCGCCGCGCGTTCCGGCGCGTCCATGGCGGCCAACGTGCTGGCGTTCTCCGGCCTCTCACCCTTCGTGGTGACCCGGCAGGTCGTGGGCGGCGCCGCGATGGAGGAGATGAACCTCCACCAGCGGCCGGCCGTCTTCACCGTCGCCGGCCACGCCGTCGAGGCGAAGCCCGCGGACGTCAGCGGGGCGGCCGAGGTCGTCGAGCACGCACCGTCGATCGCGCCGCAGGACCTGGTGGCCCGCGTCGTCTCGACCACGCAGCCCGAGGCCGACGAGTCCGGCGCCCTGACCTCGGCCAAGGTCGTCGTCGGTGCCGGGAGAGGGGTCGGCGGTGCCGACCGGTTCGACGACGTCCTCGAGCTGACCGAGCTGCTCGGCGGCACCCTCGGTGTCTCGCGGGTCGTGACGAGCGCCGGCTGGCGCCCCCACCACGAGCAGGTCGGGCAGACCGGGAGCCGGATCTCTCCCGACCTCTACGTGCCGTGCGGCATCAGCGGTGCGATCCAGCACTGGGCGGGCTGCTCCTCGGCCAAGACCATCCTGGCCATCAACTCCGACGAGGAGGCTCCGATGGTCACCCGCGCGACGTACGCCGTCATCGGCGACCTCCACGAGATCGTGCCGGCCATCACCGCCGAGATCCGTCGCCGCGGCTACGCCGGTTGATCCGCACCCAGCCCCCGGGTGGGAGCCCACCACCTCGCGGTGGTGGGCTCCGACACGGAAGGCTCCCTGGTCAGGGGTGACTCAGGACGTGGCTCCGGTGCCCTGGAGCCAGGCGTTGACCTTGTCGGGGTTGGCGTCGATCCACTTCTGGGCCGCCTCGTCGGGCTTCATGCCGTCCTGCCCGATGTAGCTCGAGACCGTGTTCTGGTCCTCGTTGGTCCAGTTGAAGTTCTTGACCAACGCCACCGCCGACGAACCCGAGTCCGCGAACTTCGTCGAGATGAGCTTGTTCAGGTGGTACGGCGGGTAGTCGCAGTCGACCTTGGCCGGGTCGGAGTCGCAGCCCTGACGTCCAGGCCGGCAGCTTGACGTGGGCGATCTGGATCGGGTCCTTCACGCCGGGCGTCGCCTCCCCGTTGACCTCGGCGTACCACTGGGGGGTGTAGAAGTAGGCGAGCAGGGGGGTCTTGTTCTTCTCCGCGCTCTTGAAGCTCTGCAGCAGGGCAGCCTCGCTACCGCCGACCACGACCTGGTAGTCGAGACCGAGGTTCTTCACGAGGGCCTCGTCGTTGGTGACGTACGACGGGTCGCCGTCGAGCAGCTGGCCCTTGCCACCGGACTCCGAGGTCTTGAACAGTCGCCGCGTACTTGTTGAGGTTCTTCCAGTTGGTGATGTCGGGGTACTTGTCCGCCATCCACTGCGGCACGAACCAGCCGATCAGCCCCTCGTTACCGGTCTTGCCGGCGTCCTCGACGGTCTTCTGGCCGTCGATGTACTTCTTGACCAGGTCCTCGTGTCCCCAGTTCTCGACCACGGTGTCGATGGAGCCGTCGGACATGCCTTGCCAGCCGACCTCCTCCTTGACCTCTGGATAGGTCACCGTGCACCCGAGCTTCTCCTTGGCGACCTGGCCGATCACGTGCGCGTTCGCCACGTAGCCGGTCCAGGGGTTGACGGCGATCCGGAGGTTGCCGCAGTCGCTGTTCCCGGACGCCTTGGTGTCACTGATCCCGCCGCCCCCGCAAGCGGTCAGGCCGAGGCCGACGACCGCCGCGAGAGCCAACAGCCGCGTGCGGGCTGATCCTCGTCCCATGATGCTGTTCCCTTCTCGTTTCCGCTCCGCGACCGCCGCGGAGAAGTCATGTGTGGTCAGCGCCCGGCTCTGGCCGCGGCGTAGCGCGCGATCCGGTCGAGCATCACCCCGAGGGCCGCGATCGCGACCCCGGCGGCGAGACCCTTGCCGAAGAGCTGGTCCTGGCTGAAGCCCGAGACGACGATGTAGCCGAGGCTGCCACCGCCGACCATGCCGCCGATGACCACCATCGACAGCACGTAGAGCAGGCCCTGGTTGGTGGCCAGGACCAACGACTCCTTCGACATCGGGAGCTGGACCTTGCGGATCATCTGCCACCGCGTGATGCCGCTGGACCGGGCCGCCTCGACCGTCGTCGGTGCCACACCCCGGATGCCGTCGGCCACGAGCTTGGTCGCGATCGGGAAGGCGTAGGCCACGGCCGCAATGATGGCGGTGAACCGTCCGGGTAGGAAGAGCGCCAGCGCCGGGACCAGATAGACGAACGGTGGGATCACCTGGAAGGCGTCCAGGAACGGGCGGATGACCGTGTCTGCTCGCCGACTTCGGCCCATGCTCACGCCGAGCACGATCGCGATCACCATCACCATCAACGTCGCGACGAGGGTCATCGCCAGCGTGATCATGGTGTCGTTCCACAGGCCGGTGCCGAGGATGACGGCCTCGCAGACCAGGGTGGTCACCGTCGGCCGCCAGCCGCCGAGCACGTAGGCCACGGCCAGCAGCACGCCCGCGGTGAGCCACCAGGGCGAGAGCGCCAGCAGGTCCTGCAGGGGGTTGATCAGCCAGTTCGTGATGTCGTTCTTGAAGGCGATGGTGAAGGTGTCCACGCGGTCGACGAACCAGTTCGTGAACTCGTTGATCTTCTCGGTGAGGAAGGGCCCGCTGATCCACTTCAGCACCGGGGTGTCGGAGACGTCGGGGAAGATGGCGTAGTCGATCTGGTTGCGGGAGAGATACACGCAGATCACCACCGGGACGAACAGGACCCCGTAGAGCAGCCAGCGGCCCGCGGCCGTGACGCGAGGCAGACGCTCACCGCGCCCGGACTCCTCGGTGGCCCACCGCGGCAGGCGTTCCAGGACGACGCCGGTCAGCATCACGCTCATGCCGCTGGCCGACGCGACGTTGGTGCGTCCGGTGGCCCGCTCGCTGGCGGCGGTGGTGGTGCGGTCCAGCATGATCGCCATCAGCACGATCGCCAGGCTGGCCACGGACGCAGCCCCGACGTTCTGGATCTGGAGAGCCTGGACGATCGGGATACCGAGGCCGGGGCCGTTGACCAGGGCGGCGATGGTGGCCATCGAGAGCGCCGCCAGCGTGCACTGGTTGATGCCGACCACGATCGTGCGCCGCGCCATCGGCAGCTCCACCTGGCGCAGCAGCTGCGACCGCGTCAGCCCCATCGACCGCGCTGCCTCGACCGTCGTCGGCGAGACCGACTTGATGCCGTGCTCGGTGATCCGGATCAGCGGGGGCACGGCGTAGATGATCGTCAGCACCATGGCGGCCGCCGACCCGATGCCGAACAGGAGGGCCATCGGCGCGAGGTAGCAGAACGCCGGCAGCGTCTGCATGATGTCGAGGATCGGGGTGATGGACGCCGACGCCGCCCGACTTCGAGCCATCCAGATACCGGTCGGGAGGCCGATCACCATGCAGATCAGCACCGAGAGGCCGGTGATGATCAGGGTGTTCATGCTGTCGGTCCAGAGATCGAGGATGCCGAACATCAAGAACGTGATGGTCACCAGGATCGTGGACCGGAGCCCGGCGGCGACGTAGGTCACCCAGATCGCGATCGCGATGACACCCAGCCACCCGATCTCCGGGACGGGTCGCGGCGGGGCCGGGATCGCGATCAGCTCCTGGAACCGGAGCACCAGCCAGTTCAGGAAGTCACCGATCGTCCCGAGGACACCACCGATGAACCAGTTGTCGGGCCCGTGCAGCTGGACCCAGTCGCGCGCCTCGTTGAGCTTGCGGTGGAGCTCCGTGGTGTCCTGGAGGCCCATCGCCTTGGTCATCTTGCCCTTGAGGGCGGTGTAGAGGACGAGCCAGACGACGAGGATGCCGAGCAGCTTCACGCCGGTGTGGCGCTTCTTGACCGGCTCGACGTACGGCTGCTCCTCCTTGTTGGTGAGCTCGGGCCCCTGAGGCGGCGGCGTGGTGAGGGTGGCGGTCATCAGTGACCCTCTTCGGCGACGACCACCCGCAGGATGTCCTCGTCGTCGACGAGACCGACCAGCTTGTCACCGTCCATCACCCGGCACGGACCTTGGGTGTCGAGCACGACCCGAGCCGCCTCGCGCACGATCTGGTCGCACGGCAGGGCCGGGCTGTCGGCACTCACCTCGCCCTCCTTGGCCTCACGCATCACCCACCTCAGCGTCAGCACGTGCGACTTCGGCACGTCGCTGACGAAGTCGCGCACGTAGTCGTCGGCGGGGGCCCCGACCACCTCGTCGGGGGTCCCGATCTGGACGATCTCGCCGTCTCGCATGATCAGGATCCGGTCGCCGAGCTTGAGCGCCTCCGCCAGGTCGTGGGTGATGAACACCATCGTCTTGCCGACCTCGTGGTGGAGCCGGATGACCTCGTTCTGCATGTCACGGCGGATCAGCGGGTCGAGGGCCGAGAACGGCTCGTCGAACATCAAGATGTCGGGGTTGGACGCCAGCGCCCGGGCCAGGCCGACCCGCTGCTGCATGCCACCGGACAGCTGGTCGGGGAAGTTGTTCTCGTAGCCGGAGAGGCCGACCAGGTCGACCATCTCCTGCGCCCGGTTGCGACGGTCCGTCCGGCCCTCGCCGCGGACCTCGAGCCCGAAGGCGACGTTGTCGATCACCTTGCGGTGGGGCAGGAGGCCGAAGTGCTGGAACACCATCGAGACGCGCCGACGGCGGGTGTCGAGCAGCGCGCGGTCGGACATCGCGGTGATGTCGTCGCCGTAGAGCGTCACCGTGCCGGCGGTCGGCTCGATCAGTCGGTTGAGCAGGCGGACCAGCGTCGACTTGCCCGAGCCCGAGAGGCCCATCACCACGAAGACCTCGCCCGGGGCGACATCGAAGGAGACGTCGCGGATGCCGACCACGTGATTGGTCTTCTCCTGGAGCTCCTTGCGCGACAGCGTGGCGTCCTCGCTCTGCATGATCTTGGCCGCGTGTGGACCGAAGATCTTCCAGAGCCCCTCGACCTTCACGGCCGACTCGGTGCTGTCGACGCCGGCGGCGCGGCTGGGCTGGGCTTCGGTCGTGGGCGCGGTCATCGAGTGGCCTCCTTCTCAACCGGGCGCCCCGAGTCGGGACGACCGTCGGTGGTGACGCCGTTGCGCGGGTCACCGGGTGGGTGGAGCGGCATGCCGTCGCGGTACCGGTAGTACGGCACGTCGGCGGGAGGCAGCGGGGTGTTGCCCAGGATCAGGTCGGCCGACTTCTCGGCGACCATCATCACCGGGGCGTAGATGTTTCCGTTGGTGACGAACGGGAAGACCGACGCGTCCACGACCCGCAGGCCCTCGAGTCCGTGCACGCGCATCGTGGCGGGGTCGACCACCGCGTCGGCCTCGGTGCCCATCTTCGCGGTGCACGACGGGTGGAGCGCGGTCTCGGCGTCGCGCCGGACCCAGTCGAGGATCTCGTCGTCGGTCTCGACGCCGGCCCCGGGCGAGATCTCACCGTCGTCGAACGCCGCGAGGCCGGGCTGGCTCAAGATGTCGCGGGCCACCCGGATGGCCTCGACCCACTCCCTGCGGTCGTTGGGCGTCGACAGGTAGTTGAAGAGCATCGAGGGGTGCTCGCTGGGGTCGGTCGAGCGGATCTTCACGTGGCCCCGGGTGTCGGCGTACATCGGGCCGATGTGCACCTGGTAGCCATGCCCCTCGGACGGCACGCTGCCGTCGTAGCGCACCGCGACCGGGAGGAAGTGGAACATCAGGTTCGGGTAGTCGACGTCGTCGTTGCTGCGCACGAAGCCGCCACCCTCGAAGTGGTTGGTCGCGCCGAGGCCGCGGCGGTGGACGAGCCAGTCGTAGCCGATCTTGGGCCGGGCCCGCATCCGGAGGCCGGGTGCGATCGAGACCGGTTGCTTCGACGCGTGCTGGACGTAGACCTCGAGGTGGTCCTGGAGGTTCTGGCCGACCCCGGGCACGTCCGCGACCACCTCGATGCCGAGCCGACGCAGGTCGTCGGCACGGCCGACGCCGGACAGCTGGAGGAGCTGCGGACTGTTGATCGCCCCGCCGCACAGCAGCACCTCGCCCGCGTCGACCTGACGATTGAGCCGGCCACCCCGTCGGTAGTCGACCCCCACGGCGCGCGTGCCGTCGAACCTGATGCCGGTGACGAAGGCGAGCGTGTGCACCGTCAGGTTCTTCCGGTGACGCACCGGGTGCAGGTAGGCGCGGGCCGCCGACAGACGGCGTCCCCGGTGGAGGTTGCGGTCGAACCTCGCGAACCCCTCCTGGCGGTAGCCGTTCACGTCGTCGGTCAACGGGTAGCCGGCGTCCTGGGCCGCCTGGAAGAAGGCACCGAAGAGGGGGTTCTCGGCCGGACCGCGTTCCAGGACCAGCGGCCCCTGGCCACCGCGCCACTCGTCGGCCCCCGCGAGGCACGTCTCCATCTTCTTGAAGTACGGAAGGCAGTGCTGGTAGTCCCAGGACTCCAGTCCGGGCTCGGCGGCCCAACGCTCGTAGTCCAGTGGGTTGCCGCGCTGGAAGATCATCCCGTTGATGCTGCTGGACCCCCCGAGGACCTTGCCCCGCGCGTGGTAGATGCGGCGGTCGTACATGTGCGGCTCGGGGTCGGACTCGTACTTCCAGTCGTAGAACCGGTTCCCGATCGGGATGGTGAGCGCCGCCGGCATGTGGATGAAGGGGTCGATCCGGAAGTCCGAGCGCCCCGCCTCGAGGACCAGCACCGTGGTGCCCGGGTCTTCTGACAGACGGTTGGCGAGAGCACAGCCGGCGGATCCGCCGCCCACGATCACCACGTCATAGCGCTCGGTCATCGGCTCATCCGTCGCTGCCCGGACCGTCGGCGCCGGCCGTGCTCGCGGTGGTGGGGGGAGCGCCGTCGAACCAGCGCTGCTCCGCGGGCCGGATGTTGTGCCAGATGTGCTTGGTCTCGCGGTACTCGGCCAACCCGTCCTCGCCCAGCTCGCGACCCACGCCCGACTGCTTGTAGCCGCCCCACTCGGCCTGGGGCACGTAGGGGTGGTAGTCGTTGATCCAGACCGTCCCCATCCGCATCCGGCCGGCGACACGCTGCGCCTTCCCGGCGTCTCGGGTCCATACCGCTCCGGCGAGCCCGTAGGTGCTGTCGTTGGCGATGGCCACCGCTTCGTCCTCGGACCGGAACGTCTCGACCGTCAGCACCGGACCGAACGACTCGTTCTGGGTCACGCTCATGTCGCTCGTGCAGCCGTCGAGCACCGTGGGCAGGTAGTAGAAGCCGTCGGCCAGGGCGGGGTCATCGGGGGCGGCGCCGCCACAGCGGAGCACGGCCCCCTCGGCCAGACCGGTCGCGACGTACGCCGCCACCTTCTCCCGATGGGCAGCGCTGATCAGGCTTCCGGTCTCTGCCTTCTCGTCGAAGGGACCGCCGAGGCGGATGTTGACCGCGCGCTCGACGAGGGCGTCGACGAACCGGTCGTGCAGCGACTCCTCGACCAGCAGGCGCGCGCCCGCGGAGCAGACCTGGCCCGAGTGCAGGAACACCGCGGTCAGCGCGTAGTCGAGGGCCACCTCGACGTCGGCGTCCGCGAAGACGATGTTGGGATTCTTGCCGCCGAGCTCGAGGGCGACCCGCTTCACGGTGTCGGCCGCGGCCGCCATCACCGAGCGCCCGGTCTGCACTCCCCCGGTGAACGAGACCAGGTCGACGCGTGGGTCGGCCGCCAGCGGCGCACCGACCTCCGCTCCCGCGCCGAGCACGAGGTTGCCGACACCGGCCGGGAGACCTGCCTCCTCGAGGAGTCGCATCAGGTGGATCGAGGTGTGCGGCGTGAGCTCACTGGGCTTCAGCACGAAGGTGTCCCCGGCGGCCAGGCAGGGGGCGACCTTCCAGGAGGCCTGCAGCAGCGGGTAGTTCCAGGGGGCGATCAGCCCGCACACCCCGATCGGCTCGTGCACGATGCGGCTGACGACGTCGGGGTTCCCGGTGTCGACCACGCGACCGGCGTCCTCCGCGGCCACCCGTCCGTAGTAGCGGAACACCGACGCCACGTCGGCGACGTCGTACCGGCTCTCGACCAGCCGCTTCCCGGTGTCGCGGGACTCTGCGAGAGCGACGGCCTCGCAGTCGCGCTCGAGCAGGTCGGCCACCCGCAGCAGCAGGTCGCCGCGGTCGCGCGCGGACGTCGTGGGCCAGGTCCCCTCGTGGAAGGCGCGGTGCGCGGCGGCGATCGCCCGGTCGGTGTCGACCGCGCTCGCCTCGTCCACGACGGCCACGAGCGTGCCGTCGGCGGGACACAGGATCTCCCGACGGGCACCGGCCGAGGCGCCGACCCACGCACCGTCGACGTAGAGATCAGGCATACGCGCCCCTCCTCGCGACCGGCACGTGTTGCGCGATCCGCAACTCATTGCTCATGCCGCAACGATCCTATGGAACGGAGAATAGGTGACCTGGGCCACACGTCAAGGCCCGCACCCAGAATGGCACCGCGCGGGGGCACCTGTCAGGTGCCGACCCCGGCGCGGCGGTACCGCCGGCTCAGGTGCGGCGTCCCCAACCGAGACGGTGCGACACCTCGAGCGCCGCCGCGACGACCAGGGGCACGGTCTCCTCCAGCCGCTCACGGGTCAGGCGGAACGTCGGTCCGGAGATGCTCATGGACGCGACGATGTCGCCATGGGCGTTGCGGATCGGGGCGGCGGCCGCGGTCAGTCCCACCTCCAGCTCGTCCACCGCGAGGGCGTAGCCCAGGCGGCGCACCCCGGCGAGCTCCTCCCGCATCCGTTCCGGCGAGGTGATGGTGTGCTCGGTCAGCCGGGGCAGGTGCGGGAGGGCGGCGTCGAAGTCGTGCTCGGCGAGCTCGCTGAGCAGCACCTTGCCGTTGCTCGTCGCATGCAGGGGGATGCGCTGGCCCACCCAGTTGTGGGACTGGAGGGCCGACGACCCGGCGACCTGGTCGAGGTAGAGCGCGGACTCCTCGGAGCGCACGGTGATGTTCACCGTCTCACCGGTGTCGACGGCGAGCTGGCGGGTCACCGGGCGCGCCTCGCTGACGACGTCGAGCCGGGCGGTCGTCGCGCCGGCCAGGCGCAGGTTGCCGACGCCGAGGCGGTAACGACCCCGGTCGTTGACCTGCTCCACCAGACGGTGGCCCTCCAAGGTGGCGAGCAGCCGGAACGCTGTCGACTTGTGCACCCCCAAGCGCGCCGCGATCTCGGTGACGCTCGACTCGCCCTGGCGGGCCAGCAGCTCGAGGATGGTGATCGCGCGGTCGACCGACTGGACGGGTGCAGTGCTGCCGACCCCGACTGGCGGCTGGGCCTCCTCCACCGCGGACATGGGTCGCAGGCTATATCAGGCCGTGGGCGGTCTCTGAGCGCACCGACTGCTCACCTTGAGCGCGCCCACGTGCGCCGCTCAGTCCCCGAGCTCGGTGCGCCGACGGGTCACGTAGGCCTCGAGCTCCTCGCGCACGGCGTCGTCGATCGGCGGCGGCTCGTACTCCTCGAGCTTCGTGCGGTAGATCTCGCCGGCCCGGGTCGCGGTGTCCTTGGCGCCGTTGCGCATCCAGCGCTCGTAGTTCTCCGACGAGGAGAGCATCGGCCGGTAGAAGCAGGTGCGGAACCGCTCCATGGTGTGCGCGGCGCCGAGGAAGTGTCCTCCGTGGCCGACCTCCTGGTGGGCGTCGAACGCCATCGACGCCTCGTCGATCTCCAGCGGAGTGAACTCGTGCTGCAGCATCTGGACCAGCTCGACGTCGATGACGAACTTCTCGAACCCCGCGACCAGCCCGCCCTCGAGCCAGCCGGCCGAGTGCATGACCCAGTTGGCTCCGGCCAGGAAGGTCGGGAGCAGCGTCATCAACGCCTCGTAGCCGGCTTGCGCGTCGGGGACCTGCGACGAGGTCAGGCCGCCACCGGTCCGGAAGGGCAGGTTGAAGTGCCGGGCGATCTGCCCGGTGCACAGGAGCCCGATCCCGGACTCCGGCGTACCGAACGTCGGCGAGCCCGACTGCATGTCGATGTTGGACAGGAACGAGCCGAACACGACCGGGCAGCCGGGCCGGATCAGCTGGGACAGCGCGATGCCCGACAGCGCCTCGGTGATCTGCTGCACCAGGGCGGCCGGGATCGTCACCGGCGACATCGCGCCCATCAGGATGAACGGCGTGAGCACGACGGGCTGGTTCGCGGTCGAGTACTCGAACTGCGCCTCGAGCATCCGGTCGTCCCAGCGGAGCGGGCTGTTGCAGTTGATCAGCGAGATGATCGCCGGCGTCTCCTCGATCGCCTCACGGGAGCCGAAGAGGATCTCGGTCATCGCGATGGTGTCGGCGGCGTTCGTGCCGCTGACGACGTTGCCCATGTAGATCTTGTCGGTCAGCGTCTGCAGGGCGTAGGTCATGTCGAGGTGGCGGCTGTCGAGCGGGGTGTCGTTCGGCTCGTTGACCACACCGCCCGCGCTGTCGAGCGCGGCGAAGCTCTGGGCGAGGCGGCTGAAGTTCCGGAAGTCCTCCATGGTGCCGTCGCGACGTACGTCGCCCTCGCGGACGAACGGCGGACCGTACACCGCGCCGAACGCCATCGCGTCGCCGCCGATGTGCACGCTGTTGGCCGGGTTGCGGGCCTGGAGGTCGAACTCACGCGGTGCCTTCGCGACCTGCTCGAGCACGAAGTCGGGGTCGAGGAACACGGTACGGTCCTCGACCCGCTGGCCCGCCGTACGGAACAGGTCGAGCGCTCGGTCGTCCATGAACTCGACGCCGATCTCGGTCATCAGCCGACGCCAGCCCTGGTCGAGGGTCGCCATCGCGTCCTCGGACAGCACCTCGTAACGGGGCATCCGGTTGCGGAACATCGCGCCTCCTGTCTAACCTCATGATGTGGGACCACAGTTCCACATCATGGAACCCTCCCGAAAGACCCCGAGTGAGGTGAGTTTGGTGGCCGAGCCCGCCGGCAGCGGCACCCAGGCACTCGACCGCGCCGTGCAGCTGGCCTCGATGGTGGTCGAAGCGGACGCGCCGGTGTCGTTCGCCGACCTGCAGGCGGCCACCGGGCTCGCCAAGTCCACGACCTCCCGCCTGCTCGCCGCCCTCGAGCGCGGCAACCTGCTCGAGCGCGAGGAGAACGGCGGCTACGTCGCGGGCAGCCTGTTCTGGCTGTACGCCGCGCGGCACGACCCGTGGGACCAGCTGGTGCGACTGGCTCGTCCGACGATGGAGCGCATCGGCCGCGACACCCAGGAGAGCGTGCACCTCTCGGTGCTCCGCGGTGACCGGGTGGTCCAGGTGGCCCAGGTCGACTCCCAGTACCTCCTCGGCACCCGCGACTGGACGCAGGTCGACGTCCCGGCCCACACCTCCTCCCTCGGCAAGGTCTTCCTGGCCTGGGGCGCGCTCTCTCCCTCGGCCATCGGACTCGAGCAGGTCACGCCGCGCACCCTGACCACGGTGGCCGCGCTCGAGCGCGACGGAACGACGACTCGCCGGCGCGGCTACGCGGTGACCGTGGACGAGCTCGAAGAAGGCCTCACCGGTGTCGCCGTACCCGTCCGCGGGGCCCGCGGCGACGTCGTGGCCGCGCTCGGCCTCTCGGGCCCCACCAGCCGCCTCGACGGACGCGTCGAGGAGCTCGGCCGCACCCTGATCATCCGGGCGAGCGAGATCGCCGCGGTGCTGCACGGATCCACCTCTCGTCTGACGAAGGAAGGCGTGGCATGACGACATCCGAGGAGATTCTGCGAGGTCTCTACGACGAGACGCTGGTCGGCAACGCCCCGCGCGTGCTCGAGCTCACCGAGTCGGGGCTGGAGCTCGGCATGGAGCCGCAGACCCTCTTGTTCGAGGCGCTCATCCCCTCCCTGGAGGAGGTCGGAGCGAGGTTCGAGCGCGGCGACTTCTTCGTCCCCGAGATGCTGATCGCCGGCCGGGCGATGGCCGGCGCCATGGAGCGGCTGCGCCCGTTGCTGGCCGAGACCGGCGTGGAGACCGTCGGCAAGTTCCTGATGGGCACGGTCAAGGGCGACGTGCACGACATCGGCAAGAACCTCGTCAACATCATGCTCGAGGGCGCCGGCTTCGAGGTGATCGACCTGGGGGTCCAGGTGGCGCCGGAGAAGTTCGTGGAGAAGATCCAGGAGCACCAGCCCGACATCGTCGGGTTCTCGGCGTTCCTGACCACGACCATGCCGATGTTCAAGGCCAACATCAACGCGCTCGAGAAGGCCGGTCTGCGTGACTCGGTCGTCGTGATGGTCGGCGGCGCGCCGGTCACCCAGGAGTACGCCGACGCGGTCGGTGCCGACGGCTACGCCGCCGACGCGTCCGCCACGGTCAAGCGGGCCAAGGACCTCCTCAGCCAGCGTCGCGCGAAGGTCGACGCATGACGGCCACACCGCTGGAGACCGTGCTGCGCAGCGCGACCAAGGAGGTCGTGATCGGGCACGGCCACCGGTTCTGCCTGATCGGCGAGCGGATCAACCCCACGGGCCGCCGGATCTTCCAGGAGCAGCTGCGGGCCGGCGACTTCTCCGCGATCGAGCGGGACGTCAAGGCGCAGGTCGAGGGCGGCGCCGACGTGCTCGACATCAACATGGGAGTGCCCCTCACCGACGAGCCCGAGCTGCTGGCGAAGGCGATCCGGATGGTGCAGGAGCTGACCGACCTGCCGATCTGCATCGACTCGTCGGTCGTCGAGGCGCTGGAGGCCGGGCTCTCGGTCTACCAGGGCCGGGCGCTGGTCAACTCGATCACCGCCGAGGACGACCGGATGGCGGCGATCCTCCCGCTCGTCAAGAAGTACGACGCCGCGGTGATCGCGCTGCCCAACGACCACGACGAGATCCCGATGGAGGCCGACAAGCGCCTCGACCTGACCGCGAAGATCGTCCGGGTCGCCACGCAGGAGTACGGCATCGCCCAGGCCGACATCGTCATCGATCCGCTGGCCATGCCGATCGGGGCCGACACCTCGACGTCGCTGGTGACCCTGGAGTGCATGCGGCGCATCCGCGACGAGTTCGGCGTCAACATGACCTGCGGCGCCTCCAACGTGTCCTTCGGCATGCCCGACCGCCACACCCTCGGTGCCGCCTGGCTCCCGATGGCGATGACGGCCGGTCTGACCAGCGCGATCATGGACACCCGCACCCCGCAGATCGTCGAAGCGGTCAAGGCCGCCGACGTGTTCTTGAACCACGACGACTGGGGCATGGCCTGGATCTCGGCCCACCGCGCCAAGCAGGCCGCGACGACATGACCGCCGACCTCGGCGATCCGGTCGAGCCGGAGCAGCCGGAGTTCTCCCTCGACGCCGTCCGTCGGGAGGGGCTGCTCGCCCCGGCCGGCGCCGAGCCGGTGACCCACGACGGCACCGGACGGGTCGCGCTGTCCTTCACCGTGGAGGACAAGGAGGCGCCGCCGGCCCAGAAGCAGGTCCGCGTCCCTCCGGGGGTCAGCGTGTTCGACTCCGCGTCGTGGAACGGCATCGCGATCGACTCCACCTGCGGCGGCCACGGCACCTGTCACAAGTGCAAGGTGCGTGTCGCCCCGGCCACCGCGGTGACGCGCCACGACGTCCGTACCTTCAGCACCTCCGAGCTGGAGGACGGTTGGCGCCTGGCCTGCCTGGTCCAGGCGACCAGAGACCACGACGTCGTCGTACCCCCGCTCACCACCCGCCCCAAGGCCGCGACCGTCGGCGTCGGGCGACAGGTGATCCTGCGGCCGGCGGTCCAGAAGCGCTACGTCGAGCTCAGCGAGCCCACACTCGATGACCAGCGACCCGACCTCGACCGCCTCCTGCAGGCGATCGACGACCTCGAGCCGCAGCCGGACCTCTACCTCCTCCGTCGGCTGCCCACGGTGCTCCGGCAGGCCGACTACAAGGTGACCGCGGTCGTCGTCGACGAGGTCCTGATCGACGTCGAGCCCGGTGACACCACCGGCGTCCGCTACGCGATCGCCTTCGACCTCGGCACCACCACGGTGGTGGCGACGCTGCTCGACCTCGTCACCGGCACCCCGGTCGCGGTGGCCTCGATGCTCAACAGGCAACAGCCCTTCGGCGGCGACGTCATCACCCGGATCAGCGCCACCATGCTCGACCCCGCGGCGCTCGGACGGCTCCAGGACGCCGCAGGCCAGACGCTCGCGACGCTCGCCGAGCAGGTCTGCCGCGAAGGGCGGTGTGGACCCGCAGCAGGTCTACGAGGCTGCGCTCGCCGGCAACGCGACGATGACGGCCCTCGCCCTCGGCATCGACCCCGAGCCACTCGGCGTCGCGCCGTTCATCCAGACCACCGCCGCCCCGCCCTCCGTCCTCGCCCGCGAGCTGGGGCTCGAGCTGCACCCGGGCGCCCGCGTCGCCCTGTTCCCAGCGCTCGGCGCCTACGTCGGCGGCGACATCGTCGCCGGCATGCTCGCCACCGGGATGGACCGCGACAAGCGGATCCGGCTCTTCATCGACGTGGGCACCAACTGCGAGATCGTGCTGAGCGACGGCGACCGCATCCTGGCGACGGCGGCGCCCGCCGGGCCGGCGTTCGAGGGCGGCGCGATCCGTTGCGGCATGCGCGCGGCCGACGGTGCGATCGAGGTCATCAGGCTGGCAGACGACGTGGAGCTGTCCGTGATCGGCGATGTCGCGCCACGCGGCCTGTGCGGCTCCGGACTGGTCGACGCCGTGGCCGAGCTCGTCCGGGTCGGGCTCCTCGACGCCAGCGGCCGGTTCGTGACCGACGAGGTGGCCAAGGAGGTCGCACCCGGCCTGGCCGACCGGCTGACCTACATCGGCGAGGAGCGGGTCTTCGTGCTCCATCGCGAGCGCCCCGACGCCGACCCGGCAGACGGGGTCGTGCTGTCGCAGCGAGATGTGCGGGAGCTGCAGTTCGCCAAGGCTGCGATCTCGACGGGCTGGACGCTGCTGATGGAGGAGCTCGGCCTCGAGCACCGCGACCTCCAGCAGGTGCTCCTCGCCGGCTCGTTCGGCAGCTACCTGTCCGCGGCGTCGGCCGTCCGCATCGGTCTGGTGCCCACGTTGCCCGTGCTGCGCATCGTCGCCGCCGGCAACGTCGCGGGTGAGGGCGCCAAGATGGTGCTGCTGTCGATCCGCGAGCGCGCCGGCGCCCTCGCGCTGCTCGAGGAGGTGACCTATGTCGAGCTCTCCGACCGCACCGACTTCAACGACCGGTTCGTCGATCTCCTTGCGTTCCCGAGCTGACGGTGGCCCGCGGATCGCCCTGGTCGCCTGCGGCGCCCTGGCTCAGTCGGCAGCCTCCGTCGTCGCCCGTCACGACTGGTCGGTCGACATCCACCCCCTCCCGCCGTTGCTGCACAACCGTCCGCACCTGATCGCCGAGGAGGTGCGCCGCCTCGCCGTCGAGCTGTCGCCGGCGTACGACGTGGTCGCGGTGGGCTACGCCGACTGCGGCACCTACGGCGCCCTCGACGCCCTCTGCGCCGAGCTGGGGCTCGAGCGGCTGCCGGGCCTGCACTGCTACGACCTCTACGACGGCGAAGCCGCGCTGGCGGATCGGCTCGCGGCCGAGCCCGGCACCTATCTCCTCACCGACTTCCTCGTCCGCTCCTTCGAGCGGACCGTGGTGCGCGAGCTCGGCCTGGACCGATGGCCCGAGCTCCGCGACGACTACTTCCGGCACTACACACGGGTCGTCTGGCTCGCCCAGGAGCCGGATGACGAGCTCCGCACGCTCGCCCAGCAGGCCGCCGACCGCCTCGGCCTCCCGCTGACGGTGGTGACCACGGGCACCGGGAGGCTCGAGGCGGCCCTGACCGACCTGCTGGGCTCCGTCCTGAGCGGGCACGGCGGCATCATCTGATGGCGCTGTCCGCGTTCGACCTCTACTCGATCGGCATCGGGCCGTCGTCGTCCCACACGGTCGGCCCGATGCGCGCGGCCAAGCGGTTCGCCGACGGGCTCGTCGAGTCGGGCCGGCTCTCCGACGTACGAAGGATCCGGGCGGAGCTGTTCGGCTCGCTGGGTGCGACCGGCCACGGCCACGGCTCCCCCATGGCGGTCGTGCTCGGGCTCGAGGGAGAGGACCCGGCGACCACCGACACCGACCGGGCCGCCGGTCGGCTCGACGCGATCCGTTCGGCGGGCGCGTTGCGGCTGGCGGGGACGACCCCGGTCCCGTTCGACCTCGACGAGGACCTGGTGATGCACCGGCGGCGGAGCCTGCCGGCGCACCCGAACGGCATGACGTTCGGCGCGTACGACGCCGGCGACGCGGAGATCAGGTGCCGCACCTACTACTCCGTCGGCGGCGGCTTCGTCGTCGACGAGCACGCGACCGGGGTGGACCGCGTGGTCGTCGACGAGACGCCCCTCCGGTTCCCCTTCACCACCGGCGCCGAGCTGCTCGCGATCTGTGCCCGTGAGGGATGCGCCATCAGCGACGTGATGCTGGCCAACGAGCAGGCCTGGCGCACCGACGCCGAGATCCGCTCGGGGATGCTCCGTCTCTGGTCGGTGATGGCCGAGTGCGTCGAGCGCGGCTTCCACCGCGAGGGGGTGCTGCCGGGAGGACTGAAAGTGCCTCGTCGCGCGCCCGCTCTCTACCGCGACCTGACGGCCATCGGCGACTCCGACCCCCTCCACGTGCTCGACTGGGTCAATCTCTACGCACTGTCGGTCAACGAGGAGAACGCGTCCGGTGGCCGCATCGTGACCGCGCCGACCAATGGAGCTGCCGGGATCATCCCCGCCGTGCTGCACTACTACGTTCGCTTCGTGCCGGGTGCCGACGACGACGGGATCGTGCGCTACCTGCTGACGGCGGCCGCGGTCGGGATCCTGTTCAAGACCAACGCGTCGATCTCCGGTGCGGAGGTCGGCTGCCAGGGCGAGGTCGGCTCGGCCTGCTCGATGGCCGCCGGCGGGCTGGCGGAGGTGCTGGGCGCCAACCCGCCCCAGGTCGAGAACGCCGCCGAGGTCGGCATCGAGCACAACCTCGGCCTGACCTGCGACCCGGTGGGCGGGCTGGTGCAGATCCCGTGCATCGAGCGCAACGCGATCGCGTCGGTGAAGGCGATCAACGCCGCCCGCCTGGCGATCAACGGCGACGGCAGCCACAAGGTGAGTCTCGACCGGGCGATCAAGACGATGCGCGACACCGGCCGCGACATGAAGACCAAGTACAAGGAGACGGCGCGCGGCGGTCTGGCCGTCAACGTCATCGAGTGCTGACGACCCTCGTCACCGCCGCGACGTGAGCCGCTCGAGCAGCTCGCGGTGCCACCTCTCGGTCTCGGCCACCTGGTTGAAGGTGAAGACGTGCAGCCCCTCCAGACCGAGCTCCGGCTCCCCCAGCTGAGCCGCGCACTTCTGCAGGAACTTCTCGCCCGTGAAGCCGCCCGGTGCGGCCAGCCGGGCGAAGGTCCCCTTGTGCTTGGACAAGAAGCGCGTCGACTCGCCCACGCCGATCTTGCCGGCCATCGACAGCAGCTTCGCGCGGTCGACCGGTCCCGGCAGGCCGAGGAGCAAGGGCATGGTGATCCCTCGCGCTCGCATCCGGCGTACCCAGGAGGTGACCACGGCCGGGTCGAAGGTCAGGTTGCTGACCACCTGCGTGGCATAGCGTCGCTTGTCCCACATCGCCTGGATCGTCAGGTCGTCGTTGATCGTGGGATGCGACTCGGGATAGCCGGTGATGCCGACGTGCGCGAACGGACTGCCCAGGGCCGCGAGGTCCTGGAGCAGGCTCAGCGCGTCGGCGTACCCGCCGGGCGTCTCGGCGTCACCGCCGGGGACGAAGACGCGGGTGATGCCCTTGCCGGTCAACCGGTCGCAGATCTCGCTCAGCTCGACGCGGTCGCGCACCATCCGGGCGGCCAGGTGCGGCGTCACCACGTAGCCGTGGCCGGTCAGCCGCTCGGCCAGGTCGAGGGTCGGCTCCAGACCCTTGCGGGGTGAGGCGGTGACGGTGAGGCCGCGCTCCACGGGCACGTGTTCGAGCACCTTGTCCTCGATGCTGTCCGTGGGGAGCACTTCGTAGCGGGTGTGCCCCAGCAGCCGGACGGTGGTGCCTGCAGCCCTGACTTTGTTGCGCATAGTGCGACTCATTCCGTAATACGCAATCCCTGGTGTCCGAGTCTAGGGCTCGGGGCAGGCCGCGTCGACGCCCCGGCCGCAACCCGCGGGACGGCGGCCACGCGCGCCGTCAGCGCGCGGCGAAGCTCACCAGGGGTGACCGTGGTGGCCGCGCCCGAGGGCGTGCGCCCTGCCGTCCGTCCTGGACGTGGTGCGGATCCCCATCGCCGCGAGGATGGTCGGCATCACGTCGGGCGTCCGGAACGACTCGCGGGTGGCATCCGCCTTCATCCCGGGCATCCAGAACACCATCGGCACCCGCTGCACCGACTCCTGCGCGCCGCCGTGGTCGCCGTACACGCCGTAGCTGGTCTTGTCGTGCAGAAGCCCGACCACGTCCGGCCCGTCGGGGGCAGCCATCGTGTCGACGATCGACTGGGCGTGCGCCCTCCACCACGCCCTCTCCGACCTGGTCATCGCGTTGGTGCCCCGCAGCCGGAACCGGTCTCCGCGCTGGTTCTTCCAGTACGTCGCGATCACGCCCGGCATGCCCAGCATCTGTGCTGCCTTGGCCCGGTCGGCCGAGGGCGAGTGGTCGAGCAGCCAGGCCTCGATCGCGGTCGACTGGTAGGAGAACTGCACGTTGCCGTCGGCATTGAGTGCGGCGATGTCCGGCGACGGGTTGGAGTAGGTGACCTGGTCGAGGACGCCGTTGGTGCCGGCGTCCCACACGCCCAGGTCCGCCGGCGCGTAGTACCAGTTGCTGTCGCCCGAGCCCGCGGCCGTCTTGCCGTAGAAGTGCTCCCCGTACGTCGCGCCGTGGTCGGCGGTCAGCACCACCAGCGTGTGACCGCCCTTCTGGGCGTCGACCTCGCGGACGGCGGCGAGGATCTTGCCGAGCTGCCGGTCGGCGTTCTCGGCCGCGCACCGGACGTGGGACATGCCCGCGAGCGTGGTGCAGTCCTGCGAGGCGGTGTCGTCCTGGGCGCCCCACATGTGGCCGGCCTTGTCGATGCCGCCCATCGTGACGAACATGCCGGACCAGTTCTCGTTCTTCATCATCGCGATCGCTGCGTCGGCCGCCCACGTGTCACCGCCGAGGTGCTCGGGGTCGTTGCCCGGGACGAAGCGGTTGCCCTCGCCGGGGTAGAGCCAGGACGGGAAGGCGTCCTTGGTGCCGTAGTGGTTGTTCTTGTCGGCGTTGACGAAGAACCGGCCGCACAGGGTCGGGTCCACCGGGTCGGGCGCCGTCAGGTATCCCGGCACGTTCTTGCCGGCCGGCGAGCGCCACTGCCCGTTGCCGGGAACGCCGGGGATCGACAGGTTGCGGCAGCCGGTCGGATAGTCGCTCGTCACGTCGCTGCGTCGGCTCGACAGCCGGACCGCGATGTCACCGCTCGCACCCGTCGCCGACTCCACGGCGTACGACTTCTCACCGACGGTGATGAACTCGGTGCCGGGATAGGCCGCGTGCAGGTAGTCGGCGAGCTTGGGGTAGGCCACGCCGTTGTTCTTCTCGATCAGTGCGAAGTCGGACAGGCTCAGGTCGCCGGTGATGTGCATCTGGTCGGCGCCCTTGCCGAAGACGTCGGCGTGGTCGCGGTAGGCCTCGTCCGTCCAGCCCATGTGGCGCGGCTCGAGGCCGGAGGTGATCACGTTGTGCGCCATCACGGTCTCGGAGGCCATGTAGCCCAGGTAGGCCTTCTCGAAGTTCGTGCCGCTGTCGCGCAGGGACCGGAAGTTCGGCATCGCGAACTCGTCGGCGTACTGCGGGACCATCTGGTCGAACAACACGATCACGACCCGGTTCGGTGGCGCCCCCTTGCTCGCCGCCTGCGTGCTCGGCGCTCCGGCGAACAGGACGGTGGCAGCCGCGGCGACGACGGTGGAGGCGGCGAGAACGCGAGAGCGGTACATGGACTCTCCTTCGGACGAGGCAGCCCGAGGCCGTGTGATGGCAGGCGAATCTTCTCCTTGTTGCGACCTGTGTCAACGTTCGGCGTCATGCGCAACAGGAGGAGCGTCCGCGGTCGGCCCTGTCACGCCGCCGCGGTCGCCGCTCCCGCCGCGGAGAGGGCGCCACGGACCACGTCCAGGACGTCACCGACCACGTGCACGGTCAGCGCCTCGAGGACCTCCGCCGGTACGTCGTCCAGGTCCGGCTCGTTGCGGAGCGGCACGAACACCTCGGTCAGTCCGTTCCGCTGGGCTGCCAACAGCTTCTGCTTCAGCCCGCCGATGGGCAGCACACGACCGTTGAGGGTGACCTCCCCGGTCATGCCGACCTCGGAGCGCACGGGGCGACCGGTGGCGAGCGAGGTCAGGGCGGTCACCATCGTGATGCCCGCCGAGGGACCGTCCTTCGGCGTCGCCCCCGCGGGCACGTGCACGTGGATCGCCTGGTCGAAGAACGCCGGGTCGATCCCGAGCGCGCCCGCATGGCTGCGCACGAAGGTGAGCGCGATCTGCGCCGACTCCTTCATCACGTCTCCGAGCTGCCCGGTCAGGGTGAGGCCGGCCGTGCCCGGGTGGGCGGACGCCTCGATGAAGAGGACGTCACCGCCGAGACCCGTGACAGCGAGTCCGGTCGCGACGCCCGGGACCGAGGTGCGTTCGGGAGCCTCGGGGGTGAACCGCGGTCGCCCGACCAGGTCCTTCAGGTCGTCCACGTCGACAGCCACCCGGCCACCCTCCGTGGCCAGACGGGTCGCCGCCTTGCGCAGAGCCTTCGCGAGCAGCCGCTCCATCTGTCGCACACCGGCCTCACGTGTGTAGTTGGCCGCCATCTCGTGGAGAGCCGCATCCGAGATGGTGACCTCGTCGGCGGTCAGCGCGGCGCGCTCGAGCTGCCGGGGCAGCAGGAAGTCACGGGCGATGGCGACCTTGTCGTCCTCGGTGTACCCGTCCAGGGTGATCAGCTCCATCCGATCCACCAGCGCGGACGGGATCTGCTCGACCACGTTGGCGGTGGCGATGAACAGCACGTCCGAGAGGTCCAGGTCGAGCTCGAGGTAGTGGTCGCGGAACGTGTGGTTCTGCGCCGGGTCGAGCACCTCGAGGAGCGCCGCTGCCGGGTCCCCCCGATAGTCCGCGCCCACCTTGTCGACCTCGTCGAGCAGGACGACGGGGTTCATGGAGCCCGCCTCCTTGATCGCGCGCACGATGCGGCCCGGAAGAGCCCCGACGTACGTCCGGCGGTGTCCGCGGATCTCCGCTTCATCCCGGACCCCGCCCAGTGCGACGCGGACGAAGTTCCGGCCGAGTGCCCGGGCCACGGACTCACCCAGTGAGGTCTTGCCGACTCCCGGCGGGCCCGCCAGCAGCATGACCGCTCCGGAGCCACGACCCCCCACGACGTGCAGCCCTCGCTCGGCACGACGGCTCCGGACCGCGAGGTACTCGACGATCCGCTCCTTCACCTCGTCGAGACCGTGATGGTCGGCGTCGAGGACGGCGCGTGCCTCGACGATGTCGGTCGAGTCCTCGGTCGTGACCTGCCACGGCAGCTCGAGGACGGTGTCCAGCCAGGTCCGGATCCACGCGGTCTCCGGGCTCTGGTCGCTGGAGCGCTCGAGCTTGTCCACCTCGCGCCGCAGCGCGTCGCGGACCGCCTCCGGGACGTCGGCGGCCTCGACGCGGGTCCGGTAGTCGTCGGCCCCGTCCGGCTCGCCCTCGCCGAGCTCCTTGCGGATGGCCGCGAGCTGCTGCCGGAGAAGGAACTCGCGCTGGCTCTTCTCCATGCCCTCGCGGACGTCCTCACCGATCTTGTCGGTGAGCTCGACCTCGGCCAGGTGCTCGCGCGTCCACGCGATGAGCGACTCGAGCCGCGACTCCACGTCGGGCGTCTCGAGCAGCTCGCGCTTGCGGTCCACCGAGAGGTACGGCGCGTAGCCGGCCGAGTCGGCGATCACGGTCGGGTCGGTCATCTGGTGCACCGTGTCGACGACCTGCCATGCCTCGCGACGCTGGAGCACGGCGACCACCAGTCGCTTGTACTCCTCCGCCAGCTCACGAGCCCGTTCGGTGACGTGGTCGTCGACCGGCTCGACCTCGACCCACAGCGCCGCGCCGGGACCTGCCACACCGCTGCCGATCCGGCCACGGCGTTCCGCCTTGAGCACGGCCGCCGGGTTTCCACCCCGGAAGCGCCCGACCTGCTCGACCGACGCGATCACGCCGTACGACGCGTACCGGTCCTCGAGCCGCGGCGCCACCAGGAGCCGGTTCTCACCGCTCGCCCGGGCGGCGTCGATGGCGGCCCGGGACGACTCGTCGAGCTCGATCGACACCACCATGCCGGGCAGCACGACGAGGTCGGAGACGAACAGGACGGGAAGATCTTGATGGGACACGATGCCCTCGCTTCTGTGGACTTGAGTGATATGCACTCAACTCTGGGCAGTGGTCCCGTGTTCCGGCGAGGCGGCGTGTTCGTCCACGGCGAACAAGCCGAACCCCCGCGCAGCGGCGTGCGGAGCGGCACCGCCCTGCCGCCCGACGCCCGACCCGCGACAGACGGAGCGAACGCCTCACGCGAGGTCCGGCGACCGGTGGGTGCCGGCGAAGGCGTCGAAGTAGGGGATGAGTTGCTGGACCTCCACGCGGAACAGGCCGGACCGGACCGCTGGGTCGGCCTCGATCAGCGCGGTCGCCCGCTCCAGGGTCGCCGCCTCGAGCAGCGCGAACCCGGACCGGCCGCCGTGCGCCGGTCCCCCCAGCAGCAGCGCGCCCTGCTCGAAGAGGCGACGCATGTGTCCGAGATGGTCGCGCAGGACCGTCGGGTCCTGGTCGAAGACAGGCCGGCCGTCGGACCACGCCGTGCCGGGGGTGATGACGGCCAGCGAACGCATGGCTCAGCCCACCGCTCGCCGTTGCGCGAGGTCCTCGACCGAGAGATCGGTCCGCACCGAAGCAATGGCATCGAAATAGGCGTGCAGCCGGTGCAGCCGATAGGTCAGCACGCCGGCTGCCACGGCGGGGTCGCCGTCCAGCACCAGCCTTCCGGCTCCCTCGTCCGTGGCCTCGAGGACCGCCAGGCCGCCGCCGTCCTCGAACGGTCCACCGAGGAGCAGGCGGCCCTCATCGAAGCGACGGCGCATCGACTCGAGGTGGCCGTGGATGGCCGGTTGCTCGTACACCGTCTTGCCGTACTGCCAGTTCGGTCCGTGACCGAACAATGCCACCAGCCTCATGCCATCTCCATACGTTGACGTATGGAGAACCGTACGCATGCGTATGCGGTCTGTCAATACGCATCCGTATGGCCGCGCTCGGCTGCTCGCCCGCACCGGCGATCCGGCGAGCCCGGGACTCAGTCCGGGATGCCGACAAGCGCCTCGACGAGCCGGTCGATGTGGCTCCCGACCGCTCGGCCGGTCGGCAGCAACCCCGGTGTCGCATGCGCGAGCTGCTCATGGCCGAGGAACGCGGTGTAGGCGAGCAGTGCGCGGCCGCGAGCCCGTGAGCTCGGCAGGCCCAGCTCGGTGAAGAGCGCGGTCAGGAACTCCAGCCGCCTGGTGGTGACCCGTGCCAGTGCCGGCGCGACCAGCGGATGTGACGCACTCGCCTGCAGGGCCAGCTCGACGCCACCCCCGTCCTCCGGAGCGCGCGCGACGTCCTCCACCGCCGACGTGAAAGCCAGCCTGAGCAGAGCGCGCAGCCGGGTCGCCGCGTCCTGGGTCTGGTCGACCGCCGCGATGACCCGGTCGGTGTCTCGCCTCTCCCACAGGTCCAGCGCCGACTGGAGCAGAGCGTTGCGATCGGCGAAGTGCCAGTAGAAGCTCCCCTTCGTCGCCCCGAGCGACTTGGCGATCGGCTCGACGGCGACCGCCGCGACCCCTCCGCGCGCCAGAGCCGCGAGCGCCGCCTCGGTCCAGTCACCGGCCGTCAGCGGCCCCTTCCGCCCAGCTGCCATGCCCATACGGTAGCGTACGGGACTCCTCCGCGTGGCCCGACCTGCCGTCGGTCACCGGGCCGTCAACGGGTCACCGGACCTCGAAGAACTCGATGCGGATCTGGTGCGCCGTGACCTCGTCGTAGGCGAGCCCGACGAAGACGGTGTGCGTCAGCCAGATGTGGGCCTCTGCGTCCGTGCGGAACACCGGCTGGGTGCGGAAGTAGTACTGCGAAGGGTCGACCGGCCTTCCCGCGTCGAGCATGTCGTCGACCTCCGGTGAGGCCACCCAGAACCCGCGGTTGACGACGTCGATGTAGGCGCCGTCATCGGCCCGGATGAGGTAGCGGGCGTCGAGGTCCAGAGAGACGCCGTGCCTGTGCACCGCCCAGTCACCGCCTCCGGCCATCACCTGGCCGTTGAGGCGGGGCCCGGCGACCGAGCCTCCGGTGATGGGTGTGAAGCCCAGCGCCCCGCCCCCGGCGTGACCGACCGGCAGCGGAGGGTCGATGTCCACGCGGGCTTCGAACGCGAATCGAAGCCGCGGCGGCTCGGGTTCGGTCATGGTCGTTCCTTCTTCGCTGTCTCGGTCGCGGCCCGTCCGATCGCACCGCACGGGTCTAGGGGATCTCGAGTCGGTCGACCACGGAGCGTCCCGTCTGCAGCTCACTCAGTGCCATGCCCGAAGCCTGCCGGTAGCCGTCGGTGACCTCGAGGATCTCAGCAGGCGTGATCACGTCGTCGATGTTCTCGAAGCCCTCGGGTGCGCGTTCCTCGACCAGCTTCATGGGGAGCTCGGGGCCCAGACCACGGTTCGCGAGGACGACGCGGGAGGTGGCGGGGCGCCGTACCGCTTCGTAGGTGGCCAGCGCTGTGTCGACGTCCGCACAGCGCGCCAGGCAGGCCGCGAGGACGCGGGCGTCCAGGATCGCCTGTGAGGCACCGTTCGACCCGATCGGATACATCGGATGCGCGGCATCCCCTACCAGGACCGCCCGGCCCAGCAGCCACGACGGCACCGGGTCACGGTCCACCATCGGGAACAGGTACGTCGCCTCCGCGGCCTCGATGGTGGCGGGGACGTCGAGCCAGTCGAAGGTCCAGCCGCGGAACTCCGGCAGGAAGTCGTCCAGGACTCCCCGTCGGTTCCAGTCCTCTCGTTGGGCGAGATCCTGACGCGGACGTCGTAGCTCGGCGATGAAGTTGATGCGCTGGCGTCGCTCACCGAGGTCCGCGATGGGGTAGGCCACGAACTTCTGGGCCGGATGGCCCGCCCAGACCAGCGTTCGCCCGTCCAGCAGGGTCGGGACCTCTGCCATCCCGCGCCACAGCAAGGCTCCGCTCCACTGGGGGGCACCCTCGTCGGGGTACATCTGTGAGCGCAGAGCGCTGTGGATGCCGTCGGCCGCCGCCACCACGTCCGCAGCGACGCGTTGCCCGTCGTCGAAGACCGCCACCGCGCCGCCGTCGAGCTCGTCGACGTGGACGAGCCGACATCCCAGATGGAGGTGCTCGTGACCGATGCGGTCGACGAACGCGTCCAGCAGGATCCGCTGCAGCTCACCGCGGTGGACGGAGACCTGCGGCCAGGGGTAGCCGGCACTCAGGCCGCGGGGCTCGCGCCAGATCTCCTGTCCTCGCCCGGTGAAGTAGGCGAGCTGGTGCGGGGCGATGCCGTGCTCGAGCAGCCTGCCCATCAGACCCAGGGCATCCAGCTCGCGCACCGCATGCGGCTGGAGGTTGATGCCGACACCCAGGGCCTGGACCCGGTCGACGGACTCGAACACCTCCACCGGAAGACCTTCCGCATGCAGGCTCAGGGCCGTGCTGAGCCCGGCGATGCCCGCGCCGATGACGAGGGTGTGCGGGGGTGTCACAGGACCTCGTGGACGTGGATGTGGACCCTGGTCCGGTCCCGCTGGCCGGTGGCGATGCCGAGCACGTGGTTCAGGTGGGCCAGGCTCTCGTCGGCGGACTCGAGACGGATGTGGGTGCGGAAGTAGTACTCGTCGGGGTCCACGGGCTCCCCGGCCGCGATCCGAGCCAGGACGTCGCCGCTGGCGTGGCGCACCCCGGTGGAACGCACTTCGATGGTGCGGTCGTCGGCGGTCCGGAGCGCATAGTGGGCCTCCAGCTCGACGGCACCGGTGGGGTCCACGCGTTGCCAGTCGGCTCCCCCGGGTAGGACGACCCCCTCGAGACCACCGAGGCCCTGGAAGCTGCCTCCCGTCAGCGGCACGTAGCGACGGCGCTCGGAGAGCACGACCGGGTCGGCGGCGTCGAGCTCGATGCGAAGCATCGGCCGAGTCGACAGCGGACGCAGGTGCGGCCCGTTACCCGGCGGCAGCTCGGTCTTCTCCATGTGCGCATCGGCCTTCCACTCCAGGACCGCTGCGCCTCCGGGAGGGTCGACTGGCGGCGCCCGGTTCGTGAACGGCTGGTCGATTGTTCCATGCTCCCGGGCGGCGCCCCGGCTCGGGACACGCCAGGATGGTGCCGTGACCGCATCGACGAACGACCCGTTGGCCGTGTCCGCGCCGGAGCTCGATCTGACGTCCGTGCGCGACTCCGTGGCCGCCTCGTGGGGTGTGGTGGGAGAGCTCACCGCCCTCCACGGCGAACGCGACCGGAACTTCCGGATCGACACGTCCAGCGGTCGCTACCTGCTGAAGATCCACAACCCGGCGGACGCCGAGGAGGTGCTCGACCTCCAGTACTCCGCACTGCGCCACATCCGCACGGTGGCACCGGACGTTCCGGTGCCGGAGGTCGTGCCGACCCAGGCAGGGCAGCGCTCGGTGGTGCTGACCGGGGTCGACGGCCGTCGTTCCCTGGCCTGGGTCATGACCTGGCTGGAGGGCAGGCACCCCGAGGCGACGGAGATGGGTGCCACGCAGCTGCGGGACTGGGGCCGTACGTCGGCCCGGCTCGGACAGGCCCTACGCGGCTTCGTGCACCCGTCCGCGCCGTACCCGATCGCGTGGGACATCCGACGACTCCCGCAGCTCCGACCGTGGCTCTCGGCCGTCGACGCATCTCGGCGGCCGGCTGTGGGCGCCGTGCTCGACCGCTTCGAGCAACGCGTGGCGCCGGAGCTGGCCAGGGTGCGCGCCCAGGTGGTGCACAACGACCTGGCGCCCACCAACGTGCTCGTCGACGAGACGCTGACCGTCACCGGGATCACCGACTTCGGCGACATGACGCACACCGCGTTGATCTGCGACCTCGCCGTCGCGACCGCTGACGTGCTCAGCGGGCGCGACGACGCCCTCGAGCTGGCGCCCGAGGTGCTCTCCGGGTATGCCGCCGTCACACCGCTCGAGCCCCAGGAGGTCGGACTCCTCGCCGACCTGATGGCCGCGCGCTACGCGGCCTCCGTCCTGATCACGTCGTGGCGGACCCAGCAGCTGGGCTCCGCGCCGCAGATCGACGACGAGGCGTACCACCAGCTCGAGGCCATGCTCGACGTCGGGCTGGACACGCTCACAGCACGGTTCTCCGCTGCTTCGGCGGACGGCCCGAGACCGATGCCCTCCGGGCGCGGTCTGCCCTACCGCCCGCGGTCCACGGCCGAGCTGCTGCACGCCCGCGCACAGGCGTTGGGTGACCTGGAGGTGAGCTACGCCCACCCGGTGCATCTCGTGGGCGGCCACGGCATGTTCCTCGACGGTGCGGACGGGCGTCGCTACCTGGACGCCTACAACAACGTCCCGGTGCTCGGGCACTCTCATCCTGCGGTCGTCGACGCGGTCTGCTCGCAGCTGGCCACGCTGAACACCAACAGCCGTTACCTCCAGGAGGCTCCCGTCGAGCTGGCCGAACAGCTCGCGGCCACGCTCCCGCCCGGCTTCGATCGAGTCCTCCTCGTGAACTCCGGCAGCGAGGCGAACGACCTGGCCTGGCGGATCGCCCGGCACGCCACGGGCGCCACGGGTGGGATCGTCACCTCCTGGGCGTACCACGGCGTCACGGACGCGACGTTCGCGTTCTCCCCGGAGAGCTGGGGCGAGGGTCAGCCCCCCCGCCACATGCGGCTGGTGGAGCCGCCGCCCGCCGCGCCGGACGCGGTCACCGAGGCCGTGCAGAGCCTCGCCGCCAGCGGCCACGGCGTGGCTGCCATGCTCGTCGACGGCGTGTTCACCAGCGATGGCATCCGCGGTCCCGCCCACGAGTGGACCGCCGCGGCCGCGGCCGCCGTGCACGCAGCGGGTGGCCTGTACGTCGCGGACGAGGTGCAGGCGGGACACGGCCGTACGGGTGATGCGCTGTGGAGCTTCGTGGCCGGTCGGGTACCCGCTGACCTGGTGACGCTGGGAAAGCCGATGGGCAACGGATACCCGGTCGCCGCCGTCTGCGGCCCCGCAGAGCTGATGGACCCGTTCATCGCCGCCACCGACTACTTCAGCACGTTCGGCGGTGGCACGGCAGCGTGCGCGGCGGCGATCGCCGTACTGCGGACGATCGAGGAGGAGCACATCGTCTCCCGGGTCGCGGCCACCGGAGCCCGACTTCTCACGTCGCTGCGTGAGGTCGCCGGCCAGGACCCTGGGGTGGGTGACGTCCGCGGGTGGGGACTGGCGGTCGCCGTGGACATCGTGGAGCGGGACACGGGTCTCCCCGACCCGGCCCACACGGGGCGGATCGTGGAGGGCATGCGGGAGAGGGGCGTGCTGATCGGTCGCACGGGACGGGACGGCGCGACGTTGAAGATCCGGCCGCCGTTGATCTTCGGCGACGAGCACGCCGACCTCCTCATCGAGACCCTGGCGGACAGCCTCCGGTCCGGCCGCTGACGACGCCGGCATCGCCCGGCGATCCTTCGTCATCGGAGCGGGAGCGGTCTCGCGTGGTCCGAAGACTTGCCGCGACGGCACCGGCAAGGGTGGCGGCGATCACCGCGAGCGAGATCCAGATGGGGATCTTGTAGACCTCGAGCAACAGCATCTTGGTGCCGACGAAGACGAGGACCAACGCCAGTCCCGCCTTCAGGTGGACGAAGCGATCGACCAGGTCTGCGAGCAGGAAGTACATGGCCCGGAGCCCCAGGATGGCGAAGGCGTTGCTCGTGAACACGAGGAACGTCTCCTGGGTGACGGCGAAGATCGCCGGAATGCTGTCGACCGCGAAGACGATGTCGGTGGTCTCGACCAGCGCCAGGACGATGAAGAGCGGGGTGGCAACCCATCTGCCGCCTTCCTTCACCCAGAACCTCTGGCCGTGGTAGCGGTCCGTGCTCGGGAAGATCCTGCGGATCAGGCGCAGGATCGGGCTGCGGGACGGGTCCGCCTCAGCCGCGCGATGGCGGAACATCCGCCAACCCGTGAGGACCAGGAACCCGCCGAAGACGTACAGGACCCACGAGAAGCTCTCGATCAGGACCGCACCCCCGGCGATGAAGATCGCTCGGAAGACCAGAGCCCCCAGCACTCCGTAGAAGAGCACCCGGTGCTGGTACTGCCGCGGCACGGCGAAGTAGGTGAAGGTCAGGGCGAAGACGAAGACGTTGTCGACCGCGAGCGACTTCTCGATCAGGTAGCCGGCGAAGTACTCACCCCCGGCCTCGGCACCGTAGGCCCACCACACCACACCGCCGAAGGCGAGGCCGAGCGACACCCACATCGCCGACCAGGTCGCGGCCTCCTTGACGGAGACGACATGAGCGGAGCGGTGGGCCACCAGGTCGACCACCAGCATGGCGGCGATGACGGCGAGAACGGCGAACCAGGCCCAGAGGGGAACGTCCATCGAGAGCATCCTTCGTACCCGCAGTGCGGGCCGTCGGAGGTCTTCCCCACCGCCTGGATCGGCGGCCGACGTACCGGGCCGGTCACAGCCGGCCGTACTGACGGTGTCGTCGTCCTGGGGTACTCCCCTCTTGCGCTACAGTTTTCACGAAAAATGCTTCGCCTGTCAAGCCCGAGGGAGCAGAGCCATGACGTCTGGAGCCAGCGGTTGACCGGGGGCCGCTGGACCTTCCTGTCCAACCACGGGCATGTGCTGGTCTCGCTCGCCCGCGACCCGGACGCACGCACGCGCGACGTCGCCGAAGCGGTCGGGATCACCGAGCGCGCCGTGCAGCAGATCGTCCACGACCTGGTGGAGCAGGGTTATCTGGACAAGGCCAAGGTCGGCCGCCGCAACCACTACACCGTCGTCCGACAGGCCCACCTGCGGCACCCACAGGACTCGCGCGTCACCCTGGGCGAGCTCGTGGACCTGATGGCGGCGCCGTCGCCGACGGCTTCGCGTCGGTCCTCGCGCACGTGATGGCTCCCGGATCCCGTCCGTGTGCCGGCTGGGTCCCGTGGGAGAACGTGTCAGGCATCGGAGCCTGCGTCGGCAGACGGTGGGCTCACGCGTACGTGGCACGCAGCACGGAGGTGACCGAGTGGCCGGGGTCCCCGTCGTCGCGCTCCAGGCTGACGTCGACGACCTGGTAGCGGCCCACCAGCGAGTCCGGGCACCTCGAACGAGGCCTTGCCCGCCGGACCCACGACGCCGAGCGCGAGCATCTTCCGGGTCTTCGGGTTGAACAGCCATGCCTCGTAGAACTCACCACGGCCGATCTTGGGCAGGTCTCGGGTCTCGACGGTCATCCGGACCGCCTGGTGAGAGTCCTCCGCCATCACCACACGGCCGGACCCGGCGCCGTCCACCGGCTCGAGATCGGCGGTCCGCTCGGGCGTCGCCACGGTCGCGGGCGGCGAGGTCGGCCGGTCGGCCCAGTGCACGACGACAGCCGTGCCGGCGACCAGCGCAGCCGCTGCCGCGGCCAGGCCGAGCGGGCGCCACCAACCCCGAGCGCTCCGGGAGGACGCCGAAGCGTCCAGTGGGGGGACGTCGGGGAGGTCGACAGGGGCCGGCCGCCTCAAGCTCCGGGCGGTGCCGGTGAGCAGAGCGTGTCCGACAGCGGTGTCGGCCAGGTCCTGCCGACACTCGTCGCAGTGGTCGAGGTGGTCGGCCACCTCTGTGACATCCGCGTTCGACAGCTCGCCTCGCAGCAGAGCCGTCAGGTCCGGGTGGTCGTTCATCGCGGCTCTCCTCTCTCCGTATCCGTCCGCTCGGCGGCTCTGATGATCTCTCCGAGCCGGCGGGTCCCACGCGACGCTCTGGCCTTGACGGTCCCGAGCGGGACCTCGAGTCGTTGGGCGATCTCTCGCTGGCTCAGATCGTCGAAGTAGGTCATCTCGACGACGACCCGCTCATGCTCGGGCAGCTGTGCCACCGCCGCTCGGACGTCGGCAGCATCCGCGAACCGGCTGACCGTCTCCCGCCCATCCTCCCCTGCCAGCTCGCGCAGACTGTCCACGTCGACCACCTGGTGTCGGCGCGCTCGCAGTGCGTCGACGGCGCGGCGGTGGGCGATCGTGAACAGCCACCCCGTGAAGCGCTGCGAGGGATCGTACCTACCCGCATGGCGCCAGGCGTCCATGAAGGTCCGTTGCAACACGTCCTCGGCCTCGTCTCGTCCGACGTACCGACTGACGTAGGACAGCACCGTGGGGGCGTACGCCGAGTACGCGTCCTCGAGGGCGTCCTCCTCCCGACGCGCAAGCCGCAGCCCGAGGGCCTGTCCAGCCGCGGGGTCGGGGTGACTCATGCCAGTACTTCGTCGCGAACGGGCCGGTGGTTGCCGGCCGCACGCAACAATCTGCAACCGGGGTCACTTCAGGACCCGGGGGGCAGCCGCCGAGCGACGAGAACCACATTGTCCTGGTAGCCGCCCGCCTCGGGCAGGTAGGCCCCGCCGCAGGTGACCACATGCACCCGCGGTGGGCCGGCGCGGGAGAAGACGGCGGGCAGGTCGATCAGCGCCTTGCTGACCCGCGTCACCGAGGTGGTGCGGTAGGTGACCGTACGCCGGCCGACGCGCACCTCGACGAGGTCACCGACCCGAACGGCACCCAGCCCGGCCAACGGCCCAGCCCCTTCAGCGCGGGTGTCCACGTGACCTGCGAGCACGGTGGCGCCATGACGGTCCAGGGGCCGGGAGCCGAACCGGTACCACCCGACGGTGAACGCACTCGCCGGCAGCGCCATCGCACCCTGGTCGTCCACGCCCCGAGGGAGCACCGGCATCCGCAGGCCCACTCTCGGGACGGTCAGCAGCCGAGGCACCGCGGTGGGCCGCGCGGGCCGGCCACTCGTGCTCCTCCCGGTCAGAGCTGCCGCACGTACCTCCGCCGGGAGACCGGCCGCCTCGGGGCGTCCGGCCGTGAACCCGCCGCCGGACGGTGTGCGGTGCGGCAGCAGCAGCGCAGTCAGCAACGCACCGGCGAGGGCGGCCACCACGACGGTGACCGCCCTCCCTCCCCGGGTGCGAAGGTGCTTCACCGGTCCTGGTGGCGGGCCGGACGGGGGATCATCCGGCTGGTGAGCAGGGCGGCGAGCAGGGCGGCGATCAGCCCACCGGCCAGGACCAGCCAACCGCTCGAAGCGATGCCGCCGGTGTCGCCGGCCGCCTGACCTCCGGTGCCGCCCGGTACGCCGGAGGGCGCCGAGTGCATGCCGCTGATCGTCTGGACGGCGAGCTTCAGGTTGTCGTCGTCGGCGCTCCCCCAGGCGTACACGATCGTGTGGACGCCTTCGGCCAGGTCGAGGTCGGCCGGGCCGATCGCCACCGTGTCGGTGCCGGCGAGAACCACGTCGGCAGAGACGGTGCCGGCAGCGAGGTCGGCGCTGTCCTCGTCCGGGTTCACCAGGTCGGTGAAGACCGGCTTGCCACCAGCCCGCACGTCAACCGCCGGAGCGGCCGCATCGTGGCGCACGGTGAGTCGGGCCTGTCCGGCCGCGATCGGGGAGGTGTCGTTGACGTACGGCGTGAGCACGGGCTTTCCTGCAGCGGTCAGGTGGGCGACGACGGTGATGTTCGCACCGGCTGGCACGGCCACTCCGTCGGCCTGGATGATCGCCTTCCCTTGCGGACCATCTCCGGCGGCGACGACCTTGAGGTCGTAGTCGCCCGCAGGCACGGCCATCGGGTCGGTCAGCGTGCCGGGCTCGAAGTCGGTGACCAGCGCGTTGCCGTTGGCGTAGACGTCCACCACGGCCCCGGGGACGGCGTGCAGGATCGATACCTGGGCGTCGTCAGCGGCCTGCGCCGCCGGGGCGAGCGCCAGGCTCGCCACGGACAGGGCTGCCACGGCCACGATGGTGCGGATGAGGTGTCTCATGATCGCTTCCTTGTCATCTCGTCAGTGGTCGTCGGTCACAGGTCGACCGGCCGCAGCACGAGGAGGATGCCGTGCGCGATCTGCTTGTTTCCCTTGTTGATGTCCAGGGCCGTGGGGTTCAGGAACGGGTCGATGGCGTCCGGGTCCTGGTCGCGCAGCTGGACGATGGGCAGCTTCCGGTAGATCACGTCGACGGTGACTTTGCCGCCCTGTGCGGTGGTCAGCGCCACCCCGTCCGCGCCGAGCGCGGCCTTGGAGTCGATCGTCGCGCCGGGCACCACGTGGTAGAGGAGCACGGTCTCGAGGGTGTCGACGCCCAGGCTGCTCAGCGCCTTGAACACCTGCCGCTCGGTCGTGAACTTCGTGCCGGTCAGGTCCTTGGCGAGCATGCGGAACGACCAGTCGTTCGGGATGAACGCCGTGACCGGCTTCCTGCCCTTCGTGAGGATGTTGACCGGGCTGTGAGGCTTGGCCTTGATCACGGCCAGCGCCGCCTCGGTGACGATGTCGTAGTCGCCCCACTTCTTGTCGAACCTGTTGCCGTCCGAGGTGAGCACCTTGGCCAGGCTCCTGTGGCCCAGCGCCTTCTGCGACGGGCTGGTCTCGGCGAAGGCGGAGTGTGCGGGCATGACGGCGGCGGCGCCGCCGAGAAGTGCGGTGGTGGCAAGCGTGGCTGCGATCGAGCGGACTCTCATGAGAATCTCTCCTGGTCGGTGGCCGCCGGGTGCGACCTCGTTGTCCCTTCTTCGCCACTGCAGCGCGCGTGGTTGCCGATGTCCTCGAGAATCTCGAGCGCTTCGAGAGTCGGGCTCGAGAAGCGCCCGCTTCCACCCGACACAGCCGGACTGCCGCGGGGCCGGAGTCGCACTGGGCCGCCGCCCATCCCGTGAGCCGGGTGGACTCGCGGGCGCAGTGGACCTCGTGGACCGGGCACGGCCGGTCTGACCCGGCGCGTAGCGGACGGGGTGCGGAGGCATGAGGGAGCGGGGCCCGCTGATCCGGACATCGGCGGAGCGCGCGACGTCGAGTCCCACGTCCCGGATCGTCGACGAGAGCATGCTGACCGGCTGGAGGACCGCCTCCGTCCGGCCGCCGGCGTCGCCGTGCTCTCGGTGGGCGCTCTCCTCCGCGGAGCGGCCTCAGGCCTGTGGTATCCGGCGTGCCCGGAAGGCGGCGAGTGCCGTTGCCGTGAGCGCCGCGGCGACGAGCATGAGCGAGGCGAGGGTGGCGGGGTCGAGGTGACCCTCGGGTGGGTTGCCGACATGCGTCAAGGGCGACAGGTTCAGCACCCACTGCGGAAGCTGCAGCCCCGAGCCGAGCAGCCCGATGAAGGTGACCGCCCCGAAGGCGACCCAGGCGAGGGCGAAGGCTCGCGGCCCGAGCCCGTACAGGAGAGCCGCCACGCCGCCCAGGACGAGCTCCGCCGGTAGGTATGCCAGCCCCGCCTCGAGGAGGGTCCCGACGTAACCGGTGGCGCCGGTGGACAGCGCCGTGGCGGCCCCGAAGACCAGAGCGGACGTCACGACCACCAGGACGAGGCCGGCCAGGACCACGACGAGCTGGGCGCCGAGCCACCGCAGGCGAGCGATGTTGCCGGACAGCATCGGCTCGAGTCGCCCGATCGCCTCTTCCTGGCGCAGCGTGCCCAGCGCCTGGACGACGTAGCCGCACGCGATGATGGCGAGGTAGACCTGCGTGAAAGCCAGGAAGCTGTCGGCCGCATTCTGGGTGGAGATGCCCGTCGCCCGGCTGAGCGATGGGTTCCCTGCGACCGCGTCGATGAGCTCCTGGGCCAGTGCGCCCATGACGGCGGCCAGTGCCAGCGAGCCGACCATCCAGCCCGCGAACGATCCTCGCTGACGGTGCACCGCGAGCCCGAGCGGGCGCACCAGCCATCGGGATGCGGTGTCGACGCCGGGACCCTGGCGGTACAGCGCCCCACCCAGGTCGCGCCGTTCGGCGAGGACCACAGCGAGCACGGACAGTCCGAGCGCGACGGCCACCGGGATCGAGAGGACCCACCAACGCTGGTGGTCGGCGAACGGGGCCGTCTTCTCCAGCCACCCCAGGGGCGAGAGCCAGACCCAGAACGTTCCCTTGACGTCGCCGATGCCGCGCAGCACGTAGGAGAGACCGACGGCGACGAAGCCGAGCGTGTAGACGCCACGACTGTGGAGCACCACCTGCGCGCACACCCCGGCGAAGGCGGCGAAGACCAGGCTCACCATGCCCAGGGAGAGGGAGTACAGCAGAGCGGGGCCCGGGTCGATGCCAGCGAGCACCAGGAAGGCGACGAAGCCGAGATCCATCACGGCCACGGCGCCCAGGACGAGCATCAGGGCCGCGATCACGGGCGCCCGACGCCCGATCCGGCCCGAGAGCAGCGCCTCGAGCCGGCCCGACTCCTCCTCAGCCCGCGTCATCGAGGCGACCAGCGCGATGCCGACCAGAGGCATCAGGAAGGAGGCCAGGAACCCGAACTCGTCCTGGATGATGCCGCCCAGTGAGCCGATGCCCTCGACACGACCGTTGATCGCGACCAGCGCGTCGCTGACCACGGCCTCGCCGTAGGACTGGATCTTGGCCGGCGTGTCGTACAGACCGGCGACCGAGATCGCCGTGAACGCCAGGCTGCCCACGATCGCGAGTACCCAGACGATCAGCCGTCGGCGCTGCGCCCGCCACACGATGCGCAGGATCAGGCCGGTGCCGCTCATGCTTGCGCTCCCGCCGGAGTCGCCTCGTCGCGGTAGCGGCTGAGGAACAGTGCGTCCAGGCTGGGCGGTTGCACCGTCAGGCTGTGGATGCCGGCGGCGTGGACGAGGCCGATGGCATGGTCGAGACGTTCCGGACCGACCGTGAAGCGGGTCTCGACGTGTCCGTCGTTCTCCTTCACCGAGCGGTCTCCCACTCCTGACACCGTCTCGAGCCCCTCGATGCCGTGCGTCGTCACCGCGTGGACGCTGGTGCGCGTGTGCCGGCGCAGCTCGTCCAGTGAGCCGGAGGTCACCGTCCTGCCACGTCGGATGATGCTGACCCGGTCCGCCAGCGCCTCGACCTCGGAGAGGATGTGGCTGGAGAGCAGCACGGTGGTCCCCTGGGCGCGACGCTCGCGGATCACGTCCTGGAACACCTGCTCCATCAGCGGATCGAGCCCGGAGGTCGGCTCGTCGAGGACGATCAGGTCGACGTCACCGGCCAGGGCCGCCACCAGGGCCACCTTCTGGCGGTTGCCCTTCGAGTAGTCGCGGGCACGCTTCGTCGGGTCGAGGTCGAACCTCTCCACCAGGGCGTCACGTCGCTCCCGGAGGAGTCCTCCGTGGACCCCCGCGAGGATGTCGATGCACTGCCCACCTGTCAGGCCTGACCACAAGGACACGTCGCCCGGGACGTAGGCGAGCCGGCCCCGCACCTGGGTGCCGTCGTGCCACGGGTCCCTGCCGAACAGCTCGATCCGGCCCCCATCGCGGCGCATCAGCCCCAGGAGGATCCGGATCGTCGTCGACTTGCCGGCCCCGTTCGGGCCGAGGAAGCCGTGGACCTCGCCCCGGCACACATCGAGCTCGAGGCCGTCGAGGGCTCGGAAGCCTCCGAACTCCTTGACCAGGCCCTCGATGCGCACAACCTCGCTGTTGCTCATGTCTCTTCTCCTTCCGTGGCGCGGAAGGCGCCTCGTGAATACACGTCCACCGCCTCGGTGGCCCACTGCGTCATGCCGGCGGTCGTCTGCAGGTCGGCGCCGCACACCTGCGCGACCTGGCGGGCGAGCAGCACCGCGGCCAGGTCGTTGACCAGCAGGAAGGCGGCCCTCACCTTCCGGTTGTGACTCGGTCGCGCGATGCCGGCGGACTCCAGACCGGCCAACACGCGCTCGCTCTGGGCGAACCACCGGGCGAACACCCGGTCACCGGTCGGGTCATTGGTCAGCAGCAGGCGACGCAGGTAGTCGGGCAGCGGAGACCCCGGCGGGAAGCCGGCGAGGAACGCCTCGCCGAGCGACTTCGCGTCGCCTCCGGCGAGGGCGTCGCCCAGCCCGTCCTCGGTGAGCGCGTCCAGCACGGCGTCGAAGCTGCGGGCCACGTGGTCATCGACTGCTGCGCGCAGCCCCGCCTTGCTCCCGAAGTGGTGCATGACCAGAGCAGGCGAGACCCCCGCAGCCGCTGCCACCTCACGCACCGTGACGACGTCCGGGCCACGCTCCGCGAACAGGCCGAGCGCTGTGTTGCGGATCTGCGCCTTCGCGGTCAGATCGCTCTCGGGCACCCTGGCTGAACACATGTTCAGCATGCTATGCGTACGTTCAGTCCGCGGGCAAATCGGCGGGATCCACGACCGCACGGGCGGCCGGGGCCGGGGGCGCGCTCGGTGTCGGGTGGACAATCCGGTGACGACACCAGGCGTCCGACGCCGCGCCGACCGAGCCCACGCGCCCGGCCTGGCGACGGGGCGGCCCGCAGGGAGGAGCAGGACCATGAGCAGTGAACCGACGGGGCCGGAGACCAGGGGCGTCGACGTGACACTCCTGGCCACGGTTGACCTGGGCGCGGAGATGCAGGGCATGGAAGGGCGCCGGCTTCGGATGCGGAAGGTGACCATCGAGCCGGGAGGTGTCTTCGGCCCGACTCACGATCACGTGGGTCGACCGGGGACCGTCTACGTGCTGGAGGGAACGATCACCGACCATCGCAACGGGGTCGCCACGGACTACGGGCCCGGCGTGGGGTGGCCCGAGGACAGGGACACCCTGCACTGGCTCGAGAACAGGGGAGTCATCCCAGCGGTCGAGATCTCCGTCGACATCGTCGAGCACGACGGAACAGCTGCCGGCTAGAGCGACGACGCGCCGGACGCCCCGGGAGCCGGCCGAGGACGGACGTGCCCGGATGCCCCCTGGTCCGCGGTGGTGCCGGCGGTAGTGCCGCCTCCCTCTCATGGCTGGCGTCCTCGAGCGCCGGCCCTGAAGCACACCGGTGGTCCGGGTCCGTTCGATTGCGACATGCCCGGGGCCGTTGACGCGAGGACGGATGCCAATACTTTACCTATCAGTTATTTATCTGATTGGTAAACAAGGAGTCGGCATGTCGGTCGCCATCGAGGAACGGCTCGACGTCACGTTCGCGGCGCTGGCCAACACGACCAGGCGGGCGATCCTGGCTCGGCTGGCCGAGGGTGAGGCGAACGTGACCCAGCTCGCCGAGCCGTTCCAGCTCTCGCTGCCGGCCATCTCCAAGCACCTCAAGGTGCTCGAGCGGGCCGGCCTGGTCGTGCGCGGTCAGCACGCCCAGTTCCGACCCTGCAGCCTCGACCCCGCCCCCCTCGAGGAGGTCTCCACGTGGGCCGAGCACTATCGCCCGGTGTGGGAGGCCCGCTTCGACCGGATGGACGGCTACCTCCAGCCAGCTCCGCACCGCACCGAGGACGGACGACGACCATGGGCGATGACAGCAGCGATCAGTACCTGGTCATCGAGCGGACCCTCGAGGCGCCACCGGACCTGATCTGGACGATGTGGACCCGGCCGGAGCACGTCGCCGCGTGGTACGGCCCGGCGGGCGCCACGATCACGGTCACCACGATGGACGTGCGCGTCGGAGGGAGGCGGCTCCTGCGCATGGAGGTCGCGACGCCCGACGGGACCAGGCAGATGTGGTTCACCGGCGAGTACGTCGAGGTCATCGAGAACCAGCGACTGGTCTACACCGACGCCATGTCCGACGAGACCGGCCGCGTGCTGTCGCCCGAACAGACCGGCATGCCCGCGGGCCACCCGACCACGACCGAGGTCCGCGTCGAGCTCGCAGCCGACGGCGGCGGGACCCGGATGACGTTGACCCATCACGGCATCCCCCCAGGGTCGCCGGGAGCCGCCGGCTGGTGCATGGCTCTCGACCAGCTCGCCGGTCACCTGCGCGACCAGACCCCAGCCGGATGACGCGGCGTGATCAGAACGGGTAGGTCGCCGGCTCCCCGCGCATCGTGATCCAGCGGGTCTCGGTGAAGGCCTCGATGTTCGCGGCCGCGCCGCCGAGCCGTCCCAGCCCGGAGGCACCGACGCCGCCGAACGGGACGTTCGCCTCGTCGTTCACCGTCTGGTCGTTGATGTGCACGATGCCGGTCGGGATCTGCTCGGCGAGCGCCAGTCCACGCATCACGTCGCGGGTGACGATGCCGAGCGACAGCCCGTAGTCGCTCTCCGAGGCCAGCCGAACAGCCTCCTCGACCGAGGAGACCTTGGTGACCGGGGCGACCGGGCCGAAGACCTCCTCGGTGAAGACCGGCGAGGTCAGCGGGACGTCGGCCAGCACGGTCGGCCGGTAGAAGAGCCGGTCGTACTCCCCGCCTGCGGCGAGGCGCGCGCCCTGGTCGACACTCGCCGTGACCAGGCCGTGGATCTTGTCACGCGAGCGTTCATCGATCACCGGGCCGAGCGCCACCTGCTCGGTGGACGGGTCGCCGACCGGCAGGTGGCCGGCCTTCGCCGCGAGCTGGTCGACGAAGTCGTCGTAGATCGCGTCGGCGACGAGGTAGCGGCCGGTGGTCATGCAGATCTGGCCCTGGTTGAGGAACGACGCCCAGCCGGTCAGCCCGACCGCCTTCTCGACGTCCGCGTCGTCGAGGATCAGCAACGCGGAGTTGCCGCCCAGCTCGAGATGGGCGCGCTTGAGGTGGCGGCCGGCGAGCTCGCCGATCGACCGGCCGACCGCGGTGGAGCCGGTGAACGAGATCACGCGGACGTGCGGGTCGGTGACCATCGCCTCGCCGACGTCCTTGCCGCCGGGCAGCATCTGCAGAACGCCGGGCGGAAGCCCGGCCTCCTCGAAGATGCGGGCCATCACCGTGCCACCGGTGACGGCCGTGCGCGGGTCGGGCTTCAGCAGTACGGCGTTCCCGAGGGCGAGCGCCGGCGCCACCGACCTGATGCCGAGGATGATCGGGACGTTGAACGGCGAGATGACGGCGACCACACCGGCCGGCACCTGGCGGGCCATGGAGAGTCGGGGCTGCTCACTGGGGAGCACCTGGCCGATCGGCTGTCCCGGCAACGACGCGGCCTGGTAGCACTCCTCGGCCGCGACGTGCATCGCGAAGTCGGCCATCGGCCCGATGGCGCCGACCTCGCGCACGTTCCAGTCGCGGATCTCGTCAGCGTGCTCGGCCCACAGGTCTCCGGCCCTGCGCAGGACCGCCGATCGCGCGGTGTGCGGGAGCGCCGCCCACTCCCGCTGCGCCTCCACCGCTGCGGCGGCGGCTTCGGCCACGTCCTCGGCGTCCGCCTGGCCCATCGTGCCGAGCTCGTTCCCGGTGGCCGGCTCCACGACGGCATAGGTGCCACCGCCTCCGTCGGTCCACGCGCCGCCCTTGAGGACCTTGCCCTCCCAGGCGACGCCGTCCAGTAGTGCCATGACCTACCCCCACACTTCCTCGGCGGTCTCGACGACCAGCCGTAGCTTGGCCCGCTCCTGCTCCACGCTGAGCACGTTGCCCTCCACCGTCGAGGAGAAGCCGCACTGAGGCGACAAGCAGAGCTGCTCGAGCGGCACGTACGCCGACGCCTCGTCGATGCGGCGCTTCAGCGCGTCCTTGTCCTCGAGCTCGCCGGTCTTGGTGGTGACCAGACCGAGCACGACCTGCTTGCCCTCGGGGACGAACCGCAGCGGCTCGAACCCTCCGGACCGCTCGTCGTCGTACTCGAGGAAGAAGCCGTCCACGTCGAGCTGCGAGAAGAGGACCTCGGCCACGAAGTCGTAGCCACCCTCGGCGGCCCACGACGAGCGGAAGTTGCCGCGACACATGTGCGTGGTGACCCGCATGCCTTCCGGGCGGCCCGCGATCGCGGCGTTGACGTTCGCGACGTACTGCTCGTGCAGGTGCTCGGGGTCCCCGCCCTGCGCCGCGACCATCGCGCGCTGCTCGGGGTCGTTGAGGTAGGCGAGGCTGGTGTCGTCGAGCTGGAGATAGGTGCAGCCCAGCTCCCCGAGACGGCGGATCTCTTCGGCGTACGCCGCGGCGAGGTCCGCCCAGAACGGCTCGAGCTCTGCGTAGACCGACTCGTCGATCGCCGCCCGGCCACCGCGGTAGTGGACCATGTTCGGCGAGGGGATGGTCAGCTTCGGGACCTGGTCGCCCGTCGTCACTCCCGACAGGTACTCGAAGGCCTCGCCGAAGATGGTGTGCCCGAGCCGCACCCGGTCGTGGACGCTGAGCGCCGCGGTCTCGAAGTCGAGGTCCCCGCCCCGGTTGTGGAAGTGCACCGCCAGCTTCTGGTCGGTCGGGTCCACGCCGTCGAGCTGGTAGATGAAGTCCATGTGCCACGACGTACGACGGAACTCGCCGTCGGTCGCCGTGCGAACACCCGCTTCGCGCTGGAGCGCCACCACGTCGCGGATCGCCGCGTCCTCGGCTTTCCGCAACCCGGCGTCGTCGAGCCCACCGGCCCGGTGCCGGGCCCGCGCGTCGAGCAGCGCCGGTGGTCGCAGCAGACTGCCGACGTGGTCGGCACGGAACGGCGGGAGCATGCGCGCGGCCATGTCTGGGAGCGTACTCGCGGGTCTCCGGCCGTTCACCGATGATGAACCTCATGGAGGATCAGCAGGCGCCGGAGCCGGCCGAGCGGGAGGCGAAGGTCATCACGCTCTGCGGCTCGACCGCGTTCGAGACCGAGTTCGCCGAGGTCAACCGGCGGCTCACGATGCAGGGGTGCGTGGTGATCAGCCTCGGAATGTTCAGCCTCCCCGAGCTGCCGGACGACGACTGGACCGCCGACAGCTCGGACCTGAAGGGGCGGCTCGGCAGGCTGCACCTCCAGAAGATTCGCATGGCAGACGAGGTCTACATCGTGGATCCGGACGGCTACGTGGGTGAGTCAACGCGACGGGAGATCGCCTTCGCGGAGTCCCTCGGCAAGCCGGTTCGCTACCTGAGTCGCGAGCGCTCGGATCGAACCAGTCCCGGCCCTCACGAGTGAGTCCGACCGCGCGGTCGCCGCGACCCGCCACGGCAAGCTCCGAGCTTCACCCGGGCCCGGCGGCGGTGTCCCCGACGCCCGCTGCGCGGCCCACGGCGCTCGCGCGGACCGACGTGAGACGTCGGATGGAGTCAGCGGGGCAGTGAGTCGCCGGGGAATCCGACACAGGGAAGCACCTCGACGGTCATCATCCCGGACCGCACACACGGGTCGGCGGCCATGGTCTCGCGAGCCTCTTCCAGGCTCTGGGTCATGATCGCGACGCCGCACAGACCTTCGGACTGCACCGGGCAGAGCACGGCGATCGTGCCGTCGGCGTGCAACGACACCATCCGACGTTGGTGCTCGCGCTCGATCATGTCGGCGCCCTGCTGGTGCCGACCCGCGGCCCAGCTCAGCTGGACCAGGCTGTAGGGCCTCCCGCTCGCGGCCAGCTCGTTGACCTGCTCGTCGGTCACGGCGTTCACGGCGCTCACCGTCCCGTCCGGAGGTGGTCCACCGCGATCATGCCGACGACCCGCTCCTGATCGCGGTCGTACGGGGCGTGGATGTACTTGTCGGCGATCGCATCGACCACGGCCCACCCCTCCTCGCCGGAGAGCCAGGCGACGACACGGCCGCGCAGGACGACCGGCGAGTACGGGTCGTCCGCCGGTGTCAGAGAGATCGCGACGCGTGGGTCGCGCTGGAGGTTACGAGCCTTCTGCGAGCCGGGCCCGGTCATGATCACGACGTGCTCGTCGTGGGTTCCGATCCAGACCGGCACGGAGTGCGGTGCGCCGTCGGGCAGGACGCTCGCCAGGTGGGCGATGGGAGTGCCGCCCAGCAGGGCGACGAGCTCGGTGTCGAGGGCCATGTCCGTGGGCATCGGGTGCCGTCCTTTCGAAGTTCCTTGAAGAGACTCGGCCTTGACCGTAGCACTCTGCGTTCCTTGAGGGAACCCCGAATGCTAGGCTGACGGCATGCAGCGCACGAACTTCGGTGACATGGCGTGCTCGATCGCCCGGACCCTCGAGGTGATGGGCGAACCCTGGACGCCGCTGGTGATCCGCGACGTCTTCGTCGGGATGAACCGCTTCGAGCAGATCCAGCAGGATCTCGGCATCTCCCGCAAGGTGTTGACCGAGCGGTTGAACCACCTCGTCGAGCACGGCGTCCTGGAGCGGCGCCCGTACGACAACCGACCCCGCTACGAGTACCACCTGACGGATCGGGGGACCGAGCTCTTCGACGTGCTCATGGTGATGGTCGGCTGGGGCGACAGGTGGCTGGCCGGTCAGGCGGGCCCGCCTGTGCTGTACCGCCACCACGCCTGCGGAGAGACCAGCCACGTGGATCTGCACTGCAGCCGCTGCGGAGGTTCGATGCACGCCACGGACATCGATGTGCTCCCTGGGCCCGGCGCGGCGGCCTGAGACGCCGGAGGCTTCCGAGGCCGCCACGCGGCGGGAGACGCACCTGATCTCGCGGCGGCACCCCGCGCTATGACGTGCCATCAGCGTGTGTCGCGAGTTGCTCTCGCGGGTCCCGGGCGTGTCGACGGGTCGCGTGCCGAGCCCGGCGTCGCGGGCGATGATGGTTGCTTGGGCGCGGTCGGTGACCTGCAGCTTCGTCAAGATGCTGGAGACGGTGTTGCTGATGGTCTTGGGGGCGAGGCCCAGCGTGGTCGAGATGTCTTTGGGGGGCTTGCCGCCGGCGAGCAGATCGAGGACCTCGCGTTCCCGTGGGGTGAGTTGGGGGAATGGTTCGCGCAGTCGGGGCGGCGCGGTGAGCTGGGTGAGGACCCGCTGGGCGACGCCGGGGCCGAAGACCGCTTCACCGGCTGCGACGCCGCGGACGGCTCGCTCGATGTCTTCTTGCTCGGCGCCCTTGAGCAGGTAGGCGCTGGCGCCGGCGCGCATGGCGGTGAACAGGGAGTCGTCGTCGCTGAACATCGTCAACACGCAGACGGGAGTACCGGGAAGTGCTCGGTTGATCTCCCGGAGGGCGGTGAACCCGTCGGCATCGGGCATCTGGAGGTCGAGCAGGATCACGTCCGGTCTGTGCAGAACGGCTTCTCGCACCGCTTCGTGTCCGTTGGCGGCTTGCGCCACCACGTGGATCCCGTCGAGGGAGTCGAGCAGGGCAGTGAGGCCCTGACGCATCAGGGGATGGTCGTCGGCCACCAGGACGCGGATCATGTCGAACCGATCGGGATCAGGGCGCGGACGCGGCCGCCGTCGGGTCCCGGGCCGCGATGGCACGTTCCTCCGAGCTCCTCGGCCCGTTCTCGCATGGTGAGGGTGCCGACCCCGTCCCCCCAGTCTGCGGTGCGCCCGTCGTCGGTGACCTCGATCTCCAGCATTCCCTGGCGCGTTCGTACTCGGATCGTGGCCCGCGTGGCGTCCGCGTGGCGGACGACGTTGGTCAGGGCCTCGGTGGCGATGCGGTAGGCGGCCACCTCGAGGGCTACCGGGAGCGGTCGTCCGGGCAGATCGGTCTCGACGTCGACGCGCAAGGGGCGTCCGTCCTCCCTGACCACCGTCTGGTCGGCGCGTGCGGACAGGGCTGCGGTCAGCCCGAGCTCCTGGACGGCGAGGGGCGCCAGGTCGTCGACGAGCCGGTGGATCTCGGTGAGTGCGTGGCGCAGTTCTGCTCGCACCGTGGCCAGGAGCCTGGCGGACTCGTCGGGGTCGCCGGCCGAGGTGTTGGAGGCGGCGTCCGCGGTGAGCACGATCCCGGTGAGGAGGGTTCCGAGTCCGTCGTGGAGGTCGCGCCGCAACCGGCGTCGTTCCTCCTCCCGGGCGGTGACCAGGCGTTCGCGCGACGCCTGGAGGTCTCGGGCGGCGAGGGAGGCATTGACGGCGACCTGGAGCGGGCCCGAGAGCATGGCGAGCAGGCGGCTGTCCCGGGAGTCGAGGCTGTTCTCGCCGGCCCGTAGCCCCACCTCCAGGGTCAGCTCGCCACCGAGGTCCATCCGCGCGGTCCGGCCGGTCGGACAACCGGAGGCACCCAGACAGTGGCCGGTGGGGTCCCGGAGCGCCGCGTAGGGGAGCTGGAGACTGCGCCGTACGGCGAGCAGGCTCTCGTCGAGGTCGTGCAGGGCGTCCCCGACCCGCGTGACCACCCTTCCGGGATCGCGTCGATCGCCGTACATGACCCGCTCGACGGCGGTTTGCAGCCACACGCGGACCGGAAGCGCCAGCATCGCGACGATGAGCGCAGATGCCACGCCCGACAGGACCAGAATGAGTACGGCGTAGCCGGCGAGGACCAGCCCGGACAGCAGCAGATAGGCCACCCCGCGGGCCAGCACCAGTCGGATGTCGAACAGCTGATGCCGGAGGATGGCCAGAGCGACCGCGGCCGGGATCAGCGGCACCGAGAACAAGACGAGAATCGGTGTCCCGGTGACAAGGGCCCAGGGCAGGACGGCGACGAAGACGGTTCCCACCGCCAGCACCACCCACAGCAGCTTGCGCCGCACCGTCTCGTCGCCGCGCCGGTACTGGACCACCAACGCCGTGACTCCCACCAGCATCGAGGCCACCCAGCGAAGCTCACCCGCCGCCCAGAGCATCGCCCACCCGCCGTCGGTGGGCAGGAGCAGGAAGCCGTCGGGGAACGTGCCGTCGGAGTGTCCGTTGGCCATCTGGAGCACGAACAGGGGTGACGTCACGGCGACGGCAGCGAAGACCCACCACCAGCCACGTGAAGGGAGGCGTCCGTCGGGAAGCAGGGCCAAGGACAGCGGTAGGCAGACTCCGATGTGGATCGGCCAGAACAGGCCGAACCCGGTGACGAGACAGACGGGCCGTCCACAGTGGCAGCCCGTGATCCAACGCCAGCTGTGCCATCGGTGCGCACCACGCGCTGGCTGTCTGCGCGACACCGCCCACCAGGAACAGCCATCCCACGGGGTGGCGAGGGCGATGCCATGCGATGAGCGCCCCGCAGGTCCCGAAGCTCACCCCGATCGCCAGGTTGCTGACCACGAAGGCGTCCAGCGCCTCGGCCAGGGTCCATCCCGACAGGGCCCAGGCCCCCACGGCACCGACCGCACAGATGGCCAGGCACGTGCCCAGACCGGCGACTGTGGCCTTCGTGTGCACGAGCCGAGTGTGGACCTCAACCCCTCCCGGTGTCTCGGGCCGAGTTCCCGGAGTGCCCGGGCAGCTTCCCCTGCACCCGGTCCGGTTGGCCTTACGGATGGGTGGTCCGGCGACCCACGCTGAGTCACCCACACACACCGGAGGTGACCGTGAAACGCCTTGGACTCGCCCTGCTCGCGTTGCTGTCCTGTCTGGACATCGCAACCTTGGCCCTGACCGACGGAAGCCACCCTCCCTATTCAGTCGCCGTCCTCGACGCGCTGCTCGGCGCGGCCTCGCTGGCGTTGGTGGTCGCCTGCTGGAGGGGCACAGGGCGGGCGCTCGTTCCGTTGATCCTGCTCCGTGCGATCTCGGCCCTGACCGTCGTACCGGTGTTCGTCATCGGCGGCGTCCCTGCCGCCGTCATCGTCGCGGGAGCCGCCATCCTCGCCGCCACCGTCTTGGGCATCATCCTGGTCGCCCGCCCGAGGCCCGCGAGGGGAGCTGCGTCGTGAACCGGTCCAGCGGCGTGGTCCTCGCCGTGGCCGGCCCAGCCTCGGTGGGCATCCTGCGCCTTCTCCTGCCCTACTACACCGCTCCCGACAACACCGCGACCGCGCAGGCTGTCGTCGGCGCACCGGGACGCGAAAGCGCCGTGCTGTGGCTCGGTCTCGTCGCAACCCTCACCCTGGTCCCCGGCCTGTACGCCGCACGGGAGGGTCTGGCACCCAGCCGCCTCCGCACGTGGTCGTTCGGACTCACCCTCGTCGGGTATCTCTGCCTCCCCGTCGTGCTGGTCGGCGATGCCGTGCTCTGGGCCGCCGCGGACCACGGCCTCGACCCCGCCACCACGGCCCACCTCTACGGCGGGCTCCACCCCAGCTACGACCTCGCTCTCGGGCTCTTCATCCTCGCGCACGTCATCGGCACCACACTGATCGGCGTCCTCTGCCTGAGGACCCACGCTCTGCCCCGACTCGTGGCCTGGGCCCTCACGATCTCCCAGCCCCTCCACTTCCTCACCACCGTGTTCCTCGGTCTGGCCTGGCTCGACCTCATCGCCTGGATGCTCACCGCCGCCGCCATGGGATGGCTCGCCGCGCGCACGGACCCCGGGCCGGCGGGGGCTCGTCGAGCACAAGCCCCCGATACAGCCGCCCTGAGCTCCTGAACGGAAACTCCGCCTCGAACGGGACGAACCGCTACCCGGGGACGCGCCGCAGGAGTGGGGCTTGAAGAGGGTCGGCCGACGGGTCTCGAACCTCGCCATGACGAGGTCGGTGGCGGCCGGGCCCGCCGGCTTTCAGCGGGTCGGCTCGGCTGAGCCGAGCCCGGCCACGCGGGCCTTGACGACGGCAGCCGCTCGGTCTGCGACGAGCAGCTTGGCGAAGATGTTCGAGACGTTGTTGCGCACCGTCTTCTCGCTCAGGCCGAGGGCGTCTGCGATCTCAGGGTTGGAGCGGCCGTCGGCGATGAGGCCGAGCACGTCGCGCTCGCGTGTGGTCAGCTCGGGGAAGGGATGGGCGTCGCCGTCGCGGCCGGCGGTGAAGAAGTGCCCCATACGACGTGCGAGCGCGGCGCCGAAGATCACCTCGCCCGCCGCGACCGTGCGGATCGCGCGGACGATGTCGTCGGGTGTCGCGCCCTTGAGGATGTAGCCGCGAGCACCTGCGCGCATGGCGGCGAACACGGACGTGTCGTCCTCGAGCATCGTCACCATCAGCACCGCGATGTTCGGCAGCGCGCCCGTGAGGTGTCGGGTGGCATCGATGCCGCTCGAGCCCGACATCTTGATGTCCATCAGCACGACATCGGGCACGATCTCCTCGCAGACCGCGATCGCCGTCTCGGTGTCGTCGGCCTCGCCCGCGAGCACGAGTCCGTCGGCCTCCTCGACCAGTGTGCGCAGCCCGGCCCGGAACATGGGGTGGTCGTCGACCACGACGACCGTGATGCCCTCTACGCCGGGAGCCATGCCCGCACCACCGTCCCCCCGTGCGACCCGGTTTCGACCACACAGGTGCCGCCGAGCTCTGTCGCGCGCTCCCGCATCGAGGTGATCCCTACGCCGGCACGGTATCCGTCCGGGATCCCGAGGCCGTCGTCGCTGACGACGATGTGGAGTCCGTCGTCGAGCCGGATCTCCACCGAGCCGCTGCTGGCTCTGGCGTGGCGGACCGAGTTGGTCATCGCCTCCATCACGATGCGATAGGCCGCGACCTCTGCTGCGGCGGGAAGTGAGGGCGTCGCCCTCGGACCACTGACCACGAAGGTGCCGAGGGACCTTGCCTGCTCGTCCAGCGCTCGGACCAGACCGAGGTGGTCGAGGGCGGGCGGACGCAGGTCGTACACGAGGCGTCGTACGTCTGCGACGGCCTCTTGGAGCTGGGCCGTGAGGGTCTCGAGCTGCGCGACCGCTGCATCGGGCCGTGTCTCGAGCAGTGCACGGGCGCGCGAGACGCCCAGTACCGCACTGGAGAGGGCGGGGCCCAGACCGTCGTGCAGATCGCGTCGCAGGCGGCGTCGCTCCTCCTCGGTCGCGGAGATCAGACGCTCGTGCGAGGCCGCGAGATCGCGGCTGAGCGCTGTCGTGCGGAGAGCCGCCGCCACCGGGCGTGCGATGCTCGTCAGCAGGGCGTACCGCTCGGCGTCCATCGGGGAATCGCTCTCGGACTGGGTCGCGACCAGTGTGCCCACCTTCTCTCCGGTGTACACCAGCGGCACCTCGACCTGCCGGCCGACGCCGGGTCGCCCAGACTCCGCGGCCACGGTGTCGCCGTCGCGGATCACGACATGCTGGAGCCGCAGGGTCCTCTTCAGAGACTCGGCGGCTGCCGGCAGCACGTCGTCGGCTGCGACAGCCCGCTCCAGCTGGTCGCCGAGCGCGAGGAGTGTCGCCACGGGATCGTCGCGAAGGCCGAAGACCAGGCGGTTCGCGACACGCTGCAGCCTGTCTCGCAGCGGCACCGCGCACAACATCGCGACGACGAGGGCGACGGGCGTCGTCGCGTGCTCGGCGCCGAACCGCGTCAGCAAGAGCGCCACCACGCCGTAGACGCCGAGGATGCAGGCGCTCAGTGCGCCGTACACCAGAGTGCGTCGTACGACGAGCCGCGCGTCGAACAGGCCGTAGCGCATGATCGCCACCCAGCAGGTGACGCCGACGGCGACCATGCCCAGCGACTCGAACGGGAGCGCGTAGAGCGAGGGCGCTCCGGACAGCGAGATGACCACGCACACCCACCATGACGCAGTCAGCAGCCACACCGCCGGCCGCACCAGTCGGGCGGCCGCGCGTGTCGCTGCGTCGGTCGCCCTTCGCTGCTTGATCTCGAAGCCGATCGCCCCGGCAAGCGTCATCGGCGCGACCAAGATGATCAGACCCGTGAGTCCGTGCGCGACCTGGCCGAAGCCGCCGCCGATCCCGATCGGGTTGGTTCGGTGTGGCCAGTCGAGAAGATGCGGGTCGAAGACCAGGGACACGACGAGCAGCACGCACACCACGAGGTCGATGCCGACCGCGATCCGCCACCGCCTCGAGGGGAGCAAGCCGTCGGCGAACAGCAGCGGCGCGAAGAGCGCGACACCGAGCTGCGCCGGCACCCACGGCCACCCGTCGAGCCACCCGGCGAGGTAGGCGAGCGGGAGGTCGTGGCCCTGGTCGAAAGCCGCCCGTGCATAGAGGTACGACGCAGTGGCGAGGGGCATGCACATGCCGCCGACCAGCAGCAACCAGCCGACGACGTTGCGCGGCGCGGCGCGGACGGCGCTCGCACCGACGATCGCGAGCGGCACCATCGGGATCGTCTCGACGGCGATGAGGATCGGGTAGGGAGCGTGCTCCCACGCTGCGACCACGAGCAGTGAGACGGACGCCCCGAGCGCCGCGAAGGCGATGCCCACGCGGCCCACGGTGACGGCCCAGCGGTTCATGTCCACGCATTCTCCCGCTCGCGCCCGGTGCTTGTCAGGCGGTGACGAGAGACTGCTCGGGCCGGGCGGACTTCGCGCAGTCGCATGAGGGTTGTCGCGAAGACGACCCATGTGACACACAGCAAGCCGTAGCCGAGGATGCCGACGGCGCGGACGCCGCTCTCCTGGGCGGCCACCCCCAGCACAGGCCAGACTGCGGTCGCGACGACGACCCAGGTCGGCACGGTCTTCGTCTTGAAGAGGGCGATCGCCATCAGGATCGCGCCCACGATCTGAAGGAGCACGTACGGAACCAGGCTGACGACGAACCAGGCCGAGTTCTCCCAGCTGTCAACGAGGTGCGCCATGGCTACCTTGTCCGGCTCGGAGCCGACCAGGAACGCCAGACCGTCCAGACCGACGAGGGCCGGCAGGCTCAGCACGAACGGGAAGAACAGGAACGCGGTGGCGGTGGAGGCGAGCACCGAGGTACGCGCGTGTGCCAGGTGTCCGATGAAGAGGAACGCCGGCGCGGCGAGCAGCATCGGGAAGTCGAACACGAGCGCCCACCCCATCGCGGTGTGGTGCTCGGTGACCTTCGCGACGAGCTCCTGGCCCGTCATGTCGCCGCTCAGCGGTGTCACCATGTACTGCAGCAGGACCGCTGCGCCCCCGACGACGAGCGAGATCGCGCCGACGACCTGGTAGCGATGAGGCATGGAACAACTCCTACTCCGGCCCGACGGGTCCGGGCGGCTGGCAGGAGCCTCGCCCACACCGACGCCCCACTCCCAGGGGCAGGTGTCCCGGGCGGCCGGGATTCTCCGCCACCACTGAACATCGTGGCGGCAGTGTCGAATTGCCGCGGACGCGTTCGTGGAAGACGTGAGAGGGCACCCACGAAATGGCGTGCCGCACAGAACGACTTCGGAGAGGAACGCCGCCATGAACCAGACCGTCCTCGAGGCCCAGGCCTGCTACCTGATTCAAGACCGGATCCACCCGGCGCATCCCAGGCAGTCTGTCCGCGACCGCCGTCGCCACCGCTTCCTGCGCCGCGTGAGCTGGCTGTGAAGATCGAGACCTCAGGCAACCCCGGACCCGGCGAGGGGACAGGTTGATCGTTCGTCGGCCAGCCGGATGTGGGGCGGAAGGGTTGATGTGGCGCGGCCTGGTGCGGTCTGCCTGAGGACCGTGTCGGAGTTGATCGGTGTGGGCGTGGGGCCTGATAGGTGATGAGGGCGCCCAGGCTGGCGACCCATGCGGCGAGCGTGAGCGCGAGGAGCCGCTCGGCGGTGCCGATCCACGGATACGGGACGGCTCGCCAGATCAGCAGGCTGCCCAGGACCGCAAGGCCGGTCACCGCGGAGTACGCAGCCCATGGTAGTGACAGTGTCGGGGTCAAGACCAGGGCCGCTCCGGCGACCCCCACGATGAGCAGGAGCGAGCCGCCGGCCTCGAGCCAATCGGGCAGCGTCGCGTAGGCGTGGCCGGCGCAGGCCGGCACGGACTCCTCGCAGCTGTCACGGGCCAGGCCGCCCACGAAGCCACCGAGACCGGCGGCCCCCAGCATCGCGCAGCCGATCATCCGGTGGTCGCTACGGGGCAGGAACCGTCGGAGGCCGAGGGCGAGCGCCACGATGGCGGCGGCCAACGCGCACTCCCCGGCCATCACCAGCCAGGGACGCGGAGATCCGTGGGCGTACAGCGCGCTGATGTCGTAGCGCCAGGCCCCGCGGCGCAACGTGGTGGCGATCGCCCAACAGGCGACCTCGATCAGCGCACCCGTGGTGGCAACCCGACCGAGAACCCTCACGCGGCGATCCGTCGACGGCGAAGCAGCATGCCGCCTCCCAGGGAGACCACGGCCACCACGATGGTCAGCGGGATCACCCACACGGCTGCGCCGCCCTGGGTGCTCCCGTGCTGGGGGGCGCTGGCGATGACGACGGCAGCGCCGATCAGAGCGAACACGACTTGAAGCGCGATGGCTGTCCGGGTGGAGGCGAGCCAGCCGGCGAGCACGCCACCGATGAGGGGCAGGAGCAGCATCATGACGATCTCCTTCTTCACTCTGCATCACAGAGTTGTTGACGCCGCGGACTCTACACTGCAGAGTGATTGCCGTGGAAGACCCCCTGGTGGCCGAGCTCGCCTACCGCGAGACGCTGGCTGCCTGGGCGCAGACGCGGTCGATCCGGCGCGCGATAGCACTTCCGTTGCGCCTGCTCGCCGTGGTGTACGTCGTCGGCGCGGCTCTCGCGCTGCCCATCGGGCAGTACCACCTGCTCAGCTACTTCGGGCCGGCGTTCCTGGGTGTCCTGGTGGTGTCACTCTGGTGGTACCGCCGCTACGCTCGGATGCGCGGACTGTTGTTCCCGGTGTGGCCCTGGGTGGTGATCATCGGCGTGAGCCTCCTGGCCGGCGCGAGCCTCTCCCACGCCGGTCAGACAACAGGACGACAGTGGCTCAGCGACATGGGGCCGCCGCTGGTACTCGCTGCCGCCATCGCCGTGGTGGCTGGTTGGCTGCGCTCGTGGCGGCTCGGCGTGACCGCCGCCGCCATGGCTGCCGTCACCGCCCTGATCGCCCTGGTCGCCCGCGGGAACATGGCCATCGCACTGCAGCTGGTCGCTTACGGGACGCTCTTGTGGTGGGGCTCCAGCGAGTCCGAGTACAGGGGGCGCACGTGACCGAGCATCCGATCCACGACCTCGACGACGACGTGCATCAGCGGGTGAGGCTCGGGATCCTGGCCACACTCGCGGGCATCTCGCGCGCCGATTTCGCCTACCTCAAGCGCGAGCTCGGGGTCACCGACGGCAACCTCGGTCGTCACCTGGAGGTCCTCAAGGAAGCAGGCCTCATCAAGCTCACCCGCGACTCCAGCGGAAACCGCCCTCGCACGTGGGTCGCGATCACCCCCGCGGGCGGACGGCCCTGCGCAAACAGATCGCCGCCCTCCGCAAGATCATGGCCCAGGTGGAACAGGCCGACCCCACCGGCGCGGCACCCGCGCCGGCATCGACCGAGGGCTCGACCCGGCCCTGACCGAGGCGCACCCCCAACCAGGTGATCTGGACGCTACGCGGCGCACTGTGGCGCCACCGTTGGGTGCGTGCCGATCCCCGGGAGTGCAGCGGTGTCGTGCCGTCGCCCAGGATCTCGAGCCCGCGACCGGCCGGCCCGTCTGCCTCCTCGCCCCTGGGTCAGCCTTGCCGGCTCACGCGGCGACGGGCGGCCGTACCGACATCGCGGGAGGTAGGCGGGAGTGCCCGCGCGCACCGGGTCTCCCTGCTCGTGTGGGGTGCGGCTGCCTCGGCTTTCGACCGCCTAGGCGGGATCCCCGGGCGTGTCGACTGCGGCGCCGTGATGCCGCACCGCCCTGATGAAGAGCCCCAGTGTCGGCGCCAGCAGCAGTGACCCGACGGCCAGGGCGGCGCGTACTCCCCACCTGTTGCCCACGAGGCCGAGCGCAGGCCCGCCCGTCCACTCGCCGAAGCTCCCGGCGATGGTCGTCATCGACAGCACGGTGGCTCGCAACCCGGAGTCCGTGATGGACTCGTTGAGCCAGGTGCTGAACGGAGCCGCGGCGACGTCTCGGATGACGGCGGTCGCCAGGTAGGCCGAGATCGCGAGCCAGAGGGAGCCCGCGAGTGCGAACGCGAGACCACACAGCATCAAGGCGGCGTGGAGGACGAGGAGCAGCCGAGCAAGTCGTGCTGCGTGGAGTCTCTCGACCCGCGTGACCAGCGGCGCCGAGACCGCGAATGCCAGGACCAGGGTCGCGGCGCCGAGGATGCCGAACCACACCACGTCGCTCAGTCCGCCGACGGGTGGCAGGCCGACCTCGAGGAGCAGCTGCGCCTCCCAGAGCCGGTCGAATCCCTCCTGGAAGGCGCCGACGAACACGACGATGACCACGATGAGGACCAGGACCCGGCTTCCGCGCACAACCCTGACGCCCTCGCGCGCCGTGCTGAGCACGGTTGTCACCCTGCTCACCTCCTGCGCTCGCGTAACCCGCGTGAAGCCTCGCTCCGGCATGGCCAACGCCAGGTACACCCCCAGCAGGAGGGCACTCGTCCCGGCGGCGATGAACGGCAGCCGGAGGTGCGCGAGAGCGAGTCCGACGGCACTCGCGATGCCGAGCAGTCCGGCCACTCGCGCCGCCTGGGCGCCGCGCTGGTACGACGAGCCCAGGTGCTCGCGCCCCACCTCGTCGGCCAGCCAGGCATCCTCGGCGCCGCTGCGGAAGGTCCACCCGAAGCCCCAGAGCGCCATGCCGCCGATGACGACTGCCGGCACGGCCACGCTCCCGATGAGGATCATGGCGAGGCCGGAGACGGCGGCGGCGACGATCACCGAGAGCCGGCGTGAGTAGAGGTCCGCGACCACCGCGGTCGGGATCTCGAACAGGAAGTAGGCCACCTCGAGGGCGGTGCCTGCCAGGACCAGTTGCAGCGGCGACATCCCTGCGTCGCGGATGAAGTACACCGCTGCAGTGGTCCAGGACAACGTGCCGACGTATCCCCAGCCGGCCCGGTAGACCAGCCAGACACGCTGCGCGTCGCTGCGCCTTGTCATCTGGGGCACGGTAGCCCTCCGTCGCCGAGCGGAATGGACAGTGGCCGGGCGGCCCCCGAGGGCCGCCCGGCCAGGCCGTGCTCAGTCGCTGACGACGGCCCGGAGCACGTCGACCTTGGCTGCCGATCGAGCGGGACCCACCGCCGCGAGGACCCCCGCGACCGCGGCGAGCACGACATAGATCGCGATCTGGGCGACGGGGATCGAGATCGACTTGATGCCCTCGTCCTTGAGCATCTGTGACATGGCCAGGCCGATGCCGATCCCGAGGGCGGCGCCACTCACGGCGCCGATCAACGAGATCACCGCGGACTCCCAGCGGACCATGGC
>CAWDUA010000005.1:0-667372 GCA_963805345.1 uncultured Actinomycetota bacterium
CTGGCGTACCTGGCAGAGCGCTGGGACGGCAGGGGCGCGCTGCGACGCGCGGCGGCAGACGAGATCCCGCTGTCGATCCGGATCGTGCACGTCGCCATCGACGCGGCGCTGCAGCGCCACCTGGTGGGCGAAAGAGACACCGCGGTCGTCATCGGTGAGCACGCGGGCAGGGGGCTGGACCCAGGGGTGACCGGGTGCCTGATCGCGAAGGCACCCGAGGTGCTGAGTCTTGCGGACGGTTCGGCGTGGCACCAGGCGCTTGCGGTTGAGCCTCGGCCATGGCTGACCTTGACCGACCAAGGCATCGATCGCGCGCTGGCCGCCATGGGTCGCTTTGCCGACCTGATCTGTCCCTACCACTCCGGGCACTCCAGCGGGGTCGCGGAGCTGGCAGGGGCCGCGGCCGCACGGTGTGGGATGGGTGCCGCGGACGTCGCGGCCACCACACGGGCCGGCTGGGTCCACGACGTGGGCCGGGTCGCGGTGAGCGCGAGCACCTGGGGGAAGCCGGGACCGCTGAGCGCGGAGGAATGGGAGCAGGTGCGTCTGCATCCCTACCGCACCGAGCGGGTCCTCTCGCGTGCCGCCTTCTGGAGGGACCTCCAACCCATCGCCGGCGCCCATCACGAGCGGCTGGACCGGTCCGGCTACCACCGCGGCGCCTCCGCCGCCGAGCAGGCGATGCCGGCCCGGGTGCTGGCCGCAGCGGACATGTTTCACACCAAGTGCGAGACTCGTCCGCACCGGCCGGCGATGCCGGCCGCGGAGGCCGCGTTCGCCGTGGCGGCCGAGGCGAGATCCGGTCGTCTGGATCCGGTTGCCGTCGCCGCGGTGGTCGAAGCAGCTGGGCAGCCGGTGCCCGACCTGGGCCACCCGCACGGGCTCACCGATCGCGAGCGTCAGGTGCTGGCCCTGCTGGCCCGCGGCCGACCGACCAAACAGGTCGCCCAGGTGCTCGGCATCTCGGTGAAGACAGCGGACCGCCACGTGCAGAACATCTACGCCAAGATCGGCGTCTCCTCCCGCGCGGCGGCCACGATGTTCGCGATGGAGCACGGCCTGGTGACATGGGGAGATTTCCCGATGGAGGACGCGGCGCGCCAGTCCTAGGTTCGATGGGCAGAACGTGATTGGCCGCCGAGAACCGCTCGGTGGCGTCTCGAAGGAGACCGACCATGCCCACCGCCTCCGTCAACGGGATCGACCTGACCTACATCGAACAGGGCCACGGCCAGCCCGTTGTCTTCGTCCACGGCGGCAGCGGCGACTACCGCGTATGGGATCAACAGCTGGACAGCTTCGCCACCAGCTACCGGGCGATCTCACTGAGCTGCCGCGGTTACTGGCCGAACGTCAAACTGCGTCCAGGGGAACCAGTGACCCTCCAGACCCATGTGGACGACCTCGCGGATGTCCTCCGCGCACTCAACGCTGGACCGGTACACCTGGTCGGCCACTCCTCACCCGGCGGGTTCGGCAGCCTCCTCCTCGCCGCACGACAGCCGGAGCTGCTGCGCACCCTCGTGCTCCTCGAACCGCCGGCATTTCCTCTGCTCGGCGTCAACATCCCGCCCCGCCCCGTCGACCTCGTGAAGCTGCTGGTCCGACACCCGCACGCCGGCATCGCCTTCATCAGATTCGGCGCCCAGGGAGTGCGGCCTGCCATGAGAGCGTTCGAGCGCGGAGACGACGCCGAAGGCCTGCGCGTCTTCATGGCCGCCAACACCAGTACCGCGGCCGTGGACCAGATGCCGGCGCCGCTGTTCGACCGATTCCTCGCCAACGTCGGCCCACTCAAGGCCCAGCTCAAGGCCGGCTTCCCGACCTTCACCCCAGCGGACGCCCGCTCCATCGCGGTCCCGACCCTGCTCGTCTCGGGCGGGGACTCACCAGCGCACCTCCAGGCGGTCAGCCAACGCCTGGCCACACTCATCCCCAACGCCGAACGGTTCACCATCCCCAGAGCCACCCACAACATGTTCAACAGCCACCCCGCCGAATTCAACGCCGGGGTACTGGAATACCTAAGCCGGCACGACCACAGCCGGTGACCGGTCATATCCCTTCGTTCTTGCTGCCACGAGGCGCAGTCCCCACTTCGAATCGAACCCGTGGTGCATCACATCGCCGCATGGGACTATCGAGCGCGAGCCGCCCCCTGCGCTCGGCGCTCTGGTCCATTCCGTCCCGCGAGCAGATCCCGAACCGGCACGATCCGCGTGTCCATCGCTCGTCATCGATGGGTCCATCGACTGTCTCCATCACTAGCTCGGAGGTCACCTCCGCCCGATCGCCCTGTTCGACGATCCCGGGTCCAGGCGTCGCGGGCCCCGCGCTGCGACTCACCACTTCTCATGCATGCCCCAGCCGCGCTCCGGGCGAGCAGCGTCAGGCGTCCAGAACGAACACCGTCCATGAGGCCTCCCAGCAGATGGCTGGGTCCTTCCGCGAGGCGCCCTGTAGCAACAACTCTGATGGCCTGATGACCTCCTGAGACGGTTCCGACGGCCGCGACCATCAGATTCGAGTTCTCGAGAGAAGTCGCTGGCAAGTCCACATTCTGCGGAAGAGGTGCCGCCGCACGGGGCCCGGGGACCGATGCCGGCCCAGGCATTACAGGTGCTACGGACATCGGGATCGCCAGCTGATCTGGCCTGCCCCCCGTCGATCCGCCCACAAACGGCTACCGAGTCGAGCCGATCGTCCGATGCTCTCGCTTCGTTGAACGTCTCGGTCCCGGAAGGTCCTTCGGACGGGCCAATCGGTACGGCGCCGAGTCCTGTCGGTAGTGGACGGGGGACTCCGGCAAGGGGTTCGCAGCAGCACCCTGTTGAGCTCGAAGGCCCCAAGACGCCAATGCTGCTTGTCTGGATCACCATCACCAGCATCCGACTGCTCCGCGTCACAGTCGATGGTGCCGCCCATTTCGGGTGACGTTCCGCAAGACTGGCGCAGGCGACTGTTAGGGCTCGGACAACTGCGAGTTCGTCTTGACGCCGATCAGCCCGAGGCAGCCAGCAGCGACTTCTTCGCCGAAGGGGCTCGACATCGGCGAGGGCCGGATGACGACGCCCTAGGGAGCCGTAGATCTGCGTCAATCCGCCCTCGGTGCCGCGCGGCGTCGGCGGCGCTCGGAGGCATCAGCCGACGGGGGGTAGGTCGAAGTCGTCGTTGCTCATGGTGAGGAGCCTTCGGCTGACGGCGACGCATCCGAGGGCGAGGACGAGCAGGCCTGTTCCGTGGGCGACGTGTCCGAGGCCGCTGATGAAGATGTGGGTGGCGCCGCCTAGTCCGACGAGGGCGGCGGCCCAGCCGGGGACGGCTCGGCTCTTCCAGAGTGCGAGGGCGATGAGGATGGAGCCGATGACGATGGCGACCAGGAAGCCCAGGTCGCCGAGGCCCGTGCGTGGGTCGCTGCCGGCGTCGTCGATGAACGGGCCGATCACAACCGGGGAGCGGCCGTTCTGGGCGGCGATCCACGCGAGCTGGTCGCTGCCGATGTTGAGTGGGAGGACCATGAGGAACCCGCCGGCCATCAAGACGGCCGCTGCGGTGGCCAGGCGAGGGGCCCCGCGACGGGAGACGAGAACCATGGCCAGGATCGACGGGATGACCAGGACGACGAAGGCCAGGTCGAGCCACTGCAGGTAGCGATAGACGTGGTGCGCCATGTCATAGGAGATCTGGTCGGCCGTGTGATCGTACTCAGGCTCCAGGACGACGTACTGGATGCCTTTGGCCAGCCAGGGGATGGGGACCACGATCGCCAGGAGTATCCGCCAGAAACTCCGGGTGTCGTGCAGCGTCGTGCCCGAGGTTGCCTCCTTGACGGCGCTCACGGTGTGACCGCCCTGCGAGGCCCGGGCTTGGAGACCGCAGCGAGAACGATGGCGAGCCCGGAGAGGACGATGCCCACCGGCCAGCCGTCGAGGCCGGCGACCGCGCCGATGATGGCGGCGGCCAGGTTCACCGCGCCGACGCCGATGACGGCGCTGGCGCCCCACGACTGTTGGGTGGTGAAGCCGACGGCCGCGACGGCGGCCGCGACGGCGAGGACGAGTCCGAGGATCTTCAGGCCGATGTTGCCTTGGGCGATCAGGCCGAGGTTGGCCAGGCCCATGAGGACGGTGACCGCGACGGCGGCCCATTTGGCGATTCCCATGAGGGTTCCTCTCGGGGAGTGGATCGGTCGTCACCACGGTCGACCTGCCGGTCGGGTTGTTCCCAGAGCAACCGATCACGAGTGGCCGGGAACTGTTCCCGAGACTGCGGGATCCCATGGCATTCTTGGCGAGCCTTGGGCATCCTCGTCTCATCGAGACCACGGTGCCGACGTTCACAACGCGCCACGCGAGCACGATCGCGGCGGCTCTGCTTCTGCTGTCCGTGGGGGCAGCGGCCGGAGCGGTGTGGGTGGACCGGGTCACCTCCCCCGCAGGGCGGCTGCTCAACGACCCGTTGACGACCGCGTCGGAGGTGCTCTGCTTCGGGGTGGTGGGTGCTGTGCTCATCGCACGCCGGCCGGACCTGCCTTTCGGCTGGATCCTCGGGTTGGGTGCCACCGCAAACATCGCCCTGGTGGGGATCGGTCTCCCGTCGCTCGCCCTCCTCGACGCCGGGCGGGGCGGACAGTTAGCCGTGTGGGGGGTCTGTCTCGGCTTCCTGCAGTGGGTGCCGACCGCCCTCGTGGGGATCGTCAACGTCCGGTTCCCCACTGGCCGACCATCGAGCATCCTCGGGCACTGGATCGACCGCGTCCTGGCCTACGGCATCCCGCTCGTCCTGGTCGGCACCTTCCTCGGCGACAGTGTGACCCGCGACCTGGAGGACGGACGACACCCGTTGTCGGCCCACCGGTGGATCGATGGCACCTGGGTCACTGCGATCGGCAACGGGACTCTGGTGCTGATCCCCCTGCTCATCCTCCTGGGGATCCTCGCCGGCATCGGAGTAATCGTGCGGTGCTTCCAGTCCACGGGCGTCGAACGTCAGCAGCTGCAGTGGCGAGCGGGGGGAATCGCTGCTTCGCTCCTCCTCTTCCCGCTCGCCGTCGCCGGGATGATAAGTAACGCCTACGGGCCACTCGAACCCCTCATCTTCGTCTTGACCCTCGTCATCCCCGTGCTGCGGTACCAGCTCTGGTCAGGCGATCCGGTCCCGCGCCGGCGTCGTGTCGGCCCCCTGGTGTCCCGCCGAACCCTGATCGAGGCGCGGGAGGAGGAACGCCGCCGCCTCCGACGAGACCTCCACGACGGTCTCGGCCCGCTGCTCACCGGCCTGCGTCTGAATCTCGATGCCGTCGAGGCGCAGCTCGCGACCGACCCCGACAAGGCCCTGGAGCACCTTGCCACCGCGCGTGAAGCCTCGGCCGAGGTCATCTCCGACCTCCGGGGGCTCGTCTACGGGCTGAGGCCGCCGGCGCTCGACGAGCTCGGTCTCGCCGGCGCGCTACGGGTGCACCTGGCGAGTCTGGTCCGCGATCCGGGCCTCGAGGTGACCCTCGAGGTCGACGAGAAGCTGGCACTTCCCGCTGCGGTCGAGGTAGCCCTCTACCGGTCCGCCTCCGAGGCGGTCATCAACGTCGTACGCCACAGCACCGCTCAGCACTGCTGGGTCGCGGTCGCCACGAGCCGTTCCGAGGTCGTGCTCACCGTCGATGACGACGGACACGTCGACGGGTCATGGCAGGCCGGGATCGGCCTCACCGCGCTGCGCGAACGAGCCCTCGAACTCGGCGGCACCTTCCTCGCGAGCTCTGGACCCTCCGAGTTCCACATCAAGGCGACCTACCCCAGGAAGTGACATGACCACCGTCGTGCTCGTCGACGACCACCCGCTCGTACGCCAGGGGATGAGAGCCGTCATCGGCGCCCACCGCGACATCGAGGTCGTCGGCGAGGCCGCGGACGGCGCGGAAGCCGTCCGGCTCTGCGTCGAGACCCAGCCCGACGTCGTCCTCATGGACCTTCAGATGTCGGAGCTCAACGGCATCGAGGCCACCCGTCGGATACGAGCCAGATCGCCGTCGACCGCCGTGCTCGTCCTGACCATGTACGACGACGACGCCATGATCTTCGAGGCCGTCGCCTCGGGCGCGACAGGCTACCTGCTCAAAGGATCCGACGGGCCTGACATCGTCGCCGCGATCCGCTCCGCCGCGCAAGGACAAGCCGTCTTCGGCGCCGCCCTCGCCGCCCGCATGCAGACCTGGTTCACGCGACCGCAGCAGAAGTCCGACCCGTTCCCTCAGCTCACCGACCGCGAACGCGAAATCCTCGACGCTGTCGCCGCGGGCCTGACCAACGCCGAGATCGGCGCCCGGCTCTTCCTCTCCCCCAAGACCGTCGCCAACAACGTCTCCACGATCATCGACAAGCTCCACTACGCCCACCGCGGTGAAGCCATCATCAAAGCCCGCCGAGCCGGTCTCGGCGATCAAGCACCCGACGCACGAGCCGACACCACGCCACCCGGTGCCGGCACGACCTGAGACGTCTCCTCCCAGCCAGACACCCCCTGGGGTTCTCGTGAACGTTGCTCACGTGATCGGCTGGGTCGTGCTGCCAGCAGCCGTCTCGTCCGGCCCTTGTCGCCAGTTCGGCATGGGCGCGGGAACACCGTCGGTCTCCCCCAGCACTCAAAACGCACGATCGCACCGCCGTGAGCCGGATGGGCGACGCCAGCGGTGTCGAGCACGGTGGGATTCACCATCGGGCGCGCCCGCCCCGGATGCAAGCATCGCGGCTCGGTGCCACGGGAACCAGCCCCGCCAGGAGATGTGCCGGCCGAGTGGATCGAGCAGGTTTCGGGGCAGGTTCATCGAGGTGCGGATCGGTCAGGCGGTCTGGGGCTTGAGGAGGCGTTCGCCCAACAAGTAGACAGCGGTGTGGTGGACCAGGCTGAGGAGGAGCAGCAGCCAGGCGAGCACGTGGTGATCGGTGCCGTAGAGGGCGGCGCTTGCCAGGATTGTCACGGCCAGTTCTTGGGTTAGTCGCAGAACTTCGGCGTGTCGCCCTGCGAAGCGGAAGTCGACCGCACCCCAGAACCCGAAGACAACCAGTGGGGCGAGGACCGCCAGCACGAGGCGTGTCGCGGGGTCGCTTGTGACGGTGAAGCCCCAGTAGGCGAACGTGACCACGATGCAGGTCTCGAGGAGGCCGCGGAGGGCGACGTTGGTCAACGAGAGGGCTCTGCGCACCGTTCCTCCTATGGGTGGTCGAGGACGAGCCGGGCGACGACCTCGTTGTCCTCGGTCTCTCCGGTCTCGACGAATCCGAGTGCGGTGTACAGGGCACGGGCGGCGGTGTTGTCGGGCTGGTAGCTGAGCGCGACGTTGGAGTGGCCGTCTCGGCGTGCGCGATCGATCAGGGCGTCCATGGCGGCGCGTCCGTAGCCGCGGCGTTGCCGTGCCTGGTCGATGACCAGGCCGCCCACCCAGAAGCTCTGGTCGGTGGGGTCGACGGCGTGCATGACGAATCCCACGATCTCGTTGGTGTCGTCTGTCAGTGCGGCTGGTTGCCACGGGCCGTCGTCGTAGGCGCAGAGTGCGAGGTACCGGGTCACCGGAGCCACGTACGCCTGCTGAGAGCCCTCGACGTCCAGGTCGGCGCAAGCCCGCCAGTTGTGCTGGTCGACCGGGCACAGCTCCACCCTGGGCAGCCCGCGGTGCGCACGCTCGTCTGTGTCAGCGGGACGAACGACCCGCGCCGGGTGAGACATGGTGATCGATCGCCCTTCGTGGCTAGTGCCGGATCAGCCGGTACAGGGCCGGATGGGAGCGGTAGCCCGCCATGGCTCCTGCGATCGCCCGGAACCGGTCACTGGACATGGCCTGCTGAAAGTGAGCCGGGGTCTCCCATTCGGCGACGTTGACGAAGGGGTACGCCGCATCGGGGGTCAGGCTGTGATGCAGCGAGGTCGTCCGGTAGCCCGGCTGGTCGGTGAGGTAGTCCCGAGCCTCCTCCCAGGCGTCGATGAACCGCTCGGCTTCGTCATCGGGGACCTCGAACGGGTTGATCAGCACCACGGGGCTGCCCATGACGGCTCCTCTCCGTTGTCGTGCGTGTTGGGCTATGCGGAGGATCGGTGCGGCGGTCTCGGCGTTGAGCGTCGCCACCTCACCCTGTTTGGGTGGGCTTCCTCGTGTTGCGAGGTGCGGCGACCGCTGCGGCGAACAGGACGCAGCCCGCGGTCATCAGCAGCCCGTGTGCGACCCGGATCGGCTGGGCGGCCGCGAACTGCGGGATGTAGAGGGCGACCGCCACAGCCAGTGGCAGCAACAGGATGCGGGGGCGGGGTGACTCCTGCCAGGCGGCCGTTGTCAGGACGATCACGCCGATGGCGAGGGCGAGCAGTCCGATCAGGATGAACCAGATGCCGGCTTCCCAGCGGATGTCGTGGATCAGGTCGTCGAACTGGCCGATCTGTCCGGTGGCCAGTGCCTGCTGGCCGGCTGCGTGCAGTCCGAACACCTCGGCTCCGTAGTAGGGCAGGGTCAGGCAGATGCCGATCCAGGCCAGCGCCAGGCCGGTGCGCGCTCGAGAGCGGTGCAGCGTCAGTGTCTCTGTCATGCGGAACAGGCCTAGGCCCAGCAGAGTGAAGGCGGCCATGCCGAACGTGTGCGCGAGGATCCAGCGCGGAGATGCGAACGCGACGGCGCCGGCGCGAGACACCTCGTCACTGAACGGTCGCAGTGCCGGATAGACCGCGAACGCGATGCCGGCAAGCCACAGCTCTGGCGCAGCCCGCAGTCCACGCGCCAGAAGGCCGGTGAGCCCCGTGAGGGTTTGGTCTCGGGTGGGGCCTGGTTTGGTGACGGTCGCCACGATGGTCCCTCCAAGTCTCTAGTCGTGGCAAAGACGGGCGTGACCCCGTTGGATCTGGGATCAGCGGCGGTGAAGCACCTTCTCTGCGAAAGCGATGAGGGTGGGATTGACGGTGCTCGGCTCCTCGGTGTGCGGGTAGTGTCCCGCGCCGTCGACCAGCAGCTGCTCGGCGTCGGTGAGGTGGTCCACGATCCAGGCGGCCTCGGCGGCCGGATCGGGGAAGTCGGGGTCCGCAGTGCCCATCACCACCAGTGCCGGGGCCTGCACCCGCGGCAGCCTGCCTTCGGCCGGGGCGTGGCTCGTCCGGGTCGTCTGGGTGAAGGCCTTGGCGTGGCCGGGACGACGCATGCTGTCGCGGATCGCGGCCCGGTGTTCGGAGAAGTCCGGGGGTTTGCGGCCCGGGTACAGCGACGGCAGATAGCTGGCCCACACCAGGGGGGCCCAGGGGCCCGACATCGCGACCCGGAACGCCCAGGCCATCAGCGGGTTGATCGGCACCTGTCGCACGAACGGGCCCATCAGCACCAGGCCGGCCACCAGGTCGGGCCGCTCCGCCGCGGCCCACACCGCGGCTCCCGCGCCCATCGAGTTGCCGACCACCAGCGCCGGCCCGCCGAGCTCCTCGACCAGAGTTACGACATCGGTGCCGGCGGCGACGTCGTCGTAGGCATCGAAGGTCGCGTCGCTGTCGCCGTGTCCCCTCAGGTCCATGGTCGCGACCCGGAATCCGGCCTTGGCCAGGGCGCCCGTGTTGCGCCGGTAGCTGCTGCGCAGCTCACCCATCCCGGGCACACACACCAGGAGCGGCCCATCGCCGACCACGTCGTAGGCGATCTGTCCGCCATCGCGTGTCAACTTCTGCGGGGGTTGGTCAACAGTGGTCATCGTCGTCTCCGAATCTCCCTCTCGAGGCCAACGCGTTCATCGGCGCGCGTCCACCGGGCCGGGAGTCGCGTCCGGCTCCCCTGCCCTTGGCGTCCTCTTCGCCGGGCAGCCGGTCGACGTCGGCTGTCTGTCGAATGGGTGGTCGGACATGGGGTCGCCCGTGCGCGCGGGTGGCCGCCGCGCGCCACGAACCCGTGAGGCCCCAGAGGCTGAAGGCCAGCAGGACGAAGCCCGGGCAGATCCCCGCAGCCAGGGCGACGGTAGACATCGGGACGCCGCCCAGTGCCAGCGCCAGGCCTATCGCGCCACAGAGCGTCAGCGACGCCCCCAGAAGATGTTGGACGCGCGCGCGAAACACGACGGCGAGCGCAAAGAAGTGGGCTCCCACCACCAGCGTCACCCACGGCAGCGCGGCATCCGGTCGACCCAAGGGGCCGTTCAGCGCGTACCAGCCGGCGAGCAGCACCGCAGCTTCTGCCGCAACCACAAGCCAGTACCGGGGGCCGAACCGCGGTGACTCTGCGGACGGCGCCGAGTGCCGCCGAAGCCCTCGGCGCAACAAGACGAGACACGCCACAAACGCTGAGACCCCAGCGACCCGGACCGCGAGGGAGCCCGGCTGCCCGACGTCGGACGCGTTCGCCTCGACGTACACGACGCCGAAGACCGCTCCGATGACCGAGCCCGTCTGCCGCCCCGAGAGACCTCGCCGCAGCGCGGCCGGACGCCTCACCGAACCCCTCCCTCACAGAGCCTGACCTCTAGCGCGCCCCCAGAGACGCACTCTCGCTCACTCGATCGAGCACCGCAGCAGGGTCACAAACGGCAACTGGAACGACCACGGACGTCGCTCCGCTCCGCGTCTCCCACTGCGATGATGGCTGGTTGCGATCGCTACGTAGCGTAGCGCCACGGCAGAATGCGGTCAACGGGCGCGCTACATTGCCCTCGCCGTGACCAACGAACGCATACACGTCCCGCCTGTTCACCCTGGCAGCCGCGCCAGCACGATCGAGCAGGCGGCCCTCGACGCCGCGCGCCAACTCCTGGCCGACGCCGGCGTCAAAGGACTGACCATCGAGGGCGTGTCCGCACGCACCGGGATCGCCAAGACCACCCTCTACCGGCGCTGGCGCTCCAAGGAAGACCTCGCTCTCGCAGTCGTGCTCGACATGGCCCGCACCGCAGTCGCAGCCCCCGTTCACGACGACATCCGCCAAGCGTTGATCAGCTACCTGGCGGCCGCCACCACCATCTTGCGGACCACGCTCATGGGACGCGTCATGCAGGGCCTGGCCTCCGACCTTGCCACCGACCCAGACATGGCCAACGCCTTTCGCACGGAAGTCGTGACCCTCCGCCATACCCGCCTGACCGAACTGGTGCGGAGGGGAGTCGATACGGGCCAGCTACGGACTGACGTGGACGTCGCCATCCTGCAGGACCTCCTTTTCGGGCCGATCTACTACCGCCTTCTCTTCTCCGGTACTCCACTCGAGGAAGACCTCGCCGAGCGAATCGTGGACGCGGTCCTACCGTCTATAGCGGCCCATCCCACTCCAAGGGCATAGGCGCCTGGTGCGGAACGACTCTGGTCGCTGACGTGGAATGCTGCGGGTACGACGACCGCCGCACTGTGCGCAGCCAGTACACGCGGCCAGAAGCCAACCGCGTGTGGAATGTCGGGCTTGGCTCGATTGAGTCAGTCTGACCTCTGGGTCATTGCCCGAGAGGTCACCCCGGATCGCGCTACTTGGGGACCGCTTGGGTTGTCCATTCGCTGACGCGCTGCTGACATCGGCCGCACAACGGGCCAGAGGCGGCCTCGGGAACTCTCCGGAAACCGCCTCTGACCTGGCACTTCACGTGGTAGCGGGGGCGGGATTTGAACCCTAGCGGGGGCAGGATTTGAACCTGCGACCTCTGGGTTATGAGCCCAGCGAGCTACCGAACTGCTCCACCCCGCGTCGCAGGTGAGAGTCTACGGGTCGCGGATGGCGGGCTCAAATCGAGGTGGTCACCCCAGCAGGTTCAGCGCCTTCGCGACCTCGACCCGGGCCCGGTGGCTGAGCGTGACCCACCGCGCCGCCTTGCCCTGCTGGAGGGCCTGGTCGGCGGCCGCGAAGTCGGCCTGGGCCTGCTGGAGCAGCGCGCGGGCCTTGGCGCGGTCGCCCTTGGTCGGCTTCTGGTTGCCGTCGCTCGGCGGGTTCTCGTCGGGTGGTGGCGTGGATCCGGCCATGTCGCTGATCGCGTCGACGAGGGTGACCCCGATGCCGACCTGCGAGCCGTACTGCACCATCACGTAGCGCAGGGTGAGGTACGACGTGGCGTCGGTCTGCGACCGCTGCGCGTACACCGGTACGACGTACATCAGGCCGGAGTCGAGCGGCACGGAGGTCACGCTGCCGTACTGCGTCGTCGCGTCGCCGAGCTTGAACCTCTGCGTCTCCCGCGTGATCTTCGGGTCGGTGATCAGGTTGTTGTAGGCCTGCGTCGGGCCGGGCACGTTCTCGCTGCGCGGCTCCTCGACGAGGATCTTCCCGAAGTCCGGCGACGTCGCGTCGGAGTCGGCGGCCACGACGCCGACGAGGTTGGACTTGGTGCGCGGCACGTAGCTGGAGAGCAGCGACCAGACCTGCTTGCCGTTCTCGGGATCGCGGCTGTACATCCGGATCGGCGTCTGGCTGTTGCCCGTGCGCACCGGGTCCTCGGGCACCGCCCACTGGTTCGTGCCCGAGAAGAAGTCGCTGGGGTCGGTCACGTGGTAGCGCGCGTACTGGTAGCGCTGCACCTTGAACATGTCCTCGGGGTAGCGCAGGTGCGGCAGCAGGTCGGCGGGGATCTGGTCCTTGTCGAGCACGGTGTTCGGGAACGCGCTGCGCCAGGCCGCGAGCATCGGGTCGGTGTCGTCCCACGCGTAGAGCGTGACCTTGCCGGTGTAGGCGTCCACGGTCGCCTTCACGGCGTTGCGGACGTAGTTGACCTGGTCGGTCGGCAGCGTGCGGACGCCGGAGGGCTGCGTCTGCGAGTCGGTCGTCATCGTCTGGAACGACTCCCGCTGGGCCTGCGGGTACTGGTCGGTGGTGGTGTAGCCGTCGACCACCCAGAGCACCTTGCCGTCGACGATGGTCGGGTAGGAGTCGCTGTCGAGGGTCAGCCAGGGCGCCGCCTTCTCCACCCGCTGCACCGGGTTGCGGTAGTAGAGCACCCGGCTGTCGGGGCCGACCCGACCCGACAGCAAGAAGTTGGAGTCGCCGAACTTGACCGCGTACATCAGCTTGTTGAAGACGCTGCCGACCGGGACGCCGCCGCCGCCGGCGTACGTCGTGGACGACCGGCTGCCGTTCGCCGTCAGGTCGAGCTCGACGTCGTCGCCGCCGGGGGCCTTGCCGACGATGGAGTAGGCGGGCATGTTGCCCTCGCCGAAGTAGATCTGGTTCTGGAAGGCGCCGGTGGCGGTCTGCAGCGAGTCCTGCCCGGGCCCCTGCCCCTCGGCCCACTGGATCTGCAGGCTCTGCGACGAGTTGTCGGGCGGACGCTGGTTGCCGAACGCCGCGATCACGCCGTTGCCGTGCGTGTAGACCGTGTGGAGGTTCGTCCAGTTCTGCTGGCTGGGCGTGATGCCGGTCTGGTCCAGCTCCCGCACCCCGAGGACGAGCGACCGGTCGACGCCGTCGATCGGGTAGTGGTCGACGTCGAGGACGTTGTTCACCGAGTAGTACGACGCGACCTGCTGGATCTGCTCGAAGGCCTGCGAGATCCGCGACGGGTCGAGGACCGGCACCGCCTCCGTCTGGTCGATCAGCGCCTGCACCGAGTCCGCGGTGACCTTGCGCGGAGCCTTGACCTGCTTGATCTTGTTGAGGTCGTAGGCCTCGCGCGTCGCCTCGATGTTCTTCTCGATGTACGGCGACTCCTTGTCCAGCTCGGACGGGCTCACCTGGAAGTGCTGGACGAACGCGGGCCAGATCAGGCCGAGCAGGATCGAGGTGACCAGCAGCAGCGAGATGCCGACCCCGGGCAGCAGCCAGGTGCGCCGCCAGACCGTCAGGAAGAACAGCACGGCGCAGATCAGCGCGACCCAGACCAGGATGTTGCGGGCCGGGAGGACGGCGTGCTGGTCGGTGTAGCCCATGCCCGTGACCAGCTTCCCGGAGCTGGTGACCAGGTCGTAGCGGTCGAGCCAGTAGCCGAAGGCCTTGGCGACCAGCGCGATCCCGAGCAGCACCGAGAGCTGGATGGTCGCGGTCGTCGACATCCGGTCGCTGGTGGCCTGGAGCCGGATGCCGCCGTACAGGTAGTGCACGACCAGGGCGGCCAGCGCCGAGAGCACCAGCACCGCGATCACGAAGCCCGTCACGAAGTGCAGCCACGGGAGGGTGAAGACGTAGAAGCCGACGTCCTTGTGGAAGTAGGCGTCGGAGGCGTGGAACGGGACCCGGTTCGCCCACAGCAGGAAGGTCCGCCACTGGCCGTTGGCGGCCACCCCACCGAACAGGCCGATCACGCCGGCGACCGAGACCAGCAGCAGCGTGCGGATCGGTGCGACGGCGTCGCGGTAGCGGTCGAGGCCGGTCTGCTCCGGCGAGTCGGGACGGTGGAACGGCCGGGCGCGATAGGCGATCACCATGTTCGCAGCGACCGCACCGCCCATCACCAGCCCGAAGCCGACGAACAGACCGATCCGCGTCCAGAGCATGGTGTCGAAGACGCGGGTGTAGCCGACCGAGGAGTACCAGAGCCGGTCGGTGTAGAGGGAGGCGAACATCGAGACCAGGAAGATCGCGACGATCACGCCGACCACGACGAACAGCAGGATCCGCGCCCGGCTGCTCCGCCGTGGCTGGAAGTCGTCGTACTCCTGCTCCAGCGGATCGCTCATGAGGGGTCCCCCTCGAGCGTGGCTCGAACCAGGTCGAGCAGCTCCGGCACGAGGTCCGCCCCGGTCACCACCGAGGTGTCCTCGTCGTGCGCCCGTAGCCGCAGGGCGCAGTACGACGCTCCGGCTCGCGTCGCCCCGGCCACGATCCGGACCTCCTGGCGGTCGGGATGCTCCGCCGCGAACGCCGCCGCGGAGGCCGCGTCGTCGGGGAGCTCGGTCTCCACCGCTGGCGGCAGCACGAAGCGCTCGACCAGGGCGGCGCACCCGTGCACCGTCTCGGGCCAGCTGATCGCGGCGAGCTGCTGCTCCAGCGACTGACCCGGCACCAGACCCTCCTGCTCGATCGCGGTCAGCGCCTCGTCGCCGAGGCTCGCGGCGAGCTGCGGCTCGCGGGCGACGAGCTCGGCGGTCTCGACCAGGGCGAACAGTCGGGCGGGCTGGTCCCACCCGGCGGCGGACGCGTGCCGCTCGATCTCGAGGACGGCCGCAGCCAGCCCCCGCTCCGCCTGTGCGCCGGTCACGCCTCCGACCCCTTCGACGCAGGCTCGCACGACGGCAGCTTCGCGTCGTGGTCGGCCGTCCAGGCCTTGATCTCGGAGATCGCGCGGCCCAGGGTCGCGGCCTTGACGAGGCGCATCGGGCCGTTGTCGGCGCCGAGGGCGTCGGCACAGTTGGCGGGCGGCACGAGGAACAGCTTCGCGCCATCGGCCCGAGCACCGGCGATCTTCTGCTGGATGCCACCGATCTCGCCGACCTTGCCGTCGGCGCTGATCGTGCCGGTCCCGGCGACGACCTGGCCGTCGGTGAGCGACCCCGGCGTCAGCGTGTCGTAGATCGAGGTCGCGAACATCAGACCTGCACTCGGCCCGCCGATGTTCTCGGAGATGTTGACCGCGACCTTGAAGGGGAACGTGTAGGCGGTCTGCAGTTGGATGCCGAACTGGGTGTGGCCGTCCTTCGAGACCGGCGCCACGTGCACCGTGACCGGCTTCCCGTCGCGCTCGACGGTGATCGGCACCGACGTCCCGGGCTTCACGCCGGCGACCAGCGGCGGGCACGTCCGTCTTCGGCGTGATCCGCGTGTCACCGATCTTGCGCAGCACGTCGCGCACCTGGAGCTTGCCGTCGGCCGGCATGCCGTCGGTCACGTGGACGATCTCGATCGCCGGGTGGATGGGGATGTGGAGCTGGGACAGCGCCGCCGCCACCGCGGCGTCCTGGGAGGTGACCATCTCGACCTGGCCCTCGGTGGCGTCCTCCTGCTGACTGCCCGACGTGCCGTACTGCGAGAAGAAGGGATAGACGGCGTCGTGACGCGACATCCAGGTGCGCATCAAGGTGAAGAGGTCGAGCCGCGCGTTGCGCTCGGTGACCGAGACCGTCGTCATCCGGAGCTGCCCGTCGTCCTGGTACGTCGGGTGGCCGGTCACCTCGATGATGGGCTTGCCGTCGTTCTCGCCGAGCACGTTGACGGTCGGACCGGGCGCGAAGGTGACGAACGGCAGACCGGTGATCGCGACGTACAGCCCGAGAGCGACGAACAGCGGCACGGCCAGCAGAGCGGCCCAGGTGCGCTGAGTCATGCCGGAAGCCTCTCAGACCGCGAAAAATCAGGAGGCTTGACGGGTGGATCCGGTGCCGGACGGACGGCTGGACGGCCGTACGGCGACCCCGGTGCTGCGCTCCGCCGGCGCGCACGACCGCGGGGCGGAGGTGCGGGACACCCGGGACGGCCGGGCCATGGCGTCGCCGAGCCGGCGGGCAGCCACCTCGGGGTCGACCTGGCCGCGCCCGGCGCGTCCGAGCCACGACACCCAGACCATCGCCAACCCCGTCGCCACGGCGGGCGGGGCGAGCCACCAGAGGATCTCCACCCGTTCAGGGTAGGGACCGATGGTCCACCCGTCCGCGAGGCGCGCCCTCCGGAGCCGTCAGGGAGTGCCGACCCACTCATCGGTGCCGTCGGTGAACTGCTGGTGCTTCCAGATCGGCACCTCGTTCTTGAGGGTGTCGATCAGCGCCCGCGACGCCGCGAAGGCCTCGCCGCGGTGGGCCGCCGTGGTCGCGACCACGACGGCGATGTCGCCGATCGCCAGCCGGCCGACCCGGTGCACTGCCGCGACCCCCTGCACGTCGTACTCCTCGGCGACCCGGGCGCACACCCGGCGCAGGGCGTCGAGCGCGCTGGGATGAGCGGAGTACTCCAGACCGCGCACGCCCAGCCCGTGGTCGTGGTCGCGGACCCGGCCGACGAAGAGGGTCAGCCCGCCGGACGCGTCGTCGTCGAGCGCGGCGAGCACCTCGGCGATGTCGAGCGTCGTCTCCCGGAGGTCGACGAGTCGTACCGAGGGATGCTGCAGGCTTTCGGGCACGGGCCGACCCTAGGCCATCGCCGAGCGCTCGCGGAGGGCGTGGCGCGGGCTCGTCCGCGCTCAGCGAACGCCCGGGATCGGCGACCGCCGACGGCGTACCGTGGGGCCATGACCAACGAGCCGCCGCAGGACGACGACCCGAACGGCGCGAATCCGTTCCGCGGTACGCCGTTCGAGCAGTTCTTCGGTGGGGGCGCACCCGACCTCGGCCAGATCTTCAGCCAGCTGCAGTCGATGATGCAGCCCTACGACGGCCCCCTGAACTGGGACGTCGCGATCGACACGGCGCGCAAGACCGTGGCCCAGCAGCCCGACCCGAGCCCGTCGCAGAAGCAGAACGACGAGGTCGCCGATGCGGTGCGTCTGGCCGACCACTGGCTCGACGAGACGACCCAGTTCCCCTCCGGCGTGTCCTCCACCGCTGCGTGGAGCAGGGCCGAGTGGATCGTCGGCACGACCGACGTCTGGAAGGTGCTGGTCGAGCCGATCGCCGCGTCGTCGGTCGGTGCGCTCGGCAACGCCCTGCCGGCCGAGGCCGCCAACATGGGCGGCCCGATCATCGCCATGCTCGGCAAGGCGATCGGCGCGATGCTCGCCCAGCAGGTCGGGTCCGGCCTGGGCGCGCTCGCCGGCGAGGTGCTCACCGCCTCCGACATCGGCCTTCCGCTCGGAGCCCCGGGCAAGGCCGCACTCGTCCCTGCCAACGTCGCGGGCTTCGCAGAGGGGCTCGACGTGCCCGACAGCGACGTGCTGCTCTATCTCGCGCTGCGTGAGGCGGCCCACCAGCGGCTCTTCGCGGGCGTCCCGTGGCTCCGCGACCACCTGATCGGCGCGGTGACCGACTACGCCCAGGGCATCGAGATCAACACCGGCGGTATCCAGGAGGCGATGGAGGAGCGCTTGCGGGGCCTCGACCCCAGCAACCTCGACGCGATGCAGGAGCTCATGAACGACGGGCTCTTCGACATCCCCCGTTCGCCTCAGCAGGAGGCCGCCCTGCAGCGGCTCGAGATCGCGCTCGCCCTCGTCGAGGGCTGGGTCGACGAGGTGGTCGGCCAGGCGACGGCCGAGCGGATGCCGACCGCCGGCAAGCTCCAGGAAGCCGTACGCCGACGCCGGGCCGCGGGCGGGCCTGCCGAGGAGACGTTCGCCTCGCTGGTCGGCCTCGAGCTGCGACCGCGACGCCTGCGGGACGCGTCCACCCTGTGGGGCTCGCTGCGGACCCGCCAGGGGGCGGAGGCCAGAGACGGCGTCTGGATGAGCCCCCACCTCCTGCCGACCGACGCCGACCTCGACGACCCGCTGGGCTTCCGCGAGGGGTCCGAGGCACCGACGTCGCTGACCGAGGACGACTTCGACGCCGAGCTGCGCACCCTGCTCGAGGGCGGGTTGGGCGGCCCCGCCGAGGGCCCCGCCGAGGGCGCCTGCCGACGGGCCGGCCGGGGACCCGCCCGAGGATGGGTGACCGCCCACGCCGGAGCGCTCGCCGCGCTGCGTGACTGGTCACCCCCGACGTCCGAGCAGGCTGCGCTCCGCGATCGCTACGTCTCCCACCTCGCCGCGCATCCCGACGGTCTGACCCGGGGCTGCCGTCCCGACCACCTCACGGCCAGCACCCTCGTGCTCAGCGCCGACGGCGGGTCGGTCCTGCTCACGCTGCACGCCAAGGCCCACCGCTGGTTCCAGCTCGGCGGCCACATCGAGCCCGGCGACGTCTCCCTGGCCGGGGCCGCGCTGCGCGAGGCCACCGAGGAGTCGGGGCTGGCGGATCTCGCGCTCGACCCGGTTCCCGTCCAGCTGAGCGAGCACGCCGTACCGTTCTGCGGACCCCACGGCGACGTGCGCCACCTCGACGTCAGGTTCCTGGCGGTGGCTCCGGCCGGGGCCGCGCCCGAGATCAGCGCGGAGTCGCTGGCGCTCCGCTGGTGGCCGTCCGACGCGTTGCCGGACCCGGAGCCCGACCTCGTCGAGCTGGTCGCCCTGGCCCGGGCGCGCACGCTCGCGTGAGCCAGTGGTCGCCTCGCGGGCGGGCTCGCTGCGTCGCTCAGCGGCGTTCTTCGCCCTCGAGCCGAGCCCCGGCGGAGTAGCCGTCGAGCCAGGCCTTGGCCTGCTCGGAGCGCGGGTAGCGCGCCACGAACGACCAGAAGCGGGCGTTGTGGCCGGCCTCCAGCAGGTGGGCGAGCTCGTGGACGAGCACGTAGTCGACCACCCAGCCGGGCATGTCCTGGAGGCGCCGCGAGAGCCGGATCGTGCGGTCGGCGGGGGTGCACGAGCCCCAACGGGACCGCTGGTTGTCGACCCAGCGCACCGACAGTGGCTCGGCCAGGCCGTCGAGCCAGTCGCGGCTCAGCGTGGTGGCGCGGCGCATCAGGTCGTCGTCACCCGGACGGCGTCGTGCCTCCGCCTTCTCGACGCGGGCCACCATCGCCTCGACCCACTCGGCCTCCTGGGCCCGGGTCATCCGGGCCGGGATCAGGACGACGATCCGGTCGCCCTCGCGGTAGGCCGAGACCGTGCGCCGACGGCGGGCCGAGCGGCGCACCTCCACGGGGGTCTGGCTGGACATGGCGGTCACGCTAGTCGCTCTCGCCGACAGCCCAGGCCAGCAATCGCTCGCGGGGCCACGTGTTGACGATCCGCTCCGCCTCGATGCCGGCCGCCTCCGCGCGCTCGCACCCGTAGTCGAGGAAGTCGAGCTGGCCCGGGGCGTGGCTGTCGGAGTCGATCGAGAATCGGCAGCCGACGTCGCGGGCGAGCTCGAGCAGCTTCGTCGGCGGGTCGCGACGTTCCGGTCGGGAGTTGATCTCGACGGCGACGTCGTGCTCGGCGCAGGCCTCGAAGACCGCCCGCGCGTCGAAGCGGCTGCCCGGTCGGGTGCCTCGGTTGCCGGTGACCAAGCGGCCCGGTGCAGTGGCCGAGCACGTTGGTCAACGGGTTGCGGATCGCTCCGATCATCCGGCGGGTCATCGCATCGGGCTCCATCTTCAGCTTCGAGTGCACGCTCGCCACCCGCACGTCGAGGCGGCGCAGCAGCTCGTCGGTCTGGTCGAGACCGCCGTCGTCGAGGATGTCGACCTCGATCCCCTTCAGGAGCGTGAAGTCGGAGCCGGCGAGGTGGTCGTTGACCGCCTCGACGACACCGAGCTGCTTGGTCAGCCGGGCCGGGCTCAGGCCGTTCGCCACGGTCAGGCGCGGCGAGTGATCGGTCAGCACGAGATACTCGTGGCCGAGCTCCATCGCCGTGAACGCCATCTCCTCGATGGGTGAGCCACCGTCGGACCAGTCGGAGTGGGAGTGCAGGTCACCGCGCAGGCGGCGTCGGAGGTCGTGCCCGCCGGCGGTGAGGGGTCCGGCGTACTCCCGCTCGAGCTTCGCCAGCCGCTCGGGCACCTCCCCCCGGACCGCTGCCTCGATCACGGCGGCCGTGCTCGGACCGATGCCGGCGAGCTCGGTCAGGGTCCCGGCCTCCACGCGTGTCGCCACCTCGGTCGCGGGCAGTGGCAGGATCGTGGCGGCGGCGTTCCGGAACGCCTGGACCCGCCGGGTCTCCTCGCGGCCGCGCTCCATCAGGAACGCCACGCGGCGCAAGGCGGCGACGGGCCCCGGCTCGTACGACCGGTCCTGCGACGTCATCTGGCTCCTCCCCCCGGGGTTCGGGCTCGGTATTTTCTCTCCACACCCGGTGCACAGCATTGTGGCTGGTCAGCGGCTCGCACGCCTCCCGCCCGGCGCGGGCTCCACAGCCGTCTCCCCAGCCACCACCCTGCCATCCACCGTTTCTCCACAGGCTTCCCCGGGGTTGTCCACAGGCCTGTCCACAGCCAGGGCGGCCAACCGGCGGTCTGGCGTTGACCCGTCGGCGGCGCCCTTCTAGCGTCCTCTCAGACGGGGCCCCAGGCCGCCCGACGACGTAGGCAAGGGGAAGGCAGACGGCGCCTGGCACCTGGGTCCCCGTCTTGCCACGTCCGTAAACCCCCATGCCGGACGTGGCTGACGGCCGGTGCAGCTCGGGACACGACGCTTGCAGGCCGCATGGATGGCCCGTCCCCGAGGTCATCGGTGGCGAGCGTCAGGGCAGGGCGAGCGTTCCCCACCGCGACCCCGAGTCCAGGTCGGTGTGGCCGCCACCGCGGCGCCGGCGGGTCCTCGAGATCCGCCGGGCACGCGGTGGCGGCGATGCCGCGGAAACCGCCTCGTAGCCTCCTTCGGTGCGGCTCGGAAGCACTCGATCGCGCCCCGAAGCGCTGAGCGTGAAACCGGGCGGTTTCACGCTCAGCGGTGTGCCGTGCGCACGGCGCGCCCACCGTGTCGTAGGGTCGATCCGACCGGGCAGCACCCGCTGCCCGGCCCCGGCGGGTTTCCCCGGCACCATTCCCGTCGCGACGACCGCGAACGAACAAGCAAGGAGGCCGTCATGGCGGAGACCTGGAGCGGCGAGTTCTACTGCGTGAAGTGCAAGGAGAAGCGCGAGGCGGAGGGCGAGGTGCGCGTCAACGACAAGGGCACTCGGATGGCCAAGGCCGTCTGCCCCGTCTGCGGCACCAACCTGAACCGCATCCTCGGCAAGGCCTGAGGCGCACACGCACCAGAGACGGAAGCGACCCCCGGACCTCGCTGGTCCGGGGGTCGCGTCGTCCGCGGCCTGTGGAGGGCCGGCACGACCGAGGCGCTGGCTGTGGCAGCGTGCCGGGCATGGGGACGCACACCGGGTGGACGGGGCTGGCCCGGCCGGTGCTGCGCTCCGGGCTCCACGTCGTACGCCGTGACGACACCTACCTCCAGATCGGGCTCGACGAGCCCGATCGGCTGCTGCTCCGCGACCAACCGGGGCTCCTCGCCGCCCTGACCGCCTTGGAGCAGCGGCCGGCGGCGGAGCTCCGGCCGACACTCGACGCCCTGGTCGCCGACGGCTGGGTGGTGGACGCGGCCTCGCCGAGCCGTCGGGCACGCGAACGCGCCGAGCAGCGGCCGGCGGCGACGCTCGAGGCCGATGCCCTGCTCCGCGACGCGGTGACGCGGGTCTGCGCTGGCGCCGGACTGCGCGTGGCGGAGCAGTCGTCGGCCGCGACACTCGTGGTGACACTGGGCGAGCCGCGGCGGCGCGTCTCCGACCGGCTGGTGCGCGACGACGTGCCCCACCTGTGGCTGACCGTGCTGCCGGCCACCGTGCGGATCGGCCCGTTCGTCGAGCCGGGCCGGACAGCCTGCCTGCGCTGCATCGATGCCCGGCTCGGGGAGCGCGACGCCCGTCGGGCGACGGTCCTGCACCAGCTCGACGAGCTCCCGGTGGCGCCGTACGCCGTGTGGGAACCGTGCCTGCTCGACCTCGGGGTTGCGTGGGCGGTCCACGACACGGTCCGGCGACTCGACGGCGATGCACCCGCCCTGCGGTCGGCGACGGTGACCGTCACCGCCGATCTCGAGGTCACGCGACGCGACTGGCTACGCCACCCCCACTGCGGCTGCGCGTGGGGCTGATCGACGACCTTCTCACCACCACTCGCTGTCGAGCTTCCCCTCGATGGCGCGCAGATGCTCGCGCGAGCAGGTGTCGCAGTACGTCCGAGCGCGGCCGTTCTCCATCGACGTGGTCCAGCTCAGCGCCTCGGCGTCGTCTGCCTGACGGCCGCAGAAGTCGCAGGTCTTCACCCGCCCACTGTAGGTCCGCTCGCCGGCCGGGGCGACACGCCTCCGGACATGGTGGAGCCCCGGTACGAACCAGTCGTACCGGGGCTCCACGCGAACCCGCGATCAGGTCGAGGCGGTGTTCCTCAGTTGGCGCGGGCCAGGGCCAGACGCGCCTGTCGCGCGGCCTGCTCGGCCTTGCGACTCAACCGACGTGCCGCCGCCTGCTGGCGACCACGACGGAGCTGCTGCGCCTCTCCCAGGCGCGCGGACATCTGCGCGCGCGCCAGATCTTCGTTGAGAAGGTTGTTCATCATGATCTTGTTTCCGTTCTGGTGAGTGATCAAGGAAGTGCTTTCTGGGTCAGACATGGGTCGGACGTGGTCGGATCGCTGCTCACGCGGCCTGCTCGTTCTTGCGGGGCCGTCCGCGTGGACGCTTGCGGGGGATCACCACTCCTTGAAGGAACAGCTCTCCGCCCCAGACGCCCCAGGGCTCACGCCGCTCCAGTGCTCCGGAGAGGCAGAGGTCCCGGACGGGGCAGTCCTGGCACAGGGCCTTGGCGAACTCGACGTCGGCAGGAGACTCGGCGAACCACAGCTCCGAGTCGTTGACTCGGCACGGCAGCAGGTCGTCGCGCTCCTGGTCGGCCGCGTCATGGAGCCCACCGAGCGTCGCAGGCAGCGTGTCGGTAGTCCGGTCCCGGCGGTCGAGAACAGTGATGGTCATGTCTGTCACCTCCTTGTTTGACCTGATCGCAGTGGTTCGGAAATCTAAAAAGGCCGCGGATCCCGGTGTCGGGTTCCGCGGCCTGGAGGCTGCCGGTGGCTGTTGAGAGTCAACAGGTCGGTGGTCTCCAGGCAATGGTCCCCGGGAAGTCGCCCTTGGTCGTGAGGCCCATGTCGCCCATGAGGCGGATCCGGGCGCACGTCGACACCTGAGTGCCGGCGACAGCCGCGCCAGAGGCTCCGCGCACGACGGAGGAGTGGCCATACGCGGACACGCCGAACGCCGGGCTCAGAGCCGTCATCGTCGGGATGTTGTTGATCATGCGGGCCACCTCCTTCGGTGCATCGGGCGCGGACCGTGCCACGGGTCCTGTGCGCGTTGTGTGATGGGGGAACGCTACCGGCCGCCGTTGGTAAGCGGCAAATGATTTAGTGGGTATTTCTGAAGAAAGTTTCCGGACCGTGACCGGACGCCTAGTCCACCACGGCGAGCAGCGAGTCACCGTAGCGCTCGAGCTTCGCCGGCCCGACACCGCTGATCCGGAGCAGTGCTGCCGCGGACGTCGGGCGCTGCTCGGCGATCAGCTGCAGCGTGGCATCGGTGAAGACGACGAAGGCCGGCACCTCGTCCTCGTCGGCCCTGGCCTTGCGCCAGGCACGCAGGCGCTCGTACAGCTCCTCGTCGTAGGACGCGGGACAGTCGTGGCACCGCCCGCGCTTCTTCTCGACGGCGGTGGACAGCGGCGTGCCGCACTCGCGGCAGTGGGCCGCGCGCCGAGCCTTCGGCCGGGTGGGCAGGGCCCGAGCCTCGTCGGGCAGCAGCCGGTCGAGGAAGCGGGAGGGTGCCCGGTTGCCGCGACCACCCGGCGTACGGGCCGAGGCCCACGACACCGCGAGGTGGAGCCGCGCGCGGGTCATGCCGACGTAGAGGAGGCGACGCTCCTCCTCGACCTCGGCCGGGGTCGTCGCGTGGGACAGCGGCATCGCGCCGTCGTGCATGCCGGCCAGGAAGACGGCGTCCCACTCCAGGCCCTTGGCCGCGTGGAGCGTCGACAGCGTCACGCCGCCGGCTGCCGGAGCATGCTGCTCGGAAGCACGGCGCTCGAGGTCGGCCACGAACTCCCCCGCCGTCAGGTCGGCGGACTCGTCGGCCATCGCCACCAGGGCCTGGAGCGACTCCCAGCGGTCGCGGGTCTGGCCGCGGACGGACGGCGCCTCGGGGGTCCAGCCCATGCCGCCCAGGGCCGCCCGCACGAGGTCGGCGACCGGGGTGTCGCCGCCGTCGGTGTGCGCCGCACCGCGGATCAGGGTCACGGCCTGCCGGACCTCGCCGCGCTCGAAGAACCGCGCAGCCCCACGGACGACGTAGGGAATGCCCCGACCGGCGAGGGCCTCCTCGAAGGCCTCGGACTGGGCGTTGATCCGGAACAGGACCGCGATCTCGGAGGTCGGCACGCCTTCGGCGACGAGGCGGCCGGCGGCCTCGGCGACCGCCACCGCCTCGGCGACCTCGTCGGGCGCCGGGACGTAGCGCACCGCGGGTCCGGCCGGACGCTGGGCACGCAGCCGGACCGACGTCGTGGACGAGCCGGCGAGCACGGTGTTGGCCGCCTCGACCACCTCAGGGGTCGAGCGGTAGTTGCGGTTGAGCTCGACCGACGTGGTGCCGGGGAACTTCTTGGCGAAGTCGCGGAGGTAGTCGGCGTTGGCGCCGGCGAAGGAGTAGATGGTCTGGGCGGGGTCGCCCACGACGCAGATCTCGGTGCGGCCACCGAGCCACAGGTCGAGCAGGGCCGACTGGATCGGCGAGACGTCCTGGAACTCGTCGACGACGAACCACTTGTACTGGGCGCGAACCTGCGCAGCGACCCGCTCCTCCTCGGCCAGCATCCCGGCGGTCAGGAGGAGGACGTCTTCCATGTCCATCCGAGACTGCGAGCGCTTGGTCTCCTCGTAGCCCCCGAAGAGGCGGCCGACGGTCTCGTGGTCGACGCCGGCGACCGCCCGGTCGCGGGCGGCCGCCACGGCGGCGTAGTCGTCGGGTCCGACGTTGCTGACCTTGGCCCACTCGATCTCGGAGGCGAGGTCGCGGAGGAGGGCCTGGTCGGTGTGGAGGCGCTGCCGGCGGGCCGCGGCGGCGACCAGAGCCAGCTTGGACTCCGTCAGCGTCGGCAGCTCGCCGCCGTACGTCGTCGGCCAGAACCAGCGCAGCTGCCGCAGCGCGGCGCTGTGGAAGGTGCGGGCCTGCACCCCCGGCGCGCCGAGTCGCTGGAGCCGACCACGCATCTCGCCGGCCGCCCGCGTGGTGAAGGTGACCGCCAGCACCTCGGTGGGCGCGTAGATCCCCTCGGCCACGCCGTGGGCGATCCGGTGGGTGATGGCACGGGTCTTGCCCGTTCCGGCACCGGCCAGGACACGCACCGGGCCGCGCAGCGCCTCGGCGACCTGGCGCTGCTCGGGGTCGAGGGCTCCGAGGAGGTCGGGGTCGGTCACGGCGTGGAACAACTCCAGAGCTTGGATGGTTGAAGGTGACATCACAGTAGACGTCGGAAGGGACAGTGCTCGATGAGTGGCTCGGTCACGATGTACACGACCCCGTGGTGTGGCTACTGCCACCGCCTGAAGGGCCAGATGGACCGCGAGGGGATCGCGTTCGAGGTGGTCGACATCGAGCAGCAGCCCGAGGCCGCGGAGATCGTGGAGCGCGTGAACAACGGCAACCAGACCGTGCCGACGCTCGTGTACGCCGACGGCTCGGCCCAGACGAACCCGTCGGTGGCGCAGGTCAGGGAGAAGCTGGCCGCGCTGGCTGTCTGAGCTACCAGCTACCCGGCAGCGGGCCGCCGTACCAGTGCTCGACCAGGGACCGAGAGATCGAGATCCCGCCCGGCAGCACGAGCGTGCCGGCCTCGGCCTCGGACCGCATCTGCTCGCGGGTGAACCAGCGCGCGTCCTGGATCTCGCGGCCGTCGACCTGGATCGCGTCGGAGGAGGCGCGCCCGAGGAATCCCAGCATCAGGCTGGCGGGCAGCGGCCAGGGCTGGTTGCCGAAGTAGGTCACCTCGTCCACGACGACCCCGGTCTCCTCGGCGACCTCCCGGCGTACGGCGTCCTCGAGCGTCTCGCCCGGCTCGAGGAACCCGGCCAGGGTGGAGTACCGCCCCTGTGGCCACGCGTCCTGCCGACCGAGCAGAAGACCCTCGTCGGCCGAACCCGGCTCGCCGCGGGTGATGGCCATGATCACGGCGGGGTCGGTGCGCGGGAACTGGCGCCGGTGGCACTCGACGCAGGCGAGCTCGTGACCCGCCATCTGTACCTCCAGGCGGCCGCCGCAGCGGGGACAGTGACGCGTGGCGAACAGCCACTCCGCGAGTCCGATCGCATGGAAGACCAGCGGGGCCTGCTCGACCGCGTCACCGGCGAGCTGGGGCAGCAGGGCGCGCAGGCCGACCCAGTCGTCGCCGTCGGCCTCACCCGGGTCGAGCACGAGGGCGAACCACACCCGTCCGTCCCGCTCGCCGAGCAGCACCCGCGTCCCGTCACCGTGAGCCTCGGACGGCGACACCCAGTGCAGCGCCTCGTCGACGGGTCGCACCCGCGTGCCGGCCACGACCAGGACCCGCGACTCCGGATCCGCCCAGGCGGCGTCCAGCCAGGCCCTGTCCGCGCGGCGCTCTCCCGCTCGGTCGTGGGGATCGGCGGCCAACGCGACGTGGGGATACCTCACGCCAGGCAGGCTAGTCTGCTCACGGGAAGCTGAGGGCGTAAGGTCCGACGACCCAGTACCACCGCATCCAAACGATCTGGGCACCGATGCCCAGGACGATCACGAAGGCAGCAAGGGACAACCGTTCGCGCAGCGACTTGACGTGCCGGCCAATCTCCGGAAGGGGCCACCACGGAACCACCGCAAGCAGTGCGTAGCGGAAGATGCTCGTGGCCGGTCTCGTCGAACCCAGTATGTACAACGGGTAGAGGATCGCCCAGGCGCGGAGTTCCGAGCCCCACAACCGGGCAGGCTTTCGCAGCACCACGAATATGAGGGCGATGCAGCCCGTCGCGACGAGAAGTGTCATGGCTAGCTCCGAGCCCCCCACGAAACCGGTGAGCCAGGTGGGCCAACCTGGTGTCTTGTGAAGCCACGCACGTTGTGTCACGAAGTAGGCGTCCGGCCGACCCGTGACGACAGCGGCGACGGTTGGCCACAACAGGAAAGACGCAGCCATAGCCGCGATCACTGCTGCCGACGTCGTTGCCTCTCGTCTGGGGAACGGGTCGACGGCGCGACGTCGCCACCTCACGAACCAGTGAGCGGCGGCCACAGTCGCGAGAGGGAGCACGATCGGCCGAGTAAGCGCCAACGCCAGGGCGACCGCCAGCAAGGTTCCGTAGCGGTGCGAGCGAAGGGCCCACAGCCCTGCCAGAATCAGGAACAGCGCCAAGCTTTCGGTGTACCCCGCCTGCCACAGGACGGCCGCCGGGGCCACGCAAAGGGCAAGCACCGTCATGCATGATGCGAACCCACCCAAGGTGGGTGCCAGCATCCGATACAGGAGAGTCATCCCCGCGGCTCCGAAAACGAGGCTCACGAAAGTAGCCGCAGCGGCATACGGCAGGCCCGTCCACATCACAAGCCGGACCAGGCTTGGGTAGAGCGGGTAGAAGGCCCACCCGTTCATCTCGACGGCGCCGTGCAGCAGCGGGAGGTGGTGAGGGTAGCCGTGCTCGGCGATATCGCGGTACCACTGCCCGTCCCAGTTCGCGATCAGATCACCGTAGGACCTACCGGTCTCCAGTCCGGGGCGCCCGGGGGCAACCGGTAGCGTCGACGGATCGAACTGCGAGCGGCCGATCACCAAGAGCAGCAATGCGCAGACCACTCTCGTGGCCGCGAAGATACCGATGGGAATTGCGTACCAATGAGTTCGAAACACGGAGGGTTCGTGTGCCTCCCCAGCGGCGCGAGCCCCCCAGAGCTGCGTCAGCACGTTGTTCATTTCCTCATCAGATCATGCAGAGTCGCCGGTGCCAGTCGAATCGAGTGATGTCGCGGGCGCTCACGGCGTGCCGAGCGAGCTCGGCGTGATCACGAAGTACCACCTCAACCACAGGAACTGTGTCAGCAGCCCGACGACGACCACGGCGGAGGCGAGCAGCACGCGGGATCGCGTGGCCGTCACCCGACCGCCGATGCCCGGCGCCGGCCACCAGGCGGGACCGACGAGCAGCAGGTAGCGGATCACGCTCGACGTCGCCGGGGTGGCCGCGAAGATGTACAGCGGATAGGCGACCGTCCAGACACGCGTCCCCCGGGTCCACAGGCGTGCTCGCCACGCGATGAGCACGAGAAGCGCCATGGTTCCCAGGACCGCAAGCCACCGTCCGAGCGAGGCGCCGTGAGCCAGCGAGGCCAGCCACGTGTCGGGACGGTTGCCGGCGACGTCACGCCAGGCGTGCTGGGTGTCGCTGTAGGCCGACCAGTCGCCCACCACCAGCCCGGTCACCACCGGCCACAGCACCGCCAGCACGGCCAGGCCCGCGGTCGCCGTACCCAACCAGATCCGCTCCCGGCGCGGGAAGTCCTCACGGTCTCGTCGACGCCACCTGCTGACCAGCTCGACGGCTGCCACGACGGCCAACGGGGCGGTGATCGGACGAGTCACGGCCAGGGCGACACCGATCAGGAGCAGTACGGCGTACCGCCGCGCCTCGAGCGCCCGCAGTGCCAGGAGCACCAGCAGGAGCCCGATGCTCTCGGTGTAGGCGACCTGCAGGACGGGTGCCGGAGGAGCACAGCACACGGCGAGCACGGTCAGCGCCGCCACGAACCGACCGCACCGAGGGGCCAGCATGCGATCGAGGACGCACATGGCCGCCGCACCGCAGGTGAGGTTGACGACGGAGGCGGCCAACCCGAACGGAGCCCCCGTGAACATCACGAGACGGGTCAGCATCGGGAAGCCGGGGTAGAACGCCCAGGCGTTCTGCTGGACGGCACCGTCGTGCGTCGGGAGTCTCGACGGGTACCCGTGGCCGGCGATCAGTCGGTACCACTGCCCGTCCCAGTTCGCGATCACGTGGAAGTAGGTGTGTGGGTCCACCAGGGTGGGCATCACCATGTCGGCCGGCAGCGCGGTGGCTGGGATCTGATCGCGCGCGATCAGCAGGATCATGAGCGCATCGGCAGCCCGGGTCAGCACGAAGATGGCGAGCGGCACGGCGAACCACGGCACTCGCCGGAGGAGGCTCACGGGCAGCGAGGGTATCGGCCGGGCGGCCGCTCGGCGGCCGTTCCGGCGTTCCGCGTCGTCGGGGATCCATCCGTCGAGCCAAGGCGATGCACATCCGCCACACAGCTCCGGAGCAGTATCGTCGGCCACCCGACCGCCACTTCCTGGAGACGATGGATGACCCCCGCTCGACGACTGGTCGCCTACGTGCTGCCGGTCCACAACGAGGCCGCCGGCATCCGGGCGTTCCACGAGGCACTGATCACCGCGACGGACAAACGCCCCGACCTCGACTTCGAGTTCGTCTACGTCGACGACGGCAGCAGGGACGAGTCGCTGGACCTGCTCCTGGGCATGCGTGAGGCCGACCAGCGGGTGACCGTGATCGCGCTGGCCCGCAACTTCGGCCACCAGATCGCGGTGACGGCCGGGCTGGATGCCGCGGCCGGGCGGGACGCGGTCGTGATCATGGACACCGACCTCCAGGACCCGCCCGAGGTCAGCCTGCGCCTCATCGAGACCTGGGAGTCGGGCGCCGACGTGGCCTACGCCCAACGCCGCACGCGGAGCGACTCGCCCTTCAAGAAGGGCACGGCGTTCACGTTCTACTGGATGCTGACCCGGCTCGCCTCCATCGACATCCCGCGCAACGTCGGCGACTTCCGGCTGATGGACCGGCGCGTCGTCGCCGAGGTGATCCGCTACCGCGAGCACGACCGCTTCCTGCGCGGCATCGTGGCCCACGTCGGGTTCCGTCAGGAGGCCGTGCCCTTCGATCGCGACCCGCGCTTCGCCGGAAGCTCGTCGTACCCGCTCCGTACGATGCTGAAGCTCGCCGCCGACGGCATCCTCGGGTTCTCGACCTTCCCGCTGCGGCTGATCTCCCGGCTGGGGCTGGTGATCTCGTTCCTGAGCGTCGTCGCGGCGTGCTTCGTCGTCTACGTCCGGGTCTTCGAGCCGAGCAAGGCCGTCCCCGGCTGGGCCTTCATCGCCGTCGGGATGTTCCTCCTCAGCGGTCTCCAGCTGCTGATGATGGGGGTGATCGGGAGCTACCTCGGGCGCGTGTACGTCGAGACCCAGGACCGCCCGCTCTACTCCCTGGCCCTGATGGCGCGCGGCGAGCGGAACCCCCGGTCGTGAGCACCCACATCGCGGCGGCACCGGGCGACATCGCCCCCGTCGTCCTGCTGCCCGGCGACCCGCTGCGCGCGCGGTGGATCGCGCAGACCTTCCTCGACGACGCCCGCTGCTACACCGAGGTGCGAGGGATGCTCGGGTTCACCGGCACCTGGCAGGGCCGTCCGGTCTCCGTGCAGGGCAGTGGCATGGGGCAGCCGTCGATGGCGATCTACGTCAACGAGCTCTTCAGCGACTACGACGTGCAGTCGGTCGTCAGAGTCGGCTCCTGCGGCGCGCTCACCGACGGGCTCGCCGTTCGCGACGTCGTGATCGCCTCGGGAGCCTGCACCGACTCCTCGATGAACCGGATCGCCTTCGAGGGCCTCGACTACGCCCCGGTCGCCGACTTCGGGCTGCTCCGCGGGGCCGTCGAGGCCGCCGAGGCGCGCGGCACCGACGTGCACGTGGGTCTGCTGTTCTCCAGCGACTCCTTCTACCCGGCCCGGCCCGAGCTGGCCGCGCGGATGACCGGGTACGGCGTGCTCGCGGTCGAGATGGAGGCCAGCGCGCTCTACACCCTGGCCGCCAAGCACGGCCGCCGCGCACTCGCGATCTGCACCGTCTCCGACCACGTGCTGACCGGCGAGGAGACCACCGCGGCCGAGCGCGAGCAGACCTTCGGCGAGATGGTCGAGATCGCGTTGGCCGCTGCACTGCCGGGCTGACGCTCAGGGGCGGGCGGGGTCGCCCGTCACCAGGCGCTCCAGCGTCGAGCGGTCGGGCAGGCCGGGCGGCTCGACCAGGCGCCCGGAGCGCACGTAGTAGAAGCCGGCGCGCACGTCGTCGACCGGTACGCCGGCGAGGTCGGCCCAGGCCAAGCGGTAGAGGGCGAGCTGGAGGGGGTCGTCGGTCTCACCGCGTGAGGTCTTCCAGTCCACGACCAGCCACGACCCGTCTGGCTCGCGGTAGACCGCGTCGATCCGGCCACGGACCACCTGGCCGGCGAGCACGAGCGCGAACGGCGCCTCCACGGCGTGAGGTGCGGTGTCGGCGAACGGACCGCGCTCGAACGCCGCGATCAGGTCGGTGAGGTCGTCGTCGGAGTCGATGCCGGCGTCCGCCTGTCCGGGCAGCTCGTCGGGGTCGAACAGGTCCTGCTGTCCGAAGAGAGTAGAGAGAAAGAAAAGAGCGCGCGAGGGGCCAGCATGCGATCGAGGACGCACATGGCCGCCGCACCGCAGGAGAGGTTGAGGACGGAGGCGGCGAAGCCGAACGGAGCTCCGGTGAACATCAGGAGCCGGGTCAGCAGCGGGAAGGCGGGGTAGAAGGCCCAGGCGCTCTGCTGGACGGCACCGTTGTGCGTCGGGAGTGTCGACGGGTAGCCCTGGGCGGCGATCAGTCGGTACCACTGCCCGTCCCAGTTCGCGATCACGTGGAGATAGAAGCGAGGATCGACCAGCGTCGGCAACGGCATGTCCGCCGGTAGGGCCGATGCGGGGATCTGATCGCGCGCGATCAGCAGGATCATGAGCGCATCGGCAGCCCGGGTCAGCACGAAGATGGCGAGCGGCACGGCGAACCACGGCACTCGCCGGAGGAGGCTCACGGGCAGCGAGGGTATCGGCCGGGCGGCCGCTCGGCGGCCGTTCCGGCGTTCCGCGTCGTCGGGGATCCATCCGTCGAGCCAAGGCGATGCACATCCGCCACACAGCTCCGGAGCAGTATCGTCGGCCACCCGACCGCCACTTCCTGGAGACGATGGATGACCCCCGCTCGACGACTGGTCGCCTACGTGCTGCCGGTCCACAACGAGGCCGCCGGCATCCGGGCGTTCCACGAGGCACTGATCACCGCGACGGACAAACGCCCCGACCTCGACTTCGAGTTCGTCTACGTCGACGACGGCAGCAGGGACGAGTCGCTGGACCTGCTCCTGGGCATGCGTGAGGCCGACCAGCGGGTGACCGTGATCGCGCTGGCCCGCAACTTCGGCCACCAGATCGCGGTGACGGCCGGGCTGGATGCCGCGGCCGGGCGGGACGCGGTCGTGATCATGGACACCGACCTCCAGGACCCGCCCGAGGTCAGCCTGCGCCTCATCGAGACCTGGGAGTCGGGCGCCGACGTGGCCTACGCCCAACGCCGCACGCGGAGCGACTCGCCCTTCAAGAAGGGCACGGCGTTCACGTTCTACTGGATGCTGACCCGGCTCGCCTCCATCGACATCCCGCGCAACGTCGGCGACTTCCGGCTGATGGACCGGCGCGTCGTCGCCGAGGTGATCCGCTACCGCGAGCACGACCGCTTCCTGCGCGGCATCGTGGCCCACGTCGGGTTCCGTCAGGAGGCCGTGCCCTTCGATCGCGACCCGCGCTTCGCCGGAAGCTCGTCGTACCCGCTCCGCACGATGCTGAAGCTCGCCGCCGACGGCATCCTCGGGTTCTCGACCTTCCCGCTGCGGCTGATCTCCCGGCTGGGGCTGGTGATCTCGTTCCTGAGCGTCGTCGCGGCGTGCTTCGTCGTCTACGTCCGGGTCTTCGAGCCGAGCAAGGCCGTCCCCGGCTGGGCCTTCATCGCCGTCGGGATGTTCCTCCTCAGCGGTCTCCAGCTGCTGATGATGGGGGTGATCGGGAGCTACCTCGGGCGCGTGTACGTCGAGACCCAGGACCGCCCGCTCTACTCCCTGGCCCTGATGGCGCGCGGCGAGCGGAACCCCGGCATGAGCACCCATCTCGGCGCCGCGCCCGGTGAGATCGCACCCGTGGTCCTGATGCCCGGCGACCCGCTGCGCGCGGCGTGGATCGCCGAGACGTTCCTCGACGACGCCCGGTGCTACACCGAGGTCCGCGGAATGCTCGGCTTCACCGGGACGTGGCACGGCATGCCGGTCTCCGTGCAGGGCCGGGGATGGGTCAGCCCTCCCTCGCAATCTATGTCAACGAGCTCTTCACCGACTACGACGTGCAGTCCGTCGTACGCGTCGGGTCGTGCGGCGCGCTGACCGAGCGGCTGGCGCTGCGCGACGTGGTGATCGCCTCGGGCGCCTGCACCGACTCCTCGATGAACCGGATCGCCTTCGAGGGCCTCGACTACGCGCCCGTCGCCGACTTCGGCCTCCTCCGGGCCGCCGTCGACGCAGCCGAGCGCGCCCGCGGCTCCGCACCGACGACCACCGTCCACGTGGGGCTCCTGTTCTCCAGCGACTCCTTCTACCCGGCCCGGCCCGAGTTGGCCGCGCGGATGACCGGGTACGGCGTGCTCGCGGTCGAGATGGAGGCCAGCGCGCTCTACACCCTCGCCGCCAAGCACGGCCGCCGCGCACTCGCGATCTGCACCGTCTCCGACCATGTGGTCACCGGTGAGGAGACCTCCGCCGCCGAGCGGGAGCAGTCGTTCGGGCAGATGGTCGAGATCGCGCTGGCGGCGGCCGTGTCCCGGCCGGCCGGCTGATCCGATCCCCTGGGTGGCGAGGCGGTCACCCCTTCCTGCGCCCGAACGGCACCAGGTCACCGCCCACCCGCACGTCAGTCCGTGCGGAGCACCCGCTCCAGCTCGGCGCGGCCGGGGAGGTCGGCGGGCTCGACGACGGTGCCGGTCCGGACGAAGTAGAACCGGGCCCGGACCCGATCGAGGGGGACGCCCCGCAGCTCGGCCCAGGCGAGCCGGTAGAGGGCCAGCTGCCACGGGTCGGAGTCGGGGATCCGGTTGGTCTTCCAGTCCACGACGAGCCAGTCGTCGCCGTCCGGCCCCGGCTCGGCGTACACCGCATCGATCCGGCCGCGCACCACCTGTCCGCGGAGCACGAGCGCGAACGGCGCCTCGACGGCATAGGGGACGCGGTCGGCGAAGGGGCCCGCCTCGAAGGTCTCGATCAGCGCCTCGAGGTCGGCGTCGGAGTCGATGCCGGCGTCGCCACGGCCCGGCAGGTCATCGGGGTCGAACAGGTCCTGCTGGCCGAAGCGGCTCTCGACCCAGGCGTGGAAGCGGGTCCCGAAGCGCGCCGCCGGCGACGGCTGGCGCGGCATCGGCCGGGCCAGGCCGGCGGCGAAGCTGTCGGGAGTGTCGCGCAGCCGCGCCAGAGCGGTGGCCGACAGGCTGGAGGGCAGCGGCACCTCGATCACCGGCGACCGGTCGCGGCTCGCCTCCTCGACCAGCCGGGCGAGCTCGTCGTCCCACTCCTGGATCCGGCCGAGCACGAGCATGTCGTCGGTGTGGTCGGCCCATGGCGCACCGGCAGCCAGTGCGTCCGCCGCCTCCCCGACGAGGGCCGCGGCGTCGTGCCGGCGGGCGACCTCGGGCGTCTGATGCGACATCGGCCATGGCAGGTCGGGGTCGAGAGCGGCGTAGGGGTTGGGGTCATCCTTGGTCGGCCGGTCCCGCCAGGGGTCCGGCGGGACACCTCGGGCCGCCAGCGCGCGGACCGTCGCCTCGAGGTATGCCGACGGGCCGCGGCCCGCCTTGATCTTCGGCGAGAAGCACCACCCGGTGACGCGGAGCCGGTGGCGGGCGCGGGTCCACGCGACGTAAGCCAGCCGCAGCTCCTCGATCCGCTCGTGCTCCTTGGTCGCGGCGGCGAAGGCGGCGATGTCGGCCGGGGTGTGGCCGGCGAGCACCGGCCGGTCGCGGGCGTCGCCACGAAGCCGACCGGGCATCACGAACGGCACCGTGAGCCACGTCGAACGGGTGCGGTCGGTGGGGAACTTCCGCTCGGTGACGCCGGGGATGAACACGACGTCCCACTCCAGGCCCTTGGCCCGGTGGACGGTGAGCAGCTTCACCGAGTCGGCCTCGCTGGGCGTCGCGACGTCGAGGCCCTGGCCGTAGGCGTCCTCGGCCTCCAGCCAGGCCAGGAGCGCGGCGAGCGTCACCTGGCCGTCGACGGCCTGGAACTCCGAGACGGCCTGCACGAAGAGGTCGAGGTTGTCGCGGCGGGCCGCGGCCGCCGGGCTGGCCGACGAGGCCAGCTCCACGTCGATGCCGCACGCGTCGATGATCCGCCGGACCAGGTCGAGGATCGGCTCCCCGACCGCTGACCGCAGTCGGCGCAGCTCCGCGGCGAGCAGCCCGAAGCGCGCCCGCGCCTCGGGCGAGTAGTCCAGCTCGCCCGGCGACTCCAGCGCGTCACCCAGCGAGGCGATCTCGGCCGGGTCGGACCCGGAAACGGCAGCGTCGAGCTCGGCCCGGATGTCGTCGTAGGACACCCGGCCGCGGCTGCCGGAGAGGTCGGCGGCACGCCGCCCGAGGAGGGCGAGGTCGCGGGTGCCGATCGCCCAGCGCGGGCCGGCGAGCAGCGTCAGCAGCGACGCGTTGGCCGTGACGTCCTGGACCAGGGTCAAGGTGGCCACCACCTCGGCGACCTCCGGCAGCCGCAGCAGGCCCTTGAGGCCGACGATCTCGACCGGGATCTCGCGCCGGGTGAGGGCGTCGAACACGTCGGCGGCGTGGGCATTGTCGCGGGTCAGGACGCCGATCTCGCGCCACGACGGGTCGGGCATGTCGGCATGGGCCGCCGTCACGGCATCGCCGAGTGCGGTGAGCTCGTCGTCGTAGGTCTCGAAGAGGCCGGCGGTGACCTCGCCGTCCGCGGCGTCGGGCTTGGGCTCGAGCGGGAGGAGCTCGGGCCGCAGTGCGTAGAGCTCGGCCGCGAGCTCGTTGGCGGTGTCGAGGATCGCGACGTCCGAGCGACGGTTGACCGTCAAGGGGTACGACGCGGCGCGGCCGGCTGCCGCCCGGAAGGCCTCGGGGAACTCCGAGATGTTGGACACCGCCGCACCGCGCCACCCGTAGATGGCCTGGTTGGGGTCGCCGACCGCGGTCACCGGATGCCCGAGCCCGTGGGCGGCGTCGGGCCCGCTGAAGAGCCTGGTCAGCATCAGGGCCTGGGCGACCGACGTGTCCTGGTACTCGTCGAGCAGCACCACCCGGAACCTCGCCCGCTCGGCCTCGCCCACCTCGGGGCAGTCGCGCGCCAGCCGCGCAGTCCACGCGATCTGGTCGGAGAAGTCCATCAGCCCGTGGTGGCGCTTGAGCGCGCGGTACTCCTCGACGAGGTCGAGCAGCTCGGCCCTCCGGTCGATCGCCAGGATCGCCTTCTCGTTGCGCTCGCGGTAGGTCTTGCGGCCCTCCCCCGCCATGCCCTCCACGAACAGCTCCCGCTCGGCGGCGTCGAGGGCACGGACCCGGTCGGGCGTCACGAGGTGTTCGGACAGCTCGGCGTCGAGGGCGAGCAACCACTGCACGACCAGCTGAGGGGCATCGCTGAGGTGTCGCACGGGCGCGGTGTGCCGCGCGATGGTGCGGCCGGCCAGCTGGTAGCGCGAGGCATCGGCGATCAGCCGGGTGTCGGGCTCGTGCCCGATCCGCAGGCCGTGCTCGGTGAGCAGTCCCGCGGCGTAGGAGTGGTACGTCGCGACCGTGGGCTCCTCGACCTCCTCGCCGCGCTCCCCTGAGGCCGTCGAAGGGTCGCCGAACCCCGAGCCCGGCGACGAGTCGGGCCGCTGGCCGCGGCGCGGGAGGAGACCGGCGGCGCGGAGCGACTCGCGGATCCGCGTGGCCAGCTCGGCGGTGGCCTTGGTGGTGAAGGTCAGCCCCAGCACCTCGGCCGGAGCGACCTGGCCGGTGGCGACCAGCCACACCACCCGCGCGGCCATCACGGTGGTCTTTCCCGACCCGGCTCCGGCGATCACCACCGCCGGCTCGAGGGGTGCGGTGATCGCCGCGAACTGCTGCGCGCTGAACGTGAAGTCGGCGTGCATCACCGCGCGCAGCTGCTCCGGCGTCTCGATGGTGTGGGTCACGACAGCACCGACCCCGAGGACTTGGCCGGACAGATCGCGTGGAAGTCGCACCGGTCGCAGTGTCCGCCGGGGCGGGCCACGAACTCCTCGTCGCGGACGGCGCGCACCGCCGCCATCAGCTGGCGCTCGATCGTCGTCACACCGTCGGCGTCGGGCACCTGCGGCGCCTGCGGCTGGACCTTGGGGAGGTCACCGCCGAGCCGGAGCTGGACCAGCTCCGCCCCCCCGGAGCGCACGGGACGCCCCACGGCTGCATCGGCCGCGCCGTGGTCGACGGCGAGCTGGTAGAGGCCGAGCTGGGGGTTCTCCGGGAGCGAGGCGTCGGTCGGTGCGTACTTGCCGGTCTTGAGATCGACGACCACGACCTGGCCGTCGTCGTCGAGCTCGAGGCGGTCGACGTAGCCGATCAGTCGCACCTGCTGGCCGTCGGGCAGCTCGACGGTGGCGGTGATCCGCCCCTCCGAGGACACATGCGTGCGAGCGCCGGGCCGCGCCTGCCAGGCCACGAAGCGCGCCACCGCGTCGTGCACGGCGGCGCGCTCACGTTCGCCGCTCCACGGCGTCCGGAACGACATCCGGTCCCAGACGTCGTCGACGAGAGCCATCACGTCGCTCATCAGGTCGGGACCGGGTGCGAGCTCTCCCTTGGCGAGCCGGTCGGCGAGCGCGTGGACGATGATGCCGAAGCCCTGCGCGGTCGAGCTGACCACGGTGCCGCCTGCCTCCTGCTGGAGGAACCACTGGGCCGGGCAGGTGATCAAACCCTGGAGCGCACTCGCCGACAGCCGGACCGGCTCGGCGCCCGGCCGGACCGGGATCGGAGCCCGGCTCGGGGCGCGCAGGCCCCACCACGACGCGGGGTCGGCCGCAGGGGCGAGCGGGCGGCCGCGGACCTCGGTCAGCGCCAGTGCCGCCAGCCGGTGGGCGGCGGCGCGGCGGAGGTCGTCGGGCTGAGTGGGGTCGGCGGCCGTACGACGGAGCTCGGCGACCAGGCCCGCCAGCGACAACGGGCGACGCGGCCGTCCCTGGTGGTGCACGGGCTCGCCCGCGCCCAGCTCGTGGAGGAACCGAGACGGCTGCTCGCCGTCGTCGTCCGGCGACGCGACCGCGGTCACCACCAGCCGGCGGCGGGCCCGGGTCGCGGCGACGTAGAACAGTCGGCGCTCCTCCGCGAGCAGGGCGGCCGGGCTCACCGGCGGGACCAGCCCGTCGCGACCGATCCGGTCGGCCCCGAGCAGGGTGTTGCGGCGCCGCAGGTCGGGCCAGGCACCCTCCTGCACATGGGCGACGACGACGAGGTCCCATTCGAGACCCTTGGACCGGTGGGCCGTGAGCAGCCGCACGGAGTCGCCGCGGACCCCGCGCTCCGCCAGGGTGTCGGCCGGGATCTCCTGGGCGGAGAGGGTGTCGAGGAACTCGCGGAGCCCGACATGGCCGGCCTGCTCCTCCGACCGCGCTGCCGCGTCGAACAGCGCGCAGATCGCGTCGAGGTCGCGGTGGGCCAGGCGAGCGGACTGCCCGCCGAGCTCGGTCTGGTGGCGCAGCCGACGACCCCAGTCGGTGCCGTCCCAGAGGGTCCAGAGCACCTGCTCGGGGCTCTGCCCGGCATCCAGCCGCTCACGGGCCAGGCGGACGAGGGCCACGACCCGGCGGGCCCGGTCGGCAGCTTCGCCCCGCACGCCGTCGAGGAAGCCCGGCACGGTGACCGCACGGCGTACGAGCTCACGGGACGGTACGGCGTCGTCGCGGCTGCGGAGCGCCCGCGCGAGGCCGCGCAGGTCGTGGGCGTCGAGACCTCCCAGGGGCGAGGTCAGGAGCGCCTCGGCCCGGTCGGCCGCCACGACGTCGGGATCGTCGAGGTCGTCGATGTCGAGGTCGACGACCACCCGGAGGGCGGCGAGCAGCGGCAGGACCGCGGGCTCGCGGACCAGGGGCGTCTCGTCGCTGGACACCTCGACGGGGACGCCTGCCCCACCGAGTGACCGGCGCAGCGCCGGGATCGACGTGCGTCCGGACCGCACGAGCACGGCCATGTCGCTCCAACCGACGCCGTCCTCGAGGTGGGCGCGACGCAGCAGGTCGGCGATGTGCTCGCTCTCGACCCGCGCGGTGTCGTAGGTCAGGACCTCGACCCTCCCGTCGCCGAGCCCGGGTGCGTCGGCACGTGGGTCGCGGAAGACGCGGAACTGCTCGAGCGGGATCGAGCCGGTCACGCCGATCGAGGCCGCGATCGACCGCGAGGCGCGCAGCAGCCGCGGCCCGAACCGACGGGTGGTGCCGAGGGCGATGACGGGTGCCGGCTCGCCCTCGCGGGTGGGGAACGCGGCCGGGAAGTCGAGGATGCCGCGCAGGTCGGCGCCGCGGAACCCGTAGATCGACTGGTCGGGGTCACCCACCACGATCAGGTCGCGACCGTCGCCGGCCAGCGAGCGCAACAGGTCGACCTGGGCCGGATCGGTGTCCTGGTACTCGTCGACGAAGACGTGGGCGAACCGGCGGCGCACGTCGTCGCGGTGCTCGTCGGCGAGCTGCCCGGCCCGCGCGATCAGGTCGGCATAGTCGAAGGAGTTCTGGAAGCCGAGGACCTGGAGGTACTGCTGCATGAACAGCCCGGCCGTCTCGAACTCGGGCACGCCCTCGCGCCGGCCGAGGGCGCGCAGGTCGGCGGGGTCGAGACCGCGCTCACGCGCCCGGGAGAGCACCGACTGGACCTCGGCGGCGAAGCCCCGCGTGCCGACCGCCGCCCGCAGCCCCTCGGGCCACCGGACGGACTCGGGCGCGTCGGTGAGGAGGGCCTGGAGCACGACGTCCTGCTCCGGGGCGGACAGCAGTCGCAGCGGGGCGGTGTACAGGTCGGCGGGGCCGTAGGCGCGGACCAGACCGTAGGCGAAGGAGTGGAAGGTCGAGCACATCGTGGTCGACGTCGTCCGGCCGACCCGGGCGGTCACGCGGTCGCGCAGGCTCTCCGCGGCCTTGCGCGAGAAGGTGAGGGCCAGGACCTCCGACGGGTCGACGCCGCGCCGCTCGATCCGGTCGGCGATCGCCTCCACCAGGGTGGTCGTCTTGCCGGTTCCGGGACCGGCCAGGACCAGCAGGGGACCGCCCTCGTGGTCGACCACCCGCTGCTGCTCGGGGTCGAGCGCCACCGCCTCGGCTGCGGCCGGCTCCGGGCGCACGAGGTGGTAGGTCGTGGCCCCGTCGGTCATGGCTCCACCCAACCATCCGCGACCGACAGCGCCGCGACGCCCACTAGGTTGACGGACATGAGCGAGGCGACACCGGAGGGGCCCCTGGGCGACGTGGTCGTCCTCGACCTGACCCGGGCCCTGGCGGGGCCGCAGGCGGCGATGATGCTCGGCGATCTCGGCGCCCGGGTGATCAAGGTGGAAAGTGCCGCCGGGGACGACACGCGAGCCTGGGGGCCGCCGTGGGCCGGTGCCGACACCGGCCACCACGAGGACTCGACGTACTTCATGTCGGCGAACCGCAACAAGGAGTCGATCGTCCTCGACCTCAAGGACGCCGACGACGCCGACGTGCTCGCCGCGCTCGTACGTCGTTCCGACGTCCTGCTGGAGAACTTCCGGGTGGGCGTGCTCGACCGGCTCGGCTTCACCGTCGAGCGACTCCACGAGCTCAACCCGCTGCTGGTGATCGGCAGCATCACCGGCTTCGGCCACGACGGGCCCGAGGCGGGACGTGCCGGCTACGACCAGATCGCACAGGGCGAAGGTGGACTGATGTCGGTGACGGGCACCGAGCAGCCGACCAAGGTCGGCGTCCCGATCGCCGACCTGCTGGCCGGGATGAACCTCGCGTACGGCGTGGTGGCGGCGCTGTACGAACGCCGGACGACCGGCGTCGGGCGGGTGGTGCGCACCTCACTGCTCTCCGGTGTGGTCGGCGTGCACGCGTTCCAGGGCACGCGCTGGCTGCTCGGCGGTGAGGTGCCGGGCGTCGCCGGTGCCCACCACCCCGCGATCGCGCCGTACGGGCTGTTCGCCACCGGGTCCGCACCCCTGCAGGTGGCGGTGGGGTCGGAGAACCTGTGGCGGAAGTTCGCCACCGCGGTGGGGCTGAACCCCGACGACCCGCGCTTCGTCACCAACCGCGAGCGCGTGGCGCACCGGGATGACCTGATCGCGGCGATCGAGGCGGTCTTCGCCGCCCGCCCGGCCGAGGACTGGCTCGACCTGCTCGTCGACGCCGGCATCCCGGCCGGGAAGGTCCGGTCGATGGACGACGTCTACGGGTGGGAGCAGGTGCGCTCGCAGGGGCTGGTGCTGGAGGTCGACCACCCGGCGTACGGGACTCTGGAGCTGACCGGGTCTCCTCTGCGCTTCGACGACCACCCGTTCAGCGGCGGACGCTCGCGTCACCTGCCCCCGCCGCTGCTCGACGAGCACGGCGACGCCATCCGCCGCTGGTCCGCCGAACCGGGAACCTGACGGGCCGCTGCGGACTCTTCATCGGCGGAGGACCGAGCGGAGGACGAGGAGGGCAGCATGGCGAAGGCGCCTCGATGGGAGCCGGCGTACTGCGAGTTCTTCGAGGCGCGCCAGCACTCGTTGCTGCGTGGTCGGACGCTCAGGACAGCCGTTCCCGGCGCCCGTGCACACACCGCCTTCGCCGGATCCGCAGATGTGAGTCAGGCGCGGTCGCTGACCATCTCGACGAGGTCGGCGACGGAGTCGACCACGCGGGTGGGGCGGTAGGGGAACGTCGCGACCTGGTCGGGCCGGGTCGAGCCGGTGCCGACGAGGATCGTGCGCAGCCCCGCCTCGAGGCCGCTGACGATGTCGGTGTCCATCCGGTCGCCGACCATCACGGTGGTCTCGGAATGGGCGTCGATGCGGTTCAGGGCACTGCGCATCATCAGCGGGTTGGGCTTGCCGACGAAGTACGGCGCGCGACCGGTGGCCGAGCTGATCAGCGCCGCCACGCTGCCGGTCGCCGGGAGGGTCCCCTGATGGCTCGGGCCACTGCGGTCGGGGTTGGTGGCGATGAAGCGCGCGCCGCTCTCGATCAGACGGATCGCCTTGGTGATCGCCTCGAAGGAGTACGTCCGGGTCTCGCCGAGCACGACGTAGTCGGGGTTGCGGTCGGTCATCACGTAGCCGATGTCGTGCATCGCCGTGATCAGGCCGCTCTCCCCCACGACGTACGCCGAGCCGCCGGGTCGCTGCTCGTCGAGGAAGTCCGCGGTCGCGAGGGCCGAGGTGAAGATGTGGTCCTCCGGCACGTCGATGCCGCTGCCGAGGAGCCGGGCCCGGAGGTCGCGGCGGGTGAAGATCGAGTTGTTGGTCAGCAGCAGGTACTTCAGCCCGCTGGCCTTCAGCGCGTCGATGAACTCCGCCGCGCCTGGGATCGGGTCCTCCTCGTGCACCAGGACGCCGTCCATGTCGGTCAGCCAGGTGTGGATCGGCTTGCTCTCCGTCATCCCCCCATCCTCCCTGACAGAGGTCTGGGCGCGCCCCTGTCGGGATACCCGGCTCGCCGGGGATCACTGCACTTCTCGGGGGTTGCAACCCCCGAGAAGTGGCAGGAGTGCCTTCATGGTGTGAACAACGGGGCTCGTGGGGCGAGGTCAAGACCCGCCAGGATCCGGCTCACCGTGGCAGCCGGTCGTTCCAGATCCGCCCAGGTGATGCGGATGCACCGCCACCCGGTGATCTCGGCGATCCGTGACTCCCGCTCCTTCTCCCTGAGTACGGCGTCCACCACCGACTCCCCGGGACGCAGGAACACCACGTACTTCTCGCGCCCGTCGAACTCCAACCAACGCTTGAGCTCTGGCCACGCGAAGTCGAGCCGAGCAAAGACCCGTCCAGAAGCGTCGCGGACCTCGTACTGAGGCACCGGAGCGGGCACGCCGTGGCGGTACATCATCCAGAACGAGCGCGTCTCCCCCACCGACTCCGGTCGCGGATCCGCCAGGCGGAGCACCAGGTCCGTCCGCAAGGTGTAGGGGTCGCGCTCCATGGGTGCGTAGCGACAGCGCAGTTCCTGGACTGTCGTCAGCCCGCGATGCAGGAAGTCATTGACGACGACCAGGCTCGACTCGGTCGAGGCGCACGTGGTGAGGTCGAGCGCCGTACGCGTCGCCGAGGAGATGTCGAGACCGTGGAGCGTGACCACGTCTCCGTCTCGGATCGCACCTTGATGCTGGCGTACTCCCGCCTCGACCCTGCCGGCGCGACCGTCCGGGCGGGTCACGTGGACCACGTCGGTCGGCAGGCCCCACATCGGACCTCCGTGGAACGGGACGGCCGCACTGTGGCTGAGCACCACTCGCGACTTGGCCTGCCTGGCCACGGCCCGAGCCAGCAGCGCGTGCCGCCCTGCAACGTCAGCGGCCTGGAAACCATCAGCGAAGGTGTACGCGCCGCGTCGCAGCCGACGAAGGAGCCCGGCCCGCACGAGTCTCGCGATGTCCCGATCCGAATGCCCGGCCTCATTCAGCTCCGAGCGCAGCCATACCGGCCCGTCGAGCGGGTTCGCGCCTTCCACCACCATCCCGCAAGGCTGGCCCAGAGCGGCCGACGATGCTCACCCAGGACTGGCCCCTGTGGACAGAGCGTGGGAGGGCCCATTGGCCGGCCCCGGACCCGAACGCACCAGCCACACCAGTCACGGCGTCACCGGGTTCCTGTCACTTCCCGTGGGTTGCAACACCGTGAGAAGTGCAGGGATCCCCGGTGAGCCGGGGATCCCTGCAAGCCCACTCAGCCCAGGTCGACGATGGCGGCGACGGGGCCGCCGCCGTCCGGGCCCTGGTGGGCGGCGGAGACGGAGACGAAGACGGCGGGGTCGCCGGTCACGGCGGCGGTGACGCCACCGACGGCGGCCTTGATCTGCCGGTGCCAATGGACGTCGGAGTCGTCGAGCATCGCGTTCCGACGTCCGCGCACGCGACCGTCCTGCGAGGCCTCGCACTTGAGGAAGACGTTGACCAGCCGGCCGTCCAGGTCCGAGGAGTGCGGGCGAGGAGGCAGGTCGAGGCCGGCTGAGCGGATCGCGTCCCAGATCCCGTCGGCGTCGAGGGCGTCGTCCATCACCGCGTGCCCGATCCGGTAGCGACCACCGACCCCGCGCGCGTTGCCGACCACGACCACCTGCGCGCGATCCAGCTCCACGCCCGACGAGCACGAGGCGACCGACGAGAAGAGCGACCGGTCGCGCAGCACGTCGTCGTCCGACGGCATCTCGATCTCACCGAGCGCCAGCGCGATGCCGAGCGCCGTACCGCCGTTGGACACGTCCATCGAGGTCAGGGTGTCCTCGGTGAACACGTCGTGCCCGCGCCGCTTCGCGTCGCTGATCGTGTCGATCGTCAGCAGCGGTGTCTTGGTCTGCACGTAGTGGACGTCCGCGGGATCGGTGATCCCGGCCCGTTCCATCGCCACACGCACCGCGGCCGCGACCTTGGTGATCATCGCGCCGCGACCGATGTCCTCGGGCAGGAGCACCTCGCTCATCGCGAAGCCGACCGTCAACCGCGGCTCGTCCGACGGTACGACGTCCTCCGGGGGCACGGTCGCGAACACCGTCGCGTGCGGGCTGATCACGCCGTCCGTTCCGCCCGACCACACGATCGGGATCTCCGCGACCTGGTCGGCCGGCGCGCCCTTCGCCACCAGCGCCTCCCGGAACGCCCGGTCGGCGATGATCCGCGTGTAGTCGTTCACGCCGCCGTTGCCCTCGGTCTTGCCGATCACCGCGATCACCCGGTCGGCGTGGATCACGCCGTCGTCGATCAGCTTCGTCAGCTCCGACGCGTCGGACACGGAGTGCAGTGGGATCTTCCGGACTTCGATGGCGGACGGGCGTGAAGGCATGGCTCGATCCTGTCACGAGGCCGGCCCGCCGTCCCACCAGCGGGCCGGGGGCTCCTTCGTTCGTCCCGTCCCGGGTTCGCCGTGTCGGACCGTCCTCAGTCGGGGACGACGACCGTCCCGGTCAGGCCGACGTCGATGACGGCGTCGACGATCCGGTCGAGACTCGTGATCACGGCCGGCAGGTCCGTCGCCTGCACGAAACGGCAGACTGCGTCCACCTTGGGCCCCATCGAGCCGCTCGCGAAGTGCCCTTCCTCGGCGTACTCCTGCATCCGGGCCAGGCCCACCCGTCCCAGCGGCTTCGCGTCGGGGGTGCCGTAGTGCAGCACCGCCTGCGGTACGTCGGTCGCGATCACCAGCACGTCGGCCCCCACCAGCACCCCGAGGAGCGCCGCGCCGAGGTCCTTGTCGATGACGGCCTCGACGCCCGAGAGCGACCCGTCCGCCCGTCGTACGACGGGGATCCCACCGCCGCCGTTGGCGATCACCACGAACCCCGCGCCGATCAGCTGCAGCACCGCCGGTGCGTCGATGATGTCGAGCGGCTCGGGCGACGCCACCACCCGGCGCCACCCCTTCTCGCCGCGGTCCTCCCAGGTCTCGCCGTGCTCGACCAACACCGCGGCCTCGTCCGCCGGCAGGTACCGGCCGATCGGCTTGGTCGGCTTCACGAAGCCGGGGTCGTTCGGGTCGACCAGGGTGCGTGTGACGACGGTGGCGCAGCGGGTGTCGAGACCGAGCCGCGCCGCGGCGGCGTCGAGGGCGTCCATCAGCACCATGCCGAGCGTCGCCTGCGTCTGCGCGCCGCACCAGTCGAGCGGCACCGGCGGAACGACCGCCGCCGCGAGCTCGTTCTTGACCAGGAGGTTGCCGACCTGGGGCCCGTTGCCGTGGGTGATCACCACCTCGACGTCGTGGTCGAGCAGCTCCGCGACGGCCGCCATCGCGACCTCGGCCGCCGCGATCTGGTCCTCGGGCCTGGCCCGTCCGTCGGCATTCGTCATGGCGTTCCCGCCCAGCGCCAGCATCACCCGCACGGGTGCGAACCTAGTGGCCGGGCGCCATCGGCGCAGCGCCCCGCGCCGACGTCACCAGCTCCAGCGCACACCGAGGATCCCGGGCCCGAAGCCGCGCGCGAGCGCGTGGGCCCCCGTCCCGCCGGCGAGCGTGATCTCCTCGGCCCGCTCGACCCCGTCCACCTGGGCATACCTCTCGACGTACGACGGGATCCGGGCCGGCGCGAAACGGACCCACACCAGCAGCTCACCCATCCGGCGGACGGCGTAGTGGTCGAACTGCGCCTCGACCGAAGGGGCCGGCAGCTCCACCCGGAGCTCGTAGACACACGTCTCGGCACGGGCCAGCGCCCGCTCGGTGAGCAGCTCGGCGGAGAACACGCCCGTCTCGTGATCGAGGTGCTGCCGCCCGAGGCTGCAGCCGGCGGTCGGGACGAACCTCGGCGGCCGACCGGCCTCGTCCAACGTCACGATGAGGGGCGTACGGCGTGCGCCGTCGTGCCGGGCCTGCACGACGGCCCGGACCTGGACCGTGGTCGCGTTCCCCGTCGCGTCCACGTCGACGGTGAGGTGCCGCACCAGCTCGACCAGCTCGTCGTTCAGTCCGGTGAAGCCGAGGTCGACCAGCGCGGCCTGCACCCCCGGCGTCTCGGCGAACAGCTCGCGCACGCTCCTGTCCCCCGGTCGAGGTCCGGGCCGACGCGACGGTCCGAGCCGGTCGGTCAGCGTGCCGGGAGCCACCCACAGCAGCCGCTCGATCTCGACGAGCGCGTCCCGCGAGGTGCCGCGCTCGGGTTGGCTGCGGCCCGACCGCCAGTAGCTCAGCGCGGCCGGGCTGACCGGGTGGCCACATTCGGCCAGTCGTCGGTGCAGCCACGCCAGGGTCACACCACGGCGCCGAAGAGCGTCGGCGAACACCTCGGGGAAGGCAGGCTCGCCCGCCATCGGTGTCCCTCCTCCCGATCCCGGGCGGCGGGTGCCGCCGTAGGGGGACGTGCTCCATGACAACGCGAATCCGTCCGTCACACAACTGCGGATGCGATAAGTGACGGGCTGGTGCCTAGGCTTCAGCCCGAGCGGGAGACCGCTCGGACAGGTGCCGGGCACCGGGGGGTCCCGGCATCTGGTCTGTCCGGGTCAGACCAGATCCACCTCGGAGTACGACGCGCCGCCGGACAGGCGGGCATAGCCCGGGCCGCGGTCGAAGAACGCCACGTCGTCGCGCACCCGCCCGGCCCGCTCGGCCGTCGTCGCTGCGTCGTCGTACGCGACGTCGTCGCCCGACCCGGTCAGCACGACGCCGTAGTCGTGCAGGGCGGCCTCGGGCGACACCTTGCACCAGCGCACGTCCCGCACGACCAGCTCGGGATCGCGCTCGAGCGGGTCGCCCCAGCCGCCGCCACCCGTCGTCCGGATCCGGATCACCTCGCCGGCGCGCACCGGCTCGGCGTCGGCCAGCGCGTCGACCTCGCGCTCCGCAGGCCCGCCGGGATCGATGGTGACCTGGAACGGGCGGCCGGCCCGGCCGCCGTTCACGCCCCAGCAGGACAGGATGGAGCGGTCGGCGATGGACATGAAGTGGGCGTCGCGGAGCATCCGGATCTGCTTCTCGTAGCCGCAGCCGCCCCGGTGGAGCCCCGCGACCGCCGCTGTCGACGGCCAGCGACAGCGCCTCGACCCGGAACGGGAAGCGCGCCTCGGTGAACTCCGTGGGCAGGTTCCGCGAGTCGGGCACGACGTGGATGGTGTCCTCGCCGTCGGCGTACGGGCGGCCGCCCGAGCCTCCGCCGAGCACCTCGCGCATCAGGTAGCCACGGCCGTCGGCGTCCTCGCCGTACACCCCGGTGTAGCGGATCGTCTCCTGGTCGGCCGGCATCTGCCCTTCGACCGCCTTGGCGAGCACGCCCGCGAGCACGCCGAGCAGGCGCAGGATCACGAAGGTGCGGGCGTTGGTCGGCGCCGGGAAGACAGGGGTCAGCAGGGTGCCGGGCTCTGGGAAGCGCATCTCGATCAGGGGGACGACGCCCTCGTTGACGTCGAGCTCGGCCATCCGCTCGGGTGTGGCGGCGAGGTTGCGCAGGATCGGGGCCAGCCACTTCTTCAGGAAGACCCCGTCGCTGTAGTCGCCGCAGTGGTTGATCGGGCCTCGTGCCTGCGGGCCGGTGCCGTCGAAGTCGAGGACCAGACGTTCTCCGTCCGGGTCGTCGGACGCGGTGCGGGTCAGCGTGATCCGCTGCGTGTGCAGCCGCGGCTCGTCGACGCCGTCGTGCTCGGCGTAGTCCTCCCACACCCACGAGCCCACCGGGATCCGGCCCAGGATCTCGCGGCGGTAGGTGTCGGTCGTGCGCTCGATGATCGCGTCGAAGCACGCCTCGACCTCGGCCACGCCGTACCTCTCGAAGAGCTCGCCGAGGCGCCGTGCGCCCATCAGGCACGCGGAGCACTCGGCGTCGAGGTCCGCGGCCAACGACTCCGGCATCCGGGAGTTGCGGGTCATGATCGCCAACGCGGCGCGGTTCGGCACGCCGGCGTCCCAGAGCCGGACAGGCGGGACCATCAGACCCTCCTCGAACACGCTCGTCGCCGCGCTGGGCATCGAGCCCGGGACGGCGCCGCCGATGTCGTCGTGGTGCCCGAACGCCTGGACGAACGCCACCACCCGGCGCTCCCCGGTCCCGCCGGCGAACACCGGCACCGTCACGCAGAGGTCGGGGAGGTGACCGATGCCTCCCTCGGAGCGGTAGACGTCGTTGTGGAAGAAGACGTCACCCTCGCGCATCTCCGCGATCGGGAAGTCGCGGGCGACCGGGTGGACCAGCGCGGAGTACGAGCGACCGGTCAGCTTGCGCAGCAGGCGGTCGTGGATGCCGGCGCGGAAGTCGTGGGCGTCGCGGATCATCGGGCTGCGGCTGGTGCGCGCGATCGCCGTCTCGACCTCGGCCTCGACGCTGGCCAGCGAGCCCTGCACGATCTCGACCAGGACCGGGTCGGCGCTCGCGCCGCGGTCGGCGGTGAGCGGCCCGAACGGGAAGTCGGTCGGCACCCGGCGGCTCAACGCGCACCACCGTGGGTCGAGCCGGTCGTGACCTGCGTACGCCGGACCACCAGGTTGCCGTACTCGTCCACCGTCGCGACGAAGCCGGGGTGGAGCGGCACGGTGGAGCCGTACTCCTCGATGACCGCCGGGCCCTCGATGGTGTCACCCGCGACGAGCCCGCTGCGTTGGACGATCGGAGTGTCGACGTACCCCTCCTCTGCGGCGAAGCAGACCGGCCTGATCGGGTCGTCCGCCTGAGGTTCACTTCTAGGTGGTCGTGGGGCGGACGACCCGGCGCGCCGCCGGATCTCCGGGCGGGTGATCGGGCCGATCCCCGAGACCCGGAGGTTCACCCACTCGACCTGCTGCGAGGGGTCCCCGGCGAAGTCGTAGCCGTAGAGACCGCGGTGCTCGGCATGGAACTGCGTCACCACGCCGTCGAGCAGGGAGCGGTCGAGGTCGCCGTCGGGCACCGCGACGCGCACCTCGAAGGCCTGGCCGAAGTAGCGCAGGTCGGCGGTCCGGGCGAAGACGTGCTCGTCCTCGGGGAACCCCTCGCGCAGCAGCGCGCCGCGGGCCTGCTCCGTCAGCCTCGCGTACGCCGTGTCGAGGTCCGCCGCGTCGAGGTGCTCGTCGAGGGAGACGCGGGTCAGCACGTAGTCGTTCTTGACGTCGACGGTCAGCAACCCGAACGCCGAGACGTTGCCCGGGTCGGGCGGCACCAGGACCGTCGGGATCCCGAGCACGTCCATCAGCCGGCACAGCAGCAGGGAGCCGGAGCCGCCGAACGTGGTCAGGGTGAAGTCGCGGACGTCGAGGCCGCGCTTGACCGTGACCTGACGCAGCGCGTTCGCCTGGTTCCAGGCCGAGATCTCCAGCACCCCGACGGCGGCCGCCTCCGCGCTCAACCCGAGCTGGGAGGCCAGTCGTTCCACGCCCTCCCGGGCGGCGGTCACGTCGAGCGGGATCTCACCGCCGAGCAGGTGCGGCGGGATGCGTCCCAGCACGACGTGGGCATCGGTGATCGTGACGTCGGTGCCGCCGCGCCCGTAGCAGAGCGGCCCGGGGACGGCCCCGGCCGACTGCGGGCCCACCTTCAGCGCGCCCTCCGGCGACAGCCAGGCGATCGAGCCGCCGCCTGCGCCGACGGTCACCACGTCGATCATCGGGATCTTGCTCGGGAACGCGCCGACCGAGCCCTCCGTGGTCAGCGTCGGCTCACCGTCCACGACGACGGAGACGTCGGTCGAGGTGCCGCCGCCGTCGCAGGTGAGCACTCGGTCGAAGCCGGCCACCTGCGCGATCAGTCCGGCGCCCAACGCGCCCGCCGCCGGTCCACTGAGCACGGTGGTGATCGGTTGGTGCACGACTTCGTCGGCGCTGAGCACGCCACCGTTGGACTTCATCACGTAGAACGGCACCTGGTCTCGACTCCGCTCCACCGACGAGTCGTCGCCGACGTACGCCGCGAGCCGGGCGCCGATGTTCGCGACGTACGCCGAGAGCCGGGGCTTGACCGCAGCGTCGACGAGGGTCGTCATCGCCCGCTCGTACTCGCGGTACTCACGCAGCACCTGGCTGCTGACGCTCACCACGGCGTCTGGATGCTCCTCGGCGAGGATCTCGCGCATCCGCTCCTCGTGCCGCGGGTCGGCGTAGGAGTGCAGGAAGCAGACGCCCAGGGTGTCGATCCCGCGCTCGCGGAACCAGCGCGCCACCTCGCGCGCCCCGTCCTCGTCGAAGGGGCGCACCTCGGCGCCGGTGAAGTCGAGCCGGCCGCCGACCGAGCGCACCAGGTCGCGCGGCACGATCCGCGGCGGCTTCACCCAGAAGTAGGAGTTGCCGTAGCCGTCCGGCACCGACTGCCGCGCGATCTCGAGCATCGCGTCGTACCCCTCGGTGGTGACGAAGCCGAGCCGGTCGACCTTGCCCTCGAGCAGCTGGTTGGTGGCGACGGTGGTGCCGTGGCTGACCGCTCCGATCGCGTCACCGGTCAGACCGCCCAACAGTCCCAGCACCTTCTCGATCCCGGCCAGGAAGCCGTCGGCCGGGTTGTCCGGCGTCGACGGGGTCTTGGTGGTGACGAGCTCGCCGGTGTCCTCGTCGAGGGCGACCACGTCGGTGAACGTGCCCCCGGTGTCGATGCCGACCCTGATCCGCCGACGCGTCTGCATGGGGTCGATTCAAGCAGGCCCGAGCAGGGCGGGACCGCGGTGCAGAATGAGGAGATGAGGCTGGTGATCCGCGGACGCGAGCTGCCCGGGGCGTCCCGACAGGGGTACGACCGGATCGGCGTGGGGCTCCAGGTGCGCACCGAAGCGGTGGGCGTCGTGCCCGGCGACGCCCCGAGCGCCCGGTGGGAGACCGAGGTCAGCGTGGTGGACGCCGACTTCCGCGGACCGGCCGTGCACGGCAGGCGAGGCGACCGGTTCGTCTACCTGACCTGGGGTGACCTCTCGGACGGCGGCTTCGAGATGTTCCGGCGGGCGAAGCTGATGTTGTCGCGGGTCGATCCCGCTCTCGTCGCCGCCGCCGGCGAGGGCAGGTCACTGGTCGCCGACGTCGTGCTCACCGACGAGAAGGGTGGCCCGCGCTGTGCCCGGGTCGATCCGCCCGCGGTGCGCTGGAGCGTCGAGGCGACCTGAGCCGTCAGGCGTCGGGGGGCCGCTCGTTGTAGACGCCGGACTCCTCCTGGCCGGTCAGCTTCTGGATCTCGGTCATGATCCGGTCGGTGATCTCGCGCCGCGCGCGTCCCGGGGGTACGCCGTCGTACTGGCCGCGGACGTCGATCGGCTCGCCGAACGCGACGGACACGCCGGACCAGCCGCGGTCGGTTGGTGCCGACGGGCTGCAGCCTCCTCGGTGCCCTGGATCGGCCCGACCGGGACGACGGGGCGCCCGAGGTCAGGGCGAGCTGCGCGACCCCGGTCCGACCACGGTAGAGGCGGCCGTCGCGGGACCGCGTGCCCTCGGGGTAGATGCCGAACGCCCCGCCCTCGGCGAGCACCCCGAGGGCCGTGTCGAGGCTGGCGATGGCTGCCTTGGAGTCGTCGCGGTCCACCGGCAGCGCACCCAGCGATCTCGTACCACGCCTTGGCCAGGCAGCCCCGTGATCCCTGGTTGCTCGAAGTAGTCCTACTTGGCGAGGAACGCGACCGGACGCGGGACGATGATCGGGATCACGACGCTGTCGACGAAGCTCAGGTGGTTGCTGGCGAGGATCACCGGCCCGGTGCGCGGGAACCCGCTCGAGGCCGGTGACGGTCGGCCGCCAGACCGCGCTTGGCCAGCGGCGGGACGACCGAGTGCAGGAACCCGTAGAGCACGCGTTCATCTTGCCGCACACGCGCTCGCGCGCGCCCGGTGGTCTCAGCGGTGCCAGACGTACGGCGTACTGGTGGTGACCGCGACGAGTCCCGAGCGCTCCAGGATCGGCCGCGACATCACCGTGCAGTCGCTGTTGATGAACCGCACACCCTGCTCCAGCGCCGCGGTGGCGCGCGCGGCCGTGAGCGCGCGGTAGATCCCTTTCCCGCGCCACTGCGGCAGCGTCGAGCCGCCCCAGATCCCGGCGAACTCGGTGCCTTCGACCAGGGCCAGGCGTCCGCTGCAGATCACGTGGCCCTCGGCCTCGGCGACCCAGAACTGCTCACGACCCTGCATGCGGTCGAGCCGCTCCAGCATCTCCTCGCCCCCCGGGCCGCCCCCGAAGATCTCGGCCGCGACGGCGCTGGCCTCGATGACGAGGGCGTCGCGCTCGGCCAGCTGGTCGACACGGCGGACGGTCACCCCGGACGGCAGCTCGACGTCGACCGCGAGCGCGGAGGCCTCTCCCACCATCACCGTCTCGAGCTCCTCGGGCTCGAGGCCGTGGGCCTCCAGCCGGGCGCCGAGGTCAGCCGGCAGGTCGTGGCCGCGCGTCTTCCACTCGAACTCCTCCATCGCCGGGTCGGCGGAGAAGTACGCGACCGTCTCGGCGATCAGGGCGTCGACGTCGGCGACGCCCTCGAGGCTCTCGTAGCTCACGAAGCCGCCGTGGCCGAACTTCGCCCGCCACAGGGGGCCGGACCTGTCCCAGCTCCGGGAGCCCTGCACCTCGGCAGCACCGCGCAGCTGGGCGTCGTACGCCGCAAGGAGGGCGGCAGCGTCGTCGGTCATCGTTCTCCTGGTCGTCACCGGTGGGACGCCCAGCATCCAGCCTCCGGTCGGCCGACGCGAGTCGAATACCGACCAGGACGCGCTGAAATAGGAGAAGGGCCCTCATAGGTATGAGCTACAAGGGCCCTTCACTGGTGATCACCGCGGGCAAGCCCGTGGCCGTCACCATCGACCGGTACTGGTGATGCTCCCGATCGATCCAACCGACTCCTCCGACCCCGGCGGCCCCATCACCTGGCCTCCGCAGCGACCTCCCAGCAAGCTGGGTGGCCACCGTGTGGATCTTCGTCTCCGGCCGATCCCGCTCTCCCCGGAGGAAGTGCGTAGGGAGAGTTCTACGGGCCGGATGCCCAGTGCCACAAGGGTTTTCCGGCCTTTTTCTCGACATACTTCGAGTTCCGGCGTGTCCTCCACAGGACACCGCGACTTCCTCCACAGAGATCGGCCCGTCCTCCACAGACCGCCGCATGGCCTGTGGACACCGGGCTCGCCGTCCGGCCGCTCGGAGGGCGGTCCCGGAGGCCACGTCAACCGGCCCCGCAGGGCTCCAGCACGCCGGGGTCAGGAGCCTGCGGCCTCGAACGCGGCTGCGACCTCCAGCAGCCGCCGGTCGGCCCCGAACGGCGCGACGATCTGCACGCCGACCGGCAGGCCGTCCGCCGTGTGACCGGCCGGCACGGAGATCGCCGGGCAGCCGGTGACCGTGATGACGTAGCACGAGCGCATCCAGTCGAGGTACGTCGCCATCGCGCGACCGTTGATCGTGGCCGGGTACTCCTGGTCGGCCGGGAAGGGCGGCACCTGGGAGGTCGGCAGGACCAGCACGTCGTAGGACTCGAAGAACCGGCGCATCCGCTCGGCCAGCGCCGTGCGTCCGGCGTAGGCACGGGCGACGTCGGCCCCCGTCAGCGCCTCACCGGCCCGGATGTTGTCCGCGAGCGAGCGTTTGACGTCGTCGGGATGCGCGGCCAGCAGCTCGCCGAAGGCCGACTGGAACACCCAGGCCCGCAGGGTCCGGAAGGTGTCCTCGGCCTCCGCGAGGTCGGGGTGGGCCGGTACGACGTGCGCGCCGGCGGCCGTGAAGCGGTCCCCCGCCCGGTCGACCACGGAGGCGACCTCCCCCTCGACCTCCAGCAGGCCACCGAGATCGGGGGTCAGGGCGACCCGGAGTCCGTGGAGCTCGCCGCGGACCGGCGGGGCGAACGTCAGGCCGGGGTCGGCGAGCGCGGTGGGCACCCGTGGGTCGGGGCCCGCGAGGACCGAGAGCAGCAGCGCCAGGTCGCCGACGTCGCGCGCCAGCGGACCGCTGGTGCCGGTGGTCTCCCAGAGGTTGTCGGTGGGCCACGACGGCACCCGACCGAGGCTCGGGCGCAGCCCGACCACGCCGCAGAACGACGCGGGGTTCCGGAGCGAGCCACCCATGTCGGAGCCGTCGGCGAGCGGCACCATCCCGGCTCGGAGAGCACATGCCGCTCCCCCGCTCGACCCCCCGGCCGACCGGGTCGGGTCGACCGGGTTGAGCGTCGTCCCGAAGACGGTGTTGAACGTGTGGGAGCCGGCCGCGAACTCCGGCACGTTGGTCCTCCCGATCGGGACCGCACCCGCAGCACGGATCCGTGCCACCACGAGGTCGTCTGCGTCGGGCACGTGGTCGGCGAACAGCGGCGACCCGTACGTGGTCCGCCAGCCGGCCACGTCGTGGGTGTCCTTGAACGCGAACGGCAGGCCGTGCAGCGGTCCGAGCTCGTCTCCCCGGGCGGTCGCGGCGTCCGCCTCGGCGGCGCCTGCACGGGCGCGTTCCTCGTCGAGGCTGACGATCGCGTTCAGCTGCGGGTTGCGCTCGGCGATCCTGGCCAGGTGGAGCTCGAGCAGCTCCCGCGCCGAGATCTCGCGTCGTCGTACGGCGTCGGCCATGGCCCGGGCGGTGGACTCGACGGTGATGCTCATGCGCCCCACCGGTCACATGGAAGAGGCACTCCCGGCACTTCCCGGGTGTTGCAACCCCCGAGAAGTGCCAGGATCCCCGGCGAGCCGGGTATCCCGACAGTCACCCCCGCCGCCCGAGGAGGCGGCCGGCGAGGACGCCGAGCAGGACCAGCCCGGCACCGACGGCGATCCCGCGCAGGAAGTCCGGCTGGGACGTCGGGGGCCGGGGCGGGGCGGTGAAGACCTGACCGACCGCCGGACCCGCGTCCGCGGCGGCCGGGGCAGGAGCCGCGGCAGGTGTGCCGATCGCCCCCGCCACGTTGTCGAAGAACTCACCGGCCGTCCGCTTCGACACCGAGGCGAGCATCCGCTGGCCGACACCGCCGACCATGCCGCCGACCGTCGCGTCGGCGTCGTAGGAGACGGTCGTCCGGCCGTCGGCCTCGGCGAAGGAGACGCGGACGGTGGCGTCGATCGTGCCCGGGGCGCCGGCACCTCGGAGCCGCATCACCAGCGACTCGTGGGGCACCAGGTCGGACAGTGCGCAGGTGCCGTCGTAGGTGCCGCGGATCGCGGCGACGCCGGCGCTGACCGTCATCGCGTAGGTGTGGTCTCCGGTCGCCTCCAGCCGCTCGCAGCCGGGGATGGTGCGCACGAGCACGGCGGGGTCGAGGAGGGCATCCCACACGAGCCCCACCGGGTAGGGGACGGCGTGCTGGCCGGTGATCCGCATCAGGACTCCTTCCTGCGCTCACGCAGGTCGAACAGGTCGGACGGTGAGATCGGCATCGCGGTGATCGCGAACCCCTCGGCGTCGGAGATCGCCGAGGCGAACACCGCGGCCGACGGGATCACGCCGGCCTCGCCGGCGCCCTTGATGCCGAGGGGGTTCAGCGGAGACGGCGTCTCGAGGTGGTCGATGTCGAGGTGGGCCGGCACCTCGGTCACGTAGGGCATCAGGAAGTCCATGAACGACGCGTTGAGGAGCTGGCCCGACTCGTCGTACGCCATCCGCTCGAGCAGAGCCCCGGCCACGCCCTGCGCGACGCCGCCCTGGATCTGACCCTCGACGATCATCGGGTTGACCAGCGGGCCGCAGTCGTGGACGACGGCGTACTTCACGATCCTGACCTCGGCCGTGTCGGGGTCGGTCTCGACGATCACCGCGTGCATGCCGGAGGCGAACGTCGAGCGCTCGGGGCTGTAGAAGTCGCGACCCTCGAGCCCGGGCTCGTCGTCCTCGGCGACGGGCGGCTTCCCCGGGTCGCCGACGGAGAACTGGGTGGCCGCCTTGGATGCCTCGTCGAAGGCGTAGCGGAGCGGGTTGGACAGCACCGCGACCGTGCCCAGGTCGATCGAGATGTCGGTGCCCCGCACCGACACGACGCCGTCGACGATCTCGAGGTCGTCGGGTGACGCCTCCAGGGCGTCCGCCGCGATCCGCAGCGCCTTCTCGCGGGCCCGCGTGGCCGCCAGGTGTACGGCGGACCCGCTCATGACGGCGGCCCGCGAGGCGAAGGTGCCCACGGCGTAGGGCATCCGGCGGGTGTCGCCGGTGACCACCTCGACGTCCTCGAACCGGCACCCGAGCACGTCGGCGGCGATCTGCGCGAACACCGTGGCGTGGCCCTGGCCCTGCGTGGTCAGGCCGGTGGCGACCTTGACCTTGCCCGACGTCTCGACGTGCACGTGGGCCCCCTCGTAGGGGCCGACGCCGGTGCCCTCGACGTAGCAGGCGAGCCCGATGCCGACCCGTCGCCCCTCCGCCGCCATCTCGGCACGGAAGCGCGGGAACTCGTCCCACCCGATCAGGTCCTTGAGCTTGGCCAGCGAGGCGGGGTAGTCGCCGGAGTCGTACTCGAGCTCACGGCCGTCCTGGAAGATCAGACCCTGGTCGAAGGGGAACTCGTCGGGCTGGATGAAGTTCGCCGCGCGCACGTCGGCCCGGTCGCGGCCGAGGGCGTCGGCGATGGCGTCCATCGTGCGCTCCATGACGTAGCAGCCCTGCGGACGTCCGGCCCCGCGGTAGGGCGTGACCATGACGGTGTTGGTGTAGAGGCTCTCGAAGACGACCCGGTACGCCCCGGGCTTGTAGGGACCGAGCAGCTGGGTCGAGGTGATGATCGGGACGATCAGGCCGTAGGGGATGTAGGCGCCGTTGTCGTGCCAGAAGGCGACGTCGAGGCCGAGGACCCGCCCGTCGTCGTCGTACCCCACATCGACGTGGTGGACCTGACCGCGCTCGTGCGCGGAGGAGATGAAGTGCTCGCGACGGTCCTCGGTGAACTTCACGATCCGGCCGAGGGCGCGGGCCGCGAGGGGGACGAGCAGCTCCTCGGGCCACGGGTGGTTGATCTTCACCCCGAAGCCACCGCCCACGTCGGGCGTCACCACGTCGACCTGGCCGAGGTCGAGACCGAGCTTCGCGGCCACCGCCGCGCGGACCCCGGTCGACGTCTGCGTCGACGTCCACACCGTCATCCGGCCGACGTCGGGGTCCCAGCGCGCCACCGTGCCGCGGCCCTCCAGCGGCATCGAGGCGCTCCGCTCGACCGTGAGGTCGAGGCTGAGCGTGTGGGGCGCCGCCGCGATGGCGGCCCGCGCGTCGCCGTTCTCCTGCTCGAGCCGGGCCGCCACGTTGCCCGGCACGTCGTCGTGGACCAGCCGGCTCGCCTCCCGCGCCGCGTCCAGCCCGACGACGGGTGGCAGCAGGTCGTACTCGACGCGGATGCTGGCGACGGCGTCCTCGGCGACGTAGCGGTCGTCGGCCACCACGAACGCGATCGCCTCGCCGACGTGGTTCACCTCGTCGCGCGCCAGCGCGAACTGCGTCCGGCCGTGGGTCAGCGCCGGATGCGGGATCAGGAGCGGCAGCGGGTCGGCCATCGGCCCGGTGAGGTCGTCGTGGGTCCAGACCACGTGCACGCCGTCGAGATCGAGCACGGCCGAGACGTCGATGTCGACGATCCGCGCGTGGGCGTGCGGCGAGCGCAGCACCGCCGCGTGGAGCACGTCCTGACCGACGGCGATGTCGTCGACGTAGCGGCCCTCGCCGCGGAGGAACCGCTGGTCCTCGACGCGCTGGACCCGCTCGCCGAACATCCTGGTCGCCATCAGGTCTCCTCCCCGGCCAGCTCGGCGGCCCGCAGCACGGACCGGACGATGTTGGTGTAGCCGGTGCAGCGGCAGAGGTTGCCGGCCACCATCTCGCGGGCGTCGTCCTCGCTCGGGGCGGGCCGCTCACGCAGGCCGGCGGTCACCGTCGTCAGGAAGCCGGGCGTGCAGAAGCCGCACTGGAGCCCGTGGCACTCGAGGAACGCCTGTTGGACCGGGCCGAGCGAGCCATCGGCCCCACCCAGTCCCTCGACGGTGGTGATCCGGCAGTCGACCGCCGACACCGCGAACATCAGGCACGAGCGCGTGGGTCGGCCGTCCACGAGCACCGTGCAGGCGCCGCACACGCCGTGCTCGCAGCCGACGTGGGTGCCGGTCAGCCCGAGGTCGTGACGCAGGGCGTCGGACAGCAGCCGTCGCGCCGGCAGCCGTACGTCGTGGACGTCGCCGTTGACGACCAGCCGGATCTCGTGCAGCTCCTCAGGCACGCCGGCTCCTGGCGTCGTCGAGCGCCCCCGGAGGACGCGCGCGGTGAGCACACGCACGAGCCGGGCCCGATAGGCCGCGGTGGCGTGGATGTCGTCGACCGGGTCGAGCTGCTCGAGGGCCAGGTCGGCGGCGGCGTCGGGCTCCTCCCACGCCTCGGTCACGTCGACCACGGTCGGGAGGTCACACACCGACAGGTAGCCGACGCGAGCGGAGACCACGCCGTCGCCCTCGAGCCGGACGACGGCCGCGGCACCGCAGAGCGCGTAGTCGCCGTGGCGCCGCGCCACCTCGGCGAAGGCGACACCTTCACCCTCGGCCAGCGCGGGGAAGAACGCGCGCAACGCGATCTCGTCGTGGCGCAGCGTGGACTCCAGCGGACCCGCGAACAGGTCGGCCGCCTCGATCCGTCGGGACCCGACCGTCGACCGCACCGTCACCGACCCACCGAGCAGCGCCAGCACCGTCGGCAGCTCGGCAGCGGCGTCGGCGTGCACCAGTGAGCCGACCACGGTGCCGCGGTTGCGGATGGTCGCGTGGGCGACGTGCCCCAGCGCCAGCGACACCAGCGGCTGCACCCGTCGTACGTCGGGCGAGGCCAGCACGTCGGCATGCCGCGCCAGTGCGCCGACCTCGACCCCGTCGTCGTCGGCCCGGATGCCGTCGAGGTCGGGCAGCCCGTTGATGTCGACCAGGGTCGACGGTGCGGCCAGCCGCATGTTCAGCAGCGGCACCAGGCTCTGCCCACCCGCCAGCACCTTCGCGCCCGGATCGGCCGCCAGGGCCTCCAGGGCGTGCTGGAGGTCCTGCGGTCGGACGAAGGCGAACGCTGCGGGCTTCAACTCACTCCTGGCTCGGGTCTGCCCGGTGCCCCGGTCGGTGGGCGGACGGGTCGTCCTCGGGGCGGGTCATCGACTCGGTGACGTAGTGCGGTCCCCGGGGCGCGCGGCCGTTCACCAGGTGGTAGTACACGATCACCATGATGGTGCCCAGGGCGATGCCGCTCAGCGAGAAGTTGTCGGTGATCTGCAGCGTGACGCCACCGATGCCGGCGATGATGCCTGCCGACAGCCCGACGAGGTTCACCGGATCGCCGAAGTCGACGCCGTTCTCGACCCAGATCTTGGCTCCCACCAAGCCGATCATGCCGTAGAGGATCACCGTGATGCCGCCCAGCACCCCGCCCGGGGTGGCGCTCACGATCGCCCCGAACTTCGGGCACAGCCCGAGCAGGATCGCGACCACCGCAGCGACGTAGTACGCAGCCGTCGAGTACACCTTGGTCGCCCCCATCACGCCGATGTTCTCGGCGTACGTCGTGGTGGGTGAACCGCCGAACGCGCTGGACAACGCGGTCGCGGCGCCGTCGGCGAACAGGGCGCTGACCCATGTAGGGGTCGAGGTCGGTCTTGGTCATCTCGGCGACAGCCTTCACGTGTCCGGTGTTCTCCGCGATCAGCGCGATCACGCCGGGCAGCACCAGCAGGATGAAGGTCAGCGAGAAGCTGGGTGCGTGGACGACGGAGACCCCGTCCTTCAGGTCCCCGCTGGGGAGACCGACCCAGTCGGCGGTCTTCACCAGGGTCCAGGAGACCCGGTCGTGATCGGAGGGGGTGCAGCCGGCTCCCCCGCAGGAGTTGATCTGACCGAAGAGCAGGTCGGCGAGCCACGACAGCACGTAGCCGAACACCAGCGCGAGCAGCACCGCGATCCGCGCCCAGAAGCCCGGCAGCAGCACGGCAGCGCAGACCATGAAGGTGGCAACGGCCAGCGCCATCCACTGGTCCTGCGGCCAGTACTGGCCGGCCACGACCGGGGCGAGGTTGAAGCCGATCAGCATCACCACGGCGCCGGTGACGGCGGGAGGCAGGACCTTGTGGATGACCCCCGACCCCGCGTAGTGCACGATCAGGCCGACCGCGGCCAGCACCAGACCCGCCACCAGGATCGAGCCGGTGACGTCCGCAGAGTCACCGCCCTGGGCGCGGATCGCGAGCACGCTCGCCACGAACGACGCGCTCGTGCCGAGGTAGCTCGGCACCCGGTTCGAGGTGATCAGCAGGAAGAGGATCGTGCAGATCCCCGAGAACAGGATCGCCAGGTTGGGGTCGAGCCCCATGATCACGGGGAAGACGAACGTAGCCCCGAACATCGCCACCACGTGCTGCGCGCCGAGCCCGACCGTCCTGCCCCACGGCAGTCGTTCGTCCGGTGCGACCGGCTCGCCGGGAGCCGGGGTCACCTCGCGCCAGCTGAACATCGTCGACATCTGGATCCTCCTGAGGGTGAAGGGGCCGAACACCTGGATCTGGTGACCCACATCACACACCCGGCCCCTCGGATTTCGGCGGAGGAACGCCGAACGATGCGGCCCACCAGGCGCAGGCGGCCGACGCACAGCCGTTAGCGTGGGCGGGTGACCAGCTCCGAGCCCGACCCGCAGCTCCTCCCGGTGGCGGCCCCGCCCCGGGTCGCGGCGTGGTTGCGGTCGGCCCCCGACGGCGAGGCTCGGGTCCTGCACTCCTGCGCCGACGCCATCCACCTCGAGGTGGCCGGGCGAGGGGTCAGCCTCGTGGGTTCCCGAGGCCCCGGACTGCCGCTCGCTCTGCGAAGCAATCTGGCTGTGGTGTCGTCAGCACGGGCCGAGACGGCCTATGTTGAAGGTGGGATCCTTCACTGGGGCGGACGCGTCCTGGTGACCGGTCGGCTCGTGGATGTTCGCGCGCCACGCTTCGATGCGGCAGGGGTTCCGAAGGCGAGCCCGGTCGTTGCAATGGGAACCCCCCGGTCCCGCGCGGCCGGGTTCGTCACTTTCGCGCCGCAGGTCGACGCAGCCTCGGTCGCCTCTCTGGTGGGCCGCGGCGACGGCCTCACTCCGCTCGGCGACGACGTGATCTGCGGCTGGCTCGCCGCCCATCGCGGCGCGGGCACGCCCACGCCGGACGTCGACGACGCCGTACGCCGGCTGCTGCCTCGCACGACGACGTTCTCCGCCTCGCTCCTCGCCTGCGCCCTGGCCGGCGAGGTGGTCGACCCGGTCGCGGGCTACCTCCGCGCCCTCGGTACGACGGGCGCGGACGCCGCGCGGGCCCGGCTCGAGGCGTTCGGCCAGAGCTCGGGCCGCGGCCTGGCGCACGGCATCGACCTCGCCCTCGACGGCCTGACCGCACAGCAGGCAGCATGAGCACCGACCACGTCGAGCTGCGGGCCGGGGCCTACGCCGACTCCGTGACCCTGCTCCAGGTGAGCCGGCAGGTGCAGCAGCTGCCCGGCGTGGTGACGGCCCAGGTGGCGATGGCGACCCCGCTGAACGTCGAGGTGCTGGAGCGGATCGGGTTCGTGATCCCGGCCGACGCCACGGTGAACCACCTCGTCGTCGCCGTCCGCCTCGACGATGCGCCCGGACCTCGACCAGGCGCTCGACGCCGTGCGCGCCGAGGTCGAGCGGGCACTGACCGGGAGCCGCCGGGCGGCGGGCGGCCCGTCGGAGGAGGCTCCTCCTCGGACGACGGGATCGGCCCTGCTCCGCACGCCGGGCGCGACCGTGCTCGTGTCGGTGCCCGGTGCCAGCGCCGCCGTCGAGGCGATGGACGCGCTGGAGGCCGGCAGCGACGTGATGATCTTCAGCGACAACGTCCCGGTCGCCCAGGAGCGCGCGCTCAAGGAGTACGCCGCGGCGCGCGACCTGCTGGTGATGGGGCCCGACTGCGGGACGGCCATCGTCGACGGCGTCGGGCTCGGCTTCGCCGACGTCGTCGCGCCGGGACCGGTCGGCATCGTCGCCGCCTCGGGCACGGGCTGCCAGCAGGTGCTGGCGCTGCTCGACCACGCCGGCGTCGGCGTCTCCACGGCGTACGGCGTGGGCGGCCGAGACCTGTCCTCGGAGATCGGTGGCCTCGCGACCCGGACGGCGCTGGCTCGCCTCGACGCCGACCCCGCCGTCGAGCTGGCCCTGCTGGTCTCCAAGCCACCGGCAGCCGAGGTCGCCGCCGACCTCACGGCGTACGCGGAGCGTCTCGGCGACCCCTGTCCTGACCGCGCTTCTCGGTGCCGGGCCGACCGGACCTCACCGCCGCGACCGAGGAGGTCCTCCGCCGTCTCGGCCACGACGTGCCTTCGTGGCCGGTGGCCGGTCGCGCCGAGCCCGGCCACGGCACGCGCCTCCATGGCCTCTTCGTCGGCGGCACCCTCAAGGAGGAGGCGGCCGTGCTGTGCGCCGAGGCCGGCGCCGACTCCGAGCTCGTCGACTTCGGCGACGACGACTACACCGAGGGCCGCGCCCACCCGATGATCGACCCCGGCCTGCGCCTGGAGCGGCTGGCGGAGGTCGCGGCCGACCCGGCCACCGCCGTGGTCCTGCTCGACGTGGTCCTCGGCCACGGCGCCGAGCCCGACCCGGCCGCAGCCCTGGCGCCCATCCTGGCCGGCGTCCGGCCTCCCGTCGTCGTCGCGGTGGTGGGCACCTCGCACGACCCGCAGGACCGCGACCGCCAGGTCGCCGCCCTGGTCGCGGCGGGAGCCGAGGTGCACCTCTCCAACGCCGGCGCGACCCGGCGCGCTCTCGCACTGCTCGGGGAGGCGTCGTGAGCGTCGTCGGGGTCGGGCTCGACCTGCTGTCCGACGCGGTGGAGAGCCAGGCCGCCGACGTCACCCGGGTCGACTGGCGGCCGCCGCTGCCCGGCACGGAGGACGATCTCGCCACCGTCGCGCTCGACCCCCATGCGACCCGACGGCAACGCCCGCGCGCTCGAGCGGATGCTCGCGGTCCAGGCGCGACTGGTCGACGTCGTACCGGCGCACGAGGCCCTCGGGCTCGAGGCCGGCCACTTCCTGCACGCCGGACCACCCATCACCTGGGACCGTGCCTCGGGGCCGTTGCGCGGGGCCCTGATGGGCGCCGCCGTACTCGAGGGCCTCGTCGACACACCCGAGGAGGCCGCCGCACTGTTCGAGGGCGGGCTCCACGTGCGCCTGGATCCCTGCCACCACCACGGCGCCGTCGGCCCGATGGCCGGCGTGGTCAGCCGCAGCATGTGGATGTTCGTGCTCGAGGACCCCGACACCGGTGCCCGCACCCACTGCACCCTCAACGAGGGGCTGGGCAAGGTGCTGCGCTACGGCGCCTACTCCCCCGACGTCCTGACCCGCCTCCGCTGGATGGGTGACGTCCTCGGGCCGCTGCTCCAGCGCGCGGTCCGGTCCGCCGACCCGGTCGACGTGACCGCGATCCTCGGCCAGATGCTGCAGATGGGCGACGAGGCCCACAACCGCAACCGGGCCGGCACGCTGATGCTCCTGCGCGACCTCGGTCCGGCCCTCGTCAGCAGCGGTGCCGACAGCGGTGACGTCGCCGAGGTCCTCCGGTTCGTCGGCGGCAACGACCACTTCTTCCTCAACCTCGCCATGCCGGCCTGCAAGCTCGCCCTCGACGCGGCCCGCGACGTCGCGGGCTCGACGATGGTCGTCGCGATGTCGCGCAACGGCACCGACTTCGGGATCCAGGTCTCGGGCACCGGGGACGAGTGGTTCACCGGTCCCGCCCAGGTCGCCGACGGCCTCTACCTCGGCGACTACGGTCCCGACGACGCCAACCCCGACATCGGCGACTCCGCGATCACCGAGACGGCCGGCCTCGGCGGCTTCTCGATGGCGACGGCGCCGGCCATCGTGCGCTTCGTGGGGGGCTCGGTCCCGGACGCGCTGGCCACCACCCGCCGGATGCGCGAGATCACCCTCGGCGAGAACCCGCGCTGGAGCATCCCGGTGCTGGAGTTCGCCGGAGTGCCGAGCGGCATCGACGTGTCCCTCGTGTGCCGGACCGGGATCCTGCCCCAGATCAACACCGGCATGGCCGGTCGCGAGGCCGGCGTGGGTCAGGTGGGCGCCGGACTGGTGACCCCACCGCAGGACATCTTTCCCGCGGCCCTGGCCCGGCTGGCCGCGCTCACGGAGGAGCGCTCGGCCGGAAGAACGCCCGCCTGAGGTCGACGTTCCCCGACGGGCGCAGCGGCGTGCCCTCCGCGAGGTAGGTCTGCCGCGCCTCGTCCTGGTGGCTGGGCGGCAGCGAGCCGTCCGCCCGTACGACGCGCCACCACGGCACCGGGCCACCGTGCGCCGCCATCACCGACCCGACCAACCGCGGTCCTCCCCCGCCGACGAGGGGACCCACGACCTCCGCGATCGCGCCGTACGTCGTGACCCGGCCTCGCGGCACCTGCTCGACGCACAACAACACCAGCTCGACGTAGGTCTCGTGGTCGAGTCGTCCGGCGCGGCGTCCCTCCTCGCTCATCGCTCCACCCGCTGGTCGCGGGTCGGGACCGCCACCGCGGCGACCACCGCCCCGACGAGCGCCGCTGACAGCCCGGCCAGCCAGAAGACCGTGGGCGTCGCGTGTCCGGTGTAGGCGCGCGCCGTGAGCCAGACGACGAGGGCGGCCAGCCACACGGCCGCCGCTCGCGGCACCCACAGGACGAGCAGGTCCGCACCGACCTCCATCTGCGGCGGCCCGTACCCAGGAGCACCGCTGCCACGTGGGCGGCGAGCAGGCCCCCGGCCGCCACCAGGGCGCCGACGGGCACCGACGACCCGAGGTGCAGGGCCCACCAGACCAGGATCACCGAGAGCGCGACCGAGCCCACGAAGTGCTCGGGCAGCACCGCGAACGACACGCGGCGAGCACCAGCACGACGACAGTGACGAACGGTGTCGGAACGTATCCCTCGGGTGCGGCCGCGATAGAGCGCCAGCATCGACCCGAGCACGACGACCGCTCGCAGGACCCACACGCTCGCCGGGATGCCGCGGATCACGTCGCACCGACCCGGGGCAGCTGGGTCCTCCGCGCGAGCCGGCGGAGCACCTCCTCGAGGGTGCGCGGACCGTTCCACGGCACCACCGGGCAGCCGGCCGCGGCGAGGCTCGCCAGCACGTGGCCGCGGTCGATCAGGCGCATCCGCCAGGCCAGCTCCGAGACGCGCGCGTCGCTGTCGGGCCAGGCGACGGGGTCGTCCCTGGAGGCAGCGGGTCGACGACGATCACGGGCAGGCCGCGCCGCACGAGCCGGACGGTGGCGCTCGCCAGGGGCTCGGAGAACATCGGGCTCAGCACGACGACGATGCTGCCGGCCGCAGCCCGGAAGTCGATCCGGTCGATCGCCACGTCGCGGGGCACACCGGGCCGGACCCGGGCGAGGAGGGTGAGGATGCGCCGCAGGTGCGTCGTCCCGGTGCCGTACCCGGCGTACTCACCGCCGGGGCTGAGGACACGCACCGAGACCCGGTCACCGCCCTGGAGATACTGCTCGGCGAGCGCCGCCGCCGCGCGCATGGTGACGTCGAGGCTGCTCTCCGCCGCGTCGACCCCCTCCGAGAGTCCGTAGTCGGCCATCGCGTCCACGATCAGCAGGACCGCGGCGTCCTGCTCTGCGCGGGTCGACTCCACGTGAAGCGTGCCCTGGCGCAACGACACGCGCCAGTTGATCCGGCGCAGCCGGTCGCCGGAGTGGAAGGCGCGGATCGAGGAGAACTCCGTGCCGTCACCGTCGCGACGTGAACGGTGGGCGCCGATCAGCCCGATCGGCTGGGGCGCCTCCCCGGCCCTGCGCATCCGGGTGAGCGTCGGCAGGACGAACATCTCGCGAGGAGGCACCGGGAACGGACCCCACCGGTAGCTCGCCCACGGCGCCATCAGCCCGACCTTCTCCGAGCCCAGCATCCGACTCCCCCAGCGACGGGGAGACAGCTCCAGGGGCCGCTCGCCGCCGACCCGGTAGGCGACCGCTCCCTGCGGCGGGTGCAGCGCCACGAACGGCACCTGCCCCATCACCCGGGTCACCACCTCGACGTCGTCGTCGTGGTGGACCTCGAGCCGGGACCTCGTCCCCTGACCCTCGTGGAGCTGCGCGTGACCCACCGTGACGTGTGCACCCGGGGCTCGACCACCGGCTTGTGCAGGAGCGCGATCGCGCCGGCGACGAGCAGCGGCGCGACCAGGACGACGACCGCTGGCCGGCCGAGGGTCAGCGCCAGCACGACGCCGGCGCCGGCGACGGTGAGGCTGCGGGCCAGCGCCGACGTCGGCCGCCAGCGCGAACGACTGGCGGTCACGACTGCTCGAGCGCGCGTGGGGTCGGCACGGAGGCCAGGATGGCGTCGACGACGCGCGGTCCACTGGCCTGTGTCATCCACAGCTCCGGCTTGACGGTGACCCGATGGGACAGCACCGAGCGGGAGACCGCCTTGACGTCCTCCGGGATCACGTAGTCACGGCCCCGGATCACCGCGAACCCGCGCGCAGCCAGCGCCAGACCCAGCGAGCCGCGCGGAGAGGAGCCGGTGAGGACGTCCTTGTGGTCGCGGGTGGCCGTGGCGAGGTCGACGCAGTAGCGGCCCACCGACTCGTCCATGGTGACGGTCTCCACCGCAGCCTGCATCGCTCGCACCCCGGACCCGTCGGTGACCTGCGTCAGGTCGACGTCCTCCTGCTGGCGCTCGAGCCGGCGCTGCACCACGTCGTACTCCTCGTCGGCGCTGGGATAGCCGAAGCTCACGCGCATCAGGAACCGGTCCAGCTGCGCCTCGGGCAGTGGGTAGGTGCCCTCGTACTCGATCGGGTTGGCCGTGGCGAGGACGTGGAAGGGATCCGGCAACGGGAAGGTCTCTCCCTCCACGGTCGCCTGGCGCTCCTGCATCGCCTCGAGCAGCGCCGACTGGGTCTTCGGCGGCGTCCGGTTGATCTCGTCGGCGAGCACCAGCCCGGCGAAGACCGGCCCGCGCCGGAACTCGAAGGTGCCCTCCTTCTGGTTGTAGAGGAACGAGCCGGTGATGTCGGCCGGCAGCAGGTCGGGGGTGAACTGCACCCGCGCGAAGTCGAGGCCCAGCACTCGCGCCAGGCTGCGGGCCGCCAAGGTCTTGCCGAGCCCGGGGAAGTCCTCGAGGAGCACGTGACCCTTGGCCAGCACGGCCGAGAGGACGAGCGTGAGCGGGGCCCGCTTGCCGACGACCGCCTTCTCGACCTCGTCGAGCACGCTGCGGGCCAGCGCAGAGGTGTCGGCCACGGAGAGGCGCTCAGTGGGCGGCTGGGTCATCGGTCAGCTCCTCGATCCGTCGGACACATTCGTCGATCTCGGCCGTCTGCAGCGTGCGCGGCGGGCTGTCGAGGACACTGGTGAGGACGGGCCCGAGCCGTTGCGCGACCCCGGGGTCGCCGCGTCGGAGGCCGAGGCTGGCGAGCCGGTCGTCGGTGAGGCGGGCCAGCCGGTCCCGCAGGAGCGGGTCCTTCTGGCGCGCACTGAGGTGGTTCTCCAAGAGGCGGAGGTTGACCGCCAGGCCGGTGTCCTGGCCGGTCGACGGGCCGACGACCTCGGTCGGCACGGTCCAGTCCGGCGGGTCGGCGCCGCCGGTGTCGGTGACCATCCCGGCGATCGCGACGACCGCACCGACCAGCAGCGCCGTCGGGAGCAGGAGGGGGGACGCCTGCTCGATCACGGCGAAGACAGCGAGGACGGCCACCACGAGCGCCGCGAAGGCTGCGCGGGGCAGCCACCGCCGGAGGTCGCTCATCCGGACACGACCTCGGCACCGAGCGAGAGATGGATCGCCCGGAGGGCCTCGACGGCGGCCTCACGACGGCTCTCGTCGATGTCGTGGCTGGAGAAGCGCGCCTCGTGGTAGAGCACCTCCAGGCGGTTCACGGCGGCCGAGTCCGCCGACACCCGCTCGAGCAGCCGCAGGGTGAACTCCGACGACGTCTCCCAGTCCCTGCGCGCAGCGTGGACGCGCTCGGCCTGCTCCTCGAACCGATCCCAGCAGGCGACGATCGCGTTGCGGGGGCTCCCGCCGAGCAACAGCGCGAGCTGGTCGGCCGCGTCAGCGCGGATCTCCTCCGCCAGCGGCTCGGGGTCGTCCAGCACGTCGAAGTCGATCTCGGCCGGGCGGGGCTCACGCCGACGGTGGAGCACGAGACCCCCGACCCGGCGCACGAGGAGGAAGGCGCCCCACGCCACGAGCGCGAGCAGTGCCAGCCGGATCAGCAGCCCGAGCGTGCTGGAAGAAGGTGTTGTTCTCGAGGAAGCTGTGCCCGCGATAGTTGCGGGGGTCCACCCCCAACGTGCGTTCGGGGTACGACGGGGTGACCGGGCCGAGGCTCGGGTCGACCAGCGTGCCGTGGATGATCCGCTGAGGCCCGGACCTGCGCAGCGAACATGATCATCAGCAGCATCAGACCGACCGCCAGCACCGTGAGCACGACAGCACTCGTGCCCGCCCGTCTGGACGTCATGGGATGCACCGTAACCGCCCGCTCACTCCCGGTTCCATCACCGGGAGGTCACGGTTGCGGCACGGCGCTCTACCGAGCAGCGGTCAGTACGACGGCTGGCTCGGGTCGATCTGGTTGACCCACGCGACCACGCCGCCACCCACGTGGACGGCGTCTGCGTAGCCCGCGCCCTTGACGATCGCGAGCGTCTCGGCGGACCTGACCCCGGTCTTGCAGTGCATCACGATCTGCTTGTCGCCGGGGAGCTGCTCCAGGGCGGAGCCGTTGAGGAAGTCACCCTTCGGGATCAGCACCGAGCCCGGGATCCGGTTGATCTCGTACTCGTTGGGCTCCCGCACGTCGACCAGCACGAAGTCGCGCTCGCCGTTGTCGCGCTCCTTGAGCATGTGCTCGAGCTGGGTCACCGAGATCGTCGACCCGGCAGCCGCCTCGGAGGCCTCCTCGGAGACCGCCCCGCAGAACGTGTCGTAGTCGATCAGCCCGGTGACGGTGGGGTGCTCGCCGCACAGCGCGCAGTTCGGGTCCTTGCGCACCTTGAGCTTGCGGTACTCCATCTCCAGGGCGTCGTAGATCATCAGCCGGCCGACCAGCGGGTCGCCGATACCGGTGAGGAGCTTGATCGCCTCGGTGACCTGGATGGCGCCGATGCTGGCGCACAGCACGCCCAGCACACCACCCTCCGCACAGCTGGGCACCATGCCCGGCGGGGGCGGCTCGGGGTACAGGCAGCGGTAGCAGGGCGCGTCGTCGTCCAGAGTCGGCGCGAAGACGCTGGCCTGACCGTCGAAGCGGTAGATCGAGCCCCAGACGTAGGGGATCCCGAGGAAGTAGGCCGCGTCGTTGACCAGGTAGCGGGTGGCGAAGTTGTCGGTGCCGTCGACGATCAGGTCGTAGCCCTCGAAGATCGCGATCACGTTGTCGTTGTCGAGGCGCTCGTCGTGCACGACGACGTTCACCAGCGGGTTGGTCTCGGCGATCGACTCCTTGGCCGAGACGGCCTTCGGCTTCCCGATGTCGGACTGCCCGTGGATGATCTGGCGCTGGAGGTTGGACTCGTCCACCTCGTCGAACTCCGCGATGCCGAGCGTGCCGACTCCGGCCGCGGCCAGGTAGAGCAGGGCGGGGCTGCCGAGGCCGCCGGCGCCGATGACGAGCACCTTGGCGTTCTTCAGTCGCTTCTGCCCGCTCATCCCGACGTCGGGGATGATCAGGTGCCGGCTGTAGCGGCGGACCTCGTCCAGGGTCAGCTCGGCGGCCGGCTCGACCAGCGGCGGGTAGGACACGTCGTACTCCTGTGAGTGGCTCGGGGTTCTCTGCACCGTGGGAACAGGCGGCGCGGCCTCCATGTTCCCGATCGCACCTGCGGACGTCATGCGCGTCCGTCATCCGGACGTGCCAGGTGGGCCAGTAGGGTGCCACCGTGGGGACGACCGACCAGAAGCCGCGTGGCGGCAGGCTTCCGCGCCGGGAACGGCGCGCCCAGCTGCTGGACTCCGCGCTGAAGGTCTTCGTCGCGCAGGGGTACCACGCCGCCGCGATGGACGACATCGCCGAGCGGGCCGGCGTGTCCAAGCCGGTGCTCTACCAGCACTTCCCCGGCAAGCTCGACCTCTACCTCGCGCTGCTCGACGCCGCCTGTGACGACGTCATCGACAACTGCCGGCAGGCGCTGGCGGCGACCCACGACAACAAGACCCGGGTCGCGGCGGCGATGGCCGCCTTCTACGCCTACGTGGCCGCCGACGGTGGCGCGTTCCGCCTCGTCTTCGAGTCCGACCTCACCAGCGAGCCCGCGGTGCGCGAGCACGTCGAGCGGGTGACCACCGAGTGCGCGGCGATGATCGCCGACGTCATCCACGACGACACCGGGCTGCCGGGCGAGGCCTCGCGCCTCCTGGCGGTGTCCCTGGTGGGAATGGCGCAGGTCAGCGCGAGGTTCTGGATCTCCGAGGCGGCCGGCATCAACCAGGCCGAGGCGGTCGAGCTGGTCAGCGGCCTGGCCTGGCGCGGGATCCGCGGCTACCCGCTGACCGACGAGCACTGACCACCGACGAAGGAGAGACATGGAAGTCAAGATCGGAGTGCGGCACGCACCCCGCGAGCTGGTGGTGGAGACCTCGGACTCGGCCGACGACGTCGAGGCCGCACTGACGGCGGCGTTGGCCGACGACAACGGCGCCTTCACCCTCATCGACACCCGCGGCCGCCGCGTCGTCGTACCCGCCAGCGGTGTGGCGTACCTCGAGATCGGGACGGGCGTCTCGGGAACCGTCGGCTTCCGGGGCTGAGCGGCTCGCCAGGACCCCCGGTCCTCGCCCTCGGGGCGGGTACCCGGCATGATCGAAGCAGAGTCCGGGCTCCCGACGTGGGCGCCCGGTCGACAAGGAGGCTCACATGGGTTGGTTCTTCGTCATCGTGATGGGCATCATCATCGGACTGCTCGGCAAGTTCGTCGCCCCGGGCGACCGCGACAACATCCCGCTCTGGCTCACGGTCGTGTGCGGCATCGTCGGGGTGCTCATCGGCTACGGCTGGCTGGGCGGCACCAAGGGCATCGACTGGATGGCGTTCTTCGTCTCGATCATCATCGCTGCGGTGCTGGTGGTGATCGCGGCGGGAGTGACCGGGCGTAGCAAGAAGGTCTGACCGACACGCGTGTGAGACCCCGTCCCGGCACCGCCGGGGCGGGGTCTTCGGTCGTCCTCGGCCGTTTGACCGGCCCGGATCAGGGAACGGGGGTCGCGGGACCGGCCCGACGGGTCGGCCCTGACCTCTGAAAGGGACAGACCGTGACACCCAGCATCGTGACCATCGTGCCGATGGCGCTGACCTCGAGCGCCTGTGACAACCACGCCTGGAGCCTCGGCTCCCTGATCGTCCTGCTGATCGGGGGCGTCATCATCGGGCTCCTGGGCAAGTTCGTCGCCCCGGGCTCGCGCGACAACATCCCGCTCTGGCTGACCGTGGTCTGCGGCATCGCCGGCATCCTGCTCGGCAACTGGCTCTACGTCGACGTCTTCGGCGGCAAGTGCGCCACCAGCGGGGTCGACTGGCTGCGCCACATCGTGCAGATCCTCACCGCTGCCGTCCTGGTCGCGATCGCGGCCACGGCCACCGGCCGCACCCGCCGCCTCTGACGAGGACCGACCGGTCCGGTCAGGCGGAGAGGCCGATCTGGGCCATCCGCTCGTTGTGCCGCTCGGTGATCCGGGTGAACATCCGGCCGATGGCGGCCAGATCCAGACCGGGCCGGTCGATCCCACCGGCCAGGAGTGCGGTGAGCGCGTCACGCTCGGCCGCCACCCGTTGGGCCTGCGTCAGTGCCTCACCCATCAGCCTCCGTGCCCACAGGGCCAGGCGACCGCCGAGCTTCGGGTCGTCCGCGATCGCCTGACGGATCCGGCGTACGGCGAAGTCGGCCTGGCCGGAGTCCTCCAGGGAGGCGATGATCAGGTCGCGGGTCGCCGCGTCGAGATAGGCCGCGATCTCGCGGTAGAAGTCGGCCGCGAGCCCGTCGCCGACGTAGGCCTTGATCAGTCCTTCGTGCCAGTCGGCGGGCGCGGTGTGGACATGGAAGAGGTCGATCGCGGCCTCGAACGGCGCCATCGCCTCGAACGGGTCGGCCCCGAGCTCGCGGATCCGGTCGTGCAGAGGGGCCACGTGGCCGAACTCCAGGCTCGCCATCCCGCTCATCTCGACCTTGTCGCGCATGGTGGGCGCCAGCTTGGCGTCGTCCACGAGCCGCTCGAACGCCGAGAGCTCGCCGTAGGCGACCGCGCCGAGGAGGTCGATCACGGCCAGGCGGTAGTCGGCGTCCTCGAAGACGACCTGCGTCGCGTCGGTCGGCGCGCCCGCGGGCCCGGATTCCGTCATGCACACACGCTACCGATAGACTGGGGTGGTCCCCGCGCAAGCGGTGAGGACGCGCGCTCTCTCGAGCGAGTCAGGGAGCGCCGTGGCATGTGCGCGGCAGACGCAAGGGTTCGAGCCTGGGTCAGCCGCACGATCGACTGATCGAGAACTGACTCAGAACTGAAAGCGAACTCCACATCGTGACCACCTTCCGAGAGCTCGGGGTGCTCCCCGAGATCTGCGACGCGCTCGAGCGCGGCGGCATCACCACCCCCTTCGCCATCCAGGAGATGACCCTGTCGGTCGCCCTGCTCGGCACCGACCTGATCGGCCAGGCCCGGACGGGCACCGGCAAGACGCTCGCGTTCGGCATCCCCGTGATGCAGCGCAGCGTCACCCCGACGGACCCGGCCTACGCCGACCTCCCGCAGGGCAAGCCCCAGGCGCTGATCGTCGCCCCGACCCGTGAGCTCGCGCTCCAGGTCAGCAGCGACCTCGCGCTGGCGAGCAAGGACCTCGGCCTGCGCGTGCTCACCGTGTACGGCGGTGTCCCCTACGAGCCGCAGCTCGACGCGCTGTCCAGCGGCGTCGACCTCGTCGTCGGGACGCCCGGGCGCCTGATCGACCTGTGCAACCGCCGCTCGCTCGACCTCTCGCACGTCCACGCACTGGTCCTCGACGAGGCCGACGAGATGCTCGACCTCGGCTTCCTGCCCGACGTCGAGAAGCTGCTGAGCATGACCCCCGAGACGCGGCAGACGATGCTGTTCTCGGCGACCATGCCCGGCGCGATCGTGTCCCTGGCCCGCACCCACATGCGTCACCCGATGAACATCCGCGCCGAGTCGTCGTACGACACCCAGCTGGTGCCGGCGACCGCGCAGTTCATCTTCCAGGCCCACGACCTCGACAAGCCCGAGATCATCGGCCGCATCCTGCAGGCCGAGGACGCCGAGAAGATCATCGTCTTCACCCGTACCAAGCGTCAGGCGCAGCGGGTCGCCGAGGACCTCGCCGAGCGCGGGTTCAAGGCCTCGCCGCTGCACGGGGACATGGCGCAGGTGGCGCGCGAGAAGGCGCTGACCAAGTTCCGTGAGAACAAGATGCGCGTCCTGGTCGCCACCGACGTCGCCGCGCGCGGCATCGACGTGCAGGGCGTCTCCCACGTCATCAACTACACCTGCCCCGAGGACGAGAAGACCTACATCCACCGCATCGGCCGGACCGGCCGCGCCGGCGCGACCGGCATCGCGGTGACGTTCGTGGACTGGGCCGACCTCCACCGCTGGAAGATGATCAACAAGGCGCTGGACCTGCCCTTCGACGAGCCGCAGGAGACCTACTCGACCTCCGAGCACCTCTTCCACGACCTCGGCATCCCGGCCGGCACGAAGGGTCGCATCGTCGACCCGGCCCCGGTCGAGGCCAAGCCGCGCAAGGACGACGGTGGCCGCCCGGCCCGCTCCGGCGACCGACCCCCGCGCAACCGCACCCGGTCGCGCTCGCGGACGCGCGGTGGTCAGCAGGTCCCCGCCGGTGAGGCCGCCACCACGACCGCCCCGCAGGCGGCGACCGACGGCGCCGAGCGCCCGGCCGGTCAGTCCCGCAGCCGGCGCCGCCGCCGCCGCAGCAGCCCGGGGTCGTCCAGCGCGTCCTGACCGAGGTCAGGCGACCACGACGACCTTGGTGCCCTCGGGGGCGAAGTTCCACAGTGCGATCGCGTCGGGCGTGGCCTGACGGATGCAGCCGTGCGACTGCGGCGTACCGAGCTGAGCCTTGGTCTGCAACGGCACGCCGTTGCGCGTGGGGATGCTGTGGAAGCCGATCGCCGCGCCGGTCGGGCCCTGGGTGAAGCGCACGAAGTACTGCATCACTCCGGAGTCGTCGACGCCGGTGGCCCAGCGCGAGCGCGAGTACACCGAGTAGGTGCCCGGCTGCAGGTTGTCGGTCACGCTGCCCGAGACCAGGTAGGTACGAGTGACGTGGTCGTGCGCGTTGACGAGCCAGACCCGCTGCGCCTCCTGGCCGAAGACGATGCGCAGGCCCGAGCCGCTGGACGCCGGCAGAGCGGTGTCGGACGTCGGGGTGGACGCGGCCGACGACGCGGAGGTGGAGCTGCCGGCGGTGGAGCGGGAGGTCGGGTCGGACGTCGAGACGCTCGGGTCGGGTGTCGTCGGCGTCGAGCTGCTCGTGTAGGCCGCGGGGTCGGCCTTGACCCCGGCCGTCGCCGAGCCGGACGCGATGAAGCCGAGCCCGGCCAGGGCGGCGACCACGGTCACGGTCAGCGAGGTCGACAGCACCGCGATCCGGCCGTAGCGGGGCCGGGTCTCACGGCGGTGGGTGCTCACCGCGCACCCTTCGACGCGCGACGGCTCCGGGTCGCCAGCGTCTCGGCCACCTCGCGGTAGGCGCGCGCGCCCTTGCTGCTGCGGCTCGTCGCGAGGATCGAGCGGCCCGCGGCCGGAGCCTCGGCGAACTTGATGGTCTTGGGGATCGGTGGCCCGATCACCTCCAGGTCGTAGGTCTCGGAGATGGTGTCGAGCACCGCCCGCGCGTGGTTCGTCCGCCCGTCGTACAGCGTGGGCAGCACCCCCCAGACCTCGAGGCCGCGGTTGGTGAACCGGCGTACGTCGTGCACGGTGTCGAGCAGCTGGCCCACGCCCCGGTGCGACAGCGTCTCGCACTGCAGCGGGATCAGCACCCCGTCGGCGGCGGTCAGCGCGGCAACGGTGAGCACCCCGAGGGACGGTGGGCAGTCGAGCAGGACCCAGTCGTACGTCGTGGTCTCGGCCAGGTCGTCGAGCGCACCCTTGAGGACGTGCTCACGGCCGGTGCGGGTCAGCAGGTCCGCCTCGGCCCGGGCCAGCTCGATGGTCGCCGGGAGCAGGTCGACCCCGTCGTCGGTCGCCATCACGACCTCGGCAGGGTCGAGACCCTTGGTCAGCACGTGGTGGACCGACAGCTCGAGGTCCTCGGGATCGATGCCGAGGGAGAACGTCAGGCACGCTTGGGGGTCGAGGTCGACGAGCAGGACCTGCTGCCCGAGCTCGGCCAGTGCGGCACCGATCGAGGCGACGGAGGTCGTCTTGGCGACGCCGCCCTTCTGGTTGGCGACCGCGAGTGTGGTGGTCATCGAGGACCATCATGCCGGACCGACTTGCACAGCGTGCGCACCGGCGGGTTGGCTGGCGCCATGTCCTCGCCCAGCCCCCGCCCCGTCGCGCTCGTCACCGGCCCCACGGCCGGGATCGGGCGCGTCCTGGCACTGCGTCTCGCCGAGCGTGGCTACGACCTCGTCCTGGTCGCGCGCGACCAGGAGCGGCTCCAGGACCTCTCCGCCGAGCTGTCCCGCAGCGACGGCGCCACGAGCGAGGTGCTCGTCGCCGACCTGTCCGATCGCGCCGGGATGGCGCTCGTCGAGGACCGCCTCACCGACGAGTCGCGACCGGTCGACCTGCTCGTCAACAACGCCGGCTTCGGGCTCAAGCGCCGCTTCTCCCACAACTCCGTCGACCAGGAGCAGGCCGCCCTCGACATCCTGGTCACCGCCGTGATGCGGCTGACGCACGCCGCTCTCGGGCCGATGACGGCGCGCGGGTCCGGCGGGATCATCAACGTCGCCAGCGTGGCGGCGTACCAACCGCGCGGGAGCTACAGCGCCGCCAAGGCGTGGGTGACCACTTTCGGGGCCTGGGCGGCGCAGGAGTACGCGCCACAGGGCGTGCACATCATGACGCTGTGTCCGGGATTCACCCGCACCGAGTTCCACCAGCGCATGGACGTCGCCCGGGAGTCGGTCCCGCGCCCGCTCTGGCTCGACGTCGACCGCGTGGTCGACGAAGCGCTCGCCGACTGGGACGCCGGCAAGCGGCTGTCGATCCCGAGCAAGCGCTACAAGGTGATCGCGGCCGTGAGCCGGCACACGCCGACCGCGGTGCTCCAGCGGTTCCAGTCCCTCGGTCGTCGTTGAGCCCCGCCCTCGTCGAGCCGCGCGACGTCATCCGGACGGAGCCATCGACGGCTCCGTCCGGATGACGTCGTGGGGTCTAGCGGCGGCCGCAGTAGGGCCCCAGGTCGTGCGCCATGACCGCGGTGGGTGAGACCCGGGTCCCACCGGTGCCGTCGACCAGCTCGACGATGTCGGCCAGCGAGCCGATCACCGCGTCGTGTCCGGTCTGCCGGGCGAACCGGCAGGCGGCCCGCACCTTGGGCCCCATCGACCCGGCCGGCAACGTCAGCGGCTCGAGCTCGTCCGGGGTGACGCGATCCAGACGCCGCTGCTCCGGCGTGCCCCAGTCGGCGTAGACACCGTCGACGTCCGTGGCGATCACGAGCAGGTCGGCCTCGAGGTCCTCGGCCAGCAGCCCCGACGCGAGGTCCTTGTCGATCACGGCCTCGATGCCGTGCAGGTGCCCGTCGGCGTCGTACACCGTCGGGATCCCACCGCCGCCGGCGCACACCACGACCGTCCCGTTCTCGAGCAGCTGCCGGATCGGCCTCAGCTCGAAGATCCGGCGGGGCTCGGGGCTCGCCACGACTCGGCGGAAGCCGTTGCCGTCCGGGGCGATCGCCCAGCCCTCCACCCGGGCCCGCTCCTCCGCGGTCGCGCGGTCGTAGACCGGTCCGATCGGCTTGGTCGGGTGGTCGAAGGCGGGGTCGAGCGGGTCGACCTCGATCATGGTCAGCATGGTCGCGAGCGGAGTCTCGAACGGCAGCAGGTTGCCGAGCTCCTGCTCGATCACGTAGCCGATCATCGCTTCGGTCTGGGCCCCCAGGACGTCCAGCGGGTAGGGCGCGACCTCGAGGTACGCCGCCGCCTGCAGCGCCAGCAGTCCCACCTGCGGGCCGTTGCCGTGGGCGATCACCACTTCGTTGCCGGGCACCACCCGAGCGATCCGCTCGGCCGCCACCCGGATGTTGGCGCGCTGGTTCTCGGCCGTCATCGGCTGCCCGCGCTGCAGGAGTGCGTTGCCGCCGAGGGCGATCACGATCCTCATCGTCGACACCCCTCTCAGGCCAGCGCCGCGACGAGGATCGCCTTGATGGTGTGCATCCGGTTCTCCGCCTGCTCGAACGCGATGTTCGCCGGGGACTCGAAGACGTCCTCGGTGACCTCGATGCCGTTCTTCAAGACGCCGTAGGTCTCGGCGATCCGGGCGCCCACCGTCGTCTCGGCGTTGTGGAACGCGGGAAGGCAGTGCATGAAGCGCACTCTGGGGTTCTGCGCCGCGGCCATCAGCTCGGGGTTGACCTGGAACGGCAGGAGCAGGTCGATCCGCTCGCCCCAGGTCTCGATCGGCTCCCCCATCGAGACCCAGACGTCGGTGTGCACGAAGTCGACGCCGCGAACTGCTTCCACCGGGTCGTCGGTGATCGTGACCCGCGCGCCCGACTCGGCTGCGAAGCCGCGACACAGCGCCACGTGCTCCTCCGACGGCCACAGGTCGCGCGGCGCCCCGATCCGCACGTCCATCCCGAGCTTGGAGCCGACGAGGAGCAGCGAGTTCGCCACGTTGTTGCGGCCGTCGCCCACGAACGCGTAGGAGATCTGGTGCAACGGCTTGTCGGAGTGCTCCATCATCGTGAGCACGTCGGCCAGCATCTGCGTCGGGTGGAACTCGTCGGTCAACCCGTTGAAGACCGGTACGCCGGCGTACTCCGCCAGCGTCTCGACGTTGTCCTGCGTCGAGCCGCGATACTCGATGGCGTCGTACATCCGACCCAGCACGCGCGCGGTGTCCTTCATCGACTCCTTGTGCCCGATCTGCGACGACGTCGGGTCGATGTAGGTCACGTGCGCGCCCTCGTCGTAGGCCGCCACCTCGAAGGCGCACCGCGTCCGGGTGGAGGTCTTCTCGAAGATCAGCGCGATGTTCTTGCCGCGCAGTCGCTGCTGCTCCACGCCCGAGTACTTCGCCCGCTTGAGGTCACGGGCGAGGTCCAGCAGGAACCGCAGATCCCGCTCGGAGTGGTGGACGAGACTCAGCAGGTCTCGGTCCCGGTTGTTGTAGGGCATGACGACCTCTCGGTTCAGTAGACGGGATCGCGCAGGACCGGGCAGGTCATGCACCGGCCGCCGCCGCGGCCGCGGCCCAGCTCGCCGGCCGGGATGGTGATGACCTCGACGCCCGCCTTGCGCAGCAGGGTGTTGGTGTGGGTGTTGCGGTCGTAGCCGACGACGACGCCCGGCTCGAGGGCGATCACGTTGTTGCCGTCGTCCCACTGCTCGCGCATCACCCCGAACCGGTCGCCTCCGGTGTTGACCACCCGGAAGCTGATGTCCAGCGCCGCCTCGAGAGTGGGCAGGAAGCCCCGCTCCTCGCGCCGGATGTCGATCCCGGCCACCGCCCCGTCGTCGGGCCGCAGGCTGTAGGGCACGATCGAGTCGGTGACGGGCGCGTACGTCGTCACCAGGTCGGCGTCAGCGAACGTGAACACCGTGTCGAGGTGCATGGCCGACCGGGTGCGCGGCAGGCCCGCCGCGACGACGTGCTCGGCCGCCCCTGCCTTGAACAGTGCCTGGGCCACCTGGATGACGGCCTGGTGCGAGGTGCGCTCGCCCATCCCGATCGCCACGACGCCCTTGCCCAGCGGCATCACGTCGCCGCCCTCCAGGGTCGCGAACCCGTGGTCCTGCCGGCGGCCGTCGAGGTCGCCCAGCCACACGTCGTACGACGCGTCGGCGAACGCAGGGTGGAACCGGTAGAGCGCCGTCGTCAGCAACGTCTCCTGGCGACGGGCCGGCCAGTACATCGGGTTGAGCGTGACGCCCTCGAAGATCCAGGACGTGTTGTCGCGGGCGAACAGGGTGTTCGGCAGCGGCGGCAGCACGAAGCCCTGCTGCTCGGAGGCGTCGCGGAGCGCGACCACGAACGGCCCGGCGAAGTCGTCGGGCACGTCGCGCCAGGTGACCCCGCCGATCAGGAGCTCGGCCAGTCGGGCTGCCGGGACCTCGTCGAGCCAGGCCCGCAGCTCGCGGGTGATCCCCGGCCCGACCAGGTCGTCGGTGATCTTGCGGTCGAGGACCCAGGCGCGGCCCTCCGGCATGCCGACCACGTCGGTCAGCATGGGGAGGGTCTCGAGGACCTCGATGTCGCGGTCGCGCATCTTGGTGACGAACTCGTAGTGGTCCCGCTTGGCGCGGTCCACCCAGATCACGTCGTCGAAGAGCAGGTCGTCACAGGTGTCCGGGGTGAGCCGGAGGTGGGCGAGACCCGGCGAGCAGACCAGCACTCGTCGTAGGCGTCCCACCTCCGACCACACACCGACCGTCGACGTGGACTCGTGGGTCCCCGGTGTCTCGGTCATCGTCTGCTCCTCAGACCGACACGTAGCCCTGGAAGAAGCCGATCACGGCAGCCACCGAACCGATGGCGACCAGACCGACCAGGACCTTCTCGACGGCGGTGAAGACCATCGCGTGACCCTCCTTGCGGGCCCAGACGTAGAACGCCGTGCCCACGAGGTAGAACAGGGCCGCCACGAGCACGTACTCCCAGCCACCCGCGTAGACCAGCCACACGGCGTAGGCCAGCGCCAGGGCGCCGATCACCAGGTCGCGCGTCCGGCCGTGCCCGTTCTCATAGGTCTCTCCGCGCACGGCGAGCAGCACCTGGTAGGCCGCCGACCAGAGGTACGGCAGCAGGATCAGCGACGTGGCGAGGTAGATCAGCTGGGTGTAGGTGCTGGAGTTGAAGAGGGTCCAGACCAGCATCAGCTGCACGCACACGTTGGTCAGCCACAGCGCCACGTGCGGGGAGCCGTGGGAGTTCTCGTGGGCCAGGACCTTCGGCAGCACGTGCTCGTTGGCCGGCAGCCGCAGGATCTCGACGCTGAGCAGGATCCACGAGAGCAGGGCGCCGAGCAGCGAGATCAGCAGGCCGATCGAGATGAAGCCCGCACCCCAGCCGCCCACCTGGTCCTTCATCAGGGCCGCCATGGACGGGTCGGACAGGCCGGCGATCTTGGCCTGAGCCATCAGGCCGTAGGACAGCAGGTTGACCATCAGCAGCAGGGCGAGGACGCCGACGAAGCCCATGATCGTGGCCCGCCCGACGTCACTGCGCTTGCCCGCACGCTGCGAGTAGACCGCGGCCCCCTCGATCCCGATGAACACCCAGACCGTCACCAGCATCATGTTCTTGACCTGGTCGAGGGTGGTACCGAGCGAGGCTCCGTCGATCTGGGTCGAGTGACCCCACACGTCGGTGGTGAAGATGCCCGCCTTGAAGCCGACGGCCGCGATCGCGATGAAGGTCACGATCGGGACGACCTTGGCGACGGTCACCACGGTGTTGACGAACGCCGCGCTGTGCACCCCGCGCAGGGTCAGGGTGTGGGCAACCCAGAGGACGATCGAGGCGACGAGGATCGGCCGCCACGTGTTCCCGCCCTCGAAGGACGGCCAGAAGTAGCCGAGCGTGGAGCCCATCAGGACCAGGTAGCCGACGTTGCCGACCCACGCACTGACCCAGTACCCCCAGGCCGAGGTGAAGCCGACATAGTTGCCGAAGCCGGCACGGGCGTAGCCGTAGACGCCACCGTCGACGTCGGGCTTGCGGGTCACCAGCGTCTGGAAGACGAAGGCCAGCATCAACATCCCGAGACCCGTGATCCCCCACCCGATCATCAGGGGTGCGGGGGCGGCGCTGGCCGCCATCTGCGAGGGCAGCGCGAAGATCCCGCTACCGATCATGGACCCGACGACGAGGGCGGTCAGGGCCGCGAGGCCCAGTCCGACGTTGCGGCGCGGGTGGTCTCCGTCGCCCGTCTGACCGACGGGCCGGGTGAGTACCTGACTCATGTCCAGCTCCTTACGCACAGCCGGACCGGCAGCCCGGCAGCTACGACGCTAGGAGCGGCGCCGGGCGCTCGGCAGGGTCGGTCGTCCCACCGCGACCCGCCAGTGGTCACCGGCTGCTGTGAATCCCCTCACCAGGCCGGCTGGGGACCGCCGAACTCCAGCTCCACGAGCGGTGGTCCGACCCCGGAGACGTCGCGCAGGATCCACTCGTCGCGGAGCAGGAGCATGGCCGAGGCGGGTCGCAGGACGACCCACAGCCAGCGCCCGCCGGCCTCGCCGGCGAACACCGCGCGGTCCAGCTCGACGTCCGACAGCGGGGTGGCCACGGCCCACAACGGAACGGACTGGCTGCCGATCCGGACCCGCACCGGCGGTCGACCGACCCCGAGGTCGGGCCCCGGGTCGAGGTGAGACGTACCGGCGCAGCGGGCGCCCAGGCCGACCCCCGACTCCTCGCTCACCACGAACACGTCGACCGGCCCGTCCAGCGCGCTGGTCCCCGAGCAGCAGGTCAGCGTGGCGCACCCCTGCCCCGCCTGCGAGACCACGGCGAAGTCACTGACCGTCCACCCCGGGCTCATCGGCCAGGGCAGGTAGGTCGGGAAGTCCCCGGCGGCCGCCAGCGCCTGGACGAACGCGTCGTACGACGGGGTGTCCGGGCGGAGCAGCGGTGCCGTCGGCCCGTGCTCGGGGCACGACCCGGCGCCGTCGGGGATCGGCGTGGGGCAGCGCGGGCACTCGGCCTGGAGCGGCATGGCCCCCACGGTCGTGGGCAGGGTGCTCGCCGGTCAAGAGTTCCAGCGGAGCACCACCGGGGTCTCACGCTCGAAGCCGAGGACGGAGACGGTCGCGGTGTCGAGCCGCAGGTGCCGGCCGTCGGTGACCGGCAGGTCCAGCCAGCGCGCCGCGAGGGCCCGCAACGCATGGCCGTGGCCGAAGACGAGGACCCGGCCATCGGCCGCACGGCAACGGACGATCGCCCGGTCGAGCCGGGACGACACCTGCGCGGCCGTCTCGCCCCCGGGCACCGGGCCCGTCCAGATCGTCCAGTCCGGGTAGGACTCGCGGATCTCGGTGGTGGTCTCTCCCTCGAGGTCACCGTAGTCCCACTCCGCGAGGTCGTCGTCGACCTCGGCCTCCGGGTGGCCGGCGAGCCGCGCCGTCTCCCGGGCGCGCAGTCGTGGCGAGGTCAGGACCAGGGAGAAGTGGTCGCCCTCCAGCCGGTCCCGGATGCCCGCAGCCACCCGCTCGCCGTCGGGAGTGAGGGGCAGGTCGGTGGTCGACGTGTGGCGTCCGTCGCGACTCCACTCGGTCTCGCCGTGCCGGACCAGCCAGACCTCGTCGCACGCCATACCCCAAGATCACCACACCTGCGCGGGACGTGTCACGATGCGCCTCATGTCGACGACCACCTCGCAGCGCTCCGCGGCGGTCCTGGCCCGCCATCGGCGGGCGGCGGCGGGGGCGTTCTTCACCCAGGGCTTCGTGTTCATCAGCCTGACCACCCGGCTGCCGACGGTCCAGAAGCACTGGGACTACAGCGACACCACGCTCTCCCTGCTCCTCCTGATGATGGTGCTGCTCGCGGGTCTCGGCTCGGTGCTCGCCGAGACCGCCTGCAAGCGGGTGGACAGCGCGGTCATCCTGCGCGCCGGGCTGCTCGGGATCGCGGTCGCCGTACCGGTCTTCGCGCTGGCTCCCGACCAGGGCGTGTTCATGGCCTCGATGGCGATCTACGGCGTCGCCCTCGGCGCCGTGGACGCGACCACGAACATGCAGGCGGTCGCCCTGGAGCACCTCTACGACCGGCCGATCCTCCCGTCGTTCCACGGGGCCTGGACCCTGGGCGGGGTCTGCGGCTCCGCCTTCGCGCTCGCCACCGGCCACCTGCCCCTCTCGGTGGTGGCCGTGGTCGCCGTCCTGCCGCTGGCCATGTCGTTCGCGCCGTTCCTGCGGCGCGCCGAGCAGTCCGTCGTGGCCGCCAGCACGGTGCACGTGCCGTGGCGGCCGATCATCATGGTGGGGCTGGCGATGGTGCTCTTCTACATGGTCGACACCGCCGCGTTCACCTGGGGACCGCAGTACCTCGACCAGGTCTTCGACGCGCCGTCCAACCTGGTGGCGCTCGCGGTGTTCCCCTACCTGTTGGCCAGCGGCGCGGTCCGCCTGGCCGGCGACAACCTCGTCGCCCGGTTCGGCGCGGTGCGCGTGCTCCGCGTCGGCACCGTGATCGCGTTCTTCGGCCTGGTGATCACGGTCTTCGCACCGGCCTGGCCGGTGGCCGTTCTCGGATTCACCGTCATGGGCGGCGGGGTGGCGGTGGTGGCACCCCTCAGCTTCTCGGCGGCTGCCCGGATCGCCGGCTCCGACGAGCCCGATCCGGTGGTCCGGCATGCGCGCGTGGACGCGGTGATCGGTCGGTTCAACCAGTTCAACTACGCCGGGTCGCTGCTCGGTGCGGTGATGATCGGCCTCGCCGGCGCGGGCAATCTCCGGGTCGGCTTCGCGGTCCCGATGGTGCTGGTGCTCGGCATCCTGCCGTTGGCGCGAGCGTTCACACCGGTCACCGCACGCCCCGCAGCACCCGGCTGATCGGCCGGGTCAGGACGAGGACCGACCGGTTCCGTCGGGCGTCGCCGCAACCCGCCGGCTACTCCTGTGCGGGACCCGGCCAGTTCTTGTCCGGCTGTGGCACCGGCCGTCCCGGCTGCTCGCCGCCGCGGGCCTCGAGGTAGCTGTTCTTCGGCACCATCACCTTGCGGCGGAAGATGCACACGACCTTGCCGTCCTGGTTGTAGCCGATCGTCTCCACGTGGACGACGCCCCGGTCGTCCTTGCTCGTCGACTCCCACTTGTCGAGCACGGTGGTCTCGCCGTACAGCGTGTCGCCGTGGAACGTCGGCGCCACGTGGCGCAGCGACTCGATCTCGAGGTTGGCGATGGCCTTGCCGGAGATGTCGGGCACGCTCATCCCCAGCAGGATCGAGTAGACGTAGTTGCCGACGACGACGTTCTGCCCGAACTGCGTGGTCTCCTCGGCGTAGTGGGCGTCGAGGTGCAGGGGGTGGTGGTTCATCGTGAGCAGGCAGAACAGGTGGTCGTCGTACTCCGTGACCGTCTTGCCGGGCCAGTGTCGGTACGTCGTGCCGACCTCGAACTCCTCATAGCTGCGTCCGAACTGCATGGCCGTCATCCTGCCGCACTCCGGGCCCACCCTCGGCGGCGCCCGTCGTGGGATTCCTCACCAGTTCCCAGACCGCCCTCCTTCGGAACTCATGGCACTCTCACAGGAGACCCACAGCCGGTTCGTGCACGCTCCTGTGCGTGCAGATCCTCGAGGAGACGGGCGGCGGGCCGCTCGAGAAGGCAGTCGCCGACACGCTCGCGGAGGCGTCCGGCCGCAGCCGACGCGTCGACCCGGTCCTTCCCGGCACCGGCGGCCCCGCCGGGAATGCCGCGCTCACGGCCTGGACGGCGATGGTGCTCCTCGTCGTGTCCTTCGCGGAGGGGCTCACGCTGTTCAACGTGCGCGGGCTGATCTCGTGGCACGTGGCGCTCGGGGCGCTCCTGGTGCCGCCCGCCCTGCTCAAGACGGCGAGCACAGGGTGGCGGATGGTGCGCTACTACCTCGGCAGCCCGCCGTACCAGACGGCCGGTCCGCCGCCGTTGCTGCTGCGGCTGCTCGGCCCGCTCGTGGTGCTCTCGACCCTGGGCGTGCTGGGCTCAGGCGTGCTGCTCGTCCTGCTCGGCGCGGACGGCTCCTACCGGAGTGCGGTCTCGATCCTGGGCTTTCGGCTCGACTGGGTCGGCGTGCACAAAGGCCTCTTCCTGATGTGGTTCGGGATCATGACGCTCCACGTCCTGGGTCGGATCCTTCCGGCACTCCGGATCACGGTGACCTCCGTCGGCCGTGCGACGCCGGTGCCGGGCGCGTGGACGCGCTGGCTGCTTCTCACCGCCACGGTGGCGTCGGCGGCGGCGCTGGCGGTGGCCCTGGTCCACGCCGATGGGAGCTGGGCCTCGCTCCAGCTCTGAGGCATGCTCGGCGGCACCCCACCGCCTCGAGCGACCGACGGCGAGTAGCGTGACGCGCACCCGGCTGGGTCGACAGGCGCCGACCGGTGGATCCCGGACGAGAGGGACGTGCGAGAGGGATGTCGGCGATGTCGGCGAAGTCGGTGATGTCACGACTGGTGCGGCGCTGGGGCATCCGCACGGTCAGCCTCGCGCTGACCGCCATCGGCCTCTACATCGTCGCGCCCGGGCTGCTCGCCCTCTTCGGGTCCTTCCCCCGGCTCCGCGACGTCGAGCTCTGGTGGTTCGCCGTGCTGCTCGTGCTGGTCGGCCTGAGCATGGCGTCGATGTGGTGGTTGACCCGGCTGGCGCTCCGCAGCCCGGCACACGCGGACGGCAGCCACACCACCATCGCCTGGGGAACGGCGGCGACCGCCCATCTGGCCGGGAACGCGGCCGGCAAGATCGTCCCGGGCGGCCCGGCCACGGCAGGGGTGGTGCAGGCGAAGGTCCTCATCGACGCCGGTGAGCCCCCGGCCCGGGTGGCCTCGGCGATGACGGCGATGGGCCTGCTCACCACCGGCGTGCTGCTCCTGCTCCCCGTCCTCACCGTCCCGGCCCTGCTGATCGGCCCACCGCCTGCTCGGCAGCTCGAGCTCGGGCTCCTGGTGTCCCTGGTCGTCGGGGTGGTGATCGTGGCGCTGGGTTTCACCATCTTGTTCTGGACGCCGTTCGTGATCCTCGTCGGCCGTCTCTCCGGACGTGCCCTCCACCTGGTCAAGCCGGGCGTGACCGCCGAGTCCGCCTCCGCGGCCCTGATCACGGCGCGGGACCGGGTCTCGGCGTCGTTCGATGGTCGCCGGACCCGCGCGCTGACCGCCGCCGCCGGGAACCGGATGTTCGACTTCGCCGCGCTGGTGGCCGCGCTGACCGCTCTCGGCGCCCATGCGCGGCCGTCGCAGGTGATGATGGTCTACGCGGTGGCCCAGGCGCTGGCCCTGATCCCACTCACCCCGGGCGGCCTCGGCTTCGTCGAGTCGGGCATGACGACCCTGCTGGTCCTGGTCGGGGTGACGGCCGACCAGGCCGTGGTCGGGACCCTGCTCTACCGGCTGATCGCCTTCTGGCTCCCGATCCCGCTCGGCGCGCTCGCCTGGGCGGGGTGGCGGCTCAACCTCCACCTGTCCAGGCCCGCGGCCTGACCCGTCGGGTCAGGAGCCCCCGCCACCGGCCTTGCGGCGGTGCATCTTCGGCCCCGCTCCGCCCTGTACCTCCGAGCCGTGGGCCTTCTCCTTCAACGGCGCGTCCTCGGAGACACCCTTCGCCTTGGCGTTCTTGCGGTCCAGGGCCTCGCGCATCTTGGCCTTGAGGTCGTCGTTGGCGTGGTTGTCCGCAGTCATGCCTCCACCTTGCCATCAGGGCGGGCACCGGTCGAGAGAGTTGCGCCCTACTGGAGCGGCTGTCCGCCGCCGTACGGGTCCGCGCCCACCGGCTGCTGCGGCTGCTGAGGTGCCTGCGCCTGGCCGTAGCCGAGCCGCTGGGCGGTCTCGCGTGCGGCGTCGGTCACCGGAACCGCGACCACGGCGGTTCCGTAGGCACAGATCTCCGTCCAGGTGTCTCCCATCTCGGAGGTGTCGAAGCGCATCGCGACGACCGCGTTGGCGCCGCGGTTGCGGGCTTCGTCGATCATCCGACCCATCACCTCGTTCCGGCTGGCCACCAGGTTGGTCGTCATGCCCTTCAGCTCGCCGCCGACCAGCGACTTGAAGCCGGCGCCCATCTGCGAGAAGGCGTTGCGCGAGCGCACGGTCAGCCCGAACACCTCTCCGCAGACCTGCCGGATCTCCCAGCCGGGGATGTCGTTGCTGGTCACCACCAACATGCGCGCCTCCGTGTGTGTCGTCCACGCGCCCGCGACCGCGTGCGCACGGCCAGCGTAGGGGCGAGGGTGTGACGCGCGCAGGATCCCGAGATCACTCCCAGACGACCGGGAGGCCGTGGGCCGCCATCCGCCCCAGGACGACCGGTCCCCCCGCTCCCGGCCAGGTCTGCGCCCAGACCCAGAACCGGTGCTCCTCCCCCGGCGTGCGGCGGGTGGGCTCGGCGTACAGGTGCGCGAGCGGAGCGGCGTCGCTCGCCGCCCGGCCGAGATCCGTGAGCCTGGCCGACACCCGTGCCTGCTCGGCCCGGGGGACGTACTGCCACATCACGCTGTGCCAGAGCACGGTCAGGTGCCCGGGCAGCAGGTCGAGGCGCTCGACGTAGGTCGCGGCGTCCAGCCGATCGACCCGCACCGGGTGCTGGCGGGCCAGCCCGATCGCGCCGCCCAGCCGTTGGTGGCGGGGCGCCATGTCGGGCCAGACGTACGACGTGAGCGTGAGGCACCCGTCCTCGGTGGACACGTCGACCGGGCTGACGTCGCAGCCACCGCGCTCGACCACGCGCAGGTCGGCTCCGACCGGGAGCGACGCGCCCGTCCACGCCTCCTCGAGGACGACCGGACTGTGGACGTCGCCCCACGTGCCGGCCTCCCCGGAGAGCAGGAACCGGTCCGCCTGCAGGTTCAGCCCGGCACTGGCGCCGACCTCGAACAGGCGGACCGGGAGCGGCCACTGCGAGGTCAGGCGGAGCAGCCCACCGATCAGTGCGGCGGACCGGCCGACCTCGTTCGTCTGGGGCGCCTGCTCCAGCAGCGGCCGCAGCTCCTCCCCACGGGAGGCGAGGAACCCGACGACCGCGTGGCAGCCCGCACTCGACCAGGCACCTCCCACGGTCGGGTAGTGGGCGGAGAGCTCGGGCGCGCGCCCGGCGAGGACCAGGCGGTGCACGCTGCCCGCCAGCCGCAGCGCCAGCCCCGACGGCCCCGGGTCATCCTCGTGCCCGCGCAGCACGGCCGCCGTGGGACCTCCTGCGTCGAGGTCGTCGGCCAGCCGCACCAGCAGCTCGCCGTACATGGGGGAGCCGAGGTGGAGACATGCGACGTGCCTGCTCACGGAACCGCCTCGCCTGGGGGTGCGTCACGAGTCGCCCCTCAGAGCCGGTAGTCCTCCAGCAGGCGTCGCCCGATGATCATCCGCTGGATGTCGGCCGTGCCCTCACCGATCAGGAGCATCGGGGCCTCCCGGTAGAGGCGCTCGATCTCGTACTCCTTGGAGAACCCGTAGCCGCCGTGGATGCGGAAGGAGTCCTCGACGACCTGGGAGCAGTACTCACTGGCGAGGTACTTCGCCATCCCGGCCTCGAGGTCGTTGCGCTCGCCCTTGTCCTTGGTCCGGGCGGCCTTGACCATCATCTGGTGGGCGGCCTCGATCTTCGTCGCCATCTCGGCGAGCCGGAACAGGACCGCCTGGTGCTCGGCGATCTTCTTGCCGAACGTCTCGCGCTGCTGTGCGTAGGCGACCCCGAGCTCGAAGGCACGGTTCGCGACTCCGCAGCCACGGGCGGCGACGTTGACGCGGCCGACCTCGACGCCGTCCATCATCTGGTAGAAGCCCCGGCCCGGCTCGCCCCCGAGGATCTGCTCCGCACCGATGCGGTGCCCCTCGAACACCATCTCGGTGGTGTCCACCCCCTTGTAGCCCATCTTGTCGATCTTGCCGGGAATGGTCACGCCCTGGGCGGTCTCGCCGAAGCCCTCCTCCTTCTCCACCAGGAACGTCGTCATGTTCCGGTACACGGAGTCCGCGCCCTCGTCGGTCTTGACCAGGACCGCGACCAGGTTGGCCGAGCCACCGTTGGTGAGCCACATCTTCTGGCCGGTGATCTCATAGGTGGCCCCTTGATCTGAACCGCTCGCAGCCTCGCCGGTTCGGGTCGCCTTCGTCGTGATCGCGCTGACGTCGGAGCCACAGCCCGGCTCGCTCATCGAGAAGGCGCCGCGGACCTCTCCGGTGGCCATCCGAGGGAGGTACTTCTGCTTCTGCTCCTCGGTGCCGTGCTGCAGGAGCATGTAGGCGACGATGAAGTGGGTGTTGATGATGCCGCTGACGCTCATCCAGCCCCGAGCGATCTCCTCGACCGCGAGGGCGTAGGTGAGCAGTGACTCGCCCAGCCCGTCGTACTCCTCGGGAATCATCAACCCGAAGATGCCGAGCTCCTTGAGGCCCTCCACGATCTTCGTGGGGTACTCGTCGGCGTGCTCCAGCTCGGTGGCGACCGGCAGGATCTCGCGCTCGACGAAGCTGCGCACCGCCTTCAGGATCTCCGTCTGGTCGTCGGTGAGACCATCGGTCTGGCAGAGGCGGCCCATGGCGTTGCGGGTCCTTCCGTCGGGGGCGAGGGAGCCCCGTCAGTATGTCGGCGGGCGCGACGCCCGGGAACCCGATGTGACTTACTCGACCCGCCCTCGGGGTGCCTCGCGGGTCGGTATGATCGGGGCCTGCACCTGCGCCGCGTCGGCGGGCGCCACGTCGGGTGACGTCCCCACGCACGTAGGAAGGGTAGTGATGAGCCGCCGGTCCGAGTCCGAGCCCTCCCGGCATGCTCAGCCGCCGGCCGGCCCGTCGAACCGGAACCTCTCCCTGGTGTCCCTCGCCCTGGCACTCGTGCTGTTCGCCGTGGTGGGCATCGCCCTCAACCTCGCCTCGCCCAGGCCCCACCGCACCGCCGCCGAGGTCGAGCCGCCCGCCGCCCACCAGCCGGCGGATCCCGACGCGAACGACTCCGTGGTGGCCATGGCCAACCGCGCCACGCTCGCGAAGCCGCCGGCCGTGCTACGGCACAAGAAGCCAGCGATCCCGCACTCCTACGTGAAGGTCTCCACCGACCTGGCGCAGGAGACGTCGTTCAACGTGGTCTCGTTCAATGCGCTGGGCTTCACCCACACCTCGCGCGGGGGCGACCGCCGTGGCTGGGCCCCGGGCACGACCCGGATGCGCGCGGCGGTCGGCATCCTGCAGGCGCAGAACGCCAGCGTGATCGGGTTCCAGGAGTTCCAGGGCCCCCAGTACGCCACCTTCCACGCGATGGCGCCCGACTTCCAGATCTACCCCGGCGGCTCCATGGGCTCACAGCCCCTCCAGAACTCCATCGCGTGGCGCACCTCCGACTGGGAGCTGGTGAAGGCCCAGACGATCCCGATCCCCTACTTCTACAACCGGGTCCCGATGCCGCAGGTGCTCCTGCGCAACGTCCACACCCAGCGCGAGATCTGGTTCGGCAACTTCCACAACCCCGCCGACAAGTTCCATCCGGCGCAGGGCGCGCGGGTCGCCGCGACGGCGGTCGAGGCCGCCGCCACCCGTGGCTTCGTGGACGCCGGCTACCCCGTCATCCTGACCGGCGACATGAACGAGCGCGAGAGCTACTTCTGCCGGATCAGCATGCTCGCCCCCCTGCACGGCGCGGACGGCGCGTACCGAGACGCCGCCGGCTGCCACACCGTCTCCCCCACGCCGGTGGACTGGATCACCGGCACGACGTCGGTACGGTTCAGCTCCTACCTGCGCGACACGTCCACGACCTCACGCCGGATCAGCGACCACTTCCTGATCAAGGCGACCGCGACCCTGCCGCCCCTGCGATCGCTCAAGCGCTGCGTTCCGGCGCCCCACGACGTGGGCGCCGTCTACTGCCCGCCCCAGCACCACTGAAGGCCGGCGCAGCGACCGGGCACGACAGGATCCGGGCACGACAGGATCCGGGCACGGCAGGCTTGGCCGGGCGCGGCTTGCCGGAGGGCTTGATGCCCAGCTTGTGGGTGCCGTGGTTCCACATGAAGGCGAACCACCCGGCGTACTTGCGGTAGTTCTTGGCACTGTCGACCCGCAGGATGAGCTCGTCGTTGCGGAACGACATCGGCGACCAGTTCTCCGAGCCGGTCCAGACGCTGTGGACGGGCTTGCCGCTCATGTTGCCGTTGACAGCCAGCACCTTGAGGTGGGAGTAGAAGTTGACGACCCACTCGGGGTTCTCGATCGTCCCGGTGTTGATGTAGTCGTAGTCGGAGCTCTTCAGGGGCACGTGCGCGTTGTGGAGCACCTTCTGCACCCCACCGCCGGGGACGCCGAGGATCGCCTTGACGTCGCAGCCGCGACGCTTGAGGTCGCCGACCTGGTTGGCCAGCCACTTGCCACGGGCGTGGTTCCAGCCGTACATGGTGATCCGGATGACCGTATGGCCGTTGATGCCGGCCCCCTTCACGGCGGTGCACCGGATCTTCTTCAGGCGCTGGAGCACCGGGTCGCGTCGCGGGCCGGGCAGCTTCGACAGCGTCCGTGAGGTGACCTTGCTGGTCGGCGCGGCGGCGCCGGCCCCGGTCTTGTAGAACTGTCCACTGATCGCGCCGTCGTGGAAGGTCACCCAGCGAGGCGAGACCTTCCGGTCGTGCTTGAGCTGGTTGAAGATGTGGACGAAGGTCTGGTAGAGGGGCTTCTCGCCGTTCATCGTGTAGAGGTCGTTCCACTGCAGCGACACGGCGCGGTCGGTCATGTTGGCCGAGCCGGTCATCACCACGTTCCTCGCCGCACCGGTGCGGCTGAAGGCGTAGGTCTTCATGTGGAGGTTGCCCGGGCCGCCGCGGCACGACCCGTGGCAGATGACCACGAAGTTCCGGTGGCTCGGCTTGTGACCGAGGACCCTCCGCAGGCGCAGGGTCTGGGTCGAGGTCCAGTTGTCGTTGAGCACGATCTGGACGCGGACGCCACGTCGGTGCGCCGCCAGCAGTGCGTTCATCACGTCGGTCCGGTCGAAGGAGTACGCCGCGATGCGGATCGTCTCGCCGCCGAGGGTGTGCTTGATGGCCCCGATCACGCGTCGCACGAGAACGGTGCGCGCCGCACGGCTGCCGACGGGGTAGTTGAAGGCGGCTCCGGTGGGCGGCTTCCAGGTGGCGTGCGGATTCGATCCGGGCGCCGGCCCGCCACCGCCCGTCGTCGCCTGAGCGGTGGGCACAGCAGCACCAGCTGCGAGCACCAGCCCCACGACCGTGCACGTCAGCAGCTTGCGGATCACCAGGGGCCCCCCGAGCCTCGATGGACAGGACAAACGGTCAGTCAGTCTATCTTCCGTCGGCGAAACCACGTAGTCGACATGCTGCGCACCCGCGCGAGACCCCGGCGGCGACCGACGGCGACGCCGCTCCCGTCTGGCGCGGAGCGAGGTCATGTCGTCGGTCAGCATCGTCGCCAGCGCGGCCACGGACGCGTCGGCCACCTGGCGATGGCTGATCCTGGGCTCGTCGGCGAACGCCGAGGCCGTCGGGACGAGGTCGAGCACGTCGCCCTCCACGGGATACCCGCCCTTGACGATGGCGTCGACGTACGTCTGTGACACGTCGCGGCACCACTCCTCGTGCTCGCGCGGCACGCGGAGCTTCTCGCCGCCCTGCGGACCCAGCACCCGCACGGCGAGGTAGCGCTTGCCGATGTCGCCGTAGACGTCACGAGTCCGGAACTCCGGCGCGAGCCGGCTGTTCACCCGGCGCAGGAGCTCGGCCTGGATCCGGCCCACCGACTCGTTGCTCCGCTCGACGTCGCGGTCCAGGCGCTCGGGGTCGAGCCCGAGCACCCGGCAGTAGCGCTCGAGCAGCGTCCCCTGGGGGCTTCCCGGGGGTGGCACCGTCACCAGGTGGATGCGCTCGGTGGGCACGTGCCGCGACCAGCGCTCGAGGATCGCCGCCACGTCCTTGCTGCCCCACAGCCTCGTCGACGCCGCCCCCTCGTTGCGGCGGAGCCGGCGCAGATACTCGGCGTAGGGCAGCGTCTGGCCCGCCTGGAGGGTCTGCTGCCAGGCCGAGGGGATCTGTCGGCCCAGGTCTCGGAGCGTGACGATCAGGTGGACCTCGCGCTCGGCGCAGGCCGCCAGGAGGTCGCTGATCTGCCGGTCGTCGGCAGGCGCCAGCGACTCCTCGCTGAGCAGAGCGGCCGGCCGTGAGGCCGCGGCCAGCTGGGAGGGCAGCCGCTGCAGCGCCGAGGCCACCGCTGGGGGGTCGAACTCGGGCCGGTAGCGGTTGCGGACGTTGAGCATCAGGTTGAAGGTCTCACGCTTGGAGGGCGGCACCAGGTCGAGCCCGAGCTCGCGGAGCAGGTCCTGGTTGCGCCACATGATGCTCTGGAGGTAGGAGGTCCCCGTCTTCTGCAGACCGATGTGCAGGTAGAGACGGCGAGACGGCATGGCGGTCATCCTAACGACGCGGATCCAGCCGGCGGAGGCGCTCGCCGAGGCGGTCCCACCGGGTCGGCGGGACCGCGAGCTCGCGTCTCATCCGGGTGTTGTCACGCCGGATCTCGCGCAGGTCACCCATCATCGTCGCGATGGTGTCGAGCGCGGCGTCGAGCAGCTCGGACTCCGTGACGGACGCCGGATGGCGCAGGTCCGGCAGGGTGCCGACGCGCAGGCGGTCGAGGTCTCCCACCACGTCGTACCCCCCGGCGCGGACGGCGTCGATGGCGGCGTCCGCGCGGGCCGAGAGCTCAGCCACACGGGCGGCCGACGGCAGGAACGCCTCGCCGCCGCGCGGCACGAGCACGTCGTGCGCGAGGTAGCCGCGGATCCACACGCCGCGGTCGAGAGCAGTGTCGAAGTCGTCCAGCCGCGGGCTGATCCTGCGCAACAGCTCGGCCTCGACCACCCCGAGCGAGGAGTTCGGCTTCGCCTCCTCGAAGTCGAAGCCGCCGGCGTCGACCCCCATCACCTCGGCGAAGCGGAGCACCAGGGTCTCGCGCGGCGCGCCGGGCTCGGGCAGGACGACCAGGTGCACCCGCTCCGGCGGGAGCGAGGCGCCCCACCGCTCGAGAACGCCCGTCCAGGTCGACCGCCGCCCACCCGAACTCGTCACCCAGCTCGTCGGTGGCGGGGAAGTCGTCGAGGGACCTGTCGAAGCCGTGCTTGACGTACTCCTGCCAGTAGCTCGTCAGCACGGCCAGCAGGTCGCGGGCGGTGACGAGGACGTGGATCTCGACGTCTCCCAGGTCGGCGAGGGCCCGCTTGGCCTGCTCGGCGGACGCGGCGCCGAAGAACTCGTGACTGATCAGCGCGCCGTCGGGCGCCGCCGACACCTGCTCGAGCAGTCGGTCCCAGGCGCCGGCCGCACGGGGGTTGCGGCGCCCGAGGCCCGGGACGCTCGCGGACGACCATCGACGACCACATGTGCTCACGGCGTCGAACGCCGGGATAGACGATGCCCTGCTCGGCGAGCGCCGGCCGGTTCTCCCACAGCACGGTCTGGATGAACGTGGTGCCGGTCTTGGGGAGGCCGACGTGCAGGTAGACGCGGGTGGCCATCTCGTCACAGGGAGCGTTGGTAGCGCTCGACCAGCTCGTTCACCTTGGCCTCGTCACGCTGGGCGACGGGCAGCAGCAGCTCGGTCACCAGGTCGGTCAGCTCGGCCAGTCGCAGGTTGAGGGCGCGGCACTCCTGCACCTCCTGCTCGAGGCGGCTCACCCGGTGGCGCAGGTCGAGGACGGACACGTCGGCGAGCTTCTCACCGACGGCGCGGCGGCTCCGGCCGAAGGCCGTCTTCAGCGATCCCACGACACCACCATCCGACAGATCCTGGAGGGGACGACTTCTCCCTCGCGGCCGCTTACCGGTCCAGAGGCTAGCAGGACGGTCCGGTCACGGATCGTGGCTCCGGCGCGCTCCAGCTCGGCCGCGATCCGGTCGGGACGACGGGGCTTGAGGTGGTGTCGTCCGGCATAGCCGTCGTTGCCCTTCCGGGACAGGAACTCGAGGCGGAGCTCGCCCCCTTCCCGCAGCAGCATGCCCGCCAGGCGGTAGAGGTTGGACCGACCCGACCGCTCCAGGCAGTCGACGAGGTGCCGGCCGAGCAGGACCCGCGGGGCGGGTCCGCGGGCGAGCAGTGCCCCCGTCCCCAGCACCGACCGCATCTCCAGGAGGTTGAGGTAGAGATAGTGCGTCCGACCGGCCTCCGCGGTCGCCCCGGCGGCTGCCTCATACGCCTCCGGCACGTGGTCGAGGCCCCAGGTGGTCGCTCCCTGCTCCCCGAGCCAACGTGCGTCGGCACCGTGTCCGCAGCCGAGGTCGACGTACGACGCGTCGGCGCCGTGGGCGGCGAAGGCCTCGCGGGCCAGGTCGCTGGGCTCCCACGAGTCGGGCGTCGGCCGGGCCCGATAGACGCGGTCCCACAGCGGCCGGTCCACGCGGATGCCGCGGAACCACCCGTTGAGCCGTCGGTGGGTCGTCGTGGGTGTCTCGAAGTGGAACGCCGGGTCGGGCGTCCGCCAGGCGGGGCCGTAGGTCGCGGTGAGCAGGCGTGCGGGATCGGCGGGCACCGGGAACGTGCGATCCTCGAGCATCGCCGTCCCCAGCGGGAAGACCCACTCCTGCTTGAAGGGCGTCCGGATCTCGCCCATCAGGTAGAGCATCCCCTCGCGGAGGAAGCCGCCGAAGACGTCGAGCCCGCGGATCGAGCCGTCCGCCTCCGCCACCTTCACCTTGAACGCCGCACCGGAGTAGCGCTGGGTCTCGTAGCCCATCTCGGCGAGGCTCGCCTGCAGCCGGAACGACTCGCGCATCACGTCGACCGGGGTCGTGTGCCGGCTCACGTAGCCGAGGTCGGCGTCGCTGTCGTGCCCGAGCAGCCGGCCCTCCCGGACCGCACCGAGCAGGGTGCCGTAGGCGAGGAACGGCTCGACCCCTGCCTTGCCGAGAGCGGCGAGGACCTCGGCTGCCGCGTCGAGAAGGGGGGCGACGTGCTCGGAGCTGCGGTTGCCGAAGGTCTTGACCAGCTTGCCGGTCTTGTCGGTCGCGAGCGGGTTCCCGTCGCGATCCACGACCTCGATCCGCCCCGTCGAGGTGCCGAACGAGTGCGCCTGGTCGTAGAGCACCTCGCCAGTGGTGTGGACGACCACCGAGACCTGCGCCGTCCCGTCGAGGAAGCGCGCCATGCCCTTGGGCCACGCCACGAACGTGTCCCGACCGCGGGCTTCGCCGTCACGGTGCAACCACAGCGACCAGATGCGTCGCCCGTCGAAGAGCACGTCGAGCACGAGCTCCTGCCTGGACCGGGCGGTGATCCCCTCGGTGTCGACGCGCACCTGCGGGACGTGGCTCCTGGCCCGCGGTGTGGTCACCACGGCAGCTCCCGTCGGGGTTAGGGGTTGTCAGCGCGGCAGCCTACAGGCCGCGGGTGGCGCCGGCCGCCCCACCCGTCGTACCCTCCGAACGTCCCAAAAGCACCACAAGCAACTGCTGACCCAGTAGGCTTCACGCTCGGCGACGGCTGTCCGGACCGTTCCACCCCCGTCCCCCGCTTCCCCTGGAGGGCTCCTGATGCGCGACCGTCTCCGCACGAGCTGGCTGGTGCGCGTCGGGGTCCTGGCGACCGGCGCGGCGCTGGCCCTCGCCGCGTTCGGAGTTCCCCACTCCGGCGGCCCCGACGATCACGGCGCACTCGCCGGTACCCCGTCGCGCACCGCCCCCGGCACCACGTTCAAGCTGGCCTCCTTCAACGTCCTCGGCGCCAACCACACCGACACCGGACAGCGCCCGGGCTGGGCGAACTCCAACCGCCGGATGGCGTGGGCGGTGCAGCTGATCGAGCAGAACCAGCTCCAGGTGATCGGCTTCCAGGAGTTCGAGGCCAAGCAGTACGACAGGTTCAAGGAGCTGAGCGGCTCGACGTTCGGCGTCTACCCCGGCGTGAAGCTGGGCCGGCGGGCCAGCGTGCAGAACTCCATCGCCTGGCGGCGCGACTCCTGGCGGCTCGTGGAGGCCCACACCATCCGGGTCCCCTACTTCCACGGCACGCGGATCCAGATGCCCTACGTGCTCCTGAAGAACCTCGCGACGGGTGAGAAGGTCTGGTTCTACAACTCCCACAACCCGGCCAACACGCATGGGCAGGCCTGGAAGTGGCGCCGCGAGGGCTACCGCATCGAGGCCGCGCTGGTCGCCCGGCTCCGTGCCGCGGACCCGTCGACGGCCGTGGTGGTGACCGGCGACAAGAACGAGCGCTCCCGCTACTTCTGCTACATGGCACAGCACTCGGTCCTCTACTCCGCGAACGGCGGGTCCTGGGGCAACGACCGCTGCAACCAGCCGCCCGCACCGTTGGCCATCGACTGGCTGATGGGCACCTCCGACGTCCGGTTCGACTCCTACACCGCCTTCCGCGACGACCTGGTGCGCAAGACCACCGACCATCCGATCGTGATGGCGAACGCCACGATCGCGCCGCGCACCCCACCCATGGCCGACCACGTGGTCGTCCTGGCCGTCCAGGGGCTGCGCGCGGGCGCCGTCCAGCGCGCCGGCACGACCGGCGCCCCCGCCCTGGCCGACATGAGGGCGACCGGCACGTCCACCCTGAACGCCCGCAGCGAGGTCGAGCGGACCGGCCGGGCCGCCAACGTGATCGGCATGCTCACCGGGCGGCCGGTGAACCCGAAGCGCGGCGGGCACGGCGTGGGCTGGCGGCCCACCTCCGAGACCTCCGTGCATGCGGCAGCGGGCCACTACGTGACCAGCGCGTACGACGTCGTTCACGACTACGGCTATCCGACGTCGTTCCTGTCCAACGGCGCGGACCTCGGGATCGTCGACCGCACCTGGGGCAGGAACGACGGCAGCGTCGACCGCTACGGCACCAACAACGGGCGCAACAAGCTCTCCCACTACGCGGTGCTCCCGACCGACAAGAGGGTCGTGGAGACGCTCGTCGGCGAGCTCACGGGCCGTGCCGCCCCCGTGCTCGCCGTCGCCCACCTGGCCCGGCCGGCGCGGATCGCGCGGCACCACGGCTGGCGCAGCCCGGACTACGCGGCCGCCGTCACCCGCGTCTCCACCCTTGTCGGACGGGTCCAGCAGACGATCGCGAGCACGCCCGGCCTGGCCGGACGCACGCTCCTGGTGGTCACCGCGGACTCCGGCGCGGACAGCGCGCCGGACTCCGAGCAGACCGCGTTGTCCGACCACCGCATCCCGTTCTTCGCGACGGGGCCGTCGGTCCCGGCCGGCACCGACGTCTATGCGTTGAACCCCCAGCTGGCCAAGCCCGGGGCCCTCCGGGTGGGCTACGACGGGCCGCAGCCCGTGCGCAACGGGTTCGTCGCCAACCTGGTGACCACGGCGCTCGGCATGCCGCGGGTCACCGGCAGCACGCTCGACTCCGATCAGTCGTTCACGGTCTTCGGGCCGTCCCCCTAGTCTCGGGCCGTGAGCACCACACCGACGCGCGTCTACGCCGCCCGGCTGGTAGGCCTGCCGATCTTCGACCCGCAGGGTGACCAGGTGGGCAAGGTCCGCGACCTCGTGGTGGCGATCCGCTCGGAGACCAGCCAACCCCGGGTGCTCGGGCTCGTCGGTGAGGTGCTGGGCCGCCGCCGGATCTTCGTCCCGATGACGCGGGTGACGCACATCGACAGCGGGCAGGTCTACACGACCGGACTGCTCAACATGCGCCGCTTCGAGCAGCGCCCCACCGAGACCCTCGTCATCGGGCAGATGCTCGACCGCACCGTCACCATCGAGCCCACCGGTGTCCGCGGCACCGTCTACGACGTCGCGATGGAGCAGACCCGGACCCGCGACTGGGTGCTGAGTCGGGTGGCGGTCCAGGAGCCAGGACACCGCCTCCGGCGCCGCGGACAGACCTACGTCGTGGAGTGGCGCGACGTGGTGGGACTCGTCGCGCCTCAGCCGACCCAGGGCGCGACCCACCTGATCGCCGCGCTCAACGAGATGCGCGCCGCCGACGCGGCCAGCGTGATCCACGACCTGCCCACCGAGCGGCGTGCGGCCGTGGTCGCGGCGCTCGACGACGAGCGCCTCGCGGACGTCCTCGAGGAGCTCCCCGACGAGGATCAGGTCGAGATCATGGGCTACCTCGGCAGCGAGCGCGCGGCCGACGTGCTCGAGGAGATGTCGCCCGACGACGCCGCCGACCTGATCGCCGACCTGCCTCCCGAGCTCGCGGCCACGTTGCTGAGCCTGATGGAGCCCCACGAGGCCGAGGACGTGCGCCGTCTGATGTCCTACGCCGAGGAGACGGCCGGCGCGATGATGACGCCCGAGCCCGTGATCCTCGGACCCGACGCGACGATCGCCGACGCCCTGGCCCAGATTCGCCATGCCGAGCTGCCGGTGTCGCTGGCGGCCATGGTCTACGTCTGCCGACAGCCGTTGGAGACCCCGACCGGCAGGCTGTTGGGCGTCGCCCACTTCCAGCGCCTGCTGCGCGAGCCGCCGTCGACCCTCGTCGCCGCCGCTCTCGACCACACGATGGACCCGCTGCATCCCGAGGCCACGATCGACGAGGTCGCCGCCCACCTGGCCACCTACAACCTCGTCGCGGCGCCGGTGGTCGACGACGCCGGCCGGCTGCTCGGCGCGGTGACCGTCGACGACCTGCTCGACCATCTGCTCCCGGAGAACTGGCGCGACCAGCCGCTGGGCGGCGGCGCCACCCCACCGGAGGTGACCCATGGCTGAGCGCCGGAGCGGCCGGCTCGACACCCCCAAGGAGCAGCGTCGTCCGCTGCTGCGCGCCCCGGCGTACGACACCGACGCCTTCGGCGTCTTCGCCGAGCAGTTCGCCCGCTTCATGGGGACCGCCAGGTTCTTGATGTGGATGACGGTCTTCGTCGCCTTCTGGGTGGGGTGGAACACGCTCGCGCCCGACGACCTCAGGTTCGACACCTACCCGTTCATCTTCCTGACCCTGATCCTCAGCCTCCAGGCGTCGTACGCCGCCCCGCTGATCCTGCTCGCGCAGAACCGGCAGGAGTCGCGCGACAAGGTGATCGCCGAGCAGGACCGTCAGGTCAACGCGCGTGCGCACGCCGACATGGAGTTCCTGGCCCGCGAGGTCGCCTCGCTCCGGATGGCGGTCGGCGAGGTCGCGACCCGCGACTTCCTGCGTTCGGAGCTCCGGTCGCTGCGCGACGACCTCACCGACCAGGACGACGACGAGGCGGCCGCGCCGGCCTGAGGGGCGCCAACTACCCTGGAGCCACTATGAGCGCCCCCACCGTCGACCGGCTCACCGAGGCCCTCGCCACCGTCCAGGACCCCGAGATCAAGCGGCCGATCACCGACCTCGGCATGGTCGACCATCTCGAGGTCGACGAGCAGGGTCTGGTGAAGGTCACCGTCCTGCTGACGGTCTCCGGATGCCCGATGAAGGACACCATCGACCGCGACGTGAAGCAGGCGCTGGGCGCGGTTCCCGGTGTGACCGGCGTCGAGCTCACGCTCGGCGCGATGACGCCCGAACAGCGGTCCGAGCTGCAGACCACCTTGCGGGGAGGCGCACCGGCCAAGGAGATCCCGTTCGCCCAGCCGGGCTCGCTGACCAAGGTGTTCGCGATCGCCAGCGGCAAGGGCGGTGTCGGCAAGTCGTCGGTCACGGTCAACCTGGCCCTGGCTCTGGCGAAGGCGGGCCGCACGGTCGGGATCGTGGACGCCGACATCTACGGTCACTCGGTCCCCGCGATGCTCGGCATCGCCGACTCCCGGCCCACCCAGGTCGAGGACATGATCATGCCGGTGCCGACGACCTCGGGGGTCTCGGTGATCTCGATCGGCATGCTCAAGCCGCGTCGCGACCAGGTCGTCGCCTGGCGCGGCCCGATGCTCGACCGGGCTCTCGTGCAGATGCTGGCCGACGTGTACTGGGGCGACCTCGACGTCCTCCTCCTCGATCTCCCGCCCGGTACCGGCGACATGGCGATCTCCCTGGGCCAGCACCTGCCGAACGCAGAGATCGTGGTCGTGACGACCCCGCAGGAGGCGGCCGCCGAGGTCGCCGAGCGTGCCGGGACGATGGCCTCGATGCTCCACCAGCGGGTGGTCGGAGTGATCGAGAACATGAGCTACCTGGTCTGTCCCCACTGCGGACCGGCCCACCAGCTGGAGATCTTCGGCAGCGGCGGCGGCGAGCGGGTGGCCGCGACCCTGACCGGCAGGTTCGGGTACGACGTACCGCTGCTGGGCCGGATCCCGATCGAGGAGTCCCTGCGCGAGGGAGGCGACTCCGGCAAGCCGGTCGTCGACTCCGACCCCACCGGCGGCTCCGCCCAGGTGCTGACCGCCGTGGCCGACCGGCTCGACTCGCGCAGCCGGGGTCTGTCAGGACGCCAGCTCGGGCTGACTCCGACCAGTAGATTCTGAGCCATGTTCGGAGTCGGGCTGCCGGAGCTGGCGGTGATCGCGTTCGTCGCCGTCTTGGTGTTCGGGCCCGACAAGCTCCCCGAGTTCGCGCGCCAGGCCGGCCGGATGGCCCGCAAGGTGCGCGAGTTCGCCAACGAGGCCCGCGACGAGCTGCGCGAGGAGCTCGGTCCGGAGTACGCCGACCTCGAGTTCAAGGACCTCGATCCCCGCACGATCGTGCGCAAGCACATCATCGAGGCCATGAACGAGGACCCCGACGGCCCGGTCACGGCTCCGGTCGTCCCCCTCGCCGCCGACGAGGCGCCGCCGTGGGACGAGGACGCGACCTAGCAGGCGCGAGACAAGACTCAGCTGCGGCTCTGGACCGCGGCGATCGCGTCGTGCCTCACCAGCAGGGTGCGCCCCTCGCCCGCGGTGAGCTCGACGAAGTCACCCCCGACCCGGGTCGGCACCCCCGCACGGGCCGCGCCGTCGGTCGAGTGGACGACGCAGGGCTCGCCCGCGGCGGCCAGCCGGCGTAGGGCTGAGCCGAACCCCAGCCGGTCGACCGGTGACCAGGCCACCTCGGGGACGGCACGGGTCGAGGCACCCTCCACGCTCACGACCGCGGCCAGCCGGACCACCCAGTCCTGGGCGGCACCGTGGGCCAGGCACCAGTCGGGACCGACCCGTTGCAGGACTCCGGCCACCGGACCCACCCCGAGCACGTCGAGCACGACGTCGCGGTCGGCCGAGGCCATCAGCCGTCCGGTCAGCGTCACCGCGGCGTACTCCGCGCGGCTGCGGTCGGCGAGGTCGGTCTCGCGCTCGGCGTCGTAGAGCGCCTCGGCCCGACCCTCGAGGTCGTCGAGGAAGGCGAACAGGCGCTCGTCCCACTCCACGCGCCCACCCTGCCACGCGCGTGGAGCGGGCGCCTGCCTCTCCACAGGCAGTGCTGGGAACCCTTGTCAAACATCAGCACAGTGTCTTGAATGAGTCAAACACAAGCAAACGAAGGGTTCTGCGGTGCAGCTCGGGAGCCGCGGCAGCCGGATCCGCTGCCTCGTCGTGTGGACGCTCGCCTCCGGCGGGCTGGGTCTGACCGGAGGGATCACCCGGCCGGTGGCGCGTTCCGTACCGCACGACCTCGCAGCCCTCGCCCGCCTCTCGCTCGACGTGGCCCTCACCGACCTGGCGGCGATCGTGCTGGTCGGGTGTGTGGCGTGGCTGTGGGTGGTCACGACGGTCGTGGTCGTCGAGGCCCTCCGCGGCGGCACCTCCGGCCCGGTGCCGCGCGGCGTCCCGGCCGGCGTACGACGCGTGGTCCTGGCGGCGTGCGGCGTCGCGCTGGTCGGCGGGCTGACGCAGCCGTCCCACGCGGCCGGCCCGCACTCCCGCTCCACGCACCGCGCTGACCTGATGGCGCTGGCCGGTCTCCCCCTTCCCGACCGGGCGGTCGCAGCCGCGCCGCACCGTCGCGAGATCGGCAACGGGCCGACCGGACGTCCACGGACCGTGCGCGTGCGCCCCGGCGACAGCCTCTGGTCCCTCGCCGCCCGCGACCTGCCGGCCGGCAGTCCCGCGGCGCTCGTGGCCGCACGCTGGCACGCGATCTACGCGGCCAACCGATCCCTCATCGGTCCCGACCCCGACGTCATCGCGCCGGGTCAGCGACTCCGTCTCCCCGGAAAGGACCCGCCATGATGCTCCGCCCCGTCTCGTCACCCGTGTCCGCCGACACCACCGTCCTGACGCTGCCGCTGACCCCCGTGGCCACCGTGCAGGGCACCCTCGCCCTGGACCTCGGCCCGCGCCTCGACGTACCCGAGCCCGAGGTCGCGGGCCGTCCCGGCGACTCGGCGCTCCACGACGTCGTCCACGTCGACCTGGTGCAGCGACGGAGGTTCGAGCAGCACGCGGCCAGGGTCGGTGCCGCGATCGTCGAGGTCGTCGGTGGCGACCGGCCGGTGTCCCAGCTGCTGCGGTGGACGACGCCCGACGTCTACCAGGACCTCTCCCGTCGCGCCCTCCTGGTCGCGCGCGCGGTCGGACGACGGCCGGGCAGCGGCGACATCCAGTCGGTGCGTCCGCAGCTGGTGGCCGCCCACACCAGCTTCGTCTCCGAGCACTGCGCCGAGGTCAGCCTGCACGTGCGCTACGGCGACCGCTCCCGCGCGGTCGCCGCCCGCTTCGAGCTGATCCGAGCCCGCTGGCAGGTCTCGGCGCTGGAGTTCGCCTGACCGACGCTGGCGCCGGTCAGCCGATCCGGGCAGTGACGCCCGTCGGGCCACCCGGCGCACCGTGGCAGCGCTTGTACTTCTTGCCCGAGCCGCATGGGCAGAGCGCGTTGCGCCCCACGTCGGCGTACTCGTCGTCGGCGTTGGTGACCGTCCGGCCGGCCGGTCGCTGCGGCTCGGTGTCCCCGCCGAACGCGGCCGGGACGGCGAGGGCCGTGTCGTCCTCGGACGGCGCCGAGTAGGCCAGCTGCTGGGGCGTCTTCGGACGGTCGAGACCCTTGGCGGTGATCTGCGGCCGGTGGTCGTGCTCGGCGGTCGGCTGCTCCTGCGAGCGCAGCTCGCGCCGCAGCGGCTCCTCGACCTCCTTCTCGACGAAGCCCTGCTCCTGCTCGTCGTCCGCGATCAGCTGGACCTCGAGGTTGAACAGGAACCCGACCGACTCCTCCTTGATGCCGTCCATGATCGCCATGAACATGTCGAAGCCCTCACGCTGGTACTCCACGAGCGGGTCGCGCTGGGCATAGCCGCGCAGGCCGATGCCCTCACGGAGGTAGTCCATCTCGTAGAGGTGCTCGCGCCACTTGCGGTCGAGCACGGAGAGCACGACCCGACGCTCGAGCTCCCGCATCGCCTCGGAGCCGATCTCCTCCTCGCGGCGTGCGTAGGCCGCGTGGGCGTCCTCCTGCAGGGCCTCGATCACCTCGTCGCGGTCGAGCCCCTCGACGCCGCCGACCTCCTCGGCCATGGCGTTGAGGTCGAGCGAGAGCGGCCACAGCTGCTTGAGCTGCGCCTGCAGCGCGTCGAGGTCCCACTCCTCGGCGAATCCCTCGGTGGCACCGGTGACGAACCCTTCGACGACGTCGTCGATGAACGACGAGATCTGCTCCTCGAGGTCCGCTCCTTCGAGCACCTTGCGGCGCTCGGCGTAGATCACGTGGCGCTGGCGGTCCATCACGTCGTCGTACTTCAAGACGTTCTTCCGGGAGTCGAAGTTCTGCGCCTCGATCTGACCCTGGGCGTTGGCGATCGCGCCGGTGACCCGCTTGTTCTCGATCGGGACGTCGTCGGGGATCTTCAGGACCTGGAGGATCCGGTCGACCCAGTCGGACTTGAAGAGCCGCATCAGCTCGTCCTCGAGCGACAGGTAGAAGCGCGACTCACCCGGGTCTCCCTGGCGGCCGGAACGGCCGCGGAGCTGGTTGTCGATCCGGCGGGACTCGTGCCGCTCGGTGCCGACGACGTAGAGCCCGCCCACGGCCTTCACCTCGTCGTGCTCGGCCGCGACCTGTGCCTTGATCTTCTCCACCGTGCCGGGCCAGGCGGCCTCGTACTCCTCGGCGGTCTCCCCGGTCGGCTCGAGGCCCTGCTTGCGGAGCTCGGCGTCGGCCAGGAACTCCACGGAGCCACCGAGCATGATGTCGGTGCCTCGACCCGCCATGTTGGTGGCCACCGTGACGGCGCCCTTGTGGCCGGCCATCGCAACGATCTTCGCCTCGTCGGCGTGGACCTTGGCGTTCAGCACCGAGTGGGGGATGCCGCGCTTGCGCAGCTTGTCGGACAGGTGCTCGGACTTCTCGACCGAGACGGTGCCGACCAGGATCGGCTGACCCTTGGCGTGGCGCTCGGCGATGTCGTCGGTCACCGCGTCGTACTTCGCCTCTTCGGTGCGGTAGACGAGGTCGGGCTGGTCGACCCGGCCGACGGGCTCGTTGGTGGGGATCTGGACCACACCGAGCTTGTAGATCTTGTCGAACTCGCTGGCCTCGGTCATCGCCGTGCCGGTCATGCCGGAGAGCTTCTCGTAGAGACGGAAGTAGTTCTGCAGGGTCACCGTCGCGAGGGTCTGGTACTCCTCGCGCACCTCGACGCCCTCCTTGGCCTCGATCGCCTGGTGCAGGCCGTCGTTGTAGCGGCGCCCGGCGAGCATCCGGCCGGTGTGCTCGTCGACGATGAGCACCTCGCCGTCCATGACGACGTACTCCTTGTCGTTGTGGAAGAGCTCCTTGGCCTTGATCGAGTTGTTCAGGAAGGAGATCAGCGGGGTGTTGGCCGACTCGTAGAGGTTCTCGATGCCGAGGTGGTCCTCGACCCGCGTGATGCCGGGCTCGAGCACGGAGATCGTGCGCTTCTTCTCGTCGACCTCGTAGTCCACGTCCCTGGTCAGGGTGCGGGTGAGCTTGGCGAACTCGGCGTACCACCGGACCTCGTCCTGGGTGGGACCACTGATGATCAGCGGGGTGCGCGCCTCGTCGATCAGGATCGAGTCGACCTCGTCCACGATCGCGTAGTGGTGGGTGCGCTGCACGCACTCCTCCAGGGAGCCCGCCATGTTGTCGCGCAGGTAGTCGAAGCCGAGCTCGTTGTTGGTGCCGTAGGTGATGTCGCAGGCATAGGCCTCGCGGCGCTCGTCCGGCTTCATCGACGGCAGGATGACCCCGGTGGTGAGGCCGAGGAAGTGGTGGATCCGGCCCATCCACTCCGCGTGGTACTTGGCGAGATAGTCGTTGACGGTGACGACGTGGACGCCCTTGCCCTCGAGGGCGTTGAGGTAGGCCGGCAGGGTCGCGACCAGCGTCTTGCCCTCACCGGTCTTCATCTCTGCGATGTTGCCGAGGTGGAGCGCGGCCGCCGCCCATGATCTGCACGTCGTAGTGGCGCTGGCCGATGACCCGCTTGGCCGCCTCACGCACCGTGGCGAAGGCCTCCGGCATCAGGTCGTCGAGCGACTCGCCGGCCGCCAGCCGCTCCTTGAACTCCTCGGTCTGCCCCCGCAGCTCGTCGTCGGTCATGGCCACGAAGTCGTCCTCGATGGCGTTGACCGCACGCGAGACCGCCTCGAGCTGGCGCAGGATCTTGCCCTCGCCGATGCGGAGGAGCTTGTCGAGAATGGCAGGCACGGGTGGGCTCCCGGTGTGGACGTCGGATGAACTCCGCCAACTCTACCCAGCGGCCGGAACCGGACCGATTCCCCGCGACGCGCCGCTCGCGTCGGTGCTCAGCGCGCCGCTACCGCCGACGACAGAGCGGGTGCCAGGTCCCCCCGGGGCTCGACGACGACCGCGTGGAGGCCCAGCCAGCCGGCGAGCCGCTCCAGCTCCGCGGCCAGCTCCTCGGCGGTCTCGGGCGGCGCACCCGGCTCGGCGTACGCCGACCGCACCAGGAGCAGGCCGGTCTTGCGGTCGGCCTTGAGGTCGACGCGCCCCACGATCCGGTCGCCCAGCAGGAACGGCAGGACGTAGTAGCCGTGGACGCGCTTCTCGACCGGCGTGTAGATCTCGATCCGGTAATGGAAGTCGAAGAGCGCCTCGGTGCGCTCTCGCTCCCACACCACCGGGTCGAAGGGGCTGAGCAGAGCGCGGGCCGCGATCCGCCGCGGGAGCCGCGCGTCGCGATGGAGGTACGCCGGCCGCCGGACACCCTCGATCGTGACCGGGATCAGCTCCCCCTCCTCGACGAGCTCGGCCACCACCGGCGCGGCCCCGGTCTGGCTCCGGCCGGGCACCGAGCGAAGGCGGTAGTAGTCGGCGAGGTCACGCACGGTGCCGACGCCGTGGGACCGGGCCGCGCGGCGGATCAGCACCTTGACGGCGTCGTGCTCGGTCGGTGTCGGCGCCCGGAGATGCTCCGCCGGGATCACCCGCTCCGGCAGGTCGTAGCGGACCTCGAACTGGCTGTTGCGGCCCGCGATGGCGACATCGCCCACCATGAACAGGTAGTCGAGCGCGCGCCGGGTGTTGGACCAGTTCCAGCCCCAGTGCTCCTTCTTCCGCGGCAGTCCGTCGTCGAGGTCGCGGGCCGTCGAGGCACCGCGGTCGGAGATCTCGAGCAGCAGGCTCTCGGTCAGCTCGTCGGTGACCACGCTCCCCCACCACTTGTGCTTCCCGTCGCGGTAGCGCGCCATCCGGTGTCGCATCACGGGCCAGAGGTCGACGGGCATGTAGGCCTGGACGTGTGCCCAGTACTCCACCATCCGGCGCGGCGTGGTCTCCGACGCCCGGCGCACCAGGTCGACGTCGTAGGGACCCATCCGGGAGTAGAGCGGCATGAAGTGGGCGCGCTGGAGCACGTTGACGGAGTCGACCTGCAGCACGCCGGTGCGCCCGAGCGTGCGCGACAGCGTGCGCATGGTCGGCTGCTCGTGGGGCGGGTCGAGGAAGCCCTGGGCCGCCAGCGCGATCCGGCGTGCCTGAGCCCGGGAGAGAGAACGCACGCGTGCGAACCTAGCGGGAGGCGCGGACAGCCCGCCGGTCGAGCCGGCCGGGCACCGTCACCGGATCTCGCCTCGCTCTCACGACCTCGACGCGCGCTCGCTCTGGCCGCGCCCACGCCGTGCCGCTCGTTCCCCGGTCTCGGCTACGGCAGGTCGACCAGCTTCTCGCGGACGGCGTAGAGCACCGCTTCCATGCGCGAGTGCAGCTGCAGCTTCTCGAGCAGGTTGCGGACGTGGTTCTTCACGGTGTTCTCGCTGATGAACAGGCGCTTGGCGATGTCCTTGTTGTTCAGGCCCTGCGCGACGAGGCGGAGCACCTCGAGCTCACGCTCGGTCAGCCGGAACGTCGTGGTCGGCCCGCGGTCGGGCTGCGACATCTGCTTGAACTCGTCGATCAGCTTGACCGCCATCGACGGGCTGATCAGGGACTGGCCGTCGGCCACGACTCGGATCGCCTGCGCGACCTCCTCGATCGAGGAGTCCTTGAGGAGGTAGCCGCTCGCACCGCTCTTGACGGCCTCGTAGAGGTCGGACTCCTCGTCGGACACCGTCAGCATCACGATCTTGGCGGCCGGCACGGCCTCCTTGATGGCGACGCAGGCCTCGATCCCGGAGACCTTCGGCATCCGCACGTCGAGCAGCACCACGTCGGGCGCGACGGCGCTGGCGAGCTCGATGCCGGCGGCGCCGTCACCGGCATCGCCGACGACGTCGAGGCCGGGCTCGGAGTCCATCAGCATCTTCAGCCCGCGACGGAACAGCTCCTGGTCGTCCACGATGATGACGCGGATCGGCTCCTGCTCGCCGCTCGAGGAAAGAGGCACGCCCGTAGCATGTCACGATCCCGGGTCGGTATGGGCCAGTTGGGCGATATCCGGGCCCTCCCGCCTGACCCGTCTGGGCCATGCGGGACTGGTCAGCCCGCCGGCTCCACCTCCAGCGAGATCACGCCGTAGTCGTAGCCGCGCCGGCGGTAGACGACGGCCGGACGCCCCGTCTCCTGGTCGACGTAGAGGTAGAAGTCGTGCCCGACCAGCTCCATCTCGTAGAGGGCCTGGTCGAGAGTCATCGGACGCGCGCTGTGTGTCTTCTCCCGGACCACGGGCGGTCCGTCGCCGGTCACCATGATCGGACCCACCTGACGCTGGGTGACGACATCGTCCTCGACGCCGTCGGCCTCGATGCGCGTCGGCAGCTCGCCGGTGGCGGGACGGTTGCGGTGCGACCGCGCCCGCCTGTCGTTCGCTCGGCGCATCTGCGCGGCCATCTTGTCGACGGCGAGGTCGAGGGCGCCCATCTTGTCGACGGCCGCTGCCTCCGCCCGGATCACCGGGCCCTTGGAGTACGCCGTCAGCTCGATGCGCACCGCGCGGTCGGACTGGCGGGGGTTGCGTTCGTTCTCCACCTCGACGTCGACGCGCATGATGCGGTGGTCGTGCTTCTCGAGCTTGCCGAGCTTGTCGGCGACATGGTCTCGGAAGCGTTCCGACAGCTCACAGTGCCGTGCGGTGACCACCACGTCCATGGAATCAACCTCCTGTTGTGCGGTTTGAGGGCACGTTCGGGTGCGGGGTCGTGCTGGCTGGAGTCCGCCCGGCCGACCTGGTCTTCGTCCCCACACCCGCCTGCTGAGGGTCTCGCAGCTCGTGTGCCACTACTCCCCTTCTCTCGCAGATCCCTCGAAAGGGCTCCGTGTCTGACGGAGGCTGCGAGGCAGGACTTACGACTAAGCCGCACCGTGATCGGTGCCACGCCCGCGGCCGGAGCCTCGTGGCGGTGCACCTTACGTGGACCGTTTCGCCTGCGACTGGCATCGGCTTGCCGACCAGACACCCCGGACGACCGGGCCGTCTGGACGACGCAACCACGGACCCGGGCGGACTCCATGGGACGACGCTAGCCCCCGGCCGGTGATCGCGGAACCTTCCCCAGGATCCCGGACCTGGCTGATTCGTCACTCCTGCCGCCGGCCGGCCGATCGCCGCCGCGTCGCGGCCACCGCCACCACCGCCAGCGGCGGCAGGCCGACGGCGCGGAGCGCACGCTGGGCCTCGGTCGCGGTCGCCCCGGTGGTGAGGACGTCGTCGCAGACCACCACCCGGGCCGGACCGACGCGACCTCGCTCCGCGGCCCGGGCGAGGCGACGCAGCGCCGGCGGGTGCACGCGCAGCGCGCCCGCCAGGTTGGCCGCACGCGAGGCGGCGCCCAGTCCGGCTTGGTCGACCAGGCCGGCGCGCGTGCGGAGCAACGGCGAAAACGTCGCCTCCACGTCGTAGGACGAGAGCGCGGCAGCGGCCGCGCGGGTGATCGCCTCGGTCGGGGCGTAGCCGCGTTCGCGGGTGCTGCTCGGCCGCGACGGCACGGGCACCAGGACCACGGGTGCGGGCTCCCCCACCAGATCGGTCACCGCCGCGTGGACGGCGCGGGCCAGGAGGTCGCCCAGCGGTCGGGCCAGGGCGAGGAGACGGCGCTCCTTGTGGCCGACGACCATGGCACGGACCACTCCGTCGTACGTCGTCGCGGCCCACGGCCCCACCAGGCCCGGGGGGACCGGGGTCGGCCAGGCGGGCCCGGGAAGGACGTCGAGCCCGGACCGGCAGGCGTCGCACAGCAGCCGGCCCGCGCGGTCGCAGCCGACGCACCGCCCGCCCAGCACCAGGTCGCGGAACGCGTCGATCACTGCGCGAGCCGACCACGAGGACGTGTTGCTGTCGACGGCCCGCCACCGACGCTGTGGATCAGCCCGCGTAGGTGACGTGGTGCAGGCCCGGCACCGGTTGCTGGTCCGTGGCGTCCACCTGCGCGAGGTTGAACAGCTCGCCCGGCTGCACGGCGAACGGCGGGGTCAGGGTGGCCGAGGAGGGCGACGTGGCGAGGCTGAGCGCCTGTCCCCGGACCGAGATGGCGTGCACCTCGTCCGGCGACAAGGAACCGTCGACATCGAGGAGGCGGACCTCGGCCTGGGTCGAGGACGCCTGGTCGAGCACGCCGATCACCGTCGGCGACATCCAACCGATGTCGCGGACGCGGGTGGTGGCCCCGCCCGACCACTGGATGGGCCGTGCCGGGGTGCCGGACAGGACCCGGCCGCTGTCGTCGTAGCGGAGCCTGCTCACCACGATCCGGTCCCGGTGGGGGCTGCGCAGCACCGCGACCAACCGCGATCCGTCGCGCGAGACCAGGAAACGCCGTACGTCCTCGCCCGACACGCCCGGGACCCGCACGGCGCGCGACCGATCACCGTTCACGGACAGGACGACGGCACCCCCTCGGGTCCGGTTCTGCACGTCCCACAGTCGATCGGCGAAGTCCCAGGCCGGGCGCAGCAGGCCGGTGCCGGTGAGGACCTGGGTGAGGGCGGGACCGCTCCGCACCGGCCCCACCAGGAGCGAGGACGGCGTGGTGGCGGCCACCTGGTCGTCGCCGAGGCTGACCGCGAACGGGCCGATCCCCTGCACGGCCGTGCCGAACGGGCCGCTCACGGCCGTGAGCCGGCTGGCCTGTCCCGACACCAGGAGTCCGCGACGCAACGCGTAGAGCTGGCTGCTGGCCGGTGGATACGCGGGGTCGTAGCGGTCGGCGTCGGCGTTCTCCACGCGGAAGGTCGACGCACCGGACGCGTCGGTCACCTGGCGGCCGCCGATGCTGAGGCTGAACGTCTGGACGCTCGGGTCCTGCCGCAGCGTCCAGGCGAACTGGCTCAGCATGAGCCGCGTGGTCCTCCGGCTGAGGGGGTCGGGAACGGCGCCGCTGAGCGCCACGTTGACCGAGCCCTTGGTGACGGTCAGCGGTGCGGCCGTCAGGCCGGGCGGCACGTAGGTACGGACGACTCCGCTGAGGGAGGGTTGGGGACCCAGGAGGAGAGCGTTGACCAACGCGGTGATCAGCTGCTGCCCCTGGGGCACGTGCACGACCTCCGGGACCAGGATCCGGCCGGTCGGGTCGAAGTAGTACAAAGCGGCGTCCTGGAACGTCTGCTGGTAGAACGTCTGCGGCACGAGCAACGCGTTCGGGGCCGCGGCGATGCGCCACTCGCCGTTCTCCTTGCGCATCGGGAAGGTCAGCCAGGACGCGGCACGACCGACACGGCCCAGCCACTCGCCTCCGGCGTCGACGCGTTCCGCGCCGCGCAGCCGCACCTTCACCACGGACTCGCCGTACGGCGGCACGAGACCGGCGTAGGAGACGACTCCACCGTTCTGCGGCTTCCAGGCGGACGCCGCCGCCTTGGTCAGGTACTTCACGGCGACCCTCGTCTGCAGCGGGGTCGCCGTCATCGCGTCGAGGAACCCGGACACGATGCCGGCCGCGCTCGCCCCGGGCTCCGGCGGCGGCGGGTTGTTGTAGGGGTTGTCGATCGCCGGAGCCTCGGCAGGCTCCCGGGACTGGACGACCGGCCCGGTGTCGGGCACGCGGGCGCAGGCCGTGAAGCACGCAGCCACGACCAGCAGGAGCGGCACGGCGGCCCACGACGTACGACGTGTCATGCCACCACCTCCGCCGCGTCCTCGGGCACCAGCGGGAGTGGGCTGTGGCGCAGCGGGTGCCGCGCATACCGCGGCAGGGTGAGCCGGAACTGGGCGCCCTCGTGTGGCTTGCCCCAGGCCTGGAGCCAGCCGCCGTGCAGGTGGGTGTCCTCCAGCGAGATGGCCAGCCCCAGGCCGGTCCCTCCGCTGGTACGGGCGCGAGCGGGGTCGGCCCGCCAGAACCGGTTGAACACCATCGCGGACTCCCCGACCGCCAGGCCGACGCCGTGGTCACGGACGGCGATCGCGGCCGCCTGCTCGTCGGCAGCCACGGTCACCACGATCTCTCGGCTCTCCGCATGGTCGATCGCGTTGACGACCAGGTTGCGCAGGATCCGCTCCACCCGGCGTACGTCGGCCTCGGCGACGCAGGGCGACTCGGGCGCCCGGATCACGATCCGGGTGTGGCGGGCCTCGGCGAGCGCCCTGGTGCCGTCGGCGACCCGGTGCGCCACGTCGGTCAGGTTCACGTCGTCGAGGTCGAGCGCCGCGGCACCGGCATCGAACCGGCTGATCTCGAGCAGGTCGACCAGCAGCGCCTCGAAGCGGTCGAGCTCGCGCTGCAACAGCTCCGCCGCCCGGCGGGCCTCCGGGTTGAACGTGTCCTTGGCGTCGTGCAGCACCCCGCCGGCCAGGCGCACCGTGGTGAGCGGCGTGCGCAGCTCGTGGGACACGTCGGAGACGAACCGTCGCTGGACGCGGCTCAGCTCCTCCAGCTGTCGGATCTGGCGCTGGAGGTTGGTCGCCATCTGGTTGAACGACGTCGCCAGCCTGGCCAGGTCGTCCTCCCCGGTCACCCGGAGCCGCTCCTGGAGCTGGCCTGCCGCCAGTCGCTCGGCCACCTGCCGCGCCATCCGGATCGGGGTCACGATCTGGCGGGTGAGCAGCCAGGTGAGGGCCGCGATCAGCAGGAGCAGCAGGACGCCCGCCGTCAGGAGAGCTCGGGTCACCAGGCTCAGTGTCTGCTGGACGTCGTCGAGGGGGAACAGGTAGTACATCGTCCGCGTCGACCCGTCGGCCGGGATGGTGTTGACCGTGCCCACGACGATGCCCGGGGTCGAGCTCGTCACCTCTCCGCGGCTGCGGAACTGGATCGTGGTGTACGTCCACGCGGTGTCGGACACCTTCGTCGACGGGTCGTCCATCCGGTCGACCAGCGACTGCGGCACGCTGGTCAGGTCCAGCTGGGGCGTCAGCGACGTCGCCCGATTCTCGAGCGACGTGCTGTGGGCGCCCGGCCCCGCCATCACGACACTGAAGCCGCGAGCCAGGCCGCTGGCGTAGGCGGGTCCCATCAGCACCTCGCTGGCCTGCTGGTTGGGATTCGTGTCCGTACCCGGCGCGGCGCCCAGCCGGTCGGCCGCCGCCTGGTTCTCGTTCCCGGCCTCGCGCAGCACGGTCTCGACCCGGTGGTCCAGGAGCCCCTGCTGCACCTGGCGGAGGAGGAACCACCCGACCGCGAGCACCACCACGGTGGAGAGCAGCACGGTGCTCACCACGACGCGCGCCTGGATCGAACGTCGCCAGAAGGTCAGACCACGCCGGAGCGCCTGGGGGACGCCGCGCGTCGCGGCCGGGTCAGCCACCGGTCATCGCCGCCTCATGACGGGCTCATCTCACTGCTGCCCTGCGCTGCCGGCCTTGTAGCCGACCCCGCGGACCGTCAGCACGATCTCGGGGTTCTCCGGGTCGGACTCGACCTTGGACCGCAGTCGCTGCACGTGCACGTTGACCAGCCGCGTGTCGGCCGCGTGGCGGTAGCCCCAGACCTGCTCGAGCAGGACCTCCCGGGTGAAGACCTGCCAGGGCTTGCGGGCCAGGCAGACCAGCAGGTCGAACTCGAGAGGGGTGAGGTTGATCGGCACGCCGTCGCGGGTCACCGCGTGCCCGGCGACGTCGATGGCGAGCGGGCCGATGGCGAGCGCGTCCGTGCCTGGCGCGTCGTTGCGACGTACACGGGCACGGATGCGGGCGACCAGCTCCTTGGGCTTGAACGGCTTGACGACGTAGTCGTCGGCCCCGGACTCCAGCCCGACCACGACGTCGACGGTGTCGCCCTTGGCCGTGAGCATCACGATCGGCACGCCGGACTCGGCGCGGATCTCCTTGCACACGTCGATGCCGCCCTTGCCCGGCAGCATCAGGTCGAGCAGGACGACGTCGGGCCGGTAGGCGTGGAACGCCTCCATGGCCTCGTCCCCGCGCGCCACCAGGTGGGCGTCGAAGCCCTCCTGGCGCAGCACGATCGACAACATCTCCGACAACGACGCGTCGTCGTCGACGACGAGCACACGCGCACGGAAGTCCTCGCCCTGGGTCACGGCTGCAATCTTGCCAGTCGAGACACAGAAAACCTGCCGTACGGGGTCGAGCGGCCCTCGGTCAGTAGCGGTACTGCTCGGACTTGTAGGGGCCTCGCACGTCCACCCCGAGGTAGGACGCCTGGTCCTCGGTCAGCTCGGTGAGGTGCACGCCGAGCGCGGAGAGGTGCAGGCGGGCGACCTCCTCGTCGAGGTGCTTGGGCAGCACGTAGACGCCGACCGGGTAGGCCTCGGGCTTGGTGAAGAGCTCGACCTGGGCCAGCACCTGGTTGGTGAAGGAGTTCGACATCACGAAGCTCGGGTGACCGGTCGCGTTGCCGAGGTTCATCAGGCGACCCTCGGAGAGCACGATGATCGAGGTGCCGGTCGGGAACGTCCAGACGTCGACCTGGGGCTTCACGTTCTTGCGGACGACGCCGTCGTACGACTCGAGGCCCGCCATGTCGATCTCGTTGTCGAAATGGCCGATGTTGCCCAGGATCGCCTGGTGCTTCATCCGCGCCATCTGGTCGACGGTGACGACGTCCTTGTTGCCGGTCGCGGTGATCACGATGTCGGCGACGTCGAGCACGTCCTCGAGGGTGGAGACCTGGTAGCCGTCCATGGCGGCCTGCAGGGCACAGATCGGGTCGATCTCGGTGATCACGACGCGGGCGCCCTGGCCACGAAGGCTCTCGGCGCAGCCCTTGCCGACGTCGCCGTACCCGCACACGACGGCCACCTTGCCGCCGATGAGCACGTCGGTGGCGCGGTTGATGCCGTCGATCAGGCTGTGGCGGCAGCCGTACTTGTTGTCGAACTTCGACTTGGTCACCGAGTCGTTGACATTGATGGCCGGGAAGAGCAGCGAGCCTTCCTTCATCATGTCGTAGAGGCGGTGCACCCCGGTGGTGGTCTCCTCGGTGACACCGCGGAGCTCGGCCGCCACGGTGGTCCAGCGAGAGGTGTCCTCCTCGAGGGACTTCACCAGGACGTCGAAGACGACCTTCTGCTCGTGGCTGGCGGCGCCGGCGGGGTCGGGCGCCTCGCCCTTCTTCTCCGCCTCGACACCGAGGTGGACGAGCATCGTCGCGTCGCCACCGTCGTCCAGGATCATGTTGGCCCTGGCGTCACCGGGCCAGAGCAGGATCTGCTGGGTGCACCACCAGTACTCCTCCAGCGTCTCGCCCTTCCAGGCGAAGACCGGCACGCCCTGGGGGTCGTCGGCGGTGCCGTTCGGCCCGACGACGACGGCCGCCGCCGCGTGGTCCTGGGTGGAGAAGATGTTGCACGAGGCCCAGCGCACCTCGGCGCCGAGCGCGACGAGGGTCTCGATGAGGACCGCCGTCTGGATCGTCATGTGGAGCGACCCGGCGATCTTGGCGCCCTGCAGCGGCTTGCTCTCGGAGTAGCGCTCGCGCATCGCCATCAGGCCGGGCATCTCGTGCTCGGCGAGGGTGATCTCGGTCCGGCCGAAGTCGGCCAGGGCCAGGTCTGCGACCTTGAAGTCCATCTCGTTGTGCCTCCCGCTCTCCGGGCCGCCCTCGCCGCGGCCGCGCGACACTCAGATTAGGACGGCGGCACGCCGAGCGAAGAATCCTCGCGGACCCTCCCGGCCGGTGGCAGATGGCGCGCCACCGCGGCCGCGACCACCAGCACGGGCACCGCCAGCAACGCCACCAGAGCCGGGAAGCCGAGCACCTGCGACCCGATCACGAAGGCCGCGTAGACCAGGAGGGCAACGACCTCCTCGAGCACCCCCAGCACGCTGGTGACGGTGGCCCGAGCCGGGCCCGTGATCGTGTCCTGTAGTCGGGTCTCGCCCACGAGCATGGCGTTGTTGAGCATTCCGTAGCCGATCCCGATCCCGACGAAGCCGGCGTACGGCGTGATGAGGGCGCCGACCGAGACCAGCACCGCCCCGGCTCCGAGGAGCGCCCCGATCGCGGGCGCGGGAAGGCGCGAGGTGCGTCCGACCAGGGCGGTGCCGACAGCCTGGCCGGCGACCGTGATCGCGACGAGCAGCGGGATGTCGGCGGTGGTCACCCCATGGCCCCTGGCCACGAGCGGGAAGTACTCGTCGTAGGCGGTCAGGCCCACCATCGCCGCGGCCAGCAGCAGGACCCGACGAACGTCGGGATGGTGCCGCGACTCGGCGAGTCCCGCACGGAGCATCGCGAGGTAGCGCGACGTCGCGCGCTCGGTCTCCGCCAGCGGCGAGTCGTGGGCGGGACGACGTGCGGCGCTCGACACCGGCAGCGTCGCGGCGAGCAGTGCCTGCGCGCCACAGATCGCGACGCTCGTCCAGCCGACCAGGGGGTAGCCGCCCAACGCCAGCAGGGGTGCCGCGAGCACGGTCGCGGCGAGGTTGGCCAGCATCGCCGTCGACTGGGCCCACCCGATCAGCCACGGGTAGCGTCCGGCCGCGTCGCGCTCGACCAGCTCGTCGTACACGAGGGACTCGAAGGTGCCGGACATCAGCGCGCTCGACAGCCCCCAGAGCACGAACCCGAGGGCGAAGCCGAGGAAGCTCTGCCACGTCATCCAGACGGCGAAGCCCGCGGCGTACACGAAGGCCGAGACCACCAGCAGGTGCCGCCGGTCGAAGGAGTCCGCCCAGGCACCCGACGGCACCTCGAAGACGAACGACGTGGCCGACCAGATGATCAGCAGCACCGAGATGTGCGAGGCGCTGATGCCCTGGTCGGCGAAGAGCAGGGAGTAGACCGCGTAGAGGGGGACCAGGTCGCGCGAGGCGTGGTAGAGCAGCACCCGCGGGACGAACCCACGGGTGTCGGGCACGCGCGGACCGAATCAGGTGTGGCCGGAGTAGTGGCGCATGGCGGCAGGCTAGCCCCGGCTCAGCCGACCGGGGTAGCCCCTGGGACCGTCCACGTGCCGTCGAGCACCTCCGGGCGCGGCCGGTACAGACGCACCAGGTAGTTCCACCCCTCCATGATCGGGAGGCAGTTGGGTCGGTCGTCCGAGCCGCCGAAGTGCACGGTCACCGCGCCGTCCGCGTCGGGGACCGCCGTGACGTTGTTGACGCTCACGGCGTCGCGGTCGTTGGCGACGAAGTAGCCGTCGGCGTCGTAGACCGAGACCGACCAGAACCCGTCGACCGGGACGTCGGCCAGGCGCAGCGCGAACTCGCCCACCGAGAGGTCGGGGGTGCCGCCGACGTAGAACGCCTCGCTCTGCGGCAGGCCGCCCCAGCCGGCGGCCGTCCCCAACAGGTGACGCACCGGGTCGACCTCGGACCGCTTCCCGAACGTGTCGGCGAAGCTGCCCGCTCCCGTCGCCAGGTCGAGAAGGGGCCTCCGCGTCGCGTCCAGGCTCTCCTGGTCGTAGTCCCCGGGCACGAACGGCGCACCGGCCGGGGCCGTGAGGACGAACCGGTCCTGCAGCGCGTTCACCTCGGCCACGTCGTCGGGGTCGGCGGGATCGACGAAGACCCGGCACGCGACCAGCACGTACGGCGTGTCGAACTCCTCCACGGTCAGGTCGTACTCACCCGCGTCGTGGATGATCCGGTTGAGGTAGTGGTCCTGGTTCACGACCATCACCGAGACGTAGCGGTCGCCCGACTCGGGCACCGCCAGCCGCGCCCCGCCCGACAGGTCCACGATCGCGGAGCTGTAGAGGGTGTCGCGGTTCATCCGGATCACCGTCTGGCTGTCCAGCGGCGTCGGCGTGCGGTTGTGGGTGAGGGTGTTGGTGCCGCCGGACTGCTGGGCGAGGGCGGCGAACATCCGATCGGTCTCGGCACGGACGAAGTTGTCGACGTTGACGCGGGTCGGGCTCATGGGCAGATCATGCCGTGCGTCAGGGCCGGTAGATGTCGGGCTCCAGGTAGATCATCGTGGCGGTCGGCTCGGCGGCTCGGATCGCGGCCTCGGCCTCGTCGATGGCGGACGCGATGTCGGTGGCGGAGGCGTCGTGCAGGACGGCGACCTTGGCGGCGACGAGGAGCTCGTCGGGGCCGAGGTGCATGGTCTTGAGGTGGATGATCCGGTCGATGCCACCGATGCCGCGCAGGGCGTCGGCGATCCGGTCCTCGGCCTCCACGGAGGCGGACTCACCGAGCAGCAGGCTCTTGGTCTCGATCCCCAGCACGATCGCCACCGCGACGAGGAGCAGACCGATCAGCGCAGTGCCGGCCACGTCGAACCAGAGGTTCTGGGTGAGCAGTGACAGTCCGACGCCGAGGAGGGCGAAGGCCAGACCGACCAGAGCGGCGAAGTCCTCGAGGAGGATCACCGGGAGCTCGGGCTGCTTCGCGCGCCGGATGAACTGGATGTACGACGCATCGCCGCGCACATGACCCGTCTCGCGGATCGCCGTACGGAACGACAGCGACTCCATCACGATCGCCGCGAGCAGCACCACGATCGGCACCCACCACCAGCGGCTCGTCAGCAGTGAGTCGTCGGGGATGCCGTCGGTGGCGTGGAGCTCGTGGCCCTTGTGGTACGCCTCGTAGAGGGCGAAGAGACCACCGACGCTGAAGAGGACGATCGAGACGATGAACGCGTAGATGTAGCGCTCCCGACCGAAGCCGAAGGGGTGCGCCGCCGTCGGCCGCTTGCGGGCCTGGCGGCCGCCGAGCAGCAGCAGCGCCTGGTTGCCGGAGTCGGCCACCGAGTGGATCGCCTCGGCCAGCATCGACGAGGCGCCGGTCAGCAGGAAGGCCAGGAACTTCGTGACGGCGATCCCGGTGTTGGCCAGGAGCGCCGCGACGACCGCCTTGGTGCTGCCTTCGGTGGACATGCGCGGAAGGCTACCGGGAGCCGCGGGGGTCGCTCAGTTGCTGACCAGGCCGAGCCGGAGGTACTCCGCGGCGTACCTCCCGTTGAGCACGAGCGAGGCGTAGCGAGCGATCTCGGTGTCGGCCTCGGTCGTCACCGTCTCGACGCGGACGCCGTGCTCGGCCGCCGCTGCGCGCAGCCGTTCGTGGTCCTCGCGGACGACGGCGTCGACCGTGCCGTCGTCGAAGACGAGGAGCATCGGACGGACGTCGCCCTCGCCGTCGGCGAAGGGATCGTCGAACACGTCGCGGGGGCGGGCAGCCTCGACCAGTGGCAGCAGGTGCTCCGCGTCGCCGGCGATCGCGGACTGACCACTGGCACGGCGGATCGTCTCGGCGACCCGACGCGCGGCGCGGGCGGCCAGCGAGGAACCGCCCCAGACCACGGGGTTGGTGTCCGCGAGGGCGATCGCGAGCATCTTGGCCGGGTTCACGGCCAGGTCACGGTGGGGCGAGCACGACACGGCGACACCGTCGAGCGCGTCGGCGACGTCGCCGTGGTCGGCTCTCGGTCCCAGCCCGACCTGGTCGAGGTACTCGAGCAGGACGACGGCGGTGGCCAGCTGGTCCCGCGCCACGGTCGGCACGATCGTCGACCAGCGGCCCTCGGCATGGCGGGCCACCAGCGAGTCGGCCGGGCAGGCCACGACGACCTGGCAGCCACGCCGCACCGCTTCGGCGACGGCGGCGGCGGTGCCCCGGTCGGTCCCGTCGGGAGCGAGCACGACGACGAGGTCGAGCGCGCCGGCCCACCCGGGCAGCGCGGGTCCGGGCCAGGCCACGAAGGGCACGGGACACCACGGCTCGAGCACGGCCCGCAGGAGACGAGAGTCGGGACCGGCCGCGACGATGGCGCGGGGGCGAGCGGCGTCCCCGGCGGCGGCGACCGCGGCGGCGATACCCGGGGCGGCCTCCACCGCCTCGCGGCGCACGCGCGCACCGGCCTCCGCGAGCTCCCGGAGGCGCAGGTCGGCCGTGGCCAGCGCGGCCTCGTCGTCGAGCCGGGACTCGTCGAACCAGGTCGCCACGTCGTCAGCCCTCCTCGCGCGCCCGGTCAGGCCGGCCGACGGGCCTCGTCGACCAGCAGCACGGGGATGTCGTCGCGCACCGGGTAGGCCAGACCGCACTGCTGGCACACCAGCTCCTCACCGACCTCGGCGAGTGCACCGTGGCAGTCGGGGCAGACGATGATCTCCATCAGCTTCGGGTCGACGCTCATGCGAGGCCCCCGGGCGAAGCGGAGCGAAGCGAGCATCTGTCTGGGGTGAATGTCATGCGGGGCTCCTGATCAGGGCGAGGACATCGTCACGGACACGGATCATGGTCGCCTCGTCGGCGCCCTCGACGTTGAGGCGCAGCAGGGGCTCGGTGTTGGACGGGCGGACGTTGAACCACCACGCGGGCGTGGTCACCGTCAGGCCGTCGAGGTGGTCGACCTCGACGCCGTCGACGCCGGCGTAGGCCGCCTCGACCGTCGCCGTGGCGGCGGCCTGGTCGGCGACCTCGGAGTTGATCTCCCCACTGAGGCTGTAGCGCTGGTAGTCGGCCAGCAGCTGCGACAAGGGACGGTCGGTCTCCGCGAGAGCGGACAGGGTGTGCAGGGCGGCGAGCATCCCGGAGTCGGCACGCCAGAAGTCGCGGAAGTAGAAGTGGCCGCTGTGCTCGCCACCGAAGACCGCGTCGGTCTCTGCCATGGTCGCCTTGATGTAGGAGTGCCCGACCCGGGTCCGCACCGGTCGGCCACCGTGCTCGCGCACCACCTCGGGGACGAAGCGGCTCGTGATCAGGTTGTGGATCACCGCCGAGCCGGGCGACCGGACCAGCTCGCGGGTCGCGATCAGCGCGGTCAGGGTCGACGGCGACACGCCTTCGCCGCGTTCGTCGACCACGAAGCAGCGGTCGGCGTCACCGTCGAAGGCCAGGCCGACGTCGGCCCCCTCCGCGACCACCCGGGCCTGCAGGTCGACGAGGTTCTCCGGCTCGATCGGGTTGGCCTCGTGGTGGGGGAAGGTGCCGTCGAGCTCGAAGTACATCGGCACCAGCTCGACCTCGTCGCCGAGCCGGTCGAAGACGACCGGGGCGGTGAGACCTGCCATCCCGTTGCCGGCGTCGACCACGACCTTGAGCCGGCGACCGGCCACGGGAGCGAGCGAGAGCAGGTGAGCGGCGTAGGCGTCGAGGACATCGAGCTGCGCGATCGTCCCCCGGGACGTGGCGGCGGCGGGCGGCGGGCCCGAGACGACGTCGCGGATCGCGTGCAGCCCGGTGTCGGCTCCGATCGGTCGTGCCCCCTCACGACACAGCTTGATCCCGTTGTACTGAGCGGGATTGTGGCTCGCGGTGAACATCGCGCCGGGATGTCCGAGGTGACCGGAGGCGAAGTAGAGCTGGTCGGTCGACGCCAGGCCGATCATCACCACGTCGGCGCCCGCCTCGGCCGCACCCTGGGCGAACGCCGCCGCCAGCCCGGGAGAGCTGGGTCGCATGTCATGACCGATCACGACGGTCCGGGCCTCGGCCACGTGCACGAAGGCAGCACCGGTACGCCGCGCCAGCGGCTCGTCGACCTGGTCCGGGACGACGCCCCGCACGTCGTAGGCCTTGAACACGGCCAGCGTGTTGGCTCGGTCGGTGGTCGTCACGAGTGGAGCCTAGCCACCGGCGTCGGCGGGCCGGAGGTCACTCCGAGGTGAGCATGCGCAGGTGACCGCGGCGAACGGTCTCGCGACCCTCGCCGGTCGCCGGCGGCGCGCCGGGCGAGCGGGTCGCAGCCACCATCGGCCGACCGGCCTCGCGAACAGCGTCGGCCAGCGCGAGCAGGTCGTCGGTCGAGGGCGGCACCGTGCTCGGGTCGGGCGCCAGGCGCAGCACCTCCCACCCGCGCGGGGCCGAGAGACGGTCGCCATGGACGTCGCAGAGGTCGTAGGAGTGCGGCTCGGCGTACGTCGCGAGGGGCCCCACCACGGCCGTCTGGTCGGCGTAGACGTAGGTCAGCGTGGTGACGGCGGGACGTCCGCACGCAGTGCGCGAACATCGCCGGACGGGACTCACGGCGCCGACGGTACCGCCGACCTCGTCGCGACCCGTTGAGGCTCGCGGGTGCTCTACGGTTGCCCTGTGACTTCCGCGGCCCCTGCCGGCCGCCGGCGCACGCGCGACCGTCGAGGCCGCGGCATGCGTGGCCCGGCCATCACCCCGTCGTTGCCCGGTCGCCCGGAGCTCCCGACGCGAGGTGAGCGCTTCGACGAGCTCGTCCTCGAGACGGTGCGCGACATCGACACCCGCTGGCAGGACCGGCTCGGGCTCGTGGAGTACGCCGTGGAGGACACCCCGCAGCTACCGGACGACTGGTCGGGCGAGACGGTGCCGCTGGCCTCCCTGGTGCGCGGACAGGGCACCACCCCGACCCGGCTCGTGCTGTTCCGACGGCCGATCGAGCACCGGTGCGAGACCCGCGCCGACCTCGAGGCGATGGTGCTGACCGTCGTCGTCGAGCAGGTCGCGGAGCTGCTCGGCATCGCCGCCGAGGACGTCGACCCCCGCTACGGCCGAGACGAGTGAGCGTCCGCCCGGGCCCTCAGCCGCGGCCGGGTGAGATCTGGGGCACGAGACCCTGCGTCAGCAGCTCGGTCAGCGGGATCACCGTCGCGCCGCCGGGGCCGCCCGAGACGAGCACCGCGCCCCGGACCGGCGTACGGCGGGGTAGGACGTGCACGAACGCCGTCCCGCGCGGCAGGTCGACACTGACCGTGCGCCCCTGCTCGGAGGCGAAGACGCGCTTCAGGAGCTGGGTACCGGAAGCGTCGTACGCCCTCACGTCGGTCGAGCCGGCGGCGTCGGCCGACAGCAGCAGCCGAGCCGAGACCTGGTCCTTCTTCGCGCCCGGCCCGGTGACGACCGGGAGCAGGGTCGCCGCCTCGGCGGTGACGTCGTCGTCCGGGACGGTCAGGACACGGTCCTTGGCCAGGCTCGTGAGCAGCGACGCGGTGAGCGGCTCGTCGGACTCGACGGAGACGCCGAGCGCGCCGTCCTTCAGTGCCTTGGCGAGCGCCTCGGTCAGTGACACACGGATCGTCGACCCCGGCGGTATCGAGACGGGGTCGAGGCCGTCGGGCACGAAGCTGGTGTCGCCGGTGACGACCTTGATCTGGGCGCGCACCATCGACTCGCCGGGGTTGGTCAGCTGGAGGGTCCGCTGCCCCGGTCCGGTGGGCAGGCCGAGCAGCTCGTTGCTGGTCGCGGGCGCGAGCTGACGGGGCAGCCACTCGCGGAGCGTGCGGTGGGTCACCAGGTCGGTCGAGGAGTCGAGCACGTCGACACCGAGCCGGCCGCGGGACACCACCACGTGAGCGGTGAACAGCATCCGGCGCGGGATCACCGAGCCGAGGTCGAGGGTGATCACCTTGTGCCCCGGGATCAGGATGCCGCGCAGCCGACGGGGGCTGAAGAGGTGGTCGCCGTAGAGGGTCACGTCGGCGACGGCGGGTCCGGCGTCGGGGTTGGCGAGCTCGATCACGGAGTCGTGGTCGGCGCGGGCGCCGACACCGGTGAACCACTGCTCCGGTGACGGCACGGTGCAGGCCAGGGCGCTGAGCGGCGCCGTCCCCGAGCGGAGCGCGACCAGCCCGGGCGCGAGGGCGTCGGAGCCGCGGACGACGAAGGACTCGGGGCTGTCCACGGGCGACGACGCGCCGGTGGTCACGGGCACCGACTGCTGCTCACCGGCGGCGACCACCGAGACGTCGCCCGACGCCCCCGACGCCGTCGAGACGGCCGCGGCGGGCGAGCCAGGCCGCCCGGACGGGCAGACCACGAGAGCCTTGGTGAGCTTGGTCAGCGAGGGCGGCTGGTCGGTCTCGTGCACCGGTGGGAGTCGGACCAGGGCCAGCATCCCCACCGTCAGCAGGGGGATGAGGACGGCGAGGAGCGTGGTGACGTCGAGCCGCGGGGTGCGGCTGCGCCGGACCACCTCGGGCCCGCGGGCGCGCTTGCCGGGGCTCATGACTCGTCACCACGCCGCGAGGCGCGCCAGGTCGGCAGGCACAGGACGAGGACCACCAGCAGCGCCACCCCCTGGATCGCCAGCAGCACGGCGCGGGCGGGCGAGCCGGGTCCGTCCATGGCGTGCTGGTCGACCGGTGGGGCCACCGACCAGGCCCGCGTCGTACGAGTCTCGGCGCTGGCCTGCACCAGGCCATCGGTGGCGTCGAGCCCGGCCGCCACCTCGCCGTCGGCGGGCGACGGCAGGACGACGTAGCGGATGCCGGCCCGTGCCAGGTCGGAGACCACGTCCGGGGTCGGCCGCGAGACGAGCGCCCGCACGTCGGCGGTGAACCCTGGGTCGGGCTCGGAGGCGTACTGGATCTCGTCCTCCCCGAGGGTGTCGCCGTCGCCTCGTCGGATCGTGTAGCGCAGGCCGTGGGCCACGTCGCCGCGGATCACCAGGATCCCGTTGGCGTCGGACTCGGTCGAGGCGTCGGTCATGTAGGCCGGGATGCCGGTGTCCTCACTGCTGTTCAGGTCCCCGGGGCCCTGCCACACGAACCAACCGAGCCCGATCGCCGGGATGATCGCCGCGACCAGGGCCAGGCCGACGAGCAGCGCCTGGTGGTGCTCGGCCCGCGAGCGACGCAGGATCGTCACGAGCCCCTGCGCGCCGAGCATCGCCGCGAGCACGAAGCAGCCGTGGATGACCACGAGCATCACCGCGATGCCGGGCCGCACCGACCCGCCGGGAAGCGGGAGCGGGACGTAGGACAGGGAGGTGGCGGTGAGCGCCGCCACGGCCGCCACCAGCCAGGCCACCAGCACCGGGATGCGGGTCGCGCGCGGGATCAGCGCCAGTACGGCGAGCACCACGAGCAGTGCCCCGAGCCACCAGGGGCCGCCGACGTCGCCGCCGAACCGGCCGAGCAAGAGGTCGGTGAAGGTCAGCGACGGGTACGGCTGTCGGCCGGTCTCCATCAACAGCAGGGATCCCGCGCCGTGCCACAGGGCGGGAAGCCACCACGGCGCGAGCAGGACCGGACTCACCCCGAGGGCCACCAACGGTGGCGCCCAGATGCTGCGGTCACGGGGCAGGCCGCGGGTGACGACCACCGCGAGCACGGTCACCACCAGTGTCAGCACGACGGCGAAGACCCAGGCGACCGGCTCGAACGCCGCGGTCATGGCCAGCAGCAGCCCGGTCCGCCAGGCGGCTCGCCAGCGGCGGTCGGACTCGGGGTCGGCGAAGTTCAGGGCGGCATGCGCGAGCCACGGCACCAGCACCGCGGCGGCCACGACGCCGAGGCGGCCGTCACCCCAGGCACCGGACGTGACCGGCACGAGCGCATAGGTCACCGCACCGAGGGCGACCAGCCAGCGCGGCGAGCCGCCGGGGTCGACCAGCCGGCCCACGACGCGCAGCATCCGCCAGGCACCCCACAGCGCCAGAGGTACGGCGAGCACGAGCACCGCGGAGACCGCGGCGGCAGCACTGTTGCCGAGCACGGACCCGAGGACCGCAATCGGCACCACGTACCCCGGCGCCGGGACCGCGGTACCGGTGCCGAGGGCGTGCCACGGCTCGATCCACAGCGACCAGAGCGCCCCGGCGTCCGCGGGCGCCGGGGCCAGGCCGCCGCCGGTGACGAGACCGAACGCCTCGCGGACGCCCACGACCGACAACACCACGACGAGGCTCAGCGCGACCGCGAGCGGGTTGGTGAAGAAGCGGGCCACCAACCCGGTGTCCTCGGCCACCGCGTCCTCGTCGTCCGGTACGACGACCGGCCGGCGCAGCGGGGCGGGCGCGGCCGCCTCCTTCGCGGCGCGTCGGCGGTCCGCGACGTCCTGGGCCTGGTTGGTCGCCGCGGCCGCGATGTCGCCCACGAAGTCGAGGCCGTGCCGGTAGGGCACCCACCAGGGTGCGAGCAGCGGGGTGGGGTCGTGGTCGCCGGGGGCCCTGCGGGCCTGCCGGGCCCGGCGGATCTCTCCCGGAGCGGCGTAGACGGAGAGGAGTGCGGCGAGGTCGTCGAGAGCCTCGCCGGCCGAGCGGACGACCAGGAACCCGACCATCCGCAGCAGCGTCCCGAAGAAGAGGCGGACGACCTGCCACGGCAGGGCGCGCCCGGGAGCGTTGGCGAGCAGCGTGAAGAGGGCCGCACGACGCTCGTGGTAGTGGGTGTGACGGCCCGTGAGCGGCGTACGCCGCAGGCCGCGGTGGGCCGCCTCGGCATGGAAGACGACCGCGTCCGGGACCACCACGATCCGGACGCCGGCCCTGGCCGCGCGCCAGCCGAGGTCGAGGTCGTTGCCGAACATCGGGAGGTTGTCGTCGAGGCCGCCGAGCCGCTCGTAGGTCGCGCGGCGCACGAGCATGCCGGCGGTGTTGACCGCGAGCACCTGGCGGATCTCGTCGTGCTGGCCCTGGTCGTACTCGCCGGCCTCGAGGCCGGTCTCGCGCCGTCCGGTGCCGGAGATGGTGATCCCGACCTCGAGCAGACGCTTGAGGGAGGGCCACTCGCGCAGCTTGGGTCCGAGCACGTCCGCCTCGGGGTTCGCAGCGGCCGCGTCCAGCAGCCGCTCGAGCGCATCGGGTGCGGGGTTGGAGTCGTCATGGAGCAGCCAGACCCACTCCGCGGCCCGGTCGGGAACCTGCTCGAGGCCGATCCGGACCGCCTCGGGGTACGCCGTCCGGCCGGAGACGGTGACCACCTCGTCGAACGCGTCGAGCAGGAGGTCGGGGCTCTCGTCGTGGCTACCGGTGTCGACGCAGACGACGCCGGCCGGTGGCACGGTCTGGGCCTGCAGTCCCTCGATGACGGCCGGCAGCCACCGGGATCCGTCGTGGCTGACGAGCAGAGCCACGACCGTCGGATTCACGGTCAGCCACCCTAGCGGCGGCTCCGAGGCCCCCCGCATTCGTCGCTGGTGAGCGTGACCCGGGTCACCTCGGCGACGGCCGGCGCCGACTCAGACCGCGCGCTTCTTGAGCTTGCGACGCTCGCGCTCCGACAACCCGCCCCAGATCCCGAAGCGCTCGTCGTTCATCAGTGCGTACTCGAGGCAGTCGCCCCGCACGTCACACGTCAGGCAGACCTTCTTGGCCTCTCTGGTGGAGCCACCCTTCTCGGGGAAGAACGCCTCCGGATCGGTCTGAGCGCAAAGAGCACGCTCCTGCCATCCTGCTTCCTCGGCGTCCGCGTCGAGGAGAAACAGTTCCCTCACGGTCATCGCCCTTTCGACCCTGGCTGTTACCCACTCGGACGCCCATACCGTCCGAAGAACACTGTGGGAATTACACGCCTGTCGTACACCGGAAGTCAAGGCGTGATCTGGTATTGGTCATTCGGCTGACAGATCGAATCACACCTGTGTAACATCACCCGGCCTCGCCTCGAGGAGCAGGCCACCGGCCGCGCGGCGCCGGCGGTGCGAGAGGCTACCGGCATGCGAGCTCTCACGGTCCTGTCGGGGGGCGTGGGCGGGGCGACCTTCCTGCGTGGTCTGCTGCACGCCGTACGCCGCGGCGAGCTGCGCGGCGTCGACGCCGACGCCGAGGTCACCGTCGTCGCCAACACCGCCGACGACATCTGGCTGCACGGGCTGAAGATCTGCCCCGACCTCGACACCGTGATGTACACCCTCGGGGACGGGATCGACCCGGAGCGGGGCTGGGGCCGTCGCGACGAGACCTGGAGCACCAAGGAGGAGCTCGCGGCCTACGGCGTGGAGCCGACGTGGTTCGGCCTGGGCGACCGCGACCTGGCGACCCACCTGGTCCGGACCCAGATGCTCGACGCGGGCTATCCGCTGTCGGAGGTGACCGCGGCCCTGTGCCGGCGCTGGCAGCCCGACGTCCGCCTGCTGCCGATGACCGACGACCGCGTCGAGACCCACATCGCCGTCGCCGACCCGGACAGCCCCAGCGGTCGCCGGGTCGTCCACTTCCAGGAGTACTGGGTCCGCCTGCACGCCGAGGTGCCTGCCGAGGCGGTGCTCGTCGTCGGCCAGGAGGAGTCCTCCCCCGGCCCCGGGGTGATCGAGGCGATCACCGACGCCGACCTCGTCCTGGTGCCACCGAGCAACCCGGTCGTCAGCGTCGGGACGATCCTCGGCGTCCCGCGCGTGCGCGAGGCCCTGGTGGCGACGCGCGCCCCGGTGGTCGGGCTGTCCCCCATCATCGGCGGCACCCATGTGCGCGGCATGGCTCACCAGATGCTCACCGCGATCGGGGTCGAGGTCTCGGCCGCCGGGGTGGCGCTGCACTACGGCGCCCGCGCGGCGGGCGGCGTGCTCGACGGCTGGCTCGTCGACACCGTCGACGAGGCCGACGTCGCGCGGGTGCGCCAGGCGGGACTCGCCTGCGCCGCGGCCCCGCTGCTGATGACCTCGCCCGAGGCGACCGCCGCGATGGCGTCGGCGGCGCTCGACCTGGTCCGGTGAGCACCTCGTGATCACGGTCTGGGCGCCCGACGGCGTTCCGGAGGTGCGGCGCGGCGACGACCTCGCCGGCCTGCTCCTCGCGGTGACCGACCTGGCCGACGGCGACGTGGTCTGTGTGACGAGCAAGGTGGTGAGCAAGGCGGAGGGACGCGTGGTCGTCGGCGAGCGTGCCGCTGCCATCGCCGCCGAGACGCGTCGTGTCGTCGCCCGACGCGGATCCCTCGCGATCGTGGTGAACCGGCTCGGTCTCACCATGGCCGCCGCCGGCGTCGACGCGTCCAACGTCGAGCCGGGACGCCTCGTCCTGCTGCCCGAGGACCCCGACGCCTCCGCCCGCGCACTGCGCGAGGCCGTGGCGGCCCGGGTCGGGGCCAACGTGGCGGTGCTCGTCACCGACACCGCCGGGCGCACCTGGCGTGAGGGACAGACCGACATCGCCGTGGGCGCGGCCGGGCTGCGGGTGCTCGACGACCTGGCCGGGCGAGAGGACGGCTACGGCAACGAGCTCGTCGTGACCTCGCCGGCCGTCGCCGACGAGCTGGCGGGCGCCGCAGAGCTGGCTGCGGGCAAGCTGGGCCGCCGCCCTTTCACCGTGGTCCGCGGCCGAGGCGACCTGGTGCTCGCGCAGGACGACCACGGGCCCGGGGCCGCCGCGCTCCTGCGTCCGGGCGGCGCGGACCTGTTCGGGCTGGGCGCCCGCGAGGCCGTCCTCGCCGCCCTCGGGGCGCGCGACGGCGACCGTACGGCGTTCGGCACGGCGGCCGAGCCCGACGACCTGGCTGCGATCCTGGCCGAGCTCACCGGCTCGGCGGTCGCGTCGACCCACGACGAGATCGAGGTCGACACCGACGACCCGCGGGCCCGCTGGGCGACCGAGGTGGCGGCCTACGCCCACGGCTGGGTGCCGGTCATCGGCGCCGGTCGGGGAGTTCGGCTGCGCAGGTCCACTCCGTAGACTCTGCGGACCCCACCGGACCCGGTCCCCGCACAGCTGAGAGAGCACCCATGGCCAAGTCGTCCAAGTCCGCCCGCAACGACCGTCGACAGGTCGTCGAGCAGATGCGAGCCGAGCAGAAGGCCGCCGAGCGTCGCCGCGGGACGATCATCGTGGTCGTCTGCATCCTGGTGGCCGTCGGCATCGTGGCAGCGGCGGCGTACGGCCCGATCATGGACTCCATCCGGACCTCGAAGTACAGCGGCAAGCCGCTCACCGGCATCGGCTCACCGGCCTCGGTGTGCCAGAAGGTGACCACCAAGCCGGCCGAAGGCAACCAGCAGCACCTCACCGACGGCTCGCCGGTCTCCTACCCGGACGCGCCCCCGGCCTTCGGCAAGCACTACATCACCCCGGACGCGATGGCCCGGAAGTTCTACACCACCCAGGACCGGCCCGCCCTCGGGACGCTCGTGCACAACGAGGAGCACGGCTACACGATCCTCTGGTACGACGCCACCGCCGCCGAGGACTCCACGCAGATGGACCAGATCAAGGCCATCGCGAACAAGTTCGCCGGCACCACCGACCTGCGTGACAAGTTCAAGGCCGTGCCCTGGACGTCCGATGACGGCAAGCCCTTCCCCGACGGCCAGCACATCGCCTTCACCCACTGGTCGGTCGGCGGTGCCACGAAGGCCGCCGCGGGGTCCGACAAGCAGGTCGGGGTCTGGCAGTACTGCTCGAGCGTCTCCGGCGCAGCGCTCCAGACCTACCTGGACGACTACCCGTTCAGTGACTCCCCCGAGCCGGGTGGGATGTAGCGGCTCCCTCAGGTCAGGTCCGCGCGTCCGGTCTCCCGGAGCCGGTCCACGATCGCCTTGACCTCCTGAGCCCGGGCGCGCGTGGTGACCAGGAGCGCGTCGGGGGTGTCGACGACCACGACGTCGTCGACACCGACGACCGCGACGAGTCGACCGCTCCCCGGCACGACCAGGCCGGTCGCGGCATCGGCTGAGACGAGATCGGGGTCCCCGAGCACCCGCACGTCGCCGGCACCGTCACCGAGCACCTCGGACAGGGAGCGGAAGTCGCCGATGTCGTCCCACGCGAACTCCCCCGGCACGGTCGCGACGCGCCCGTCGGCCGCGGCCGGCTCGGCCACCGCATGGTCGAGGGCGATCCGCGGCAGGGTCGGCCAGACCTCCTCGAGCCGGGCGGGTGACGCCGCCAGGTCACGCAAGCCCGCCGCGAATCCGGGGTCGCGGGCGGCCAGCAGGTCCAGCAGCACCCGGGGCCGGACGACGAACATCCCGGCGTTCCAGCGATAGCTGCCCGCAGCGAGGTAGCGCCGGGCGACCTCGAGGGACGGCTTCTCCACGAACTCCTCGACCACGAACGCACCCTCGTGTCCAGCCGAGCGCCGGCCCCTTGGCGGACGTAGCCGAACGCCGTGGAGGGCGCGGTCGGACGGATGCCGACGGTGACCAGCCAGTCGTCGCGGGCGACGTCGGCCGCCAGCGTGATGGCACGGTGGAAGGCCGCGAGGTCGCCGATCACGTGGTCGGCGGCGAACGAGCCCATGACCGCGTCGGGGTCCTCGCGCTCCAGCAGCGCCGCCGCGTACCCGATCGCCGCCATGGAGTCGCGCGGCGACGGCTCGGCGACCACGCGCGCGGCCGCGACGTGGGACAGCTGTGCGACCACCTGTTCGCGATGCGCGGCGCCGGTCACCACCAGCACGCGCTCGCCGGCGGTGGCCCCCAGCCGGGCGACCGTCTCCTGGAGCAGGGAGCGCCCGGCGCCGGTCAGGTCGTGCAGGAACTTGGGGGACGACGACCGGGAGAGCGGCCAGAGGCGGGTGCCGGAGCCGCCGGCCGGCACGACGGCCCAGAAGTGGTCGATCGCAGGCATGGGGGTCACCCTAGAGTGACAGGACGATGACCACGTTCCCCGAGGTGATGTCGCGGCTGCTCGTCCACGACCCCGGACGTCCTCTCGTGACCTTCTACGACGACGCGACCGGCGAGCGGACGGAGCTGTCGGTGACGACGTACGCCAACTGGGTGGCGAAGGTCGCCTCGCTGCTCGTCGAGGAGCTCGACGTCGAGAGCGGCAGCCGCGTCCTGGTCGACCTGCCCGCGCACTGGCTGGCCCCGGTGGTGCTGGGCGCCACCTGGGCCGGTGGGCTCGAGGTGGTCTGGGACGGTGACGCCGACGCCGTCGTGACCGGACCCGACGGCGTCGACCGCTGGGCGGGCGAGGCGTCACGGATCCCGGTGGTCGCCAGTGCCCTGCTCCCGCTCGCCGGGCGGTTCTCCGCGGCGCTCCCGGCGGGCGTCCACGATCTCGGTGTGGAGGTGTGGTCGCAGCCCGACGCGTACGTCGCGTGGCCGGCTCCCGGGGAGGACGACCCCGCCGTCGCCGGAGTCACCCACGGCCAGCTGTGGAGAGCGGCCGCCGCCGGGAGTCAGATCACCGACGGCGGCCGCCTCCTCTCGGAGACGAGTCCGGCTTCCCCTTCCGGTCTCGCTTCCTTCACCGAACCGCTGGCTCGCAGCGGTTCCATGGTCCTGGTCGCCCACGCGTCAAAGGAGCGACGCGAGCAGATCGCGGCCGACGAGCGTGTCACGGCACGCTTCGACCCCGGTCAGCCCGCCAGGTCGTAGCCTCCGAGTCCCTCGCCGAGATACAGCGGTGGGCGGAAGCCCTTGGTCGTCCCCTGCAAGGCGTAGATCCGACCGGTGCCGCGCTGTCGCACGACCAGGTCCGGATGGCCGGTCATGCGCAGGTCGCTGACGCCGATCACCCAGTCGTAGCGCGACACGTCCACCGGCAGCCTCTTCGGCGACGACAGACCGCCCGGCCCGTTGCCGGCGAAGAGCGTGAGCGTGCCGCCGCGACGCAGCATGCTGTCGGGCGCACCGTCGCCGTTCCAGCGGCCGACGCCGATCTGGCGGCCGTGCGTGATCGCGCCGTACGCCGGATAGGCCTTCCGCAGGCCGGGGAGCCCGCGTCCGGGGTAGATCGACATCACGCCCTTGCGTGGCTGGCCGAGCAGGTCCGGGAATCCGTCGCCCGTCATGTCGCCGACCGCCGCGAGCCGCGTGACCGAGCCGAACCCCCGGCCGATCACACCGGCCCGCTTCAGGTGTCCGTGGCCGTCGCCGCGCCAGAGCACCAGGTTGCCCGTGCCCGACTGCCGGGTGACCACGTCGCCGTAGCCGTCGCGGTCCCAGTCACCGACCTTGAGGATCCGGTTCGCGCCGGCGAAGCTGACGCCGGTGTCGATCGGCCGGCCGAGGTCGAAGGTGCCCGGGTTCACCCACGCCTTGACGGTCGTGCCGACGAGGGCCGCGACGTCGGGGGCACTGCTCCCCGCGACGCGTCCGACCGTCGGGTTGACGGCGGGGGTCAGACGCGAGTACGGCCCGAGCCGGTGCCCGAAGGTGCCGTCGCCACGGCCGGGCACGATGTAGGTGGCGCCGGTGGAGCGCTGGCGGACCACCAGGTCACGGTGCCCGTCGCGGGTCAGGTCGCCGCCGCCGGTCACGGTGGCGTAGGCGCCGAAGCTGCCCGGGACCCGGGTCCGGGGCGCGAAGCCGGCGTGACCCGTCCCGGCGTAGACCCAGAGGACGCCGGACCGGTCGCGCGCCACCAGGTCGGGCACGCGGTCGCCGGTCAGGTCGCCACCCGCGGCGATCAGGTCGTAGGCGTTCCAGCCGCTGCCCACGGCATGGTGCCGGAAGGTGCCGTTCGCGCGCTGGAGGAAGAGCACCAGCGCCCCCGTGGTCGGGTTGCGGGCAGCGAGGTCGGCCCGTCCGTCGCCGTTCAGGTCGCCGGGGGCCGACACCTGGTCCTTGCCACGGAACGCCGTGAGCACGCGGTCGGTCGCGCCGTAGCTGTCCTTCGACGTGCCGGGTCGGACGGCGAGACTGCCGTCCGACTGGCGCACCAGGAGGTCGCCGCGGTGATCGCCGGTCAGGTCACGCGAGACGAGCACGCCGGTGGCCCCGGCGGCCACGGTGGCCACGGTGGTCGGGGCCGGGAAGTGGATGAGGCCGCCCGTCGGGACCACGAACGCCTCGCCGTCACCGGCCCGCCGCACGACGAGATCGGGAGCGGGGGTCGACGCGAGGTTGGACTCCAGCTGGCGCCCGGCCCAGCCGCGCTGGTCGGCGGCGGCCATCCTCCGGATCACCGGCAGCTTGGCGTACAGGTACTTCCCCGGGCACGCGGTGGCCGCGGCGTCCCGGTGGCCGTTGATCGCCTGGAACCAGCGGGACGTGACGTACTGCCGGGTGGACGAGGCGTCGACGCCGTGCAGCGACAGCTTCCAGGCGAAGAGCGTGGCGTAGGCCTGCAGCGTCGCCTTGCTGGGCTTGGTCAGCTCGTAGTTGCCGATGGCCGAGGCGGCGAACGAGTCGTCGTTGTAGCCGAGCGTGTGCGCACCGACCACCGCCCGGTCGATGCCGCCGTACCGGCCCTCCCAGATCCGCCCGAAGCGGTCGATCAGGTAGTTGTAGCCGATGTCGCTCCAGCCGCGGACGCGCACGTGGTAGGCGTAGATGCTGCGCAGCAGCGCCGGCACCTCCGCTCGCGTGTAGGTGTTGGCGTTCACGGTGTGGTGCACGAAGCCGGCATGGACGTCGCCGTAGTGCAGCGACGACTTGCCGCGCATCCGCTCGTCGGCGCCCCACTGGGCCCGCGAGTAGATCACCGGACGCGGAGTGAAGACCGCCGCGGCCAGACGAGCGCCGGCGCCCGAGACAGGCTGCGGGTCCACGGCGCGATACACGGAGTCGGCGCCGTGGTCGCCGTCCATGGTGCTCGTGTCGAGCGCGGCGTGCTCGCTCGCGGTGTGTGCCGCCTGGCCCGGGCTGATCACGGCGAGCTTCAGGTCCGCCGGCAGGGGCCGCGAGCTGACCGCCCGCACCTGGACGCTGCCGACCTTCCCGACGAGCAGCGGGTCGGTCCCGGGACGGGCGTGCCGGGCCTCGGCCGAGCCGGGGTCGGGGCCGTGCTCGGGGTCGTAGGGGATGGTGTGCCAGGCCGACCAGGTGCCGTCCGTGCGCGTGCGGGCCGCAGACCTCGAGCGCCCCCTGCGGCAGGGCGACGCCCGCGCCCCAGCTCAGACCGACCTCACCGAAGCCGGTGACCGGCTGGGGGGTCGTGGTCAGCCGGCTGCCACCGCCGGGCTGCGCGACGACCCGAGCGGCGGAGGTGGTGGTGACGGCGCTGCGACCGGCCTTCGGCACGGCCGAGGTCAGCTGGACCTCGCGCACGACCGGCCGCACCGGCGCGGTGGGCACCTTCGAGGCACGGACCGCCTCGGCGGTGTACGCCGCGGTGTGCCCGGTGGGGTGCGACGAGACGGTGTCGCCGTGGGGCCCGACCGGAGCGGATCCGACGACGTCGAGGGTGACCAGACTGGCGGCGGGCGTGAGCACGGCGAGCACCACGGCCAGGGCCAGCAGCTGCTGGCAGGCCGTGACGAAGCGCGAGCGCGAGGGGGTCATTCCGGCTACTCCAGTGCGGGGGAAGAGTCACACGGGTAGCAAGTTTCACACTGGTCACAGGCGCGGCGATACCGTTTCTGAGTAACTACAAACCTGTAATTTCCACTCGACACGCCGTCGAGAGCCAGATTCTCGGAGCGAAGCAGAGGAGAAGCCGTCAGCTCGCAGAGGTTGAGAAGCGTCGGCTGGGATCCGAGGGGAGCGAGGAGCCCAGCCGACGCGTCTCGAAACCCCGGGGGCGAGACCACAAGCGCGGCGGCAGGGGTCTCGACACGCTCGACCAGCGGGCCAGGGGTCTCGACAGGCTCGACCAGCCCGACCGTCAGATGTCGGCGCCCATCTCTTCGTCCGCGGCGTCCTCGGGCAGCTCGTCCGTCTCCTGGTCGTCCTCGTAGTGGAGGAACCGGATGCCCTCGTCGACGTCGCCGTCGAAGGCCAGTCGCCCCTTCTCGAGGACCAGGACGCGGTCACACATCCGGCGCACGCTCGCCGTGGCATGGCTGACGTAGAACAAGGTGGTGCCGCTCTCGCGGATCTCCTGCATCTTCGCCATGCACTTGCGCTTGAACGGGCGGTCGCCGACCGCCAGCACCTCGTCGGCCAGGAACACGTCGGCATCCACGTGGATCGCGACGGCGAAGCCCAATCGCGCGAACATGCCCGAGGAGTAGTGACCCACCGGGGAGTCGAGAAAGCGGCCGATGTCGGCGAACTCCACGATGTCGTCGAACTTGCGGCGGGTCTCGGCCTCCGACATGCCGAGGATCGCTGCATTCAGGAAGACGTTGTCGCGCCCGGTGAGCTGGGGGTGGAACCCCGCACCGGTCGCGATCAGCCCGGCGATCCGGCCCCGGGTGAGCACCGTGCCGCGGTCGGGACGCATGATCCCGTTGACCATCTTCAGCAGGGTGCTCTTGCCGGAGCCGTTGAGGCCCATCAACCCGATCGACTCGCCCTGGTCGACCGTGAACGAGACGTCGTTGACGGCCAGGAAGGAGTCCGAGAGCTCCTGCTGACGCGCCATCGCGACGCTCATCTGCTTCAGGGTGCGGTGGTAGCGCAGGGTGAACGTCTTGGAGACGTGGCGCACCACGATCGACCGGTCGGCCCGGCTCATCGAGGGCTCACAGCAGTCGCTCCGGGATCCGCCGCTCGAGGCGGGAGAACGTCATCTGGGCGATGACCAGGACCACGAAGCTGATCAGCAACGCCCGCAGGCTCAGCAGGAAGAGGTTCGGCGGCATGTCGATGGCGGCCGTGCGGGCGGGGTGGCTCGTCGCACCGACCCAGAACGCCCGCTGGAAGTCGAGCACCGCCTCCGTGATCGGGTTGAGCAGGTAGAGGTCGGTGTGGCCGTGGAAGCGCGCCTTCACCAGCACGTAGGGGTACATCATCGGTACGCCGAAGCGCACGAAGTTGCTGAGCACGTTGACCGCGTTCGAGACGTCCCGGAGGAACACGTTCGCGGCACTGAAGAGGAGCGCCATCGCCGTGCCCAGGGTCATCGCGATCAGGAGCCCGATGAAGCCGATGACCATGCCTTCGGGATCGGGATGCCAGCCGCTGATGTAGGTCGCGACCAGGAGGATGACCAGCTGCGGGCCGACGTGGAAGAGGGAGACGAGCATGGACGCCACGGGGAACATCTCCCGCGGCACCGCCATCTTCTGCACCAGCGACTTGTTCCGCACGATCGAGCGGGTCCCGGCGTTCATCGTCTCGACGAAGAAGTGCACGATGATCAGGCCCGCGAAGACGTGGATCGCGAACGCAGGGGTGCGGTTGGCTCGGCCGAACAGGATCCCCATCACGAAGTAGTAGATGAAGAACTGTGTGAGCGGGTTGACGTAGGACCACACCAGCCCCAGCACCGAGCCCTGGTAACGAGCAGCGATCTCGCGGCGGACGAGCAGCGTCAGGATGTAGCGGTGCCGGAAGACCTCGAGCAGCCCCTGCTCGGCCCACGGTGGGCGCAGCGGTGCGCGCACCCGACGCCGTCGCGGCGTCGGTGCGGGCTTCTCCGGCTCGGCGACGGTGTCGGTCACGACGGCGCCCCGCCCGGCCTACTCATCGGCAGCCTCGGTCCAGGGCCGGAACGTCTCGTCCCATGCCTCCGGAGAGGTGATGTCGCCCAGCGCTGCGCGGTACTCCGCGGCCAGGCGAGGCCACTCGCGACGGATCCGGGCATGGATCTCCAGGGTGCGGCGCAACAGGTCGAGGTACTTCTCGGGGTCCCGCCGGTAGAGCGCCGCCGAGGTGCCGTCGTTCATCGAGACGACCGCTGCGTCGTACGACGCCAGCCGGTACCACTGGGCGTCCATCGCGGTCAGGTCGGCCTCGGGGAACTCCCGGGCGAGGTCGCGCACCGGGCGCAGCTGCCGGATCGGCGCGAGCCCGGCCGTGACCAGCTGCGAGAGGCGGCCGGGGATCTCGCTGGAGTCGCGCCCGCGCTTCGGCGGCTTCTTCCGTCGGACGGGAGGCAGCTCGTCGCGGTCGGACTTCAGCTGCATGTCGCTGAACTGCTTGGCCAGGGTGTTGACCTCGCCCAGCTTGCCGGCGAGCTGCCCGTGCAGGGCGTAGGGGCCGGCGAGCATGTCCTCGAGCGCGCGATGGCGCATCTCGACGGTGGCGTACTGCATCGAGACCAGGTGCTTGATCTGGTGGTTGAGCGACTCGCGCACCATCCGGCCGCCGTGGGGGTACGTCGAGTGGAGCAGCGCTGCGACGAAGCGGTTGCGCTGGTGGAAGTAGGACTGCCAGTCGAGGCCGTCGTTCTTGTCGGTCCACGGGATGTGCCACACCGCCGCGCCGGGGAACGAGACGGTCGGGAAGCCCGCCTCCTTGGCCCGCAGCCCGAACTCGCTGTCGTCCCACTTGATGAAGAGCGGCAGCGAGAGGCCGATCTCCTCCAGCACCCGACGCGGGATCAGGCACATGAACCAGCCGTTGTAGTCGACGTCGGCCCGCTTGTGCAGCCAGCGGGCGGAGCGCAGGTTGCGGTCGGCGAAGTCCCATTCCTTGTAGCCGTCGAGGCGAGTGGTCCACCAGAAGCGCCAGGGCTGCACGACCTCACCGAAGCTGTGGAGCTGGGAGCGCTTGTAGATGTTGAACATGTGGCCGCCGACCAGGGTCGGGCGCTTGGCCAGGTCACCGAAGGTGATCGCGCGGATGATGCCCTCGGGCTCGCAGACGACGTCGTCGTCCATCATCATCGCGTAGGTCGCGGTGCCCTTGCGGACGGACTCGAGCTGCCCACGGGCGTAGCCGCCCGACCCGCCGAGGTTGCCTTGCTCGATCACCCGGAGGAGATCGCCGAGCGACTTCTCCGCCGCGGGGTAGAACTCCGAGTCGCGCATCAGCTGGGTGCCCTGCTCGATGGCCATGACCGAGTCGAGGTAGGGCCGAAGCTCCTCGGTCTCGCCGATCTGGGTGAGCAGCTTGGAGACGTAGTCGGGCCGGTTCATCGTGGTGATCACGATGTCGACGGTGCCGTGCTCGGCCCGGTCCGCCGGCACCTCGGCCGTCCACTCGCCCGACGACACCACCACGTCGTCGTCGCCTGCCACGACGTCGTACCAGTACCAGCCGCCGTCGATGAAGGGCTTGAGCGGGAGCGCGAACGTGAACCGGGTGTGCTGCCCGTCGGTCGTCGACTCGGCGGCCACCCGCTGCGAGTGGCCCTTGGCCATCGACTTGTAGACGATCACGGTCGCGCCGTTGCCTGCGAGCTCGACGGTGAGGGTGACGTCGTTGACGACGGACCACCGTCGCCAGTAGCTGGCCGGGAACGCGTTGAAGTAGGTGCCGAACGACAGCCGCTCACCCGACTTCACCCGCAGCGTGGTGCGCGACTCGATCTGGTCGGGGTGGATGGCTGCGCCGGTGGAGGTCGACTGCCGGATGGCGGCGTTGTTCAGGTCCTTCGCGGCCTGGCTGCCGCCGATGGCGTAGCGGTCGGCGTCGAGCCGGGTCTCCTCGGGGTCGACGTAGAGCGCCAGCACGTCGAAGTCACGGTCCAGCGGGAGGATCTGCCTCTGGAGCAGGCGGGTGACGGTCTGGGACTCGGTCATGCGTCCACTCCTCCACTGGCCAGCGCCTCACCGTCGGTGAAGTGCGGTCGTAGCTTGTTGTCGAACATGCTCAGGGCCGAGCCGATGGCCATGTGCATGTCGAGGTACTTGTAGGTGCCGAGCCGACCGCCGAAGAGCACCATCGGCTCCTGCTTGGCCAGGTCGCGGTACTTCAGCAGCTTGGCCCGGTCCTCGGCGGTGTTCACCGGGTAGTACGGCTCGTCGTCGGGCTCGGCGAAGCGGCTGTACTCGTGCACCACCACCGTCTTGCCCGGGAGGTAGGTCCGCTCGGGGTGGAAGTGCTTGAACTCGAGGATCCGGGTGTAGGGCACCTCCTGGTCGTTGTAGTTGACGACCGGGGTGCCCTGGAAGTCGTCGACCTCCTTGACCTCGGCCTCGAGGTCGACCGTGCGCCACGAGAGCCGGCCCTCGCTGTTGCCGAAGTACTCGTCGACCGGGCCGGTGTAGACGATCGGGACCCGGCCACGGTAGTCGTCCGCGACGTCGAAGAAGTCGGTGTCGAGCCGCACCTCGATCTTCGGGTGGTCGGCCATCCGGGTCAGCCACGCCGTGTAGCCGTCCGTGGGCAGGCCCTCATAGGTGTCGTTGAAGTAGCGGTTGTCGAAGGTGTAGCGGACCGGGAGCCGGGTGATGATGTCGGGGCTCAGCTCCTTCGGGTCGGTCTGCCACTGCTTGGCCGTGTAGCCCTTCACGAACGCCTCGTAGAGCGGCCGCCCGATCAGGCTGATCGCCTTCTCCTCGAGGTTCTCGGCCTTGTCGGTGTCGATCTCGCTGGACTGCTCCGCGATCAGGGCGCGCGCCTCGTCGGGCGTGTGGCTGCGGCCGAAGAACTGGTTGATCAGCCCGAGGTTCATCGGGAACGAGTAGACCTGCCCCTGGTAGCGGGCGAAGACGCGGTGCTGGTAGCCGGTGAAGGTCGTGAACCTGTTGACGTACTCCCAGACCCGCTCGTTGGAGGTGTGGAACAGGTGCGCGCCGTACGTGTGCACCTCGATGCCGGTCTCCGGCTCGACCTCGCTGTAGGCGTTGCCTCCGAGGTGGGAGCGACGCTCGAGGACGAGCACGTCGAGGCCGAGCTCGTTGGCACACCGCTCTGCGATGGTGAGGCCGAAGAATCCGGAGCCGACGACGACGAGGTCGGGCTTGGACAAGGTCAGAACTCCTGATCGGTCGTGGCCCGCCAGTCTAGCGAGGGGCAGGGGTCGAACCTGGAATCGAGCGCATGCCCCGAGCGCCGCGAATGGCGCGGATCACGTTGCCCGCCTCGGCCCGGCCGCCGCGCAGGGGGCTGAGCACCACGACGCCGGCGGCGATCGCGTACGGCTTCGCGCGGACCACGGCGTTCTCGCCGTAGCGGAAGTGCACCGCGAACAGGTTGCGGTACATGTAGTAGCCCTTCCAGCCGGCGAGGTCGTGCTGCTGGCTGTGCTCCAGCTGCCGCACCAGCACCGCGTCGCGGACCGCCCAGATGCGGTAGCCGGCGCGTCGCGCGCGCAGCGCGAAGTCCACGTCGTCGTAGAAGATGAAGAACGAGGCGTCGGGCAGGCCGATCGCGCCGACCACCTCGCGCCGGAAGAGCGGGCCCTCGAAGGCCACCACGTGCAGCTCCACACGCTCCGGCATCGCGTGCCGGTCGCCGTAGTCGGTCTCGACCATGGCGCGCTTGGGGCGCATCGACCAGGGGCGAGTGAGGTCGAAGTCGGTGGCAGCCATCTCCACGAGACGTCCGTGCACGTCCTCGCGGACGGCCATCACGCAGGCCTCGTCCTGGGCCATCAAGAGGGCCAGGCAGTCCGGGGCCGGCACCACGTCGTCGTCCATCAACCAGATCCGGTCGAAGCCCTGGTCGTAGGCCGCCTCGACGCCTGCGCGGAACCCGCCGGCTCCGCCGGTGTTCTCATCGAGATGGATGCGTTGCAGCTGCAGGCCCCGGTGGGCGTCGAGCACTTCGCGCGTGTGGTCCTCGCTCGCGTTGTCGACCACGATCACGGCGTCGGGCTCGTGGGTCTGAGCGGCCAGACCGTCGAGCGTGCGGCCGAGCAGGTCGGCGCGGTTGTAGGTGACGACGACGACGGCGACGCTCTCCCGCACGACGTCGTCGGTCGAGCCGGTCGGGACCGCGTCGCTCATGACAGGAACCTCAGATGCCCGCTGTAGTCGCCCTTCAGCGCGGCACGCCACGCCTCGATGCTGAGCCGGATCCGCGCCGGGTCGCGGCGGGTGAACGTGTAGAACCACAGCGTCTTCGCGACGAAGGCCGCCGCATGCAGAGGACCGCCGTACTCACGCAGGTTGACGAGGTTGTTGCGCGCCATGCAGTAGTGCTTGAGGTCGCTCGGCGTGTGGTTGTACGTCGTCCGCCCGAACGCCATGGGGGTGCCGAGGGCACCGACCGACGGGTGCCGGACCCGTGCCGCGACGACGGTGCCGATCCGGGCACCACGGCGCTCGGCCCGGAGCCGGTACTCGTGGTCGTCACCCCAGATGAAGAACTCCGCCCGGGGTAGGCCGATCTCCTCCACCAGGGCGCGCTTGAGGAGCACGCCGTTGAAGGGGATCACGATGCCGCGGATCAGGCCCTCGGCGGCCGCCTCGCGCACGTCGTCCATGGCGTGCACCACCCGGGTCCCGCCCGGGAGCCGGATCGGGAAGACCAGCCGCTCGGGGTCCGTCTCGTCGACGACGACCGGCCCCCAGAAGTCGAGGCTGTCGTCGTGGTCCAGCAAGGTCTTCAGGCAGCCCGGCTCGGGCAGGCCGTCGTCGTCCATGAGCCAGACCAGGTCGGCGCCGCGCTCGAGCGCCCAGCGCAGTCCCTCGTGGAAGCCGCCGGCACCACCGGTGTTGTCGGTCAGCAGCCGCGCGTGCACGCGGTCGTGCTCGGCTTCGGCCGTCCGCAGCCACTCCCCCGTGCCGTCGGTGGAGGCGTTGTCGACGACGAGGATCTCGTCGAGCTCCTCCGTCTGGTCCAGCGTCTCCACGAGGCGCTCCAGAAGCTGAAGTCGGTTGTACGTGACCACGACCGCAGCGATACGTCGGTCGGCGGAGGTCACGTCGGGAAACCCTAGTGCGCCCCCCTGTCCGGACCGGCGACCGGCAGGATGAGGGTGTGGCACTCGCAACGACGGACTCACCGCTCGTGCTCGACGGCGGACTCTCCACAGCCCTGGAGCAACAGGGGGTCGACCTCGGCGGGGCGCTCTGGACGGCCCGGCTCCTCGGCTCCGCACCGGAGCGGCTCGCCCGGGCACACCGTGCCTTCGTGGAGGCGGGCGCCCGGGTGGTGACCACGGCGAGCTACCAGGCCAGCGTCGACGGGTTCGTCGCGCGAGGCTACGACGCCGCCGAGGCGCGTCGCCTGATCAGCCGCAGCGTGACCGTGGCGCAGGAGGTCCGCGACGAGCTGGCGGACTCGCATCCGGGGGTCCTCGTCGCGGCGTCAGTCGGCCCCTACGGCGCGTTCCTCGCCGACGGGTCGGAGTACACCGGGCGCTACGGGGTCACCCCCACCCGGTTGCGTGACTTCCACGGGCCGCGCCTCGAGCTGCTCGCCGCAGCCGGCCCCGATCTGCTCGCGGTCGAGACCATCCCCGACGCCGACGAGGCGGAGGTCCTGGTGCCGCTCCTGGACGAGCTGGGACTGCCCGCGTGGTTCTGCTACTCCGTCCGCGGCCGGAGCACCAACGCCGGCCAGCCCCTCACCGAGGCCTACGCCGTCGTCGCCGGCAGCGCCTCGGTCGTCGCGGCCGGCGTGAACTGCTCGGAGCAGGCCGTCGTCCTCGGAGCCGTCGAGACCGCGGTCGCCGTGACCGGTCTGCCGGCCGTCGCGTACCCGAACCGCGGCGGCAGCTGGAACGCCGACGCCAAGACGTGGGACTACGCGGGCCCGCTCGACCTCGGTCTCGTCGACGACTGGGTCGCGGCAGGCACGCGGTTCGTCGGCGGCTGCTGCGGCACCGGCCCGGCCGACATCGCGCTCTTGGCCGACCGGCTCCGGCCCGTCGTGCCGCCGGGCTGACGCGTCACACGTCGACGGTCAGCCGCACCTCGACGACGTCACCGAGCTCGAGCCCCTCGGGCCTGCGGACCGCGTCCTTGACCGGGACGACGTACCCACCCTCCCGCGGCCACAAGGACGTCGTGAACTCGGTGTCCCCGATCCGCCCGCGGACCGGGATCATGCCCCAGCCGTACGTGACCGCGGCCGCGGTCTCGCGGAGCTGCTCCGCCTCGTCCTCGGGCACCTCGACGAAGTGGTAGGGCGCCGGGCCGCGCCACTCGAACAGCGGGCCCGCGAACGCCAGCTCCATGGGTCGGCCTCAGCAGACGGCGCCGAGGTCGCTCGAGTCGTTCGCGGCATAGCCGTCGTGCAGGGAGCCGATCGAGCCGCCCGTGACCGTCGAGGGGTTCTTCTTCTTGTGGTGGTGCGCGACCGGGTGCTGCGAGGCCGCGAGCGCCTGCGCGACCTTGCGGTGGATGAGCCCGATGTCGGGGTCGCCGGTGTTGACCAACGGGGGCACCAGCGACAGCGTCGCGATCGGCTGCCCCTTCGCCTTCAGCGCCAGCGCCATGAAGCGGTCGACCTCGCTGGCGGGGATGTCGGTGGAGACCATCGCCGACGACGCCTTGGCGATCTTCTCGAAGTTGGTGAGCACCGTCTCCGGGCTGATCTGGTGGAGCATCGCGTTCATCACGCACTTCTGGCGCGCCATCCGCGAGTAGTCGTCGGAGCTGTCACGCGACCGGGCGAACCACAAGGTGTCCATGCCGTTGAGCTTGCGGATGCCCGGCTTGATGTAGCCGGTCACGTCGGCGCCGAGCCCGCCGACCGGGATCGGCTGCCGGACGTTGAGGGTCACGCCACCGACGGCGTCGACCAGGCCCCGGAAGCCGGCCAGGTTCACCATCGCCCAGTAGTTGATCCTCAGCCCGGTGATCCCCTCGATCGCGGAGATCGTGCCGTTCATGCCGGGGTCCTTCACGCCCTTGAAGAGTGTCGGGTGGTCGCCGACCCAGGTCGGGATCCCGTTGAGCTCGCAGGCCGGGTAGCCGCAGTTGTAGCCGTGCGGCCAGGCCCTGTGCATGATCGAGCCCTTCGCGAAGGGGAAGTTCGTCATGTTGCGCGGCAGGCCGATCAGCACGGTCTTGCCGGTGCTCGCATCGATGCTCGCCACCGTCATGGAGTCCGTCCGCAGACCCCAGCGGCCGGCGCCGGAGTCGCCGCCGACCAACAGCACGTTGTAGCGACCGTCGTGCTGGCCGGTGACGGTGTCACCGGAGAACATGGTGAGGATGAAGTCGCGTTGCACGCCGACCAGGTGCGCGCCGAAGAGGAGAGCGCCGGCCACCGACAGACACAGCACGCCGTTCAGGCCGACCACGGCCCGCCGGTGGGTGAGAGACAGCGACAACGGCTGGCCGATCCGCCACGCGTCGACGAAGAGGCCGGCCCAGCCGATGGCGAGCACCATCAGGCCGAGTCGCAGGAAGCCCAGCACCGTCGTGTCGGAGGCGAACCAGAACGCGTACTGGTGGTGCCACCCGGCCAGCACGATGCCGAGCGCCCCCAGCACGACGAGGGCGGCCCACAGCCGCGTGGCGAAGCGACCGAGCCGGCGGTTCCCCGCGACCAGCTGAGCCGATCCCGGCACGACGAGGGTCATCGCCATCAGCATGAGGGCGCGGCGGTAGCGCACACGCGCGGCGCGATCGGCGGCGGTGGCCCGATGTGTGACTGGGTCGAGCAACCCGGGGGAAGTGGCGGGCAGCCCCATGGACGTGTCTCTCTGTGCTGGGGAAGTAGCCCCGCCAGTATCACCAGCCACAGCGGCCACAGCCCGGCACGACGCGCCGAAGCACGGGGTTTGGGTCCGCCCCGGTAATCTGCCCGTCATGTCCGACGACTGGCTGTACGGCCGATCGCCGGGCGGCAAGCAGACCGGCGACCCGTCCGGGTCGGAACCCACCGATGCCACCCGCCCCGTGCCACGGCAACCGCGTCCCGACGAGACGCGGGTGCTGCCGACCCTGCCTCGCGAGGACCGCGCGACCACCGCGCCCCCGCCGCCCGACCCGGCCCGGCGTACGGCGTCGCCGAGCCCGCCGCGTCCGGTGCCGCCCCCGGCCACGCCCCGCGAGGGTGGTGGAGTCGGCGGCTTCCGGCCCCGGTTCAAGCTCCGCTACCTGTGGATCCTCCTCGCACTCTGGCTGGTCTACCTCGTCGCCGTGCCGTTCTTCGCCTGGTCGAAGGTGGACAAGATCGACGCGTTCCCGTCCGGCCAGCGACCCGCCGACCAGTCGGGCACCAACTACCTCCTGGTCGGCAGCGACTCACGCAAGGGCCTCACCGCCGAGCAGCGCAAGAAGCTCCACACCGGCAACGCCGCCGGCCAGCGCACCGACACCATCGTGCTGGTCCACACCGGCAGCGGACCGACCCTGACCATGTCGATCCCCCGCGACTCTCTGGTGCCGATCCCGGGGCACAGCACCACGAAGATCAACGCGGCGTTCGCGTGGGGCGGGCCCCAGCTGCTGATCAGGACCATCGAGCAGAACACCGGCATCCACATCGACCACTACGTCGAGATCGGGCTCGGCGGCTTCGTCAACATCGTCGACTCCGTCGGCGGGATCACGATCTGCCCGACGCACACGATGAACGACAAGCTCGCCAACCTCCACGTGAAGAAGGGCTGTCAGCACGCCGACGGCACCGTCGCCCTCGCCTATGCACGGTCGCGGCACGCCGATCCGAAGCTGGGTGACATCGCCCGCGGTGGCCAACAGCGTGAGGTGATGGCCGCGGTCGGCCACAAGGCGCTCTCGCCGTGGACCGTGATCAACCCCTTCCGCTACTGGAACCTGTGGACGTCCACCACCGACAACCTGACCGTCGACAACGACATGGGTGTGATCGCGATGAGCCGCTTCGGCTGGGCGATGACCCACAGCGACCTGACGTGCCCGGTCCCGATCAGCGACCTCGCCGTCACGTGGGACCCCACCCGGTCCAAGCAGATGTTCAAGCTGATCCGAGACGACGACACCGCCGCGATCGGCAAGGGCCTCTGCACGAAGTCGGGCCTGCCGACGGGCTGACTCGACCAGGGTCAGCGTGGCCGCTGGTCGGAGATCCGCCGTGCCTTGCCCTGCGACCGCTCGAGGGCGTGCGGCGGCACGACCTCGACCCGCGCGGTGACACCGGTGCCGTGCTTGATCCGCTGCGCCAGCGTCCGCTCCAAGGCCGCCGCCGCATCCGCGTCCGGCTCCCCCACCGACTCGACGCGCACCGTCAGCTCGTCGAGGTTGCCGGGCCTGGTCAGCACGCACACGTAGTGGGGCGCGAGGCCGTCCACGGCGAGGATCTGCTCCTCCACCTGCGTCGGGAAGAGGTTCACGCCGCGCACGATCATCATGTCGTCGGTGCGTCCGGTGACCTTCTGCATCCGCCGGAAGGCGGGGTACGCCGTGCCCGGCAGCAGCCGGGTCAGGTCGCGAGTGCGGTAGCGCACCACCGGCATCGCCTGCTTGGTGAGGCTGGTGAACACCAGCTCGCCCTCCTCGCCGTCGGCCACCGGCTCCAGGGTGAACGGGTCGACGACCTCCGGGAGGAAGTGATCCTCCCAGACGTGGAGCCCGTCCTGGGTCTCGCCCGACTCCTGGCTCACGCCGGGGCCCATCACCTCGCTGAGGCCGTAGATGTCGACGGCCGTGAGGCGGGTCCGCGCCTCAACGGCGTGCCGCATCTCGTCGGTCCACGGCTCGGCGCCGAAGATCCCCACCTCGAGGCTCGTGTCCTTCGGGTCGACACCCTGCGCCTCGAGCTCGTCGAGGATCGACAAGAAGTACGACGGCGTCACCATGATCACCCGCGGCCGGAAGTCGACGATCAGCTGTGCCTGCCGCTCGGTCATGCCGCCGCTGACTGGCACCACCGTGCAGCCCAGCCGCTCGGCGCCGTAGTGGGCACCGAGGCCACCGGTGAACAGCCCGTAGCCGTATGCCACGTGCACGACGTCACCGGGCCGCCCACCGGCCGCGCGGATCGACCGGGCCATCAGCTCCGACCAGGTCTCGAGATCCTCGACGGTGTAGCCGACCACGGTGGGCTTGCCCGTCGTCCCGCTGCTGGCGTGGACCCGTCTCACCTGCTCGCGCGGGACCGCGAACATCCCGAACGGGTAGTTCTCACGCAGGTCGGCCTTGGTGGTGAAGGGGAAGCGGGCGAGGTCGGCGAGCGACGTCAGGTCGTCCGGGTGCACGCCCGCCGCATCGAAGGCCCGCGCGTAGTGCGGCACCTTCGTGTACGCCGAGTGCAGGGTCGCCCGGAGCCGCTGGAGCTGGAGAGCCTCGAGCTCCGCGCGCTCGAGCGTCGGTATCTCACCGGTCATGACCAGCAGGCTACGGCCGATCCACGTCGAAGAGGGTGCCGCCGATCTCCTTGCTGCGCCCGGTGAAGATCGCGACGACCTCGTCGCCCACCGTCACCTGCACGTCGTACAGGCCGTCGCGATCGTGGCGCTCCCGCTCGGTCGCGGTGGCGACCAGCCGGTCGCCCAGCCGGGTCGGCCGCCGGAACCGGATCTCGGCGCCCGCCGCCACGGTGACCCGGTTGTAGGAGTTGCAGGCGAAGGCGAACGCACTGTCGGCGAGGGTGAAGGTCAGTCCGCCGTGCCCGATCGCATGACCGTTGACCATGTCCTCGCGCAGCACCATCGACACGGTGGCCGAGCCGGGTCCGACTGCGTCGAGCTCCATCCCCAGCGCCTGGCTCGCGCGGTCTCCTGCCCACATCGTCTCGGCGCTGCGCCGGGCGGTCTCCTCCGGGCTCACGTCTCGGCCCGGTCGGGCGTCGGGTCGAGGAACACGTGTCTCACTTCCGGGAAGCGTTCGCGGATCAGGTCGTCGACCTCGTCGGCGGCGAGCTCGATGCCCTCCGGTGACAGGTGGTCGGCGAGGTCGACCCTAGCCGCGACCAGGATCTGCTCGGGCGAGAGCTGCATGGTCATCAGCTCCAACACCGAGTCGATCCCGTCGGCGTCGCGGATCGCCTCCACGATGCCCGCACGCACCTCCGGCGCAGCGGCCTTCCCGAGGAGGTACTGCTGGTTCTGGCGACCCAGTCCGTAGGCGACACCCACCAGGAGCACTGCGATCGCGAGCGAGGCGACCCCGTCCCACGTCCGGCCACCGGTGATGGTGTCGGCGGCGAGGCCGGCCGCGGCCACCAGCAGCCCGACCAGCGCGACGCCGTCCTCCCACACCACGGCCCGGAGCGCGGGGTCGGCGTCGTGACGCAGGTGATGTCGCAGGCCGGAGCCACGCCGGACGGCCTCGCCCCGCAGCTGACGGACCGCCTTGAGGAACGACGTGCCCTCGAACACGAACGACGCCGCCAGGACGACGAACGCCCAGGTCGGCGAGCCCGACTCGCCCGGGCTCGTGAGGGCCTGGATGCCTTGGTACGCCGAGAAGCCGGCGCCGAGGACGAAGATGCTCACCGCGGCGAGCAGCGACCAGAAGTAGCGCTCCATGCCGTAGCCGAACGGGTGTTGCTCGTCGGGAGGCTTCCGGCTCTTGCGCAGCGACGCCATCAAGAAGACCTGGTTCATGGTGTCGCCCAGCGAGTGGGCTGCCTCGGACAGCATCGCCGACGACCCGGAGGCCAGACCGGCCGCGAGCTTGGCCATCGCGATCAGCAGGTTCGCGGACCCGGCCACCAGGACGGTGGAGGTGGACTCGTCGTCGCTCAGAGAGTCGCGCCGCCCAGCTCGTCGCGAAGCCGCGCCAGCAGAGCGGACAGCAGACGCGAGACCTGCATCTGCGTGATGCCCAGCACGTCGCCGATCTCGGACTGCGTCGAGCCCTTGAAGAAGCGCATCTCGAGCATGATCCGCTCGCGGCGGTCGAGATGGCTCAGCAGCGGCTTGAGCGCTACCCGGGCCTCGGCGCTGTCGAACGAGGCGTCGTGCTCCCCCAGGCGGTCGCCGATCGCGGACTCACCCTCCGCCGGAGTGCTGTCGAGGGACGTCGGGGCGAAGCAACCGTTGGCACCGAGCGCCTCGACGACGAGGTCGAGGTCGAGGTCGAGGCGCGAGGCGATCTCGCTGGGCCGCGGCGCGCGCCCGAGCTCCTGGCACAGGTCGGACTCGACCGCGGTGATCCTTGCCTGCGCCTGCTGGACGGTACGCGGCGGCCGGACGACCCAGCCGTGGTCGCGGAAGTAGCGGCGGACCTCGCCCCGGATGGTGGGGACGGCGTAGCTCAGGAAGTCGGTCGCCCGCTCGGGGTCGTATCCGCGCACGGCCTTGACCAGACCGAGGTAGGCGACCTGCTCCAGGTCGTCGGAGGCGACCCCGCGCGAGCGGTAGCGGCGCGCGACATCGACGGCGACCTGCATGTTCAGCTCGGCGACCCGGTCCTCGAAGGCGTGCCGCTCAGATTCGTCGTCGGCCGCGGCGGCCAGTCTCAGCAGACGCGCCGTCGCCTCTCGCCGCGGGAGGCTCTCGATCTCGGGTTGGAGCAGTTCGGCGTACTCCGGGGGTGACTCTAGGACAGAAGCTGCCACGACACTTCCTCTCAGGAAGTCTGTGAACCACGTGGTGGCAGGGGGTCTCGACCACTCATCTCCGGTCTATCACCCGGGACCTGGGGTGCCCAACACCCCAAAGGACGTAACGGGGGGTATGGCCCTCCGAGGGGGTGAGGCCGCCCAGCCCCCGCTCGTCGACGCCGCGGCCGCCGGTCAGGCGTTGGCGTGCTCGGGCTGCTGACCCCCGGACTCCGCGTCCTGGGCGGTGAGCGGCTGGGCGATGCTCTCCAGCGACTGCCCCTCGGCCTTCACACCGAGGAACGCCGCGACGACGCCGCCGGCGATCATCAGGCCGGCGCCCAGGAAGTACCCCGGCGCGACGCCGGTGATGTCACCGCTCGCGGAGGCGTGGTCGATGAGCTTGCCGAAGAGCAACGGCCCGGTGATGCCCCCGACCGCCGTACCGATGGCGTAGAAGAACGCGATGCAGAGGGCGCGGGTCTCCATCGGGAACACCTCGCTCGCCGTCAGGTATGCCGCGCTGGCACCGGCCGAGGCGAAGAAGAAGATCACCACGCCGAAGAGCGTCAAGGTCGTGGCCGTCAGGTTGCCGAGCATGAAGCCGGCCACGGCGAGCAGGGCACCGGACAGGACGTAGGTCCCGGTGATCATCCGGACCCTGCCGACGGAGTCGAAGAGCGGGCTCAGGAGCAGCGCGCCGGCGAAGTTGCTGGCAGCGAAGACGGCGATGTAGTAGCCGGTCTGGCCGACGCCCAGGAACGTCGTGAGGGTGTCGCCGTAGGTGAAGAAGAACGCGTTGTAGAGGAACGCCTGCCCCACGAACAGCGAGAAGCAGAGCACCGTGCGCTTCGGGTAGAGCGTGAACACCGTCTTGGCGATCAACGGGATCCCGATCGTCGTTCGCTGCCGGACCGTGATCGTCTCCTTCACCGAGCCCAGCTCGCGACCGGTCTCCTCGTGCACCTCACGCTCGATGCCGCGGACGATCTCCTCCCCCTCGTCCTCGCGGCCGTGGATGAACAACCAGCGTGGGCTCTCGGGCACGTGCCGTCGTACGAGCAGGACGCCGACGGCGAGGATCGCCCCGAGACCGAAGGCCAGCCGCCAGCCGACGGACGCACTGACGACGGTCGGGTCGAGCAACGGGATCGTCAGCAGGGCACCGATCGCCGCCCCGACCCAGAACGACCCGTTGATCGCGACGTCGATGCGACCGCGGTACTTGGCCGGGATCAGCTCGTCGATCGCGGAGTTGATCGCGGCGTACTCGCCGCCGATCGCGGCACCGGTGAGCGCGCGGGCGGCGAAGTACCACGTGGGGTTGATCGAGAACGCGGTGAGCAGCGTCGCGAAGATGTAGAAGGCCAGCGTCAGGAGGAACAGTCGCTTCCGGCCGAACCGGTCGGTGAGCTGGCCGAAGACCAGGGCGCCGATGCACGCGCCCGCGACGTACATGGAGCCGGCGAGGCCGATGTCGGAGCTGCTCATGCCCAGGCCGGTGCTGGCCGGCTTCAGCGCGTCGGACATCGAGCCGACGATCGTCACCTCGAGCCCGTCGAGGATCCAGACCGTGCCCAGGCCGACCACGATCATCCAGTGCCAGCGCGACCACGGCAGCCGGTCGAGTCGTGCTGGGATGTCGGTGGTGATCTGGCCGGTCTCGACGCCGCTGGCCATGGTTCCTCCTCGGGGCAGGCTGGTGCGACCGAGCACGTACCCCGGTCACCCGGGCCCATGCGCCGCCGCTCTCCGCCCGGTGGCTCAGCCGGCGAAGAGCGCGAGAAGCGCGTCGTTGAACGCGGGCAGGTCGTCGGGCTTGCGGCTCGTGACGAGGTTGCCGTCGACGACGACCTCCTCGTCGACCCAGTCGGCTCCGGCGTTGCGCAGGTCCGTCTGCAGGCTCGGCCACGACGTCATCCGCCGACCTCGCACGACGTCGGCCTCCGCCAGCGTCCACGGGGCGTGGCAGATCGCCGCGACCGGGCGGTCCGCCTCGACGAAGTCCCGGACGAAGGAGACGGCGTCCTCGTCCATCCGCAGCACGTCCGGGTTGGCCACCCCGCCCGGCAGGACCAGCCCGTCGTACGACGCGGGGTCGGCGTCGCCGACGACCGCGTCGACGGAGAACGTGTCGGCCTTGTCGAGATGGTGGAACGCCTGCACGGTGCCCGCCTCGAGCGAGAGGAGCTTCGGCGTGCCGCCGGCGTCCTCGACGGCAGCCCAGGGATCTGTGAGCTCGACCTGCTCGATGCCCTCGGGGGCCACCAGGAAGGCGATCGTTCGTCCGGTCAGGTCTGGCATCGGTCTCTCCTCCGTGTCGTCGGTGAGTCCGCTCCGTACCCGGCCGCTCCCGGCTGATGCGCCGCGGGCCGGCCCCGCGTGGGCTCAGGCGCCGAGCGTGCGCTCGAACAGGTCGTGGAGCTCGTCGAACGACCGCTCGGCGCCCGGCTCGTGGTACATCGAGGTGTCGTTCATCGAGTAGCCGTGGGGCGATCCCGGGTAGATCTCGTTCGACGCCGTCAGACCCGCGTCCGCGAGTGCCCGACCCAGCTCGGCGACCGCCTCGGGAGCCATCGAGCGGTCCTGGTCGGCGTGGCCGAAGACGAACTCGGCGCGCGCGTCCGGCAGCGCGAGGTGCGGGCTCTCGGAGTCGTCGGTCACCAGCCCGCCGCCGTGGAAGCCGGCGGCGGCCACCACCTGCTGGTCGAGCCCGGCCGCACGCACGGCCAGGCGCGCGCCCATGCAGTAGCCGACGACGGCCACCGTGCCGGGAGCGCGCTCACGCAGGGCGGCGAGATAGACCGGGATGTCCGCTCGCAGCCGCGCGGGCGTCAGCTCGGCGATCCGGGGCCCGGTGTGCTGGAAGAACGCCTCGCGTTCCCCGGGCCTGCGCAGGTCCTGGTCCGGGTCCGGCGAGGTCTCCGCGGCGCTCCCCGAGCGGTAGAGGGTGTTGGGGGCCAGGACGGTGTAGCCCCAGGCGGCGATCCGGTCCGCCATCCGGGCGATCTGGGGCCGGAGCCCGATCGCGTCGATGAAGAGCAGGACCCCGGGTCCGGTGCCGGTCAGGTAGGCCTCGGCGGTGCCGTCGGGCAGCTCGATGTCGATGAGGTTCACGGCGCCGAGGCTAGTCCCGGACTGGTTGTCGAGGTCAACGGGTCGCGGGCCTTCGGCGAAGAGCCGCTCGGATCCGCTGCGGCGGAACGTCGGGCACGAGCCGGGACCGGCTGTCGCGGTGGGTGCCGGACGCGCTATTTTCGAGTCTCAACGAGCGAGGCGACGTATCAGTAGAGCTCGTGCGGAGCTCCTCTTGGGATGTGATGACCATGCACGGCGCACCGGGGGGCCCCACCTCCTCGGGGCTCTACGACGCCGCCACGGACGCCTTCCGCCGTTGGCGCGACGACGACGAGTCCGCGCTCGACGAGCTGGTCCGCGTGATGAGCCCGGTGCTGTGGCACGTCGTCCGCGCCACCGGTCTCGACAAGGAGGCCTCCGAGGACGTCGTCCAGAACACCTGGCTGACCCTCGTCCGCTCCGCCGACTCCGTGCGCGACCCCCAGGCGATCACCCGCTGGCTGTGCACGGCCGCGCGCCGCGAGGCCTGGCGCGTGAGCAAGGCGTCGACGCGCACCCGACCGGTCGAGGACGAGGTGCTGGACGCGCGCATGCCGGCGCAGACCTCACCGGAGTCCGAGGTCGTCACCGGCGACGAGAACGCCCGGCTGTGGCACGCCCTGGGCCGGCTGCCGGAGCGGTGTCAGAGGCTGCTCCGGATCGTCGCGTGGGAGCCGCGGCCCGACTACTCGTCGGTCGCTGAGACCCTCGGCATGCCGATCGGCAGCATCGGCCCCACCCGCCGTCGCTGCCTCGAGAAGCTCCGCGTCGAGCTGGGAGGTGTGTCGTGACCCAGACCGACGAGCAGCTCCTCGACGCGATCGCGGTCCTGTACACCGCCGTCGACCCCGCACCGACCGACCTCGCCGACGGTGTGCTCGCCCGCCTGGCGATCGAGGACCTCGAGACCGACTACGAGCTGCTGACGCTCGTCGAGAGCGTCGACCACGCCTCGGGCACCCGAGGGCCGACCGGCGTCGCCGCGCCCGGTGACGACACGACGGTGGCGCTCGAGTTCGCCGGCACCTCCTACCGCGTCCTGCTGCGGATCAGCACCGTCGACGGCCACCGCCGCCTCGACGGCTGGGTCGTCCCGTCCGTGCCGCTGCTGGTGTCCCTCGGCCGCGAGGGCTCCGACGAGGTGCGGCAGAGCGTCGAGTCCGACGCCGACGGCCGGTTCGAGCTTCCCGACCCGATGACCGGCCAGGTGCGGCTGTGGCTGACGCCGCAGGCGACCGACGAGTCCGGTCTGCTGATCGCGCCGTTCGTCACTCCGCTGTTCCTGCTCTGAGCACCACCCCCGATCGGCCGGAAAATTCTTCCGGCGGGTCGTATCAGCGCCACGCCGCGCTGCTCCTGAGTGTCAGAGACCGGGTTGCTGATTCGGGGGAACAGCAGGTCCGGTCCGACACGAAGGGCCGCGCCACGGAGCGGCCGGATGCGGCGCACCGGGGGGATGCGCCGTGATCCGGCCCCGTGGCCGGTTCCATGTCGGGGTGGCGAGGCTGTGCGGCTCCTGTGAGCCCACACAGCCTCGCCACAGACCTCTCTCCTAGCGTCCCGCGCCGTGACCATCAACGGCATCCCCCTCCATCCGCTCGTCGTCCATGCGGCAGTCGTCCTCGTGCCGCTGGCGGCGCTGTTCGCGATCGCGTACGCCGTCCTGCCCTCGCGACGCTGGCAGACCCGGACGCCGGCCGCCGTTCTGGCCGTCGGAGCCGCCGTCACCGTGTGGCTCGCGAGCGCCACAGGCGACAGCCTCAAGGAGAAGCTGCACGAGAACACCTCGCTGATCGAGACCCACGAGCAATGGGCCGGTCTGCTCCAGGCCTCCATGTGGGTCCTGGCCGCCCTCGTCCTCATCGCCTGGTGGTCCTTGCCCCACCACAACCCGCTGCCCGACAAGGGGCACCGCCAGGGCGTCACCACCCTGGCCAAGCCGCTCGTCGTGCTGCTGCCCCTCGCCGCCGTGGTCACCCTCGTGCTGGTCGTGCTCACCGGCGACGCAGGGGCCCGGGCCGTGTGGGGCTCCGGTGGCCGCAACGGTGCCGAGGAGACGTCGACCTCACTGGTCCACTGACCCGGGCAGGTCGCCAGCCGTCAGACGGCCAGCGCCTCACCGAGTGCCTCGAGCAGGCGATCGACGTCCGCGTCATCGGTGTAGGGCCCCATCCCGATGCGCAGGCCGCCCGCGGTGCCCAGGCCCAGCCGTCGCGAGGCCTCGTAGGCGTAGAACGACCCGGCCGGGGCGTTGACGTTGCGCGTGGCCAGGTGACGTCGTACGTCCTGCACGTCGTGGTGCTCGAAGGTGACCAGCAGGGTCGGGGTACGCCGTCGGGCGCGCGACCACAGGGTGACCCCGGGCAGATCGGCCAGTGCGCGCTCGACGCGCTCCCGCAGCGCGTCCTCGTGAGCCACGAGCGCCGTCATGGAGACGACGAGTCGTTCACGACGGCCTGCCTGCGGCGGCAGCCCCGCCGGCACCAGGTCGGCCAGGAAGTCGACCGCCGCCGCCGTGCCGGCCAGGAGCTCGTAGGGCAGCGTCCCCAGCTCGAACCGCTCCGGCACGTCGTCCGAGGCCGGCATCAGCTTGTCGGGACGCAGAGGCTCGAGCGTGGCAGGGCCGGCGGCCAACACCCCGCAGTGAGGTCCGAGGAACTTGTAGGGAGAGCAGGCCAGGAAGTCGGCTCCCAGCGCTGAGAGGTCGACCGGGCTGTGCGGCACGAGGTGCACGCCGTCGACGAAGGTCTGCGCACCGGCAGCGTGCACGAGATCGGCGATCGCCCGTACGTCGGGTGTCGTGCCGAGCAGGTTGCTGGCGCCGGTGACGGCGACCAGCCGCGTCCGGTCGCTGAGCACCGCCTCGACCTGGGCCGGCTCGAGCTCGCCGGTCACTGGGTCGAAGTCGACCCACCGGACGGTGGCGCCGACCGCTTCGGCAGCGAGCACCCACGAGCGCACGTTGGCGTCGTGGTCGAGGCGCGTCACGACGACCTCGTCCCCCGGGCCCCAGCCCTTCGCCATCGTGCGAGCGAGGTCCATGGTCAGCTGCGTCATCGACCGACCGAAGACCACGCCGGACGGGTCCGTGCCGAGCAGGTCGCCGACGGCAGCCCGCGCAGCGACGACGGCTGCCTCGGCGTTGCGCTCCGCGGGGGTGGTGTCGCCACGGTTGGCCAGCGGCCCGACCAGCACGTCATACATCGCCCGGGCCACCACGTCGGGGGTCTGCGACCCTCCTGGTCCGTCGAAGTGGGCCGCACCGGTGGCGGGTCCCTCCGTCAGCTGCGGGAAGTGGGAACGCACCCGGGCGACGTCGTACGGCACGACCGGCAGACTAGTCCGAGCCCCCGAGCACCTCCTGGTCCCGGTCGATGACCGACTCGGTCACCACACCCTGCGGTCCGAGGGCAGGGGCACGACCAGTGCCGCGATGCCGCCCATCGCCTGCGTACCCCGCCGGTGACGAGCAGGACCTTGTCCTCCAGCAGGCAGGAGGTCACGACGTGGCACGGCGTGCGGCGTAGGCGTCGAGCACGACGGCGAGGCCCTCGGCAGGGACGGCCGAGGCGAGGGCGTCGGCGACCAGCTCGGCCTGCGAGGCGGGGGTCATCCCGCCCACCGGCTGGTCCAGGTCGAGGTTGGTCGGGAAGGGATAGCCGTCGGCCGCAGCGGCCAGGGCGCGGCCCAGCGCGTCGACCGGCGCTCCGGCAGCCTGTCGCTCGAGCAGCACGGGATAGACGGCCCGCACCACGCGATCGCGATCGACGGTCTCCATGGCCCGCCCGAAGGCCGAGGACACCTGCAGCAGGTTGGCGACCCGCTGGATGTCGGACGAGACGTTCGTTCCGGCACCGTGGAAGAGCGCCGGGTTGAAGAACGCCGCGTCGCCCTTCGCCAGCGGAAGCTGGACGTGGTGCTCGCCGAAGTACGAACGGAACTCCGGCAGCCGCCAGGCGAGGTAGCCGAGTGCGTACTGGTGGGAGTACGGCAGGTACATCGTGGGCCCACTCTCGACCGGCATGTCCGAATGGGCCACCGCCCCCTGCAGCGTCAGCACCGGTGACAACAGGTGGACGTGGGCGGGGTACTGCTCGACGGCCTCGTTCTCGAGGAAGCCGAGGTGGTAGTCACGGTGCGGGTCCTGCGCCTGCCCGCCCGGTCGTACGACGTTCACCTGCGACGTCACCTGGTAGCCGGGCCCGAGCCAGGCCCGGGACACCAGGGCGATCACGTCGTTGGCGTAGTAGTCGACGAACGTCGACGGGTCGCGCAGCGCGAGCTTCTCCAGCGCGTTCCAGACGCGGTCGTTGGCACCGGCCGTGGCGAAGTGGTCGCCCTTGATGCCACCGGCCGCCTTCTCCTCGGCGATCATCGCCTCGAAGGCCGCAGTGGCGCGGTCCACGACCGCGGTGTCGGGGAACGCGCCCCGGATCGCCACGACACCGGGCCCGTCGGTCAGCGCCCGCACGATCTCCGCGGCCACGACCTCGACCCCGCCCTCGTCACCCAGCCCCGACCGGAGTCGATCGCCGTCGTAGACGAGAACCCGGTCGACCACCTCGGTCGCCCACGGATAGTCGGCGGCGTCGGTCGCCCGGGTGACCAGCGTGACGAAGTCGTCGAGGTCGCAGTCGGCGGCGCGCAGCCTCGCCGTGCGCGTCGCGGGGTGAGGGGTGGTGCCCATCGGACGCCTCCTGGCTGGTCGTCAGAGCGCCGACTGGACGCCGGCGAGCAGCTGCCGCGCGATCACGATCCGCTGCACCTGGTTGGTGCCCTCGTAGATCTGGGTGATCTTGGCGTCGCGCATCATCCGCTCGACGGGATAGTCGCGGGTGTAGCCGTAGCCGCCGAGGACCTGCACGGCGTTGGTGGTGACCTCCATCGCGACGTCGGAGGCGAAGCACTTCGCGGCGGCGCCGAAGAAGGTGAGGTCGGGGTCGCCGCGCTCGGAGCGTCCGGCGGCGGCGTAGGTCAGCTGGCGGGCGGCCTCGACCTTCATCCCCATGTCGGCCAGCAGGAACTGCAGGCCCTGGAACTCCGCGATCGCGTGCCCGAACTGCTGCCGCTCCTGGGCGTAGCCGAGCGCGAAGTCGAGGGCCCCCTGGGCGACTCCGACAGCCTGCGCGGCGATCGTGATCCGCGTGTGGTCGAGGGTCTTCATCGCGGTCTCGAAGCCGGTGCCCTCCTCGCCGATCATCCGGTCGGCCGGGATCCGGACGTGATCGAGGTAGACCTCCCGGGTGGGGCTGCCCTTGATGCCGAGCTTCTTCTCCTTGGCGCCGAACGTGACCCCGTCGTCCCCCTTCTCCACCACGAACGCCGAGATGCCGCGGCTGCGCTTCTCCGGATCGGTCACCGCCATCACGGTGTAGAACTCACTGACACCGGCGTTGGTGATCCACCGCTTCACCCCGTCGAGCACCCACTCGTCGCCGTCTCGGACCGCACGGGTCTTCATCGCCACCGCGTCGGAGCCGGCCTCGGGCTCGGACAGGCAGTAGGAGAAGCCGCCGTCGCCGCCGGCGAGGCGGGTCAGGTACTTCTTCTTCAGCTCCTCCGAGCCGCCGATCAGCACCGGCAACGAGCCGAGCTTGTTGACCGCCGGGATCAGGCTCGCGCTCATGTCGACCCGGGCGATCTCCTCGATCACCAGCACCGTCGCCAGGGCGTCCGCGCCCGCACCGCCGTACTCCTCCGGCACATGAGGCGCGTGGAAGTCGGCCGCCTGGAGCGCCTTCGCCGCCTCGTCCGGGTAGCGGGCCTGCTCGTCGACCTCCGTCGCGAACGGGGCGACCTTGGCCGCGCACAGGTCGCGCACCGCCTCCCGGATCGCCCGGTGCTCCTCGGAGAGCGCGAACAGAGGGAACTCGTTGCTCATGCGGCGGATTCTACTTCTGGGTAACCACGGCTCCGACGCGGTCCTGCACCAGCGCCAGGGCAGCGGCCACGAGGGCGCAGCCCAGCCACATCGCGGCTGCGGCACCCAGCGAGAGCAGGGTCGTGGCGAGGATCGGGGCGATCGTCGTGGCGAGTCCCCAGCTCACGCCGTACGCCGCCAGGTAGCGCCCGCGGTCGCGCGGTTCCGCGAGGTCGGCGACGACCGCGAACGGCTCGCCGAGCAGGACGAGACTGCCCAGGCTCCACACGATCACCGGGAGGATGTACGCCGGACCGGACGGATGCAGCACCGCGACGACGGCGGCCAGCCCGAGTCCGCCGGCCAGAAGCAGGTAGCCCAGGCGCAGGCGGGTGAACGGCGTCGCGCCGAGCCCTGGCAACCGCGAGCGGACCCCTTGGCCGAGGACCACCGTCACCGCGCCGACCGTCAGCAAGACCCCCGACCAGCCGAGCGGGACCCCGTCCGTGCGCAGGGCGAGCGGGAGTCCGCCCACCACCACCAGGTGGACGACCGCGAAGGCGGTCCCCGAGACGAGCATCGCCAGCAGCCGGCGGTCGCGCCACGGGTTCGCCGCCGGGGCGGGATCCGGGCCGGCGAGCCCGGCCGGCAGCCCGCAGCGCACGATCGCCGCACAGGCCAGGCAGGTCGCGGCGTCCGCGACGAAGAGCCACCGCAGCCCGACGGGCGCCAGCAGCGCGGCGAGGAGACCGGCCAGCACACCGGCGGCCGCGATCGCGGCCCCGAGCGCGCTGTAGGCCGCGGCCCGCGCGTGCGGCGCCGTCACCTCGGCGAGGAGCGCCTGGCTCGGCGGCTCGTAGACCTCGAAGCACAGCCCGAGCAGCACCGCCGCCGCGGCGGCCGCGGCGAGATCCGGTGCCACGGCCAGGCCGAGCTGGGCGACGGCGCAGCCGGTCAGACCCACCACGATCGTGGTCCTGCTACCGAGGGCGTCGCAGAGTCGTCCGCCGAGCAGTCGGCTGGGGATGGTCGCCAGCCCGAACCCGGCTGCGATCCATCCCGCCGACCGCAGCGACGCGCCGTAGGCCCCGACCAGGAGCACGGGCAGGAAGCCCATCGTGAACCCACCGAACCGGTCCACGGCCCGCGCGGCGATCAGCACGCGCGCGCGGTGAGGCAGACCCCGGTGACTGGTGTGCGGCGTTTCGACAGTCATCGTGTTGACCAGCCTCACACGGTCCGGTATGACTGGTCAAGTGCTGTTCGACAGTCACGTCGCGAACCTGCTCGCGACCACCGTCCTGCTGTCCAACCGGCTCCGGCCCGGCCTGGACGGCGGCCGGCCCGTCTCCGCGCCCGCAGACGACGTAGCGCTCCGCACGGCGGTCCGCGACGTGCTCGGCCGGCGAGGCTACGTACTCCACCCGCGGTCCGTCAGCGCGGCCGACGCCGGCCGGATCTCCGAGGCGGTGGCGGTCGCCCGGCGTGTGATCGAGGCCATCGACGCGCGCGACCTGGCCGGCGCCGCTCGACTCACCAACGAGCTGCTGACCGAGACCGGCGCCCGCCCCCAGCTCGACGCGGACGACGACGGTACGTGGGGCCTCCACTTCCACGGCCCTGACGACGGCCTCGGGGTCGGGTGGTCGGCCGGGATCGCCGCCGGCCTGGCGATGGCACTCGGGACGAGGGAGGCCGGTCGGCTCGGCGTGTGCGGTGCGGAGGCCTGTGACCGGGTCTACCTCGACACCTCCCGCAACGGGGGGCGGCTGTTCTGCTCGACCCGCTGTCAGAGCCGCACGAAGGCGGCCGCCCATCGGGCTCGGCGCACCACCGGAGGCCCGGCGACCTAGGCTCGCTGCATGCGCGACTGGCAACGCACCGCGTGGGTGGACCTGATGCTCGAGGACCTCGACACCTGGGCCGTCGTGGGCCTCTCCGGCGACACCGGCCGGACGGCGTACAGCATCGCGGCGCTCCTCCAGCGACGCGGCAAGCGAATCGTCCCGATCCACCCGCGTTTCGCCGAGGGTGACCACCAGGTGCTCGGCGAGCGCGGGTACCCGACCCTCGCCGCCGTGCCGTTCCCGATCGAGGTCGTCGACGTCTTCCGTCGCTCCGACGCAGCCGGCGAGTTCGCCGACCAGGCGGTCGCGATCGGCGCGCGGGCGGTGTGGTTCCAGCTCGGCGTGGTCGACGAGGACGCGTTCCGTCGCGCGACGGCCGCCGGGGTGCCCATGGTCATGGACGCCTGCCCGGCCATCGAGTGGCGTCGCCGGGCCTCGTGACCTCGCTCGGGCCCCGTCAGCGCGACGCCGCGCCGAGGTGGTAGCGGGCCACGACCGGCTTGTGGTCGGAGTACTGGTTCAGCCCGAACAGCACCTTGGCGCGTCTTGGCCTTCTTGGTGTTCCAGACCTGGTCGATCAGGCCGCCACCCCGCGACCCCTGCCCCTTGGGCGGGTGTTCGGTCGCCCACATCGACCGGAAGCCGATGGCGCGGAACGAGCGGATCGGCAGGTGCCTGCGACGGTGCTGCGCGTCTTGGACCCACCCTGAGTTGAAGTCGCCCAGGACGAAGACGTTGCCGTATCCCTCCTGGCGTTGCGCCGCTGCGACGACCCTCTGGAGCTGGGTGACGAACAGGTGCCAGTGGCGCGGCAGTCCCGGAACCCGGCGTCCCCCCATGACCGCGCCCTGGACCAAGTGGCAGTTGATCAGGGCGATGCGCTCACCACTGAGCCGGTCGACGAGGTGGACGACGGTGAACCAGTGGCGCATGTCGCCGTACGTCGGCTTCTCTCCCTTGAGGAGGTAGACCCCGGACTGCAGCGCTGGTCCGGCATAGGTGCACACGAACCGGTCGGACCTCCACAGCACGGGCTGCTGCTCGGCGCCCCCTTGGAGGGGGTGGCTCATGATGTTGTCGCGGTACTGCCGGTAGAAGCTCCATCCCGAGTCGGCCAGGTTGGCCAGGACCTGCGCCTTGTCCTTGCTGTTGGTCTCTTGGAGGCCCGCGACGTCGACGTGGGGGAGCAACGCGCGGACACCGGCCGAGAAGTCCGAGACCGACCGTCTCGCCTGGATGTTGAACGAACCGATCCGGAGCGGTGCGGCCACCGGGTTCGAGGGCTTCGGCGCCGAGTGGTTGCACGGGTCGCCGCCGAGCACACGCGCCACCGACTGGTCGACGCCGTGCGCGGGCGTCGTGGCCACGGCCGACAGGCCGGCGGCCAGGACGAGGCCGGAAAATGCAGCCACATACGTTGTCATGGGGGGTGACATATGAGTGATTCTGGGATCTTTTACCGTGACTCGTGCCCGGAATCGGGCATTTGCGCCACGGCACGCCACAACTAGTCACGTGGAACCAGTCCGACTAGTCACGACCGGGGGGGACGGGGGGACCGAACGGACGTTACACCTGGCTCGAAGTGACTAGTCAACCCCCGGGAAGGCCTCGCCGGGAGCCAGGGTCTGGTCCCCCGAGCCGCCGACCGGTACCTGCGACGGAGGCGCTGCACGCCTCCGGCCTCGCCACCGTCGCCGGCGACCCACCCCGTCAGAAGCCGAGCTTCCGGCCTCCCGCCGCGGAGCGGACCACCCGGCCCCTCTCCTGGGCGGTGGTCCGCAGCTCGGCCTGGAAGTCGAGCATCCGCTGCCGCAGGTCGGCGTCCGACGCGCCCAGGATGCGGACGGCGAGCAGGCCCGCGTTGCGGGCATTGCCCACCGCGACGGTCGCCACCGGCACCCCTGACGGCATCTGCACGATCGACAGCAGGGAGTCCATCCCGTCGAGGTGCTTGAGGGCGACCGGGACGCCGATGACCGGCAAGGGAGTGACCGCGGCGAGCATCCCGGGCAGGTGGGCGGCTCCTCCTGCACCGGCGATGATCACCGCCAGGCCACGCTCGGCCGCCGTGCGGCCGTAGGCGAGCATCTCGTCGGGCATCCGGTGTGCCGACACGACGTCGGCCTCGAAGGCCACGTCGAACTCCTTGAGCGCGTCGGCCGCGGGCTCCATCACGGGCCAGTCCGAGTCGGAGCCCATCACGATGCCCACGAGGGGTGCTTCAGCCATGGTCACTCACTCTCGTTGCCCAGTTCTCCGGCGAACCACGCCGCCGCATGGCGGGCGCGCTCGAGACAATCTTCCAGGTCGTCGCCGTAGGCGTTGACGTGCCCGACCTTGCGGCCGGCTCGCGGCTCCTTGCCGTAGAGGTGGACGCGCAGCCGCGGGTCGCGCGCCAGGGCGTGCGGGTAGCCGTCGTACAGCCGGCCGCCGGAGTCGGTCGGTCCGCCCAGGACGTTGACCATCACCGTCCAGGGCTCCCGGGCGACGGGCGAGCCGAGCGGCAGGTCGAGCACGGCCCGCAGGTGGTTCTCGAACTGCGAGGTCACGGCGCCGTCCTGGGTCCAGTGCCCGGTGTTGTGGGGGCGCATCGCGAGCTCGTTGACGAGCACCCCGTCGTCGGTCTCGAACAGCTCGACGGCGAGGACGCCGGTCACGTCGAGCTCGCGGGCGATCCGCAGCGCCAGGGCCTCCGCGCCGGCGGCCACGTCGGGGTCGAGCCCGGGGGCGGGGGCGATCACCTCGCGGCAGATGCCGTCGCGCTGGGTGGACTCGACCACCGGATAGGCCGCAGCCTGGCCGCTCGGGCTGCGCACCACCAGGGCGGACAGCTCTCGGCGGAACGGCACGTGCTGCTCGGCCAGCAGCCGTACGCCGCTCGCGGCGGCCGCCTCGAACGCCGGAGCGCACTCGTCGGCGTACCGACGAACCACACGCCCTTGCCGTCGTAGCCACCACGCGAGGTCTTCAGGACGCACGGGAAACCGAAGTCGGAGACGTCCGCCACGGACGCGACGACACGGAACGCCGGCAAGGGGGCGTCGATGCGCGACAGGGCTTCGCGCATGACGACCTTGTCCTGGGCGTGGACCAGCGCCTCGGGGCCGGGACGGACCGCCGTACCCCCGTCGGCCAGCGCGTGCAGGTGGCTGGTCGGCACGTGCTCGTGGTCGAAGGTGACGACCTGGCAGCCCACGACCAGGTCGCGGAGAGTGGCGAGGTCGGTGTAGTCGCCCACGACGTGGTCGGGGATGACCTGCGCGGCGGAGACTCCGGGCGCTTCGGCGAGCAGGCGCAGCGGGATCCCCAGGGCAGCGGCGGGCTCGGCCATCATCCGGGCCAGCTGGCCGCCTCCGACGACGGCGACGACCGGTGCGTCCGGGTGGGCGTGGGTCACCCGCGACAGCGTAGGAGGTGTCCTGCGATCCCGGCGTCCGGGGTCAGACAGCGGCGGCCTGGGTCGGCCGTACGACGCCCGGGAAGCTGGGTGCCTCGAGCTCGAACCGCAGCCCGTGGCCGCGGACGGTGGTGATCAGGCTCGGCCGGCTCGGGTCGTCGCCGAGCTTGCGGCGGACCCAGCCGAGGTGCACGTCGATCGTCTTCGACGACGTCCAGAACGTGGTGTTCCAGACGGTCAGCATCAGCTCGTCGCGCGACACGACAGCACCTGCGTGCTGCATGAGGTGATGCAGGAGGTCGAACTCCTTGCGCGAGAAGACGATCTCGCGATCGTCGCGCCAGACCCGGCGGGTGGCCGGGTCGATGCGGACGTCTTGAACTCTGAGCACACGATGAAAATAGGTACTTACCACCCCTCCGCGCCGGGGAATGGCTCAACTCGCGGCCTGCCGAAGGTAAAATTCCGCACAACGAGCGCGACTGACGCGCACGTTCAGTGGCGCCGGACGGCCACCGGCTCGACCAGACCGAAGCCGCGCACCGGCCGAGCGGGCAGCGGACGGCTCTCGAACTGGTCCTCCGGCAGCAGGTCTGCAGTTCCACGATCCACGATGATCCGGTTGCGCCTGGCGACCGCGGTGAGCCGCGCCGCCATGTTCACCGGGGACCCGAAGACGTCGCCGAGACGCATCGCGACCGACCCCGTGGACAGCCCCACCCGGACGTCGGGCATCCGCGGGTCGCGCCCGACGACCGCGATGATCCCCTCGGCGGTGTCGTAGGCGCGGATCGGGTCCTCGTTCACGAACAGCACCGCATCGCCGATGCTCTTGATCACCCGGCCGTGCTGGCCCGCGACGACATCGGCGCAGCGCGACTCGAAGATCTCGACGAGGTCGCCGATCCGGTCGTGGTCGAGCTGGTTGGTCAGGGCGGTGAAGGCGACGATGTCGGCGAACCCGACGGTCACCTGCGTGGTGTGGAGGTCCTCCTCGTTGGCCCCGAGCGCCTCGACCCGGCTCACCGCCGCGGCGAGATGGCGCTTCCACACGTAGACGAGCAGCTCCTCGAAGGGCTCGTTCAGCGCGTCGACCATCTGGAGCGCGGTCGTGGCGCGGGACCCGGTGGCGTCGTCGCCGGCCTCGAGCTCCTGCACGCGGTGGACCAAGCGTCGCGACCTCCCAGTCGGCCAGCCGGGCCATCGTCTGCCCGACGGCGCGCGTCAGGTTGACCGCCATGTCGAAGTCGATGACCCCGCTGTCGACGAGGCGGAGCAGGGTCGAGACCGCGTCGGCGTCCGCCTGGGTGAAGGCACGCTCGCTGCCGCGGTCGGGGAACCCGAGGGCGCGCCAGAGCCGGCGCGCCTGGTCGATCGTCGCCCCGGTCTCGTCGGCCACCTCGAGGGCGTTGAAGACGATGCCCTCACCCAGGATCGCCTGCTCGAGGTCGGACGGCCCGGCGGCAGGCACTCCCTCCCCGGACCCGACGCCCTCGGGCGGCTCCGGCGCGTCAGGCGTCGTCGCTCCTCCCCGAGTCGCGGTGGAGCCCACCGAGGAGGTCCATCAGCTGGTGCTGCACGGACTCCACGTCGGGGATGTCGTGGAGCTCGACCTGGCCGTGGGTGCTGGCGTCGCTGATCACCAGCGTGCCGCACCCGAGCAGGCGGTCGATCGGCCCCATGTCGTAGGCCACGTCACTGATCCGCAGCAGGGGGATGTCGTGGCCACGGCGCGCGATCAGGCCCTCGCGGGTGATCAGGCGCCGGGTCGTGATCGTGTACGTCGCGGTGAGCCACTCCAGGAACGGCTTGACCGACCACACCACGAGCACCCCGACGGCGATGACCCACACCACCCAGCGGGCGTACTTGTTGCCGACCAGGGTCGTCAGGTAGATCGCCGCCGCGAGCGTGACGATCGCGACGATGGCCGGCCAGAGGATCGCCTTCCAGTGCGTGCGGGTGTCGACGACGACGGTCTCGCCGTCGGTGAGCTTGGGGTTGTTGGCCACGGCGAGAGTCTGTCACTCCGCGGGCCGCAGGTGCACGACATCTCCCGCGCTGAGCGTGCGCGGGCCGTCCGCCGTCTCGAGCACCAGGCGACCGTGCTGGTCGAGGTCGACCACCCGCCCCTCGACGACGCGATCGCCCGGGAGCGAGACCTGGACGTCGCGGTCGAGGGTGGCGCTCCGGCCGCGGTACTGGTTCATGAACGTGTTCGGTGACCCGGCGAAGACGCCGAGCCACAGCCGCAGGGACTGCACCACCTCGCCGAACAGGACGGTGCGGTCGACGGGGTGCCCGGCGAGGGCGAGCGACGTGGCCGTCGGCACCGGCAGCTCGTCCGCGGTCTGGTCGACGTTGATCCCGATCCCGATCACCACCATCGGCGGGCGGGTGTTGACCCGTTCCACGAGGATGCCGCAGACCTTGTGGTCGCCGATCAGCACGTCGTTGGGCCACTTCAGGCTCGCGTGGTCACCCAATGCTCGGGCGACGGCGTACCCCGCGACGAGCGGGAGCAGCGGCCACCACTCGGTGTCGACGACGGGGTCGAAGACCGCCGAGAAGGTGAGCGCCGCACCGGGCGGGGTCACCCAGGCGCGGTCGAGGCGCCCGCGTCCGGCCTGCTGGTGGTCGGCCACGACGACGCGGTGGCGCACCGGGTCGGCTGCGGCGAGCTCGTTGGTGGAGCCGGCCTCGGCATACAGGCGTACCTGCCACTGCGGGCCGGCGACCTCCTGCAGGGCGGCCTGGTCGAGCGGCGACCGGGCGGAGCGGGAGGAGTCCATGGCACTAGATTGGCCCCGCAGACGCGAGGAGGCCACTCAGGTGAGCGCTGAACCCACGACCACGCCCGGGGAGGGGACCGAGATCCCCGACGACATCGACATCCACACCACGGCCGGCAAGCTCGCCGACCTCGATCGGCGCCTCGACGAGGCGGTGCACGCCGGATCGGCCAAGGCGATCGAGAAGCAGCACGCCAAGGGTCGCCGGACGGCGCGCGAGCGGATCGAGATGCTGTTCGACGAGGGCTCGTTCGTCGAGCTCGACGAGCTCGCCCGGCACCGCTCGGTCGCCTTCGGGCTCGAGAAGCGGCGACCCTACGGCGACGGCGTCGTCACCGGCTACGGCACCGTCGACGGACGTCAGGTGTGCGTGTTCAGCCAGGACTTCACGATCTTCGGCGGCTCGCTCGGCGAGGTGTACGGCGAGAAGATCACCAAGGTGATGGACCTCGCCATCAAGACCGGCTGCCCCATCATCGGGATCAACGAGGGTGCCGGCGCCCGCATCCAGGAGGGCGTCGTCTCGCTGGGCCTGTACGGCGAGATCTTCCGCCGCAACGTGCACGCGTCCGGCGTGATCCCCCAGATCAGCATGATCATGGGGTCCTGCGCAGGCGGCCACGTCTACTCCCCCGCCGTCACCGACTTCACCGTGATGGTCGACGGCACCTCCAACATGTTCATCACCGGCCCCGACGTGATCAAGACCGTCACCGGCGAGGACGTGACCATGGAGGAGCTCGGCGGAGCCCGGACGCACAACACCAAGTCGGGCAACGCCCACTACATGGGCTCCGACGAGGAGGACGCGATCGAGTACGTGAAGGCCCTGATCTCCTACCTCCCGCAGAACAACCTCGACCCGGCGCCGACGTTCGACGATCCGGCCGACCTCGACATCAGCGACCTCGACCGCACCCTCGACACCCTGATCCCCGACGGCGCGAACCAGCCCTACGACATGCACGAGGTGATCACGGCCGTTCTCGACGACGAGGAGTTCCTCGAGGTCCAGGCACTGTTCGCGCCCAACATCGTGGTCGGCTTCGGCCGCGTGGAGGGCGCGTCCGTCGGTGTCGTGGCCAACCAGCCGATGCAGTTCGCCGGCACGCTCGACATCGACGCCTCCGAGAAGGCCGCCCGGTTCGTGCGCTTCTGCGATGCCTTCAACATCCCGGTCCTCACGTTCGTCGACGTGCCCGGCTTCCTCCCCGGCACCGACCAGGAGTGGAACGGCATCATCCGGCGCGGGGCGAAGCTGATCTACGCCTACGCCGAGGCCACCGTCCCGCTGGTCACGATCATCACCCGCAAGGCCTACGGCGGCGCCTACGACGTGATGGGGTCCAAGCACCTCGGTGCCGACCTGAACCTCGCCTGGCCGACAGCCCAGATCGCGGTGATGGGCGCCCAGGGCGCGGTCAACATCCTCTACCGCTCCGAGCTGAAGGACGCCGACGACCCCGAGGCGCGACGGGCCGCCCTGATCACGGAGTACGACGACACCCTGGCCAACCCCTACGTCGCCGCGGAGCGGGGTTACGTCGACGGCGTGATCTCGCCGCACGAGACCCGGGTCGAGATCGTCAAGGCGCTGCGGCTGCTGCACACCAAACGGGAGCTCCTGCCCGCCAAGAAGCACGGGAACATCCCGCTGTGACCGACCCGGTGGTCGAGCCCCCCTCGCCGGTCGAGCCTGTCGAGACCCCTCCCCTGCTGCGCGTCGTCAAGGGCGACCCGACGCCGGAGGAGCTCGGGGCGCTGGTGGCCGTGGTGGCCTCCCTGGGCGGGCCCGCCGCACCGACCCCCCGTCGTACGCCGGTCTGGAACGCGCCTGCGCGGCTCCAGCGCCGGGTGCTCCGCCACGGCCCCGGTGCCTGGCGCGGCTCGGGGCTGCCGCACTGACGCGTCACCAGCCGAGCTCGCGCAGCCGCCGGTCGCCGATCCCGAAGTGGTGGCCCACCTCGTGGATCACCGTCCGCCTCACCTGCTCGACCACCTCGGCGTCGCTGTCGCAGATCGCGCAGATGGCCAGCCGGTAGATCGTGATCCGGTCGGGAAGGGCGCCGGCGTAGAACGTCGTACGGCGCGTGAGCGGGACGCCCTGGTAGAGGCCGAGAAGGCCCCGTGGTCCGCGGTCGTGCTGCACGGTGACGGCCACGTTGCTCATCAGCTCGCCGAGGTCGTCGGGCAGGCCGTCGAGCGCCTCGGTGACCATCGCCTCGAACCGCTCGGGCTCCACCTCGACCATGTAGCCAGTGTGCGGGGCGCGGGGTAGCGAGGTTCCTCCACAGCGATCAGATCTCCTCTTGCGGGAGCATGTGCGAGCGAGGAGAATCGAACACATGTTCGATCCGTCGCTTGCCGATCACCCCCACACCGGAGGTGGCGCGGCGCTGGACGCGGAGACGATCGTGCGATGGCAGCGGGAGCTGACGGCAGGGCTCGCCGCGCCCAGCGGGCTCGACGACGGCGGGCGGATCGACGCACTGCGAGCGCTGGAGCAGCTCGGCTGCGTGGTCACGGCGGCGCAGGCCCAGCTCACGGTCGAGCTGGACGGTTCGCAGCGTGACCAGCAGGCGACGCTCGGCACACCCTCTGCTCGACGCGGCCGCGGCGTCGCCGCGCAGGTGGCCTGGGCGCGCCGCGAGTCGCCCCATCGGGGTCAGCGACACCTGGGCCTGGCAAGGGTGGCGGCCGACGAGCTGCCGCGGACCTGGGAAGCCTGGCGCGCGGGTCTGATCACCGAGTGGAAGGCGACGCTGATCGCCCGCGAGACCGCGTGCCTGTCTCGCGAAGAACGGACCGAGGTCGACCGTCGGGTCGCAGGCGACGCAGCCAGGCTCGAGGCCATGGGTGAGCGCGAGCTGGTCTCGACGGTCCAGGCCGAGGCCTACCGGCTCGACCCCGCGTCGTTCGTGATGCGACGACGCAGAGCCGAGGCCGACCGCCACGTCACACTCCGGCCCGCCCCCGACACCATGACCTGGCTGACCGCGCTGCTGCCGGTGAAGGACGGGGTGGCCGTGCACGCCGCACTGACCCGGACCGCCCAGTCGGCGCGCGCCGGCGGAGACCCACGGAGCAAGGGGCAGGTCATGGCCGACACCCTGGTCAGCCGCGCCCTCGCTCCGGGCACCGTCGGTCCGCCGGAGGTCCCGATCTCCCTTCACCTGGCGATGAGCGACCACGTCCTCTTCGGGACCCGCGAGGAGCCGGCCCTCCTCGACGGGTTCGGCCCGATCCCGGCCGAGCTGGCGCGCGAGCTGGTGACCGGTGCCTGCAGCCGCGACGAGCGCGTCTGGCTGCGCCGCCTCTACACCCGCCCCGCTACGGGTGAGCTGGTGGCCGCCGAGGCGCGCGGACGCTTGTTCCGCAAGAGCCTGGCACGGTTCATCCGCCTGCGCGATCGCACCTGCCGCACCCCCTGGTGCGACGCCCCCGTGCGGCACTGCGACCACGCGCTCGACCACGCCCGGGCCGGACCGACCAGCCTCGACAACGCGCAGGGCCTGTGCGAGACCTGCGACTACGCCAAGCAGGCGCCCGGATGGCGGGCTCGCCCGTCCCCGGCGGCCGACGGCCACGAGATCGAGACGACGCTGCCGACCGGTCATCGCTACCGTTCCCGGCCACCTCCGGCGATGGCCACGATCGGACGTACGCCGATCCGGCTCGACTACGTCGTCGCGAGCTGAGGCCCGGCTCACCCAGCCGACTCGCGCGTTCGCCAGCCGTGCCGCCGTCGTCGTGCGGCGTGCAGCACCGACCAGCCGGCGCCCACGACGAGGGCCAGAGCCCAGGCGGCGAGCTCGGCGAGCCAGCCCGGTGGCCGGTACTCGACGTGGACCGTCTCCCCCTGCGCCGAAGGGGGCAGATGCACGGTCACCAGGTACCCGTCGACCGGGTGGGCCAGGCTCCCCACATCGGTGGCGTAGCCGGGCCAGTCGAGCAGGCTGAGCACGGCCGTGCCCCCGCCGGCCGGGACCGCGTCGACACGGAACGACGAGCCGTTGTCGCCCGCCTGGATCCCCGACACCGAGGTTCCGGGAGAGGTCCAGACCACGCCGCCCGCGCCCGACACCGGCGTACGCCGCGTCCACAGCACCGAGAACCGCCCCCGGTCGGCGATCTGCCACCCCGCCGGCGGGTGGTCCAGCCGGATCGAGGGGAAGCTCCGGCGGATCAGCAGCAGTGAGCTCACGCCGAGCAGGTCGACGCGGGGCTCGCCGGTGGTCGGCTCGGTGGAGAACAGAGTGTCGAGCAGGCGGGGACAGGTGTTGCCCTGGTAGTAGACGCAGTAGCGGCGCTTGTAGGCGCGGTCGCTGACGGCGGTGTAGGTGTTCTGGATCGGGTGCTCGTTGAGGTACCACATCGACCCGATCAGGAGCTCGTGCGCGGCCGCCGGGCTGCTCTTCACCAGGTCGTCCGACATGCCGACCTGGAGAACGTCGCCGACCGCGCCGACCAGGACGTTCTGGTAGGCCGCCGCGTCGGTGGGCGAGTTGCGCTGCGGCGTCTCGGGGGTCGGGTAGCACGCGTGCTGGAGCCCGAAGACCGCCAGCGTCAGGACCCCCGCCGCCGGGGCGACCCAGGCCAGCCGACCCCGCACCACCAGCCACCAGACCAGCGTCAGGGCCCCGCCCACCAGCGCGACCGCACAGAGGTGACCCGCCCACATCGAGGGCCCGCGCAGAACCGCGAAGATGCCACTGAGGGCGACCCACCCGAGTGAGAGGGCGAGGCGCGGCACGGTCGCGCGCACGCCGAATCGGTGCCAGGCCACCACGAGCAGCACGACGAGCGCCATGACGAGGAAGGGCTGGAGCCGCAGCGGCCAGCGCAGGGGCCCCAGCCGCGACGGTCCGATGACGATCAGCAGGGTGACCGCGGTGACGAGCAGCAGCCCACCGATCGGCCGCCATGCGTGGCGAGCACGGCCCCAGTCGATCCAGAGCAGGGCCGGGAGGAACCACACCAGGTATGCGAGCGGCATCAGGTGGGTCGTCGTCCCGTGCACCGCGGTGGTCGGCAGGATCGAGGCCAGCAGCGTGACCGGGTCGGTGGTGAACTTGCCCCCGAAACCGAAGGCCTCGTCACGTGAGGTGACCGACGCGCTGAGCACCCCGGGCAGGTAGACCGTCAAGGTGACCAACCCGAAGAGCAGGCCGGACAGCAGCACCCGGCCGAGCGCTTCGCGGTCGCGGCGGAGCAGGCAGTCGAACACACACGCCGCCAGGACGACGATCAGCATGATCGTGCCGAAGACGTAGCCGACCGAGACCAGGAGGTAGCCCAGCACCAGGGCCGGCAGCGGGTTGGCACCGTGCAGCATGGTGCGGCGGAGCGCCCACCAGACCCACGGCAGCAGCGCCCAGATCATCTCCGCGGCGGCCCAGGAAGGCAGGTCGAGATACTGGGTCATGCCACCCATGGGTACGGCGACCGCGGCGACGTACGCGGCAGCCTGCGGCGCGTCGTAGGACCGGACCAGTCGGAAGACGCCGAGGGCGGCGACGACCGCGAACCCCGCCTTCACGAGAGCGAGGACGACGAGCAGCCGTGGAACGGCGGTCGCCAGCAGGCCGATCGAGACGGTCAGGGGCGACCAGCCGCCCCACTGACCCTCGACCGCCAGCCCACCCGCGCGCCAGGCGTGGGGGTCGACCAGGGGTGGCCACTCACCGTGGCGCACCAGATCACCCAGGTGGTACCACCAGCCGTAGTAGGCGGCCTGGGTGTCGCCGGTCCAGAAGTAGCGGCCGTCGATGAGCAGAAGCACGCCCATCGCGACCAACACCGTGACCGCCGCCGTTGCGCTCCAGGCCAGCTCGACCCGGCGATGCCGCCTCAGGGTCCGACGAGTGTCCTGGAGGGGCAGCGTGGGGGCGTCGGACACCCGGGGAACGGTAGCCCTCGGTCATCACGCCCTCGGGACCCCCTCGGGCGAGTCCCGAGCTAGCTCGCCCGCCCCCGACGGCGGCGTACGGCGTGGAGGAGCGACCAGGCCACCCCACCTGCCAGCGCCAGCACCCAGGCGGTGATCTCGAGGGTCCAGCCCGGCGACCGGAAGCCGACGTGGGCCGTCTCCCCCTCCACCGACGCGGGCAGGTGCACCGTGACCAGGTACCCGTCCACCGGGTCGGCCAGGGTGCCCACGTCGGTGGTGTACCCGGGCCAGTCGAGCAGGCTCAGGACGACGGTGCCGCCGTCGTCGGGGACGTCGTCGACCCGGAACGACGTGCGGGAGTCGGTGACCTGCACGTCGGAGACCCGGGTGCCGGGCGACGTCCACGCGACCGCCCCGGCTCCGAGGAGCGGGCGGGTGCGGACCCACAGGGTCGTGTTCGTCGTGCGCGCCCCGACCCGCCAGCCACTCGGCGGGTGGTCGAGCCTCTCCTGCGGGAAGTCCTGGCTGATCAGCATCAAGGAGCTGACCCCCAGCAGGTCGACCCGGCGCTGGCCGGTGGTCGGCTCGACGCTGAACAGGGACGAGAGCGCTTCAGCGCACGTGTCGCCTTGGTAGTACGCGCAGTAGCGGTTCTTGTAGGCGAGGAAGCTGATCGTCGTGTAGGTGCTCTGCATCGTGTGGGGGTTGAGGTACCAGCCCGACCCGATCAACAGGTCGTCGCCCGGCGGATCGGTCTGCAACAGGTTGTCGGACGCGCCGACCTGCATCGCGTCGCCGACGGCGCCGTGGAGGGGAGGCTGGAAGCCGGCCAGGTCGGTCGGCGGCCAGCGGTTCGGCGAAGGGAGGTCTGGGTACGCCGTGTGCTGCACGGCCAGCACGACCAGCGTGCCGAGCCCCGCGGCGAGTGCGGCCCGCCCGGGCCGGCCGGCGCGCACGAGCAGCCACAGGACGACGAGTCCGGCGGCCACCACGACGACGGCGACCAGGTGGTCGCGCCACTTCTCCTCGGCCCACCGCAGTGACAGCGCCCCGGCCACCACCACCCAGCCGAGCGACACCGCGAGCCGCCGCGGCGACGGACGCCGCAGGCCGAACCTGGTCCAGGTGACCGCGACCGTCACCACCACGGCCTCGACCAGGAACGGCTGGAGCCGGAGCGGCCAGCGCAGCGGCCCGAACTGACCGAGCCCGTCGACGATGACCAGGGTGACGAGGAGGAAGACGAGCAGCCCGGCGATCGGGCGCCAGCCCGCCGCGAGCCGGCGCCAGCCGAGCCAGGCGATGACGGGGAGGAACCACACCAGGTAGGCGTAGGGCGCGAGGTGGTCGGCGGTGTTCGGCACCGCCGACGTCGGCAGCACGCCGGAGAACAGTGCCAAGGGCTCGAGGGTGAACTTGCCGCCGAAGCGGTACTCCTCGGAGCGGGCGGTCACCGGGGACGTGAGCACACCGGGGAGGTACACGGTCAGGGCGAGGAGCCCGAGGAGCACCCCGATCCCGAGCACCTTGAGAGCCGCCCGGCGGTCACGCGTCACCCAGGTGTCCACCAGGCACGCGAGGAGGACCACGATCAGCATGATGGTGCCGTAGACGTAGCCGACCGTGACCAGGAGATAGCCGAGCACCAGTGCGGCCACGGGGTTCGCGCCACGCACGGTGGTCCGCCGTACGGCCCACCAGACCCACGGGGTCAGGGCCCAGATCAGCTGTGCCGCCCACCACGACGGAAGGTCGAGATACTGCGTCATGCCGCCCATCGGGGCCGCGACGGCTGCTGCGTACGACGCGGGGAGGGCGGCGCCGTAGGAGCGGGCCAGCCGGAAGACGCCGAGCGCGCCGACGACTCCCACCACGATCTTGGTCACCGTGGTCAGGACCATCGCCTGCTGCACCACGGTCGCGAGCAGACCCAGTCCGATGATCAGTGGGTTCCACAGCGCCCACTGACCCTCCGCGGCGAGGTTCCCGGCCTTCCAGGCATGCGGGTCGAGCGTGCCCCACTGCCCGTGCCGCACCAGGTCGCCGAGGTGGTACCACCAGCCGTAGTACGCCGCAGGCGTGTCGCCGACCCAGTAGTAGCGGCCGTTCTGGAGCAGGAGCGCGCCCAGGCCGAGGGCGACCGTCACCCCCGCAGCCGCCATCCACAGCGCCTCCGATCGCCGGAGGGTGGTCACGTCCTGACCGCCGCCAGGAACACCGACGACCCGAACGGCAGGTCGCGGTGGGCGAGCACCCGTTCGTCGAGCCGGCACAGGCCGAGCAGCATCCGCTCGACCCCGCGGCCGACCTGAGGGACGTCGACGACGTCCGCCGGTCGGCGCGTACGTCGTGCGACCCGGTGGCGGGCCGCGCGGACGGCCCGCTCGGCCACGAACAGGGGGAAGACACCGGCGAACCCGTAGGTCGCGCGGCGCACGTCGAAGCCGGCGTCCTCGATCGAGGTCACCGCCCGCTCCTTGGTGTAGCGCCGGTGGTGACCGTTGGCGACGTCGTGGTCGCTCCACGCCCACTGGTACGCCGGCACCGACACGAGCAGCCGTCCGCCGGGCTCGAGCACGCGAGCGAGCTCGCGGAGGGCGTCGCGCTCCGGCTCGCAGTGCTCGATCACGTCGAAGGCGCTCACCACCTCGAAGCTTCGGTCGGCGAAGGGCAGAGCGAGCAGCGAGCCGCACACGCCGTCCGGGGGGCGGAGGCCGCGTGGGTCGAGGTCGAGCGACACCTTGTGGGGAGCGCTCAGCCAGCCGACGCTGGGACCGTCGGCACTGCCCACGTCGAGCAGGCTCCGGGCATCGCCGACATAGGGGCCGAGGACACTGCGCAGCAGCTCGGAGCGCGCGCGGTACCACCAGTAGTCGGGCTGCAGGATCGACGGCGAGCCACCGTGCGGAGCGGGAGCGGCGTCGGACACCGGGGAAGGGTAACCGTCGGTGAGAATGCACCCATGACCGCCCTCGTGCTCGCCTCGGCCTCGCCGGCCCGGCTCGCGACCCTTCGCTCGGCCGGCGTCCATCCCTCCGTCGTGGTCTCCGGCGTCGACGAGTCGGTGGTCTCCGGGCTGGCACCGGCCGACCTCGCGCTGCGGCTCGCGGAGCTGAAGTGCGACGCCGTGGCCGACCAGGTCGGCGACGGCGCGCTGGTCCTGGGCTGCGACTCCGTGCTCGACCTCGACGGCGAGGCTCTGGGCAAGCCCGACGACGCCGCGGACGCCGTCCGCCGATGGCGGGCGATGCGCGGTCGCTCCGGTGTCCTCCACACCGGCCACTGCCTGCGGGACACGCGGTCCGCGACACGCGTCGCCGCGACAGCCTCCACGGTCGTGCACTTCGCGGACGTCACCGACGCCGAGATCGCGGCGTACGTCGCGACCGGCGAGCCCCTGCACGTCGCTGGGGCGTTCACGGTCGACGGTCTCGGTGGGGCGTTCGTCACCGGGATCGAGGGCGACCACCACAACGTGGTCGGGCTGAGCCTCCCGCTCCTCCGCGACCTGCTCGCCCAGCTCGGTCACGACTGGACCGACCTGTGGGCCTGACCCCTCAGGCGCCGGACTTGTGCGCCGGGTCGGGGTCGACGCGCAGGTGCATCGGCTCATGGGGGTGGATCATCTCGACCACGTCGACCGGTTGGCGGAACACGAAGCGGCGGAACAGGTAGAACCGTGCTGCCTGACCGATCAGGGCACCCACCACGTTGCCGGCGATGTTGTCGGCCACCGGGTCGGTGAGGTGGAGGATGTGCCGGCTGAACCAGAGGCAGAAGATCGACAGCGGCATGGTGACCAGGTTGATCACGAAGAACGCCGTGCGACCACCGTCGGCGTGTACCGGCGGCCGGTGCCGGAACGTCCAGTAGCGACTGAGTCGATAGCTGACGACCATGCCGACGAGGCTGGCGATGACGAACGCCGTGATCGGCTGGGAGCCCAACCAGGGATCGTTGGTCAGGTAGAGACCGTGCGCCAGGAAGTTGAACACCGAGAACGACACGATCGTCGACAGTCCACCGGTGACCATGAAGCGCCCGATCTCGACGAACACGTGAGGCAGGCGCGGCGGCACGCCAGCAGTCTAGGCAAAGCGGAGGCGGTTGCCGGTATCGGAGGCCCGGGCGCGGGTCAGGTGGCGTCCCGCGCCGCGTCGTCGACGACCACGGCGGGGGCCGCCCGCTCCGGCAGGAGCGTCTCGGGAGCGGCCAGGACCGCGAACACGGGCAGGACGCAGACCACGGCGCAGACCACGAAGGCCGGCGGGTAGCCGGCAGCGTCGGCCACCACTCCGGTCACGACGGGCCCGAGGACGAGACCGAGGTCGCCGGCCATCTGGAAGACGGCGACCACGGTGCCGCCGCGCCCGGCCACGACATCACCCATCATCGCGCCGGGTGCGACCGAGTCCGACGCCGCGGCCACGCCGATCAGCGCGGTCGCGACGACCAGTCCGGCGATCGCGGGCAGACCCGGCAGCAGCAGGAAGGCCACCGCTCCGACCAGCAGGCCGACGATGATCACAGGTCGGCGGCCGACCGTGTCCGCGACCTTGCCGGTCGGCAGCAGGAGCGCTCCGCTGACCAGGCTGACGATCAGGAATGCGGCGTACGCCCAGCTGGCCGACAGGTGCAGCGAGTCGCGCACGTAGAGGGGCACCATCGCCGATCGGGCGCCGATCAGGGCGAACTCGCCGGCGAACGCCGCCGCGAGCGCCGCGAGGTAGGCGCGGCTGCGGAGTGCGACGGACAAGGCCAACGGCTCGGACCGGTCCGACTGCCGGGCCGCCAGCTCGCTGTGGCGCAGCGCGCCGAGGCCGAGCAGGCCGGCGACGACCAGGGTGCCGGCGTAGAGGAAGAACGGCAGCCGGAGGGAGAACGTCGCCACGGTGCCGACCGCGGGCCCGGCGACCAGGCCGATCAGGAACGCGCCGGCCCACACCCCCTGGGCCCGGCCGCGCAGGTGGCTCGGCGTGACCCTGACCAGGAGGCTGGCCGCGCTGACGCTGAACATGATCGAGCCGATCCCTCCGGCACCGCGCAGGACGAGCAGCTGCCAGTAGGACTGGGACAGCCCGGCGAGCGCACTGCTGACCGCGACGACCCCGATGCCGACGGCGAGCAGCATCCGCTCGCCCAGCGCGTTCACGAGCCGCCCGACGAACGGCGCCATCAGCAGCCGCATCAGCGCGAAGACGCTGACCACGGCGCCCGCGGCGGCCCGCCCGACCCCGAACTGCGCCGCGAACAGCGGCAGTGCCGGCGCGACGAGACCGAAGCCCAGGGCGACCATGAACGCGACGCCCGTGAGCGCCCGCACCTCCGAGGGGAGGTCGCGGAAGAGTGGCACTCCGCGACGTTACTCGACCGGGAGGCCGAGCCCGCGCGCGATCAGCATCCGCTGCACCTCGGAGGTGCCCTCGCCGATCTCGAGCACCTTCGCGTCCCGGTACAGGCGCGTGACGGGGTACTCCTCCATGAAGCCGTAGCCCCCGAAGACCTGCGTGGCGATCCGCGTCGCGGTCACCGCCGACTCGGTGGCGTAGAGCTTGGCGACGGCCGCGGCCTGCTTGAACTCGCCCGCCTTGGGGCCGCCCCCGTCACGCATGGCGTCCTTCATCGACGCCGCTTGGTAGGTCAGGAGGCGGCTGGCGCGCAGCATGACCTCGAGGTCGGAGATCTGGAAGGCGACGCCCTGCTTGCGGCCGATCGGCACGCCGAAGGTCTGCCGCTCGCCGGCGTACTGCAGGCACGCGTCCAGGCAGGCCTGGAGGCAGCCGACGGCCAGCGCGGCGATGGCGACCCGGCCGTCGTCGAGGGTGGCCAGGAACTGGGCGTAGCCGCGGCCCCGCTCGCCGAGCAGGTTGCCCTCCGGGACGTGGCAGTCGTCGAAGCTGAGCGGGTGGGTGTCGGAGGCGTGCCACCCCAGCTTGTCGTACGCCGGCTCGACGGTGAACCCGGGCGTTCCGGAGGGCACGATGACCGCCGACAGCTCGGGCTTGGTCCCGTCGGTCGAGACCCGCTCCCCGGTGCGCGCGGTGACCGTCACGCACGCGGTGATGTCGGACCCGGAGTTGGTGATGAACTGCTTGGCGCCGTTGACGACCCACTCGCCGTCGCGCAGCTCCGCGCGGGTGCGGGTCGCGCCCGCGTCGGACCCTGCACCCGGCTCGGTCAGGCCGAAGCCGGCGAGCGTCTGGCCGGCGACGAGATCGGGCAGCCACTGCGCCTTCTGCTCGTCGGTGCCGTAGGTCTGGATCGGGTTGATGCCGAGGCCGACCGCGGCCTCGAGGGTGATCCCCAGCGACTGGTCGACCCGACCGATCTCCTCGATCGCCACGCAGAGGCTGGTGAAGTCGCCGTGCTCGCCCGCGCCGCCGTACTCCTCCGGGGCGGTGAGCCCCATCAACCCGAGCTTGCCCATCTGCTGCACCACGTCGGTCGGGAAGTGGTGGTCGCGGTCCCACTGCGCGGCGTGGGGTGCGATCTCGGCCTCCGCGAAGTCGCGCACGCTGCGCCGGAACTCCTCGTGCTCGCGTGACAGCTCGTAGCTCATGGCGGACATGCTAGCGGCGCTGGTTAACGATCGCTAACCGATGCCGTAGGCTCGTCCCGTGTTCAAGCTGCTGCTCTTCCTGCACCTGCTCGCCGCCGTGTTCGCCATCGGCCCCCTGGTCGGTGCGGCGTCGACCGCGGCGCGGGCCCTGCGCACGTCCGATGCCGCGGCCGCCACCTCGGCGGCCCGCATCGTGCGCATCTACAGCTACGCCAGCGTGGTCGTGGTGGTCCTCGGCTTCGGGCTGATGTCGACCACGGCTCCCTGGGACTCGTCGGAGCACGTGGCCGACTTCGGTGACTCGTGGATCTGGCTGTCGCTCGTCTTCTGGGGCGCCGCCATCGCCGTCGCCCTCGGCGGCCTCGAGCCGCTGCTGCGTGAGGCGGCGACCACGATCGCGCAGGGTTCGCCGGTCGCCACCCTGACGGGTCGCGCCGCCGCGTACGGCGGCGCCACGGCGCTGCTCTACGCAGCGATCGTGGCCCTGATGGTCTATCAGCCCGGAGGCTGACCCTTCATCCGACGGAGCACGTGCACGACGTAGTCGCCGTCGGGGGTGAACGGTCGGAGGTCGTAGCCGGCGAAGCGGTGCTCCACCGCGAGACCGACCGCAGCACAGTCGGCGGTGAACTCGTCGACCGGGTAGGACCGCGCCGTCGGCGCCGGCGCATCGTGCAGGTGGAAGCCGACCAGCAGTCGCGCGTCGCGGGTCATCAGCGCGGCGAGGTTGGCCAGGACCGTGCGCTCGGTGTCGGGCGCGAGCAGCACCATCACGTTCCCGACACACACCACCAGGTCGTACGACGTGGGGTGGCCGGCCGCTGACAGATCCTCCGGCCGCAGCACGTCGAGTCGGGACGTCACCACGGGTAGCTCGGGGAACGTGCTCCGCGACTGCTCGATGACCTCGGCGTCGAAGTCGACCGCGACCACGTGGTGCCCGCGGCGGGTGAGCGCGGCACCTACCCGGCCCATCCCGGATCCCGCGTCGAGGATCCGTGCCCCACGCGGTGCCAGCACGTCCGCCAGTCGCGCTTCACCCTCGACGTCGGCACCGTCGGCGATCAGCTGGGCGAAGTGGGCTCCGTAGCCGCGGTGGCCCTCCGCCAGCTCCTGCGCCCGCGCCTGCTCCCACCTGGTCTCCGTCATGACGGTCACCCTAGGACCCCACCGCAGGCCCGGCGAGGAGCGAGGCGGAAGCCAGCCGGACCAGCCAGTCCGCCACCGCATCCCGCGACCAACCCCGGTCGGTGCGCAGCCGCGCCTGGAGCAGCGGGTTCATCAGGATCCAGCACATGTCCGCGGCCTCGTCGACGGAGAGCCCTTCACGAAGCCCGCCGGTGGAGGCCAGGTGGGTGACGAACATCAGCGCCCCACCGCGGCGCTCGCCGTCGATCCGGGCGCGCAGCGCGGCGGCCTCGGCGTCGGCGTCGACGGCCCGGTTGAGCACGACCTCGAGGGACGCCAGCCGGTCCGCCACTCCCAGCACCTGGTCGACCCAGAGCCCGACGAGCAGGTCGGGGTCGGTGACCTGGTGCATGGCCAGCACGTGGGGCCGCTCGGCCATCGGGACCGGCTCGTCGTCCCCCACCACGCTCCAGTCCCATGCCGTCTTGAGCAGCTCGGCCTTCGAGCCGACCGACAAGAAGACCGTGCGGCGACTCACGCCGGCCTGTCTGCGCGACGGCGTCGATGGTGGTGCCGGCGTACCCCCTGGTCTCGAAGAGCTCGCGCGCGGCTTCGACGATGCGACGCCGCGTCTGCCGGGCGGACTCCGCGCGCGCCGTCGAGCGGTACGTCCGTGGCTGGGTCACCGGAGCCTCCTGAAAGACGTTGACGGGTGCGGCTATTGGTTGCATCCTCAGTGTAGTGAATCTGTGCGAGGGGGAGGCGACGGTATGCAGGTCGTGATCATCGGAGCCGGGCCCGCCGGCCTGTTCCTCGGGAGCGCACTGGCGCGGAGGGGCCATCGGGTGACGGCCGTCGACCGCGATCCTGGGCCCGCCGACGACGAGACCTGGGCGCGGCGCGGGGTGATGCAGTTCCACCACGCCCACGCCTTCCGGCAGACGGTCGCTGAGGCGCTCGGCCGGGAGGTGCCCGAGGCGCTCGACCTGTGGCAGGCGGCGGGTGCCGAGACGATCGAGTTCCACAACGACCTCGGCGACACGGTGCGACTGGGGCTGCGCTCGCGGCGCGAGACCTTCGAGCGCTGCCTGCGCACTGCCGCCCTCGCGACTCCCGGCTTCACCCTGCGTCCCGGTCACGTCGAGCGTGTGCTCGCGCACGAGGGGCGAGCCTCGGGCGTCGTCGTGGACGGTGTCGCGGTGGCGGCCGACCTGGTGGTCGACGCGTCCGGGCGGTCCGGCCGGGCGACCAGGGGCCTGGCGGAACGCGCCGGGGTCGGCGGACCGTGCGGCCAGGCCTACGTCGACCGTGTGTATCGACTCAAGCCCGGCGCCGAACCCGGCCCGATGACCAACCCCATCGCCTGGCAGGCGGACCTCGACGGCTACCTGTCGTTGGTGTTCCGCCACGAGCAGGGCATGTTCTCGGTGCTCGTCGTACGTCGGGCCGACGACACCGGGCTGCGCGCCCTCCGCCACCCGGCGGCGTTCGAGGCCGCAGCGCGGGCCGTCCCCGGCCTCGACGTGTGGACGGACCCCGAGCGAGCAGAGCCCGTCACCGACGTCCTCGCCGGTGGGGCCCTGCTCAACGTCTATCGGAGCCAGTGCGACCAGGACGGCGACCTGGTGCTCCCGGGGCTGTTCTTCGTCGGCGACAGCGTCGCGACCACGACACCGGTGTTCGGCCGCGGCATCACCACGACGCTGTGGCAGTGCGAGGCGCTCCTGAGCCTGCTCGACCACGAGACCGACGACCTGGCGGAAACCGGGCACGCCTTCGACGCGTGGAGCGCCGACACGATGCGACCCTGGGTGGAGGACCACATCCACATGGACGCGGCCCATGTCGACCGGTGGAACGGCCGTGACATCGACCTCGCGGAGCCGCTCCCGTCGGACCTGATCCTGACGGCCGCCGAGGTGCGGCCCGAGATCATGCAGCACGCGGGCGGCTACCTGTCGATGGCGGCACTGCCGGCCTCGCTGCGGGCGGCCGAGCCGATCGCGCGCGAGGTGTACGCCGGCGGCTGGCGTCCGGCGTACGCGCCCGGGCCGACGCGCGACGAGCTGGTCGGGATCGCGGAGCGCGCGATCGCGCAGCCTCAGCCGGCCTGAGCGGGTGGTCGGCCGGTCACACGATCGTGCCCGGGTTCAAGATGCCCTCGGGGTCGAGGGCGTCCTTGATCCGCCTGGTCAGCGCCATCACATCGGGGCCGAGCTGCTCGGGGAGCGCCCCTGCCTTGGCCTTGCCCACGCCGTGCTCGCCCGTGATCGTGCCCCCGAGCGCGATCGCGGCCGACATCACCTCGCCGAACGCCGCGCGTGCCCTTCGCTCGGAGTCGGGGTCGGTCGGGTCGTAGACGATGTTGGGGTGGGTGTTGCCGTCGCCGGCGTGGGCGACCACCGGGATCTCGACGTCGTGCGCCGCCGCGACCCGGCCGATCGCGTCCAGCAGGTCCGGCAGCAGGGGCACCGGGGCGCCGACGTCCTCGAGCAGCAGCGAGCCGCGCGCCTCGAGGGCCGGGAACGACATCCGGCGGGCCTGCACGAACAGCTCGCCCTCGTCGGGGTCGTCGGTGGTGAAGCACTCCACCGCACCGGCTGCCGTGCACGCCGCGTGCATCGTCGCCATCTCCCCCGTGCGTGACTCCCCTGGGGCGTCCGACTGCACGATCAGAAGAGCACCGGCACTGCGGTCGAGCCCCATCGCCCGGTAGTCCTCCACCGCGTTGATCGAGGCCCGGTCCATGAGCTCGCACAGGCAGGGACGCATCGTCGACCGCATCGCGACGACCGCCTCGGCGGCGGCGTGCACAGTCGGGAAGGTGGCGACCAGCGTGGACCGCAGCGCCTGCGCCGGCACCAGCCGCAGGATGGCCCGGGTGACGATGCCGAGCGTCCCCTCGCTGCCGACGAAGAGCTTGAGCAGGCTGAGACCGGCGACGTCCTTGATCCGCTTCCCGCCGAGGGTGACCAGCGTGCCGTCGGCCAGGACGACGTCGAGCCCGAGCACGTAGTCGGTGGTCACGCCGTACTTCACGCAGCACAGGCCGCCGGCGTTGGTCGCGACGTTGCCGCCGATGGAGCAGATCTCGTACGACGACGGGTCGGGCGGGTACCAGAGCCCGTCCTTGGCTGCCGCGGCCTTGACGTCCTTGTTGAACGCGCCGGGCTCGACCACCGCGACCTGGCAGGAGGTGTCGATCTCGACGGCGTCCATCCGCTCGAGGCTGAGCACGATGCCGCCGTCGACCGCGCTGGAGCCTCCGGACAGCCCGCTCCCGGCGCCCCGGGGTACGACGGGCACCCGGTGGGCCGCGGCCCAGCGCACGGCGGTCTGCACCTGGCCGGCGTCCTCCACCCGGACCACCGCGACCGGGGTGCCGGCCGACGGATCACGCGACCAGTCGTGCCGGTACTTCTCCACGGCAGCAGGGTCGGTGACCACCACGCCGTCGGGCAACACGTCCCTCAGCTCCTCCACTGCCCGCATGGGGCCATGCAACCACGCGGTCGGGAGCCGGTCACGGGGAGTTCAACCACAGGGGGTGACGGCGCCGTCCTGTGGTGGCAATGTCGGTGGGCGGACAACTCTGCCCAACTCGGTAAGGAGCAGCTCGGAATGTCACAACGCACCCACCTCCGGAGGAGGCGCCTGATCGCCGGCGCCGCGGGGGGCGGCCTGGTCGCCGGCGCCCTCGTCCTCCCGGCCCTCACCGGGGCCTTCACAGCCGTCCAGGCGACCCCCGCACACCACACGTCGTGCCGGCTCGGCCACGGCATCTCGCACGTGGTCAACATCGTGTTCGACAACGTCCACTTCGGGAGGGACAACCCGAACGTGCCGTCCGACCTCGAGCGGATGCCTCACCTGATGGGCTTCCTCGAGCAGCACGGCGCGATCCTCTCCAACACCCACACCCCGATGATCGCCCACACGGCCGACGACAGCCTGTCGATCTACACCGGCCTCTACGGCGACCGGCACGGCCAGCCGCTGTCCAACAGCTACAAGGGCTACAACCCCGACGGCACCACCGACCCGGCCACCTCGTTCGCCTACTGGACCAGCCCGTTCGCCGACACCGCCGCCGCCCCCACCGCCGGCCACGACAGCACACCGTCGATGGTCTACAGCGACACCGTGCCGGCCAGCGGCCCACCGAACCGGCAGACCCCGGCTCCCTGGGTGCCGTTCACCCGCGCCGGCTGCGACGTCGGTGACTTCTCCACTGCCAACATGGTGCTCGAGAACGCCAAGGTCGACCTGCCGACGATCTTCGGGTCCGGGTCGCCCGAGGTCGCGCAGTACAACGCCGACCCCGACAGCTTCAAGGACGCCGAGGTCGCCGACTACATCGGCGAGGCGGTGCACTGCGCACGGGGCTCCGCGTTCTGCGCGACGGCCGAGGCCGTGAAGTTCGGTCAGACGTCGCCGTCGCCCTCGGCCGTCACCGACTCCCTGCCCACCGAACCGGGCGGGTACCGCGGCCACCAGGCGCTGTTCGGGGCCAGGTACGTCGGCCCACAGCTCGGCGCCGGGACGCCGGACCTGACCCGCCACGGCTATCAGGTCACCGACGCGAACGGCGACCTCGTCGATCTCGACGGCAACCCGCTGAAGGAGCCTTTCAGCGGCAAGGCCGGCTTCCCCGGCTTCAACCCCACAGCGTCGCAGTCGCTGGCGGTGATGGCCGATCTCCAGGAGAGCGGGGTTCCGGTCACCTACGGCTACATCTCCGACCTGCACGAGCGGAAGGCCTTCGACCACGGCCCGTGCACCACGGCCACCGCGACCGGCTCGGGCAAGCCGATCGGTCCCGGCGACGCCTGCTACGACGAGAACGGCAAGGCCTACGACGCGGCGTTCGCGACCTTCTTCCAGCGGCTGGCCGCCGACGGGATCGACTCCTCGAACACGTTGTTCGTGATCAGCGCCGAGGAGAACGACCAGTTCGCGGGCGCCAACGCCGAGCGCGCCCTGAAGCCGACGCCTGCGACGTGTGACGGCACGGTCGGCAACTACTGCAGCTACCCGGCCGGCACCCTCGGCGAGCTCCAGGCCAACGTCGTGGGCCTGCTCTCCTCCACGGCCAGCGCCGACACTGCGTACGACCTGGAGCCGCAGGGCGCCTCGCTCTACGTCCACGGCCAGCCGGGGCTCCACGAACCGGCCCTGCGCCAGCTCGAGCGCGACACCGCCGCGATGCGGGGTGACAACGCCTACAGCGGCGAGGCGAACCAGCGGATCGTGAAGTACCAGGCCGGCGGGGTCGAGGAGCGGATCCTGCACATGCAGACCGCTGATCCGCTCCGCAAGCCGTCCTACACGATGTTCCCGGTGCCCGACTGGTACTTCTCGACCTCGGGGCCGAACACGTCGATCAACCCCGGCTTCGCGTGGAACCACGGGTACTACTCGCCGAACATCGACGTCACGTGGTCGTCGTTCGCCGGGCCCGGCGTGTCCCACCTCGGGATCGACGGGCCGGGGCCGGAGCAGAGCAACGAGGCCTCCGACCCGAACTCGACGCACACCGTGCCGGAGGCGTCGAGGCGGGGGACCTGGGTGGAGGAGGTCGACCTACGGCCGACGATGCTCCACCTGCTGGGCCTCCGCGACGACTACCTGACCGATGGGCGCGTGATCTCACAGGTGCTCGCGCACCCCGGTCACGCGCTGCGCGCCACCGAGGGGCTGGCCCGGGCCTACCAGGCGATCAACTCCGCGGTCGGTCCGCTGGCCACGGCGACGCTCATCGCCGACTCGCGGGCCCTCGCCGGTGGGTCGGCCGGCCATGACGGGGCGTACGACGCGACCGAGGCCACGCTGACCCGGATCGCCGACGCGCGGGATGCGTTGGCGACCGAGATGAAGGCGGAGCTGGCACGGGCCGCGGCCGGGCACGGAGTCGGCCACGGCAGGGCCGCGCACCTGATGGTCCAGGCACGCGTCCTTCTCCATCGGGCCGAGCGGCTCAGGTAGCCGTTCTCGCAGGACCGCCCACCGGTGTCAGGCCTTGACGCCGGTGGGCGTCCCCGCCGCGAGATCGATCCGGACCGCCTCGGTCATCGGGGTCGGCGCCAGTCCGAAGGTCTCCTGGGCGGCGGTCGAGTCGAGGACGAAGGGGTGGCGGAACTGGTGCTGGGTCTCCCGCAGCTCCTTCGCCATCGGGTTGACGAGGCCGGCGGCCCAGAGCACGGCGTAGGGCATGGCGGCGAGCTTGGGAGTCACGCCGAGCTGTCCGGCGGCGATCGCCGTCAGCTCCCGGATGCTGAGCGGATCGTTGCTCGGCACGTGCCAGGCACGACCCCAGGCCCGGTCGTCGTACGCTCCGGTGACGAGGAGCGCGGCGACGTCCTCGGTGCAGGTCCACGTGTGCGGCGCGTCGAGATCGGCCGGCACGAAGGCCCGCCGCCCCTTCCGCAGAGCCGGGGTCACGAGGTAGGACAGCAGCGAGTTGCCGCCGAGGTAGTCACTCCCCCGCACCTCGAAGGTGCGGATCCGTCCTGCCTGGTGGGCAGCCAGGGCGTCGCGCCACATCGCGATCCGGACGCGGCCCTTGATCCCGGTCGCGGCCAGCGGTGTCTGCTCGGTCATCGGCGCGACGACCCTGCCGTAGCCGTAGAGGTTGCCCACCGTCGCCAGCACGGCGCCGCTCGACTCGGCGGCCGTCAGCAGCGCCGTCGCGACCGGCGGCCAGTCCTGCGCCCACCGGGAGTACGTCGGGTTCACGCAGTTGTAGACCGCGACCGCGCCGTCCGCGAGCTCCGCCAACCGCGCGCCGTCGGCAGCGTCGGCGCGGACCCGTTCGGCGCCCTCGGGACCACTTCCGCTGCGGGTCACCACCCGCACTCGATGGCCGTCGGCCAACAGACGGTGCGCAACGGCCGTTCCGACGGGACCGGCTCCGACGACGAGGTGGGTGTCCATGATTCCTCCATAATGTGATCAGTGCTCTCGTTTTAGATCATTGCTCACTTTTCTCGTCAGTTCAAGAGCACTGCTCACATTTCCGTGCCACACTGAGACCATGCCCGACCGACCCACCGGTGCCCGCGCCCGGGCCCGCGCCCAGACCATCGCCGACCTGAAGCGAGTGGCACGCCAGCATCTCGCCACCGACGGCGCCGACCTGTCGCTCCGCTCCGTGGCTCGCGAGCTGGGGATGGTGTCGTCGGCGGTGTACCGCTACTTCGACAGCCGCGACGCGCTCCTGACGGCACTCATCATCGACGCGTACGACGACCTGGGCGAGGCGGTCGAGACCGCGGAGGCCGGCGTGCGGCGGACGGACCTGCGCGGGCGCTGGCTCGCGACGTGCCACGCGGTGCGCGACTGGAGCCGGGCCCACCGGGCGGAGTACGCCCTCGTGTACGGCACACCGGTCCCCGGCTACGTCGCGCCCCAGGACACCGTGGAGCCCGCCAGCCGGCCCGTGCTGGTGATGTCGGCGATCCTCCGCGACGCCATCGAGCGCGGGACCCTCGCACCGGAGGCCCACGAGCGCCTCCCCGCCACGGTGCGCGCCGACCTGGACGGCATCATCGCGCAGCCCGGCTTCGAGGGTCTCTCCCCCGCGCTGTTGGCCCGGGGCATGAACAGCTGGGCCGCGGTCTTCGGGCTGGTGTCGTTCGAGCTCTTCGGCCGACTCACCAACGCGATCTTCGACGACGACGCGTGGTTCGACTACCAGCTGCGGCTGATCACCCATCAGCTCGGCCTGTGAGGCGACGACCGGCATCGCCGCACGTCCGTGGCTGGCAGAATCCCGCCCCGTGCCCCACCCGCTGACGCACCGGTCCTGGATCGACGAGTTGCCTCTGGCCTACCTGACCAGGATCGGAGAGCTGTTCGCGACCTTCGACCGGCAGGACTCCGGCAACGTGTCGTACGGCGTCCGAGCTCGGCGGTGACCGGTTCTTCGTCAAGACCGCCGGCGACCCGGACGACACCGCGCCGTACTTCGACCTCGCGGGTCGCGTCGCCCTGCTGCGCAACGCGGCGACCCTCGCCGGCCGGGTCCGGCATCCCGCCCTGGCCACTCTGCTGGGCGTGGTCGAGTCACCGGCGGGCCCGATGCTGGTGTACGGCTGGGCCGACGGCGAGCTGGTGGGCGCCCACCGCGGTCGGCGCGACGACCCGGCGTCGACGTTCCAGCGCTTCCGCGCCCTTCCCGTGACCGAGATCGAGGCGACCCTCGACCATGTGTACGACGCGCACGTCGCGCTCGCCGCCGACGGCTGGGTCGCCGCAGACCTCTACGACGGCTGCCTGATCTACGACTTCGGGAACCACCGGGTGACGCTGATGGATCTCGACACCTACCACCTGGGACCGTTCACCAACGAGATGGGTCGGATGTTCGGCTCGGACCGCTTCATGGCGCCCGAGGAGTTCCAGCGCGGTGCCACGATCGACGAGCGCACCACGGCGTTCACGCTCGCGCGCCTGGCGCAGGTCTTCCTCTCCGGTGGCCCGGACGGCACCTACGAGGCCGCGACGTTCCGGGGGACGCGCGAGCAGCGCGACGTCCTCCACCGGGCGACGCGGCCCGACCCGACCGAGCGCTACCCGACCGTGGCGGAGTTCGCCGACGCCTGGTCATCTGCCGGGCGATAGTGTGCACGGCGGAGTCCGAACCCTGAACAGGCCCCGAACCAGGAGTGCGCCTTGCCCGACGTGAAGCCGTTGCAGAAGGTCCTGATCGCGAACCGTGGCGAGATCGCCGTCCGCGTGATCCGCGCCTGCAAGGACGCCGGCATCGGCAGTGTCGCGGTGTACGCCGACCCCGACCGCGATGCGCTGTTCGTCCGGCTCGCGGACGAGGCCCACAGCCTCGGGGGCGCCACCCCGGCCGACTCCTACCTCGACATCGAGAAGATCGTCAACGTCGCCCTCGACGCCGGCGCCGACTCCGTCCACCCGGGCTACGGCTTCCTCGCCGAGAACGCCGCCTTCGCCCAGGCTGTCATCGACGCCGGGCTGGTCTGGATCGGTCCGCCACCCGCGGCGATCGAGGCGCTCGGCGACAAGGCCCGGGCCAAGCACATCGCACAGAAGGTCAACGCTCCTCTGGCCCCCGGCACGCAGGACCCCGTGAGCGGTGCCGAGGAGGTCATCGCCTTCGCAGAGGCGAACGGCCTGCCGGTGGCGATCAAGGCCGTCTTCGGCGGAGGCGGTCGGGGCCTGAAGGTCGCCCGCACCCTCGAGGAGATCCCGGAGCAGTACGAGTCCGCGGTCCGCGAAGCCGTCAGCGCGTTCGGCCGGGGCGAGTGCCTGGTGGAGAAGTTCCTCGACCGGCCACGCCACGTCGAGACCCAGTGCCTGGCCGACCAGCACGGCAACGTCGTGGTGGTCTCGACCCGCGACTGCTCACTGCAGCGGCGTCACCAGAAGCTGGTCGAGGAGGCTCCGGCGCCCTTCCTCACCGACGACCAGCGGGCCCGGCTCTACGACTCCTCCAAGGCGATCCTGCGTGAGGCCGGCTACCACGGTGCCGGAACCTGCGAGTTCCTCGTGGCCAAGGACGGCACCATCTCCTTCCTCGAGGTCAACACCCGGCTGCAGGTCGAGCACTGTGTGTCCGAGGAGGTCACCGGCCTCGACCTGGTGCGCGAGATGTTCCGGATCGCCGCGGGTGAGGAGCTCGGCTACGACGACCCCGAGGTCCGCGGTCACTCGATCGAGTTCCGGATCAACGCCGAGGACGGCGGCAACAACTTCATGCCGGCCCCCGGCACCCTGTCCGCCTGGCAGCCGCCGCAAGGGCCCGGCGTACGTCTGGACGGTGGCTACGAGAACGGCGAGACCGTGCCGGGCGCGTTCGACTCGCTGATCGCCAAGCTGATCGTGACCGGGCGCGACCGCACGCAGGCCCTGGAGCGCTCGCGCCGCGCCCTCGGCGAGTTCGTGGTCGACGGCATGCCCACGGTCATCCCGTTCCATCGCGCGGTCGTCGAGGACCCTGCGTACGTCGGTGCCTCCAACCCCACGGGCGTCGGCTCCTTCGACGTCTACACCACCTGGATCGAGACGGACTTCGACAACCCGATCACGCCCTACGGCGGTGACCATGCCGAGGGCGCCGACCCCGAGGAGCGGCAGATCGTCGTGGTCGAGGTCGGTGGTCGCCGGCTCGAGGTCTCGCTCCCGGGCGGTCTCGGGTCGGTCGCTGCCTCCGGCGCGGCGCCGGGGGCGAGGAAGCCGAAGCGGTCCCCGGGCAAGAAGGCCGGCGGCGCCGCGTCCGGCGACGCGGTCACCAGCCCGATGCAGGGCACGATCGTGAAGGTGACGGTCGAGGAGGGCCAGGTCGTGGCGGAGGGTGATGTGGTCGTCGTCCTGGAGGCGATGAAGATGGAGCAGCCGCTCAAGGCCCACAAGTCCGGCACGGTCACGTCGCTGCAGGCCGAGGTCGGTGCCACGGTCACCAACGGCGCCGTCATCTGCGAGCTCAAGGACTGATGTCCGCACCCGACCCCGACGGCGCCGATCTGCGCCTGCGTGCCCCGCGTGAGCGGGTGAGCCCGCGGGCGCGCCTGATGTGGATCACCACCGACGCCCTGCGTGGCCTGGTGGTCGTGGTGGTCCTCTACCTCGCCAGCGGCCCGTGGAACTGGTTCGATCTGCCCGGCTGGGCGCTGTGGGTGGTCGCCGCCCTGCTCCTGGCGTACGCCGCACTGGTGCCGCAGTGGCGGTATCTCGTCCACCGCTGGGAGGTCACCGACACCGCTGTCTACACCCAGACCGGTTGGTGGGCCCGCGAGCGCCGGATCGCCCCGATGTCGCGCGTGCAGACCGTCGACCACCGCGAGGGCGCGATCTCCCGGCTGTTCCACCTCTCGACGGTGCGGGTCACCACGGCGTCGTCCGCCGGCGCCCTGACGATCGAGGGTCTCGACCGCGACCGCGCCCTGGCGATCGTCGAGGACCTGACACGGACGGCCGACTCGGTCCCCGGGGACGCGACCTGATGGACCAGGTCGACCAGGTCCTCGAGTGGCACCGGCTCGACCGACGGATGCTGCTGGTGCACCCGGTCCGCGAGGTGGTGCGCTTCCTGCCGGTGCTGATCGGCCTCCTGTTGTTCAACCGCGGGACGGAGGGCGGCTACTGGGGCCTGATCGGCGTCGCGATCCCCGTCGGCCTGGGTCTGTTGCGCTACGTGACCACGAGCTATCGACTCACCTCTGGTCGCGTCGAGGTCAGGAATGGCCTCCTCAACAAGCGCGTCGTCTCGACGCCGCTGGATCGGGTCCGCACCGTCGACCTGACCGCCTCGCCGATCCACCGCGCGCTCGGCCTGGTCACGCTCCGGGTCGGGACCGGCCAGAGTGGCGACAAGGGCGGCACGAAGCTCGACCTCGACGGCCTCTCGGTGACCGCTGCCGACCAGCTGCGCTCCCGTCTGCTGCGGGTCTCGGCAGCAGGCGACCAGGAGGAGGACCAGCGGACCACGCGGCGGGTCGTGCTCACCCTCGATCCGCGTTGGGTGCGGTTCGCGCCGCTGACGTCCGCCGGGGTGGTCATCGCGGGTGCCGCGCTCGGCCTCCTTGCCCAGGGCCTGCGCACGTTCGAGTGGGCGCCGACGGTCGACGAACGCGAGCTCCAGCGGCTCGGGGTGACGGTGCTCGTGCTCGGCGGCCTGGCAACGGTCCTGGTCGTGCTCTGCGTGCTGGCCGTGGTGGGCTACCTGGTCACGAACTTCGGCTTCGTCCTCAGTCACACCGTCGAGGACGGTTCCTGGCATCTGCGCCGCGGCCTGTTCACCACTCGCGAGACGAGTCTCGACGACGCCCGTGTCTCCGGGGTCAGCATCGGCGAGCCGCTGAGTCTCCGGCTGGCGGGCGGTGCCCGGCTGTCGGCGATCGTGACGGGACTGAGCAAGAAGCAGCAGGGCAGCTCCGTGCTCGTCCCGCCCGCGCCACGCCACGAGGTCGACCGGGTCGCGGCCGAGGTCCTCGGCGGGGACGGGCCGGTGGCGGTCACGCTGGTCTCCCACGGACCTCGTGCGCGCCGCAGGCGGTGGACGCGGGCCCTGGTGCCGGCCGCCGCCGTCGCCGTGGCGGCCGCCGTCGCGGCGTACGTCCTCGCCCCCTGGCTCGCGGTGTTCGCGCCGGTGGCCCTCGCGGTCGGGGTCGTCCTGGCGGTCGACCGTGCCCGCGCCCTCGGGCACGCACTGGTCGACGGCCACCTGGTGGCCCGGTCGGGCAGCCTCAACCGCCGCCGCGAGGCGCTGGCCACCGGCTCGGTGATCGGTTGGAACCTGCGCTCGACCTGGTTCCAGCGCCGCGTCGGCCTGGCCGACCTGGTGGCGACCACCGCAGGTGGCCGGCAACACGTGCGCGTGCTCGACCTCCCGGAGGACGACGCCGTCGCCCTCGCGCACGCGGCACACGGCGCCCTGCTCGAGCCGTTCCTCGTGCGCTGACCCGCACGAGCCCCCGAAGATCACCACCACGCTCACCACATGATGTGATCTCGGCTCACCACCTCGGCTCCTAGCGTGCGGACATGAACACCGCAGCCACCACACCGGACGGGTCCGGTTGGTACGAGATCCGCCTCCGCGGCCGTCTCGACGCCCGTTGGTCGGCCCGTTTCGAGGGCATGACCCTGTCCACCGGTGACGGCTTCACCCTGCTCGCAGGGCGAGTCGTCGACCAGGCCGCGCTGCACGGCCTGCTCCACCAGCTGCGCGACATCGGCCTCCCCCTGGTCTCGCTGACCCAGGTCGAGTCCGACGTCGAGTCGCCGCACCGCCCCATCACCGACACCTCAACCCCAGGAGCCTGACATGACCACCACCGCACCCGCACCCGTGCACACCGCCGGCGAGCTGCCCGACCCCACGCGCCGTCACGCCCGGGCCGCCGGCATCTTCTACCTGCTCACCTTCGTGTCCTCGATCCCCGCACTGATCCTGATCGCGCCGGTGCTGAACGACGCCGGCTACGTCACCAGTGCGGGCAGCGACACCCGCGTGCTCTGGGGCTGCCTGCTCGACTCCGTGAACGCCCTGACCGCCGTCGGGTCCGCCGTCGCCGTGTATGCGGTGGTGAAGCGGCAGAACGGGTCGATGGCCCTCGGCTTCGTCACCTCTCGCCTCGTCGAGGCGGCCGTGGTCATGATCGGCGTGGTCAGCCTGCTCGCGGTCGTCACCATGCGCCAGGACTTCGCCGGCACCGGCACCGACGCGGCGTCGCTGACCGTGACCGCCAACGCCTTGGTCGACGTCCGGAACTGGACCTTCCTCTTCGGCCCCGGCCTGATGCCCGTCTTCAACGCCGTGCTGTTCGGCAGCCTGCTCTACCGCTCGCGCCTGGTGCCCCGCATCATCCCGACGGTCGGCCTGATCGGCGCCCCCCTGCTGTTCGCCGCCTTCGTGGCGTGCCTCTTCGGCGCCATCGAGCAGGTCTCGGCGACGGCCTTCGTCCTCACGCTGCCGATCGCGGCCTGGGAGCTGACGATCGGTCTCTGGATGACCTTCAAGGGTTTCGACCGCTCGGCCGTGACGAGCCTGCTCGCCCGCGACGACGTCTGACCACTCCCCGCTGACCCCGCCCTCGGGCGGGGTCAGCGCGGGTTGGACTTGCGGGGGTCACCCGAGCGCTTGGCGGCGCGCTCGGCGGCACTGGGCCGGTTGCGGTTCTGCCACCAGCGCCAGCCGAGGGTGACCAGGATGGCACCGACCAGCGAGCCGATGATGCCGCTCGGCCTGAGGTCGAGGCCGTCGCCGGACAACAGGCTGATCAGCAGACCGCCGATGAACGAGCCGACCAGACCGGCGATGATCGCCTGGCTCCAGTCGACCCTTCCCTGGTGTCCGAGGATCAGCTGGGCGACGGCGCCGATGCCCATCCCGAAGACGATGATGCCGAGGATCAGATACATGCTCAGTGCCTCCGGTCGGCGAGGATCCTCTGGGCGGCGAGCTTGCCGGGACCGCCGGTCACACAGCCGCCCGGATGCGTGCCGGAGCCGCATTGGTAGTAGCCGTCGATCGAGGTGTTGTAGCGCGCGTAGCCCGGCGCAGGCCGCATGAAGAACATCTGCGGCGCCAGGAACTCGCCGTGGAAGATGTTGCCCTCGGTCAGCCCCGCCACCCGCTCGATGTCGAGCGGCGTCACGACCTCACGGTGGAGCACCAGGTCGCCGAAGCCCGGGAAGTGGGTCTCCAGGACCGCCTGCACGGTGTCGCCGAAGGGCTCGCGCTCGGTGTCCCAGTCGCTGCCCTTGAGCTCGTAGGGCGCGTACTGGATGAAGCAGCTCATCACGTGCTTGCCGGGGGGCGCCATGTCGGGGTCGACGACGGACTGGATGGCGCCGTCGATGTAGGGCAGGCGGGAGTACCAGCCGTACTTGGCGTCGTCGTAGGCCCGCTCGAGGTACTCCAGCGACGGTCCGATGTTGACGAACCCGCCGAAGTGGTCGATCCGGCCCTTGAGTGCGGGGTAGACGGGCAGGTCGTCGAGGGCGAAGTTCACCTTGGCCGAGGTGCCCTGGAACCGGTAGCGGTCGATGGCCTCGACCAGGTCGCTGGGCAGCTCTCTGGGATCCACCAGCTCGGTGAACGTGCGCCGCGGGTCGAGCGCGCTGACCACGATCGGCGCCGAGAACTCCGTGCCGTCCTCCAGCACGACACCGGTCGCCTTGCCGTCCTTGACGATCACGTGGTCCACCGGCGCCTCGACGCGCACGGTCGCCCCGAACGACTCGGCAGCCCGCTTCAGCACCTGGGTGAACCCGCCGTTGCCGCCCTTGTGGAAGCCCCAGGCCCCGTGCTGGCCGTCCTGCTCGCCCATCAGGTGGAAGAGGAGCACCAGACCGGACCCCTGCGACATCGGGCCGACCTTGTTGCCGATGATGCCGGACGAGGCGATCGCGGACTTCACGATGTCGGACTCGAAGTAGTCGTCCATCAGGTCGGCGCAGCTCCCGGTGAGGAACCGCACCAGGTCGTGGAGGGTCTTCCGGTCGGCGCCGCGCAGCTGCTTCATCATCCACGCGACGTCCGCCTGATCGGCGGGGTCGTCGCTGAAGATGTCCGGCGGCGCGTTGTTGAACAGCGGCATCGCCAGCTGGATGACCTTCTCGAGGTCGTGCTCCCAGCGGTGGTAGCCGTCGACGTCACGCTTGCTGTGCCGCCCGATCTCCTGGTCGTTGAACTGCTCGTCCTCGGTGAGCAGGAGGTAGTCGCCGTCGTCCATCGGCGCGAAGTGGGTCGGCATCAGCAGCGGCATGAAGCCGTGCTTGACCAGCTCGAGCTCCTGGATGATCTCCGGGCGCAGCAGACTCAGCGCGTAGGAGAACGTGGTGAACGAGAAGCCCGGGTGCAGCTCCTCGGTGATCGCGGCACCACCGACGAAACCGCGACGCTCGAGCACCAGCACCTTCAGGCCGGACTGGGCCAGGTACGCCGCGTTGGTCAGGCCGTTGTGACCGCCCCCGACGACGATCGCGTCGTAGGTGTTCGCGCCCTTGCTGCCGGCCATCAGTGCTCCATTCGGTGAGAGATCGGGGCGAGCTCGACCGTCGTGCCGGTCTTGCGCGCGGGGTTGTAGAGCGGGAGCCGGTCGGTGGTCGCCGGCACGGTGAGGTACTCGTGGTCGACGGTGATCTCCAGGTGCACCGTCGAGCCCTTCGTGGCGTACTCGGGCAGCACGCGGGCCATCCCGATATGGCGCTGGAGGGCGGGCGAGTACATCAGGCTGGTGGCGTAGCCGACGCGCTCGTCGCGCTCCGCCCCGCCGTAGAGCATGGACTCCCAGGGCACGGGGTTCTCGTCCTTGGGCACGACGAGGCCGCGCTCGAGGTGGAGCCGCTCGAACTCCTGCCAGTCGACCCACAGTCCGACCGTGGCCCAGCGCGAGGTGCCGTCGCGGAGCTCGCGCTCGAGGGCGCGGCGGCCGATGAACGGCCGGTCCTCGCCCAGCGCAGCGCCGTTCTTGCCCAGCATCCAGCCGAAGCCGAGCTCCTTGGGCGTGAACCGCTCGGCGTCGGTGAAGGCGTAGCGGGCGGAGGAGAACTCCACGCCGATCAGGGCCAGCCCGGCTTCGATCCGCAGCATCAGCAGGGCGTCCTCGCCGAAGGGACGGAAGCCCTGTCCGTCGCCGGCCTGGATGAGCCTGTCGAGCACGCCGAGCGCGTCATCGGCCTCGACGAACACCTCGTAGCCCAGGTCGCCGGTGTAGCCGGTGCGGGAGATGGTGACCGGGGCGCCGCCGATCTTGGCGGGCGTGAGCCCGAAGAAGGGCAGGTCAGCCACCTCGGGCGCGAGGGAGGCCAGGATCTGGCGGGAGCGCGGTCCCTGGACCGCCAGCACGCCGTAGTCCGGGCTCACGTCCTCGATCGAGACGCGCAGCCGTCCGACCAGGGAGTCGAGGTACCCGAGGTTGGGGTCGGCCGCGGTCAGCAGCCAGTCGTCCTCGGCATGTCGGAAGAGCACCCCGTCCTCGAGCACGTAGCCGGCCTCGTCGCACCACACCGTGTACATGGCCTGACCGGGGCGGCACCGGCGTACGTCGCGGGTCATGACCCCGGCGAGGAACCGCTCGGAGTCGGACCCCGTGATCCGGTACTTGTAGAGCGGCGAGGTGTCGAAGAACCCCGCCGAGTTCCGGACGGCGAAGTACTCGTGCTTCGCCGAGAGGTCGTAGCGCAGGGTCGAGAGGTAACCGGCCCAGTGGCCGTAGAGGCCGGTCTGGTTCAGCTCGCTCAGCCGCGGGTGGAAGGGTGTCGTCTTCATCATCATGGCCCGCTCACCCTAGCCTGAACGGCGGTTCAGGTCGACAGGTCGAACCAGGTGGAGCGCAGGCCGAGTCGGCTGCGGAAGTCGTCGCCAGACGGGTTCACCGTGCCCCTGCTCCCGGCGAGCCTCAGGGAGAGCACGCGCCCGTGCCACTGGCCGTGTCCGTCCCGCTTCGTCACCGACAGGCTCTTCAGGTTGCCCACGGCGGGGTACGCCTTCTCGATCGCGGCCGTGGTGACGGTCGTGCGCCAGGTGTGGACCGGGTTGCCCGACCATCCGTCGTACGGGTCCGGCTTGGCGACCTGGTACGGCAAGGAGCTGGCCACGGTGTACCCGCCGTTGCTGGAGGAGAACTCCGTGGAGGCCGGCTCGCCGTCGTACAGGCGGATCATTCCGGCGGTCTTGGCCGTGGCCTGGTTGGTGGAGGCGACCTCTGCACCGGCCCCTCCGTAGACCTGGCACTTCGACGTGTCGCACAGCTCGTACTGCGTGCTGAGTGGTGACTGCAGCTTGTGTGCCGCGTACGAGCGGGCCGCCACTGCCTGTGCGCGGAGCGCCGCCTGGTGCCACGACGGGAACGCCTCGTTCGGGATGACACCTCGGACGTAGTCCTCCATCGACACCTTGTTCACCGTGATCCGATGCGGTGCCGACCCACCACGGGTGGACGTGCGCGACTGCAGTACGCCGCGGTAGGGCGTCGACCCGCTGGACAGCACCAAGCGGATCGGCCGGCGCGCCCGGAACTCGCCGTCCTTGCGGAGCGTGCGCCACACGTGCCACGAGCCGGTGAGGTAGGAGACTCGAGCGGGCTTGCCCGGCTTGGACGAGAGCCGCCACCGCGTGGCCTTTCCGATCCTGCCTGTCGACGGCAGCGCGTAGGTCCGATGCGTGCTCAGGTCGTGGACCTCGAGGCCGGCTCGGTTGACCACGGTCGTGTTCTGGTCGGTGTCGGAGCTGATCAGCACCCGGACCTTGCCGTGGAAGGCACCCGTGGTGGTGCCCGGGTAGTAGAAGCGCAGGATCTCCCCGGCGCTCAGCCCCTTGCGCGCAGCACCCTCCGCGCCGTACTGGCTCATCCCGCGCCCGTGACCCCAGCCGTGGCCGTTCACGGTGACGGTGCCGTGGTCCGGCACGCGGATCTGACCAGCGGTCGCCGCGGCGGGCGCCGCGCCGGCGGCCCCCGCCGCGCCGGTCACCAGCGCGGCTGCCACCAGCGCTGCCGATACGGTCCCGATCATCGGCAGGCGCCTGCGCATGCTGCTGCTCTCCCCGTGGCTCGTGGGGCCGGTGAGGCCTCCGTGGCGAGGGTCCAGGTGATCACGAAGTCAGACGCGATGCAACCTGCGGGCGGCCTCGGCCACGGACCCGCTCATCGACGGGTACACCGTGAACGCCTGGGCCAGCTGGTCGGCGGTGAGCGACTCCGCCACCGCGACCGAGACCGGGTGGATGAGCTCGCTGGCGCGGGGCGCGACGACCACCCCACCGACCACGATGCCCGTGCCGGGTCGGCAGAAGAGCTTCACGAAACCGTCGCGGACGCCCTGCATCTTGGCGCGCGCGTTGCCCGCCAGCGGCAGGAGCACGTCGTGGACCTCGATCTCGCCCTTGTCGACCGCCTCCTGCGACCAGCCGACCGTGGCGATCTCGGGGGCGGTGAACACATTGGACGAGACTGTCTTGAGGTTCAGCGGGGAGACGGCGTCGCCCAGGAAGTGCCACATCGCGATGCGGCCCTGCATGGCGGCCACGCTGGCGAGCATCAGGACCCCGGTGCAGTCGCCCGCGGCGTACACCCCGCGGGCGGTGGTGCGGGAGACCCGGTCGACGGTGACGAAACCGGCCTCGTCGGTGGCCACACCCGCGGTCTCGAGGCCGAGGCCACGGGTGTTCGGGACCGAGCCGACGGCCAGGATGCAGTGGGAGCCCTCGACGACGCGGCCGTCGGTGAGCGTGACCGTGACGGAGTCGCCGTGGCGCGTCACCGACTCCATCCGCGAGCGGGCGAGGACCCGCATCCCACGGCGGGTGAGCACTTCCTCGAGCACCCCGGCGGCGTCCGCGTCCTCACCGGGGAGCACCCGGTCGCGGCTGGACACCAGCGTCACGTCGGCGCCGAGGGCGAGGTAGGCACTGGCGAACTCGGCGCCGGTCACGCCCGAGCCGACCACGATCAGGTGGGACGGCAGCTCGGTGAGGTCGTAGACCTGCTCCCAGGTCAGGATCCGCTCGCCGTCCGGCTGGGCGGTCGGGAGCGTGCGCGGGGCGGCGCCGGTGGCCAGGAGGACCGCGTCGGCCTCGAGCGTGCTCTCCCCTCCGTCGAGACCGGTGATCTGCACCCGGTCGGGCCCGTCCAGCCGGCCACGACCACGGACGACCTGCACGCCCTCCTTCTCCAGGCGGCGGGCGATGTCGGCGGACTGGTCCTGAGCCAGCTGCTTGACCCTCGCGTTGACGCGGCCGAGGTCGACATGGACGCCGGACCCCTCCGGCCGCCCGCCCGCCTCGTCGGTGAGGTTCACCCCGAGCTCGGTCGCGCCCGACACCTCGGTCATCAGCTCCGCCGTCGCGATCAGGGTCTTGCTGGGCACGCAGTCGGTGAGCACGGCCGACCCGCCCAGGCCGTCGGTGTCGACGATCGTGACCTCGGCCCCCAGCTGGGCCGCGACCAGCCCGGACTCGTACCCCCCGGGGCCGCCCCCCACGATCACGACGCGGGCACGGGGGGAGACCATGCACTCATTGTGTCAGCCGGTCGGGGTGCCAGGAGAACCAGTGCCGACCGCCCTCGGGATGGAACCACCGGCCCTCGACCGCACCCGCCAGGCGCCTGCCGGCTCGAGCTCGAAGCGGACGCCCCCAGGGAAGTCCGCCCGGTGGGCCACGCTGCCGGCCCTAGGATCGGAGGGTGAACGCCCCCGAGCTGGACGTCATCGACGTGAACCGCGACGGGCGGTGGTGCCAGGTGCTGCTGGCGGACCCCTCGGTGGCCGAGCAGGTGGGCAGCGGGCCGTACGTCGGCGTGGTCTCGGCGGACCTGGGGCGGGGAAGCCCGGCCCTCCTGGCCGGGCTCCGCCCGGGGCTGCAGGAGCTCGTCTGCTTCGACTCCCTCGGCGAGCCGGTGGTCACCGGTCAGGACTTCGCGATGTCGGCACTCGAGGAGGGTCGGTTCGGCCAGGACTTCGTGTTCACCGTGCCGGCTCTCGAGGACGCGATCGACTACACCGTGCGGCTGCTGCTCGAGCCGGACCACGGCGGGTGGGAGGGTCGGTTCGCGGTGGTCGTCGGGCCCCCGACGGTGCTCGAGCGCGCCCACCGGCACCTGACGGAGCCGGGGTCGAGCTAGAGGTTGATCATGTGCCCGGCGATGCCGTGCACGGCCTCCTTGACCGCCTCGGTCAGGGTCGGGTGGGCGAAGACGTTGCGGGCCACCTCGTCGGCGGTGAGGTCCCACTTCTGCGCCAGGGTGAGCACGGGCAGGAGCTCGGTGACGTCGGGGCCGATCAGGTGGGCGCCGAGGATCTCGTTGTACTCGGCGTCGGCCACGACCTTCACGAACCCGACCGCCTCGCCGAGCCCCTGGGCCTTGCCGTTGGCCGAGAACGGGAAGGTCGCCGTCTTGACGTCGTACCCCTTCTCCTTCGCCTGGGCCTCGCTGTAGCCGAACGAGCCGATCTGCGGCTGGCAGTAGGTCGCGCGCGGGACGAAGTCGTAGGCGACCGGCATGGTCTCGGCGCCGGCGATGGTCTCGGCGGCGACGATCCCCATCGCCTCGGCGACGTGGGCGAGCATCAGCTTCCCGGTGACGTCGCCGATCGCGTAGACGTGCTCGACGTTGGTCCGGCAGTACTCGTCGATGACGATCGCGCCACGCTCGGTGGCCACGCCCAGCGACTCCAGGCCGTAGCCCTCGAGCCGAGGCGCGAAGCCGATCGCCTGGAGCACCTTGTCGGCCTCCAGCACCTGGGAGGCGCCGTCCTTGGAGACCGTCACCTCCACCTTGCGGCCCGACTCGGCGCCCGGGTCGGAGATGGACTCGACCTTGGTGCCGAGCAGCACCTTCACCCCGAGCTTCTTGTAGTGCTTGAGCAGCTCCTTGGAGATGTCGGCGTCCTCGGTCGGCACCATCCGGTCCAGGAACTCCACGATCGTGACGTCGACGCCGAAGTTCGCCATCACATAGGCGAACTCGACGCCGATCGCGCCCGAGCCCGCGATGATGATCGACTCCGGCAGCTCGGGATCGAGGATCTGCTCCTCGTAGGTGACGACCCGCTCGGAGAGCGACGTCCCGGGGATCAGGCGCGTGGTGGCGCCGGTGCCGATGATCAGGTCGCCGTAGGTGTAGGTCTGCGTGCTGCCGTCGTTGAGGGCGACGTCGACCTGGCCGGGCCCGCTCAGCGTGCCCCAGCCGTCGATCTCGGTGATCTTGTTCTTCTTCATCAGGAAGTGGACGCCCTTGACGATGCCCGCGCTCACCTTCCGCGACCGTTCGTGGGTCGGCCCGAAGGCCATCGAGGCCTCGCCCTGGATGCCGAACACGTCCTTCTCGTGGGTCAGCACGTGGGCGAGCTCGGCGTTGCGCAGCAGCGCCTTCGACGGGATGCAGCCCACGTTGAGGCACACGCCGCCCCAGTACTTCTTCTCGATGACGGCCGCCGTCTTGCCGAGCTGGGCGGCGCGGATGGCGGCGACGTAGCCGCCGGGGCCGGCCCCGAGGACGAGGACGTCGAAGTGTTGGCTGGCTGACTCAGGGCTCACTCCTGCAAGCCTACGCATCGGCCGCCGGTCGAGCGAAGTCGAGACCCGTGCGCAGGCACTAGCCTGTCGCCGTGCCCCTCTACGCCGCCTACGCGTCGAACCTCGACCCGCAGCGGATGGGCCTCCGGTGTCCCCACTCGCCGCTCCAGACCACGGGCTGGCTGACCGGCTGGCGGCTGACCTTCGGCGGCGAGGACCTGGGGTGGGACGGAGCCCTGTCCACCATCGTCGAGGACCCGATCGAGCAGGTCTTCGTCGCGGTGTACGACGTGTCACGCGACGACGAGTCGGCCCTCGACCGCTGGGAGTCGACCGAGACCGGGCTGTACCGCAAGACCAAGGTACGGGTGTCGACCATGACCGGCGAGCTCCTGGCCTGGACCTACGTGCTCGACGCCTTCGAGGGCGGGCTGCCGAGCGCGTCGTACCTCGGGGTGATCGCCGAGGCCGCCGAGGCCGCGGACGCGCCGGCCGACTACGTGGAGGGGCTCCGGCTCCGCCCCTGCCGGTCGACCGGGCTGTGACGTGGGCCGAGCCTGGCGCGACCACCGTCCCCTAGGCTCGCGGCCGTGACCGCCCAGGACCTCGCCCAGGAAGCCGCCGACACCCTCGCCCGTCTGTCCGGCGTCGCGCGACACGACGTCGCGCTCGTCCTCGGCTCTGGCTGGCTCCCCGCCGCAGCGGGCCTCGGCGAGGCAACGGCCGAGATCGACTCCACCGATCTGCCCGGCTTCTCCGCGGCCGCCGTGAAGGGGCACTCCGGGACGATCCGCAGCATCGAGGTCGGCGGACGACGGCTTCTGCTGTTCGGAAGCCGCACGCACTTCTACGAGGGCAAGGGGGTCGCCGCGGTCGTCCACCCCGTGCGCACCGCCGCCGCAGCCGGTTGCCGCACGATCGTGCTCACCAACGGGTGCGGCGGGCTCAACCAGGCGTGGTCGCCCGGGACGCCGGTCCTGATCCGCGACCACATCAACCTCACCGCCCGCTCCCCCATCGAGGGCGCCCACTTCGTCGACCTCACCGACCTCTACAGCGCTCGGCTGCGGGCGATGTGCCGCGAGGTCGACCCGACCCTCGACGAGGGCGTCTACGTGCAGTTCCCCGGGCCTCACTACGAGACCCCGGCCGAGATCGAGATGGTGCGACGCATCGGCGGCGACCTGGTCGGCATGAGTACCACGCTCGAGGCGATCGCCGCCCGCGAGGCCGGCATGGAGGTGCTCGGGATCTCGCTCGTCACCAACCTGGCTGCCGGCATCTCCGGCGAGCCGCTCGACCATGCGGAGGTCCTCGAGGCGGGTCGTGCCGCCGCCAGCCGGATGGGTGACCTGCTCGGGCGGATCGTCCCGCGCCTCTGACGGCCCACGTGCCCATGCCGCCCGCGACCGTTCGACCGCCCGACCCGGCGGCAGGTCTCTTCGACACCCTGCTGGTGCAGGCTCACACGCCGATCGCGCCGGAGGCACACCTGGAGCGCCTCGTCGCCGGCGTGCGCGACGTCTACGGCGTCAGCCTGGACCAGGGCGCCCTGGCGCGGGAGGTGTCGGCGGCGGCTGCCTCCGGCCCCCCGCTCCAGCGGGTGCGCATGGTGTTCGTCCCCGGCGAAGGGGTGTCGGTGGAGTCCCGACCGCTCGCGGCCCGCCCGCGCCGCCCGTGGCACCTCGTCGTACGCCGCGTGCCGGGTGGCTGGGGCTGCCACAAGTGGTGCGACCGCTCGCTGCTCGAGGAGTGGGGTGATCCCGCGGACGCATCGGTCGACCCGCTCCTGGTCGACGAGGACGACCACCTGCTCGAGTCGGGGCGTGGCAACGTGTTCGTGGTGCACGACGGCGAGGTGGCGACGCCGCCGCTGGACGGCCGGATCCTGCCCGGCGTCACCCGCCGTGCCGTGCTCGCGATCCTGACCGACCTCGGCTTCGCAGCACGGCAGCGCACCCTCGACCTCGCCGAGCTGACCACGACGTCGGAGCTCTTCGTGACCAGCTCGATCGGTGGGGTCCGGCCCGTCGCGACCTGCGATGTCGGCGGGCCCTGGGCCACCGGCCCGGTCACCCGGGCCGTCGACGCGGCGCTCGAACGCGGATGGGCGACGGGGGCATGAGGAGCCTTGACGTGGTCGTGGTCGACCACCACGACTCCTACACCTGGAACCTGGTGCACCTGATCGCCGCCGTGACCGGCGTGCTGCCGGTGGTCGTCGAGCACGACGAGGTCGAGCCGGACGAGGTGCTCCGCTTCACCCACGTCGTCCTCTCCCCCGGCCCCGGGCACCCCGCCGACCCGCACGACTTCGCGGTCGGCCGAGCGGTCGTCCGCTCGGTCGCCGAGGGAGCGGACGTCGCGGTGCTCGGCGTCTGCCTCGGGCTGCAGGGCATCGTCACCACCCTCGGCGGCTCGGTGGAGCGGGTCCGCCCCGCGCACGGTGAGGTGGCCTCCGTGGAGCACGACGGCGCGGGGGTGTTCGCCGGTCTGCCCAGCCCGTTCCGGGCGGTGCGCTACCACTCGCTCGCCGCGGTCCGCCTCCCGCCCGAGCTGATCGTCACCGCGACGGACCGCGACGGGACCGTGATGGGAGTCCGGCACGTCTCGCGCCCGCTGGAGGGCGTGCAGTTCCATCCGGAGTCCGTGCTGAGCGAGCAGGGGCGGCAGCTGGTCGCCACCTTCCTGGACGGTCGCGATGGCTGACGCCGCCACGACGTTCCGCACGACCGCGGCTGCACACCCGAGGTGCTTCTGGCTCGACCGCGTCCATCCGCGCGGCTGGCCAGGGCTCGGCTCCGTGGTCGGGCTGGCTGGCCGACGACGACGTCTCGCTCAGCCTCGACGCGAGCACGGGTCTGGTCCTGCGGCACGCCTCCGGCAGCTCGGAGGTCGCCGGCACCGACGTGTTCGCCGTCCTCGAGGCCGAGATCGCCGCCGGGCCGGACGACGCGCTGTGGGTGGGCTACCTCGGCTACGCCTCGCGGCCGGACCTCCCCGCCCGGCCCGGGGCCGGAGCAGCCGGACGCCGTCTGGCTGCGCGTCGACCCGGGCAACCTCGTCGACGTCGGGGCCGACGAGCCGAGTGTGGCTCCGCCGGCGACGGTCGGGACCGGTCCGCTCGTCGACGAGACGTGGTACGCCGCGGCGTTCGACACCGTCCAGGAGCACCTGCACGCCGGGCGCAGCTACGAGGTCAACCTCACCTACCGCGTCGCCACCGACGCAGCCGCCGCTCCCGTCGAGGTCTACCTCGGCCTGCGCCGCCGCAGCCCCGCGCCGTACGCCGGCTTCCTCCAGCACGACGTCGCCGGCGCGCGAGGCTGGCTGCTCAGCGCGAGCCCCGAGCGCTTCCTCGCCCTCGACGCCGAGCGCGTCGCGGAGGCGCGCCCGATCAAGGGCACGCTGCCCAGAGGTGCCACCCCGGCGGAGGACCGGGCGCTGGCCGAGCGGCTCGCGAGCGACCCGAAGTCGCGCTCGGAGAACCTGATGATCGTCGACCTCCTGCGCAACGACCTCAGCCGCGTCTGCCGGCCGGGCAGCGTCGAGGTGCCCTCGCTGATGCAGGTGGAGTCCTACACCCAGGTCCATCAGCTCGTCTCCGTCGTCACCGGTCGCCTGCAGGACGACGTCTCCACGGTCGGCGGCCTGCGGTCGGTCTTCCCGCCGGGCTCGATGACCGGCGCGCCGAAGCTGCGGACCATGGAGATCATCGACGAGGTCGAGACCACGCCGCGGGGCGTCTACTCCGGCACGTTCGGGTGGATCCGACCCGACGGCCGGGCCGACCTGGCCGTGGTGATCCGTTCGCTCACCACCGGCGGCGACGGCCGCTGGGAGCTCGGCACCGGGGGCGGCATCACGGTCCGTTCCGAGGTCACCGAGGAGCTCGAGGAGTCCTACGCCAAGGCCCGCGCGCTGCTGGGTGCGCTCAGCTCTCCGTGAGCCCCGGCAGGTCGAGGCGCGAGGCCATCCGGTCGTAGGCGCGCGCGGCCTGACGGCGTACGGCGCCATCGGTGTCGTCGAGAGCGGCTCGCACCGCGCCGACGTGCTCGGTGTCGCCCACGAACCCGAGGGTGCGCACCGCCTGGGCGCGCACGCGCGGCAGCGCGTGCCCGGCGAGTGTGGCCGCGCCCGGGCCGGCGCCGGCGACGTCCCAGGCCGCCGCGACCTTGAGGCACATCTCTGCCGGTCGGTAGTGCTCGTCGTCGAGCCCGGCGACGACGGCCGCGGTCGCCCGGTCGTCCCAGCAGTGCAGGAGCCCACGGGCGCCCCAGGTGCGCACCCAGTAGTCCTTCCAGACCGTCGGGTCGAGGATCGGGTCGTCGGCGTCCCAGGCGTGCCCGGTGAGGTAGCGCAGCTCCGGCACGTACGACGTACGGTCGGCGCCGGCGAGGAGGGCGACGCACAGCTCGACGAACCGATCCCGGCCGACGAGGGCGTCGAGCTCGCGGATCCGTTCGGCGACCGGTCGCTCTCCCCCGGCCGGACGCGGTAATTCGGTCACGTGCCGATCATGCCCCGTCCTACCCTCGCCCGGTGACCGTCACCGCCTACCCCGACCTCGACGACCTGCTGGACGAGCTGATCGGGCACTGGCGGCGGATCCTCGGCGACGACCTGCTCGGCGCCTACGTCCAGGGGTCGTTCGCGCTCGGAGCCGGAGACCTCCAGAGCGACTGCGACTTCCTGGTGGCCACTCGCGGTCGGCCCTCGGCCCGTCAGGTCACGGACCTGGAAGCGCTGCACGACGAGATCCCGACCCGCGAGGGCCACTGGTGCCACGACATCGAGGGCTCCTACGCCCCCGCGGACGAGCTGGCCGGCGTGTCACACCTCGGGCAGCCCTGGCTCTTCAACAACCACGGCCACCGCACGCTGGAGTGGGACGACCACTGCAACCGCGCCTACACCCGGTGGGTCCTCCGCGAGCGAGGGCTCACGCTGACCGGGCCCGAGCCGCCGACGTGGATGGACCCTGTACCGCCCGCCGTCCTGCGCCAGGAGTCCGCCTCTGCCTTGCCCACGCTGCTCGCCGATCTCGCCACGTGGGTCGACATCGACGCGCTCGCGTGGGGACAGCGCTACGCCGTCGTCACCGCCTGCCGCCAGCTGTACACGATCGACACCGCCGAGGTCGCCAGCAAACCCGGCGCGCTCGAGTGGGCCACGCGCCGGCTCGATCCCCGGTGGAGGCCGCTGCTCGCCCAGGTGCGCGACGACCGGGCGCGAGGGTTCGCGCCTGACGAGGCGACCCCTTCCCGGGTCGGCCGCCGAGGCTCGTGCGTTCGTCGAGTATGCCGTGACCTGGGCGGAGCGGCACCACTAGCCTGCGAGGCGTGACCGACCTGATCGAACGGGCCCGGGCCTGGGCCGCCGAGGACCCCGACCCCGAGACGCGAGCCGAGCTCGAGCGGGTGATCGAGGCCGGAGACCTGGCCGACCTGGCGGACCGGTTCGACGGCACCCTCGAGTTCGGCACGGCGGGTCTGCGCGGCGAGCTCGGCGCCGGCTCCAACCGGATGAACCGTGTGGTGGTGATCCGCGCCGCGGCCGGGCTGGCGGCATACCTCAAGGACCAGGGCGCCGAACGCCACGCCTCGGTCGTGATCGGCTACGACGCCCGCCACAACTCCGACGTCTTCGCCCGCGACACCGCCGAGGTGATGTCGGGTGCCGGGCTGCACGCGCTGGTACTGCCGCGGCCGCTGCCGACGCCGCTGCTCGCGTTCGCGATCCGCGAGCTCGGCTGCGTGGCCGGGGTGATGGTGACGGCCAGCCACAACCCGCCGCGCGACAACGGCTACAAGGTCTACCTCGGGGACGGCAGCCAGATCGTGCCCCCGGCCGATGCCGAGATCGCGGCCCGCATCGCCGCCGTCGGCCCGCTGGCCGACGTACCCCGCGGGGACGGGTGGCGGACCCTCGAGGAGGACATCGTCGACACCTACCTCGACACGGTCGCCGGCCTGGCCGCAGACGGTCCCCGCGACCTGCGGCTGGTCTACACGCCTCTGCACGGCGTCGGCGGGACCTCGGTCGTCCAGGTGCTGGAGACCGCGGGCTTCGAGGCGCCGTACGTCGTGGAGCAGCAGGAGCAGCCCGACCCCGACTTCCCGACCGTGGCCTTCCCCAACCCCGAGGAGCCCGGCGCGATGGACCTGGCGACCGAGCTGGCCGCTCGGCGTGGGGTCGACCTGGTCGTGGCCAACGACCCCGACGCCGACCGGTGTGCCGCCGCCGTGCCCGATGCTCACGGCTGGCGGATGCTGCGCGGCGACGAGGTCGGTGCGCTGCTGGCCCATCATCTGCTCGCCACCGGGCACACCGGAACCTACGCCTGCTCGATCGTGTCCTCGAGCCTGCTCGAGAAGTTGGCCGCTGCGGCGGGCCAACCGTTCGCGGAGACCCTGACCGGCTTCAAGTGGATCAGCAAGGTCGACGGGCTCGTGTTCGGCTACGAGGAGGCGCTGGGCTACTGCGTCGACCCCGAGCACGTGAAGGACAAGGACGGCGTCTCGGCGCTGCTGCTGCTGTGCGAGCTGGCCGCCCAGCAGAAGGCCCAGGGCCGCGGCCTCGTCGACGTGCTCGACGACCTGGCGCTGGCGCACGGCCTGCACGCCACCGACCAGCTCTCGGTCCGGGTGACCGACCTCGGACGGATCACCGCCGCGATGGACCGGCTGCGAGCCGAGCCGCCGGCGTCGCTGGGTGGACTGGCCGTGGAGTCGGTCGACGACCTGGCGCGCGGCGACGGCGGCCTGCCCCCGACCGAGGGCCTGCGCTACCGGCTGGCCGAGGGTGCGCGGGTGATCGTGCGGCCGAGCGGCACCGAGCCGAAGCTCAAGTGCTACCTCGAGGTCGTCGTACCGGTGGACCCGGAGGCCGGCGTCGACGCGGCACGCATCTCGGCTGCCGCGCGGCTGGACGCCCTGCGCGACGGCATCCGGACCGCAGCGGGGATCTGACTAGAGGACCACCACGGCGACCACGAACGCGATCGCCAGGACGGTCATGGCCACGAGCTCGGGCCAGGCCCGGCGGCGTACGACCTGCGAACCGAGCTGGTACTCCTCCTCGGACCTGGCCTCGATGCCGCGCGCGGCCCGGTCGACGTCTGCCAGGTGCACGATCTGGGTCTCGACGAAGTCGGCGTAGTCCACGCCCTTGTCGCCCTTCACCTCGGTCTGCACGGCCGCGATGTCGCCGGCCTGGACCGGCGCCATCAGCTGGGAGTTGCCCTGCCAGCGCATCTCGTGGCGCACCGTCTTGCGCAGCGACCGTCCCACCGCCGGGCAGATGTACTTCTCGCCCCCTGACCGGACCAGGAGGTAACGGCGGACCGCGACCGTGTCGATCGAGGCCAGCGGGATGGTCACGTCCTCCGCGAACGTCCTCATCCGCAGCTCGTGGGCCGTCGCCGAGACGCGGGGCCGGAGCAGGGCCGCCCAGACGAGGACGGCGACGAACGCGCAGCCGAGCACGCTCGGCACCGCGGCAGCCCGGTCCTCGGTGACCACCGACAGGACGGCGACGAACGCACACGTCGCGAGGCCGAGCACACCGGTCACGCGCCCGTTGGTGGCACGGAAAGTCTGGACCACCTCGGCCATCGGGTGCTCTCCTCCCCAGTCGTCGCCCCGGCGAGGAGGGCGCAGCAGCCGCCCGCTCGGATTCCTCGTCCCGGGTCCACAACCCTATGCTGGCGAGATGACCAGCACAGCCACGGCAGCGGCCGGACCCGATAACGATTGGGCCGACATCACCGCCTCCGAGGCCTCGTTGCGGCGCTTCCTCCACGGCCTTCCGGGCGTCGACCAGGTCGGCGCGGAGGCTCGCGCGGCCGGGCTCGGGACGCGGTCGATCAAGACCACCGCCAAGGCCTACGCCATCGACCTGGCGATCCGGATGGTCGACCTGACCACCCTGGAGGGCCAGGACACCCCCGGCAAGGTCCGCGCACTCGCCGCGAAGGCGATGCGGCCCGACCCCGCCGACCCGTCCTGCCCGTCCACCGCGGCGGTGTGCGTCTACCCCGACCTGGTCGAGACGGCGAAGCAGACGCTGGGCACCAGCGGGGTCCACGTCGCCTCGGTCGCGACGGCGTTCCCGAGCGGCCGGGCGTCGCTCGCGGTCAAGCTCGCCGACGTCCGTGAGGCGGTGGCCGCCGGCGCCGACGAGGTCGACATGGTGATCGACCGCGGCGCGTTCCTCGCGGGTCGATACCAGCTGGTCCACGACGAGATCGTCGCCGTGCGCGAGGCGTGCGCCAGGCCCGACGGCACCAGCGCCCACCTCAAGGTGATCTTCGAGACCGGCGAGCTCCAGACCTACGACAACGTACGACGGGTCAGCTGGCTGGCGATGATGGCCGGCGCCCACTTCATCAAGACCTCCACCGGCAAGGTCCAGCCTGCGGCGACACTGCCGGTGACGCTGGTGATGCTCGAGGCCGTGCGTGACTTCCGCGACCAGACCGGCCGGATGGTCGGCGTCAAGCCGGCCGGCGGCATCCGCTCCACCAAGGACGCCGTCAAGTACCTGGTGATGGTCAACGAGGTCACCGGCGCCGACTGGCTCGACCCCGACTGGTTCCGCTTCGGGGCCTCCACGCTGCTCAACGACCTGCTGATGCAGCGCACCAAGATGCAGACCGGCCGCTACTCCGGCCCCGACTACTTCACCCTGGACTGAGGTGCCCATGGCAACGAAGGTCTCGACAGGCTCGACCGGCGGGTTCGACTATGCCCCCGCCCCGGAGTCGCGCGCGATCGTCGACATCAAGCCGTCGTACGGGCTGTTCGTCAACGGCGAGTTCGTCGACGGACACGGTCACAGCTTCAAGACGATCAGCCCGTCGACCGAGGAGGTGCTGGCCGAGGTCGCCGAGGCCGACGAGGCCGACATCGACACGGCCGTGCGGGCGGCACGCAGGGCCCACACGCGGGTCTGGGGCCGGATGTCGGGGCGCGAGCGGGCCAAGTATCTGTTCCGGATCGCCCGGATCATCCAGGAGCGCGGGCGCGAGCTCGCGGTGCTGGAGTCGATCGACAACGGCAAGCCGATCAAGGAGACCCGCGACGTCGACGTACCGATCGCCGCCGCTCACTTCTTCTACTACGCCGGGTGGGCCGACAAGCTGGAGTACAGCGGCTACGGCACGCGGAGCCTGGGCGTGGCCGCCCAGGTCATCCCGTGGAACTTCCCGCTGCTGATGCTGGCGTGGAAGATCGCGCCGGCGCTCGCGTGCGGCAACACCGTCGTGCTGAAGCCGGCCGAGACCACGCCGCTGACCGCGTTGCTGTTCGCCGAGATCTGCCAGCAGGCCGACCTGCCCGCAGGCGTCGTCAACATCGTCACGGGCGCGGGTGACACCGGCCGGGCGCTGGTCTCCCACGCCGGCGTCGACAAGGTCGCCTTCACCGGCTCGACCGAGGTCGGTCGGGCGATCGCCAAGGCCGTCGCCGGCACCGACAAGCGGGTCACCCTCGAGCTCGGCGGCAAGGCGGCGAACATCGTCTTCGACGACGCACCACTGGACCAGGCGGTCGAGGGCATCGTCAACGGCATCTTCTTCAACCAGGGCCACGTCTGCTGCGCGGGCTCCCGGCTGCTGGTGCAGGAGAACGTCGCCGACGACGTGCTCGTCCGGCTCAAGCGCCGGATGGCGACCCTGCGGGTGGGTGACCCGCTCGACAAGAACACCGATGTCGGTGCGATCAACTCCGCAGAGCAGCTGGCCAGGATCCGCGAGCTCTCGGAGGTCGGTGAGCAGGAGGGCGCGGAGCGCTGGTCGGCCCCGTGCGAGCTGCCGGACCACGGCTTCTGGTTCGCGCCGACCGTCTTCACCGGGGTCACCCAGGCTCACCGGATCGCCCGCGAGGAGATCTTCGGCCCGGTGCTGTCCGTGCTGACCTTCCGCACGCCCGCCGAGGCCGTCGAGAAGGCCAACAACACGCCGTACGGGCTCTCGGCGGGGGTCTGGACCGACAAGGGCTCGCGGATCCTGAAGATGGCCAACGCGCTGCGCGCCGGCGTCGTCTGGGCCAACACGTTCAACAAGTTCGACCCGACCAGCCCGTTCGGTGGCTACCAGGAGTCGGGCTACGGCCGCGAGGGCGGCCGCCACGGACTCGAGGGGTACCTGAGATGAGCCGGATCGACGTCCGCAAGACCTACAAGCTCTTCATCGGCGGGGACTTCCCGCGCTCGGAGTCGGGCCACTCCTACGTCGTGAACGACGCCCGCGGTCGCTTCGTCGCGAACGCGGCCGCGGCCTCGCGCAAGGACGCCCGCGACGCGGTCGTGGCGGCGCGCAAGGCGTTCCCGGGATGGTCCGGCAGGACGGCGTACAACCGCGGGCAGGTGCTCTACCGTGTCGCCGAGGTGATGGAGGACCGTCGCCCGCAGTTCGTCGAGGCCCTGCGCCAGGGCGAGGGCGGCACGGCGGCCGCGGCCGGCAAGTCGGTCGACGCCGCCATCGACCGGCTGGTCTGGTACGCCGGCTGGGCCGACAAGATCACCCAGGTGGTCGGCAACGCCAATCCCGTCGCCGGGCCGTTCTTCAACCTCTCGACCCCCGAGCCCACCGGGGTGGTCGCCGTGCTCGCCCCGGCCGGCTCGAGCCTGCTCGGCCTCATCAGCGTCGTGGCACCGGTCGTGGTCACGGGCAACACCACGGTGGTCGCCGCCTCCCCCGACCGGCCGCTGCCGGCCATCACGTTCGCGGAGGTGCTGGCCACCTCCGACGTGCCCGGCGGCGTCGTCAACCTGCTGACCGGTCCCCTGGCCTCCACCGCGCCGACCCTGGCCTCCCACATGGACGTCAACGCGATCGACCTCACCGGGCTCGCGGGCGACGCCGTCCAGGCGACCGCTCTCGAGGTCGCGGCGGCGGAGAACCTCAAACGCGTACGGCGCGCACCGGGCGCCGAGCCGGACTGGTCGGAGGATCCCGGGCTCGAGCCGATGACGGCCTTCCTCGAGACCAAGACCGTGTGGCACCCGATCGGGGTGTGAGCCCCGCCGTCCTCCAGCACCGCGACGTCATACGGACGGAGCCATAGTTGGCTCCGTCCGTATGACGTCCTGGCGTCCGGCTAGTGGCGGACCATCACCGGCACGTAGTTCACCGTGATCCTGGCGCCACCCTCGACCGCGTGCTCGGCCCCGGTGATCGACTGTGCCCGGCGGACGCCGGCGGGCAGCGTGACCTTCGCCTTCTTGAAGGGGTTCCAGTAGATCCGCCGAATGGTCGAACCGTCCTTGACCACGCAGCGATAGGTGCCGTGCGAGTCGCGGGCGCACGGCCTGGCGCCCTTCGCCCCGATCAGTCGGCCCCGCATCCAGCTGCGGACCAGGGCATAGGCCTTGCCCGCCGGAGCGACCATGGTCAGGTCCGTCGGATCGGCGAGCAGGCTGTTCCCGATCGTCCCGCCACCGTGCCTGAGGATCCCCATGTCGTAGCGGTACCAGAAGATCCGGGCCAGACCGTTGGCGGCACCGAGCAGGTAGGTGCGGGCGACGTTCGCCCTCTGCCGCAGCGCCGAGACCGGAGCCGCGTGACTGATGGGGCCACCTCCGGACAGCAGCCCGTAGTTGATCTCGGTGGCCCAGATCGGCTTGTGTGCCGGCATGCCCACGTCGTGCATGCGGGCCCGCACCTGGCGCAGGATGGCCATCGCGTCCTCGGGAACGCCCATCCGGTGGCCCACCACGGGCAGTGGGTAGAGGCTGAGCGCCGCTGCATCGACGTAGCTCCAGACCGGGCGACCGTGGACACGCTGCTGGTAGTACCTGGTCAGGCCCGCCTGCTGGGAGTGCAGTCGCGCCACCATCGGGGGTGCGATCACCTTCGCCCCGCGGTCGACCTGGTTGCGGACCTGCCACAGGGCGCGGGTGAGACGCGCGAGCTGAGGCGGGGTACCCGACCAGAACGACGAGACGTTTCCTTCGTTCCAGACCTGGTACGCCGCGATCCCCCGGTGCCCGTGGAAGCTCTTGTAGCGATGCATCAGAGCGTGCACGAAGCGCTGGTAGGCGACGATGCGGCGCGGGGGCTTGGTCGGATCGGCGGCGTAGAACTTCGGTGTCAGGGCCACGACCATCGTCACCTGAGCGTGGTGGGCCTGCGCATCGGAGACGTAGGTGTCGAGCTTGCTCCAGTCGTAGTGCCCTTTGGCGGTCTCGACCTCGTTCCACGCGACGCCCGCGCCCCACAGCCGGATCGATCCCTCGTGCACCCGGGCGTACGACAAGCCCGTCCGGTCGTGCACCCCGAACAGCGCGTGCGTCACCCGTACGTCGGTCGCCGCGGCCGGAGCGATCGTGCCCGCCACGACCGCGAGCCAGGCGAGGGCACAGATCACGGCTCCGTGCACTGAGGTTCGACTCATCTCCACGCCCCCCCGGGTCGATGTGCGGGACAGCGTATGTGACCCGCCCTGAGGCTAGTGAGCCGACCTCACCAGCACCGGTCGATAGGTGACGACCAGCCTCGCGCCACCCTTGACCCTGGAGGTCGCGCCGAGCTCGCTCACCTTCGACGTCGCCGATCTCACGAGCCTCACCTTCACCGTCTTGCGAGGGTTCCAGTAGATGCGGCCGACGCCCTTCTTGTACTGCACCAGGCAGGTGTAGGTGCCCTGGCGGTCGGCGGCGCACGGCGCCTTCGTGCGGGTGCCGACGAGCGTCCCGGACATCCACGACCGGATCCTCGGCAACGCCCGGCCGGCCGGCGTCAGGGTCCCGGCCGGACGGTCCGTCGGGTCGGTCAGGAGGGTGTTGCCCAGGGTGCCGCCGCCCGGGAGCGCCCCCATGTCGTAGGCATACCAGTAGACACGCTTCACCCCCGCCGCGGCGTAGAGCAGGTAGGTCCGCATCAGGTAGGCAACCTGACGGGCCGCCGAGATCGGAGCGGCCGGCGTGCCGGCCGTGGCTCCGGTGTGCAGCCCGTAGTTGATCTCGTTGTTCCACAGTGGGATGCCCGCGGGCACCTTGTCCTTGGCCAGCAGACCCTTGACCAGCCGGAGGAGGGCGATCGAGTCCTCGGGCAGCGCGGGACGGGTCCCGTGTCCGGCGGGCACGGTGTCCACCGGGTACATGCTGAAGCCCAGCCCGTCGACGTACTTCCAGACCGGCTTGCCGCCGACCTTGATCTTGTAGAACTGCTGGATCCACTTCTGCTGGTAGCCCAACCGCGTCACCATCGACGGGCCGAGCAGGCGGGCCCCTCGGTCGACCTGGTGACGCACCTGCGAGGCGGCGCGGACCAGCTGGCCCATCTGCCCTTGGGTGCCCGTCCAGAACGTGGAGATGTTGGCCTCGTTCCAGATCTGGTAGTTCGCGATCCCGCGCTTCCCGGGCCCGAAGAAGTTCTTGTAGCGCTTCATCACGGCCCTCAGGTAGCTCGTGAAGGCCGACACGCGCGGCGGGTCCGTCTGGGCCGTGTGCTGCGGCGAGGCGGCGGCCCAGGCCGGCGTCATCGCCACCACCAGCGTGACCTCGACGTGGTGGGCATGCGCGACCCGGACGACCTGGTCGAGACGGGAGAAGTCGATCGGTCCACTGGTCGGCTGCATCTGCGGCCACGCGGTCCCGGTGTCCCACAGCCGGATCGAGCCCGTGCCCGGCCGCCTCAGCGAGTGCAGGTAGGCGTCGTGGACCCCGAACAACCGACGGTCGACGACGACCTTGTGCACCTTCGCCTTGGTGGCCACGGCGACCCGGCCCGCGGTGTGGGCGCTGGGCAGCCTGGCCGCCGCCGACTGGTTCGTGGTCAAGACGGCGAGCCCCACGACGAGGGCCGTCGCCAGGGAAGCCACGAGGGCCGTTGCGAACCGTGTCGTGCGCGGTCGGGGTGGCGACCCGTGCATGTCTTCTCCAGGGTTGGCAGTCAATGGTGCGCTCGAGCGCCCAGTATCCGAAACGTTCGCGGTACCGCGCAGCCGAATGCACCAAGAGGGTCCGGCACAATGACGCGGTGCTCCCCCCTCCGCCACCTGCCCGGGTCGTCGTCCTGGCCGGACCCTCCGGCTCGGGGAAGTCACGGCTGGCCGCGGCGACCGGGCTGACGGTCCTGCGCCTCGACGACTACTACCGGGCCGGCGACGACCCCGGCCTGCCCCTGATCGACCACGGCGCGAACGCCGGACTGGTGGACTGGGACGACCCTCGGTCGTGGCACGCCGACGAGGCGGTGCGGGCGATCTGCGAGCTGGCTGCCACCGGGCGCACCGTGGCGCCCGTCTACGACATCAGCCGCAACGGCCCCAGCGGCACCCACGTCGTCGATCTCGCCGGCGAGCGACTCTTCGTCGCCGAGGGCATCTTCGCGCAGGAGATCGTGGGTGCCTGCGCAGAGCAGGGCGTCCTCGCCGCCGCCCTCTGCCTGCGTCAGCACCCGGTGGTCACCTTCTGGCGGCGGCTCACCCGCGACCTGCGCGAGCACCGCAAGCCTCCGCTGGTCCTTCTGCGCCGCGGTTGGGCGCTGATGCGCGACCAACGCCACGTCATCGCCGACGCCGTCGCCAACGGCTGCACCGCCGTGTCGAGCCACGAGGCGAGCGCCCGGATCCGGGCGCTCGCCTCGGGCTCGCGCTGACGTCGCTCTCCGGCGCAGCCGTCAGCCGGCGCCGAGCGCGGCGTAGCCCGGCTTGATCACCTCGTCGATGATCGCCAGCCGCTCGTCGAAGGGGAGGAACGAGGACTTCATGGCGTTGATCGTGAACCAGCGCAGGTCGCGGAGTCCGTAGCCGAACGCGTCGCAGAGCGCATCCATCTCGGCGGTCATCGAGGTCTGGCTCATCAGCCGGTTGTCGGTGTTGACGGTGACCCGGAAGCGCAGGTCGGTGAGCAGCCCGATCGGGTGCTCGGCGATCGAGGCGGCTGCCCCGGTCTGCACGTTGGACGCCGGCGCGAGCTCGAGAGGGATCCGCTTGTCGCGCACGTAGGCCGCCAGCCTGCCCAGCTGGGGCACCCCGTCGTCGTCGACGGTGATGTCGTCGACGATCCGGACCCCGTGCCCGAGCCGGTCGGCCCCGCACCACTGGATGGCCTCCCAGATCGACGGCAGGCCGAAGGCCTCGCCGGCATGGATGGTGAAGTGGAAGTTCTGCCGCTGGAGGTACTCGAACGCGTCCAGGTGTCGAGTCGGTGGGAAGCCTGCCTCGGCCCCGGCGATGTCGAAGCCGACCACCCCGGCGTCGCGCCAGGCCACGGCCAGCTCGGCGATCTCGCGCGAACGGGCCTGGTGCCGCATCGCGGTCAGCAGCTGGCGGACGACGATCCGGCCGCCCGCGTCCACCATTCCGGCCTCGAAGCCGGATCGGACCGCTCCGACGACCTGGTCGAGACCGAGGCCGGCCTCGACGTGCTGCTCCGGCGCGTAGCGGACCTCGGCGTACACGACGCCGTCGGCGGCCAGGTCGGCGACACACTCGCGAGCGACCCGCTCGATGGCCGCCTCCGTCTGCATCACCGCGACGGTGTGGTCGAAGGTCTCGAGGTAGCGCACGAGCGAGCCGGAGTCGGCCGACTCCGCGAACCAACGACCCAGGGAGTCCGCGTCACCAGCAGGGAGCCCGTGCCCGACCTGGTCGGCGAGCTCCAGCACCGTCCCCGGACGCAGCCCGCCGTCGAGGTGGTCGTGCAGCAGGACCTTGGGCGCCTCGCGGATCTGGTCGCGGCTCGGCCGGGGGTCGGGGGGTGGGCTAGGTTCGGCCATACCCCGATCCTCGCAGACACCGCATGCCGACGGTCGAGCTCGGCGCGACCACGGCCACGAACCCCGGAGATCCCATGCGCATCCTCGACGACCTCGACGAGCTCGCCGCCTTGAACGGCCAGGAGCTCGGCACCAGCGACTGGTTGGAGATCGACCAGATCCGGGTGAACGCCTTCGCCGATGCCACCGGCGACCACCAGTGGATCCACGTCGACGTCGAGCGAGCGGCGTCCGGACCCTTCGGCGGCACCATCGCCCACGGCTACCTGACGCTCTCGCTGATCCCGTTCCTCGGCAGCCAGGTGTTCTCCCTTCAGACCCCCGGAGCGAAGCTCAACTACGGGGTCAACAAGGTCCGCTTCCCACATCCGGTCCGGGTCGGCACGCGGATCCGCGATCGCGTGACGATGGGCGAGGTCACCGACCTACCGGCCGGCAAGCAGCTCACCCTTCGTCACACGATCGAGATCGAGGGTCAGGCCAAGCCGGCGTGCGTCGCCGAGACCGTGGTCCTGCTGCTGCCCTGAACCACCGGGCCGTCAGCCGATGCGATCGATCACCAGAGGTTGCGCGGTGTACGACGACGCGGCGCCCACGTCGTAGCCGCCCTCGAGCGCGTCGAGCGCCCGGTCGAACCGCTCGGGCTCGTCGGTGAGCAGGGTGAACAGCGGGTCGCCCTCGCGCACCCGGTCGCCCGGTCGGGCGTGCCACACCACCCCGGCCGCGGCCTGGACGGCGTCCTCCTTCCGCGCACGCCCGGCTCCGAGCCGCCAGGCGGCGAGGCCGACCGCCATCGCGTCGAGGCGGGTGAGGGTCCCCGACGTCGGCACGGGTACGACGTGCGACTCGCGGGCCGTGGGCAGGGGCGCGTCAGGGTCGCCGCCCTGCGCCGCGATCATCGCCCGCCAGGAGTCCATGGCCGACCCGTCGGCCAGGGCGTCGGCGGGGTCCATGTCGTCGCGGCCCGCGCCGGCGAGCATCTCGCGGGCGAGCGCCAGCGTGAGCTCCACGACGTCGCGCGGGCCACCCCCGGCCAGCACGTCGATCGACTCCGCGACCTCCACGGCGTTGCCGGCGGTGAGACCGAGGGGGGTCGACATGTCGGTGAGCAGTGCGACCGTGTGGACCCCGGCGTCCTGGCCGAGCGCGACCATCGTCGAGGCCAGCTCGCGGGCCTCCTCGACGGTCGTCATGAAGGCACCCGTACCGACCTTCACGTCGAGCACCAGGGCGCCGGTGCCCTCGGCGATCTTCTTCGACATGATCGACGACGCGATCAGCGGGACCGCCGGCACCGTGCCCGTGACGTCGCGCAGTGCGTACAGCTTCTTGTCGGCTGGGGCCAGGCCGTCTCCGGCCGCGCACACGACGGCGCCGACCGACTCGAGCTGGGCGAGCATCTCGGCGTTGGACAGCGACGCGCGCCAGCCCGGGATCGACTCCAGCTTGTCGAGCGTGCCACCGGTGTGGCCGAGGCCGCGGCCGCTCAGCTGGGGCACGGCGACCCCGCACGCCGCCACCAGGGGTGCGAGTGGCAGCGTGATCTTGTCGCCGACCCCGCCGGTCGAGTGCTTGTCGGCGGTGGGGCGCGACAGCGAGGAGAAGTCCATCCGCTCGCCCGACGCGATCATCGCGTCGGTCCAGTGGCCGATCTCGCCGCGCGTCATCCCGTTCAGCAGGATCGCCATCGCCAGCGCCGACATCTGCTCGTCGGCCACCGCGCCCCGCGTGTAGGCGTCGACCACCCAGGCGATCTGGCTCTCGCTGAGCTCACCCCCGTCGCGCTTCGCGGCGATGACCTCCACCGCATCGTGTCGTGGGTCAGGCGCCATCGACGGCCTCCAGGTCCTCGGGCCCGAAGGCGTCGGGCAGCACCTCGGCCATCCGGCGCACGCCGTGGGTCGTCATCAGCTGGAGGTCGGCGCCGCCGTTCTCCCACAGCAGCTGACGGCAGCGACCGCACGGCATGATCACGTCACCGTCGGCGTTCACGCAGACCACGTGGGTCAGCCGGCCGCCACCCGTGGCGTGCAGCGAGCTCACCAGGCCGCACTCGGCGCAGAGCACCACGCCGTACGCCGCGTTCTCGACGTTGCAGCCGACCAGGATCCGGCCGTCGTCGGCGACCCCGGCCGCGCCGACCGGGTAGTGGGAGTACGGCGCGTAGGCGCGCCGCGACACCTCGACGGCGGCCTCGCGGAGGCCCGCCCAGTCGAACTCCTCGGTCTGGGTCATCGGTGGGTCACTCCTTGACGTACGGCTCGCCGTCGGCGGCCGGAGCCCGCACCTTGCCCACCAGGCCGGCGACCGCCACGATCGTGGCGATGTAGGGAAGCATCGCGATGAACGCGGACGGGATCGAGGGCGCGTTGATCGACATCGTTGGGCCGAGCGCCGTTGGCGAAGCCGAAGAGGAGAGCCGCAGCGACCGCGCCACGGGGGCTCCAGCGGCCGAAGATCAGGGCTGCCAGGGCGATGAAGCCCTGGCCGGACGTGATGTTCTTCTGGAACTGGCCGACCTGGAAGATGAAGTAGCGAGCCGGCGAGCCCGGCGATCGCACCGCCGATGATGACGTTGCGGTAGCGCATCGCGATGCACGTTGATGCCGACCGTGTCGGCCGCCTTCGGGTGCTCACCGACCGCGCGCGTGCGCAGACCCCAGCGGGTCCGGAACAGCCAGACGTCGACCGCGACGATCAGGATGTAGGTGAGGTAGACGATCACGGTCGTGTCGAAGAAGCAGCGGCCCGATCACCGGGATGTCGCCGAGCAGCGGGAGCTTGATGGTTCTCCATCAGCGGCGCCTCGTTGAGCGCCTCGGCGTGCGGCTGCATGAAGGCGTCGTAGAGGAACCCGGTCAGGCCCGCGGCGAACACGTTCAGCACGACGCCGAGGACCACCTGGTTGACCAGGTAGCGGATCGCGAAGACCGCGAGCAGGCACCCGACCAGGGCCCCGGCGAATCGCACGCGGCCATCCCGGCCGGCGGCGACCCGAGCAGGGTGCCGAAGAGGGCGGCCGTCCAGGCACCCGGCCAGCATCTGGCCCTCGATCGCGACGTTGATCACGGCGGAGCGCTCGCACATCACACCGCAGAGGGCCCCCAGGATCAGCGGGACCGCGAGGTATCGATGGTGCTGGTCAGAGCCCGACGACGTCGACGAACGCGAACGAGCTGGCCGAGGCGAGCCAGCAGATGAGGACCGCGACCACGAACAGGGCGAGGCCGATCCCCATCACCGTCCCGAACCAGCGGCGCTCGGGCGCGACCAGCCAGACGCACGCCGAGGGCGATGATGACGATGCCGGCGACACCAGGCCGCGGGAACGGCGGGCACCGAGAAGTGCGGCGACGTGGGCGGTGTTCGGCAGCGCCGAGCCGGATCTTGCGCCGGGAAGTCGTGGTGACCCGTCGAGCCCGAACCGCCAGACGGTCACCAGGCCCAGACGACCAGCGAGATCCGGCGCCCAGGCGCTGGGCGGTGCGAGACCGGGAGCGCTGGCGACGACGTGCTCGACGATCGAGCTCGCCGGAGACAGGCTGCTCGGCCATGGTCGTCATCCGTTCCACCCCTTCGCGAGCTGGCCGCCGACCACGCTGGACGGGCCCTTGAGCCGGAACATCACGCGGACCAGCATCGGGGCCGCGATGAACAGCACGATCAACGACTGGATCACCTGTACCAGGTCGATCGGCGTACCGGTGGCCGACTGCATCTGGGTGCCGCCGGCATGGAGCGCACCGAAGAGCAGACCGGCCGCGATGATGCCCTTCGGGTTGGCCCGGCCGAGCAGCGCGACCGTGATCGCGTCGAAGCCGATGCCGGCGTCGATGTCGCCGGTCAGCTGGCTGTTGGTGCCGAGGATCTGGCTGACCCCGGCCAGACCGCTCAGCGCCCCGGCGATCAGCATCACCGTGATGTAGCTGTTCCCGACGCTCATGCCGGCGGTGCGGGAGGCGAACTGGTTCGCACCCACCGCCCGCAGCCGGAAGCCGAGCGTGCTCTTCTCGATCAGCCAGTAGACGAACCACGCGGCCAGCAGCGCCAGGATCAGGCCGCTGTGGACGCGCACGCTGCCACCGAGCAGCGGCGGTAGCTGCGCGCTCTTGAACACCCGGTTGGAGATCGCCTGGCCGTACGGCGGCGCCTGGAAGCCCTTGACCGACAGCAGGTAGGCCAAGAAGTAGACGGCGATGTAGTTGAGCATGATCGTCGTGATCACCTCGTGGGCACCGGTCTTCGCCTTGAGCAGGCCGGCCAGACCTCCCCACAGCGCCCCGCCGAGCATCCCGGCGAGGATGCCGAGCAGCAGGTGCAGGCCAGGCGCGAGGTGCCAGTGGAACCCCACGAACCCGGCGAAGACCGCGCCCATGATGACCTGGCCCTGGCCACCGATGTTGAACAGGCCGGCGCGGAAGGCCAGGCCCACCGACAGACCGCCCAGGATCAGTGGCGTGGCGTTGGTGAGCGTCTCGGAGATCGGTCCGAGGTAGCCGGCGAGGGTCCCCTTCGAGGCCGTGTGGGGGTTGAAGATCGCGCCCTCGAACAGGGCGACGTAGCCCTTCCAGATGGCGGTGAAGCCGTACTGGAACGTGTCCCAGGGGTATTGGAAGAAGTAGTGGGAGGCGTCCTGGGTGCGCGTGTCGGCGACCGCGATCAGGATCCCCCCGAGCAGCATCGCGGTGACGAACGCCAGGAGCGTGACGATCAGGCTGCTGGTGGTGAGCCGCTTCCAGAAGCCGGTGCGCTCGGGCTCCTGGTCCGTGGGCGGAAGCGGTGCGGCGGCCGGGTCGGCGGTCTGCTCGGTCACGGAGCCGACACCTCCTTGTCCTGGTCCTGGTCGTGGCCCTGGTCGAGCAGGTTGCCGGCCATCAGCAGGCCGATCTCCGCCGGGTCGGCACCGGAGGGCAGCTCACCGATGATCTTGCCGCGGTACATGACTCCGATCCGGTCCGCGAGCCCCAGCACCTCGTCCAGCTCGGTGGAGACCACGATCACGGCGGCGCCGCTGTCGCGCTCGGCGACGATGCGCTTGTGCACGAACTCCATCGAGCCGACGTCGAGGCCGCGGGTGGGTTGGGCGACGATCAGCACCTTCAGCGGGCGGGACAGCTCGCGGGCCAGGACGACCTTCTGCTGGTTGCCGCCCGAGAGGGTCGAGGCGGGGTGCTCGATCGACGACGTACGGACGTCGAACTCCTCGACCCGCTCGGTGGCGTTCTGGCGGATGCGGTCGAGGTCGAGGGACATCCCGCGCGAGAACGGCTCGCGGTGGTAGAGGTCGAGGACGAGGTTCTCCGCGACCGTGAAGCTGCTGATCAGGCCGTCGTGCAGCCGGTCCTCGGGGACGTAGCCGACCCCCAGGCCGATCATGGCGTCGATCCCGGCCCGGGTGACGTCGAGGCCCTCGAGTGCGACCGTGCCGGACTCGACGTCCTCCAGCCCGACCAGGGCCTCGGTGAGCTCGGTCTGGCCGTTGCCCTGGACACCGGCCAGGGCGTAGATCTCGCCCCCGCGGACCGAGAAGCTCACGCCGTCGACGGTGACCTGGCCGGTGGGGTCGACGACCCGGAGGTCGGTCACCGTGAGGACCTCGTCGCCCGGCTCGCGCGTCTCCTTCTCGATCTCGAGCTTGACGGGGCGGCCGACCATCATCGATGCCAGCTCGGCCGAGGTGGAGGTCGGGCTCGCCTCGCCGACGACCTTGCCGCGCCGGATGACGGTGATCCGGTCAGCCACCGCCCGCACCTCGCGCAGCTTGTGGGTGATGAAGACGATCGAGGTCCCGCTCTCCTTCAGGGCCCGCATGATCTCGATCAGGTCGTCGGTCTCCTGCGGGGTGAGCACCGCGGTGGGCTCGTCGAGGATGAGCACCCGGGCGTCGCGGACCAGAGCCTTGACGATCTCCACGCGCTGCTGGACCCCCACCGGGAGGTCCTGCACGAGGGCGTCGACCGGCACCTGGAGCCCGTAGCGCTCGGAGACCTCCTGCACCTCACGCCGCGCCGCTCGCTGGTTGAGGAACCCGAAGCGCGTGCGCTCGTGGCCGAGCTCGACGTTCTCGGCCACCGTGAACACCGGGATCAGCATGAAGTGCTGGTGGACCATTCCGATCCCGGCCCGCATCGCGTCGCCGGGGCCGGCGAAGCTGACCGGCTCACCGTCGATCAGGATCTCGCCCTCGTCGGGGCGGTAGAGCCCGTAGAGCACGTTCATCAGCGTGCTCTTGCCGGCGCCGTTCTCGCCGAGCAGCGCGTGGATCTCACCCGGCTCGACGACCAGGTCGATCGAGTCGTTCGCGGTGAGTGTTCCGAAGCGCTTGGTGATTCCCCGCAGCTCCAGCTTCACGGGTGCCTCTCCTTCGTCAGGGACAACACGACCACGGGGGAGCACCGGGCTACCGATACTCCCCCGCCGGTCATCGAACGACGTACCGCGACTGTCGCAGACTCAGCCTCACTGAGGCTGGCTGGGCGACTGGATGTTGATCTTGCCCGAGATGATGTCGGCCTTGACCTGGTCGAGCTGGGACTTCAGGTCCGCGGGCACCTTGCTGTCGAAGTCGTGGAACGGCGCGAGGCCGGTGCCGTCGTTCTCCAGCGTGCCGATGTAGTTGCCGGTCGGGAAGGTGCCCGTGGCGGCCTGCGTGGCGTACTCGTTGACCGAGCCGGTGAGGTTCTTGGTCACCGAGGTCAGGAAGTACTTGCAGTACTGCGGGACGCTCTCGCAGCCGTCGGTGTCGACCCAGATCACGGAGAGCTGGCCACCGGACGCAGCAGCCGCAGCGGCCGAGCCGACGCCGGTGCCACCGGCGACCGGGAAGACGATGTCGGCACCCTGCTGCTGGAACTGCTGGGTGATCTGCTTGCCCTTGTTGGCGTCGGTGAACGAGTTGGCGAACGTGCCGCCCTTCTGGTTGCCCTCGTCCCAGCCGAGGACCTGGACGTTCTTCTTGTTCTGGTCGTTGTAGTACTGCACGCCCTCCCAGAACCCGTCCATGTAGATGGTGACGGGCGGGATGTTGAGACCGCCGTACGTCGCGACCTTGCCGGTCTTGCTCATCCCGGCCGCGAGGTAGCCGCCGAGGAAGCCGCCCTGCGCGGTGTTGTACTGCAGGCCGTAGACGTTCTTGCCCGACGACGCCGAGTCGATCTGGGCGTACTGCTGGTCGGGGTTCTTCTTCGCGATCTTGGTGACGGCATCGGTCATCAGGCCACCGACGGCGATCACGGTGTCACAGCCCTTGTTGGTCTCGGCCGTCAGGTTGGGCGTGTAGTCGTTCTGGGAGGAGGACGGCACGTAGGAGATCTTGATGTTCGGGTTCGCCTTGTTGGCGGCCTGCAGGCCCCCCCACGACGCCTGGTTGAACGAGTGGTCGTCGACCCCACCGACGTCGAGCACCATGCAGGCCTTCAGGCTGCCGCTCGCGGCGGCGGACGAGCTGGGCGACGAGGCGCCGTCGGAGGCGCTCGAGGAGTCAGCGGGCTTGGAGCACCCGGCAAAGAGCAAGGACGCAGCACCAACGGCCGCGGCGATCTTGAAGGCGTGACGCAAAGGACTCTCCCTAATCGACCCACCCCCCGTGGGGCGGGAAATGTTCGGCTCACCTTAGTGCACACGGGGTCCCGGGCAACGCGCCAGGGCCGATGGTCGGTGAGTGTGACGAAACGGTGACCCGAACCGGCCGTGGGTGGACCTGTCGGGGCCCCTCCAGGGGCTCCCTCGCGTGGTCAGACAGCGGTGACGGCGACCGTCGCCAGGAGCTTCGCGGCGAGGGTCGTCGCGCGCTCGTCGATGCGCAGGTTCCCCTGGTGGATGTCGTACGTCGGGCCGCCGGGCTCGCGGGTCCCCAGACGGCCCATGGCACCGGGGACGCGGGTGAGGTACCACGCGAAGTCCTCGCCGCCGAGGCTCTGGGCGGTCGGCGCACGGCCCTCGGGACCGAGCACGGCGTCGACGGCTCGGCCCAGCAGCGCCACCGACGCAGCCTCGTTCACCACCGGCGGAACGCCGCGCTTGTAGTCCACGACCGCCTGCACACCGTACGGTGCCACGATCTCGCGCACGTAGGTACGGATCCGCTGCTCCATGTCGCTCCAGGCGACCGCGTCGAGCATGCGCACCGTCCCACCGAGACTGCCGGAGTCGGGGATCACGTTGGTGGCGCGGCCGGCTTCGACCCGGCCCCAGACCACGCTCACCCCGGCCCGCGGGTCGAGCCGGCGGGACAGCACGGCCGGTAGCTCCGTGACGAGCTTGGCCAGGGCGAACGTGAGGTCCTCGGTGAGGTGCGGACGGCTGGTGTGCCCGCCGGTCCCGGTCAGACGGATCTCGAGACTGTCGGCGGCGCCGGTGATCGGGCCCTCGCGCAGCCCGACCCGGCCGACGTCGATGGTGGGGTCGCAGTGGAGGCAGAAGATGCGGCTCACGTCGTCGAGTGCACCGAGGTTCATCAGCGTCGACGCGCCGCCGGGCATGACCTCCTCGGCGGGCTGGAACAGCAGCCGGACGCGCCCCGGCAGCAGTCCGGCCGCGTGCACCTCGGCGAGCGCGAGTCCGGCGCCCAGCAGGGCGGTGGTGTGGACGTCGTGACCGCAGGCATGGGCCACGCCCGCCACCTGGCTGCACCACGGGTCGGTCGTCGTGTCGTTGAGCGGTAAGGCATCGAGGTCGGCCCGCAGCGCCACCAGGGAGCCGCCGTCACCGAGGTCGGCGACCAGACCCGAGTCGCCGGTGCGAGTCAGTCGCCACCCGACCTGGTCGAGGTGGTGGCTGACCAGGTCGGTGGTGCGGGTCTCGTGCCACGACAGCTCGGGGTGCGCGTGCAGGTCGCGTCGGAGGTCGAGGAGGTCGTCGGCGTGCTTGTCGACCACCGTCTCGACGAGGGCGAGCGCAGCGTGCGTGGACATGTTCAGACGAGGTTAGAGCACCGGGCGGCGAGGCCCGGCATCCGCCTCACCGTCGTACGCCGCGAGGAGGCGGTCGGCGGCCGACACCGCCGGCAGCTCCCCCCGCAGCACCTGCTCGCTCACCTCCGCGCCCACCCGGCGGACCGCCTCGGAGCGACGGAGCCGCTGCTCCAGTTCGTCACGGACCAGTCGCCAGGCGAAGTCGAGCTGCTGGTGGGAGCGCTTGTCGGCCAGGCCGTCGGCACCGAGGCGGGCCCGGTGCCCGAGCACCTCGGCCCAGACGTCGGCGACCCCGTCGCCGGTCAGGCCCGAGCAGGTGACCACCGTGGGGGCGGCGTCGCGGCCGTGCACCATCCGCAGCGCGCCGGCCAGCTCGCGGGCAGCACCCTTCGCCTCCGTGAGGCGGTCGCCGTCGGCCTTGTTCACCGCGATCACGTCCGCGAGCTCGAGGATCCCGCGCTTGATGCCCTGGAGCTGGTCCCCGGTCCGGGACAGGGTGAGGAAGACGAAGGTGTCGACCATGCCGGCCACCGTGGTCTCGGACTGGCCGACCCCGACGGTCTCGACCAGCACCACGTCGTACGCCGCGGCCTCGAGGACGAGGATCGCCTGACTGGTGGCACGGGCCACGCCGCCCAGCGTGCCGGCGCTGGGACTGGCCCGGATGTAGGCGTCGGGGTCGGTGGAGAGCGTCGGCATCCGGATCTTGTCGCCGAGCACCGAACCGCCGGTGCGCTGGCTGCTGGGGTCGACCGCGAGCACGCCCACCCGGTGTCCGGACGCCGTCAGCTGCCGGCCGAGGGTCTCGATGAACGTGGACTTCCCGACCCCGGGCACGCCCGAGATGCCGACGCGGACCGCCGGCTCGGCGGGCGCGTCGAGGGTCGCCAGGAGCTCGCGGGCCCGGGCCCGGTGCTCGGGACGACTGGACTCGACGAGGGTGATGGCCCGGCTCACCGCGGCGCGGTGTCCGGCACGCACGCCGGCGGCCAGAGACTCGGGAGCCGGCATCAGTGGTCGAGCTGCTCGCGCAGGCGTGCGAGCAGGTCGAGGGCCGAGCGCGCGATGACCGTTCCGGGCAGGAAGACCGCGGCCGCGCCCATCCCCTCCAGCGTGGCCACGTCACCCGGCGGGATGACCCCACCGATCACGACCATCACGTCGCCCCGACCCTGGTCGGCCAGCGCCTTCTTCAGGGCCGGCAGCAGGGTGAGGTGGCCGGCAGCGAGACTGCTGACACCCACGATGTGGACGTCGGCGTCGACCGCCTGCTGGGCGACCTCCTCGGGGGTGGAGAAGAGCGGGCCCACGTCGACGTCGAAGCCCATGTCGGCGAACGCGCTGACGATGACCTTCTGGCCGCGGTCGTGGCCGTCCTGACCCATCTTGGCCACCAGGATCCTGGGGCGCCGTCCTTCCTCCTCCTCGAAGGCCGCGGTCGCGGCAAGGACCTCGTCGACGAGGGCGTCGCCGTCGGCGCCGGCCTCGTCCCTGAACACACCGGAGATCGTACGGATCGTCGCCTGGTGGCGGCCCCACACCTGCTCCAAGGCGCCGGTGATCTCGCCGACCGTCGCCTTCGCCCGGGCCGCGTCCACGGCCAGGGCGAGCAGGTTGTCACCTTCGCCCGCAGGCGTGCCGGCGGCGTGGGTGAGTGCGGCCAGGGCACGTTGGACCTCGCCGTCGTCGCGCTCGGCGCGGAGCCGCTCGAGCTTGGCGATCTGCTGGCGGTACACGTCGTCGTTGTCGACCTTGCGGACGTCGAGCGGGTCCTCGTCGGTGAGCCGGTAGGTGTTGACCCCGATCACGGCCTGGGCGCCGGAGTCGATCCGCGCCTGGGTCCGCGCCGCGGCCTCCTCGATGCGGAGCTTCGGGATGCCGGCCTCGATCGCCCGGGACATGCCGCCCGCCTGCTCGACCTCGCCGATGTGGGCCCAGGCGCGCTCCGCGAGGTCGTGGGTGAGCTTCTCGACGTAGTAGCTGCCGGCCCAAGGGTCGATCGTCCAGGTCGTGCCGCTCTCCTGCTGCAGGAGCAGCTGGGTGTTGCGCGCGATCCGGGCACTGAAGTCGGTCGGGAGCGCGATGGCCTCGTCGAGCGCGTTGGTGTGGAGGCTCTGGGTATGGCCCTGGGTCGCGGCCATCGCCTCGATGCAGGTGCGGCCGACGTTGTTGAACACGTCCTGTGCGGTGAGGCTCCAGCCGCTCGTCTGGCAGTGCGTGCGCAGGCTCAGGCTCTTGGGGTTCGCCGGCCCGAAGTCGCGCACCAGGCGGGCCCAGAGCGCCCGGGCGGCGCGCAGCTTGGCGACCTCCATGAAGAAGTTCATCCCGATGGCCCAGAAGAAGCTCAACCGCGGCGCGAAGTGGTCGATGTCGAGCCCTGCCCCGACCCCGGTACGGAGGTACTCGACCCCGTCGGCGAGCGTGTAGGCGAGCTCGAGGTCGGCGGTCGCCCCGGCCTCCTGCATGTGGTAGCCGGAGATGGAGATCGAGTTGAACCGCGGCATGTGCTCTGCGGTGTAGCTGAAGATGTCACCGACGATCCGCATGCTCGGCGCCGGCGGGTAGATGTAGGTGTTGCGGACCATGAACTCCTTGAGGATGTCGTTCTGGATGGTCCCCGAGAGCTGCTCGGGCTTGACCCCCTGCTCCTCGGCCGCGGCGATGTAGAGGGCCATGATCGGCAGCACCGCGCCGTTCATGGTCATGCTGACGCTCATCCGGTCGAGCGGGATGCCGTCGAAGAGCGTGCGGGCGTCGTAGATCGAGTCGATCGCGACCCCCGCCATCCCGACGTCCCCGCGCACGCGCGGGTGGTCGGAGTCGTAGCCGCGGTGGGTGGCCAGGTCGAAGGCCACGCTCAGGCCCTTCTGTCCGGCAGCGAGATTGCGCCGGTAGAACGCGTTGGACTCCTCGGCGGTCGAGAAGCCGGCGTACTGACGGATCGTCCACGGCTGGGTGGTGTACATCGTCGGGTAGGGACCGCGCAGGTACGGCGTCAGGCCGGGCCAGGTGGCCAGCGCGTCGAGGCCCTGGAGATCGGCCGGCGTGTAGAGCGGCCGGATGTCGATCCCCTCGGGCGACCGCCAGGCCCCGGACGTCATACGGTCGGAGCCTTCTATGGCACCGTCCGTATGACGTTGCCCGGGGTCGGAGGCCAGCGGAAGCCCGGCGAAGCTCTGCGGGACCGTCATGACAGCGCCTCTCTGGTCCGGGTGAGGAAGTCGATCGCGTCCGCACCCAGCGCGCACGAGTCGTCGGCGGCCTCGAAGAGCTCGCGGGTCGAGCCGGTCGGGGCCCCGGCGACGACGACCGTCGTCGCGCCGGCGGCGCGGAGGGCGTCGGCCGCCTCGCGTCCCCACGTCGCGTACGCCGCATCGGTGCCGGCGACGCAGACGACCTTCTGGCCCGCGTACGCGTCGGCCAGGTCGTCGACCCCGGAGGTGGCACCGGCGACGTCGACGGAGATCCCGCCGGCGGCCAGCAGGTTGCCGGCGAAGCCTGCTCGCGCCGTGTGGGCGGCGACCGGCCCGAGCGTGGCGAGGAAGACGTGGGCCGACGGAGGCGCCGCTCGCATCGCCTCGAAGGCGGCGCCGTAGTGGCGGACGCCGTCCGGCTCGCCGGCGCGCTCGGGCAGGACCTCCGCCAGGTTCGGGAACTCGCTGAGACCGGTGATCGGCCGGCGGCGCGTCGCGACCTGGCGGTCACGCTCGGCCACGGCCGCTGCGATCAGGGGGCCCAGATCGGCCCCCTCGTCCAGCCGACCGAACAGCTCCCAGGCGGCGACGGCGAGGTCGTCGGTGAGCCTCTCGACGGCATAGGACCCGCCGGCGGGGTCGGTGACCGCGCCCACGTGGGACTCGGCGATCAAGAGCGCACTGGTGTTGCGCGCGATCCGGCGCCCGAAGGCGTCGGGCCGGCCGAGCGGCCCGTCGAAGGGCAGCACCGTGACGGCATCCGCGCCACCGACACCGGCCGCGAAGGCGGCGACCGTGGTCCGCAGCATGTTCACCCAGGGGTCGAACGTGCTCATCATCGGACGGCTCGTCACCGCGTGCTGGCGCATCTCCCGGGACTGCGCGCCGCTGAGCTCGAGCACGCGGGCCCAGAGCCGCCGAGCTGCGCGCAGCTTGGCGATCGAGGGGAACTGCTCGTCGGTGACGGCGAGGCGGAACTCGAGCAGGGCGGCAGCGTCGTCGACCGACCAGCCGTCGGCGACGAGGCTGCGCAAGGCACTGGCACCGACCGTCATCGCGTGGCCGAGCTCCTGCACGTCGCTCGCACCCTGGTCGTGCACGACGGTCGCGTCGACCACGAAGCCGAGCGTGCCCGCGCGCGCCGCGAGGGTGGCCTGCTGTCCCGTGGCCGTGGCGGCGTCGAAGCCGAGGTTGGTGCCGGTGGCCAGCTCGCGCCCGTCGGCGTACGTCAAGAAGCCCTCGACGTCGGCGCCGTCGAGGACGACCGGAGCCAGGTCGAGGACGACGTCCGCCAGCAGGCTCTCCCACTCGGGGGCGGACCCGGCCCGCACCCACAGCGAGGTCACGCCGCCTTCGAGGTCGGCCAGGGCCTCCTCGTTGGTCGACACCTCGGAGCGGATCTCCCAGGCACCGCTGCGGGCGGGACGCCCGCTGGTGACGAGGCCGTCCACCAGCTCGGGTGTGCCGAGCGGACTGATGTCGATGCCGTCGAGGGTCTGCCGCGCGAGCGTGCGCCAGACCCCGGAGTCCGGATCGTCGTCGGCCAACCGCCCGGCCTTGCGGAGCACCGCTCCAGCAGCCCTCTCCCAGTCGGAGCGCGACCAGTCGTCGTGTGCCGACGCCAGCGCCAGGTCACCGGGCTCGGGCTGGAGCTCGTCAGGGTCGCCGAGCCCACCCTCCACGTCGGTCATGTGCCCAGGGTAGGAGCGGCGGCCGGGACGCAGCCACACCGTGTGAGGTTTTCGACGTCGAGGTCGTCCATGCCTCGAGCGTGGCATCGTCATGGCGCGACGTCACGGGAAGGAAGTCCCGTCCCGACCGACCACTGTCACCCGCGAGCCGAGGTCCCGACTCGGCCGGGCGTCGGGAGGAGCGGTCAGACCTCGGTACGGGAGTCGCGGTCCTTGTTGCGGATGCCGATCTTGTTGCCCAGCCACACCAGCGGGTCGTAGGTCTTGTCCACGATCCGCTCCTTCATCGGGATGATCGCGTTGTCGGTGATGTGGATGCCCTCGGGGCACACCTCGGTGCAGCACTTGGTGATGTTGCAGTAGCCGAGGCCGGCCTGCTCCTTGGTGACCTCGCGGCGGTCGACCGTGTCCAGCGGGTGCATGTCGAGCTCGGCATAGCGCAGGAAGAAGCGTGGCCCGGCGAAGTTCTTCTTGTTGTCCTCGTGGTCACGCACGACGTGACAGGTGTTCTGGCACAAGAAGCACTCGATGCACTTGCGGAACTCCTGGCCGCGCTCGACGTCCTCCTGCATCATCCGGCGCTTGCCGTCGGCATCGCGCGGCGGGAGCTCGGCGTAGGGGAGCTCCCGCGCCTTCTCGTAGTTGTAGGACACGTCGGTGACCAGGTCGCGGATGACCGGGAAGGTACGCATCGGGGTGACCGTGATCGTCTCGGACTCGTCGTAGTCGGAGAGCCGGCACATGCACATCAGCTTCGGCCGGCCGTTGACCTCGGCGCTGCACGAGCCGCACTTGCCGGCCTTGCAGTTCCAACGGACGGCGAGGTCGCCGGCCTGGGTGGCCTGCACCCGGTGGATGGCGTCGAGCACCACCTCGCCGCTCTCGACCTCCACGTCGAAGTCCTGGAGCGCGCCACCGGACTGGTCGCCGCGCCACAACCGCATCTTGAGTGTGTATCCCATGGGGTCAGTGCCCTTCCTCGAAGAAGGCGGCCAGGTCGTCCGGCATCACCGGCAACGGCTGGGTGGACAGGTCGACGCCGTCACCGGTGGAGTTGATCGACAGCACGATGTTCTTCGTGCCCCAGTCCTCGTCGAAGCCCGGGTGGTCCTCCCGCGTGTGCCCGCCTCGGGACTCCTCGCGCTCGAGGGCGGCCTTGGCGATGCACTCCGAGACGAGCAGCATGTTGCGCAGGTCGATCGCGAGGTGCCAGCCCGGGTTGTACTGCCGATGGCCCTCGACCAGCAGGTTCTTCGCACGCTCCTTGAACTTCTCGATCTCGCCGAGTGACTTCTCCAGCTCTCCGCGGGTCCGGATGATGCCGACGAGGTCGTTCATCGTCTGCTGGAGCTCCTGCTGGATCGTGTAGGGGTTCTCGCTGCCCGAACCCGAGCCGTCGAACGGCGTCAGCGCCAGCTTCTCGGCCGCCCGCACGTCGTCGTCGGAGACCTTCGGGCGCGCCTCGCCCAGACCGGCGACGTAGACGGCTGCCGCGTCGCCGGAGCGCTTGCCGAAGACCAGCAGATCGGAGAGGGAGTTGCCTCCCAGGCGGTTCGACCCGTGCATGCCGCCGGAGCACTCGCCGACCGCGTAGAGGCCCTCGAGCCCACTCATCTCCGTGTCGGGCTCGACCTCGACGCCGCCCATCACGTAGTGGCAGGTGGGGCCGATCTCCATGGCCTCCTGGGTGATGTCGACGTCGGCCAGCTCCTTGAACTGGTGATACATCGACGGGAGGCGCTTGCGGATGAACTCCGGCGTACGGCGCGAGGCGATGTCGAGGTAGACCCCGCCGTGCTCGCTGCCGCGGCCGGCCTTGATCTCGGAGTTGATCGCCCGGGCGACCTCGTCGCGCGGCAGCAGCTCGGGTGGCCTGCGGTTGTTCTTCTTGTCCTCGTACCAACGGTCGGCCTCGGCCTCGTTGTCGGCCGTCTCGGCCGCGAAGAAGTCGGGGATGTAGTCGAACATGAAGCGCTTGCCCTCGGAGTTCTTCAGGATGCCGCCGTCGCCGCGGACCGACTCGGTGACCAGCAGCCCCTTCACCGACGGCGGCCAGACCATGCCTGTCGGGTGGAACTGGACGAACTCCATGTTGATCAGGCTCGCGCCGGCACGCAGGGCCATGGCGTGGCCGTCGCCGGTGTACTCCCAGGAGTTGGAGGTGACCTTGAAGCTCTTGCCGATGCCACCGGTCGCGAGGATGACCGCGGGCGCCTCGAAGGTGATGAACCGGCCGGTCTCGCGCCAGTAGCCGAACGCGCCGGAGACCTGCCGGGCCCCGGCGGTCGAGCCCGTCGAGACCATCAGGTCGGTGATCGTGCACTCCATGAACACGTCGATGCCGAGCTGGACCGCGCGCTGCTGGAGCGTGCGGATCATCTCGAGGCCGGTGCGGTCGCCGACGTGGGCCAGACGCGCGTAGCGGTGCCCGCCGAAGTCGCGCTGCGAGATGAGTCCGTCCTTGGTGCGGTCGAACAGCGCGCCCCAGTCCTCGAGCTCCAGGACCCGCTCGGGTGCCTCCTGGGCGTGGAGCTGGGCCATCCGCCAGTTGTTGAGCATCTTCCCGCCACGCATGGTGTCGCGGAAGTGCACCTGCCAGTTGTCGTCCGGCCACAGGTTGCCGAGGGCTGCCGCGGCGCCGCCCTCCGCCATCACGGTGTGGGCCTTGCCGAGGAGCGACTTGCAGACGATCGCGACCTTGGAGCCGGCCTCGTGGGCCGCGATGGCCGCGCGCAGGCCGGAGCCTCCGGCGCCGATCACGACGACGTCGTACTCGTGCTTCTCGACGCCCCGGCCGGTGTCCTCGTCGCTGGACATCCGGTTCCCGGTCATCGGGTGCCGGTCCTCCATGGGGACGTCGTGGGTGCTGGACTCGGACATCAGAACTCTTTTCGGGGACCCCGCGGCGTTGTCCGCGGGAGGAGCGAAGCGGGAGGAGTGGCGAACGTCGTGGCGATCAAAAGAACCTCGGGTCGTTGAAGGCTCCCGAGGAGATCAGGAGCACGTAGAGGTCGGCGAAGGCGACGGAGAACAGGGAGAGCCACGCGTAGCGGGCGTGGTGGTGGTTGATCTTGGAGACCCACGTCCAGGCCTTGTAGCGCACCGGGTGCTTGGAGAAGTGTCGGAGCCGACCGCCGACGATGTGGCGGCACGAGTGGCACGACAGCGTGTACATCCAGATCAGCACGATGTTGACGAGGAAGATCAGCGACCCGAGGCCCATGTGGATGCCGTCGGACTCACCCTCGGCCGGCCCGAAGGCCAAGATCGTGTCCCAGGTCAGGATCAGGCCGACGATCACCGCGGCGTACCAGAAGTAGCGGTGGATGTTGTTGAGGATCAGGGGCAGCCGGGTCTCACCGGAGTACGCCGAGTGGGGCTCGGCGACACCACAGGCCGGCGGGCTCAGCCAGAAGGACCGGTAGTAGGCCTTGCGGTAGTAGTAGCAGCTCATCCGGAAGCCGAGCGGGAAGATCAGCACGAGCAGCGACGCCGACAGCGGCCACCAGCCGAACGGCTGTCCGAAGTCGGAGCTTCCGCTCACGCAGTCGCCGAGACAGGGCGAGTAGAACGGTGAGAGGTACGGCGCCTGGTAGTAGTTGCTGCCCGAGAACGCCCGGATGGTCGCGTAGATGACGAACGCGGTGAACACCACGAACACCGTCAGCGGATAGAGCCACCACCGGTCGGTCCGGAGGGTCTTCTCCTCGATGCTGGCCCGGGTGGGGCCGTGCACTCCAGTTGACATCGTCGTCCTTCCAAGACCGGGCGCGCCTCCGCGACGACAGGCGCGAGCGCACAGCAACTTATCGCGCGCGAGGCCGGCGCGTCGTACAGGGGTCGTGTGAGATTCCGGACTCGGAGGCTGTCACCGGCGCCACCTCCGGGCCAGGGCCACCAGCCCCAAGGCCGTCGCAGCCCCGGCGCCGAAGGTCAGCCGCGGGTCCGGACCGGTGTGCGCGGCGGCCTCGTCGCCGGGGTCCTCGGCCACCCGGCGTACGACGGGAACCGGCGTCGTCTGCTCGGCGTCGCGGGCCGCGCGAGCCGGACGGGACGTGTGCGCCCAGGCGGCGGCGTACATCACGATCCGCGAGAAGTAGTTGATCCAGATCAGGAGGACCAACGCGATCCCGAACGCCTGGAACGCCGGCTGTTGGTGGGTGAGCCTGAGGAGATAGCTCGACGCCAGCTTGAGCGCCTCGAAGCCCAGCCCGCCCAGCAGCGCTCCCTGCCACAGCGCGCGGGGCGGCTCCCCGGGCCGCGCGAGCAGCCGGAACAGTACGTAGAAGAGCAAGGTGTTCGTGCCGAGACCGACGGCGACCCCGAGCACCTGCACGAGCCACGACAGCTCGTGGCCGGCGTGGACCAGGTCGAGGAGCCGGTCGGAGAAGCCGACGACCGCGGCGGTGACGGTGACGCTCAGCATCAGCGTGATCCCGATGATGACGAGCGTGACCAGGTCGCGGAGCTTGCCGATCACGAAGTTCGGGTGCTGGCTGCGGGGCATCTCGAACACGCTCTGCAGGGCGGCCCGCATGCCCGACAGCCAGCTGAGGCCGGCGTAGAGCACGCCGATCAGGCCGATGATCCCGACCGCGGTGGCGGCGCTCTCGATCGAGGTGATGGAGATCTGGCCGGCCGCCTTGGCGGCCGCCGGTGGCGCCTCGGTGACGATGCCGGGCAGTACCTCCTGGATGGCTTCGACCAGGGTCTCCTGGGCGTGCGGGAAGATCCGGACGAGGTAGCCGACGGCGAAGAACGCAATCGCCAGGATCGGGAAGAAGGACAGGAAGGCGTAGTAGGTGACGGCCCCGGCCTGGGCGGCTCCGTTCACCTCGCCGTAGTGCTCCTGCATGCGGACCAGGTGGTCGGCCAGAGGCGATCGCGAGCGGGCTCGCCGCAGTGCCGCCTTTCCCCGAGCCAGCGGTGACGGCATCAGTCGCCGGGCCCCGCCAGGTGGAAGTCGTGCGTCGCCTTCCACCCGTGGTCGGCGTCGTGCACGTAGAGGTGGAACTCGCTGACCGTGAAACTGCAGTCGAAGTCCTGGAGACTCTCGAAGGCGCGGTCCAGGCCCGCCTCGTCGAGCTGGTGGGCGACCGTGACGTGCGGGTGGTAGGGGTAGCTCAGGTCCACCGCGAGCGGGCCGCACCGGCAGTCGTGGGCGAGCTGCTCGGTCTGGGAGATGCCTTCGACGAGGTTGACGAACACGACCGGCGAGACCGGGCGGAAGGTTCCCGAGCCGCGCAGGTGGATGCGGTACGCCGTCGACCGTCCGGCGATCTCGGCGAGATGGGCCTCCACGTCAGGCATCCGCTCCGCCGCCACCTCGAGGGGAGGCACGAGGGTGATGTGGGTGGGGATCGACGAGCCCTGCGCGTCACCGTTGGTGACCCGGAAGTCCTGCAGCCAGCTCCCCCACGGCTCCGGGACCGCGAGCGAGACGCCGATGGTGGGCATGGACGTCGAGCCTACGCTCCGGTCGCGCGGGCGACGGCCGCGAAGCCGACCCGCTGATAGACGTCGCGGAGGGTGGCCTCGGCGATCTCGGCGGCGCGCTGACGCCCCTGCTCGAGGATGGCGCTGAGATGGGCCTGGTCGTCGAGCAGCGCGAGGGTGCGGTCACGGAACGGGGTCACGAACTCGACCACCAGCTCGGCGAGGTCCTTCTTCAGGTCGCCGTAACCTCGCCCGGCGTACTCGTCCGCGAGGTCGGGCACCGAGCGGTCGGACAGCGCCGCGTAGATGGTGAGCAGGTTGGAGATCCCCGGCTTCTCCTCCGGGTCGAACCGGATGTCGCTGCCGGAGTCGGTGACGGCCGAGCGGATCTTCTTGGCGCTCACGCGCGGGTCCTCGAGGAGCTCGATGATGCCGCCGGGCGACGACGACGACTTCGACATCTTCGCCGTGGGCTCCTGGAGGTCGGTGATCTTCGCGGTCGCCTTGAGGATGTAGGGCTCCGGCAGCCGGAAGGTCTTCTTGTAACGGTGGTTGAAGCGCTGGGCCAGGTCGCGGGTGAGCTCGAGGTGCTGGCGCTGGTCCTCGCCCACGGGCACGTAGTGGGGGCGGTAGAGCAGGATGTCGGCCGCCTGGAGGATCGGGTAGGTGAAGAGCCCGACGCTGGCCGCGCCCTCGCCGCCCTTGGCGGACTTGTCCTTGAACTGCGTCATCCGTCGGGCCTCGCCGAACCCGGTGAGGCACTGGAGGACCCAGCCGAGCTGTGCATGCGCCGGGATCTGGCTCTGGACGAAGATCGAGGAGCGCTCGGGGTCGATGCCCATGGCGACGAGCTGGGCGGCGGCCCGCAGCGTGCGCTCCCGGAGGGTCTTGGGGTCCTGCTCGAGCGTGATCGCGTGGAGGTCGGCGATGAAGAAGAACGGCTGGTACTCGCGCTGCAGGTCGACCCACTGCCTCAGCGCCCCGAGGTAGTTGCCGAAGTGGAAGGAGTCGGCCGTCGGCTGGATGCCGGACAGGACCCGGGGGCGGGCACCCGAGGAGACCTGCGGGACGGTCAGCTCCGGTGACGTGCTGGCACTGGGCATGGCGCGCATTGTGTCAGGCACCAATCGGGTTGCCGGTGGGCGGTCGGCTTGGCAGGGTGCCTGCATGTCCGGAGCCCCGACCCTCACCGACGGCACGGTCACGGTCCGCGCCCACCGGGACGACGACGTGCCGGGTGTCGTGGAGCAGAGCCAGGATCCCGACAGCGTCCGCTGGACGACCGTCCCCACGCCGTACGGTCCGGCGGACGCGGCACACTTCGTCCGCGAGGTCATGCCCGGCGGCTGGGCCGACGGGCGCTGGGGCTTCGCCGTCGAGGCCGACGGCCGCTACGCCGGAACCGTCGAGCTGAGGGACGAGGGCGGCGGCCGCGCGGAGATCGCGTTCGGCTCACCTCCATGGGCGCGCGGCACGGGCGCCATGGAGCGCGCCTGCCGGCTGGTGCTCGACTGGGGCTTCACCGAGCAGGGCGTGCGGACCGTCGTCTGGCACGCCCACGTCGGCAACTGGGCGTCGCGGCGGCTCGCCTGGCGGCTCGGCTTCACCTTCGGTGGCACGCTGCGCGGCTACCTCCGCCATCGAGGTCCCGAGCTCGTCGACGCCTGGTCGGCCACGCTGCTCTCGACCGACGAACGGTCGCCCCGGACGGTCTGGCTCGAGACGCCGGTGCTGACCGACTCGGTGGTCCGGCTCCGGCCGCTCCGCGTGGCCGACTCCGACCGGGTGGTGGAGGCTGCGGCCGACGAACGCACGCAGCGGTGGCTGGGTCGGATGCCGTCGCCGTACACCTCGACCGACGCGGCTGCCTGGCTCGAGTCGACCACCGAGGGAGCGGCATCGGGGACGTCGGTGACGTGGGCGGTCACCGGAGACGACGACGTGCTGCTCGGCGTGGTCAACCTCTTCGACATCGAGCCCGCGACCTCCGCCGAGGTCGGCTTCTGGGCGCATCCCGACGCGCGCGGGCGCGGGGTCATCACGCGGGCGTCCGCACTCGCGCTCCGGCACGGCTTCGAGACCCTCGGGCTGGTCCGGATCCAGGGGCACGCGGCGCTGGGCAACACCGCCTCCCGACACGCGCTGGAGGCCGTCGGTCTGCGGGAAGCGGGCGTGGCGCGCCTCGGCACCTTCGTCCGCCCGGAGGGCCGCGTCGACGCAATGAGGTACGACGTGCTGGTCGAGGAGTGGCGAGCGTCTCGCGGTATGGCACGCCGGGGAATTTCGGCCTGATCGCGGGGCTTGGCACAATGGCACAAGGCACGACGCGAGGGGGATGGGTGAGCCTGCACAGCACCATCGCGTCCGTGCGTACGCGGAGGATGCTCACCTGGTTCGTCCCGGTCGTCGGCCTCACGCTCTACCTCATCCTGGTCCCGCCGGTCCCCGACTTCGCCGCCCAGGCGACGCGCGCCGCGGTGTTCCGTCAGCTGGGGTCGGCCACCTGGTGGCCCGGCTGGTACGGCGGCGTCGAGCTCCCGACGTACTCCGTGATCGCCCCTGCCGTGATGGCGACGATCGGGGTCGCCCGCACCGGTGTCATCGCCGCCGCCATCTCCATCTGGGCGGCCCACCAGATACTGCGCGACTCGGTCCGCCCACGCGCGGCCAGCGTGGTCTTCGCCGCGACCGTGCTGTTCAACCTCTTCGGCGGCCGGATCACCTTCCTGGTCGGGCTGGCCGCCGCCACCCTGGCCGTCCTGGCCCTGGTCCGGCGCCACCCCTGGCTCGCCGCGATCGCCACGGTGGTGAGCGTGATGGGCAGTCCGCTGGCGGGGCTCTTCACCGGCATCGTCGCCGCCGCGGTGCTGCTGACCGACCGCACCCGACGGCGCGAGGCGCTGTTCGTCGGCGTGGCGACCGGCGTGTCACTCGGTGCCCTGGCGATCTGGTTCCACAACCCAGGCGTGATGGCGTCGCCGCCCGTGCAGATGCTGCTCGCCCTGATCGGGATCGCCCTGGTGGCCGTCGCCTGCCGTCAGCCCACGATCCGCGCCGGCGCGGTGATCGTCGCCGTCGGCCTGGTGATCTGCCTGGTCGTTCCCAACAGCGTCGGCCTCAACCTGACCCGGATGGTGTGGCTGCTCGCCGCGCCGCTCATCGTGGCCTACGGCCACCGGCCCGACCGGCACGTGGTCGCCCTCACCTGCTTGGCGCTGGTCTTCCCCGTCGTCGACGTGACCTGGCAGCTCGCCGAGGCGGACTCGCCGTCGGCCCAGGAGTCCTACTACCAGCCGCTGCTCGCCCAGCTCCACGAGCGCATGTACACCGGCGACGGCGTCGGGCAGCGCGTCGAGGTGGTCGAGCCGCAGACCAAGGGCGCCGCCCGCTACGTCGGGGAGTCGATGCCCGTCGCGCGTGGCTGGGAACGCCAGGCCGACATGGTCGACAACCCGATCTTCTACGACGACGGCGCGCTCACGCCCGCGTCGTACCGGCAGTGGCTCGACCAGCTCGCCGTCTCCTACGTCGCGGTGCCGTCCACCAAGCTCGACTTCGCCTCCGTCGACGAGGCGAAGCTGATCGCGACAGGTCTCCCCTACCTCACCCAGGTGTGGAGCAACGCCGACTGGAAGCTCTACGAGGTGAGCGGCTCCCAGCCCCTGGCACGTCGGGCCCAGGTGATCTCCGTGTCGGGCAACCAGGTGCGCCTGCAGGTGCCCCGGGCCGGACTGGTCCCGATCCAGATCCGCTGGTCGGACCACCTGGCGGTCCTCGACGGCACCCAGCCGGTGTCGCTGGGCGTGCGTGCCCACGGCTGCCTGTCGAAGAACGGTGAGTGGGTGCTGCTGCATGCACGGCGCGCCGGCACGTACGTGCTGACCTCCGACTTCGACCTGATCCCGAACGCCCAGCAGCGCGGGGGCATCTGCGCCGAAGCCGGGCTCCTGAGCCGTCCGGTCGGTCAGCCGACGGTGACGGACGCCCGTCGGGCGACGTGGGCCGACAGCACCAGGACGGCGAGACCAGCCAGGGCGAGGAGCACGCCGACCAGGGCCGGGGCGCGGTAGCCGAGCCCGGCGGCGATCACCAGTCCCCCCAGCCAGGCGCCCAGCGCATTGCCGATGTTGAGCGAGGAGTGGTTCATCGCCGCGCCGAGGGTCTGGGCGTCGCCCGCGACGGACATCAGGCGCAGCTGGAGGTTGACGACCAGCACCGACGAGGCGACCGCGACCAGGAAGGCCGGGATCAGCGCCCACCAGCCGGCCGGCGCCAGCGCGGCGTACAGCAGGAGGAGGAGGGCCATGGCCAGCGACGAGCCGAGCAGGGAGCGGAAGACCGACCAGTCGGCCAGCGCCCCCGCGACCCAGGTGCCCGCCACCATGCCGAGACCGAAGGCCAGCAGGAACACCGGCACGGCGCCCTGGCCCAGGCCGCCGACCTCGGTCACCACCTCGGCGATGTAGGAGTAGAGGGCGAACATGCCACCGAAGCCGATGGCGCCGGCGACCAGCGTGAGCCACGCCTGCGGCTCGGCGAAGAGGGTGAGCTCGCGACGACCGGTCGCCTCGGCGTCGCCCGGACACGACGGCAGGAACACGACCACCAGCACGGCCGTGACCAGGGCCAGTCCGGCCGCCACCCAGAACGCCGCGCGCCAGCCGACGGTCTGGCCGAGCCAGGTGGCGACGGGGACACCGAGGACGTTCGCCACGGACAGTCCGATCATCACGGTCGCGACGGCGCGTCCCTCGCGGCCGCGCGGGGCCAGGCTCGCCGCGACGAGCGACGCGACCCCGAAGAAGGCGCCGTGCGGCACGCCGCAGAGGAAGCGCGAGGCGAGGAGCAGGCCGTAGGACGCCGCGACTGCCGAGAGCGCGTTGGCGGCGGCGTACGCCGTCATCAGGGCGACGAGCAGCCCACGTCGCGGCAGCCGCGCCCCGAAGAAGGCCAGCACCGGAGCGCCGATCACGACCCCGAGGGCGTACGCCGAGATCAGGTGGCCGGCCGACGGGATCGACACGTCGACGCCGTCGGCGATCTGGGGCAGCAGGCCCATGGCCATGAACTCGGTGGTGCCGATCGCGAAACCACCCACCGCCAACGCCAGCACGGCCGGGCCGAAGGGCGCACGCCCGACGGAGGCAGCGGTGGTCTGGGTCGTCGTCATGCTCACACCATGGTGAAGTCCCCGGGCCCCCTGACCAATTCCTCGCCGGACGTCATACGGACGCAGCCGTCCGTCGCTCCCTCCGGATGACGGTGAGCAGCGGGCGTCAGCCCAGGGAGGCCAGGGCCTGGTTGAAGGTGGTGGACGGACGCATGACGGCGGTGGCCAGTTCGTCATCGGGGCGGTAGTAGCCGCCGAGGTCGACGGGACGGCCCTGGACCGCGATCAGCTCCTCGGTGATCGTCGTCTCCTGCTCGGCGAGCGTCTCGGCGAGTGCGGAGAACGCGGCGGCCAGCTCGGGGTCGTCGTCCTGACGTGCGAGCTCCTGGGCCCAGTAGAGGGCCAGGTAGAAGTGCGAGCCGCGGTTGTCGATCGAGCCGACGCGCCGGGCGGGATTCCTGTTCTCGTTCAGGAACGTGCCGGTGGCCCGGCCGAGCGTCTCGCCGAGGATCTTGGCGTGCGGGTTGTCGTGCACTGCGGCGTACTTCGCGAACGACTCGGCCAGCGCCAGGAACTCGCCCAGGCTGTCCCAGCGCAGGTAGTCCTCCTTGACCAGCTGCTGCACGTGCTTGGGCGCCGAGCCGCCGGCGCCGGTCTCGAAGAGGCCGCCACCGTTGATCAGCGGGACGATCGAGAGCATCTTGGCGCTGGTGCCGAGCTCGAGGATCGGGAACAGGTCGGTGAGGTAGTCACGCAGCACGTTTCCGGTGACCGAGATCGTGTCCTCTCCCTTGCGGATGCGCTCGAGGGAGAACGCGATGGCGAGCTCCGGGGCCAGCACCTGGATCTCCAGGCCGTCCGTGTCGTGCTCGGGCAGGTAGGCCCGGACCTTGGCGATGAGGTTGGCGTCGTGGGGACGGGTCTCGTCGAGCCAGAAGATCGCGGGGGCACCGGTGGCGCGGGCGCGCGTGACGGCGAGCTTGACCCAGTCGCGGACCGGGACGTCCTTGGTCTGGCAGGCCCGCCAGATGTCACCGGCCTCCACGTCGTGCTCGATCAGCACGTCGCCCGCGCCGTCGAGCACACGGACCGTGCCGGCGGCGGCGATCTCGAAGGTCTTGTCGTGCGAGCCGTACTCCTCCGCTGCCTGGGCCATCAGCCCGACGTTGGAGACCGAGCCCATCGTGGTCGGGTCGAAGGCGCCGTGGGCGCGGCAGTCGTCGATGGTGACCTGGTAGATCCCCGCGTACGACGAGTCCGGGATCACCGCCAGCGTGTCGGCCTCCTGGCCGTCGGGACCCCACATGTGGCCGCTGGTGCGGATCATCGCCGGCATCGAGGCGTCCACGATCACGTCGGACGGGACGTGGAGGTTGGTGATCCCCCGGTCGGAGTCGACCATCGCCAGCGCCGGACCGGCCGCGATCGCGTCCTCGAAGGCGGCCTTGATCTCGGCGCCGTCGGCCAGACCGTCGAGACCCGCCATGATCCCGCCGAGCCCGTTGGTGGGGCTCAGCCCCGCGGCCGCGAGCTGCTCGCCGTACCGCTCGAAGACCTCGGGGAAGAAGGCGGTCACGACGTGGCCGAAGATGATCGGGTCGGAGACCTTCATCATCGTGGCCTTGAGGTGGACCGAGAACAGCACGCCGTCGGCCTTGGCCCGAGCGATGGCGTTGGCGACGAAGGCGTGCAGATGAGCGACCTGCAGCACCGTGGCGTCGACGATCTCGCCGGCGAGCACGGGGAGTGAGTCCTTGAGGACGGTGACCGTGCCGTCGGCCGCCTCGTGCTCGATGCGGAGGGTGTCGTCGCGCTCGAGCACGACGGACCGCTCGTTGGACTTGAAGTCGTGCTCACCCATGGTGGCGACGTTGGTCTTGGAGTCGGGGCTCCAGGCACCCATGGAGTGGGGGTGCTTGCGGGCGTACTGCTTGACGGAGTCGGCGGCCCGGCGGTCGGAGTTGCCCTCGCGCAGGACCGGGTTGACGGCGCTGCCCTTGACCTTGTCGTAGCGCGCGCGGGCGTCCTTCGCCTCGTCGTCGGACGGGGAGTCGGGATAGTCGGGCAGGTCGTAGCCCTGGGACTGCAGCTCGGCGATGGCCGCCTTGAGCTGCGGGATCGAGGCGGAGACGTTGGGCAGCTTGATGATGTTGGCCTCGGGCCGCTTGGCGAGCGCGCCGAGCTCGGCCAGCGCGTCGTCGAGCCGCTGCTCGTCGGTCAGCCGCTCGGGGAACTGCGCGATGATCCGGCCGGCCAGCGAGATGTCGCGCGTCTCGACCGCCACGCCCGCCTGCCCGGCGTACGCCTGGACGATCGGGAGGAAGGAGTACGTCGCGAGCAACGGCGCCTCGTCGGTGTGGGTGTAGATGATCGGGGAGGGCTGTACGGCGTCGGTCACCTCTCGGACGCTAGTTGGGCCCGCTCGACCGCGGCAAACCGGGGTCGGCGCTAGGGCCGTCGTACGCGGACGAGCGACAGCTCCACGGTGAGGACCTCCGTGGTCTGCTGCGCCACGAGGCCGATGCCGCGGGCGTAGAACGACTCCACCTGACGGGTCGGCTCCAGCGGGCTGAGGTCGTGGGTGGCCACGGTGCCGCGAAAGGTCCGCGACGGGAGGGCGACGGCGGCGTGCACCGAGGCCACGGTCGAGCGGCTCTCGACCACGCCGGGCCGGGACCCGTTGGCGTAGCCGTCGCCGACGCGCGGCGCGGCGCTCACGACGAGGCCGGCCCGGGCGCCGTTGCGGCCCGCGGCCCAGGAGTGGGTGGCCAGCATGTCCACCGGGGGTTCGGCACGGGTGACCCGCTGGCCGAACCACCAGACGTTCCCGGCCGTGTCCTCGGCGTACCACCGCACGGCGAGCGTCGACGGTGGCCGACCCGGGCGACGTACCTCCCAGCGGACCGCGGTGGTGGTGACGCCGTCGACCACGCGTGGAGTGGGCAGCACGCTCGCCGTGAGGGTGTCGGAGCCGGTGCTCGCATAGCGGTCGTAGGTCCAGCGGGTGCCGGGGGCCAGGGGGAACCACGGGTTGTCCACGCCACGCACGAAGTCCGTCGGAGCCGGGCTCGGGGTCGGGATGGTGAGCCCGTCGATCCCGGTGGGGGGTTGCGGAACGGGCGAAGCGCCACACGCCACGAGGACGCCGGAGCCGAGCGCGAGAGTGACGGCGTGGGCCGTCTGCGCCCGCCGCCGACTCATGGGTGCAGCATGCCAGCCCCGCTGAAGCGGCAGCGACGTCCGCTGCTAGCGTCGGGAGCGTCGGACGCGTCTCGTTCCCGTGATCGCCAGGAGTGTTTCCCGTGAGCTCAGGTCCCCTCAAGGTCGCCGTCACCGGCGCCGCCGGTCAGATCGGCTACAGCCTTCTCTTCCGCCTCGCCAGCGGTGCGCTCCTCGGCGCGGACCGACCGATCCAGCTGCAGCTGCTCGAGATCGAGCCCGCCCTGCCGGCGCTCGAGGGCGTCGTGATGGAGCTCGACGACTGCGCCTTCCCGACCCTGGCCGGCGTCGAGATCGGTGCCGACCCCGAGAAGATCTTCGACGGCGTCAACCTCGCCCTGCTCGTCGGTGCGCGGCCGCGTGGTCCGGGCATGGAGCGCAGCGACCTCCTCGAGGCGAACGGCGCGATCTTCACCGCCCAGGGCAAGGCCCTCAACAACGTCGCCGCGGACGACGTACGGATCGGCGTCACCGGCAACCCGGCGAACACCAACGCCCTGATCGCGATGAGCAACGCTCCCGACATCCCGCGCGAGCGCTTCTCTGCGCTGACGCGGCTCGACCACAACCGCGCGATCTCGCAGCTCGCCGCGAAGACGGGTGCGGCGGTGACCGACATCACCAAGATGACGATCTGGGGCAACCACTCCGCGACGCAGTACCCCGATCTGTTCCATGCCGAGGTCGCCGGCCGCAACGCGGCCGAGGCCGTGGGGGACCAGGACTGGCTGGAGAACACCTTCATCCCGACCGTGGCCAAGCGGGGCGCGGCCATCATCGCTGCGCGCGGCTCGTCGTCGGCCGCCTCCGCGGCGTCCGCCACCATCGACGCGGCCCGCGACTGGCTGCACGCGTCGGCCGACGGCGACTGGGTGTCGATGGCGGTCGTCTCCGACGGCTCCTACGGCGTGCAGGAGGGTCTGATCTCGTCGTTCCCGGTGACCACCTCCGGCGGCGACTGGACCATCGTCCAGGGCCTCGAGATCGACGACTTCTCCCGGGCCCGGATCGACGCCTCCGTGGCCGAGCTGGCCGAGGAGCGCGACGCCGTCACCGAGCTCGGCCTCATCTGAGCCGACCCGGCCCGTGTTCACGCCGTAGAGCGCTGACCCGGCCCGTGTTCACGCCGTACGACGCCCACCCGGCCCGTGTTCACGCCGGGTCAGCGCTGTCACCGGTGAACAAGAGCCGGGTCAGCGCTGTCACCGGTGAACAAGAGCCGGGTCAGCGCTCTCGGACGTCAACAAGGGCCGGGTCAGCGGGGGCGGTCAGAGGGGTGGCTGGTCGGGGATGCTCACCGAGAGGACGAACAGAGCGACACCGACCACGGCGAGGAGGGTGACGTCGATCGCGCGTCGACGTACGGCGAGCATGCCGGCCTCGCGAGCCGGCAGGAGGAGCCGGAGCGCCGCCGCCACGAGCAGTGACGCCGCGATCCACCGCACCCCGAGACGCCAGTCGCCCCGGGCCGTGATCCACAGCCCGACCGTCGACGTCACGAGCACGACGAGGTAGCAGGCACCACCGATCGTCGAGGGATACCGCCGACCCGCCGGCTCGGCACTCTCCGCCGGTACGTCGGTCGGCGGCTTCGGCTCACGGTGCTCCACGGGCGTCAGTGTGCCGCCTCCTCGGCGATGCTGACGACGTTGGACAGCAGCATCGCGCGCGTCATCGGCCCCACTCCCGCCCGGGTTGGGCGAGACCCAGCCGGCGACCTCGGCGACGTCGGCGGCCACGTCGCCCGCGATCTTGCCGTCGACCCGCGAGACCCCCACGTCGAGCACGGCGGCTCCCGGCTTGACGATGTCGGCGCTGATGATGTCGGGCACCCCTGCGGCCGCGACGACGATGTCGGCGTTGCGGACGTGGGCGGCCAGGTCCCGCGTACCGGTGTGGCACAGGGTCACCGTCGCGTTCTCGCTACGACGGGTGAGCAGCAGCCCGAGCGGGCGACCCACGGTCAAGCCGCGTCCGACGACGACCACCTCGGCGCCGGCGATCTCGACACCGTGCCGACGGAGCAGCTCGATCACCCCGACCGGCGTGCAGGGCAGCGGGCCGTGCTTGCCGAGCACCAGCTTGCCCAGGTTCATCGGGTGCAGCCCGTCGACGTCCTTGTCGGGGTCGACCCGCGAGAGCAGCGCGAACTCGTCGAGCCCGGTGGGCTGCTGCACGAGGAACCCGGTACAGGCGGGGTCGGCGTTCAGCTCGTCGATCACTGCCTCGACCTCGGCCTGGGTCGCGGTCGCCGGCAGGTCACGCCGGATCGAGGTGATCCCGATGGAGGCGCAGTCCTTGTGCTTGGCGCCGACGTACCAGTGGGAGCCGGGGTCGTCGCCGACGAGGACGGTGCCGAGCCCCGGCGTGACACCGCGCTCCTTCAGCGCAGCCACCCGCTCGGCCAGCTCGGACTTGATGGTCCGGAGGGTCGCGGTGCCGTCGAGGATCCGTGCAGTCATGAGGTCATCCTGTCGTGGGGAGTTCGGTCTGGCCACGCCGCGTGGTCTCGGCACGCGCGCTCGCGCCCGGGCTAGTGCGCAAAGTGCCGGGTGCCGGTGAAGTACATCGTCACGCCGGCGGCCTCACAAGCCTTGACGGTCAGCTCGTCACGCATCGACCCACCGGGCTGGACGATCGCCCGCACCCCGGCGTCGATCAGGATCTGGGGTCCGTCCTCGAACGGGAAGAACGCGTCCGAGGCGGCCACCGACCCCGCCGCCCGCTCCCCCGCGCGCGAGACGGCGAGCTGACAGGAGTCGACCCGGTTGACCTGGCCCATCCCGATGCCGACCGCCGCGCCGTCGCGGGCGAGCAGGATGGCGTTGGACTTCACCGACCTGCAGGCCTGCCACGCGAAGGCGAGGTCGGCCAGCACGTCGTCGGGAGCCGCCTGACCGGTGGCGAGGGTCCAGGTGGACGGGTCGTCACCGGGGGCGTCCACGTGGTCGACCCGCTGCATCAGCATGCCCCCGGAGATGCCGCGGAACTCGACGGGGTCGGGGTGCGCGTCGACGGCACACCGCAGGATCCGGAGGTTCTTCCGGCCCTGGAGGATCTCGATGGCGCCGTCGTCGTAGCCCGGTGCGACGATCACCTCGGTGAACACCTCGGCGACCTGCTCCGCCATCTCGGTGGACACGGTGCGGTTGACCGCGATCACCCCGCCGAACGCCGAGACCGGGTCGCAGGCGTGTGCCTTGCGGTGTGCCTCGGCGACGTCGGAACCCGTGGCGATGCCGCAGGGGTTGGCGTGCTTGATGATCGCCACGGTCGGCCGGTCGAAGTCGTTGGCGGCCTTGCGGGCCGCGTCGGTGTCGACGTAGTTGTTGTAGGACATCTCCTTGCCGTGCAGCTGCTCGGCGGCGGCGAGCCCTCCCCGCCAGTGGGCGTAGAGAGCGGCCGGCTGGTGCGGGTTCTCGCCGTAGCGGAGCACCGTCGACCGAGTCCAGGTCGCGCCGGTCCAGGCCGGGAAGCCGGTGCCGTCGCTGGTGTCGGTGAGGACGCTGCCCATCCACGACGCGACCTGCACGTCGTACGACGCCGTGTGGGCGAAGGCCTCTGCGGCCAGGTGCCTGCGCTGCTCGAGCGTGAAGCCCCCCGCAGCCAGGGCGGCCAGGGTGTCGGCGTAGGCATCCGGCGAGGTCACGATCGCCACGGACGGATGGTTCTTGGCGGCGGCCCGGACCATCGACGGGCCACCGATGTCGATCTGCTCCACACACTCGTCGGCCGACGCCCCGGAGGTGACCGTCGCGACGAACGGGTAGAGGTTCGACACGACGAGGTCGAACGGCTCGACGCCGAGGTCGGCGAGCTGCGCGACGTGGGACTCCAGACGCCGGTCGGCGAGGATCCCGGCATGCACCTTCGGGTGCAGGGTCTTGACCCGGCCGTCGAGGCACTCCGGGAAGCCGGTGAGGTCCTCGACCTTGGTCACCGGAAGGCCGAGCGACTCGATCCGGGCGGCCGAGCCACCCGTCGAGACCAGCTCGACCCCGGCCTCCGCGAGGCCACGGACGAGGTCGTCGAGCCCGGTCTTGTCGTAGACCGAGACCAGGGCACGCCGGATCGGGATGCGGTCGACAGAGTCGTTCAAGGGATCACTCCTGCGCTGCGTCGTTGCCGGTCCGGGCACCCAGGCGGTCGATGCTCGATGACGTCACTCCCTGGTGGTTGCCCACCCGCGCCAGTCGTGTGGACTCAGCCTAACGCGTGGCCACACCCGGCTCGAGCAGCGTGGCCGTCACCGTCCGAAACGGACCACGCGGCCATCGACGGAGAAGCCCTCGCGCGCGATCCGCCCGACCGCGTCGACCAGCATCGCCCGCTCCTGGGCCTTGATCCGCTCGTGCAGCGACCCGACGCTGTCACCGTCGACGACCGGTACGGCGGACTGCGCCACGATGGGGCCGGTGTCGACGCCGTCGTCGACGACGAAGAGGGTGCAGCCGCTCACCTTGACGCCGTAGGCCAGGGCCTCGGCCGGCCCGTGCATGCCCGGGAACGACGGCGACAGCGCCGGATGGGTGTTGAGCACCCGTCCGGCGAACGCCGACAGGAATGCGCTGCCGACCAGCTTCATGAAGCCGGCGAGGACGACCAGGCCCGCGTCGTACGACGCGACGGACGCGGTCAGCGCAGCATCCCAGTCCTGGCGGCTCTCGAAGTCCTTGACCCGGTGCACGAAGGTCGGGACGCCGGCACGCTCGGCTCGCCGCAGACCCTCGATCCCGTCGCGGTCGGCACCCACGGCGACCACCCGAGCGCCGTACGACGGGTCGCCCGCCGCGTCGATCAGCGCCTGGAGGTTGGTCCCCGACCCGGAGACCAGGACCACCACACGCAAAGGGCTCTCGGGCACGGCCGGAGTCTAGGGCCGCCGGATGCTGGTGAGAGACAGCGGGACCAGTCCGGGCTGGTCCCAGATGACCACTCCTTCGGGGTCGTCGGTCCTCGGACCGGTCGCCGAAGGTCCCCTTGCCGAGGGTTCGGGTCCGGGGCCGGCGCGCGGAGCGTTCAATCGTGACGACGGCATCCGGAGCTCGCACCACCTCACCCGGTCGGGGGACGGAGATCGCCGCTTCGGGGAGAAGCAGAGGGGTCGCACGGAAGAGGTGGTCCCTGATGGACCCCTGTACTCACCTCCACCACTCACCGATCCCGGCCCTCGGACTCCACATCGGCTGCGGATCTCGTGCCTTCCCGGGCTCTCCCGCTCGACTTTCGCGCGTTCTCGCAACGCCCCTGGCGAGGCCCCCGTGGAGGTGTTTGACTGTCGAGCACACCAGGCCTGGGGGAAGCACAGGAAGGTGCGCTCCCATGCACGCCCCTCTCGGGACTTGCTCCACAACGTCATATCTCGTCCACCGCCTGAGGGCCGGCGTGGTCGTGCTCTGCGCGCTCGTCGCGCTGGTCGTCCAGAGCCAGGTCGCCCACGCCGACAGCGTGCGGCCGCCGCGGGCCTACTTCGGCCTGCACGACGGCTCCATGCTGGCCTACGACACCCTCAGCTACGGCTCCCTGCGGCTGTGGGACGCCGGCGTCACCTGGCCAGACATCGAGACCTCACCCGGGGTCTACGACTGGAGTCGGCTCGACGCCTACGTCAGCGCGGCCCAGCAGCACGGGGTCGAGGTCACGCTCGTCCTGGCCATGACGCCGTCGTTCTACGGGCCCGCGTCGACCCTCCCGCCGACCGACCTGGCGTCCTACGCCGACTACGTCCGCGCCGTGATGACCCGCTACCGCGACTTCCACGGCTCGCGCGGCATCGCGGCGTACGAGGTCTGGAACGAGGGCAACGTCGCGACGTTCTGGACCGGGAGCCCGGCCCAGCTCGCCCAGCTGACGCGGATCGTGTGGCGGACCCGCCAGCAGGTCGACCCCGGCGCCACCGTCGTGGGGCCGTCGTTCGCCGCCCGGCTGAGCAGCCAGCGGCACTGGCTCTTCGACTACACCTCGCAGCGGGTCGGCGGGAAGCCCGTCTGGCGCTACTACGACGCCACGGCGCTGAGCCTGTACCCGAAGGCGACCTACGGCGACCGGATCGGCGGACCCGAGGACGCGATGGTCGTCCTGGCCAAGGCGCGGCGACAGCTCGCCGCAGCGGGCGCGCCGAAGGACCAGCCGATCTGGGGAACCGAGGTCAACTACGGCGTCACCAGCGACGCGTCGGCGGCGACACCCGTCTCGAACCGGCGGCAGGTCGCCAACGTGATGCGTACCTACCTGCTCGGAGCCGCGCAGGGCCTGCAGCGCATGTTCTGGTACCGCTACGACTGGGGCCTCGTGCCGGGAGGCACGCTGGGCAACACCCTGCTGGCCACCCCCCTCTCCTACGGCCAGATCACTCCGGCCGGCGCGGCCGTGACGACGGTCGAACGCTGGATGAAGGGCCGGCTGGTGGGCCGGCACGGGCAACGCCCGTGCCACCGGGACGCGAAGGGCACGTTCCGTTGCGTCGTCAAGCACGCCCGAGGGACCCGGACCATCTTGTGGAACCCGAAGCACCGCGTCCGGGTGGCCATGCCCCGGGGGGCCGACCAGGTGCAGGACGCGCGCGGGGCTTCTGCGCGGATCGGCGGACGGCAGTCCACCCTGTCGGTGTCCTACCTCCCGGTGATGGTCAGCTCTCGGCGCTGACGGGGTCGCCGCGGCGGACGCGCCAGGTGGCGGTCATCGAGCCCAGCAGGCCACCCAGCCCGAAGGTCGCGATGCCGTGCAGCAGCACCTGGAAGGCGAAGGGCCCGACCACAGCCATCCGGCCGGGCCCGACCGCGCCCCGCGAGAGGCAGGCCAGGAAGGCGAAGGCGACCGCGCAGCCCAGCCCCGCCCCGACCCCGCGGAGGGCGGCGTCGTCCCATCGAGGCGTCGGATAGCGCATCAGGGTGCGGTGCACCGCCAGCGCCGCGAGAAGCGGTGGCAGTGCGAGCAACGATCCGGCCCACCCCGGCGTGGGGCCGGTGCCGGGCAGCGCCGCCAGCAAGGGGAACAACGGGATCGGCCCGAGCACGACCGCCGTCGGCGTGACCAGCGTGTGCGCGCCGACGGCGAAGCCCGGCCCGAGGAGGTAGGAGCCGGTGAAGAGCGTGGCGTGGGGAAGCAGGAGCGCGGAGAGGCCGACCAGGAGGGTGGCCGCGCCGGGACTGGTGTGCAGCTGCGACATCACGTTGGCCGCGCTGTCCCAGTGGAACAGGAGGGCGACGAGGAAGACGACCAGTGACAGGCCGACGAACCAGACGAGCGTCCGCCAGGCGGCGGCCGCGGCGGCGCGCAGCGACAACGGCAGGAACGACGCCCAGATGGCTGCGCGTCCGGAGCCGATCGCGATCGCCGTACCGCCGACGAGGCCGCAGAGCGGGAGGGTCCACAGCAGCAGGCGCAGCAGCGAGGGCGCGGTGACGGGCGTCGCCGCGAGGTGGTGTGTGAGAACCGCCACAGCGAGGTAGCCGGCTGTGAAGAGTCCGGTGGCCGAGGCGACCGTCCAGTCGCGGACGCCGTCCGCGATCGCGTCGGCATCGGGCCCGTGCCCGGACACCGAGTCGCCCAGCCGCAGCCCCAGCCGCCAGATGACGACCGCGGCGAGGAGGGTCAGGCCGAGCGGCACCGCCGTGATGTGGACGCCCTCGACATGGACCCCCGAGCCGTGGGCCATCAGCCAGCCGAGGGCGCCTACGCGCAGGCCGTCGCGCGGCGCACCGTGGGCGCCGGCATCGGTGAGGAACCAGCCGACGACCCCGCCCGCCAGACAGACCAGGAGCGTGGAGGCCGCGGCGACCACGCCGGCGAGCAGCCCGAGCAGTACCAGCGGCCGCCGGTGTGCCGCGTCGGCCCGGGCATCGCCAGCGGGGCGAGTACGACGCGGGGCCGGCAGCAGCGAGGTCATGGCGCGCCCATCATGACCCGGTGGCACGGCACGATCCGGGCTGCCACGCCGGGCACCGGATGGCCGTCGGCCTTTTCCGGCTGCGTGGTCCGGCGACGTACCGTAAGGGGGCCATGTCCGATCCCGACCAGTTCGACGTCTTCTACGCCGAGGCCCGTGACCGGCTTCTCGTCCAGGCGTTCGCACTGACCGGCGACCTCCCCGCCTCCCGCGGAGCGGTCCGCGACTCGTTCATCGCCGCGTGGCACCGCTGGTCGAAGCTGAAGCGGCTCGACGACCCGGAGTCGTGGGTCCGACCCCATGTCCTGACCCATGCGCAGCGACGGCACACCGCCCGGATCTTCCACCGCGACCGCTTGCTGGACCCGGAGCTGCGCGCGACCCTCGACGCTCTCCACTCGCTCCCGCTGAGCGCACGCAAGGCACTCGTCCTGGCCGACCTCTCGTCGGCGTCGCCCGAGGAGCGGGCGCGCGAGCTGGGGCTGCCGCTCGACGAGGCCGAACGCCGCCTGCTGGCAGCCCGCGTGACATTCGTCGACCACCGCGAGATCCCGGCCACCGAGATCCGGGCGACGCTCCAACGGCTCGCGGAGCACGGCACGGACCAGCGCTGGCCGCGGGCCACCATCATCCGCCGCGCCGGCGCCGCACGCCGGCGTACGCATGCGCTCGCCGGAGCCGCTCTGGTCACGGCCACCTTGATCGTCAGCGGCTTCGTCGTCGCCGACGCGCACGGGGTCCGGCCGACGCTCGAGTCGGCGCGCGAGCGGATCACGAGGGTTCCGGACGAGCCGCCGGCAGGCCCGTCGCCGTCGGCCTCCGCGATCACGACCGACTCGCTGCTGACCCGGGCGCAGGTCTCGCGCGCCCTACCCGGCCGGTCGTGGCGGGTCACCGGCACGGACCCGGCACAGCACAGCACGCTTCCGTGCCAGCGCCGGAGGTACGCCGACCCGAAGGTCAGCACGGCACTCGTCCGCAACTTCACCAGCCGCAACGTGAAGGGCGAACCGCGGCTCGCCGCCGTCCAGACGATGGAGTACTCCCACGATCCGGCCGCCGCGGCCAAGGCCTACGACACGCTGACGGGCTGGTTCGCCGGTTGCACCATGCCGCAGACCCAGCTCCTCGGCGTCCGGAAGGTGTCCCGGCTCGGCGACGAGGCCCAGCAGTACGTTCTGCAGGCCTGGCATCGGCCGGCGATGACCTTCGTCCTCGGGGTCGCCCGCACCGGGCGGATGACCACGGTGGCCCTGACCCGCACGTCCGGGCGGGTGCGGGCCGACCCGGCCGGCAACCTGCGGCTCCTGGTCTCCGCGGTCGACGACCTCTGTCCCACCTCAGGGGGCGGACGTTGCGCGTCGCTGCCCGAAGCCGTCCGGGTCCCGGCACCGAAGGCCGGTCGCCTGCCGATGATGCTGAGCGAGTTCGACCTGCCGCCCGTGGCGGGCGTCGGGCGCCCCTGGGCAGGGACGACGCCGCGCCGGGCGCTGCAGAACGTCGCTGCCACCACCTGCGACCAGAGCAGCTTCCACGGTCACGGGTGGCGACACGACGCGACCCGGTCGTTCCTGATCCCGGGAGCACACCTCGCGACCGCGTTCGGGCTGACCGAGACCGTCGGCCGCGTGTCCGAGGCCCGGGCGAAGGCCTTCGTGAACGGCGTACGGTCCAAGCTCGCGTCGTGTCCCGACCGGCAGATGGCCACCAAGGTGCAGCGGGTGGCGGGCGATCGTGACCTCGGCGTGTGGCGGGTCCGGACCCAGGTCTCCGACAAGACCACCGTGACGTTCTACATGGGTGTGGTCCGCAACGGAGGAGCCGTGGCCCAGGTCGGCTTCGTCCCGGACGGGACGCACACGATGTCCGCCGCGCAGTTCGTCGCGCTGGTGCGCCGGGCCGCCGACCGCCTCGAATCGATGGCCTAGCCGGCGAGCACCTGGCGCATCAGCTCGGCGGTCTCGGAGGGCGTCTTGCCGACCTTGACGCCGACGGCCTCGAGGGCCTCCTTCTTCGCCGCTGCCGTGCCGGAGGAGCCGGACACGATGGCACCGGCATGGCCCATCGTCTTGCCCTCGGGCGCGGTGAAGCCGGCGACATAGCCGACCACCGGCTTGGTGACGTGGTCCTTGATGTAGGCCGCCGCCCGCTCCTCGGCGTCGCCGCCGATCTCACCGATCATCACGATCGCGTCCGTCTCGGGGTCGGCCTCGAAGGCGGCGAGTGCGTCGATGTGCGTCGTCCCGATGATCGGGTCGCCACCGATGCCGATGCAGGACGAGAAGCCGTGGTCGCGCAGCTCGTACATCATCTGGTAGGTCAGGGTGCCCGACTTGGACACCAGCCCGACCCGTCCGGCCTTGGTGATGTCGGCAGGGATGATCCCGGCGTTGGACTTGCCTGGGCTGATCAGCCCCGGGCAGTTCGGGCCGATGATCCGGGTCGTGCCCTTCGCCTCGGCATACGACCGGAACTCCGCGGTGTCATGAACGGGCACCCCCTCGGTGATCACGACGAGCAGGCCGATGCCGGCGTCGATCGCCTCGATCGCGGCGGCCAACGTGTGGGCCGGAGGCACGAAGACCACCGACACGTCGGCGCCGGTCTTCTCCATCGCCTCGGCCACGCTGCCGAACACCGGGACCGAGCCGTCGGCGAACACCGCGGACTCACCGGCCTTGCGCGGGTTGACGCCACCCACGACGTCGGTGCCCGAGTCGAGCATCCGCTGGGTGTGCTTCATGCCCTCGGAGCCGGTCATGCCCTGGACGATGACCTTGGAGCTCTCGGTCAGGAAGATCGCCATCTGTGTGTCCTCGCCCTTCAGCTGTTCGCGAGCTCGGCGGCCTTGTCGGCCGCGCCGTCCATGGTGTCCACCAACGTGACCAGCGGGTGGTTCGCCTCGTGGAGGATCCGCCGGCCCTCCTCGACGTTGTTGCCGTCGAGACGTACGACGAGCGGCTTGTTCGCCTCGTCGCCCAGTCGCTGCAGGGCGCCGACGATGCCGTTCGCGACCTCGTCGCACGCCGTGATGCCGCCGAAGACGTTGACGAACACCGACTTCACCTGGGCGTCACCGAGGATGATGTCGAGCCCGTTGGCCATCACCTCCGCGGAGGCACCGCCACCGATGTCGAGGAAGTTGGCCGGCTCGACCCCGCCGTGCTTCTCGCCGGCGTAGGCCACGACGTCGAGGGTCGACATGACCAGGCCCGCGCCGTTGCCGATGATGCCGACGGAACCGTCGAGCTTGACGTAGTTCAGGCCCTTCTCCTTGGCCGCGAGCTCCAGCGGGTCCTCGTCCTCGGTGACCTCGAAGCGCGCGTGGTCCTCGTGCCGGAAGTCGGCGTTGTCGTCGAGCGACACCTTGCCGTCGAGCGCCTCGAGGGAACCGTCACCGAGCTTCACCAGGGGGTTCACCTCGACGAGCGTCGCATCCTCCTCGACGAAGACGCTCCAGAGCTTCTTGATCGCGTCGGCCGCCTGGTCGGCGATGGTGGCGTCGAAGCCCGTGGCCGCGACGATCTCCGCCGCCTTGGCGTCGTCGACGCCGACCTGCGGGTCGATCGAGACCCGCGCGATGGCGTCGGGGTTCTCGTGGGCGGTGACCTCGATCTCGACCCCGCCCTCGGTGGAGGCGATGCAGAGGTAGTCACGGTTGGCCCGGTCGACCAGGAAGGAGAAGTAGAACTCCTCCGCGATGTCGGCGGCCGGGGCGATCAGCGCCCGGTGCACGGTGTGGCCCTTGATGTCCATGCCGAGGATCTCCCGCGCCTTGGCCACGGCCTCCTGCGGGTCCTGGGCCAGCTTCACGCCTCCGGCCTTGCCGCGACCACCGGTCTTGACCTGCGCCTTGACGACGACGCGGCCACCCCGCTCGCACCCTCGGCCTCGGCCGCGGCCTCCGCCTCCTCGGGCGTGGTGATCACGGTACCGACCGTGACCGGAACGCCGTGCTTGGCGAAGAGCTCCTTCGCCTGGTACTCCATCAGATCCACGATCCACCAACCTCCGCGGCGCCCGGTGCGGGCGTACGAGCACGTGACGCCCTCCTGACGAGGGCCATCGAGACGCTTGGCACCCTAGTCCCGAGCCGCGCGACCGGGCCAAGCCGGGTCCGCGTGACCTGGGGCACATGGGTCGTAACGTGGAGCCATGACCCGGGTCGTCTACTTCACCGCCTGCACCCTCGACGGATACATCGCCGACGAGCACGACTCCCTCGACTGGCTCTTCGAGGTGCCGCACTCGGAGGACGACGGCAGCTGGGACGCCTTCATCGGCCGGGTCGGACCCCTGGTCACCGGCACCACGACGTACCGCTGGATGCTCGACCGGCACTTCACCGACCACCCCGAGCAGTGGCAGGACTTCTACGACGACCGCCCGATCTGGGTGTTCACCCATCAGGACCTGCCGGGCATCCCCGGCGTCGAGGTGCACTTCGTGTCCGGCGACGTCGCCCCGGTGTACGACGAGCTGGTCGCGGCAGCGGACGGCTCCGACGTGTGGGTCCTCGGCGGCGGCGACCTGGTGGGCCAGTTCGACGACGCCGGTCTCCTCGACGAGATCCAGCTCGGCCTGACGCCCGTGACGCTGGGAGCGGGACGGCCGCTGCTCCCGCGCCGGATCTCCTCCAGCCGACTGCGGTTCCGTGAGGCCCGACAGTCGGGTCAGCGGGTGCGGGTCATCCTCGACGTCGAGCGGGCAGGCACGGCTCAGGGCTGATCGGCGAAGGCCTCCGCCACCCAGCCGGTGATCTCGCCGGTCGTGGCGCCGGGGGTGAACACCTTGGCCACTCCCATCTCCTCCAGCACCGGGATGTCCTCGTCGGGGATGATCCCGCCTCCGAACACCCGGATGTCGTCGGCGTCGCGCTCCTTCAGCAGCTCCAACAGCCGCCGGAACAGCGTCATGTGCGCTCCCGAGAGGACCGACAGCCCGATCAGGTCGGCGTCCTCCTGGATCGCCGTCTCCACGATCTGCTCGGGAGTCTGGTGGAGGCCGGTGTAGATGACCTCGTGCCCGGCGTCGCGCAGCGCCCGGGCGACGATCTTGGCGCCGCGGTCGTGGCCGTCGAGGCCGGGTTTGGCCACCACGATCCGGATCCGCGAGGACGGGGAAGCAGCCATGGGCGCAGAGTAACCGACGCCTTCGAGGTGCTCGCGCGCGTGGCACCGCGTGACGCCAGCCACACGCCCACGGCGCGGTACGCCTGGTTTCCACCGCGCGTTCAGGGGGGATTTCACCCGCTGTGACCGATCCGTTACTGTCGAGGCTCGCTGACCCCCTCCTTCGACCCCCCGGGAGCTTCTACATGGGCGACCTCCGTGCAGGCACGGATGGCTCGACGGTCTCCCACCCGACCGGAAAGCGGATTGCTCGCCATGCGGCGGAGCAGGTCACCGACCAGCCGTACGTCGGTCGCCGGGTCGCCCAGCAACCCGGGCGCCGCCGGGCCGAGCCCAGCGCCGACCCGTCGATGCCCCCGTCGTTCTTCACCGAGGCTCCCACCGTGGGACGCCGGGCCCTCCGCGCGGACGTCGTCCCCTTCGCCGCGGGTCCCGCCGCTGCCCAGCCCGTGGTGCCGGTCGAGCCGGACCCGCAGCCGCGGGTCGAGAGCACGCCCGAGCCGGTCCTCGCCGCGCCCGCCCCGAAGCCACTGCTGGTCGTCGAGCCGGTCCTCGCCGCACCCGCCCCGAAGCCACTGCTGGTCGTCGAGCCGGTCCTCGCCGCACCCGCCCCGAAGCCGCTGGTCCTCGAGCCGATCGCGATCGAGTCGCCGCCCCGGTCCCGCGTCGCCGCCCGCTCAGCGCCCGGTCGTCGTGTGGCGCGCCGTCGCTCCCCGATCCCGCTCCCGGGCGCGCCGCTCCTCATGGGCGTGGCGATCCTGGCGGTCTCGGCCGGAGGCGCCCTCCAGGCGATGCACTCCGACACCGCTGCGGCCGCTGACGCCCATCACCTGACACCCGCGAGCGCCTTGTCCGGCACCAGCGCCGTGGGCACCGCGAGCCTCCTCGGTGACCGCACGCCCTCGGTGAGCCGCAGCTCCGACCGGCTCCAGGCCGCCGCCGACGCCCAGGCCAAGCAGCGCGCCGCGACCCTCTCCGGCTACGCCTCGAAGGCACAGAAGCAGTCGGCGAAGATCCAGCTCCACGCCTGGGTGCTCCCCGTCGCGGCCGGCGTCTACCACCTGACCGCGCGCTTCGGTGACTACAGCTCGCTGTGGTCCAACTTCCACACCGGCCTCGACTTCGCCTCCCCGACCGGCACGCCGATCATGGCCGTCGCCGGCGGGACGATCACCGAGACGGCGTACTCCGGCGCCTACGGCAACCGCACGATCGAGACGCTGCCCGACGGCACCGAGCTGTGGTACTGCCACCAGAACGACTTCGGCACCACCGTCGGCGCCACCGTACGGCCCGGCGAGGTCATCGGCTACGTCGGCTCGACCGGCAACGTGACCGGCCCCCACCTCCACCTCGAGGTCCACCCTGGTGGCGGCGACCCCGTCGACCCCTACACCGCGCTGGAAGTCCACGGTCTGCATCCGTAGTCCGACGCTGCATGCTCGGTCGCGGTCGCTGCCCGACCGACCATCGAGCTGCAGCCCGGTGCTTCGCTCGGACTAGAGCTTCTCGACCGGCGCGTACCTCAGCAGCAGGCGCTTGACGCCCTCGGACCCGAAGTCGATCGAGGCGACCGACTTGTCGCCGACGCCGTCGAGGGCCACGACCGTGCCCATCCCGAACGAGTCGTGCACCACCCGGTCGCCGGGCGAGAGGGACGGCACCTCGCGGGCCGGCTTGGACTTGGCGGCGGCGTCGGCGCGAGCGGCCGCGGCGGTGAAGTTGCGGCGGCCGGCGGCCGTGGGTGCGCCCAGGCCGGTCGTACGGCTGAGGTCGGGGCGCTGCCAGTGGACCTGATCGGCCTCGGTCCGGCGCCAGTCGACCAGCTCACCGGGTACCTCGCCGAGGAAGCGCGAGGCCGGGTTGTGGGCGGGAGCTCCCCAGGCGGAACGGACCAGGGCCCGGGAGAGGTAGAGGCGTTCGCGGGCGCGGGTGACCCCGACGTAGGCGAGCCGACGCTCCTCCTCGAGCTCCCGGCCGTCGTCCAGACTGCGCGAGTGGGGGAAGACGCCGTCTTCGAGCCCGGTCAGGAAGACGGTCGGGAACTCCAGGCCCTTGGCGGTGTGGAGCGTCATCAGGGTGACCATGCCGCCGTCGTCCTCGTGGGGCGCGTCGGGGATCTGGTCGGTGTCGGCGACGAGCGCGACCCGCTCCAGGAAGTCCGAGAGACCCGGCGTCACGGTGCCGGCATCGACGTCTGCCGGGTCGGCCGACGGGCCCGCGACCGGGTCGTCGGAGAACTCGCGGGCCACGGCGACGAGCTCGGCGAGGTTCTCCAGGCGCGTGCCGTCCTGCGGGTCGTCGGAGGCTTCGAGCTCGTCGAGGTAGCCCGAACGGGCCAGCACCGACTCGAGCACGACGTCGGCCCGCTCCCCCGCCTCGACCATCGACTGGAGCTCCTCGACCAGGGCGACGAAGCCCTGGATCGCCACCAGCGACCGGGTCACCAGACCCGGCGCCTGGTCGGCACGCCGTAGCCCCTCCCAGAAGGTGATCCGCTCGCGCTGGGCGTACGACGTGACGCACTCGACGGCGCGGTCGCCGATGCCCCGCTTGGGGACGTTGAGGATCCGACGGAGCGAGACCTCGTCGTCGGGGTTGACCAGCATCCGCAGGTAGGCCAGAGCGTCCCGGACCTCGCGCCGCTCGTAGAAGCGCACCCCACCGACCACGCGGTAGGGCATGCCGAGCCGGATGAACACCTCCTCGAAGACTCGCGACTGGGCGTTCGTCCGGTAGAAGACGGCGACGTCGCCCGGTCGCGAGCCGCCGTCGGTGAGCGTGTCGATCTCACCGGAGACGAAGCGGGCCTCGTCGCGCTCGTCGTCGGCGACGTAGCCGACGATCTTGGCGCCGGCACCGGCGTCGGACCACAGGTTCTTCGGCTTGCGACCCTGGTTGTGGCCGATCACGGAGTTGGCGGCGTTGAGGATGTTCTGCGTCGACCGGTAGTTCTGCTCGAGCAGGATCGAGGTGGCGTTCGGGAAGTCCTGCTCGAAGTCGAGGATGTTGCGGATGTTGGCGCCGCGGAACGCATAGATCGACTGGTCGGCGTCGCCCACCACCATCAGCTCGGCCGGTGGCACGCGCTCGGCCGCACTCCCGGCCGGCTCGGCCGACGAGATCGGGTCCTCGAGGGAGTCGGCACAGAGCTGATGGATCAGTGCGTACTGCGCGTGGTTGGTGTCCTGGTACTCGTCGACGAGCACGTGCCGGAACCGGCGCCGATAGGTCTCGCGCACCTCGGGGAAGGTTGCGAACACGTCGACGGTGAACGTGAGGATGTCGTCGAAGTCGAGGGCGTTGGCGTCGCGCAGTCGCTGCTGGTAGCGGGTGTAGGCCGCGGCGTAGGCCTCCTCGAACTTGTTGTGGGTGTCGGCTGCGACCTCCTCGGGGCCGCGCAGCTCGTTCTTGTGCGACGACACCCAGTGCAGGACCGCGCCCGGTTGGTAGCGCCGAGGGTCGAGGTCGAGATCCTTGAGCACCATCGTCATCAGGCGCTTGGAGTCGGCGGCGTCGTAGATGGTGAAGCTCGACCGGAAGCCGAGCTTGTCGATCTCCTTGCGAAGGATCCTGACGCAGGCCGAGTGGAAGGTCGAGACCCACATCAGCCGCGCGCGCGGACCGACGAGCGCCTCGACCCGCTCCTTCATCTCGGCCGCGGCCTTGTTGGTGAAGGTGATCGCCAGGATCGAGCCGGGGTGGGCCCCGCGCTGGGAGACGAGCCAGGCGATGCGGCGGGTCAGCACGCGAGTCTTGCCCGAGCCGGCGCCGGCCACCACCAGCAACGGGGTGCCCTCGTGGACCACGGCGGCGCGCTGCGGCTCGTTCAGACCGGCCAGGAGGTCGTCGGCCGACGGCTTGTGCGGAGGCTCGGCCGGGGCGCCGGGGTCGGCCTCTCGGCCGAGGGTCTGGCCGATGATCGGGAGGGTGTCGCTCATCTCCCGTCCACCCTACGTGCCACCGCCCCCAGCGGGGACGGCGTACCGAGGTCAGCCGTAGGCGACGCCGAGGTCGGCGACCGTGAGCACCAGGATCAGCCAGTAGAGCCACGCCGGGATCGACGGCTTGCGGAGGTTGGCCATCACCAGCACCAGGATCGCCAGGCCGATCCCGAACATCACCGCCACCGTGGTGTGGTCGAACTCCTGGTCACGCGCCTCGAGGACACCGACCAGCAGCAACCCGGCCACGAACGTGGTGGCGATGCCGTCGCGCATCGGACCGGTGACGCGCTTGTCGGAGCTGCGGAGCTGGACGAGGATCCCGACCAGGAGCGCGAGCACGCCGAGCAGGTGCAGCACGAGCAGGACGACCTGCACGACCTTCATGGCCGAAGCGTAGGCGGCATACGGCGGGTGGCGCGGGAGGCGCGGACCTGCTCAGGCCGGATCGTCGTCGAACCGCAGCTGGTTCGGCCGGAGCCCCCGCCCGTCGAAGGTGGCGTGCTCGGTGTGAGCGATGATCTCCCGCACCCGCTCGCGGTCGGCCGGGCCGCAGTGGACGACCAGCCGCTGGTCGCCGCTGTGGTCGAGCACGGAGGTGAACCCCGCGTGGGCCAGACGGGACCGGACGAGGGCCGGGTCGTCGCCGTCCGGTACGACCCACGAGACCGTGTGCGCCTCGGGTGAGAGCAGTGCCTGCTCGATGTCGGTCTGCTCCATCCCGAAGCGTCGCATCAGCAGGATCAGCAGAAGCGGGACGATCAGCACCGTCAGGACCAGCAAGGTGGCTGCGAGGACCATGACTCCTCCTAGGGCTCGTGCTTGCCTCCACCGTGCGGCCGCTACGGATGCACGGGCAGGGCCGTGCGTCCCGCGCTGTCGGGGCGTTCGTCCCAGGACCCGCTCGCCGCTCACACACGAGTACGCGATCGAGCGGTCGCGCACGACGAGGTGGCCGCCCGCGACACACGGCTTGCCCGGGCTCCGGGTCCGTGGACGTCGGGCGGACCACGGGGCCGTCACATCCGCCGTTGGCCCCTGCGCCCCGGGAAGAAGTCCTAGAGCAGGCGGCGGTCGGAGGCCCAGCGGGTCAGCTCGTGACGGGAGGACAGCTGCAGCTTGCGCAGCACGCTCGACATGTGGGTCTCCACGGTCTTGATGGAGATGAAGAGCTCCTTGGCCACCTCCTTGTAGGCGTAGCCGCGGGCGATCAGACGCATCACCTCACGCTCGCGCTCGGTGAGGCGGTCGAGGTCCTCGTCGACGGCGGAGATCTCGATCGTGCCGGCGAAGGCGTCGAGGACGAAGCCGGCCAGCCGTGGGGAGAACACGGCGTCGCCGTCGGAGACGCGGCGGATCGCATCGACGAGCTCCGGACCGGTGATGGTCTTGGTGACGTAGCCACGGGCACCCGCGCGGATCGTGCCGATCACGTCCTCCGCGGCGTCCGACACGCTCAGAGCCAGGAAGCGCGGCGCCTCGGCAGACGACATCGACGTCGACAGCCTGCGCATCACCTCGGCCCCGCCGCCGCCAGGCAGGTGCACGTCGAGGAGTACGACGTCGGGCCGGTGTGCCAGGACTGCGGCGATCGCCTCGTCGACGTCGGCGGACTCGCCCACGACGTCGACCGACGTACCGAGCTCGGCGCGGACGCCGGCTCGGAACATGGCGTGATCGTCGACGATCAGGACGGTGGTCATGACGGTTGATCCTCTCGTGGGAGCCTGAGCCGCACCTCGGTACCGGAACCGGGGCTCGAGCGGACCTCGGCGATGCCGCCGTGCCGCGTCATCCGGTCGAGGATGCTGTTGCGCACTCCCTGCCGGTCGGCGGGGATGGTCTCGGGGTCGAAACCGGTGCCGCGGTCGCGGACGAAGACCTCCACCTGGGTGGCGCACACCTCGGCGTAGATGTCGACGACACGGGTGCCGGCGTGCTTGGCGGCGTTGGTCGCCGCCTCGCGGGTGGCGGCCACGATGGGGGCCAGCGACTCGCCCACGGTCGCCTCGCCGACGGTCACCAGCTCGACGTCGACGCCGTAGGTGTCCTCGATCTCGCGCACCACCTCGCGCAGGGCGCCGGCCAGCGTGCCGTCACCGCGCGGCGTCGCGTCGAAGAGCCAGGACCGTAGGTCGCGCTCCTGCGAACGGGCGAGGCGGGCGACGGTGGCGGGGTCACCGGCGTTCTTCTGGATCAGCGCGAGCGTCTGGAGGACCGAGTCGTGGAGGTGAGCGGCCAGGTCGGCGCGCTCCTGGGTGCGCACCCGCTCGGCACGCTCCGTCGCGAGGTCGCCGGTCAGCCGCCAGACCCACGGTCCGAGCGTGATGGCCAACCCGATCCCGCCGAGCGCGGCGGCGACGAGCACGGTGTAGACGTCGCGCACGTGGCCGTCGCGAACCGCGAAGAGTGCCACGGCACCGGCCACCAGGACGAACCCGGCTCCGACCCGCAGGTACGACGCCCAGCCGCCGGCGCCGAACACCGCACGGACCGGGTTCAGCCGCTCCGATTGGTCGAGCCAGCGTGCGCGCTGCGCCTCGTCGGCCTGGCGCCACAGCAGCCCGAAGCCGACCACGGCGAGGACCAACGCCCAGATCACCACGCCGTTGCCGAAGATCGCCTCGGCGGTCAGCACCAGCCCGAGGCCGAGCGCGACCAGGGCGATCGCCGGGCCGGAGTCGGCCAGGCGCCGGATCCGACCGGGCCGGCGTCCCTGGCGAGCGGCGCTCTCGAGGCCCGGTGCCTCGCTGCCGAAGGGAGACTCCGCAGGCAGGACCAGCCAGAGGCCGGCATAGAAGGCGATCCCGATGCCGCCCAGCACCGCACCCACGAGGAACGCCGCCCGCACCCAGACGACCGGGACCGCCAGGTGTCGCGCGAGCCCGCCGGCGACGCCGCCGATGATCGGGTGCTGCGTGTCGCGCACCGCGCGGCGCACGTCGCGCTGCCGCTCGCGAGGCACGTCGTGCGCAGGCAGGGAGGCGGTCATGATGTCTCCATCGTCGCAGAGCGGCACGCCCCGGACCACGAGGAGGAACCCCGGCCCACCCCTGAGTCGGACCACCGGCGAACCAGCGGGGATCAGGGGTCTCCCCGATGGTGTGCGCCGCTGCAGGAGAGCACCGTTGTCACCATGAGCACGACACCGCCCGAGACCCAACCGCCCCCGACTCCGGGACCGGACTCCGGTCCCCGCGTGGGATGGGACGAGATCCGAGACCTGGCGAGCATCCGGCGTACGGTCGGCGACCGCCGTCGCGTCGCCGGCGTCGCCGGCGGTCTCGCCCGACACCTCGACATCGACCCGCTGATCGTGCGGGTCGCCTTCGTGGTCCTCACCTTCTTCGGCGGGGCCGGGCTCGTGCTCTACATCGCCTGCTGGCTGCTCGTGCCCGAGGACGGCAGCGACTGGGCCCGCGTCGCGCTCGACCGTCGCAGCCGCACCGTCGCGCTCGTGCTCGTCGGCGCGCTGGTGGTGGTGATCCTGCTCGGCCACACCTGGTGGGGCAGCGGCTATCCCTGGGGCCTGCTGATCGTCGCCGGCATCGTCGCCCTGGTCGCCACCGCCTTCCCGCGGCGCGACCGCGGCACGGCGCCGGCCGAGAGCAGCCCGGACCCCGGAGGCATCCCGCCGGAGGGCCGGACGCAGACCTACGCCGTGCCCCCCACCTACGTCGAGCAGCCACGGCCGGTCAATCCGCGCAAGAAGGGGCCGATCCTGTTCTGGTTCGCGCTCGCCGTGATGGCCGTCGGCCTCGGTGTCCTCGGCGTCGTCGACCTGGCCGGCGCATCGGTCGCGCCCTCGGCGTACCCCGCTCTGGTGCTGGCGCTCAGCGGTGTCTTCCTGCTGCTCGGCGCCTTCTGGGGACGGGCCGGCGGCCTGATCCTCGTGGGCCTCGTGGCAGCGGTCATCACGGCCGGGGCCACCGTGGCCGACCAGTGGGACCCGCACCGTGAGGTCGTGCGACCGCTCAGCAGCGCCGCCGTGCAGGACAGCTACCACCTCGACGCCGGCAACCTCGTCGTCGACCTCTCGGAGGTCACCGACCCGCGTGCGCTCGACGGCCGCACCGTGCACGTCAGCGGCGGCGTCGGACACCTCGACATCACCGTCCCGTCCGGCGTCACCGTGGTGACCCACGCCTCGATCAGCGGACCGGGTGGGATCACCGCGTTCGGCCGGGACTCCGGTGGCGTCGACACCAGCGTCGACACCGTCCACCGGGCCGGGCCCGACGCACCCACGCTCACCATCGACGCCGACCTCCACGTCGGCGCCATCGACCTCGCGACCAGCGGGAGCTAGAGGAGTGACCATGAACGAGCAGACCCTCGAGTCCGGACGCCACCCGATCAACGTCGGCCACCTGGTGATGGGCGTCGCGTTCCTCGGCCTGGCGGTGATCTGGGCGTTGCTCGAGTCGGGCGCCGCGTCAGCCTCCGACCTGCGCTGGTTGCTGCCCGTGCCCTGGGTGGCCGCCGGCGCCGTCGGGCTGGTGGCGACCGCACCCCGCCTGCGCGGGTCACGGGACTGACCCGCGGTCGTCGGACCGGCCCGCCCTCGAAGCTGCGAGCCTGCCCGGGTACCGCGCCGAGCACCGGCTCCCTGACCGCCACGCCCGTGCGAGGTGCCACAGTGGCGTCATGTCGCTTCCCCGCCTGGGCTCGCTCGAGTCGCTGCCCGCCCTCGCCCATCCCGAGCTGCTCGGCCCGCCGGTCCACGCCGCTCTCGTCGGCTGGCCCGGGGCCGAGGAGGTCGCGGTCATCGAGATCGACCCGGCCTACGCCGACACCGCCGCGATGAGCGAGCGGTACGACGTCCCCATGGAGTCCGGCGCCAACTGCGTGGTGGTGATGGGCCGGCGGGACGGCGAGGAGCGGGTCGCGGCCTGCGTGGTCCGCGCCGACACCCGCGCCGACGTCAACAACCTCGTCAAGCGGACCCTCGACGTGCGCAAGGCCTCCTTCCTGTCGATGGAGCGCGCGGTCGAGGAGTCGGGCATGGAGTACGGCGGCATCACCCCGGTCGGCCTCCCCGTCGACTGGCGGGTCCTCGTCGACGCCGCCTGCCTCGACATCGACGCGGCCGTGATCGGCTCCGGCGTACGCCGCTCCAAGCTCCTCGTGCCCGGTCGGCTGCTCGGCGCGATCCCCGGCGCACAGGTGCTGGCCGGGCTCGGACGCTGATCTGGACGTTCCCCTCGCCGATCTCGGTGTTTAGGAGGATGCTGGAGCGGGAATGGTCCCGCATGCTCGGTCCGAGCGAGCCTCCCAGCCCCCCAGTGGCGGACTCGCTCTCGGCGGCGTAGGGGACTCGGGGCCCTGCGCCGGGCCGGACCGCGCCGCCGGACCCGGTCTCGCTCTGGTCGCGTGCCGGGCGGCAGGGTGTCCCCACGCGTGGACCGTCCCTCCCGGGCCGCTGACCTTGCGACCGTGACAGTGGTTCTGTCACAGTCGGATCTGTGAAGCTCTCGACGCAGCTGATGTACGCCGGCAACCCACGCGAGGCAGCCGACCAGGTCACGGCCCTCGAGGCCGCCGGGCTCGACACCGTGTGGGTGCCCGAGGCCTACGGCTTCGACTCCCCCACGCTGATGGGCTACCTCGCCGCCAAGACCGAGAGGGTCGAGATCGGCAGCGCGATCCTCAACATCTACTCCCGCACCCCCGGCGCCCTGCTCCAGACCGCGGCGGGGCTCGACAACGTCAGCCAGGGCCGAGCGATCATCGGCCTCGGCGCCAGCGGACCGCAGGTGATCGAGGGGTTCCACGGCGTTCCCTACGACAAGCCGCTCGGTAGGACCAAGGAGATCATCGAGCTGATCCGTCGGGGGTTGCGTCGCGAGACGCTGGTGCACGACGGGATCTTCACGCTTCCGCTGCCCGAGGGCCAGGGCACCGGTCTCGGCAAGCCGCTCAAGCTGCTGACCAGGCCGGAGCGGTCGAGCCTTCCCCTCTACATCGCGGCCCTGGGCCCCAAGAGCGTCGAGGGTGCCGCGGAGTACGCCGACGGCTGGCTGCCGTTCCTGTTCGTGCCCGAGAAGTCCGGCCAGGTCTGGGGCGACGCGCTCGCGCGCGGCACGGCCAAGCGCCAGGAGGGCCTGGCGCCGCTGGAGATCTGCGCCGGCGGCATGGTCGCCATCGGGGAAGGCCAGGAGACCAAGGCACTGCTCGACTTCGCCCGCCCGCTCGTCGCGCTCTACGTCGGCGGCATGGGCGCACGCGGCAAGAACTTCTACAACGACCTGTGCATGAAGTACGGCTACGAGCAGGAGGCGAAGGAGATCCAGGACCTCTACCTGGGCGGCAACAAGCGCGACGCCGAGGCCAAGGTTCCGCTGGAGCTCCTCGAGCTCGGCAACCTCGTCGGTCCCGCGTCCTACGTCAAGGAGCGGATCGCCGCCTTCGCCGAGGCGGGCGTGACCAACCTCCAGGTGATGCCGGCGTCCGACGACCCGCCCGCGACGATCCGTCAGCTGCGCGAGCTGGTCGACTGATCGTCCGTCCCGGCGTAGGCCCGGACCAGCCGGTCCATCACGTCGTTCCAGCCCTGCTCGGCACCGCCGTCCGGCACGTGCTCGGACGAGCTGTGCGCCACGGTGACCTGCGTGCCGTCGCCGTCCGGCTCGAAGGTCACGACCACCGTGTCCTCGACCGCCGCGGGCTCGCCGGCGTCCTGCCACCTCCACGTGAACACCAGCCGCCGCGGCGGGTCCACCTCGGTGTAGACGCCGGTGACCGTCGCACCGATCACCGGACTCTGGATGCGGTAGCGGCCGCCCGGCCGCGCGTCCACGACGTAGGTGGTACCGGCCAGCTGGGGCCACCACCAGGCAGCGAGCTGCGAGACGTCGGTCCACGCGGCGAAGACGCGCTCCGGGGACGCAGCGACACGACGAGTCAGCGTGATCGTGCTCATGAGAGGTGGTCCTCCAACCGGTCGAGGGCGTTGCTCCACATCAGGTGGGTGCGCATGGCCCAGCTGCCGAGCTCCTCGAGGCTGCCCGGCACGAGCCGCACCGCGGTGGTGCGGCCGGTCTTGCCCTTGGTGACGACGCCGGCGTCGACGAGTACCCGCACGTGCTTGTCGATCGCCGGCAAGGTGATACCGAGGTGGTCGGCGAGCACGCTCATCGAGGCCTCGCCCTGACCCAGCCGCTCGATGATCGAGCGCCGGGGCGCGGAGGCGACCGCACCGGCCACCGCATCCAGCGAACACTTCACCACCTGGTGAAGTGTATACCCTCGTCCCATGGCGATCCGGCTCGCCCATCCGCGGCGCTACGACATCCTCCGCCACATCCGCAGCCTCGACCCCGGGCGCGACCGCGACGAGATCGCCTGGCTGGTGAGCCGCCACGAGTTCCCGTGGGACTACACCCAGGGCACGGGGATCGCGTTCCTGCGCGACTACGGCATCCCGACCATCTCCGCGCTCCTGGACCACACGGGCGAGTTCGAGCACCACGGCGTCAAGCGGTACGACGACACCCTGCTGATCGCGGAGGAGGCGGCCGTCGAGGGCCTCGACACACCTCGCGGCCACGCCACGCTGCGCCGGCTGAACCGCATCCACGGCCACTACGACATCCCCAACGACGAGTTCCAGTTCGTCCTGGCGACCACGATCGTCGGGCCGGTCGAGTGGATCCGCGCGTACGGCTGGCGCGACCTCGAGCCCGTCGAGCTCCAGGCGCTGGCCAACCTCACCACCCGCTTCGGCGAGCTGATGGGGATCACCGGCCTCCCCACGTCGTACGACGGCTACCTCACCCTGCTGCGTGACTACGAGGCGCGCCGGTTCGAGTTCACCGAGGCCAACCGCCGCGTCACCGAGGCGACCCTGCGCATCGCGGGGCAGGTGGCGCCCGTCCCGCTGCGACCCTTCGCGCGTCGGGTCACCATCGCGCTGATGGACGAGCCGCTACGGGTGGCGCTCGGCATGCCCGAGCAGCCGGCGTGGTTCGTCGCCGCCGTACGCCGTGGGCTGCGCGTCCGCGCGCGCTTGCTCCGCTTCGCACCACCGCGTCGTGCGGCATACCACCATCGCCCGACCACGTATCCGCACGGCTACTCGCTCGCCGACATCGGACCGCTCTCGATGCTCGACGAGCTCAACCGCTAGGTGATGAGTGCCGAGCATGCCGCTGAGGTCGCGGCGTCGCGAGTGCCGCTGACGAACCGCTACCGCGGCGTCTCCGTCGTCGAGGACTACCGGTGGGCGAGTACGACGGCCACCTGACAGGCTCGCTCGACCAGACATTCGACGAGGCGAGCGACATCCACGCCTTCCTCTTCGACCAGCTCGGTCTCGGCTACCCGCCGCGGCCGGCGAACGCTCGCCCCGATCTTGAACCGTGACAGTCCCGCTGTCACAGTGAGCACCATGACGCGCGCGATCTTCGAGCCCGAGCACGAGGCCTTCCGCGAGACGGTCGGCACCTTCCTCGACAAGGAGGCCGTGCCGTTCCACGAGCAGTGGGAGACCGACGGCATCGTCGACCGCGAGGTCTGGGCCAAGGCCGGCGCGCAGGGGCTGCTCGCGCTCCAGCTGCCCGAGGAGTACGGCGGGGGCGGCACGACCGACTTCCGCTACAACCTCGTGGTCAACGAGGAGATGACGCGGCGCGGGATCTACGGCTGCGCGTTCCCGCTCTTCAACGACATGATCGTGCCCTACCTCGTCTCGAGCGCGAACCACGAGCAGCAGGAACGGTGGTACCCCGGCCTGTGCGCCGGTACCACGATCGCGGCGATCGCGATGACCGAGCCGGGGGCCGGCTCCGACCTCCAGGGCATCCGCACCAGCGCCGTCGACGCCGGCGACCACTACGTCCTCAACGGCCAGAAGACCTTCATCTCCAACGGCATCCTGGCCGACCTCGTCATCGTCGTGGCGCGGACCGACCCGGACGCCGGACACCAGGGCATCAGCCTCCTCGTCGTCGAGCGCGGCATGGAGGGCTTCGAGCGCGGCCGCAACCTCGACAAGATCGGCCAGCACGCCCAGGACACCGCCGAGCTCTTCTTCGCCGACGTCCGGGTCCCGAAGGCCAACCTGCTCGGCGAGGAGGGCTCCGGCTTCGCCCACCTGATGACGAACCTCGCCCAGGAGCGGCTCTCCATCGCGGCCTCGGCCGCCACGGCGTGCGAGGCGATCCTCGACACGACCCTGGCCTACGTGAAGGACCGCACGGCGTTCGGCCGCCCCATCGGCACGTTCCAGCACAACCGCTTCGTCCTCGCCGAGATGGCCACCGACGCCCACATCGCGCGGGTCTTCCTCGACGACTGCGTGGCCCGCCACCTGCGGGACGAGCTCGATGCCAAGACCGCCTCGATGGCGAAGTGGTGGCTGACCGAGCTGCAGAAGAAGGTCGTCGACCAGGCCGTCCAGCTCCACGGCGGGTACGGATACATGGCGGAGTACGCCGTCGCGCGGGCCTACGTGAACTCCCGCGTGCAGACGATCTACGGCGGCACCACCGAGATCCAGAAGGAGATCATCGGCCGCTCGCTGGGTCTGTGACGAGCGACGTGACGGGCGACACACGTCGCAGCCCACATTCTCGGCCTCCCGTCGGGGTTCTCTCAGCGTCCGTCCAGCCTTCCCCCGGATCCTCTGATGGGCGCCCCCGCCACGGACCCCCGAGAACGTGGTGGGGGCGTTCGACCAAAACCGATTGCCGGCGCCCGACCTCGCTGCGAGGCTCGCCCGATGTCGTCGAGCATCGAGGACCCCCCGTACGACCGCTTCCTGGCGACCGCCGAGACCGTCGCCCGCGAACGGCCCGAGGTGGACCTCGAGATCGCCCGTGAGGTGTTCGAGGAGGTCGCGACGCTGCTGTATCACGGCCTGGCCCTCGACGGTCTCGACGAGCACGACGCGGATGCCGTGGTCACCGGCCTGTGCACCGACCTGGTGGCCGACGATCCCGGCGACGCGGTGCGCTCCCGGTCCCGGGCAACGCTGGCGGAGCCGGGCGATCTCCACGACCCGGAGGGCGTGTCCCGCGTCTACCTGATCTCGGCCTCGATCCTCAAGCTCTGAGGACGAGCCGGTCGACTGCGGCTCTGGTCCGATGGCGACCCGGGTGCCACGATGACCCGCATGAGTGTGACGACCGACATCGCCGGTGCGCGGAGCGAGATCGAGGCCATCATCGAAGGTCGCACGGTCGCCGCCGCGCTCACCGAGACCGTCGAGCAGTACGGCGACCACCCGGCGTACAGCGACAAGGCCGACGGCCGCGAGGCGTGGCGCACCTTCACCTGGCAGCAGATGTACGACGCGGCCCGCGACCTCGCCGCCGCCCTCGTCGACGCGGGGGTCGAGCCCGGCCGGACCGTCGCGATCATGGCCACGAACCGGATCGAGCACCTGGTGGCCGACATGGGCGCCGTGCTCGCCGGCGCGGTGCCGATGTCGATCTACAACACGCTCTCCCCCGACCAGATCGCGTTCATCGCCGGGCAGGCACGGCCCGCGGCCGTCTTCGTCGAGACCGCCGACCACCTCGAGCGCTGGCGCACGACGCTGACGTCGCAGGACGGCGTCCTCGCGGTCGTCGGCATCGCGGACGCCGTGCTGGACGACGACCGGTTCACCTCCTGGGACGCCTTCCTGGCCCGCGGTGCCGCCGTCCCCCACGACGAGGTCGACGCGCGGACCGCCGCCCTGAAGGCCGACGACCCGGTGACGATCCTCTACACCTCCGGCACCACCGGCGACCCGAAGGGGGTCGAGCTGAGCCACCGCAACGTGCTCTTCGACTGCGAGGGCGGGTTGCGGATGACGGGGCTCCAGGGCACGAACCTGACCGTCTCCTACCTGCCCTACGCCCACATCGCCGAGCGGATCCTGACCCTCTACGTCCCTCAGCACTACGGCGACGTGCACGTCTACCTGATCGCCGACCCGACTCTGCTGATCGGCGCCCTCGGCGAGGTGCGCCCGGCGCAGTTCTTCGGCGTGCCGCGGGTCTGGGAGAAGATCCAGTCCGGCCTGTCCGGGCTCCTCGCGATGGAACCCGACGCCGCCAAGAAGGCCGCGGTCCACGACGCCATGCAGGTCGGGATCGAGTACGTCGAGTCACTCCAGGTCGGCCACACCACCTCCCCCGAGCTCCAGGAGCGCTTCGACGCGGCGAACGCCACGGTGCTCGGCCCCATCAAGGCGATGCTCGGCCTGGACCAGGTGATCTGGGCAGGCTCCGCCTCGGCACCGATGCCGCTGGAGGTGGCCCGCTTCTTCGCCGGGCTCGGGATACCGATCTACGACATCTGGGGGATGACGGAGACCTGCGGCGGCGCAACGGCGTGCGGTCCCGGCGCCTTCAAGCTCGGCACCGTGGGCCGGGCCTACCCCGGCATCGAGCTCCGGATCGCCGACGACGGCGAGCTCCTGGCCCGTGGCCCGATCATGACCGGCGGCTACCACCGACGGCCGGAGGCCACCGCCGACCTCATCGACAGCGACGGGTGGCTCCACACGGGCGACATCGCCACCATCGACGACGACGGGTTCGTCTCGATCGTCGATCGCAAGAAGGAGCTCATCATCACCTCGGCCGGCAAGAACATCGCCCCCTCCAACATCGAGAGCCTCCTCAAGGAGTCGCCGATCGTCGGCCACGCGCTGGCGTTCGGCGACAACAGGCCGTACGTCGTCGCGGTGCTCACCCTCGACGGCGAGGTCGCGCCGGTCGTCGCCCAGATGGCCGGCCTCGAGTTCACCGACCTCGCCGACCTCGCGGCCAAGCCCGAGATCCAGGCCATGGCGCAGGAGGCGGTCGACCGAGCCAATGCCCGCCTCTCGCGTCCCGAGCAGGTGAAGTGCTTCGAGCTCCTCCCGGTCGAGTGGACGGCCGAGTCGGAGGAGCTCACTCCCACGCTCAAGCTCAAGCGACGCGTCGTGCACTCCAAGTACGCCGACGTGATCGACCGTCTCTACGCCTGACCCGGACCGGCCGGCGTATCACCGGGCCCGCCGCCCTCTCCTGACCTGATGACAGCGCCCGGGAGCCCGTGCGCCCATCCCGAGGAGAACCCATGAGTCTGGCCCACTTCGCCTTCGAGCCGGTTCCCGCAGTCGCGGATCCCGAGCCCCACCCCTTCACGAGCATCGACGACCCCCTGGGCCCGCTCGCGGCCCTTCCCGGCACCTGGACCGGGACCGGCTTCAACACCATCTGGCGCCCCCACTTCCCCTCGAGCGCGCAGGACCGGTTCCTCGAGCTGAACCTGACCTCCGAGACCCTCGTGTTCGAGGAGATCCCCGGCGCGATCCCCAACCGCGGTCTCGACATGAAGGACATCGAGATGTTCGGCGTCCACTACATGCAGAAGATCGACGACAGCACCCTGTCGGCCGGCATCCACCTCGAGCCGGGGATCTGGGCGACCGTGCCGAGGACGACGGCCCCCCAGGAGCCGCCGACCGTCGTGCGGATGGCCTCGATCCCCCACGGCACCGGCATCGTCGCCCAGGGCCGGGCTTCCACGATCGCCGGGCCGCCGATCATCAAACCGACCGACATCATCCCGTTCTTCGTCGGTGACCCGTCGAGCAAGGGCTCCTTCGCCGACGCCGAGCAGTCGTTCCCGGAGCTGAACCTGGCGAAGAAGACGAAGTTCCGTCAGCCCTCCGACGCGACCACCCAGCCCGACATCACCCAGGCCATGGTGAAGAACCCGAACCTGGTGCTGACGAAGGCCATCCACGGCCACGACATCGTGCGGACGACGGTGCTCCACGTGAACGCCGGCAACGCCAAGCCGCACAGTGTCGGGACGGCGAACACCTTCTTCCTCACCGAGAACGCCTCGGCCAACCATGTGACCGCGACGTTCTGGATCGAGAAGGTCAAGAAGCAGCACACCAACGGGCACTTCCTGCAGCTGCAGTACTCCCAGGTGGTCATGCTCGACTTCAACGGGCTGCGCTGGCCGCACGTCTCGGTGGCCACGCTGCGCAAGCAGGGCCCGACGTCCTCGGCCCGCGACGACCTGCCGACGGTGCCGGGCGCGAAGGCCGGCAGTGAGACCGAGCTCACCTGAGGTACCTCAGCCGAGGTCACGATTGTGCAAAGGGCAGGCGAAGTCGGGGAAATCCCCGATGACACCCGTCGGCGAACTCTGCTGGACTAGGCGTCATGCATCGACAGATCGCCGGCCGGCTCACCGGCCGGGTCACCAAATGGCTCGTCCTCGTCTTCTGGGTGCTCGTGGTGGCGCTCGCCGGCCCGTTGGCCGGCAAGCTCACCGACGTCCAGGACAACCAGGCGTCCTCGTGGCTGCCCGCGAGCGCCGAGTCGACCCAGGCGCTGGAGAAGCTCGCCCCCTTCCAGGACCAGAACGACATCCCCACCGTGCTGGTCTACGAGAAGAAGTCCGGCCTGACCGAGGCCGACCTGGCGACGATCCGCACGCAGCTCGACAAGATCCAGCAGATCGACGGCGCCGTGCCGGCCCAGGCCCCCGACGGCTCGACCGTGTCGCCCAGCACGCTGATCCAGGTCTCGCAGGACCAGCAGGTCGCGCAGGGGCAGGTCACGTTCAACTTCGGCAAGGACGGCTGGAACAAGCTCCCCGACATCAAGGACCAGATCCAGGGCATCGCGCAGCTGCCGGGCGCGACGGTCTACGTCGCCGGTCCCGGTGGCCAGGCGGCCGACTCGGCCGAGGTGTTCTCCGGCATCGACGGCAAGCTGCTCTACTCCACGGTCATCGTCGTCGTCGTGATCCTGCTGCTGACCTACCGCAGCCCGATCCTGTGGCTCCTGCCCGTGCTCTCCGCCGGAGTGGCGCTGGTGACCGCGCAGGGCGTCATCTACCTCCTCGCCAAGAACGCCGGTCTGACGGTCAACGGGCAGAGCCAGGGCATCTTGACGGTGCTGGTCTTCGGCGCCGGGACCGACTACGCCCTCCTGCTGGTGGCGCGCTATCGAGAAGAGCTGCGGCGACACGAGGACAGGCACGAGGCGATGGCCTTCGCCCTCCACCGGGCGGCTCCGGCGATCGTCGCGAGCGCGCTCACGGTCATCCTGGGCATGCTCTGCCTGACCGTGGCCGAGATGAACTCCACCGCGGGGCTCGGTCCGGTGGCCGCGATCGGGATCGGTGTCGGGCTGTTGGTGATGATCACGCTGCTGCCCGCGCTGCTGGTGATCACCGGCCGCTGGATCTTCTGGCCGCAGCGCCCGGCCTTCGACAGCCACGAGCCGACGTCGACGGGCTTCTGGGCCAAGGTCGGCACGCGGATCGCCCCGCGCCCGAGGTTCGTCTGGGTCGGCACGGCGATCGTGCTGGCGGTGTGCAGCCTGGGGATCCTCAAGCTCAACGCCCACGGTCTGTCGACCCAGGACGCCTACACCAAGGACTTCGACTCGGTGGTCGGCCAGCAGGTGCTGACCGACCACGGGCTGGCCGACACCGCGAGCCCGGTGATGGTGGTCGCCAACGCCGACCAGGCCGAGGCCGTCCGGTCCGCGATGCAGGGCATCGACGGCATCGCAGACCCGTCACCGCCGATCGTGAAGGGTGACGTGGCTCTGGTCTCCGCTCAGCTGGAGGCCGACCCGACATCGAAGGCCGCCTTCGCCACGGTCGCCGACGTGCGCAGCAGCCGTCCACCAGGTGGAGGGAGCCGACGCCCTCGTCGGCGGCGCGTCCGCGATCAACGCCGACATCGAGCACGCCTCCGCACGTGACAACCGCGTCATCATCCCGCTCGTGCTCATCGTCGTGATGATCGTGCTGATGGTGCTGCTGCGGGCGATACTCTCTCCCCTGATCCTGATCGCCACCGTGGTCCTGTCGTTCGGCGCGTCACTCGGGATCAGCTCGCTGGTGTTCCGAGACGTGCTCGGCTTCGCGGGGGCCGATGCCTCGCTGCCGTTGTTCGTGTTCGTCTTCCTGGTCGCCCTGGGCATCGACTACAACATCTTCTTGATGACCCGGGTCCGGGAGGAGACGCCGGAGCACGGCACCCGCCGTGCCTCACTGATCGCCCTCGGAGCCACCGGTGGCGTGATCACCTCGGCCGGGCTCGTGCTGGCGGCCACCTTCGCGGTGCTGGCGACCCTGCCCCTGGTGGCGTTCGCCGAGATCGGGATGGCGGTGGCGCTCGGCGTCCTGCTCGACACCCTGGTGGTGCGGTCCGTGCTGGTGACCGCGATCAACCTCGACGTCGGCGGCAGGATCTGGTGGCCGAGCAGGATCGACAGCGGCGACGAGCCGACGCCGCTCGAGGCCGCGCACGAGGTCGAGGCCCTCGAGGCCTGACGCACCATGGCTCCGGGGCCGCCGTCCCACGGGGGGACGGCGGCTCTGCGTCAGTGGAGCCGCACCGGCACCGACTCGACGCCGTAGACGATCGACTTGGCGTGGTACGGCAGGTCGGCCGCCGGCACCGCGAGGCTGAGGTCCGGGAAGCGGCGGGCCAGGGCCGGGTACGCCGCACGCAGCTCCATCTTGGCCAGCTCGGCACCGACGCAGCGGTGGAAGCCGTAGCCGAACGCCATGTGGGAGGCCGAGGCGCGGTGGGGGTCGAGGCCGTCACCGACCGGGAACGCGCGCGGGTCGCGGTCGACGGCCGGCAGGTGCACCAGGACGCACGCGCCCTTCCGGATCTTGTGACCGGCCACCGTCGTCTCGGCCTTGGTGAAGCGCGGGAACGCCACCTGGACGACCGAGAGGTGGCGCAGCAGCTCCTCGACGACCGGGGTGACCGACTCGGGCTCGGTGACCAGCCCGGCGTACAGCTCCGGACGGCCGAGCAGCACGACGGTGCCGAGGGCCAGCATGGAGGCGGAGGTCTCGAGCCCACCGGTGAACGCGCCGTCGGCCAGGCCCCCGAGGTCGAAGTCGCTGATCTCGTCGCCGTGCTCACGGATGATCTGCCCGATCAGTCCCGGGCCCGGGTCGGTGCGCTGGCGGGCGCACTCGGCGAACAGGAACTCACGGGACTCACCGACGGCCCCCATGATCGCGCCGCCGCCCGTGGTGACGTCGAACCGAGCGGTGGCGAGGCCGCGGAAGACCTCGCGGTCCTCCGGGCGCAGGCCCAGGAGCTCGCAGATCACCAGGAAGGGGATCGGGAAGGCGAAGGTCTGGGCGAGGTCGGCGACGCCCTCGTTGGCCGCGGCGACCTGCTCGGTCTCGTCGAGCTGCTGCTCGATGATGCGGTCGATCGCGGGCTTCAACCGGGCCAGCCGGCGCATCGTGAACTCCGGGGTCAGCAGCTTGCGCAGCCGGGTGTGCTCGGGCGGGTCGGTGAAGCCGAGGCCACCGATGTTGCCGTCGGCGGCACCCGACGTGCCGTAGTACGGCCGGATGTCGGTGGAGTACGACGAGAGGTCGCCCAGCACCTCACGCGCCTCCTCTGCGCCGGTGACCAGCCAGACGTCCATGCCGAGGAAGGTGACCAGCTTGGAGACGGGGTCCTGCTCGCGCAGCTGGGCGACCCGGGGACGGGGTCGGAGGCGACGCGGTCGAGCGGCCAGGTGAGCCGGTCGGGCACCCGGTCGAGCTGGGTGAGGTCGATGCCACCAGCCCGCGCGACGAGCCTACGGCGCACGGCTCCCTTGACGGCTTCCAACAGCGGCACGAAGAAAGGGTACGGTGCCCACCCTCCGATCGGGTCAGCGGCACGGTCAGCGGGCCGATCTTCTCGGCCCGCCCACTCAGGCGGGCGCATGCCCGGAGGCCACCAGCGCCACGAGCTCGGCCTGGCTCCACACCCCCTCCACCCCTGGGGACGTCGCCAGATAGCGTGCGATCCGGCCGTCGTCGTAGGCGTGCGCCTCGCGGAGACCGAGCGCGATCCACCGTAGGTACGCCGCCGTGGGCGCCGCCGGGACCAGGCTCGCCACGTCGTGATGGGTGATCGTGAACATCGGGGCACCGTCCAGCTCCCCGAGCCGCACCACGGTCTCGTAGAGGCCGGGGCCGGTCGTGACCACGGACTCCACGTCGGGCAGGAGCCCGCTCAGGTCGCGGGCGAACTCGCCGCCGGGGGGCCTGCGCAGCTCCTGGGCCGCCACGTCGGCGAACTGCTCGGTGGTGACCAGGTAGGCGCGGCCCGCCACCACGCCGCCGGCCAAGCGGTCGTAGAACGTCATGCCGCCGTTCCAGACCCGCGACTCGCCGGCGAACACCAGGCCGCCCGGCACCTCGACCCCCACGCTCCGGACCGGGTCGCGCGGGTCACGGCAGCCGACGTAGTCGCGGGAGCCACCGGCCGGGCGACCTCCGGACAGGTAGCAGCGGAACCGTCCCGCGGCCAGGTTGGAGCCGTAGGCGACGTACCAGATCCGCGGGGCCACCGTCTCAGCCCGGCAGCGGGCACTCCTCGAGAGCCAGCCGCGCCTCCCCCAGCAGGACCGACTCGGCCTCGCCGTAGCGCCGCCGGGCCTCGGCCGGCGAGTCGCCGACGGCGGTGAGGCCGATCCGGCCGTGCTCGGTCAGGCAGCTGATCATGTGGAACACGATCCCGACCTGCCGCGACTGGTCGAAGTGGAGCCCGTGCCGCGCCACGATGTCGAACAGGTCGCCGAGCGCGAGCCCGCGCAGCAACCCGGACTCGAGATGGTCGGTCGCGACCAGGTGCTTCTCGTGGCCCCGCGGCGTCAGGAAGAGCGAGGTCGCCGGGTCGTAGCGGCCGTCGGTGAGGAACTGCAGGGTGAGGAAGGGGTGGGTGGTCCCGCCCTTGCGGAGGTTGAGCTCGATGGCGTACGGCGTCCACGCGCCGCCGGTGTCACGGACCACGACGAAGTCGATCGCGAAGCGCCCGAGCGCACCCCGGTCGGCCAGGACGCGTCCGATCGTCTCGGCATGCCGGGTGATGGCCTTGGCGTACTCCGGGGCCGCCGGGAACGTGCAGCCCAGGTAGCTCTGCCCGCTCGATCCCCCGAGGAGCTGGTCGTGGGTCGAGAGCAGCTCCACCGCTCCACCGGGCAGCACCCTGAGCTGGACGCTGGGGCTGCGCACCTCCTGGCCCACGATCCGCTCCTCGACGATCCCCGCGCCCTCCTCGAACTTCGCGAGGTAGACCTCGCGCGGGGTCGTCGACGACTCCAGCTCCATGTCGAGCAGGCGCTCCCGTACGGCGGTCCGCTCGCTCCCGGATCCGGGCGAGGGCAGCCCGCCGAGCCTGACGAGGGCGTTGCCCTCCCCCGAGACTCCCTCGTTGAGCTTGACGATGACGCTGTCCATGGTGGGACGCTCGTCCCTCATCCGGACCACCGCGTCCGTCATGTCGTCGACCGTGCGCAGGTTCTCCTCCCCCAGCGGGTGGGGGATCCCGGCCTCGGCGAACATCCGGCGGCAGCCGGTCTTGGAGCCCAGGGGCGCGAGTCGCGGGTCTGCGCCGTACATCGGGATGCCGAGGCTGAGAGCGACGTCGCGCTCGAGCTCGGTCGTGTTGTAGGGCACCAGGTGGGAGCGCGCGCGGTTCGGGATCAGCGCGGCGATGCGCGCCATCAGCCGCGGCCGCTCCAGGAGCTTCTCGCTCAAGGAGCGCGGCGAGGCGTCGTGGACGGCGACGAGGGAGAGCCGCGAGCGTGCGTGACTGGGAATCACCCCGGGGAGGAGGGCCAGGTAGTACTCCACGATCTCCGGGGCGATGGGCATCGAGGTCACATAGACCATCCGGAGGCGGGGCTGGCGCAGCAGCATGAGCAGGAACAAGAAGCGCTCTTCGTAGGACTGGGTGATGCTGCCGCTGGATGCCACGGCCCGGTCGAGGGTGATCGACGGGACGACGACCACGGACTCGTCGCCGTGGTTGAGCCGCATCGCGTCCCAGACCCCGTCCATCCGGCCCTGGAGCTCGTCGAACCGGCGATAGCGCTCGTCCTCGTCGAGCGTGGAGAGGACATCGGCCGTGGCGGCCGGCGGTGTCCAGAGGTCGCCGGTCATGACTCGACCCGGGCGTTGTCGATGCCCTTGAGGTCGAAGACGTGGACGCTTCGGCTGAACCCGCGCAGCTCGCGGCTGCCGGCGTCCTCCCCGACGGCGAGCGGGCCGGCTGCCGAGAAGACGCGCTCGGTGACGAGGATCTGCCACGGCTCAGCGACGCCGCACAGCCGTGAAGCCAGGTTGGTGACGCTCCCGATCGCGGCGTAGTCGTGCCGGCCCTCGAAGCCGATCCGGCCGAGCGTCGCGTAGCCCTGCGCGATCCCGATGCCGAGGGCGAGGTCGTGGCCCTGGCGTGCCCACGACTCAGCCAGACCACGGACTCTCGTCCGCATCGCGACGCTCATCCGGATCGCCCGGGCGGGCCCGTCGTCGCAGCGCACCGGGTCGTTGAAGAACACCATCAGGCCGTCGCCGGCGAACCGCTCGAGCGTGCCCTCGAACCGGAAGATCAGGTCCCCGAGCGCGCCGTGGAACTCCTCCAGCACGCCCATGACCTCCTCGGGCTCGCTCGCCTCGGCGAACGTGGTGAAGCCCCGGAGGTCGCAGAACACCACCACGATCTCGCGCCGGTGGCTCTCGAGGAACGACTCGTCACCGGTGTCGACGATCAGCTCGGCCAGCTGAGGCGCCAGGAAACGGCGCAGCCGACTCATCCGCTCGATCTGCGAGACCTGCGAGGCCACCCGGCCCTCGAGCTCGTGGTTCCACGCCGCGAGCTCGTCGGACTGACGCTTGATCGTGTCCTGGTAGCGCTTGATCCGCGCCAGCGAAGCCACGCGGGCGAGCAGCTCGTTCTGGTTGACCGGCTTGGTCAGGAAGTCGTCGGCGCCCGCTTCGAGTGCCTTGATCTTCTGCTCGTCACCACTCGCCGTGACCATCACGACCGGCAGGTACGCCGTGCCCGGCCGCTCCCGGATCTCGCGGCAGACCTGGTAGCCGTCCATGCCGGGCATCACGATGTCCAGGAGGACCAGGTCCATGTCGTCGGCGTCGAGGGCGGCCAGCGCCTCCTCACCGGACGACGCCGTCCGGACGTCGTAGCCGCGTGGTGTCAGGATCGCCTCGAGCAGGCGCACGTTGGGCGGCTGGTCGTCGACCACCAGCACGCGAGCCGTCATCGGCGCGGTGTCGTTCATGGGATGCCTCCGAGCTTGAGGAAGTCACTGACCTGCTGGGGAAGGGCTCGCACGCTGATCGGCTTCTCGACGTAGCCGTCGAAGCCGGCGTCGAAGGCGCGGGTGCGGTCGTTGTTCATGGCGAACGCCGTCACGGCGACCACGGGGACCTTTCGCTCCATGGCACGGATCTGGCGGAGAGCCTCGGCGCCGTCGATCCCCGGGAGCTGCAGGTCCATCAGGATGAGGTCGGGCCCGGTCGCCAAGGCGAGCCGGACTCCCTCCTCGCCCGAGCTCGCCTCGATCACCTCGTAGCCGGCGAACGTGAGCACGTCGCGGACCAGCTTGAGGTTCTTCGGGTTGTCCTCGACCACGAGGATGCGGCCCTCGCTCACGGCTCCACCCGATGCTCGCCGGACCCGGGCTGCTGCACCGGTGCGCCGACGGCGCCGAGCGCGGTGAGCAGGTCGTCGCGGCCGATCGGCTTGACCAGGTAGGCCGCGGCGCCGAGCGCAGCGCCGCGCGCCCGCTCGTCGACGATCGAGACGACGATGACCGGGATGTCGCGCGTCTCCGGCTCCGCCTTCAGCTCCTTCAGGACCGCCCAGCCGTCGATGCCCGGTAGCCGGATGTCGAGCAGCACGGCGTCCGGCAGGGTGCGTCGTACGGCGGCGAGGCCGGAGGGTCCGTCGCGCGCCGTGGTGACCTCGAGCGCCGCGCCGGTCAGGTAGGCGCTGAACAGGTCCAGCGAGGGCCGGTCGTCCTCGATGACGACGACCGCACCACAGGTCGGCGTCTCGGGGCCGTCCGCCGGCACGCCGGCGATCTCGCTGTCACCGGCGGGCAGCGCGACACCGAAGGTGCTGCCTCTGCCGACCTCGCTCTCGAGCCACATCCGCCCGCCGAGCAGCTCCACGAGTCGACGCGACAGGGTGAGGCCGAGACCGGTGCCCTCCTCGCGCGAGCTGCCCCGGCCGCCTTGCTGGAAGGACTCGAAGATCCGCTCCCGATCGGCCTCGGGCACGCCGATGCCCGTGTCGGTCACGGAGATCAGGACCTCCGGTCCTTGCCGCTCGGCCTGCACCAGGACGGCGCCGCCGTCGCCGGTGAACTTGACCGCGTTGGTGACCAGGTTGAGCAGCACCTGCTTGAGCCGGAGCTCGTCGGAGTAGACCTCACCCACGTCCTCCTCGGTCTCGACCCGGAGGTCGATGCCGTGCAGCGACGCCCGCTCGCGCAGCATCGACGTCGCCAGCTCCAGCAGGGTGCGCAGGTCGAAGGAGGAGTAGTCCAGCTCCATCCGGCCGGCCTCGACCTTCGACAGGTCGAGGATCTCGTTGAGCAGCTCCAGCAGGTGCTGGCCGGAGCCGTGGATGTCGCGGAGGTACTCCTCCTGGCGCTCGTTGATCTCGCCGAACATCTGCTCCAGGAGCACCTCGGAGAAGCCGAGAACGGCGTTCAACGGTGTCCGCAGCTCGTGCGACATGCTCGCCAGGAACTCCGACTTGTGCCTGCTGGCGAGCTCCAGCTCGACGCTCTGCTCCTCCAGCTCGCGGAACAGCCGGGCGTTGAGCAGGGCCAGGGCCGACTGGCTGGCGAACGTCTCGAGGAGGTCGAGGGTGTCCTCACTGAAGTGGCCCGTCCGCTTGCGACGGACGATCAGGGAGCCGATGACCTCGCCCTCGCGCAGCATGGGCACGGCGGCGAGCGAGCGCCACCCCGCGTCGTACAGGATCTGCGTGTGTGGGTCCAGCCGGACCGTGTCCAGGTCGGGGACCGCGATCGGGTGACGCTGTCGAGCGGCCCGCCCCACCAGGGTCTCGTCCAGGTCGATGCGGATGGAGCGGAGCCGCTCCACGACCGCGGGGTCGGTCCGGTGGACGCTGCGGACCACGAAGCAGCGGTCGTGGTCGGAGTACTCCATGATCGAGCCACCGTCGGTCCCGGAGAGGGCCACGGCGTGCATGGCGATCGTCGCGAGCACGTGGTCGACGTCGAGGCTCGAGCTCACGGCCTCGCCGACCTCACGCAGCGCCTCCAGCCGCTCGACGTTCTTGGCGAGCTCCGCGCTGCGTGCCTCGAGCTCCTGGACCAGCCTGACGCCGTTGACGGCCATCGCCGCCTGACCGGCGAACGCCGTGACGATCGCCATCTCCCGGTCGCGGAACGGGTTGACCTCGTTACGCCAGAGGTTGAGGGCGCCGACCACGACGTCGTCCACGAGCATCGGCGCCGCCACGGTGGTCCGGAAGCCGGCCACCTGCTGGAGGTCGTGCCGCCCGTACTCGCGGTCGGCCAGCACATCGGGGATCTGCTGGGTTCGGCGGTCCAGGCCCACCCGACCGATCAGGGTGTCGCGGTCGAGGGGCATCGGGTGGTCGGTGATGTAGCTGCTGGACTCGTCGGTGAGGCCGGTCGACGTGATCACCTCGTAGACGCCGTCGCGGAGCAGGTAGAGAAGGGCGGTGTCGGACCGGCAGAGCCGGCGCGCGCTCGCGACGACGGTCGAGAGGACGGTCTCGGGGTCGGCACCGGACCGGCCCATGGCCGAGAGGACCTCGTCGGCGGCTTCGAACTGCTCTCTCACGGCGTCGAGGTCCCGTCGGAGCTGCTCGTGCTCCTCGGCACTGACGGTCTCTCGCTCGCGGCGAGGTGTTGTTCCGCCCATCGCCCCCTCCCCCGTCGCCGAGGCATTGGGGCGTCGCGGCGACGCACCTTCGAGTGTCCCGAAGATCTGGTCCCACGGCAATCATGCACATGCCATATCTCCGCCAGGGCCTCAGCCGTCGACGCGCTCGGTGCGGCCTGGCTGCGCGCACCACGATGATGCGTTTGGATGAGGTCGTGGTCATCCTCGTGCCTCCGGGCGGTTCACCCCAGGAGCTGTCTGAGGTCGGGTACGACGCCACGACCTGGGACCAGCCGCAGAACCTCGCTCGAGGCCAGCTCACAGCGGCCGAGCGGATGCCCTCCGCGGTGCTGGAGCCGGGTGACCTCGCGACACCCGTCCCGCGCGGTCCGACGCTCGACGTCGGAGCCCTCCGCTTCACCGACCCGCTCACGGGCCGGGCCATGACCGGCGAGCAGTTCCTCGACCGGCGGCTCTACACCGACGCCCTGGCCGTGCTGCAGGACGGACGCCTGGTCTACGAGACCTATCGCAACGGGATGGCCGAGACGGACCGACATGTCGCGCACTCGTGCTCGAAGACCCTGACCACGATGGCGATCGGCATCGCCCAGGCCGAGGGCCTGCTCGACCCCTCGCAGCCGATGGGCACCTACGTCCCGGAGCTGGCTGAGCTCCCGGCGTGGGACCGCGTCACCCTGGAGCACGTTCTCGACATGGCGACCGGCCTCGAGTTCGACGAGCACTACGAGAACGCGGACTCGATGTACTGGAGATACACCGACGCTGTCGGCTACTACGCGCGCGATGCGCGGAGTCACGGCACCACCCTCGGCTTCGTGACCTCCGAGCTGACGCGTTCCGTCGAGCCGCCGGGACTCCGCTTCAACTACGGCTCCTACCTGACCAACCTGCTGCCGCTCGCACTCGCCCGGGTGTCCGGCAGGGCCGCCGTCGAGGTGTACGAGGACCGGATCTATCGGCATCTCGGGGCCGAGCAGTCGGCACTGCTCAACCTCGACTCGGCGGGCAACCCCATCGTCGAGGGCCAGGTCAACCTGACGTTGCGTGACTTCGTGCGCTGGGGCCACCTCCTGATGGACGAGGGACGGACGCTCGGTGGGCAGCAGGTCATCCCGTCGGCCTGGGTCCAGGACACCTTCGCCCCGTCCGCCGATCGGGCCGCGGCGTTCGCGCGCGGGGAGTACGGCGAGTCGATGGCCGGCGCCGAGTACCACAACCAGACGTGGGTGCTCGAGCCCGGGCGCGTGGTCTCGATGCTCGGCATCCACGGTCAGTTCTGCTGGGTGGACCGGCAGAGCCGGACCATGATCGTCGGGTTCTCGTCGTACCCGGTGCAGACCCACGCCCTGCTGTCGGCGACCATGAACGAGCTCTGGTCGACCATCCGGGCCGCCGCCTCCGGATAGGAGACGAGGGCCCGCGTCAGGAGCGTCGTCGACCGCACCGATCGGCTCGGTCTCCAGCCCGGCCCCGGGACACTCGCCCGCAGCCGCTGCGTGTAGGGGTGCTGCGGAGAGTCGAGCACCTGGCCGGTCGCACCCTGCTCGACCACCTTGCCGTGCTGCATGACCAGGGCCTCCTCCGTCAGCTGCCGTACGACGGCGAGGTCATGGGAGATCAGCACGTAGCTGATCTGTCGCTCGTCGCGGATGTCGGCCAGCACGTTGAGCACCTGGGCCTGGATCGAGACATCGAGCGCGGCGACGGACTCGTCGAGGATCAGGACCCTCGGGTCGGCAGCCAGTGCGCGTGCGATCGCCACTCGCTGCCGCTGGCCACCGGACAGTCCGCGCGGCAAGGCGTTGATCTGGCGCTCGTCGAGCCCGACCAGGTCGGCGAGCTCCGCGATGGCCCGTCGCCGAGTCGCCGTGTCGTCGGTGCCGTGGAGCCGCAACACCTCGTCGATGAGCGCCGCCCCGGACTGGCGGGGATCCAGGCTGGAGTAGGGGTCCTGGAAGACGATCTGGACCTCGCTACCGCGCTGCTTGCGCTCCCGTCCTCGCCGGGAGGGCTGCGACCGGTCCCGGCCGCAGGCGACGATCGTGCCGGCGGTGGGTCGCTCGAGTCCGACGATCATCCGGGCCACGGTGGTCTTGCCGCTGCCCGACTCGCCGACGATCGCCAGCGAGCGACCGGGGAACAGGTCGAAGGACAGGTCGTCGACCGCAACGAAGGTCCCGAACTCCTTGCGGAGACCACGGACGGACAGCGCCGGCTCAGGCATCGGTGCTCACTTCCAGGAGGTGGCCGCGCAACCCGTCGGCACGCTCGCAGCGCACGTGACCGCCGGGCAGCTCGGTGATCTCCTGCTCGTGCTCCCGACAGGAGTCCCGGACGTGGGGGCAGCGCGGAGCGAAGCGGCAGCCGGACGGGGCCTCGAAGGCCGAGACGGGCCGGCCGGGGATCGCCACCAGGCGATGCGCGGAGGACGTGATGTCCGGGCGCGCCTGCACCAACGCCGCGCTGTAGGGATGGAGCGGGTCGTCGTGGAGCCGGTCGGCGGCCGAGGTCTCGACCACCTGACCGGCGTACATCACGCACGTGCGGTCGCACACCGCACCCGCCAGCTCGAGGTCGTGGGTGATGAACAGCATCGACAGGCCGCGCTCCCGGCGCAGCTCGTCCAGGATCGCCATCACCTCGGACTGCGTGGTGACGTCGAGGGCGGTGGTGCACTCGTCGGCCAGCAGCAGCTGCGGCTCGGAGAGCAGGGCCGTGGCGATCATGACGCGCTGGAGCATTCCGCCGGACAGCTCGTGGGGATACTGCCGCAGTCGCTTGGCCGGGTTGTCGATCCCGACCTCCTCGAGCCCGTGGGCCGCGCGCCGGGACGCCTCTGCCTTCGAGACGTCGTCGAGGGTGCGGAGGGACTCGGTCATGAAGTCCTCGATGCGCCGGACCGGGTTGATGTGGGCACGGGGATCCTGGAAGACCACCGCCACCTGGGAGCGGTGTGCGCGCAGCGCCTGTCCGGAGAGGTCGAGGACGTCCGTCCCGTCGAAGGTCACCCGACCCGTGACCTGGGCGCCGTCCGGCAGCAACCGGGCGATGGCGCGCGCCGTCATCGACTTGCCGGAGCCGGACTCACCGACCAACCCCATCGCCTCACCGGCCCCGATCTCGAACGTGGTGCCGGAGATGACCTGACGCGGACCATCGGCCATGGCGAGGTCGACGGTCAGGTCACTGACCTCGAGCAGCGCGTTCATCGGTTGCCCCCCGTGGACCGCTCCTGCAGGCGCTCGCCGAGGAAGCTGACGGCCGAGACGACGAGCACGATGCAGATCACGGCGGTGAGAGCCTCGAGCGGATAGCCCTGGAGCAGCGGCGTCTTCCCCTCGGAGACCATCACTCCCCAGTCCGCCTGCGGCGGCTGGATGCCGAGCCCGAGGAACGACAGTGCGGCCAGGTCGACGACGGCGAAGCCGAAGAAGATCGTGCCCTGCGCCACGATCAGCGAGGAGATGTTGGGCAGCAGGTGGCGGAAGCACAGCCACCAGCTGCTGAAGCCCTGCACCTCGCCCGCCTGGATGTAGGCCATGGCGCGTTCCTTGAGCGCGGCTCCGCGAAGGACCCGGGCGAGGTACGGCGAGTACGCCATCGACAGGGCCAGGCCGGCTGCCAGGAGCCCGGGGCCGAACACGGCGGCCGCCAGGACGGCGAGCAGGATGCCGGGAAAGGCGAACATCACGTCGAGGCCGCTCGAGACGGCCGTGTCGAAGCGACCACCGAACCACGCGGTGAGGACGGCGAGGCTCGACCCGATGACGACGGCGACCACCGCGACCAGGGCGGCACCCAACAGCGTCGTGCGGGCTCCGACCATGAGGCGGCTCAGCAGGTCGCGGCCCGCTCCGTCGAAGCCCAGCAGGTGCCCACCGATCGGTCCGACGTTGGCGTAGGAGAGGTTGACCTCGTTGGGGTCGTAGGGGCGCAGGATCGGGCCGAACAACGCCAGGAGGACGGCGAACACGATGATCCCGACGCTGATCCATCCGCCGACGCCCAGCTGGGGCAGGCGGCGGCGGGAGCTCGACGTTGCCGCGTCGCGCGGAGTGGCGACCGCGTCCGGCCCGGGCTCCTCCGGGGCCGCTCCGGTGGGGAGGGCACCTCCGACGGGGATGCTCATGAGGCCTTGCTTCCGATCGCGACGCGGGGGTCGAGGAGGGCGTAGGCGATGTCGACGATCGTGTTGACCACCACGAACAGCACCACCAGCACGAGGCTGATGCCCTGGACGACGGCGAAGTCCTTGTTCTGAGCCGCTGTCACGAGGTAGGAGCCGAGCCCGTTCAGCTGGAACGCCGTCTCGACGACCGCCGAGAGGGCGATCAGGCTGGCGATGGTCAGGCCGACCACGGTGGTGATCGGGATCGCCGCATTGCGCAGGACGTGGCGACGCACGATCACGCCGCGCGGCAGGCCGCGGCTGATCGCGGTCTGCACGTGCTCGCGCCCCAGCTCCTCGCGTACGGCGGCCCGGGTCACCCGCGTGACCAGCGCCACCGACGAGGCCGCCAGGGCGAGCGCCGGCAGGATCAGGTGGTGCAGGGAGTCGAGGAAGCCGTGGCCGTCTCCCAGCGCCGGAAACCACGGCAGCTTCACCGCGAACAGGAACTGCAGCACCACTGCGGCAGCGAACGCGGGCATGGCGGCTGACATCGTCGACGAGATCAGCACGCTGTTGTCGATGGTGCCGTGCGAGAGGGCACCGACGATCCCCAGCCCGACCCCGATGATCACGATGATGATCGAGGTGAGCAGCACCAGGCTGGCGGTCACGCCGATCCGCTGCCCGATCAGGGTCGAGACCCCCTCCTGCAAGGGGATCGACTGTCCGAGGTCCCCGTGGAGGGCCGCCACCAGCCAGTGCCAGTAGCGGACCAGGAACGGCTCGTCGAGGTGGTACTGCTGGTTGAGCTGCGCGACCACCTGGGGAGAAGGGGCCCGACCGCCGGTCAGCGAGGCGATCGGGCTGCCCGGAGCCAGGTAGAGAGAGCCGTAGATCAGGAAGCTCGCCACCAGCAGGGTGACGACGAGCATCACCAGGCGCTTGACGATGAAGGCGAGCATGCGGGCTCCTCGGTCAGGTGCCCGCTCAGCTGCCGCCGAGATAGCTGGCCCACGGGCTGAACATGAAGGAGAACGTCGACGGCGGACCGGTGACCTTGCTGTTCATGACGAGCACCGTGTTCGGGGCCACCAGCGGGATCCACGCCAGCTGGTCGGTGATGATCTTCTGCGCCGCGATCACGTCCTGCGCCCGCTTCTCGGGGTCAGCCTCGCCCCGCGCGGCGTTCATGCTCTTGACGACCTGGGGGTTGTTGTAGCCGTTGAAGTTCTGCGAACCGCCCGGCATGGTGAAGCTGTTGTAGAGCGCGGCCGGGTCGGCGTAGTCGCCGTAGTTGACGGTGGTGAACGTGTCGACGGAGGTGAAGTACTTGGGGTCGATGAAGAAGTTGATGTAGTTCGAGGGGCTCACGTTCTTGAGCTTCACCTTCAGGCCGATCGCCTGGGCCGCCTGCTGGATCGCCAAGGTCTCGGTCTGGAGGCTGGGGATGCCCGATGCCGTGCCGATGGTGATCGTCTGACCGACGATCCCGGCGGCCTTGGCGTCGGCCTTCGCCTGGGACAGGTCCTGCGTCATGGCGGGGAGCGCGTCGTACGCCTGCTGGAACGTGTCCTTGGCGTAGCCCCAGGTGCCGCTGGCGGCCGCGGCGTGCGGGATGCTGCCGGCGCCTTGGTAGACGGTGTTGATGATGCCTTGGCGGTCGATGGCCTCGGACAGGGCCTTGCGCCCCTCGGGCGAAGCCAGGGGGCCCTTGGTCGCGCTGATCACCATGGCGACGGTCGCGTACGGCGCCCCCTGGTAGACGTTGACGGAGGTGTCCTTCTTGAGCTGGCCGAGGGTGCTGATGCCCGTGCCGTAGTCACCGTCGATCGACCCGCTGGTCAGTCCGGCGGTGAGGGTCGCGTCGTCGGGCACGCCGATCACGGTCAGGCTCTTGACCCTCGGCGTCGGCAGGGAGGTGTCCCAGTAGTCCGGGTTCGGGACCATCTTGACGCCCTGCCCGGTCTTCCAGGAGTCGAGCTGGTAGGGACCGGAGCACATGATGCCCCCGTTGACGGTGCCGAAGGCCTTGCCCTTCGACTCGGTGTAGGCCTTCTCCACGACCTCGCCCGGCGTCGCCGAGAGCTCACCGAGGAGCCACTGGTCGGGCTGCTTGAGGTGAATGGTGAAGGTCTTGTCGCCGGTCGCCTCGACGGACTTCACCCGGTCGAAGACCTGCGGGTAGTAGCCACCGGCGGTCGGACTCATCGCCCGCTCCAGGCTGTAGACGGCGTCCTGGGCCGTGACGGGCTTGCCGTCCCAGAACTTCGCGTCGGCGTTCAGCGTGAAGTCGTACTCGTTGGGCGAGGGTGACTCGTACGTGGCGATGCCGGGACCCAATGTCTGGTCGGGCCCCTGCCGCAGCAGCGAGTCGCACAGCAGCGGGTCGACGGTGTTCTCCGGGTAGTCGAACGCCTTGATCGGGTCCAGGGTCTGCGTCTCCCGATACGTCGCCCAGACCACGTCGCCGGCATCCGAGGTCGGCTTCGGGGTGAGGACGGTGTAGTCGGTGCTCGCCGTGCTGGACTCCTTGCTGGGTGGCTTGGCTCCGCAGGCGGTCATCGCCAGGGTGCAGGCGAGGACACCGCCGCCGAGAACCATCCAGCCGCGTGCTGGCTTCTGGGACATGGTCGGGTTCCTTCTTCCGGGTGGCGGTGTGGGGCGGGTCAGAGGGCGGGGCGCCAGGCGGGGTCGTGCCACAGACCGAGCTCCCGCTCGGCCGCGGCGCCGACCTGGAACGCCGTGACGTCGTCGTACGGGCGGGCCACGACCTGCACCCCGGTGGGGACGCCGTTGGACGCGATCCCGGACGGGACGGCCAGCACGGGGTGACGGCTGGCGATGTTGAAGACCGGCGTGAGCGCGGCGAAGATGTAGATCTCCAGGTGCGTCCCCGCGACGTCGATCCCGTCGAGGTAGGCGTTGCCGGCCTCGAGGCCCAGACCGCCGAACGTCGGACAGACCAGCGCGTCGTGGTCGGCGAAGACCCGGGCGATCGCGAGATGCACCTCGGTCTCCCGTTCCATCCCGGAGTAGACACTGGTGCGAGCGAAGGCCGCCGCCGACTTCTCCAGGAACAGCCGCGTGTAGTCCATGAAGCGCGGGTCGTCGACCGCGACCTCCTCGCTCATGGACGGCCCCATGATCGACCCGTAGTGGACCAGGGCGGCCTCGGTCATCTGCTCCAGGGAGAGATCGACCCGGACCTCCTCGACCTTGGCGCCGGCGCTGCGCAGCGCCTCGGCGAAGGCCCTGGTGTTCGCCTCCACCTCGGGCTCGACGGGGATGTCTCCGAGCGTCACCGCAAGGGCGATCCGCATGCCGCGCACGTCGCCGAGGTCGTCGGGGATCGGCAGGGCAGGCAACGAGACGTGGTCCACGGGGTGCTGCCCCTGGATCACGTTGTGCAGCAGCGCGGTGTCGGCGACCGTGCGCCCCATCGCGCCGTCGTGGCAGTAGACGTCGAGGTTGAACGGCGGCAGCGCCGGGACGCGTCCGTACGGTGCCTTGAAGCCGACGACACCGCTGAACGACGCGGGGATCCGGATCGAGCCGCCGATGTCGGACCCGCTGGCCAGGTACGCCGACCCGGAGGCCAGCGCCGCACCCGACCCACCCGAGGAGCCGCCCGGGGTGTAGTCGGGGTTCCACGGGTTCCGGGTCACGCCCCACAGGTCGCTGTGGGTGAATCCCGCGCAGGAGAACTCGGGGGTGGTGGTGCGGGCGTGGACGAGGGCGCCCGCAGCGTAGACGCGCTCCGGCACGGGGTGGGTCTCGTCGGCGACGAGACCCTCGGTGAGCAGTCGATCCGAACCGCAGGCTGCGCCCCTCGATCGGCTGCTCCTCCTTGAGCACCACCGGCAGCCCCTCGAGAGGGCGGGGTGCGTCACCCTTGCCGGCGTAACGCTCCTCCGCCGTCTTCGCGGCCGCCCGCAGGTCCTCGTGGTCGCGCTCGAGCAGGCAGTTGACGGTGGGCTCGGTCCGGTCGGCCCGGGCGGAGACCGCCTCGAGAGCCTCGACCGGCGACAGCTCCCGGGCCCGGAAGGCTCGGAGGACCTCGGTCGCGCTGAGGTAGTGCAGATCGGTCACCGGTTGCTCCTGTCGGTGCGGATGGGGGCGAACCTAGGGTTGTCACACGCCGTTGTCAATAGCGTTGACAACGCGACGTCAGGCCGACGCGGCGTACACCCGACGCCCGCCGACGAAGGTCTGCTCGACGGTGGCGTGGCAGATCTCCGAGGCCGGGCCGGCGAACGGGTCGCGATCGAGCACGGCGAGGTCGGCCAGGTTCCCGATGGCGATCGTCCCCGTGTCGTCGAGGTGGTTCACGTACGCCGTCCCCGCCGTGTAGGCGCCGAGGGCGTCCACCAGGGGCAACCGCTGCTCGGGGTAGAACGCGTCGGCATCCGACCCCGGCCCGACCCGGTTGACGGCGACATGGATCCCCTGGATCGGATCGGGGCTGCTCACCGGCCAGTCGCTCCCGGCGGCCAGGGTGGCCCCGGCCCGCAGCAGATCGGCGAACGGGTACTGCCACGACGAGCGCTCCGGGCCCAGGAAGGGCATCGTCAGCTCGTCCATCTGCGGCTCGTGGGCGGCCCACAGCGGCTGCATGTTCGCCGTCGCACCCAAGGACCGGAAGCGCGGGACGTCATCGGGATGGACGACCTGCAGGTGCGCGAGGTGGTGACGGTGGTCGTTGAAGCCGTTGGCCTGTCGAGCGGCCTCGATCGCGTCGAGCGCCTCGCGCACGGCCCGGTCCCCGAGCGCGTGGAAGTGCACCTGGAAGCCGTGGGCGTCGAGGGCGGTCACGTAGGAGGGCAGGGCGGCGGGATCCACGAACGACAGCCCGTCGTGGCGGCCACCGGCGGCGCATCCGCAACCGTGGCGGAGGTAGGGACTCAACATCGCCGCGGTGTGGTTCTCGGCAACGCCGTCCTGCATGATCTTCACCGTCGAGGCGACCATCCGGCCGGCGGTCAGCATGGTGCGGACCTCGAGCAGATGGTCCAGCTGCTCGAGCCCTTGGTCACGCTCCCACCAGAGCGCTCCCGCCACGCGGGCGGTCAGCAGGTCGCGGTCCAGGGCGATCCGGTAGGTGCTGGTCACGTCGCCCAGACCGCTGTCCGAGCCGACCAGCGCGTCCTGCCAGGCCGTGATGCCGAGTGAGTGCAACAGCTCCTGCGCGCGCAGCAGACCGGCGACCAGCTCGTCCTCCGTGGCCGCCGGCACGTGCCGCGCCACGAGGTGCATGGCGCCCTCCTGCAGGGTGCCGATCGGCGTCCCGTCGGGGTCGCGCTCGATCCGGCCGTCGGCGGGGTCCGGCGTGTCGGCGTCGATCCCCGCGATCTCCAGGGCGCGCGAGTTGACCCACGCGCCGTGGTGGTCGCGGTTGGGCAGGAACGCCGGCCGGTCGGGCACCAGCTCGTCGAGCAGCCGACGGTCCGGGATCCCGCCGGGGAAGCTCTCCATCGACCATCCGCCGCCGGTGATCCAGGCGGCGTCGGGGTGTGAGGCGGCGTACGCCGAGATCCGGGCGCGGTACTCCTCGAGGCCGACCACGCCGGTGAGATCGCAGGCGCCCAGCTCGAGGCCGCCCCCCACGGGATGCACGTGCGCGTCCTGGAACCCCGGGATCAGGAGTCGGCCCGCGAGGTCGACGACCTCCGTCCCCGGGCCGACGAGCTCGGCCACGTCGTCGTGGCCGACGGCCACGATCCGCCCGCCCGCCACGGCCACGGCCGTGGCGCGACTGCGGACTGCGTTGCCCAGGTGAACCGGGCCCCCGGAGAACACCAGATCTGCTTGCATGTGCGAGGCCTTGTCTGTGGTCGGATCGCCGCCCGGGCCGGATGAGTCGGTGACGCTAGGCGCTGCACACGCCGTTGTCAACAGTGTTGATCAACCGCTAGCATCCTGCTGCAGCGCCATCAGACGGCTCGATCGGTCACGGGGAGGCCCGACACATGAGTGGTGGGAAGGCCCGACGCTCGACCGGGCGTCAGCAGCTCGACCGCGAGGTGATCGTCACCACGGCGATCGACCTCGCAGCCACGGGCGACACCATCACGTTCCGGGCTCTCGGCAGCGCCCTCGGCACCGACCCCACGGCCGTGTACCGCCACTTCCGTGACAAGGAAGAGCTGATGCAGGCGGTCGTGGACCGACTGATCGCCGCGATGCTCGACGAGCTGGACGACGAGGCCCCGTGGCGCGACCAGCTGCGCGACGGCGCGCTCCGGTCGATGGACATCTTCGCCGCCCATCCCCGGGTCGGGATCGAGGCATCGGCGATCGCGACGGGTGGCCCGGGAGAGCTCCGGGCCATCAACTGGATCCTCACCCAGCTGGAGCGGGCCGGCCTGGCCAGGCAGGACAGGGTGCGCTTCTACGCGGCGTACTCCAGCTACGTCCTGGCTGCCTCGGCCGCCCTGTCGCAGCAGCACCTCACGGAGGAGACGGGCCGGACCTCGCGGTGGATCGGCGATCTGCGCGCCGTGGACGCAGCGCGGCTGCCGGCGCTGGCGGCGCTGCTACCGGAGCTGGTGGCCCTGGCGGACCGCGACGTCTACGTCACCGGCATCGAGGTGTTCCTCGACTCCGTCGAGGTCGCCGCTCGGGGCGAACGCCCCGATCCGGACGCCTGAGGCCTACTCCCACTCGATGGTGCCCGGTGGCTTGCTGGTGATGTCGAGGGTGACCCGGTTGACCTCGGCGACCTCGTTGGTGATCCGCGTGGAGATCGTCTCCAACAGGTCGTAGGGCAGCCGGGCCCAGTCGGCGGTCATCGCGTCCTCGGAGGTGACGGGACGGAGGACCACCGGATGGCCGTAGGTGCGGCCGTCTCCCTGCACGCCGACCGAGCGGACGTCAGCGAGCAGCACGACCGGGAACTGCCAGATGTCGCGGTCGAGACCGGCGGCGGTGAGCTCCTCGCGCGCGATCGCGTCGGCCTGGCGGAGGATGTCGAGACGCTCGCGCGTCACCTCCCCGATGATCCGGATCCCGAGGCCCGGGCCCGGGAACGGCTGGCGCCAGACCATGGTCGGAGGCAGACCGAGCTGCTCGCCGACCATCCGGACCTCGTCCTTGAACAGCGTGCGGAGGGGCTCGACGAGCGCGAAGTTCAGGTCGTCGGGCAGGCCGCCGACATTGTGGTGGGACTTGATGTTGGAGGTGCCCGCTCCCCCGCCGGACTCGACGACGTCGGGGTAGAGCGTCCCTTGCACGAGGTACGCCGTGCTTCCGGACGCCGACTCGGCAGCGTCGGCGAACACGCGCGCCTCGGCCGCCTCGAAGACCCGGATGAACTCCCGGCCGATGATCTTCCGCTTCTCCTCCGGGTCGACGATGCCCTCGAGCGCACCGAGGAACCGGTCGGACGCGTCGACCACGTCGAGCGTGTCGAACACGGCCTCGAAGTCACGTCGCACCTGCTCGGTCTCGCCCTGCCGCATCATCCCGTGGTCGACGTAGACGCACGTGAGCCGGTCGCCGATCGCTCGCTGCACGATCGCGGCGGCCACGGCGGAGTCGACGCCGCCGGACAGTGCGCAGATCGCCCGCGCGTCACCGATCTGCTCGCGGATCCGCTCGACCTGCTCGTCGACGATGTTGACCATCGTCCAGGTCGGGCGGCAGCCGGCGATGTCGCGCAGGAAGTGCTCGAGCACCTGTTGGCCGTGCTCGGTGTGGAGGACCTCGGGATGCCACTGCACCCCCGCCAGTCGCCGGTCGGTGTCCTCGAAGGCCGCGACCGGGGTGACCCGGGTCGAGGCGAGGACGTCGAAGCCGGGCGGTGCCGCGATCACCGAGTCGCCGTGTGACATCCAGACCGTGTGCACGGCCGGGAGGTCGGCGAGCAGGGTGCCGCCGCGTTCGACCTCGACCGGCGTACGTCCGTACTCGCGTGCGCCGGTCGGCGAGACCGCCCCGCCGAGTCCCTGCGCCATCAGCTGGAAGCCGTAGCACATGCCGAACACGGGAACGTCGGAGGAGAACACCGCCGGGTCGACGGCCGGGGCGCCGGCGGCGTACACCGACGACGGCCCACCGGAGAGGATCAGGGCGGCCGGCTTGCGGGCGAGCATCTCGGCCACGGGCATCGTGTGGGGCACGATCTCGGAGTACACACGCGCCTCGCGGACGCGCCGCGCGATCAGCTGGGCGTACTGCGCACCGAAGTCCACGACGAGGACCAGGTCGTGCTCCGCCTCGCCCGTTGCTCGCGACATGGCCGCAGCCTATCGGCGCCCCGGGGCGGGGCCGACCTCGGACGGGCCGCGAGGGCCCGGCCGGTCGGGGAGCACGGCCGGGCCCTGGTCCGGCGCTGCCGGAGCGAGCCACGCCGAGGGAGGGAGTTCGACAGCGTGACCCGATCCCTCAACGACCTGCCGCAGCAGGGGTTACGGGCTGCTCAGGAGACCGCGACGATGGGCAGCCGCAGCGCGCCCGGTGCGGACTCCGGCACCACCGGGTGGGCGGGCGCGACCGCCGGGACCGGCGTGTACGTCGTCCCGAGCTCCGGCCGCGGGTCCGCCTCGCCCTTGTTGGGCCAGAACGCCATCGCCCGCTCCGCCTGCGCGGTGATCGTCAACGACGGGTTCACGCCCAGGTTCGCCGAGATCGTCGACCCGTCGGCGATGTGGAGACCCGGATGACCGTAGACGCGGTGGTAGGCGTCGATGACCCCGGTCTCGGGAGAGTCGCCGATCGTGCAGCCACCGATGAAGTGCGCGGTCAACGGCATGTTGAAGGGCTCGCCGATCGAGCCACCCGGGAAGCCCCCCATGATCTCGGCCATCCGGCGCACGGCCTGGTTGGCGACCGGGATCCAGGTCGGGTTGGGCTCGCCGTGGCCCTGACGCGACGACAGCACCCTCCGACCGAACCGACCGGCCTTGCTGAAGACCTGGATGGAGTTGTCGCGGCTCTGCATCACGAGGGCGATCACCGCTCGCTCCGACCAGTGCTTCATGTCGTAGAGGTCGCGGATGTGGCTCTTCTGCCGCCACATCTCCGCGATCCAGGTGCGCCAGCGGGGGCCGAGGTCGCCGTCGGTGAGCACGGTCTGGAGCAGCGACATGGCGTTGCTGCCCTTGCCGTAGTGCACGGGCTCGATGTGGGTGTGCTCGTCGGGATGGAACGACGAGGTGATGGCCACGCCCTGGCTGTAGTCGATCTTCGTGTCCGGCGCGATGGCGCCGAGGATCGACTCGGAGTTGGTGCGCGACAGGTGACCCAAGCGGTCGGAGACGTGGGGCAGGTAACCCTCGTCCTTCATCCGGTGGAGCAGCCGCTGGGTGCCGAGCGCGGAGGCCGAGAGGACCACCTGGTCGGCGGTGAGCACGCGCTTGGAGCCCGCGCGGTTGAGCTTGGACTTGGTATGACGCACCTCGACGTCGTACCCGCCGTCGTCGCGGGGCCAGATCCGGGTGACCGTCGTCAGCGGCATCACACGGGCGCCGTTCTGCTCGGCGAGGTACAGGTAGTTCTTGACCAGGGTGTTCTTGGCGTTGTGTCGGCACCCGGTCATGCACTCGCCGCAGTGGCTGCAGGGGTTGCGGTCGGGACCGACCCCGCCGAAGAACGGGTCGGGCACGGTGTCGGCGGGCTGCTGCTCGGGGCCGCCGAAGAACACCCCGACCGGGGTCAGCCGGAAGGTGTCGCCCACCCCGAGCTCGTCGGCGACCTGCTTCATGACCTCGTCGGACGGCGTCATCCGGGGGTTGTCGGTGACGCCGAGCATCCGCTTGGCCTGGTCGTAGTAGGGCGCCAGCTCGGCACGCCAGTCGGTGATCTCCTTCCAGGACGGGTCGTCGTAGAACTGCTCGAGGGGCTCGTAGAGAGTGTTGGCATAGACCAGGGACCCGCCGCCGACCCCGGCCCCGGACAGGATCAGGCAGTCCTTGAGCGCATCGATCCGCTGGATGCCGTAGCACCCGATCTCGGGTCGGAACAGGTAGCGCTTGGTGTCGAACGACGTCGCCGCGAAGTCGGCGTCCTCGAAGCGGGCGCCGGCCTCGACCACGCCGACGCGGTAGCCCTTCTCGGTCAGCCGCAGCGCGGTCACGGAGCCGCCGAAGCCCGAGCCGACGACGAGCACGTCGTAGTCGCGCTCGGGTGGGACCTCGCGGTCGCTCATGCCCGGCCCAGCTTCTTCAGGAGCCGCAGGTTGGTGGTCATCACCTTGGCGTAGGTCTCGTCGGACAGCCCGAACGCCGGGGCGATCCGCATCACGCGCTGGGTCGCGACGGACTGCACCTCGGTGTAGCGCAGGATGCCCTCGCTGCCCTGGCGGCGGCCGAGCCCGGACTCGCGCATCCCGCCCATCGGCGCCTCCAGGCTGCCGAAGGTGGCCGCGAACGCCTCGTTGACGTTGACCGTGCCGCACCTGATGCGGGCCGCCAGGTCACGAGCGCGCGGCCCGTCCTGGCTGTAGATCGAGGCGTTGAGACCGTACTCACCGGCGTTCGCGCGCGAGACGGCATCGGCCTCGTCGTGGAAGCGGTACGCCGCGATCACCGGGCCGAAGGTCTCGTGCCCGAAGCACGTCATCTCCGGGGTGACGCCCTCGAGGATGGTGGGCTCGTAGAAGAACGGGCCGAGGTCGGGCCTCGCTCGCCCGCCGGTGAGCACGCGGGCGCCCTTGGCGACCGCGTCGTCCACGTGGGCCACCACGGTGTCGAGCTGGGCCTGGCTGATCAGCGAGCCCATGTCGTTGCCCCAGTCGAGGGTGGCGCCCAGGGTCATCGCCTCGGTCCGGGCGACGAACCGCTCGAGGAACCGGTCGTAGACCTGGTCCGCGACGAACAGCCGCTCCATCGAGACACAGAGCTGGCCGGCGTTGGAGAACGCGGCCCGGACCGCTCCCTCCGCCGCCTTCTCGAGGTCGGCGTCACGGAGCACCAGGATCGGGTTCTTGCCCCCGAGCTCGAGCGAGCAGCCGATCAGCCGGTCCGCGCAGCCCTGCGCGACGAGCCTGCCGGTGGCCGTCGAGCCGGTGAAGCAGATGTAGTCCGCCCGCGAGATCAGCTCGGGGCCGACCTCGGCGCCGGGACCCGCGACGACCTGCCAGAGGTCTGGCGGGAACCCCGCCTCCTCGAGCAGCTGCGCGGCGAGCAGGGCCGAGAGCATGGTCTGGGCGTCGGGCTTGGCCACGACGGCGTTGCCGGCCAGCAGTGCCGGCAGGCCGTCGCACAGCGCCATCGTGAACGGGTAGTTCCAGGGCGAGATGATGCCGACGACACCCTTCGGAACCCGGTTCAGCTCGACCCTCGTGAGCAGGGGAATGACGCCTCGCACCCGCCGGCTGTCGAGGTGCTGGTGGGCCGTGCGGCCGTAGTAGCGGGCCGTGAGCGCGATGTGGAGCGGCTCGTCGAAGGCGTGCTTGCGGGCCTTGCCCGACTCCCAGCAGATCAGGTCGATGATCTCCTGCTGACGGTCGAGCACCAGGTCGTGGAGCCGCAGCAGTGCGGCGGCGCGGACGTCGATCGGCGTACGGGCCCACTGCTCCTGGGCCTTGCGGGCCCGTCGGAACGCCTCCTCCACGTCGGCCGCGGTGGACTGCGGGATGTGGGCGAGGGGCTGGTCGCCGAGGGGCGACCGCACCTCCACGGTGCGGCCGGAAGAGGCGACGACACGGCTGGTCAGGGACCAGACGTAGCTGCGGTCGAGGGCGTAGGACGCGGTGGGGTCGTGCTCGGGGTCGTGGGGACCCTCGACGACCGGCCCGGAGGAGGGGTGCTGGGCGCTCATGTGCCGAGAGTATGTCGGTCTCCAGGCTCCGGCTACCCCTGAGTAACAAACTGGTCACCGGATGAGACCACCCCTTTGGTCGCTCTGGTTCACAGCTTCATCACGTGAGGCAGGCGAGCATCGGCTTCTCATGGTGACCTCATCATGAGAAGCCGGGCTTCACCACGTTCCCATGGTGAAACTGCGCCGATCTCCGTCCCCACTCGCGTCCCGGCTCGGTTCGTCCACAGACGGCCCGGGGACCCCTCGGTGACCGCTTCCCCCGTGGCACAACAGCGTGATGGACCCTCTTCGGCTTCTGTGTGAGCAGAACGGATTCTTCACCCGCGCGATGGCGCGTGAGGTCGGGTACGACGACGCCACGATCAGCGTCATGGTGCGGCACCGCGTGTGGCACCGCTTCAGGCGCGGCTACTACTCGTTCGGCGACCTGTGGGATGCCCACGGCGAGGTCGACCGACACCTCGTCCGCTGCCGCGCCGTCCTCCACTCCCTCGGTGAGGCCGTCGCCCTGAGCCATGTCTCGGGGCTGCTGGCTCACCGCGTCGATACCTGGGGTGTCGACCTGACCCGGGTGCACGTCACGCGGCTCGACGGCGGAGCCGGCCGGATCGAGGGTGACGTCGTCCATCACGTGGGTGCCGCCACGGATGCGGAGGTCGTGACCGTCGACGGACTCCGCACCCTGGCCCCGGTCCGCTGCGCGATCGAGTGTGGCGCCACGACGACCTCGGAGTCCGCCCTCGTCGTGTTCAACTCCCTCCTGCATCGGGGCTTGGCCGACCTCGACGAACTCCACCGTCGGTTCCGGGCCATGGGCTCCTGGCCCGGGGTGCGGCACCTCCACATCCCGGTACGGCTGGCCGATCCGATGGCGGAAAGCGTCGGTGAGTCCAGGGGCCTGTGGATCTTCTGGACGGTGGGCATCCCGCGGCCCACCGTCCAGTTCGAGGTGTACGGCGCCGACGGGACCCTGCGCGGCACCTGCGACTGGGGCTGGCCGGAGGCCCGGCTCCTCGGTGAGTTCGACGGCAAGATCAAGTACGGGCGCCTTCTCCGACCTGGTCAGGATCCGGGTGAGGTGGCCTTCGCCGAGAAGCACCGCGAGGACGAGCTCCGCGAGCTCAGTGGCTTCGGCATGCTGCGGCTGGTCTGGAGCGACTTCCAGCGTCCGCGTCTGATCCGAGACCGCTTCGATCGGCTGACCCGTCGTACGGAGTGAAGGGTGCTCACCTGCCCCAGGTTCATCATGTGAGGCAGGCGAGCATCGCCTTCTCATGGTGAGCTCACCATGAGAAGCCGGGCTTCACCATGTGAACATGGTGAAGCTGGGACACCCTGGACGGGCTGCGGGGTCAGACGATCTCGGGGGCGCTCACGCGGGCCTCGTCGGCCTCCTGGTCGGTCGGCTTCTCCTGCGACTGGCGCTCGGCCTCGACGCGGCGCAGGTAGTGGTCGACCTCGTCGTCGCGGCGGGCGGTGTCCCAGCCGAGCTCGGCGGCCATCAGGTCGGCGGCAGCACCCACGGCGACGGTCCCGCGGTCGAAGGTCTCGATCGAGATCCGGGTACGGCGCGCCAGGACGTCGTCGAGGTGGCGGGCGCCCTCGTGGGTGACGGCGTACACGATCTCGGCGGCGAGGTAGTCCTCGGTGCCGGGTAGCGGCTGCCCGAGCTCGGGACGCTGCTCGACCAGCGCCAGGACCTCGTCGACCAGCCCGCCGTACCTCCCCAGCAGATGGTCGATCCGCCCCACCTCGAGCCCCGAGCGTCGTGCCAGCGCGACGCGCTGGTTGGTCCGGGTCAGGAACGTGTCGGCGCCCACGAGCGGCACCCGCTCCGTGTGGGACGGCGCGACGTCGGGCCAACCGCTGACCGCGAGGTCGACGGCGTCGCGCGCCATGATCCGGTACGTCGTGAGCTTGCCGCCGGCGATCAGGACCAGGCCCGGCACCGGGCCGGCGACCGTGTGCTCGCGGGAGACCTTGGCGGTGGCCGACCGTGCCTCGCCCTCACCTGCGGACCCCACCCCGCGCCCGGGCTTGCCGGTCAGCAGCGGACGCAGCCCGGCGTACACGCCTTCGACGTCGTCGTGATCGAGGGGGACTCGGAGCAGCTGGTTCACGTGATGGAGCAGGTAGTCGATGTCGGCCTTCGACGCGGCCGGGTGGGCGAGGTCGAGGTCCCACGCGGTGTCGGTGGTGCCGATGATCCAGTGCCGTCCCCACGGGATCACGAACAGCACCGACTTCTCGGTCTTGGTGATGAATCCGCACTCGGAGCGGATCCGGTCGCGCGGCACCACGAGGTGGATGCCCTTGCTCGCCTCGACGTCGAGCGCGAGGTCACCACCGAGCAGCCGCTGCACGTCGTCGGTCCACACGCCGGCCGCGTTGACCACGACCCGCGCCCTCACCTCGAGCGCGTCGCCGGTCTCGAGGTCGGTCGCCCTGACGCCCACGACCCGCTCGCCGTCGCGGAGGAACCCGGTGACGCGGGTCCGCGTGGCGATGACCGCACCGTGGTGGGCGGCCGTGCGTGCCAACGTCACCACCAGCCGCGCGTCGTCGACCTGGCAGTCGTAGTAGCGGATCGCACCCGTCAGCTCGTCGGTCCGCAGATCCGGGGCCAGCCGGGCGAGCTGGCGGCGGAACAGGTGCTTGTGCTTGGGCAGCCCCATGTCGTAGCGGCCGGCCATCGCGAGCCCGTCGTACAGCGCCAGGCCGGCCCCGACGTAAGGACGCTCCATCGTGTGGTGCAGCGGGTACAGGAACGGCACGGGCCGGACCAGGTGCGGAGCCAGCCGGGTGAGCAGCAGCCCCCGCTCCTCGAGGGCCTCACGGACCAGCGCGAAGTCGAACATCTCCAGGTAGCGCAGGCCCCCGTGGATCAGCTTGCTCGACCGCGACGACGTCCCGCTCGCCAGGTCTCGCTGCTCGAGCAGCCCGACGGTCAACCCCCGCGACACCGCGTCGAGGGCGGCGCCGGTGCCGACGACCCCGCCGCCGACGACGAGGACGTCGAGCGGTGGGGCACCGTCCGCGGTCGCCGCCATCGCCTCCAGCGCGCTGGTGCGGGAGGCGGGATCGAGGGCGTGGGACGGGGGCACACCACGATCCTGCACGACACGACCTCGGACTACCCGCGCGCGAAGGGGGATTTCCCGGTTTGATGGGCTCGTGGACGAAGAGGTCGTTGCGCTCTACGACGACGGGGGACGTCCCTCAGGGATCGCCCCCCGCTCGGTCATGCGCGCCCAGAACCTCCGGCACGCCGCCACCGGCGTGATCGTCCGTGACCCGTGGGGTCGGGTCTACGTCCACCGCAGGACGCCGACCAAGGACGTCTACCCGGCACACTGGGACTTCGCGGCAGGCGGAGTCGTCCTCGCCGGCGAGGACCCGCTCGAGGCCGCTCGGCGCGAGCTGGCCGAGGAGCTCGGCGTCACCAGCGAGCTCGAGCCGCTGGGGGAGGCGGACTACGCCGACAGCCAGACGACGTACCACGCCTTCCGCTTCGTGACGACCTGGGACGGGCCGATCACGCCGCAGCCCTCGGAGGTCGCGTACGGCGCGTGGCTGAGCATCGAGCGCCTCCTGGAGCGGATCGCGGACCCCGAGATCGCGTTCATGCCCGACTCCGTCGCCCTGTTCTCCGACTGGCTCCGCGAACGCGCGAGTCACCGGGCTCAGCCGCTCCGGGGGTGGGACTCGGCGGCCACCCTGGTCGAGGACCGCTGGATCGACCGGGTGCCCCACTACCCCGACGCGGCGACCCAGCTGGCCAACGAGACCCGCCTGATGCCGCGGCTCGCCCCTCTGCTCCCGCTCGAGGTGCCCGTCCCCGTCCTGCTCGAGGAGGAGCCGCTCCGGGTCCGGCATCGCCTCGTGGTCGGCGACCTCGCCACCGACCGGACGCTGACCGCCGACGACGGCCTCCGGATGGGCCAGTTCCTCCGCGCCCTGCACGACATGCCGCCGACCATCTACGTCGAGTCCGGCATCCCCGACCAGGTGGCCGCCCGCGCCGAGCTGCTCGCGACGCTCGAGCGATTGCTCCACCGGGTACTCCCGCTGACCCCGGAGGAGCTGCACAAACCCGGCAGCGAGCTGCTCCGACGAGTGGCCCTGAAGAGCCCGACCACCCTGATCCACGGCGACCTCGGCCCGCACCACGTGGTGATCCGTGACGACCGCGTCGTCGGGGTCATCGACTGGTCGGACGCCCGGGTCGGCGATCCCGCGATCGACCTCTCCTGGGCGCTCTTCGAGACGCCGGAGCCCTTCGCCGCCGCGGTCGCCACGGCGTACGGCGTGAAGGACGAGGAGCTCGCCCGCGCGTTCGACTGGTGGCGTCTCGCCCCGTGGTACGACGTGCTGTGGGGTCCCGCCGCGGGCGACCAGGCGTTCGTCGCGGCCGGGCTCGACGGCATCGCGACCCGACTCGCCACCTGAGCCGAGCGGGCCGAGCGCGGCGTCAGCGGGGTACGACGAGCCGCGACTCGTAGGCGAAGACCACCGCCTGCACGCGGTCACGCACCCCCAGCTTGGCGAGGATCCTCGCCACGTGCGTCTTGACCGTGGCGATCGAGACGAAGAGCTGCTCCGCGATCTCCGCGTTGCTGGCGCCCGTGGCGATCGCCCGGAGCACCGTGAGCTCTCGGTCGGTCAGCCGCGCGAGCTCGTCGGGCAGGGCCCGCGGAGCATCGGAGCGACCGAGCGCGGTGAGCAGTCCCCGGACCGCGTGGTCGTCGAGGTCGAGCGTGAGCGAGGTGCGATCGGGCCACGGGTCCGGACCGGACAAGGGCCATGCCGTTGTGATGGTCATGCGTCGGTCCTCCCTGGTGCCGGCCGTCCCGTGTCGCTGCGACGTGCCCGAGTCCGGCACCCCGACGAACCCTGCGCGTCGACGAACCGCGGGCCACACCCACCAAGAGGGGCGTAGGGCGCGCCACGGACGCGGCGGAAGGGAATTTCTCCGCCCCACGCTCAGGAGACGACGACCTCGATGCGCTGGAACTCCTTGAGCTCGGTGTAGCCGGTGGTCGCCATCGCGCGGCGCAGAGCACCGACGAGGTTCATGGTCCCGTCGGCGACCCGGGAGGGCCCGAACAGGATCTCCTGGAGCGTGCCCACGGTGCCGATCTCGACGCGTTCGCCCCGTGGCAGCTCGGCATGGTGGGCTTCGGCACCCCAGTGGAAGCCCTGGCCGGGGGCGTCGCTGGCGCGGGCGAACGGCGAGCCGATCATCACCGCGTCGGCACCGCAGGCGATCGCCTTGGCGATGTCGCCGCTGCGGCCGATCGAGCCGTCGGCGATCACGTGCACGTAGCGGCCGCCCGACTCGTCCATGTAGTCACGGCGGGCCCCGGCGACGTCGGCGACGGCACTGGCCATCGGCACGCTGACGCCGAGCACCGTGCGCGTCGTGTGGGCCGCGCCGCCACCGAAGCCGACGAGCACCCCCGCGGCGCCGGTGCGCATCAGGTGCAGCGCCGCCTGGTACGTCGCGCAGCCGCCGACGATCACCGGCACGTCGAGCTCGTAGATGAACTCCTTGAGGTTGAGCGGCTCGGCCTGGCCGCTCACGTGCTCGGCGCTGACCGTCGTGCCGCGGATCACGAACATGTCCACACCCGCGTCGACGACGGTCTTGGCGAACTCCTTGGTGCGCTGGGGGCTCAGCGAGCCGGCCACGGTCACCCCGGCGTCGCGCATCTGTCTGAGCCGCGTCGAGATCAGCTCGGCCTTGACCGGCTCGGCGTACATCTCCTGCATCCGGCGGACGGCCGTCGGCCCGTCGAGCTCGGCGATCTCGGCCAGCAGGTCGGAGGGGTCGTCGTAGCGGGTCCAGAGACCCTCGAGGTTGAGCACGCCGAGGCCGCCGTACCGACCGAGTGCGATCGCGGTGTCGGGCGACATGACGGAGTCCATCGGGGCCGCGACGATGGGTAGCTCGAACCGGTAGGCGTCGATCTGCCAGGCGATCCCGACCTCCTCGGGATCGCGCGTGCGCCGGCTCGGGACGATCGCGATGTCGTCGAAGGAGTAGGCCCGGCGCCCGCGCTTGGCGCGGCCGATCTCGATCTCGCTCACGCCCGCAGCGTATCGACGTCCTCGGCTGTCGCCGGACTCACACCCGTGAGGAAGTAAAGGATGCAGCGTTCTCCAGCGAGCACGTGGACTGACTGCGACCGTTCTTGTGCCACCTGTGAACGGAGCCCGCCATGCCTTTCCACCGAGAGAGCCGGCGTGCGCACCGGCTCATCGGCGGGATGCTCGGCTCCCTCCTCGCGGTGAGCCTGGTCGCCGTCGCGGGGCCGTCGCGCGCGGCCGGCGACGACTACCCCTACCGCGGGCTCGGACAGTGCCCCCTGGTCCCTCTGCCGCCACACCCGCACGACAAACCCGGCAAGCCGGGCAGCAACACCAAGCCGAACGGTCACACCAAGCCGGGCCACGGCAAGCCCGACGCGCCCGACAAGCCGGCGCCGCCGCGCGAGTGCGCCAAGCACATCTGGTACTACAACGGCACGTACGGCGACCCCTGGGGCTTCGCGCTGCGCAACTGCACGAGCTTCGTCGCGTGGCGGCTCCGGGAGACCAACGGGCTCGGCGACTTCTCCAACCAGATGGCCGGCAGCAGCTCGTTCGGCAACGCCGAGAACTGGGACGACGAGGCCACGTCGCTGGGCTACCTGGTCGACGACGTGCCCGCTGTCGGCGCCGTGGCCCAGACCGACGACGGCCGGGTCGGCCACGTCGCCTGGGTCTCCGCCGTCGGCGACGGAACGGTCACCGTCGAGGAGTACAACTACTACGTCGCCGGCGGGTACGACGTGCGCACGGTGCCCGCGTCCGACTTCCGCTACCTCCACCTCGCCGACGTGGCACCCGACCCGAGCCTGGGCTCGACCCGAGCAGCCGCCACGACGGCGGCCCCCGGCGGTGGCACCTGGACGGCACGGATCTCCGCCCACGACGACCTGACGGTGACCACGACGTCCGCGCGGCCTGTCCTCCTCGGCCCGCACGTCGCCTGGGCCTCGAACGCGGCACCGTCGATCGCCGCGGACACTCTCGGCCGCACCTGGGTCGCCGCCGTCGCGACGGACGGCCGCGTGCTCACCGCGCACACCCGTGGGACCACGGACCGCTGGACGCGCCCGCGGCCGGTCAAGGGCGGTCCCTGGTCGACGACCGCGACCCCCACCCTGGCCCTGGACGGGCACGGTCGGATGCAGCTGCTGACAGTCTCGGCCGTCGGCGACCTGATCAGCCGGCACACCACCGACACCGACGGCTGGGGCCGACGCGACCGGTTGGGTGCGCCCGGGTCGTGGTCGACTCACACCGCTCCCGCCGCCGCCACCGACGCCCGCGGTCACCTCTGGATCGTGGCGGTGACGCGGCACGGCACCCTCGAGGCCGCGCACGCCCTGGACCGTGCCCGGCCCTGGAGCCGCTTCCACGCCGTCGACCGCCGGACGTGGTCGCAGACGTCGAGCCCGGCCCTCACCCTGGCCGGCGACGGGCGACTCTGGTTGACCGCGGTGACCACCCGGGGCGAGCTGATCTCACGGCACACCGGCGCCGGTACGACGAAGTGGGGCCGGGCGGTCGAGGCCGATGGTCGGTGGTCTCCGTACTCCTCGCCGTCGACGACGGTGGACGTCTCGGGACGGCTCTGGCTCGCTGCGGTCCGCACCGACGGCAGCGTGATCGTCGACTCGGCGGCGCCGGGCTCGGGACAGTGGCGGTCGCCGCGCGAGCTGGTTCGGCGGCTCCCGGTCACGAGCAGCACGTCGCTGATCGCCCCCGAACACGGTGGCGTCAGGGTCGGGATCGCAACCTCCCGCGGCCGGCCCGTCTGGCGCCGCGCGGGACACACGGTTCCGTTGCCGGTCTCCGGCATCGGTCCGCGGGCCGGGGCCTTCGAGAGCCCGCTGGGGCTGGCCATCCACGTCTGAGCGACCCCCGCACGGTCGAGCCGGTCGGGACCACGCCGCTGGCCTCAGCTCGTCAGCACCTCGTCGCCCAGGCGGAGCGTCGCCGGGCCCCGCCACGGCGAGGTAGACGCCCAGGCTCATCTCGCGGGTATCGGTGAGCGCCTTCAGCCACGCTCCCTCGCGAGGCAACCCTTCCTGGGCGATGTCGATCATCCGGCAACGCTCGATCCGGCGCTCGACGGTGAACCTGGCGCAGTGCCGATGGCGAGCGTGCCCGACCAGGTCTCCTCGACGAACGGCTCGCTGGTCTCGACCACGAGGTTCGGCCGGATGCGTCGACGATCGGCGTCGACCTCGAGGTGCTCGCGGCACCAGTCGAGCGACGCGGTGCCGACCAGCGACACCTGGCCGTCGTCCTGGTGGGGCGTGACGCCCTCGGCGAGCACCCGGACCGGGTCGCCCATGACGTCGGCCAGCGCCCGGTCGAGGGCGGGGTCCCCGGCCGACCACTCGCCACCGGGACCGGCCACGACGGACACCCTCGTCCGTCGTACGGGCGGCGAACTCGAAGACCGCGTCGCGTCGGCGGAAGCGCCTGCTGCTCTTGCCGGAGGAGAGCCTGCCGTCACCGTCGACGACGGCGTACCAGCGGTCGCCGACCAGCCCGCGCGCATCGATCTCGACGGTGGTCAGCGACTCACCGGCCATCGACTTCACCGGGTAGCGGCGGATCTCGTGGACGACGAAGGGCACGCCGCCACGCTAGCCGTGCGACGCCGCCTCGCGCCCATCCGTGACGATCCCGTCGCGGACGGCCACAGCGGCGGCTTGGGACCGGGTCTGCACGCCCAGCTTGGCCAGCACCGCCGAGACGTGGTGGTCGACGGTGCGCTCGGAGAGCACCATCGAGTCTGCGATCTCGGAGTTGCGCAGGCCCGTGGCGAGCAGGCCGAGCACCTCGAGCTGCCTCGCTGTGAGCCCGTACGCCGTGCGCGCGGTCGCCGGGCGCGGCCCTCGCGACAGGCCCTGCACCCCCCGCTGCCGCAGCCGCCGAGCGACGGCCACCGCGGCCGCTGCGGCGCCGAGGTCCTGGAGAGCCACCAGGCCGGCCCGGGCCAGGTCGTCGTCGCCCGCCACCATCGCCCAGGCCCGCTCGTAGGGATAGCCGCGTCCGGCCCAGGCTTCCGCCGCCTCGCGGTACCGGCCGGCGAGCTCCAGTGCCCAGGGCTCGGGCAGCCCGTCGTACGGCGGGTCGGTGACGCCTGCTCTCCGACGCCAGGCCAGCACCTCGCCCAGGGACGGAACAGGCCCGCGGTCGAGCGCGAGAGCGAGTGCCTGGTCGGTCTCGGCTGACACCAGGTCGGGCCTGCCCTCGAGCACCTGCACCTCGGCACGGGCCGCAGCCACGGGGAGCAGCCGCTGGAGCTCGTCGGTCTTCGTCGCCACGGACAGCGCCTCGTCGAGCATCGTCCAGGGGTCGCCGTCGCCACGACGAGCGCGGATCCGTCCGAGTACCACCAGCGTGTTGACCACCGTCGGCGCCAGAGACGGCGTCTCGAGAGAGGTCGCCGCATCGCGGAGGGCCAGGTCCCAGCTGCCGCGTTCCAGGTGGGCCCGTGCCCGCCAGCCGGTCGTGTAGAGGCGCCAGGAGTCGAGGTCGTGGTCGGTGCAGTAGGCGATCGCCCGGTCACACCAGGGGATGCCCGCGTCGAGGTCGTGCATCCCCACGGACGTGCTGGCGAGGTTGGTGAGGGCCCGCGCGACGTGCTCCTCGAGACCGTGCGCCTCCGCGATGTGGAGGCTCCGCTCCAGCGAGGCGAGACCCTGCCGGATCCCCGCGTTCGCCTCGGCCGCGCCGACGTTGTTGAGTGCATGGGCCACGATGTCCGGGGCGTCCAGCCGCTCGGCGAGCTCGATGGCGCGGCCGCCCCAGTCCCGGGCGCCGACCAGGTCGTCGGCCAGCATGCACAGCTGGCTGCGGTTGCTGTAGGCCATCGCCAGCTCGGTGGTGGGTCCGAGGGGTTCGAGCAGCTCGATCGCGAGACGCGCCTCGGTCTCGGCTGTGGGCCCGTCGCCGGAGAACCATGCCAGCCTCGACAGCCACCGGTGGGAGTCGCCCTGTCGGAGGCGGTCCCCCGCGGCCTCGTGCTCGGCGAGCGCCCGGCGCTGCGACTCCCCCGCCAGCTGCGGCTGGCTGATCAGGTAGCACTCGTAGGCGTGCCGCTCGAGCAGGTCCACCCGACCACTGCGTGGGAGCTGGTCGACGTAGCGCAGGGCCGAGGCGAGGTGCGCAGCCGCCTCACGGTGGGCACGCAGCCGGGCCGCGCGCTCGGCTGCGACCGGCGCGTAGGCCAGGACGCTGCGACTGTCGCCGACCACCGCCGCATGGTGGGCGATGCGGGCGGGGTCGATCGGGTCTTCGCTCTCGACCAGGGCGGCGAGCGCGCGGCGGTGCAGGGCCAGGGCGACGTCGGGAGGCAGGGAGTCCTCGATGCTGGCCCGCGCGATCTCGTGCCGGAACCGCACCGTCTCGCGGTCGGCCAGCAGCATCCCCGACGCGAGGCACTCCTCGAGCCCGGAGAGCGACATCGGGGCGATCGCGTCGAGCAGCCACAGCTCGGCTCGCGACGGCACCACGGCGACCGCCTCGAGGAGGCGACGGGTCAGCGGGGGCAGCCGTGCGGCGCGCGCCAGGACGGCGTCACGCACCGTGTCCGGGGCGCCTTCGGTGCCGGCGGCCAGGACCTCGGTGACGAAGAACGGGTTGCCACCGGTGAGGAGGTGGAGTCGCTCCACGTCGACGGTGCGCCCGCTCGCGAGCCGGGAGACGCCGTCCGCCGAGAGCAACGGCAGGCGCACGCGGTGCACGCGCCGCTCGGTCGCCAGCTCTCCCAGGAGGACCCGCAGCGGGTGGGCGCGGGACAGCTCGTCGTCGCGGTACGTCGCGAGGACGAGTGCCGGCAGGCGGCGCAACCGGCGCGCGAGATGACGGAGCAGGTCGAGCGTGGCCTCGTCGGCCCAGTGGAGGTCCTCGAAGACCAGCACGGTCGGCTGGCTGACGGTCCGAGCAAGGGCGTCGACCAGGTCGCCGGGGCTGGCTCCCTGCTCCACGAGGGCCGACAGGTCGCCGCCCAGCTCGGCGGCGAGGTCGAGCAGCGGACCGTGCGCCCGCGGCGTACGAAGGGGTTCGGAGCCGCCGACGACCACGCGGACCGCGCTGCGTGCCGCGAACTCGTGGACGAGTGACGTCTTGCCCGCACCGGCCTCTCCCCCGACGAAGACCAGCGCCCCCTCGCGCTGGGCGACGACCTCGGCGAGCAGGCGGGTGACGGCGTCGAGCTGCTCCGACCGCTCGATCAGCGCACCGGGTGGCTCGGCCGTCATCGGCACAGCGTCGCACAACGACCGAGCCCTCGTCGCGGCCGATATGTCAGGGTGGAGCGGTGATCACGCGCGCGCTCGCCGAGGCCCTGCGGGAGGCCGGCCTGTCGTGGTCGCCCGCGAACGGCGACCGGTTCGTGGTGCCCGACCGCGACCTCGACGACCAGGTGTTCGTGATCAGCGACATGGTGATCGAGAGCCTCCGGCTGCCCCGTGGCAACCAGGTGCTGGCGTTCAACGGTACGACGGAGTGGGCGCTCGACAGCCTCGAGGCGTCGGAGGCGATCTGGCTGCCGCGCGAGGACCAGCTGCGCGAGGCGCTCGGCGAGGCGTTCATGTCGCTCGAGCTGCTCCCCGGTGCGACGTCGGGCTTCGCGGTCAGACTGCTGGTCGGCGACAGCGAGCAGCGGTTCGTCGACGTGGACGTCGAGGCGGCGTACGCCCGGGCGGTGCTGGCGTTGCTCGAGTCGGTGGGCTAGCGGCCGGTGTAGTTGGGGGCCTCGACGGTCATCTGGACGTCGTGGGGGTGGCTCTCGGCCAGCGACGCCTGGGTGATCCTGACGAACCGGCCCTTCTCCTGGAGCTCGGCGACGGTGCGTGCACCGACGTAGAACATCGACTGGTTGAGGCCGCCGAGGAGCTGGTGCGCGACCGCGGCGAGAGGGCCTCGATAGGCGACCTGGCCCTCGATGCCCTCGGGCACGATCTTGTCGTCGCTGGTCACCTCGGCCTGGAAGTAGCGGTCCTTGGAGTAGGACTTCTTGCCGCGGCTGCTCATCGCACCCAGCGAGCCCATGCCGCGGTAGGACTTGAACTGCTTGCCGTTGACGAACACCAGGTCGCCCGGCGACTCCTCGCAGCCCGCCAACAGCGAGCCGACCATCACCGCGTCGGCGCCGGCGACGATCGCCTTGGCGATCTCGCCGGAGTGCTTGAGGCCGCCGTCGGCGATGACGGGGATGCCCGCAGGCTTGGCCGCGAGGGCGGCCTGGTGGACGGCGGTCACCTGGGGTACGCCGACGCCGGTGACCACGCGCGTCGTACAGATCGAGCCGGGGCCGACCCCGACCTTGACCGCATCGGCACCCGCGTCGATGAAGGCCTGGGCACCCTCGGTGGTGGCGACGTTGCCGCCGATCACCTGCACGTGCTTGGTCCTGGGGTCGGTCTTGAGCCGCTCGACCATCTCGAGCAGGAGCCGGACGTGGCCGTGCGCGGTGTCGGCCACGAGCACGTCGACGCCCGCCTCGATCAGGGTGGTGGCACGTTCCCAGGCGTCGCCGAAGTAGCCGATCGCCGCACCGACCAGCAGTCGGCCGTCGCCGTCGTACGACGCGTCGGGGAACTGCTCGCCCTTGACGAAGTCCTTGACCGTGATCAGCCCGCCGAGGCGGCCCTGGTCGTCGACGAGCGGCAGCCGCTCGCGCTTGTGCTGTCGCAGCAGAGCGGTGGCCTCGTCGCGGGCGATGCCCAGCCGGCCGGTGACCAGCGGCATCGGCGTCATCACCTCGTCGACCTTGGTGGTCGCCCACTCGGCGACGGGGGTGAAGCGCAGGTCGCGGTTGGTGATGATGCCGAGGAGCCGGTCGTCGGAGTCGACGACCGGGAGGCCGGAGACGCGGTACTCCCCGCAGATCCGGTCGAGGTCCTCCAGCGTCGCGTCGGGTCCGATCGTGACGGGGTTGGAGATGATCCCGGTCTGGGTCCGCTTGACCAGGTCGACCTGGTAGGCCTGCTCGTCGAGCGACAGGTTGCGGTGGAGGATGCCGATGCCGCCCTCGCGGGCCATCGCGATCGCCATCCGGCTCTCGGTGACGGTGTCCATCGCTGCACTGACCAGCGGCGCCTGCAGGGTGATCTCGCGCGTCAGGCGGGTCGACGTGTCGATGTCGGTGGGGGCCAGGTCGCTGTAGCCCGGAAGCAGCAGCACGTCGTCGTAGGTGAGCCCCATCGGGGCGAACTTCTCGGGCAGGGCCGGCTGCTCCGTCAAGGAATCGCGCTCCACTCCCGCATCCTACCGGCGGGGCGCACCCACTTCGCTCACCGGCGGCCGGCGAGCGGCGAGCGGCGAGCGGCGCCAGGTTGCCGACCGGTTTCGTCGCCCACGCTGACCCGGCCCGTGTTCACGCTGAAACGAGCCGACCCGGCCCTTCTTCACGCGGTCTGCGTGAAGAAGAGCCGGGTCGGCGTCTGTGGCTGTGAAGAGGGGCCGGGTCAGTGACCGTGGCCGTGGCCGTGGCCGGCGGCCGGGCTGGGCTCTTCCTCTTCCGGCTTCTCGACGATCAGCGTCTCGGTCGTCAGCAGCATGCCGGCGATCGAGGTCGCGTTGACCAGCGCGGAGCGGGTCACCTTGACGGGGTCGAGCACGCCCTGGGCGACCAGGTCGCCGTACTCGCCGGTGGCGGCGTTGTAGCCCTCACCGATCTTGCCCTCGCGCACCTTGGTGACGATGACGTAGCCGTTGTCGCCGCCGTTCTCGGCGATCCAGCGCAGCGGCTCGTCGGCGGCCTTGCGAACGATCCGGACGCCGGTCGCCTCGTCGCCGGTCAGACCGAGGTCGCCGTCGAGGACGGAGACCGCGTGGATGAGCGCGGAACCACCGCCGGGGACGATGCCCTCCTCGATCGCGGCACGCGTCGCGGAGACGGCGTCCTCGATGCGGTGCTTCTTCTCCTTCAGCTCCACCTCGGTGGCGGCGCCGACCTTGATCACGCAGACACCGCCGGCCAGCTTGGCGAGGCGCTCCTGGAGCTTCTCGCGGTCCCAGTCGGAGTCGGTGTTCTCGATCTCGGCCTTGATCTGGTTCACACGGCCGTCGACCTCGCCCGCGTCGCCGCCGCCCTCGATGATCGTGGTGTTGTCCTTGGTGACGACCACGCGACGGGCGGTGCCGAGCACGTCGAGACCGACCTGGTCGAGCTTCAGCCCGACCTCGGGGGCGATGACCTGGCCACCGGTGAGCACCGCGATGTCCTGCATCATCGCCTTGCGCCGGTCACCGAAGGCCGGAGACTTGACCGCGACGGCGTTGAAGGTGCCGCGGATCTTGTTGACGACGAGCGTCGACAGGGCCTCGCCCTCGACGTCCTCGGCCAGGATGAACAGCGGCTTGCCGGCAGCGATGACCTTCTCCAGCAGGGGCAGGAGGTCGGAGATCGCCGAGATCTTGCCCTGGTGCAGCAGGATGTAGGGGTCGTCGAGGACGGACTCCATGCGCTCCGGGTCGGAGACGAAGTACGCCGAGATGTAGCCCTTGTCGAACTGCATCCCCTCGGTGAACTCCAGCTCGGTGCCCATCGTGTTGGACTCCTCGACCGTGATCACGCCGTCCTTGCCGACCTTGTCGAAGGACTCGGCGAGCAGCTCCCCGATCAGGGCGTCGCGGCTGGAGATCGTGGCCACCGAGGCCATGTCCTCCTTGGAGTCGACCTCGCGGGCTGCGTCGCGCAGCGCGTCGCCGACCGCCTCGGCCGCGGCGTCCATGCCGCGCTTGAGGCCCATCGGGTTGGCGCCGGCGGCCACCGCACGCAGGCCCTCGTGGACCATCGCCTGGGCGAGCACCGTCGCGGTCGTCGTGCCGTCACCGGCGACGTCGTTGGTCTTGGTGGCGACTTCCTTGGTCAGCTGGGCGCCGAGGTTCTCGAACGGGTCGTCCAGCTCGACCTCACGAGCGACGGTCACGCCGTCGTTGGTGATGGTCGGGGCGCCCCACTTCTTGTCGAGGACGACGTAGCGGCCCTTGGGGCCGAGCGTCACCTTGACCGCATTGGCCAGCGCGTCGACACCGCGCTCCAGAGAGCGCCGCGCGCCCTCGTCGAACTCAAGAATCTTGGGCATGTGGTGAAGCCTTTCTGGATGTCAGGGGTGATCTGGTGCCCGGCTGGCAAGGCGGGTGCGCGCAGGCGACCTCGAGGGCGACGCGATCGTCGGGCGTGCCCGACGCCGCCAGCCGGGATGCCAGCTCAGCCCTGGACGACTGCGAGAACGTCGCGCGCCGAGAGGATGAGGTACTCGTCGCCGCCGTACTTCACCTCGGTGCCGCCGTACTTGCTGTAGATGACCTTGTCGCCCACCGCGACGTCGAGCGGGACGCGGTTGCCGTTGTCGTCGATGCGCCCCGGGCCGATCGCCTGGACCTCGCCCTCCTGGGGCTTCTCCTTGGCGGTGTCGGGGATGACCAGGCCGGAGGCCGTGGTCTGCTCGGCCTCGAGCGGCTTGACGACGATCCGGTCCTCGAGGGGCTTGATGTTGACCGACACGATGTCGACCTCCACTTTCTCCACAGATATTCGACGGGTGGGAGCCTGGGCTCCCGGACGTTGGAGCCTGCAATGACGGACGCCGTCGCGGGGGTCGTTCGCCAGGGCAAGCGCTGGCATTCTCGGGTCGAGAGTGCCAATGCCGAAACTAGCACTCCCCTCCACCGAGTGCCAACGGTGGCCCCCTGGCGCGCTGGGACCTTGGTGCTTGTAAACGCTCAGGGCGTGGTCACCGAGCGGTCGTGGGCACCTCGAAGGCCCGCTTCGACGGCTGCGAGGATGCCGGGGTGGACCTCGAGACGTTCCGGTGGCTGCTGACCGACGACGGGCAGGCGCTGCTGGCCGCGGCGACGGCGGCCGAAGGGTCTACCTGGCAGGTGCAGGCCGCGTTGCGCGAGACGGCCAGTGCCGCGCAGGTCACGGCTGCGCTCGGCCAGGTCGAGCTCCGCGCACACGCCGCGGCGAAGCTCGGCGGCGACGCGGCTCGGATGTACTTCACCCGCGACGGCCTCGAGCAGGCCACCCGCGCTTCCGTCGCCACCCATCGCGCGGCGCGCCTCGCGGTCGCCGGCCCGAGCGTGATCGACCTGACCTGTGGCATCGGCGGCGACCTGGTCGCGTTCGCCCGCGCCGGTCTGACCACGGCCGGCATCGACCTCGACCCGCTCCGGGTCGAGATGGCGCGCGCCAACCTCGCCGCCCTCGATCTCGGCGGCGCGGTGAGCGTCGCCGACGCGACCACCCTGGACGTGTCTCCCTTCGGGACGGCCTACGCCGACCCGGCACGCCGGAGCGGCCGTGGGCGCAGCTTCCGCGCCGACGACTGGACACCACCATGGACCTTCGTCGAGACGCTGCTGGCCGGCCGCGCCTGCGTCAAGGTCGCACCGGGGATCCCTCACTCGCTGGTACCCGACGGCGTGGAGGCGGAGTGGGTCAGCGACCACGGCGAGGTCAAGGAGGCTGCCCTGTGGTCTCCGCGGCTGGCGACCGCCGTACGTCGTGCCACGGTCATCGGCCGCGGCGGGCTGGCGACCCTGACCGACGAGGACGACCCGGGCGCCGAGGTGGGCGAGGTGGCGGCGTTCCTCTACGAGCCCGACGGCGCGGTGGTCCGGGCCGGCCTGGTGACGGCGGTGGCGGCGGGTGTCGGCGGGCACCTCCTGGACCGGCGGATCGCCTACGTGACCAGCGACGAGTCGTTCCGGACCCCGTTCGCGCGGGGGTATCGGGTGGTCGAGCGGCTGCCGTTCCGGGAGCGCTACCTCAAGACCGCGCTGCGCGAGCGCGGCATCGGGGCACTGACCATCAAGAAGCGCGGGGTGGACGTGTCGCCCGAGCAGCTCCGGTCGCGGCTCGCGCTGCGCGGCGACGACGAGGCGACGCTGGTGCTCACCCGGATCGCCGACGACGGCGTCGCCCTGCTCGTGCAGCCGTTCTAGACACCCAGCCAGGCCAGCACGGCGAGCACCCGCCGGTTGTCGTCCGGCGCGGGCGGCAGGTCGAGCTTGGCGAAGATGTTGTTGGTGTGCTTCGCGACCGCCTTCTCGGTGACCACGAGCTCCGCGGCGATCGCGACGTTGGACCGTCCCTCGGCCATCAGGGCCAGGACCTCACGCTCCCGCGGCGTGAGCCGCTCCACGGGCTGCTGGCGCGCCATCACGGCGGCCACCACCTCCGGGTCGAGGACGGTGCCGCCGCCGGCCACCCGCCGGAGGGCGTCGACGAACTCCCGGACGTCACCGACCCGTTCCTTGAGCAGGTAGCCGACTCCACCGCCGCCGTCGGCCAGGAGCTCGCGGGCGTAGATCCGCTCGACGTACTGCGACAGGACGAGCACGGGGAAGCCCGGCCGTCGCCGGCGTACGTCGACCGCGGCCCGGAGGCCCTCGTCGGTTCCGGTGGGCGGCAGCCTGACGTCGAGCAGCGCGACGTCGGCCGTCGACGGGTCGGCCAGCGCCACGGCCAGCGAGTCGGCGTCCTCAGCCGCTGCGACGACCTCGAAGTCGTGCGACTCGAGCAGCCGGATCAGGCCGTCCCGGAGGAGGGCCTGGTCCTCGGCGAGGACGACGCGCACGGGACCTCCAGCGTGACCAGGGTCGGCCCGCCGTTCGGGCTCGACACCCTCATCGTGCCGTCGAAGGCCGCGAGCCGTCGCGCGACCCCCCTCATCCCCGTGCCCTCGCCCGCACGGGCCCCGCCCCGACCGTCGTCTCCGACGACGACCTGGAGACGGTCGCCGTCGCGCGACAGCCTCACCCAGGCGTGGTCGGCCCCGGCGTGCTTGCCGACGTTCGCCAGGCACTCGGCGACCGCGAAGTAGACCGCCGACTCGACCGGGGCCGGCAGTCGCTCGGTGAGGGTGCTCGTCACCTCGACGGGCAGCGCCAGGTCGAGCGCGAGTGCCTCGAGCGCCGAGCGCAGGCCGCGGTCGGCCAGCACGGGCGGATGGATCCCGCGTACGACGTCGCGCAGGTCACCGAGGGCCGCGCCCGTCGTGTGCCGCGCCTCGTCGAGGATCCGCCGGGCCTCGTCCGGGTCGCGCTCCATCAGGTCCGACGCCATCCCGAGGGTCAGCCCGAGCCCGACCAGCCTCGCCTGCGCACCGTCATGGAGGTCGCGCTCGATCCGTCGCAGCTCGGCCGCGGAGTGATCGAGCGAGTCGTTGCGCGTCTCGGTCAGCACCTCGACGCGCTGCTCGAGCCGTTCCGTCGTGCCGAACGTCAGCAGCGCGCGGTCGAGCCGGCTGCGCGCCGCCATGATCGGCCCGACGCCGAACCACCAGGCGACTCCGGTCACCACGAGCACGAGCAGCAGCACGACCAGCAAGGACACCGTCAGGGCGAGGGGCAGGGCCACCAGCAGCCAGGCCTCGTCGCGCCAGGTCATCGGGTCGGCGGCCCAGATCCGCAGCCGCTCCATCGGCCCCGCGTCGCCGGTGGGACGGTACAACGACGGCACCGGCGAGCCGAGCACGTGCGCCGCCATCCGGCGGTGCTGGTCCGCGAGCCACCGGGTGGCCGGGATGGTCAGCAGCAGCAGCGGGATCCCGACCACGATCACGACGAGGGCGCCGGCGACCGCGTTCAGCACGAAGAGGGCCAGGGCGGGCACCGACAGCAGGATCTGAAGGGCGGCGTACCCCGTCATCTGGAGTCGTCCGGCGCTGGTCACGGCACCAGTGTCGCCGATGCCGTCGGCCCGGACAGTGGGCCTAGCACCACCCTGCAGAGGGGTACTCGCGCTCCTGCCCCGGGCGGACTCCGGCGACGAGCCTGGAGGGGTTCGGAGATCTGCCCAGCCGAGGAGCCGCCATGAGCACCCACCGCGTCCTGTCCCACCTGCCCCTGCGCGCTGCGCGGTGGAGCGCCACCCACCCGTGGCGTGCCATCGGCGCCTGGTTCGCCTTCGTCGCCGTGGCCGTCGCGCTCGCCGCGTTGGTCCCGACCAAGCAGACCACCGATGCCGACTACCGCCTCGGCGAGTCCGGCCGCGCGGAGGCGATGGTCGCGGCCGGTCACTTCCCCGGCGGCCAGGTGGAGAGCGTGCTCGTCACGGCGCGCGACGGCGGCGCCCCCGCCCGCGACGACGTCGACCGGGCGGCAACACAGCTCCGTACCCGGGCCGCCGGCCTGGCCGGCGTCACAGGCGTGTCGGCACCGCAGTGGAACGACGCGCACGACGCCGCCCTCGTCGACGTCCATCTCCAGGACTCGGTCGACGATCCGGCCGCCATCGAGGCCGTGACGGCGGCCGTGGCGCGCGACCATCCTGGCCTCGATCTCCGCGAGGCAGGTGACGTCTCCGTCAACGACGCCGTCAACACCCGCGTCGCCGAGGACCTCCACTCCGCCGAGGGGATCAGCCTGCCCATCACCATTGTGCTGATGCTGCTGGCGTTCGGCGCCCTGATCGCCGCCGGGGTCCCGGTCCTGCTCGCGGTCACCTCGGTCGTGGCCACGATGGGCATCGCCGCCCCGCTCTCGCACCTGATCCACTCCGAGCCCACGGTGACCAGCATGATCGTGCTGATCGGGATGGCCGTCGGCGTGGACTACTCGCTGTTCTACCTCAAGCGCGAGCGCGAGGAACGCGCCAAGGGCCACACCACCCTGGACGCCGTCGAGATCGCGGCGGCCACCTCGGGTCACTCGATCCTCGTGTCGGGCGCGGCCGTGATCGGCTCGATGGCGGGCCTGTTCATCGTCGGCGGCGCGACCTTCGACTCCCTCGCGACCGGCGCCATCATCGTGGTCGCAGTGGCCGTCATCGGGTCCGTCACGGTGCTGCCCGCTCTCCTGGCCAAGCTCGGCCGCTGGTCGGACCGTCCCCGCATCCCACTGCTCTGGCGGGTCAACCGTCGGATCGGACAGGGCGGGATCAGCCGCCGCCTCCTGGCCCCCGTCGTACGACGGCCGGTCGCCGCGCTCCTGATCGCGCTGACCACGCTGGTGCTGCTCGCCGTCCCGTCACTGGGCATGAAGACGAACAACGCCAACCTGGACACGCTCCCGCGGTCGATCCCCCAGGTGCAGACGATGCACGCGATCGCGGCTGCGTTCCCGGCGCAGGGCACCACGGCGACGGTCGTCGTCCACAGCGCCGCCGACGAGCGGGCGCGCTCCCGCACCGCCCTGCGGCACCTCGAGACGACTGCCGCCGCCACATCCGGCTTCGCGCCGGCCGGACCAGGGGCGATCGAGACCTCGGCGGACGGACAGACCCAGCGACTCACGCTCCCGATCCGGTGGTCCTGGTCGGACCCGCGAGCCACCCAGGCCGTACGGCACCTTCGCGACCAGCTCGTGCCGGACGCCCTCGGCGGACTCCACGGCGAGCACGCCGTCGGTGGCGACGTGGCGGAGTCCCTCGACTACGCCGACCACGAGTCGAGCCGGCTCCCGTACGTGATCGGGTTCGTGCTGCTGCTGACCCTGGTGATGATGGCGATGGCGTTCCGCAGCATCGTGGTCGCCCTGCTGTCGTCGGCGTTGAACCTGCTGTCGGTCGGCGTCGCGTTCGGGATCCTGACCCTGGTGTTCCAGCACGGCTGGCTGTCCGGGCCCCTCGGCTTCACCAGCCCGGGCTTCGTGATCGAGTGGATCCCGTTGTTCGTGCTGGTCGTCCTGGTCGGACTGTCGATGGACTACAACGTGTTCGTCCTCGCCCGGATCCGCGAGCACGCGGCCAACGGCCTGCCCGCCAGGGTCGCGGTGCAGCGCGGCATCACCGACACCGCGGGTGTCATCACGAGCGCGGCCGCGGTGATGGTCTCGGTGTTCTCGATCTTCATCACCTTGAGCATGCTGGAGATGAAGATGATGGGCGTCGCCCTGGCGGCCTCGATCCTGATCGACGCCACGCTGATCCGGCTGGTGATCCTGCCCGCTTCGCTGGTGCTGCTGGGCGAACGCGCCTGGTGGCCGGGACGCCTGGAGCGTGCGCCCGGCGAGACCGTGGCTCCCGAGGCCGACCTGGTGCGGTCCGGCTGAGACCCCGGCAGGTGGTACGGCGGTGGCGGCACCCCGTCGTACCACCTGCCGGCCCGAGGCCGGGCTCTGGCACGATCCCCTGAGTGACACCCGAGACCGATCGCAGCCGCTGGGTGGCGTTGGTCGTGTGCTGCAGCGCGATGTTCATGACGCTCCTCGACGTGAGCGTCACGAACGTCGCGCTGCCGTCGATCGGGGACGACACCGGTGCCGGCGCCTCCCAGCTCCAGTGGGTCGTGTCCGGTTACACGCTCGCCTTCGGACTGGTGCCGGTGCTCGGCGGGAAGCTCGGCGACGACCATGGCCGGCGGCTGATGTTCCAGGTCGGGGTGGGCGGGTTCGTCGTCACCTCCGCCCTGTCCGGTCTCGCCCCGACCGCCGGCTTCCTGATCGGGGCGCGGGTGCTCCAAGGCCTGTTCGGCGGGCTGATCAACCCGCAGACGTCCGGCCTGATCCAGCAGATGTTCCAGGGCAACGACCGAGGTCGCGCCTTCGGTGTCCTCGGTACGACGGTCGGGCTCGGCACCGCGATCGGACCGCTCGTCGGCGGCGCGCTGATCGCGCTCGGCGGGCCGACGCTCGGCTGGCGGCTCGTGTTCTTCGTCAACATCCCGGTCGGCCTCGTCGTCATCGCCCTCTCCCGTCGGCTGCTCCCTCCGCCGACCGAGACCACCCACCACCGGCTCGATGTCCTGGGTGCCGCCCTGCTGGGCGGTGCGACCTTCTGCGTCCTCTTCGCCTGCGTCGAGTACGACGCGCTCCGCGACGCCCGGCTGGTGTGGCTGGCCGTGCCGGCGGTCGCCCTGCTCGGTCTCTTCCTGCGCCGGGAACGACGACTCACCCTCGAGTCTCGCGACCCGCTGGTCGACCTGAGGCTGTTCCGCCGGCCGTCGTACGTCTCCGGCATCACGATGGCCCTGGCCTTCTTCCCGGCCATGGCCGGACTGCCGCTCGTCCTCGCGCTCTACTACCAGCGCGGGCTGGGCTACACCGCGCTCGAGTCGGCACTCGGCGTGACGGCGTACGCCGTGGGCAGCGCGGTGTCCGCCCCGCTGGCCGGGCGCGTCGTGACGCGGATCGGGCGTCCGCTCGTGGTCGCCGGAGCCGTCACGTTCGGATGCGGGGCGATCGCGATGGCACTCATCGCCACTCACATCCCCGACGGCCACGCGACGCTGGCGCTGGCTCCGCCCCTGTTCGTGATGGGCTGCGGGCAGGGGATGCTGATCACGCCCAACCAGACGCTGGCCCTGATGGACGTCGACCCGGTGATGGGGAGCTCGGCCGGGGGCGTGCTCCAGACCGGCCAGCGGATCGGCCTCGCGATCGGCCAGGCGCTGATCGGAGCCGTCTTCTTCAACTCCTTGACGGGCAACAGCATCGAGTCGTACTCGCGGGCGCTCGGCCACGCGGTGCTCGCCGCCATCTGCTTCGTCGCCGTCGCGGTCGCCATCGGTGTCCACGACCTGGTCCGGACCAGGCGGCGCCTGGCGATCGAGCCCGGCCCGGACGGCCGAAGACCGGCGCCCCGTGAGGGACGCCGGCCCTGGTGGACCACAAGGTCAGGCGGGCGCGCCCACCGGCTGAGCCGCTGCGGTCACATCCGTGGCTGCCCGGCGCGAGTGCCAGAAGCCGATGCCCGCAAGCAGGAGCATGAGCGCTGCACCGATGAAGGCGGCGATGGCGCCGATGCCGGCGATCGTGCCCATCGTGGCGAACGCGTAGCCGTAGAGCAGCAGACCGCGGAGGGTGGAACCCATGAACATCGTCTGGCGCAGGCCGGCGAGGTCGGTGCAGGCCTTGGTGGCAGCAGCCTTGGGGTCACTGGCGCACTGCTGGATGTACTGGCCGCTGACCTCGGAGTAGGTCTTGCCACCGGAGGCCTCGTTCATGTGAACGGCGATGTAGTGGTCGGCGTAGGCACGGGCCTGGGGGCCGGTCGTCAGCTTCTGGCCGGCGTACTGCTTGAGCGCGGCCTGGTCGGTGGCGGGGAGGTCGGAGAGCCCGGTCTCGGTGGTCGGCATGGTGATGTGCTGGGCCGACAGCTGGTCGGTCACCTCGTTGTTGATGAACGTGCTGGCCCAGGTCAGCAGACCGCCGGCGACGACGAGCATGACGGCGAGGAGCAAGCCTGTCCATGAGATCAACTTGTCAAGCGTGGCGCGCATGATGTTCACCTTCTCTGTCGGGTTCTCGGACCTTCCGAAGACCCTGTACGTCCAGGCTGGGGCCCAGGGGGGCAGCGCTCGTAGGGCTGTAGGTCACCGTGGCCGCCGCCAAGGGTCCCCCCTCGGCGGGACCTAGGGTGGTGCGCGTGGTGGACCCGGACCCGGCACGGTCTGCGGCGGCGCGTCTCGCCGCGCTGACCGGTGTACCCCGGCACCGGGCCGTCGTCGTGCTCGGCTCGGGCTGGGCACCGGCCGCCGAGGCCCTGGGTGAGCCACTCGCCACGCTGTCGATGACAGACCTGCCCGGCTTCGTGACCCCGGTCGCCGAGGGCCATCGCGGCACTGTCGCGTCGTACGACGTGGACGGCGTGCCGGTCCTCGTCCTCTTCGGACGAACCCATCTCTACGAGGGGCTCGGTCTCGCGCCGGTGGTCCACGGCATCCGGACTGCCGCGGCCGCGGGGTGTACGACGGCGGTACTGACCAACGCCAACGGGTCCCTGCGTGCCGACTGGGAGGTCGGCCGTGTCGTGCTGGTGCGGGACCACCTGAACCTGACGGCGGTCTCGCCCCTGGTCGGCCCCCGCTTCGTCGACCTCACCGACTGCTGGTCGTCCCGGCTGCGTGCCGTGGCCCGCCACCTGGACCCGACCCTCGAGGAGGCGGTCTACGCCTGGCTGCCGGGGCCGCACTACGAGACCTGGGCCGAGGCCGAGTGGGTACGACGCTGCGGGGCCGACGTGCTCGGCATGTCGACCGTCCCCGAGGCGATCGCGGCCCGGGCGTGCGGCCTCGAGGTGGTCGGGCTCTCGACGGTGACCGCCGTGGAGGGCGACGATGCGGGAATCGACCCGAGCGACGTCGTCGTTGTCGCAGAGGCAGCAGCAGCACGGACCGGGCCGCTGCTGGCGGAACTGCTGGGAAGGGGAACGGCATGACCACGACCGAGAGGCCGGCACGACAGGCGCCAGCGGCGCCGCCTGGGATCGAGGCCAACGGCATCAACGTGATCGACGAGTCCGAGCGCCGCGGCACGCCGGCCGGGCTGTTCTGGCCCTGGTGCGCGTCCAACATCTCGGTGCTCGCAGTGTCCTACGGCGCGTTCGTGCTCGGCTTCGGGATCGGGCTGTGGCAGGCGATCATCGCGTCGGTGGTGGGCGCCGTCCTGTCCTTCTTCCTCGTCGGCCTGGTCTCGATCGCGGGCAAGCGGGGCTCGGCCCCCACGCTCGTCCTGTCGCGCGCGCCGTTCGGCCGCTGGGGCAACTCCCTGCCCGGGCTGGTCTCCTACGTACTGCTGGTCGGCTGGGAGACGGTGCTCGTCGCGCTGTCCACGCTCGCGACGGCGACGGTCTTCGAGCGGCTCGGCTGGAGTCACGGCAACACCACCAAGATCGTCGCGTTCGTCGTGGTCGCGGGGGTGATCGTGCTCGCCGGGATCATGGGGTTCGACCTGATCATGCGCCTGCAGAAGTACCTCACGATCGCGCTGATCGTCGTCACCGTCGTCTATGTCGCCCTCACCTGGGACCACGTCCACTTCGAGACGCTGCGCGCCCTCCCGAACGGCGGCACCAGCGCGGTGATCGGAGCGGGGGTCCTGGTGATGACCGGGTTCGGTGTCGGCTGGGTCAACACCGGCGCGGACTACTCCCGCTACCTCCCGCGCGACTCCTCGACCGCGTCCGTCGTCTGGTGGCCGACGTTCGGGGGGAGCCTGCCGGTCGTGATCCTGGTGACGTACGGCGTCCTGCTCGCCGGGTCGTCGCAGAAGCTGAGTGACGCGATCGGCAGCGACCCGATCGGAGCCCTGACCACGATCCTGCCGACCTGGTTCCTGCTGCCCTTCGCCGTCGTGGCCGTGCTGGGGCTGGTCAGCGGCGCGGTCATGGACATCTACTCCTCCGGCCTGACTCTGCTGACCCTCGGGCTGCCGGCTCCACGCTGGATCGCGGCCGCGATCGACGGGGTCCTGATGATCCTCGGTGCGATCTACATCGTGTGGATCTCGAGCTCCGACTTCATCTACGTCTTCGAGGGGTTCCTGATCACCCTCGGCGTCCCGATGGCCGCGTGGTGCGGGGTCTTCCTGGCCGACCTGCTGCTCCGCCGCCGCGACTACGACGAGGCCGCCTTGTTCGACGTACGCGGGAGATACGGCGCGATCGGTGTCCCCGCCGTGCTCTCGATGGTCGTCGCGGCCGTGGTCGGCTGGGGGCTCGTCGTCGCGCCGTTCGGCTCGAAGGGCCTGGGCTGGCTGGGGTACTTCCTCGGACCGTTCGGCCTCGACGGCAAGACCGGCACATGGGCCTTCGCCAACCTCGGGGTCCCCGCCGCCCTGGCCCTGGGCTTCGTCGGCTACCTGCTGGTGGGTGCCTGGGGAGTGCGGCGCCAGGAGCGCGACCAGGACCCGGCGAGCATGTGAGTCACGTGCGGCTCGGTGTCACGAGGTCACCGTGGTGAACCGGACCGGCCGACACCCGGTCTCAGGCGAGCCCGGCGCGCTCGGCGGCGATGGTGGTGTCGTCGCCGTGGCCGGTGTGTACGACGGTGTCGCCGGGCAGAGGGAGCAGCCGCGACCTGATCGACTCGACGATCAGCGCGCCGTCGCTGAAGGACCGCCCGGTCGCGCCGGGACCGCCCTGGAAGAGCGTGTCGCCGGTGAACACGCTGCCCAGGTCGGGCGCGAGGAGGCAGACCGACCCCGGGGAGTGGCCCGGGGTGTGGAGAACGGTCAACGACGAGCCGGCCACCGGGATCGACATCCCGTCGGACAGGTCGACGTCCCACAGGTGGTCGGGGTGCGTCAGCTCCCACAGCGGTCGCTCGTCCGGGTGCAGCAGGATCGGCGCGGTCACCGCCTCGCGCAGTGCCACGGCGACCCTGACGTGGTCGTCGTGGGCATGGGTGCACACGATCGCCGTGACGCGTCGCTCGCCCACCACTGCGAGGATTGCCTCGACGGAGTGGGGGGCGTCGATCACGACGCAGGACTCGTCGTCACCGACCACCCACACGTTGTTGTCGACGTCGAAGGTCTGCCCGTCGAGGCTGAACGTGCCGCTCGTGACGCCGTGGTCGACGCGCAGACCGTTGCCAGAGGTCACGAGAAGACCACGACGCTGCGGAGGACGTCGCCGTGGTGCATCTTCTCGAACGCCGCCTCGACGTCGCCGATGCCGATCTCCTCGGAGACGAACGCGTCGAGGTCGAGCCGCCCCTGCCGGTAGAGCGAGACCAGCATCGGGAAGTCGCGCGAGGGCAGGCAGTCGCCGTACCAGCTCGACTTCAGAGAGCCGCCGCGGCCGAACACGTCGATCAACGGGATGTCGGGGATACGCATCTCGGGCGTGGGCACGCCGACCAGGACCAACGTGCCGGCCAGGTCACGGGCGTAGAACCCCTGCTTCCAGGTCTCGGGCCGACCGACGGCGTCGATGACGACGTCGGCGCCGTGGCCGCCGGTGAGCGCCTGGATCGCCTCGACGGGGTCGGCGTTCTTGCTGTTCACCGTGTGGGTGGCGCCCATCGCGGTGGCGCCCTCGAGCTTCCGGTCGTCGACGTCGACGGCGATGATCGTCTCGGCCCCGGCCAGCACGGAGCCGGCGATCGCCGCGGAACCGACACCGCCGCAGCCGATCACCGCCACGCTCTGGCCGCGCCCGACCGCACCGGTGTTGATCGCGGCACCCAGGCCGGCCATCACCCCACAGCCGAGCAGCCCGACCGCGGCCGCACGCGCGGAGTCGTCCACCTTGGTGCACTGCCCGGCCGCCACGAGGGTCTTCTCGGCGAACGCGCCGATGCCCAAGGCCGGCGAGAGCTCCGTGCCGTCGGCGAGCGTCATCCGCTGGGTGGCGTTGTGGGTCGCGAAGCAGTACCACGGCTCCCCGCGCAGGCAGGCCCTGCAGTTGCCGCAGACCGCCCGCCAGTTGAGGATCACGAAGTCGCCGGGCGCCACGGACGTCACGTCGTCGCCGACCGCCTCGACCACACCGGCCGCCTCGTGCCCGAGCAGGAACGGGAAGTCGTCGTTGATGCCGCCCTCGCGATAGTGGAGGTCGGTGTGGCAGACGCCGCAGGCCTGGACCTGGACCAACGCCTCTCCGGGGCCGGGGTCGGGCACGTTGATCGTCTCGATACTGACCGGCTCACCCTTGGCTCGCGCGACGACTGCCTGGACCTGTTGCATGCACCCCTCCTGAATGACGGTACAGCCACCCTACGGGGAACGAGGGGTGCGCGACGACCCCGTGTGGGGCAACCTTTGACACCCCGAGGAGGTCCTACCCGCATGACGACGAGCTTCCTGCGCCCGCTGACCCTGACCGCCGTGGCCACACTGGTGATGATCGCACCCCTCGCCGGCACCGGTGCGAGCCCGGCCGCCCTGCACTCCGCCGCCGACAGCGGTCTCGCCGCCCGGACGCCGAGCGTGGCCGGTACGACGCTCCCGGTCGACGGGCTGCCGACGGGCGCACGACCGGAGATCGCTTACGCCTTCGCGACCGCGCCGGAGTTCCTCGGCGGCAACTTCCGCGTCCACCGCCCCTCCGGGAGCGTGCGCCGCATCGGGTTCCTCGCGCTCGGCCAGTGGTCGACCATGGGTCGCGGTGTGTTCGGCGTCGCCACCACCGAGGTCGGCCCGCAGCTCCAGCGGATCAACGCGCACGGCAGGATCGTCCGCAGACAGTTCCTGACCCACGGCGGGCTCGCGATCTCGCCCGACCACTCGATCGTGAGCTGGCTCGACAACCGCCGCCGCCCACATGACCTGGAAGGTCGCGGCAGGCGCGAGTTCACACTTCCGCGCGTGCCGAAGGGTGCCCAGGTCGGTGCGGTGTCGGGGGCGAGGACCTGTCGGGAGCAGGCCCCCGAGGGCGGTGGCTGCGCGATCTTCGTCAACGCCGCCCGCAACAGCGGCGTCTTCGTCTCCACCTCCCACGGCATCGTCGCCCGGATCCGCCCGATGCTCCAGGTGGCCGACGTCAGCAGGCAGGGCCGCGTGACCGGGCTCGTGTCGACGTCCACGAAGACGAAGCCGGCCTGCTGGGGAGTCTTCCGACCCAGCGGGCAGCGGGTCTGGCGGACCTGCCGCTACCGGCTCAGCACGTTCTCCGACGACGGTCGCCGCGTGCTGGGCGACCACGGGCAGACCAGGTGGAACAGCATCGACCGCTTCGCGATCTTCCGTCACGACGGCAGCATCGCCCGCGCCTACAGCTTCCGCCCCGGGCCCCGACGCAGCCTGTCCCGGCTCACCTGGGAGGACTCGACCCACCTGCTCGGCGTGCTCCGGGTCAAGGACACCTGGTCGATCGTCCGGATCGGTGTCGGCGGCACCGTGGAGTACGCCGTCCCGCCGGTCGCGGCCGTCAACGAGTTCACCCCGTTCGCGCTGCCCGTGCGCTGACGCGACCACGGATGCAACCCTGCGCGCGCCCCGGGCGTCGTCGGAGTGAGGACCGACGAGGATGGGGACGCCGATGCAGCACAGCGACGCGAGGGGAGGCGCGATGGCCGGCGCCCTTCCCCGACCCGGCGGAGGTGAGTTCGAGGACTGGCTGGCTGCCCGGGAAGGCGCACTGCAGCGGACGGCCCACCTCCTGACCGGGGACGTCCACTCCGCCCAGGACCTGGTCCAGACCACCCTCGCGAAGCTCTACCTGCGCTGGGACCGCGTCCGCAACGCCGACAACATCGACGCGTACGCCCGCACGGCCCTCGTCAACGAGTTCCGCTCCTCCTGGCGTCGTGCCGGCCGGCGCCCGGAGCTGGTCGTCGGGGACGTCCCGGACTCGCCGGGCGACGAGGCGCCTGCGTACGACGGGAGCCGCGACGCGGTGTGGCAGTTCGTGTGCTCGCTGCCGCCCAAGCAGCGGGCCGTGGTCGTGCTCCGCTTCTACGAGCAGCTGACCGAAGCCGAGATCGCCGGTCTGATGGGGATCTCGGTCGGCACCGTGAAGTCGCAGAGCAGTCGCGCGCTGGCCGCGCTCCGTGCCCGACTGGCCGACCATCCCGAGCTCTCCGGGGAGGAGGACCGATGACGCCCGAGGACCTGCTGACCCGGACTCTCACCGAGGTCACCGAGATCACCGACTACCCGACCACGCCGATGGCGACCGTCGTCGCCCGTTCCCGCACCCTCCGCCGAGGACGGCGTCGTACGACGGCGTTCCTGGCCGCGGCGGCGGCGGTGGTCGTGGTCGTCGGGGGCTCGGCAGCCGTGTGGCTCCACCACGATCCGGACACGTCGCCCGTCCCTTCGCATCGCCTCGACCCGGCGGGATCGCTACCCGACGTCCCGCTGGGCGACACACCGGGAGTCGCCTACCTCGAGGCCGACACGTTCGTCTCGGCAACCGGTGAGCGGGTCACGTCACCGGCCTTCCGCACCGCGACGACCGCGACGCCGTACGGCGACGGCGTGCTGGTGGCCGGTCCGTCGACGCCCACGCACCCGTTCGCACCGATCTCGCTCGTCACCGGCGGCTCCATCTCACGGGTGGGCTGCGGCACCCCAGCATTCGCGCTGGGTGGTGACGCGCCGGCGTACTGGCTGTCCGACACCTGTGGTGTCGACGTGACCAGCCGACCGCTCCACGTGACCGGCCGGCTGGTCCAGGGCACTGCGGAGACGCCCACCCCGCAGAACCTGGTGCTCTACCCGGTCCGGATCGTCACCGGTGGCGTGGTGGCGGACGGAGCCTCGACGAACAGCACGAAGGGCGACGGTCCCGTGGTGATGGCGACCGAGGGCACCCTGCATCGGGTCCCGCACCTCTCGACCGTGCGCTCGGTGTCACCGACGGGGGACCTCGTCGCGGGTCGAGGCCCTGCTGGGCGGGGGCTGGTGCCGGTCGTGGCCCACACGTCCACCGGTGCGGAGCTCTGGCGGGCGGGCGGTTGGTCGCTGGGCGGCTTCTCGGTGTCCGGGCGCTACGTCGTGGGGACGCAGACGGTGGGTGACCAGTCGGTGCCTGGTGTGGGAGACGTGGTCGGGATCTTCGACGCCGCCACGGGCCGACCGGTCCTCAGCACGGTCCTGCCCAACATGACAGTCGTCGGCGACCCGGTGTGGGAGGACGACGACTCGGTCCTCGTCGTCGCCGAGGACCGAGAGCGGCAGCAGGCGATCCTGCGCGTCGACCTGGACGGATCGATCACTCGCGCGACGCAGGTGGCCCCGCCGGGCGAGGGCACCTTCCGGCTGGCCGCCACTCCCTGAGGCTCGGTTCTGCCACGATTGCAACCTCTCCGCGGTCGCCTGCGTCTTGGTGTCGACGAGGGGAGGAACGATGCCAGGACCCACCGACCGACCGCTGACGGGAGCAGTCGCCGTGGCCGACCGGAACGACGCGCGCGACGCCGACTTCGCGGCGTACCTCGCCGCCCGGCAGGCGAGCCTGCTGCGGACGGCGTACCTGTTGACGGGCAACCGTCACGACGCCGAGGACCTGACGCAGACAGCGTTCGCGAAGCTCTACCTGTCCTGGGACAAGGTGCGTGACCAGGGCGCCATCGACGGCTACGTACGACGGATCCTGGTCAACGAGCACAACTCGCTGTGGCGTCGTGCCTGGAAGCGGCGCGAGCGCAGCCACGAGCAGCCGGTCCTCGACCGGCCCGTGCACGACGACCACGACGACGGCACCGGTGCCGAGCTGTGGGACCTCGTCCAGACGCTGCCTCGCCGGGCACGCGCGGTCGTCGTCCTGCGCTACTACGAGGAGCTGACCGAGGCCGAGACGGCCGCCACCCTCGGGATCTCGGTCGGCACCGTGAAGTCCCAGACCAGCCGGGCGCTTGCCGCGCTCCGGACCCGCACGCCGCAGAGCCTCGACCCCCGCGGAACCGAGGAGGACCGATGAACGACGACGACCTGACCACCGACCTCGGCCACGCGCTGCACGGCCGTTCGGAGGCCATGCACGGCTCCTCCCTCGCGCTGGCCGACGTCCGGCGCAAGGCGCGCTCGATCCGGCGCCGGCGCACGGCCACCGCCGTGGGCGGCGCGGTCGCGGCTGTCGCCCTGATCGTCCCCACGGCCGCCATCGCGAACCACCAGGCCCACCGCACCTCCCCGCTCCCGCCCGCGACACAGGTCGTCACGCCCAGCCCCACCGCGACGGACGACCCGCAACCGCTGACGGGCGTGCTCGACGTGTCCGACCTGCAGACGGGCTACTGGCCGAGGATGGACTACGTCCAGGACGGCACGCTCCACAATCCCGGCGGCATCACGTATCCGGTGCGCACCCGCTACACCCCGGCTCAGCTCGTGGAGCTGATGGACGGCGCCCGCGTCTGGCGCACCACCGACCAGAACGGCGCGTCGTACCTCGAGATCCAGGACACCGACGGCACCTACCACGACCCGGTGCGCATCGCCTCCGACCTGAGCGTGAACTCCGCGCACAGCATCGTCGGCTGGCTGACCCCGTCGGGACAGGTCACGATCTGGGAGGGGTGGGCGAGCCAGCCACGGCCGCTCGGCGACCCCGTCCCCGGCAACGACCTGCGGATCGGTCCGATCACCGGGAGCGCCGACGCCGCCCCTGGCAAGCCCGGACCGAGCTGCGAGCAGTCGAGCTGCACGGTCATCGTCAACGCCCACGACGGGGCGGGACAGCCCTGGGAGGTCAGCGACTACGGGTCACAGCCCCTGCGCGACGGTGGCTACCTGGACATCCGTGACGTCAGTCAGGCCGGCCTGTCCATCGGTCTGACCAAGGCGACGGACTTCAGGACCTGCTCGAAGCTCCTCGGCGGCGGCGAGTTCCAGGGGTTCGGGACCTGCAAGAACCAGCTCGCCAGCTTCTCCCCGGACGGACAGCTGATCCAGGCCTGGCCGAGCTACTTCGACGGGATCGGCCCAGGAGCGATCGCGATGTTCGACCTCCAGGGCAACCGGCTCTTCGAGCGCAGTGCGACGAGGCAGGTGCAGTCCTACTACTACGGCGAGACCTGGGAGGACGACACCCACCTGCTGGTCCCGACGTACCAGGACGGGACGTGGGCACTGGTCCGCATCTCCTCGGACGGCTCGATGGAGTACGCCGTCCCACCGACGAAGGGTCCGTACGACGCGAACCCGTTCGTGCTGGCGACCGGCGGCCCGCTGCCCTCCTAGGCGACCACCTCGGTGATCGGCTGGGACGAGTCGGCCGGCAGGTCGAGGGAGGACGGCGCCCGGCCGCGAGCGACGAGCTCGGCGCCGAGCGCGGCCACCATCGCGCCGTTGTCGGTGCACAGGCCTGGTCTCGGGACCCGGACCCGGAGGCCCTTCTCCCCCGCGCGTTCGGTCGCCATCGCCCGGAGCCGGGAGTTCGCGGCGACGCCCCCGCCGATCAGGATGTCGTCGATGCCCTGGTCGGTGGCGGCGTCGACCGCCTTGCGGACCAGCACGTCGCAGACCGCCTCCTGGAAGCTGGCCGCCACGTCGCCGACGTCGATGGACGCGCCGGCGCGCTGCTGGGTCTCGACCCAACGGGCGACGGCCGTCTTGAGGCCCGAGAACGAGAAGTCGAACCGATGCCTCTCCAGGTCGCGGCGGCTGGTCAGCCCGCGCGGGAAGTCGATCGTGACGTGTCCGTCGCGGGCCGCGCGATCGATGTGAGGACCGCCCGGAAAGGGAAGACCGAGCAACCGGGCGACCTTGTCGAACGCTTCACCGGCCGCGTCGTCGATGGTGGCGCCGAGCGGCTCGACGCCACCGTCGTACCCGGTCACGTCGGTGACCCGGAGCAGGCTGGAGTGACCGCCGCTCACGAGCATCGCCAGGCAGGGCTGGGGAAGCGGCCCGTGCTCGAGCTGGTCGACTGCGACGTGGGACGCCAGGTGGTTGACGCCGTAGATCGGCTTGCCGAGACCGATCGCGAGCGCCTTGGCCGCAGCCACGCCGACCAGCAGGGCGCCCGCGAGGCCAGGGCCGCTGGTCACGGCGATCGCGTCGACGTCGTGGAGGCGGATGCCCGCGGTCTCGCAGGCGCGCTCCAGGGTGGGGACCATCGCCTCGAGATGGGCGCGGCTGGCGACCTCGGGCACGACACCCCCGAACCGAGCGTGCTCCTCGACACTGCTGGCGACAGCGTCGGCGAGCAGAAGATGGCCCCGGACGATCCCCACGCCGGTCTCGTCGCACGAGGTCTCGATCCCGAGGACCAGCGGCTCGTCGCTCATGCGATCTCCTTGAGGAGGATCACCGCGGTGGTGCCGTCGGCGTAGTAGCGCGGGCGCCGGTCGATCTCGGTGAACCCCCTCGCGGCATAGAAGGCGCAGGCCACGTGGTTGTCCTCACGCACCTCGAGCAGCAGGCGGTCGGCGTGCCTGGTCATGGCCTCGTGCTCGACCCGCGCGAGCAGACCCGAGGCGAGACCCGTACGGCGGTGGGCCGCCGCGACCGCGATCCGTTGCAACTCGGCGAGATCGGCCACGATGCTGACCGCGGCGTAGGCGAGGAGATCGTCCTCCTCGGTGGCGACGAGGTAGAGCGTGGTCGGTACCCGCCCCGAGACACCCTCGGCGACGAGCCCCGGCGGCCAGGCATCGGAGCCGAGTGCCTCGCGCTCCAGGGCTGCCACCGCGTCCGTGTCGTCGGGACCGGCCGGCCGGACCTCGACGTGCGTCACGGTCACGACACCTTCTTCGGGGCCGCGAGGGCGATCGCGTCGGGACGCCGCAGGTAGAGCGGCTCGGGGTCGCGCAGCTCGGCGAGCTCCTCGGCGACGACGCGGGCGAGCCATCCCGCGCTGGGGAGCTCGGGCCCCCGTGAGGAGGGGAAGGCAGCGGGGTAGAGCACCGCGCCCTGGCCGACCACGGGGCGGTCGGTCGCGGCGTCGGCGGGCCGGAGCACGTCGGGGCCGTCGAGGCGGCGACCCCGGTCGTCGTAGGCCGCGAGGTAGATCTCCTTGCGCCGGGCGTCGGTGGCCACGGCGAAGTCGCTCCCGATCGGCGCCGGGCCGAGCGCGGCCTCGACCGCGAGCACGTCGAGCGAGCAGACGCCGTACACGGGGAGGTCGAGCACGAAGGCGAGCGTGCGGGCGGTGACCAAGCCGACGCGGAGCCCGGTGAACGGGCCGGGACCGACCCCGGCCGCGATCGCAGTGAGGTCCTGGCGCACGACGCCGGCGTCGGCCAGCACCGCCTCGATCAGGGGCGCGAGCTGCTCGCCGTGCTTCATCGGTGCGGCCGACCGGCGCTCGGCGACGACGTCCTCGCCGTCATGCAGGGCGACGGTCACGAACGGCGTGGCCGTGTCGAAGGCGAGCAGCACGGTTCCGAGGTTACTGACCCTGCTCTGCCGACGATCCCCCCGGTGAACCGCGATCGGATGCCTCGCGGAAGACGTGGCAGGGATCGGCTCGATCGAGCGCGCGCCGACGACCCGTTCCGAGTCTACCATCACCTCGACCAGCTGGTCGTCACAGCGGCAGGGCGCGCCAGTGGGTGGTGATCCGTCCGTCGTCGCCGACCAGGTGGAGGGCGAAGCTCGGCGGGGCGTCGTACCAGAGGGTCGGCACCGGCTCGGCGTCGGCGGTGACGGTCGAGACGACGCCACCGCCGATCAGGAGCGGCCGGCCCGCGAACGTCGTGGCCGCCATCGTGTGAGCGTGCCCGACGAGGACCGCGACGACGTGCGGATGACGGGCCACCACCGCGGCGAGGCCGTCCCCGTCGCGGAGTCGGATCGGGTCCATCAGCGCAAGGTCGATCGTGGTCGGCGGGTGGTGCAGGCAGACGTACGACGGTCGCGCGTCGTCGCCGAGCCGGGCGTCGAGCCAGGCCAGCTGGTCGTCCCCCAACCGGCCCGGGTCCACCCGGCCGGTCTCGTCGGCGTCGATCAGCGAGTCGAGCATCACGAACCGCACGCCGCCCGTCTCGACAACGGTCCTCGTCGCGATCCCGAGCCCCGCCACGAACGCGTCGCGGACGTCGTGGTTGCCGGGGCACACAGCCAGTGGCCCCTGCCAGCGGGCGAGCCAGGCCCGCGCCTCGGCGTACTCCTCGGCCAGACCGTGGTCGGCCACGTCGCCCGAGACCACCAGCACGTCGGGGCGCGGGACCATCGCGAGGAGGTGGTCCATCACCGCGGCGTTGCGGGCGGCGGGGTCCGCCGCGTCGTTGCCGAAGTGGGTGTCACTGACGTGGGCGATCACGAGCATGCCGACCACCCTGGCACGACTCGCGCCGCCGGCGCGCTAGCCGCGGAGCGAGGACAGGGGCACGCCGAGCCACCGGCCTCCGACCGGCGAGACACGCACCCGCCGGGGGTCGAGCTCGGCGTCTCCCGCGTCGTCGGCGACCGCGCGCTCGATGCGTACCTCCAGGCGGTCGTCGGCCAGACCCTCGGCCACGCCCTCCCCCCACTCGACCACGGTGACGGCGTCGTCGAGGGAGGTGTCGAGGTCGAGGTCGTCGAGCTCGGCGACCCCGCCGATGCGATAGGCGTCGACGTGCACCAGGGCCGGCCCCTCCCCCAGCGTCGGATGGACGCGGGCGATCACGAACGTCGGCGAGGTCACGTCGCCGCGGACCCCCAGTCCGGCGCCGAGCCCCTGCGTCAGGGTGGTCTTACCGGCGCCCAGCTCGCCCGAGAGCACCACGACGTCGCCGGCCCGCAGCACGGACGCGAGGGAGGCGCCCAGCGCTCGCATCGACTCGGCGTCGGGGGTGTCGAAGCCGGCCGGCGCCGCGCGCCTCAGCTCGACGTACGGCGGGTGCCGGGTGGTCTCGGCGAACCCGTGCTCGCGCCAGAACGCGACGGTGCCCGGCAGCTCCTCGCGCGCGAGGACTGCGACGTCGTCGTAGCCCTCGGCACCCGCCAACGCCTGGTTCACCAGCGCCGTGGCGACGCCGTGCTCACGTACGTCCGGGAGCACGCCCACGCGTCGCAGCCACAGCGAGGACCCCTCCGGGTCGAGCACCAGGGCGCCGACGTCGCGACCGTCGGTGCTCGCGACCAGGCCACCGTGCCGCAGCGCGGCGGCGAGCGACTCGACGGTCTCGCCGAGCGCGTCCGCCGGAGGGTCGACCGCTGGCCGGGCAGCGAACGCCGCTCGCACGATCTCGAGCACGGTCGGCGCAGCCTCGGGCCCGACGGCTCTGATCTCCAGGTTCGCCGGTGTGGCGGCGGGCGCGGACACGGGCGAGGTCACCGGCGGTCGGCCAGGTCACCGGCCGCGGCGAACAGGTGGTCGAGCTCGGTGTTGACCTCGTCGTGCCGCTCCATGATCACCAGGTGTCCCGCCCCCTGGCACTCGAGCAGGTTGGAGCCGGCGATGTAGGCGTGGAGCTTGCGGCTGTGGCCGATCGAGGTGATCTTGTCGGCGGTGCCGCAGATGATGCTCGTCGGCACCACCGACAGCGCCTTGACGGTCTCGAACTTGTCGAGCGCGGCGAAGTTGGAGAAGAACTCGGCCACCACCCCGAACGGCGTCGCCGACAACATCTCGTCGACGAACTCGACGTACGACGCCGGCACGTCGTCGCCGAAGGCGAGCTCGTCGGTGGCCACGATCGCCACCGAGTGACCCAGGCGCCGGAATCCGTCGACCTGACGGTGGCCGCGCGCCAGGACCGACATCAGTCGCTCCGCGACCGCTCCGCCGACCGTGGAGGGGAGCATCGGGGCGACGATCCGGTGCGGCTCGAGGCCGCCGGCGGTGGTCGAGATCAGGCCCACGCCGACGACCCGGTCACCGAAGAGCTCGGGGTACTCCTCGGCCAGCGCCATGATCGTCATCCCACCCATCGAGTGGCCGACCAGCACGATCGGGCCGTGCGGCACGACCGTGTCGAGGACGTGCTTGAGGTCGTGACCCAGCTGCTCGATGGTCGCGTGGCCCGCGCCGGAGCGCCCGGAGCGGCCGTGGGAGCGCTGGTCGTAGTAGACCGCGCGCACCTGGCCGCGGTAGGCGGCGCGCTGGAAGTGCCAGGAGTCGAGGGTCAGCGAGTAGCCGTGGATGAACACCACGGTCAGCTCCGGTGTCTTGGCGGCACGGCGTCGACCGGTGGCGGCGTACTCGTCGATCTCGACGTGCAGGGGTACGCCGTCGTCGGCGACGACGGTGATCGGCGCCGAGCGCAACGACTTGAACTCCGTCTCGTCGCCCGCGCCGCGCCTGGCGATGACGGCGCGCCGCTGGGCGACCCTCAGCGCGGTGCCGGCAGCAGCGACCCCGACCGCGGCTCCCGCGACCGAGAGGACCTTGTTGGCGGCCTTCATGCGGCGTCTCCTCCGACGTAGCGGCGGTGCAGACGCCCGCCCATGCGTGTGACGATCTCGTAGTGGATGGTGCCGCAGGCCCGCGCCCAGTCGTCGGCGGTGGGCTCCCCCCTGCCACCTGGCCCGAACAGCACGACCTCCTCGCCCGCGCTGTCGCCGTCGGTGGGGTCGTCACCGAGGTCGATCACGAACTGGTCCATGCAGATCCTGCCGCGGATCGGCCGGCGTCTGCCGTCGACCCAGACCTCGGCGGCGTTCCCGGCGTGGCGCGGCACGCCGTCGCCGTACCCCAGCGGCACGAGCCCGACGCGGGTCTCACCCGGCGCTGTCCAGGTGTGTCCGTAGGACACGCCGGCGCCGGCGTGGACCGACTTGGTGAGCGCCAGCGGTGCGGTGACCGTCATCGCCGGCTCGAGCCCGACGTCGGGGCTGAGGCCGGGGGCCGGGTCGAGTCCGTACGACGCGATACCGCAGCGCACGAGGTCGAAGCGGCTGCTGGGTCGGAGCAGGGCACCGCCGGAGTTGGCGAGGTGTCGCACCTCCGGACGTAGCCCTGCACGCTCGGCACCGGCGAGGGCGTCGCGGAAGGCGCGTTCCTGGGCGTCGTTGGCGGGGTGGGTCGGCTCGTCGCTGCAGGCGAAGTGCGACCAGACGCCGGTCACCCGCCAGACGCCGTCGGCCTCGCCGGTCCGGGCTGCTGCCAGCAGGTCGGGCCACAGGTCCGCGGTCGAGCCTCCCCGGGACAGACCGGTGTCGATCTTGAGCTGCAGCCGGGCCGGCGTACGGGTCACCGCCGCGCGGATCTCGGCGAGCTCGGCGAGGGTGTACGCCGTCACGTCGACGTCACGGTCGATGGCCGCGGCCCAGTCGTCGCCCGGGACCGTGAGCCAGCAGAGGACCCTGCCCGTGTCACCCGCGTCGCGGAGCCGCACCGCCTCCTGGATCGTCGCCACGCCGAGCCACGGCGCGCCCGCCTCGCGTGCGGCGTACGCCGCCTCGAGCATGCCGTGGCCGTAGCCGTCGGCCTTGACCACGACCATGACGTCGGAACCGTCCGGTGCCACCAGGTCGCGCAGCCGCCCCACGTTGCGTCGGATCGCCCCCAGGTCCACCACGATCTCGGGTCGACGGACCGGATCGCGACTCATGGCGTCATCCTCCCACCCCCGGTTCTCCACAGCCCGAAAGGGACAGTCCGGGTGTGACGGGCGGTCAGCCGAGGAGGGCGGCGATCACCCGGGGCAGCGCGGCCGCCACGTCGGGGGCGGAGATCGGGCCACCCGACGAGGCCAGAGTGGCCGCGGCGCCGTGCAGCCAGGAGCCGACGGCCCCCGCGTCGTACGGCGTGAGGCCGGCCGCGAGCAGCGCGCCACAGAGCCCGCCCAGCACGTCGCCCGCGCCGGCGACAGCCAGCCACGGCGTCCCGGTGGTGGTGGCCCGCACGCGGCCGTTCGGGGCAGCGACGAGGGTGTGGTGGCCCTTGAGCAGCACGGTGGCGGCGTAGGCGTTTGCAGCGCGCCGGGCGAAGGCCAGCTGGTCCGCCTCCACCTCGGCCCGCTCGACGCCGAGCATCGAGGCGAGCTCGCCGGCGTGCGGAGTGAGCAGAGCGGGGCGCTCGAGGGGAGCGTCGAGGTGCTGGAGTGCGTCCGCGTCGACGACCAGCGGTACGTCGTCCCGCAGGGCCGCGACGAGCCCCTCCGCCGCGTCGGCATCGCCACCGGACCCGACCACCCACGCCTGGACGCGCCCCTCGCCCACGACGACCTCGGGGTGCCTGGCCCGGACGGCGTCCGGCGCCCCACCGGCGTACCGGACCATGCCGGCCAGACCGCAGGCCGCGCCGGAGGTCGAGAGCACCCCGGCGCCCGGATAGCGAGCCGAGCCGGCGCGCACGCCGACCACGCCCCGGGTGTACTTCTGGGCGAGCGCGGTGGGCCGCGGCAGCAGCGCCGCGACGTCCTCGGCCTGGAGTGCTGAGACCACGGCCTCGGGGAGGTCGAGTCCGATGTCGACGAGCTGGACGACGCCACACGCCGACGCGGCCGGCTCGACCAGGTGACACACCTTGTGCGTGCCGAAGGTGACCGTCACGTCAGCCGTGACGTGGGTCCCGTCGATCCTCCCGGTGTCGACCTCGACGCCGCTCGGTGTGTCGACCGCGACCATCGGAAGGCCCGCGAGCGCACGGACGGCGTCGAGGGCCGGCTGCCGCAGCCCCGGCTTGCCGCCGATCCCGACGATGCCGTCGACGACGACGTCGGGCGCGTGGATGTCCGCGAGCTCGACCACCCGGCCGCCCGCCGCTCGGAGCGCGCCGAGCCCGGCCGGGTGGAACGTGTCCGCGAGCAGGAGCGCCTCGACCCCTGCTCCGCGCCGGGCGAGCAGGGCACCGGCGTACAGGGCGTCTCCTCCGTTGTCACCCGGCCCGACGAGCAGCAGCACACGTCGCCCGTACGCGCCGCCCATCAGGTCGATGACCACGCCGGCCAGGCCCGCCGCCGCCCGCTGCATGAGCGTGCCCTCGGGCACCCGGGCCATCAGCTCCGCCTCGGCCGCCCGCACCTGCTCGACGGTGTGCGCGGCCCTCATGACCTCAAACTAGCGCCCGGCGGCCGGCCCGCTGGGGTCGTGTGCCCGAGCCCGCGGTGTGGCGCGGGCTCAGGCACACGACTCGTCCGAAGCTCCCGGGGCTGTGGAGAGCCCCTGCAGCGCAGACGGACGTGGGCGCACCCTCGACGGATGGACATGCTCCACGAGCTCACGACCGCCCAGTGCGGCGTCCTGGCCCGGCGCCAGCTGACCGCGCTCGGACTGGAGTGGGAACGCGTGCGCAACCAGGTGGGGGCGGGCCGGTGGGTCGTGCACACCCCGCGGGTGATCGGCACCACGACTGGCGTGCTGACGTGGGAGCAGCGGTGCTGGGTCGCGGTGCTCCACGCCGGCCCTCGCAGCATGGTGGGCGGACTGTCGGCGGCCGAGTCGGCCGGCCTCACCGGGTGGTCGAGACCGGCGATCACGGTGCTCGTGGACGACGAGCTGGCCTTCGAGCCGGTCACGGGAGTGCGGTTCTTCCGGAGCAGGCGACCGTTCGAGCTCCTGCGCTCGCCGCGGCCCGGCCTTCCCTGTGCTCAGGTCGAGCCGGCGATCCTGCTGTGGGCCGGCTACGACGCGCCGCTCCGCGCTGCGCATGGAGTCCTGGCCGCTGCCGTGCAGCAACGACTCACCACGCCGGAGCGGCTTCTCACCTGGATCGACGCCTTGCAGCCCCTCCGCCGGGCACGTGGGTTCCGGCGCACCGTGGCGGACATCGCCGGGGGCGCACAGTCGGTGGCGGAGATCGACGTACGCCGGATGTGTCGGCGGTTCGGACTCGTCCCACCGACCAGGCAACGGCCACGGCTCGACCGTGCCGGCCGGCAGCGCTGGACCGACTGCGAGTGGGACCTGCCCGACGGGTCGGTCCTCGTGCTCGAGGTGGACGGGAGCTTCCACCTCGAGGTCACGCAGTGGGGTGCCGACATCAAGCGCGCGCGTGCGATCACCAGGCGCGACCGGCTGGTGGTGCGGTGCACGTCGTACGAGCTGAGGTACGAGATGGCGGACGTCGCTGCCGACCTGGTCGCGCTCGGTGTTCCGCGGCTGCCGCGCGCCCGATCGGCGGGTCGTGTGCCTGAGACCGCGCCCGAGCGCGGGCTCGGGCACACGACCTCCAGCGGAGCCTCAGCTCTCCAGGACGACGACGGCCGAGGCGATGCCTGCGTCGTGGGAGAGCGAGAGGTGGACGTGGGCGGCGCCGAGCTCGGCGGAGCGGGCGGCCACGGTGCCCGAGATCGCGAACAGTGGGCGGCCCGACGGGTGCGAGATCACCTCGGCGTCGTGCCAGGCCATGCCGACCGGAGCACCCAGCGCCTTGGCCAGGGCCTCCTTGGCGGCGAACCGTGCGGCGAGGGAGGCGGGCGGCCGGTCGATCTCACCCGGGGTGAACAGGCGCCGCCCGAGCCCCGGCGTACGACGCATGGCGTCGGTGAAGCGGGCGATGTCCACCACGTCGATGCCGACGCCGACGATTGCCACGAGGTGGGCCCTACTCGACGGTGACGGACTTGGCGAGGTTGCGCGGCTGGTCGACGTCGTGACCGAGCGAGCGTCGCGAGCTCGCAGGCGAACAGCTGCAGGGGTACGACGGCCGGCACCGGCTGCATCAGGGTCGAGACCCGCGGCAGCCGGATCAGCGTGTCGGCGAACTGCTCGATGTCGGGGTCGTCCTCCTCGGCGAGCACGATCGTGCGCGCGCCCCGGGCCCGGATCTCCTGGATGGCGCTCACCATCTTGTCGTGCAGCTGGTCGCGTCCGCGCGGAGGCACCACACAGAACACCGGCAGCCCGGGCTCGATCAGCGCGATCGGCCCGTGCTTGAGCTCGCCGGCGGCGAAGCCCTCGGCGTGGATGTAGGCCAGTTCCTTGAGCTTGAGCGCGCCCTCGAGCGCGATCGGGTAGCCCGCGTGCCGCCCGAGGAACAGCACCGACCTCGCGCCCTGCAGCTCTGCGGCCAGGTCGTAGAGCTCGTCACAGCCGTCGAGGATCCGCTGCACATGACCCGGCAGGTCGCCGAGCTCGGCGACCAGGCGCGCGATCTCGTCGTCGTACGACGTGCCCTTGACCTGGGCGAGGTAGAGCCCGAGGAGGTAGGCGGCGATCACCTGCGTGATGAAGCCCTTGGTGGAGGCGACCCCGATCTCGGGCCCGGCATGGGTGTAGATGACGGCGTCGGACTCGCGCGGGATGGTGGAGCCGTTGGTGTTGCAGATCGCCAGCACCTTCGACCGCTGCTGGCGGGCGTAGCGGATCGCCATCAGCGTGTCGGCGGTCTCTCCGGACTGGCTGATCGCGACCACGAGCGTGGAGCGAGTCAGGATCGGGTCGCGGTAGCGGAACTCGTGGGCCAGCTCGACCTCGCACGGGATGCGCGTCCAGTGCTCGATGGCGTACTTCGCGACCAGCCCGGCGTAGAACGCCGTCCCGCAGGCGATGATGACGATCTTGTCGACCTCGCGCAGCTCGCTGTCGGAGATCCGCACCTCGTCGAGCTGGAGCTTGCCGTTCAGGTCGTGGCGGCCCGAGCAGCGCGTCGTTGATCGCGCGCGGCTGTTCGAAGATCTCCTTGCGCATGAACCAGTCGTAGCCGTCCTTCTCGGCGGCCGAGAGGTCCCAGTCGACGTGGTAGCGCTTGCCCTCGACGGCGACGCCGTCGAAGCCGATCACGGAGACGCCCTCGCGGGTGATGGTCACGATCTGGTCCTGGCCGAGCTCCAGAGCCTCGCGCGTGTGCTCGATGAACGCCGCCACGTCGGAGCCGATGAAGTTCTCGCCGTCGCCCAGGCCGACCACCAGCGGCGAGTTGCGGCGGGCCGCGACCACGCGGCTCGGGTCCTCGGCGTCGACCGCGACCAACGTGAACGCTCCCTCGAGCCGCTGGCAGAGCGTCCGCATGCCCTCGGTCAGGTCACCGCCGGCGGCGAGGGCCTTCTCCAGCAGGTGCGCCGCGATCTCGGTGTCGGTCTCGGAGAACAGCTCGTCGCCCGATGCCTCGATCTCGGAGCGCAGGGTCGCGAAGTTCTCGATGATCCCGTTGTGGACGAGGGCGACCCGCCCGGTGGCACCCAGGTGAGGGTGGGCGTTGACGTCGGTCGGCGCGCCGTGGGTGGCCCAGCGGGTGTGGCCGATGCCGGTGGTGGACGCAGGGAGCGGCTCGTCGGCCAGCGCCTTCTCGAGGTTGGCGAGCTTGCCGGCGCGTTTGCGCCAGTCGATCCGGCCGTCGGTCACCACGGCGATCCCGGCGGAGTCGTAGCCGCGGTACTCCAGCCGCCGCAGGCCCTCGACGACGACATCCTGAGCCTGCTTGTCGCCGACGTACCCCACGATGCCGCACATGGGCCGGAGTCTATCGGCCGGCTCGGAGCCACCCGCGCCACGCTCGACGGGCACCCGTACTGGAACAATGCCCGCCATGCCCAACGGTGTGCAGGGAAGCGAGCCGTCCCCGTACGTCGAGCTCGACCGGGCCGCGTGGGCCGAGCTGGGCGAGCACTTCCACCAGCCGCTGTCGTCCGACGAGATCACCCGGCTCCGGGGTCTGGGCGACCAGCTCGACCTGGAGGAGGTCCAGCAGGTCTACCTCCCGCTGTCGCGGCTGCTCAGCCTGCGGGTCAAGGCGGCGCGGCGCCTGCACCGAAAGCAGGAGGAGTTCCTCCACCGCCCCCAGCCGCCGCGGACGCCGTTCGTGATCGGGCTCGCGGGCTCGGTCGCCGTCGGCAAGTCGACGACGGCACGCGTGCTGCAGCAGATGCTGGGCCACTGGGACGAGCATCCCCACGTCGCCCTGGTCACCACCGACGGGTTCCTCTACCCGAACGCCGAGCTCGAGCGCCGCGGCATCCTCCAGCGCAAGGGCTTCCCCGAGTCCTACGACCGCCGGGCCCTGCTGCGCTTCGTCGTCGACATCAAGTCGGGCAAGGACGAGGTGGAGGCACCGACCTACTCCCACCTGGTGTACGACGTGGTGCCCGACGACCCGGTCGTGGTGCGGCACCCCGACATCGTGATCATCGAGGGGCTCAACGTGCTCCAGCCCGCACGGACCACCGAGGACGGTCGCAGCGGCCTGGCCCTGAGCGACTTCTTCGACTTCAGCGTCTACGTCGACGCCGCCACCGCCGACATCCGCGCGTGGTACGTGCAGCGCTTCCTGCGGCTGCGCAAGACCGCGTTCGCCGACCCGGCGTCGTACTTCCGTCGCTACGCCGAGCTCTCGACGGCGGACGCCACCTCGACCGCCGAGGAGATCTGGGACACCATCAACGGGCCCAACCTGGAGCAGAACATCAAGCCCACCCGCTCGCGTGCGACGCTGGTCCTGCGGAAGGACCCCGACCACTCGGTCCGTTATGTGAGGCTGCGCAAGCTGTGATCTCCGAGCTCCGCTCCCCCGGTTGGTGGAGGAACGCCGTCGTCTACCAGGTCTACCCGCGCTCCTTCCAGGACAGCGACGGCGACGGCATCGGCGACCTCCCGGGCATCACGTCGCGACTGGACCATCTCGCGCGCCTCGGCGTCGACGTCCTCTGGCTGAGTCCGATCTACCGATCCCCCATGGACGACAACGGCTACGACATCAGTGACTACCAGGACGTCGACCCGCTCTTCGGCACCTTGTCCGATCTCGACGCGCTGATCGCAGGCTGCCACGACCGCGGGATCCGGCTCGTGATGGACCTCGTCGTCAACCACACCTCCGACGAGCACCCGTGGTTCGTCGAGTCGCGCGACCCGGCCTCGCCCAAGCGCGACTGGTACTGGTGGCGGTCCGGCCGGCCGGGCGCACCCGGAGGAGCACCCAACAACTGGGAGTCGGCGTTCGGCGGCCCCGCCTGGCAGTACGACGAGCGCAGCGGCGAGTGGTACCTCCACGTCTTCAGCCCCAAGCAGCCCGACCTCAACTGGGAGAACCCCGAGGTGCGGGCAGCCGTCCACGCGATGATGCGCTGGTGGGTCGACCGGGGGGTCGACGGCTTCCGCATGGACGTGATCAACCTGATCTCCAAGGACCCGGACCTCCCCGACGGCCCGCTGCTCCGGGCCGACCGCGAGCTCGCGCCGCCCCTGGGCGTCCTCAACGGTCCGCGGCTGCACGAGTTCCTGGCCGAGATGAACCGCGAGGTGGGACTCACCGACCAGCACCTGCTCACCGTCGGCGAGATGCCGGGCAGCACCGTGGCGCTCGCCCGCGAGGTGACCGACCCGGCCCGGCGTGAGCTCGACATGGTGTTCACCTTCGAGCACGTCGCGCTCGACCAGGTGCCCGGCCTCGACAAGTTCGCGCTCCAGGACGTGCCGCTCCCGGTGCTGAAGGACAACCTCGCCGCCTGGCAGGACGGGCTGGCCGACGTCGGCTGGAACTCGCTCTACTGGGACAACCACGACCAGCCCCGGGTGGTCTCGCGCTTCGGTGACGACTCCGCCGAGCACCGGATCGCGTCCGCCAAGACCCTCGCCACCGTCCTCCACCTGCACCGTGGGACGCCGTACGTCTACCAGGGCGAGGAGCTCGGGATGGCGAACGCCGGCTTCACGACGGTCGAGGAGTACGCCGACCTCGAGTCCCTCAACTGGGCCCGCGACGCCCTGTCACGTGGAGTCCCCGAGGCGGACGTGCACCGGTCGCTGGCTGCCAAGAGCCGCGACAACGCCCGCACTCCCATGCTCTGGGACGCCACCGAGAGCGGCGGCTTCACCACCGGTACGCCGTGGCTGCCGGCTCAACGCCGACCGCGACCTGGTCAACGCGGCGGCGGCCGTCGCCGATCCCGATTCGGTGTTCCACCACTACCGGCGGTTGATCGAGCTCCGGCACCGCGACCCGGTCGTGGTCGACGGACGCTTCGCGCTGCTGCTCCCCGACGACCCGAAGGTCTGGGCGTTCACGCGCACCCTCGGTGAGGACACGCTGCTGGTGCTGGCCAACTGCTCCTCGTCGCCAGCGACGATCGAGCCGGGGAGCGTGCCGGCTCTCGAAGGCTCGGAGGTCCTGCTGCCGACGCACGGGCCGTCGCACTCCCTCACCCTGCAGCCCTGGGAGTCGCGACTCCACCGCCGCCGAGGCCTGCGCTAGATGGTCCGGTGGTACTCGACCAGCGTCTCGGCCAGGCGATAGCCGAGGGCCTCGTTGATCGCGTTCATGTGCGTGTTGACCTCGGCGTTGCTCGTCGTGACCAGGCGGCAGGCAGGGATCGCCGCGCGCAGCGCTCGGTGGCTGGCGAGCTTGGTCGCCAGGCCGAGCCGGTGGCCGCGGTGCTCGGGCAGGACCATGGTCACGCCGATGTGCGCGGTCTGCGGGTCGTGCGTGCTGACCCGCACGCCGGTCAGACCCACGACGGTGCCGTCGCGGGTCACCGCTGCCGACTCGAACGTGGCGAGCCCGATCCCGATCCGTCGCTCCTCCGCCTCGCGCACCCGCTCGGGCGTCCAGTCGCGATCCCCCAGGGCGAGATCGCCCTGGGGGATGAGGCTCATCACGCGACTGAGCGCCTGACCGAAGCTCTCCAGGTGGTCGTCCGGGCACCGGTCGCGCCAGGTGACCACGCGGTAGTCACCCGAGACCGCGGCCACCTGCTCCTCCAAGGCGGCCCAGCCCGGTTCGGCGACCGCCAGCTCCAGCGCCTTGACGCCCTCGCGGTTCGCCTCGACGTACTGACGGGCCTGGGCGAAGCAGGCGTCACCGGTTCCGGCGCCGGGTGCGAGGTACACCTCGGTCAGCACCCGCTCGCGTCCGGCGGCCCGCGCTCGGCGCTCGACCTCCGCCAGGACAGCCGTACCGACGCCTCGGCGCCGGTGTTCGGGATGCGCCATCACGTCGGCGTAGCCGACGGTCCGGTTGTCCTGCAGGGGCAGGTTGAGCAGGCCGACACCCACGGGCTCGTCGCCGTCGAAAGCGGTGAAGAGCTGGAGGTCGAACCCCGGCGGCGCGGTCGAGAGCGGACGTCCGGCCGCCTCCCACGACGGGATCAGGTCGCCGCGTCGATGGGACTGGGCCGCGCGCCACACGTCGTACCACTGGCGCAGCTGTGCTTCGTCCTGCGGCTCGACGTCCCGGATCTCGCTCACGAGCACGAACCTAGGCGGCGCGCCGGCGACGGTCGACCGGTCGACGCGTCACAGTGCGAGGCGTCGGCGTACGACGTCGGCCAGGCGCTCGGCCACCGCACGCGCCTCGTCGGGCGTGGCCGCCTCGACCATCACCCGTACCAGCGCCTCGGTGCCGGACGGGCGCAGCAGGATCCGGCCGGTGTCACCGAGCCTGTCCTGCTCGACGGCCACCGCAGCGGCGACCTCGGCGTCGTCGGTGCGGGTCCGGTCGACTCCGGAGACGTTGACGAGCACCTGCGGCAGCCGTGTCACGACCGAGGCGAGCTCGCGCAGCGACGACCCGGTGCGGGCCATCCGCTGGAGCACCTGCAACGCGGTGAGGATGCCGTCGCCGGTGGTGGCGTGCTCGTTCATGATGATGTGCCCGGACTGCTCTCCGCCGAGCGAGAAGCCACCGTCGCGCATCGCCTCGAGCACGTAGCGGTCACCGACTGCGGTCTCGTGGACCGTGATGGCCGCACGCCGCATCGCCTGGACGAAGCCCAGGTTGCTCATCACGGTGGCCACGACCGTGTCGTGCGCCAGGTGCCCCCGCTCGTGGAGGTCGACGGCCAGCATCGCCATCAGCTGGTCACCGTCGACGGTCGCACCGGTGTGGTCGACGGCGAGGCAACGATCGGCGTCGCCGTCGAGGGCGAAGCCGGCGTCGGCCTCGTGCTCGAGCACGGCTGCCCGTAGCCCCGCCAGATGGGTCGAGCCGCAGCCCTCGTTGATGTTGAGCCCGTTGGGCTGGTCGTTGATCGCGACCACCGCGACGCCGGCGGCGCGAAGCGCCCGCGGGCCCACGTCGGCGGCCGCGCCGTTGGCGCAGTCGAGCACGACGCGCAGGCCGGCGGGGAGGTGGTCGAGGGTGCCGACGAGGTGCTCGGCGTACTCCTCGACCGTCGCGCCGTACGGCGTGACCCGGCCGATCTCGGCACCCGTCGGGCGGTCCCAGTCCTCGCCGAGGCGCGCCTCGATCTCGCGCTCCAGCGCGTCGTCGAGCTTCACGCCACCGCGAGCCAGGAACTTGATGCCGTTGTCGGGCATCGGGTTGTGGGAGGCCGAGATCACGACCCCGAGGTCGGCCCCGAGCGACTCGGTGAGGTAGGCGACGCCCGGCGTGGGCAGGACCCGGAGCCGGAGCACATCGACCCCCGCCGACGCCAGACCGGCGACGACCGCGTGCTCGAGGAACTGACCCGAGATCCGGGTGTCACGGCCGACCACCGCGACCGGGCGCTGCCCGGCGAAGGCGCCGTGGTCGACCAGGACCCGCGCCGCGGCGACACCGAGGTCGACCGCGAGCTCGGCGGTGATGACACCGTTCGCGAGCCCGCGGACCCCGTCCGTCCCGAAGATGCGCGGCATGGACCCGCGGATCAGCGCTTGCTGAACTGCGGAGCCTTGCGAGCCTTCTTGAGACCGGCCTTCTTGCGCTCGATGACGCGGGCGTCACGCGTGAGCAGACCGGCCTTCTTCAGCGTCGGGCGGTTGGCCTCGACATCGATCGCGTTCAGCGAGCGGGCCACGCCGAGACGGAGGGCACCGGCCTGGCCGGTGATGCCGCCGCCGTGGATGCGGGCGATGACGTCGAAGCGACCCTCGAGGCCGAGCGCCGCGAAGGGCTCGTTCACGACCTGCTGGTGCAGCTTGTTCGGGAAGTAGGAGTCGAGGGGGCGGCCGTTCACGGTCCACACACCGGTGCCGGGCATGATCCGCACGCGGGCCACGGCCTCCTTGCGGCGCCCGGTGGCGGCCGCGGGGGCGATGGTGGCCGGGCGGGCGGCCTCGGCGGCGCCGGCGCTCTCGGAGGTGTAGGCCACGCCGGACTCGTCCGCCTGGAACGTCTCGGTGTCGGCCTCGCCGTCGATGGGGGTGGTGGTGTCGTCAGCCACGGAATTACCTTCGCTTCTCTGTTCAGACGTCGGGGTCGTCACTGGGAGACCTGCGTGATCTCGAACGGCTTGGCCTGCTGGGCCTGGTGCGGGTGGGTGGGCCCGGTGTACACCTTGAGCTTCTTGAGCACCTGGCGGCCGAGCTTGTTCTTGGGGAGCATGCCCCAGACGGCCTGCTCGATGACCTTGCGGGCGTCCTTCTCCAGCTGCTGGCCCACCGGCGTCGCGGTGAGACCGCCGGGGTAGCCGGAGTGGCGGTACATCAGCTTCTTGGTCAGCTTGTCGCCGGTGAGCGCGACCTTCTCCGCGTTGACGACGATGACGAAGTCACCGGTGTCCATGTGGGGGGCGAAGGTGGGCTTGTGCTTGCCGCGAAGCAGGTTCGCGGCCTGGACGGCGAGCTTGCCGAGGATGACGTCGGAAGCATCGATGACGTGCCACTCGCGCTGGATGTCGCCGGGCTTCGGGCTGTACGTACGCACGTGCGTCTGCCTTTACTCGTTCGTGGGACCGGTGGACGGCCGTCCGCCGGCGGTGGAGCCACGACCTCTGACGAACACTGCCCGGCTCGCCCCCTCGCAAGGGTGCAGCGTCCGGGTCTGCACCGCTGCCGTGGTCTCGACAGGCTCGACCATCGGCGTACGGCGCGGCAGGAGTCGCGACCGCACAATCTACCGGGAGCGCAGGTCGGGGACCAATTCCGCACAACCGGATTCGCCCTCCGGCAGACCCCGCACTAGGTTGGAACGGTGAACGACTCACTCACCGTCCGGGACAACCGCACCGGCCAGGAGTACGACGTACCGATCGAGCAGGGTGCGGTGAAGGGCTCGGATCTCGGAAAGATCAAGGACAAGGACGGCTCCTCGCTGGCCGTCTACGACCCCGGCTTCGTGAACACCGCCTCGTGCAAGAGCTCGGTCACGTTCATCGACGGCGACGAGGGCATCCTGGAGTATCGCGGGTACCCGATCGAGCAGCTGGCGGAGAAGTCCACCTTCCTCGAGGTCGCCTACCTGCTGATCCATGGCGAGCTGCCGACCAGGTCCCAGTACGAGACCTGGGTGCACGACATCACGTACCACACGTTCGTGCACGAGAACGTGAAGAGCTTCATGGAGGGCTTCCGCTACGACGCCCACCCGATGGGGATGCTGATGGCGTCCGTCGGCGCGCTGTCGACCTTCTACCCCGACGCACGGGACATCACCGACGACGAGACGCGCCAGCTGCAGATCGTGCGGATGATCGCCAAGATGCCGACGCTCGGCGCCTGGTCGTTCCGTCATGCGCAGGGCAAGCCGTTCGTCTACCCCGACAACGAGCTGGGCTACACCGCGAACTTCCTCTCGATGCTCTTCCGGATGAGCGAGGACCGCTTCGCGGCGGACGAGCGGCTCGTGAAGGCGCTCGACGTCCTCTTCATCCTCCACGCCGACCACGAGCAGAACTGCTCGACGAACGCCGTACGGTCCATCGGCTCCTCGCAGGTCGACCCCTACTCCGCGGTGGCCGGCGGCGTCGGTGCGCTCTACGGCCCGCTGCACGGCGGGGCCAACGAGGCCGTGCTGCGGATGCTGCGCCGGATCAAGGACAAGAAGAACATCCCCGACTTCATCGAGGGTGTGAAGAACGGCGACGAGCGGCTGATGGGCTTCGGCCACCGCGTCTACAAGAACTACGACCCGCGGGCCAAGATCATCAAGAAGGCCTGCGACGACGTGTTCGAGGTGACCGGTGTCAACCCGCTCCTCGAGATCGCGATGGAGCTGGAGAAGATCGCGCTCGAGGACGACTACTTCGTCTCCCGCAAGCTCTACCCGAACGTCGACTTCTACTCCGGGCTGATCTACGAGGCCTTCCAGTTCCCTCCGGAGATGTTCACCGTGCTCTTCGCGATCGGGCGAACCCCGGGCTGGCTGGCCCAGTGGCTGGAGCTCGTGCAGGACAAGGAGCAGAAGATCGCCCGGCCACAGCAGATCTACACCGGCCAGCGGACGCTCGACTTCGTCCCCGCCTCCGAGCGCTGGGCCTGAGCGAGGACCCGGTGCCCCGACGCAGGAGGGGCACCGGACCGCAGCGGGACCGAAGCGAGCGTGTTCGCGAGGTGGCCTGACACCAGCCCCGACGAAGCTCCACCGCTGGTCACTGCTTCACGCACACACGCCCGCCGCCCGACGGCGCTACGCGGCCGCCTGCTCGACCTCGAGCAGCGACTGGGAGTGCCGCTCGGCCTCGAAGGCGGCACGCCCGCCACGGAAGCCGAACAGCCGCTTGGTCCACAGGATGTAGACCACCGCGAAGACGTTGAGGGCGAAGGCGACGACGCGGAGCCAGGTCACCCGCTCGAGCAGCTCGTAGATCTCCAGGGGGATGAAGACCGCCGTGCCCACCACGGCGACGTACTCACCCCATCGCCTCATCAGCCACAGCCCGACTCCCTCGAGCAGCTCCAGCGCCCCGTAGGCGAGCACGCCCACCGCCACGAGCTCGAGGGTGCTGTGCTGGGCGTCCAGGGCCTTCTGGATCAGCTTCACCGGGCCGGTGTTCTGCAGGTCGATGCCCAGCTTGTCGGCGAGCGGCTCGAGGGTGGGCAGGTACTCCTTGAAGACCCGCTCCAGGGAGTCCCGGGCGCCGTTGAACTTGTAGACGCCGTACGCCAGCGCGACCAGCAGCACACCGCGGATGAACCGCTCTGCCGCCAGCAGCCGCAGGATGAACGCATCGCGCAGAGCCTTGCCACGCAGCACGATCGGGGCTTCCTCGGCCGGCCCGGTGCCCTGCGGTGGACCCTCCACGAAGGCCGCGCACCGCAGGCAGCGCCACGCCTCGCCGGTCACCGTCTCGGCCCGCAGCCGGTCCGCGAGCCCGGGCTCGGTCGGCCGCCAGGTCACATGCCCCTGTCGGCCGCAGCTGCGGAGCTCCCAGCTCCAGCGCGCCCACGGTGTCGTCACCGGCGCCACCCTAGGCGCTGGCCGGAACCCGGGCGACAATCCGGCCGCCGGCTTGGGAGAATCAGCGGGTGCCGTTCCTCAGCCTGCCCGAGCTCGAGCCCGCCCTCGACCACCTGCGCGCCGCGCCCGCCGACGTCGGCACCCTCTCACTCGTCGTACGGCGACCCGAGCGGCTGACGCGGGAGCTGCTCGACGAGGCGGTCGTCGACGAGGCCGACGGACTGGTCGGGGACAACTGGCTGTCCCGCGCCACGTCGCGCGCGAAGGCCGAGGGCCGTCACCTCGACGCCCAGGTCACGGTGATGAGCAGCCGGATGATCGACCTGCTCGCCGAGACCGACGACGAGCGGGCTCTGGCCGGCGACCAGCTCTACGTCGACCTCGACCTGTCCCACGACAACCTGCCGACCGGGGCCCGGTTCCGGGTCGGTGAGGACCTCGTCCTCGAGGTCACCGCCAAACCACACGCGGGGTGCCGGAAGTTCCTGGCCCGGTTCGGGGAGGACGCCGTCGCGTTCGTCAACAGCGAGGAGGGCCGACGGCTGCGACTGCGCGGCCTGAACGCCCGCGTGGTGCACGGCGGCGTGGTCCGGGTCGGTGACGTCGTGCGCCGGCTGCCTTTTTCGGCGGTGCCCAGCGAGGTCTCAGGAAGGTCACAGACTCACCCACGAGGGTAAGGGGCATGAGCAACGAGTCCCCGTACGGCGGGCAGGACCCGCAACCCGGCCACGACTGGACCCACGAGCCTCCCGCACCCCCCGCCACCTGGTCGCCGTACGGCTTCCAGACCTCGAGTGAGACCACGGACGACACGCGCCCGTTGGGTCTCGGCGCGTCCACGGAGGGCCCCACGATGCCGGCCGCTCCGCCCGAGGCGCCCCAGCAGAAGCGCCCCCGCGGCAAGGGCCTGGCTGCGGGCGTCGTGGCTGCGAGCCTGCTCGTCGGCGGCGCCGCGGGTGTCGGCGGTGCGGCGATCTGGACCTCCACGCACGACAGCTCGGTCGCCTCGTCGCCGATCATCACCCAAAGCGGAAGCTCGACCGTCCCGGCGGCCAGCACCGACTCGATCGTGAAGGTCGCCCACAACGTGCTGCCCTCGGTGGTCAAGATCAACGTGAGCGGCCCCAGCGGCTCCGGCTCGGGCTCGGGCATCATCTTGAGCGCCGACGGCAAGATCCTCACCAACAACCACGTCGCCGGCCTGGCAGGCAAGAGCGGTCAGATCAGCATCGACTTCAACGACGGCTCGCACGCCTCGGCGAAGGTGCTCGGCACCGACCCGCTCACCGACACCGCGGTGGTCCAGGCCCAGGGCGTCTCCGGGCTGACCCCGGCCACCATCGGCCACTCCTCGAGCCTCCAGGTCGGCCAGGGGGTCGTGGCGATCGGCTCGCCCTTCGGCCTCAACGCCACCGTCACCAGCGGCATCGTCAGTGCCCTCAACCGGCCGGTCGACGTCGGCCAGGTCAGCGCGGGCAACGTGACCGTGTACCCGGCCATCCAGACCGATGCCGCGATCAACCCCGGCAACTCCGGCGGTCCGCTGGTCAACCTCTCCGGCGAGGTCGTCGGCATCGACTCGGCCATCCAGACCGCGACCGACAGCAGCGCCGGCCAGGGCGAGCCCGGCTCCATCGGTCTCGGCTTCGCGATCCCGATCGACGCGGTCCTGCCGATCGTGCAGCAGATGATCAACGGCGAGGCACCGACGCACGCGCGTCTGGGCATCGGCGTGGACAACGCCGCGAGCGGAGCGGAATCCGGCGACGGCGCTACGATCGCCTCCGTCGAGAAGGGCTCCGCCGGCGCGAACGCCGGGCTCCAGACCGGGGACGTCATCACCAAGGTCGACGACCACCTGATCACGACGTCCGACTCGTTGATCGCGATCATCCGGTCCTACCGCCCGGGCGACTCGGTCACGCTCACCTACACCCGCGGCGGATCCGACCACACGGTCACCGTCACCCTCGACTCGGACGCTCAGACCACCAGCAGCTGAGCCCGGGACCAGAGGCCCGGGGCGCGCCGTGCGGGTGCCGCCCCGGGCCTCGCTGCGTCTTCTGCCGTACGGCGAGCAGCGCTCAGCGCGCGCGGCGGACCCGGGTCTCGTCCCAGACCGGACCGTCGGACTCATAGACCGCGCCGTCCGCGCCGTAGACGAGGAACCGGTCGAAGCCGCGGGCGAACCAGCGGTCGTGGGTGACCGCCACGACCGTGCCGTCGAAGGACTCGAGACCGGCCTCGAGCGCCTCGGCCGACTGCACGTCGAGGTTGTCGGTCGGCTCGTCGAGCAGCAGCAGCGTCGCCCCGGACAGCTCCAGCAGCAGGATCTGGAAGCGGGCCTGCTGGCCGCCGGAGAGCGAGTCGAACGTCTGCTCACCGGCGTGCGCGAGCTCGTAGCGGTCGAGCACCCGGGCGGCGGCCTCGCGGCCCATCCCGGCCCGCCCGTCCGGTGACCCGTCGCCCCGGTGCAGGATCTCCAGCAGGGTGCGGCCGACGAGCTCCGGGTGCGTGTGCGTCTGGACGAACCAGCCGGGGCGCACCCGGGCGCCGAGCTTCGCCTTGCCCGTGTGGCGGACGGGCTCGATCGCCGAGTCGTCGACCGGACGGTGCTCGACGTCGGGGTCGGACCCGCCCGCAGCGAGCAGCCGCAGGAAGTGCGACTTCCCCGAGCCGTTGCTGCCCAGGACGGCGACCCGCTCGCCGTACCAGACCTCGAGGTCGAACGGCTGCATCAGCCCGGTCAGCTCCAGCTCGGTGCACACCACGGCGCGCTTGCCCGTGCGGCCGCCCTTGAGCCGCATCGTCACCTGTTGCTCACGAGGCTGCTCGATCGGCGGCCCGGCCTCCTCGAACTTGCGGAGCCGGGTCTGCGCGGCCTTGTACTGCGAGGCCATGCCGTCGTTGTACTCCGCCTTGATCTTCAGCCGGAGCACGAGCGCCTTGATCTTGGCGTGCTCCTCGTCCCAGCGACGGCGCAGCTCCTCGAAGCGGGCGAACCGGTCGCGCCGCGCCTCGTGGTACGACGCGAACCCGCCGGGGTGCGTCCAGGCGCTGTTGCCGCCACCGAACGAGCCGAGCTCGATGGTGACGATCCGGGTCGCCGTGTGGTCGAGCAGCTCGCGGTCGTGGCTGATGAACAGGATCGTCTTGTCGGAGTCGCGGATCCGCTGCTCCAGCCAGATCTTGCCGGGTACGTCGAGGAAGTTGTCGGGCTCGTCGAGGAGCAGGACCTCGTCGGGACCCTCGAGGAGGTACTCCAGGACCAGCCGCTTCTGCTCCCCGCCGCTGAGCGTCGACAGGGTGCGGTACTGGGCGCGGTCGTAGGGCAGGCCGAGGCCGCGGACCGTGCAGACGTCCCACACGACCTCGAGGTCGTAGCCCCCGGCGTCGGCGTACTCCGACAGGGCCTCGGCGTAGCGGAGCTGGGTCTTCTCGTCGTCGGTCTCCATCAGCGCGAGCTCCCACCGCAAGACGTCCGCCGAGGCGTGGCGGACCCGTTCGGGTGAGACGGAGAGCAGGAGGTCGGCGACGGTCGGGTCGTCGCCCAGGTCGGTGCCGACCATCTGGCGCATCACGCCGAGCCCGCCGGTGCGGGTCACGACTCCGGCGTGGGGCACCAGGTCGCCGGTGATGATCCGCAGCAGCGTCGTCTTGCCGGCGCCGTTCGCGCCGACGAGGGCGACCTTGGCGCCGTCGCCCACGCGGAACGACACGTCGTCCAGCAGGACCCGGCCGTCAGGCAGCTCGTAACGCACTCCGGCGACATCCACGTGACCCACGAGGAGTCATTGTCCGTGAGAGGTGCCTCGGATCGCATCCGGGTTTCCCCGGACTCGATCAGCGAGCGTTCTCGCGCAACGAGGAGGTGCGGGCGCCGCGCACGGTGAGGGCCGCGAAGCCCGAGGCGAGGACCAGCAGGACGAGCATGACCAGGATGCCGAGCCGGAAGCCGGTGGCGACGTGGAACGACGGCAGGACCCGCGGGGTGAGCTCGGTGTCGGCGAAGCCGAGGGTGACGGTGCGGACGACGACGTACTGCGCCAGCGCCCCGGCGCCGATGCCCGCGAGCGCGGCCGACCCGAGCACGAGCAGGAACTCCGCGACGACGCCCACCATGATCGACCGTTTCCTCACCCCGACCACGCGCAGGGAGGCGGCGTCGCGGCGGCGCGAGGGCAGCTGGACGGCGAGGTTGGCCGCCAGCCCGGCGGCGGCGAGCAGGATCACGAGCACGGTGACCACGATGTAGAGCCGCAAGGCCAGGGCGAACGCGTCCTGGTCGAGGAGCGAGCGGGCAGCCGCCTCGGTCCGGGGATTCGAGAGTCCGCGGGCGGCCAGCTGGTCGAGGACCGGCTTCGGGGTGTCCGCACGGGCCCAGATGTAGACCTCGTTCGTGCTGTTGGTCTGGCTGGTGTTGCGGGCGAACATCGTGAAGTCGATCAGCATCCCCGACGGCCCGCGGAAGGGGACCGACTCGGCGGTCCCGGCGGAACGGACCGTGAACAGGCCGGACGAGCCGGTCTGGAGCCGGGTCGACTGGACGGCGCTCCGGCCCCAGAGCACCGGCACCACCGCCGGTACGTCGGTCGGGCTGATGCCGGCGTAGTAGCTCGACGACCGGGCGTCGAACTGCACCTCGAGGTGACCTCCTTCGAGGCGAGGCGGCACGCGGACGCCTCGCGGCGTGCCGATCTGGGAGGCCGCCGCCCGCCACGGCGCGTCGAGCGCGCCCGGCACGGGCCGACCGTCGACGGTGAACGACTCGATCGTCGCCCGGCCGTGCATGGCCTCGACGAGGGCCGAGGGCCCACCGAAGCTGATCGACTGGAGCAGGCAGCCCTGCTCGCAGGCCGGCAACCGGGTCGTCGCGGTGGTCCTGCCGAGGCGGTAGGGGCCGACGCTGACCTCCCGCTCGGCCCCCTGGTCGTCGAGGACGTCGAGCGACAGTCCGAGCCGGCGGAACTCCCCGCGCACGTGGTTGTCGACCGCGACGGTGACCTCCGACCCCTTCAGGATCACCGACGGTCGCTGCGGCCCCAGCGCATCGGCGACCTGCGCGGCCGACATGCCCGGGGTCCAGGCGGAGGGCCAGCTGGCGACCCGGGCCAGGCGACGGGTGTCGACCACGACGCGCGGCTTGAGCTCCACCGACGCCTCGTCGGCGTGGGGGGTGTTGACGCCGGCCGCCATCAGCCACCGGCCGTCCGGGTCGACCTCCTGGGTCAGACCGACCGCCCGGGACAGTGACAGGTTGGTCGCGAAGGACAGCGGGGCGCCCACCTCGGTCGCCGCCGCGCTGGCCCGCCACGCGGACGCGGCCAGCGAGACCCCGACGGTGAACACGGCCACGGTCAGAGCCGCCGTCACCGGCAGGATCACCAACGTCCCCTCGCGTCGCCGTCGCACGGTCCGGGAGGCGACGTACGACGACAGTGCGCGCCGTCGTGCCGACCACCGGACCCACACCTCCGAGACCACGAGCACGAGCAGTCCGCACAGGAGCCCGACCGCGACTGCCAGCAGCATCGGGAGGGCGAGGTCGGTGGCGTCGGGTGCCTTCGGGTGGCTGCGACTGGCCGCCACCACGAGCGCGGCGACCGCGGCGGCGACCAGCGCCAGCCGCACGATCACGAGGGCGCGGCCGGCGCGCGCGGGGCGTCGTACGCCGGCGATCTGGGCACTGAGGGGCTCGTTCACGGCGTCGCGGACGACCAGCGCGGCGACCACCCCCGTGACGAGCACGACCCCCAGGACCGCGAGGCCGCTGCCGAGCACGAACGGCACCGGCAGCCCGGGGACCAGCCACTCCCGGGCGAGCACGCGGGACGTGACGTAGCCGAGGACGACGCCCAACGGTGTCGCGAGCGCGAGGATGAGCAATGGCTCGAGCATCCCGAGGAACCACAGCTGACGTCGGCTGTAGCCACGCAGGGACGCCAGAGCCAGCTCTCCACGCCGCAGGCCCATCGCCGCCGCCAGGAGCCGCGAGAGCAGCACCAGCGCGACCAGGATCAGCGAGAGCACCGCAGGGGCGACGGTCGACCGGGCGACACCGCGCCTGGCCAGCAGCCGGTGGATGGTCTCGGGCAGGGCGTTGCCGGCCTCGAGGGTGAGTCCGGTCGCCAGCGTGTCGTGCTCGGCAGCCTTGCGCAGGGCGCGCACCCGTGCGGCTGCAGCGGCGGCGTCGTCCGGCGTCAGCGCGGGGTTGACGTCGAGGGCCTGGTCGACGGTCACGAACCAGGCGTCGCCGGTCAGCTCGATCCCGGCCTGGGTGGTGATCCACGGCGAGAGCCGGGACGGGATCAGCTGCGGAAGCAGCCGTCCCGGTGCGGTCTGGAGCCGTGGACCGAACCAGAACGCGTCGTCCTGGGCCCGTGGGGTGTAGATGCCGACGACGGTGAAGGGCGTCGGGTACTCGGGCTGGCGGATTCGGCTCCCGACCTTCCAGCCGTACGTCGCAGCATCGGCCTCGAGGACCGCGATCTCGCCCGGCGACGACGGGCAGCGGCCGACGAGGCTCACGTGCCGACAGGCATCCGGCACGGACACCAGCCGCGCCACCGCCGGGATCGATGAGGCGGGCAGGCGGGTCATCGGGAGCTCGTCCCAGACCATCGCGTGGCCGGGGCGGTAGGCGACCCCGGACTCGCGGGCCGTCTCGTCGAGCGCAGTCGAGATCGCTCGGTCGGGGCTCTCGTGGTCGGCCCGCTGGTAGTCGTAGGTGAGACCGGTGTTGATGAGGGGCTCCGCCTCGAGCTGGGCGATCACGAAGGAGTTGGCGGCGTTCAGCTGGTAGCTCGGGCCGACGACGGCCGACGCGATCGCGATCGCGGTGAGGAGCAGGGAGCCGAGGCTCAGCACGGTGCGCGAGGCGAGCCCGCGCAGGCTCGTCGCGAGGAGCCAGCGGAGGCGGGTCATCGAGGCCCCCGAGCAGGTGCACGCGTCGTGTGGTGGTTCATCGGTCGGCCTCCCGGAGAGCCGCGGGGCGCGCCGAGCGGCCGAACCGGGTGAAGACCACCCCGGAGCAGACGGCGGTCACGGCCGCGACCCCGAGCGCGACCGGCGTCAGCAGCCAGGGACGGACCGCCAGGTCGACGGCCGGGCCGACCGCCCAGCCGCCCACCAGCCGCATCGGCCGGAGGAGCGTCGTGGTCGTGGCGGCAGCAGCGACCCCCGCGGTCAGGAGCACGATGCCGGCCAGCGACGCGGCCTCGACCCAGTAGGCGCGGCGGACGGTACGGGGCAGGAGGCCTGCGGCCCGGAGCCCGGCGACCTCGGCCCGCCGCCGTGCCGTCTGGCTCGCCAGCCACGCCGCGAGGTGGGTGAAGGCGACCAGCGCGACGCCGATGGCGACCAGCAGGGCGAGGCTGTCGCTGCGCGCCTCGGAGGTGGCGTCGAACGCCGCGCGCACCGACGCGTACGACGTGGGGCGGCCGCCACCGTCGGCGCGCAGCTTCGCCAGTACGGCCGCGGGGGTGTCAGCCCGGGCGACCACCACCGGCCGCGCGGCGGCCACCGTGCCGACCGCCCCGCGGAGGACCCGCGGCAGGTCGAGCAGGCTGCCGTCGCGACCCAGGAAGGGGACCGCGCCGACGGCCCCGACGACCCGAACGCCCGGGCTCCGCCCGTCGACACCGGACACCGTCGCGCGCAGCGTCACGTCGCGGGTGGTGAGCGCGTGCATCGCCTGGTCGGGGGCGGGATGCGAGGACTCGTCGAAGAAGAGCAGCGGATCCCGGCCCGTGCCCTCGACGGAGACCGGGGCGCCGATCAGGTCCTGGGTTCCGGCGACCACCCGTCGTACGTCGAAGGGTGTCGTGCCCCTGACCACCACAGACCGCAGGGAGCACCCGACGCGGCACAGGTGGAGGCGACCCTCCGCCCAGCCGTCGCCCGAGACGCGCACGCGGGTGGACAGCGGATACCCACGATCGCCGACGTAGTGTGCGACGACCACGGCGGAGGCCTCGCCGCTGCCCGCGTAGCCGTCGACCAGGACCCGGAGCGTGGTGCCGCGCATCAGGACCGGGTCGGGCTGGGCCGCGAGGTCGGGCATCTGCGCGGTGGCGTCCGCGACGCTGGTCCCGCCGAGGAAGTCGCCGACCACCACCGGCCACCGCGCGGCGTCGACGAACACCCGGCGCTCGGCCGGCCGCTCGTCGTCGACCGACACGGCCGCCATCAGCCAGTGGCCATCGGGGTCGGCGTCGAGAGCGGCGGCGTAGGCACGGACGGCACCGTCGGTGAACGGTACGACGATCGGGCCTCCGGCCCGCAGGCGTGCGGAGTCGTCGCGCCAGGCCGCAGCGGCCCGGGCGCCGGTCAGCGTGACTGCGAGCAGGACGGTCGCGGCGACCAGGAAGCGGACGACCGAGGCGGGGTCGGGGTCGCGGCGCAGACGTCGGCTGGTCAGGGCAGGCCCGAGTCGGCGCCCGACCCGCGGGACGAGCAGGAGCAACCAGGCCACCACCTGCCCCGCCGCCAGGGCGACGAGGGCGGGCGCGATGATCGGCACCCAGCCATGGCCGCGGCGATGCGCCTCGTAGACCGCGAGCACCGCGGCCGCCACGACGAGGATCTCCAGGAACAGAGCCGTCGACGATCCGACCCGACGCCGCGGGTGGACGGACAGAGCGTCGGCGAGGGGTCTGCGGATCACCGAGGACGAGACCAGCGCCACCGTCACCCACGAGCCCAGCAGGATCGCGACGGCCACGAGGATCTCGCGCGCGCCCACCGTGTAGGGCGTGTCCCAGCCGTCGGCGATCCGGCGCGCGAGGAGCGTGCCTGCCGCCGTACCGAGGGCGACGCCGACGAGGCTCACGGCGAGCAGCGGTCCGGCCGCGAACGCGACCAGGCGCATCCCGTGCATTCCGCGCAGCCGGGCGAGCGCGACGTCATGGATCCGGTCCACGGTCGACCGTGCCGACTGCTCGGCCAGGGCGACCGCGCCGTAGAGGGCCAGCATCGCCGCGACCGCGGCCGGCGTGTCGCCGACTCGGGACGCCCCGACGACCGCGACGGCGCCGGCAGTGACCACCAAGGCCAGGGTCAGCGTCGCGCACGAGGCGACCAGGTGCGACCGGATGCTGCGCAGGAGCACGCGGCCTACCGCCCCTCGCCCGCGAGCGTCAGCTCGTCGTCGCCCGTGACCAGACGGCCCTCGTCGAGCACGAGGCAGCGGTCGGCCGCCTCGACGACGGCCGGGTCGTGGGTCGCGACCACGACGATCGCGCCACGCGCCGCTTCGGCCCGGAGCTCGTCCATGATGTGCTCGCGGTTCCCCTCGTCGAGCTCGCTGGTCGGCTCGTCGGCGAGCAGGATCTGGGGGGCGACAGCGAACGCGCGGGCACAGGCCACGCGCTGCATCTGGCCGCCGGACAGCTCCTCCACCTGCCGATCCCCCAGGTCACCGATGTGGAAGCGGGCCAGCTCGAGGTCGGCGCGCTCGTCGGCCTCGGCCGGTCGGGCGCCGCGGGCCCGGAGCGCGATCGCGACGTTCTCGCGGGCGCTCAGGATCGGGACGAGCCCGTAGACCTGCAGCACGAAGGCGACCTCGTGTCGCGGATCGCCGTCACCCTGCCACATGTGGCGACCGCCGTACGACGCGAAGCCGGTGGTCGGCTTCTGGATGCCGCCGGCGATGGACAGCATCGTCGTCTTGCCCGAGCCGGACGGCCCGGCCAGTGCCGTGACCTCGCCGGGCCGGAACGCCAGGGTGGTCCGCTCGAGGGCCCACCGGCCGGCGACGTTGAGCGACACGTCCTCGAGCAGGAGACGGTCGGAGGAGCCCGACTCCGGGCCGCTGTGTCTGCCGGGCACGGTCAGGCCTCCTGGATGGCGTCGTCGGAGCGGCTGAGCAGCAGGCGATCGGCCTCCTCGGGCTCGATGCGTACGAGCGTGCCCTGCGGCCATTCGCGAGCGATGTGCGCGGGCAGGTGCACGACGCCCTCGGCCCCGACCACGACGTACTCGGCGCCCTCCCGGCCCTCCATGCCCACGCGGCCGCCGCGCATCGTGACGGTCCGCGGAAAGGTACCGGCGACCTCGGGCTGGTGGGTGACCACGAGGATCGTGGTACCGAAGTCGTTGCCGAGGGCGTGGATCAGCTCGAGCATGTGGTCACGGTCCTCGTGGCTGAGCTGGCTGGTCGGCTCGTCGGCGAGCAGGAGCTGCGGCGCGCTGGTCACGCTGCAGGCCAGCGCGAGACGCTGTCGCTCACCGCCCGACATCGACGACACGACTTGATCGCCCTTGGCTTCGAGTCCCACTCGGCGCAGGAGCTCGGCATCGCCGAGAGTGCGGTCGGGGTCGCTGCTGGCGGAGCGGCTGAATCGGAGGTTCTGGACGGCGGTGGCGTAGTGGAGCAGGTTGCGGGTCGCCCCCTGGAGCATCGTGCTGACGCGGGAGGCGCGGACGCGGGTGAGCTGACGCTCGCTCATCCGCGAGATCTCCTCCTCGCCGAGGAAGATCCGGCCGGCACTGGGCCGCTGGATGCCTCCGAACAGCGTCAGCAACGTCGACTTGCCCGAGCCGCTGGGCCCGAGGAACGCGACCCTCTCCCCGGCCTCGACGCTCAGGTCGACGCCTTGGAGCGCCACCACGTCGTGCCCCTCGAAGGTCTTGTAGAGATGGACCAGGCCCTGGCACCGGACCGACAGCCCGCCCGCCCGCTCGGCGACCTCCTGCATGCGCGCGCTCCTCACCTGCTGGTTGTCCCTCTGACGCGCGACCTCCCGCCGTGGTTGTCACGCGCGGGTGAGCGTGTCACAACCACGTGCCGGCGCGGGGTACCGGCACCTCAGATGACAGGTCCGACCGCCGACCGTCGTCCTCAGCCGACCGCGCTCTCGAGGCGGCTCGGCGCCTGGCTCAGAAGAGGCCGCCTGCGCCGCGGGCCATCGTCCCTGCGTCGTGGTTCTCCTTGCCGCACCGCCGACAGCGGAGGAACGTGCCGCTGGCCTCGTCACCGACCGGTGGATAGGGCACCTTCACCCACTTGTGGCCGGCCGAGAGCTTGCAGACCGTGAAGCGCTTCAGGTTGTTCACCACCATCGACCTCGTTTCCGGCTCGGGAGCCTCAGGCGTCGCGCGACTGCGCCTGCCGCCCGGCGGCGGGCGCGTCCGTTTCCGAGCCTGCCTTCCGATAGTCGTGCAGCGCGCGAGGGATCAGCGGCGGGTTGCTCGGGGTGTACATGCCGAACCCCATGTGCCCGGCCACCTGAGGCGGCATCAGGTGCGAGGTCTTACGGGCCCGGTGCAGCGGCGTGTGGAGGTACCACCGCACGGCGAGAGAGATCAGGGCCAGGGCGACCAGGAACTCCGCGATCAGCACCATGTCGGCTCCCCTCCGCCGAAGAACGCATCCACGATACTCCGGTTCGGGCCGAGCGGACCCTTCGATCGTCGAGGATCTCGGCGCCCGAGAGGGTCGGACGGCGACGGCCGGGTCAGCGCGAACGACGTCCGAGGGTGAGGTACCCCAACGGCCCGAACGGCTGCACGACGAAGGTCGCCGCCCACAACAGCTTCGGACCACGCACCGCCTGCGAGGGTCGGCGCACCAGATCACGAACTGCCACGGCGGTGATCACGAGCTCGACGGTCCCCGCGGCGATGATCGCCGCCCGCTGCGCCGCAGTGAGATCGGCCCACGACTTCTTCTCGCTCATGGCTTCGACCCTATGCCCTAGCCAGACCCGCTCCACGTTCGACCGGTGGGTGCCGCCACGTCGCTCAGCGACCGACGAGGAGCCGGACCACCCCGTGCGGCGCCTGGAGCACATCGGTCAGCTCCGCCGGGCCCGGCAGGGTCGTCGCCGGGATCGTCACCGCGACTGTGAACGCGGAATCGGCCCCGCGCGGATGGACGGTCGCCACCGGACCGATGCGGTACTTCGACCGCAGGATCAGCTGGAGCCTCGGCTATCGGCGTGCCGGCGCCCTGCGCGCCGGCAGCGCAGTCGTCGGTGTAGTGGACCCCGTGCAGGCGAATCGTCTGCCCGGCTGCCACGTGCAGCCGGCCGCGCGGCTGGTGGTGTCCGACCACCATCAGCGACGGCTTGGTGCACGCGGGAGTCGCCGCGTCGTGGCCGACGTGGGCGCCGATGTCACACGCGGACGTCGTCACGAGAACCAGGCAGGCACCCACGGCCCGAGCAAGAGGACGCATGGGAGCAGTCTCGCCCGAGTCCTCGTCCTTTCGTGGCGGTTCGTGCGAACCGCTGGCGCACGCTCACGCGCCCTCGCCGGCCCGGCGCGACTCCAGGACGCGGAAGCCCTTGGCGCTGGCGAGCCGTGTGGTCGGGTAGCCCTGGTCGGTCAGCCAGGTCTGGAGCGAGTCGCCGCCCAGGTTCTTGCCGACCACCATCACCGCGCGTCCCCCGGGCCGCAGCCGGGCGAACCACCGGAGCAGCAGGTCGTGCAGCGCCTGCTTGCCGATCCGGATCGGTGGGTTCGACCAGATCTCGTCGAAACGAACGTCCCCGGCCACCGCCTCGGGCTCGCGGGCCGAGAAGAGATCCGACAGGCCGAGGGTCGCCGCGTTCTCGTTGGCCAGGACCACCGCCCGCTGGTTGACCTCGACGCCCGTGATCCCGGTCGTCGCGTCGGGAGTCACGCCGTCGCCCCGCCAGGAAGCCGCGATCGACAGCCCGATCACGCCGTACCCGGTGCCGAGGTCGAGCACGAGTCCCGGGGCCGGAGGCTCGGTCTCGCGGAACAGCACGGCGGTGCCGACGTCGAGCCGCCCTCGGCTGTAGACCCCGGAGCCACTCACCAGGGCGAGCCGCCGACCCCAGACCTCGCACGTGAACGGCTCGCGTGCGAACGGCACCGACGGGTCGGCGGAGAAGTAGTGGTCGCTCACGCGGTCTCCCGTGTCGCGCGCGTCTGCGCAGCGCGGGCGGCGAGGTCGGCGTCGGCCGGGTAGCCGACCTCCTCCAGGGTCAGACCGTGCGGGGGTACGACGGTCACCGCCGGGTCGCGGACCTCGGCGGCCAGCACCTCGCCCGCCCAGGTGGCGGGCCGGCGGCCCTCACCGATCGCGAGCAGGCACCCCACCAGCGAGCGGACCATGTGGTGGCAGAAGGCGTCGGCCCGGACGGTGCCGGTCAGCAGGTCGCCCTCGCGGACCCAGGCGAGGTCGAGCAGCGTCCGGAGCGTGGTCGCTCCGTCGCGCTTCTTGCAGAAGGCGGCGAAGTCGTGCAGCCCGACGAGTCCGGCCGACGCCGCGTTGATCGCCGCGACGTCGAGCGGGCGGGGCCAGGCGAGGACGTGGCCTCGGGTCAGCGGGTCGGCGACGCCGTCGGTCACCCGGTAGGCGTAGCGCCGCCACAGCGGTGAGAAACGGGCGTCGAAGCCGTCGGGCGCGGTGACCACCCGTCGTACGCGGACGTCGTCGGGCAGCAGCCCGTCCAACCTGCGGGCCAGCGCGTCGACGGGCGCTCCGTCGTACCTGCCCGCTGCAGCCGCCAACACCTCGGGGTCGAGGTCGAGGTGCACGACCTGGCCGCGAGCGTGGACCCCGGTGTCGGTCCGGCCGGCGCACACCACGGCCGGCGGAGGCGTCCGCAGCACCGTGCCCAGCGCCGCCTCGAGCTCGCCCTGCACGGTCCGCAGGCCCGGTTGCGCGGCCCACCCGTGGAAGTCGCCACCGTCGTAGGCGAGGTCGATCCGCAGCCGCACGCTGGGCATCCTAGGCGGGCGACGGATCCCGGCTCGCGGCCTACGATCGGTGGAATGGACGACCGTCCCGCCATCCTGCTCGTCTCGGAGGAGAACTCCGAGCTCCTCCTCGACGAGTTCGGCCGCTATGCGCGCGACTACGACGTGCGTGCGGTACGCAGCGCCGCCGAGGCTGCCACCACCGTCAAAGGTCTGTATCGCGAGGGACGCCGGCTCGCCCTGGCCGTCTCGGAGTCGGTCCTTCCCGACGACGAGGTGCTCGCGATGTTCCAGCGGCTGCGCACCTACGTGCCCACCGCCCGCCGCCTGATCGCGGCGCACTGGAGCCGCTTCCGGATCGACGCCGAGGCTCTGCGGCCGGCCCTGGCCAAGGGCAAGTACGACGCCTATCTGCTGATGCCGCGGGGCGCCCGGGACGAGGAGTTCCACACCGCGGTCTGCGAGCTGCTCTCCGACTGGGGCTCGACGGTCGCGGAGCCGGTCGTCGAGAGCCTGCGGATCATCTCCCCCAGCAACGACGGCGTGACCCTCGCCGTCCGCGACTACCTCGACCGGATCGGCGTCCCCGCCCTCGTCCACGATCCCGACAGCGCGATCGGCCAGGAGGTCCTGGCGCGGCTCGGCGCCGAGTCCCCACGCTTCCCGGTCGTGGAGCGCTGGGACGGGGACCCCGTCGAGGTCACCTCGGTGCGCGACGTGGCCATGTCGATCTACGGCCGTCCCGACGACATCGAGGTCGACTCCGTGGTCGACCTGCTGATCGTCGGCGCCGGACCCGCGGGCCTGGCGGCCTCGGTGTACGGCGCGTCCGAAGGGCTGACCACCGTGACGATCGAGGCGGAGGCGATCGGCGGCCAGGCCGGCACCAGCTCGATGATCCGCAACTACCTCGGGTTCCCGCGCGGGATCTCGGGGATGCGACTGGCCCAGCGCGCCCGCAACCAGGCGATCCGCTTCGGGACCCGGTTCTTCACCGGCTGGCCGGCGACGGCGCTCGAGGTCGGCCGCGACGGTGCGCCCCACGTCGTACGCACCGAGGGCGGCGACGTACGGGCCCGCGCCGTCGTCATCGCCTCCGGCGTCACCTACCGCAAGCTCGGCGTCGAGTCGGTCGACGGCCTGGTCGGGCGCGGCGTCAACTACGGCGCCGCGATGACCGCCGCCCGCGAGATGGAGGGATACGACGTCTTCGTCGTGGGCGGCGGGAACTCGGCGGGCCAGGCGGCCATCCACCTGGCGCGGTTCGCCCGCAGCGTCACCATCCTGGTACGCCGACCCGACCTGTCGGCGACCATGTCGTCGTACCTGGTCGACGAGATCCGGTTCAACCCGCGCGTCACGGTCGAGGGCTGCCGCCAGGTGGTGGACGGCGGCGGCAACGGTCGGCTCGAGTGGATCGAGGTCGAGGACACCTCGACGGGTGAGCGGACTCGTCGCGAGACCGGCGGGCTGTTCCTCCTGCTCGGAGCGGTCGCCCACTGCGACTGGCTGCCGCCCGAGGTCGCCCGTGACCCACGCGGGTTCGTGCTGACCGGGCGCGACGTGCCGTCGGCGGGCTGGGAGGGCGGTCTCCCACCCGAGAACCTGCAGACCACCGTGCCCGGGATCTTCGCCGTCGGTGACATCCGCGCCGGCTCGATGAAACGAGTGGCGAGTGCCAGCGGCGAGGGCGCGTCGGTCGTACCTCTCGTGCACACGTGGCTGGAGCCCACGCCGGGCTGACCGACGGCCTGTGAGGCCGCTCACGACACCCGCGCGGTCGGCCTTCGCCGAAGCGGGTCCCCGCCCACCCCGTTGGTACGGTTACGCCCGTGCCAGCGGCCTCCCAGGACCGGTTCTCCCCGGTCCGTCCCTCACGGTTGAAGCGGCTCGGCATCCGTCTCGCTGTCGCGTTGTTCGTGCTGTTCCTCGTCTACGAGGCCGTCATGGCGCTGGTGGACATCCGCACCAACGTGCTGTGGTTCGACTCGGTCGACCACGGCTCCGTCTACAGCACCGTGCTGGTCGCCCAGATCCTGCTCTTCCTCGTCTTCGGCGTGCTGACCGCGCTGGCCGTGGCGGGCGTCCTGCTGCTCGTGATCCGTACCCGGCCGCGCTTCCGTCCCGACCCGCACCGGCAGAAGTGGCGTCACCGCTTCCTCCGCTTCGAGAAGCGGTGGCGGGTCTGGCTGATCGTGGCCGTCGCCCTCTACCTCGGCATCCGGATGGGCAGCCGTGCCGCGCATCGCTGGCAGGCCTACCTGATGTGGCGGCACGCTCAGCCGTTCCACAGCACGGACCCGCAGTTCCACCGCGACCTGTCCTACTTCACGTCGGTCCTGCCGTTCCACCTGGCCGTGGTCAACATCCTCACCTCGGTCGTGGTCACCTGCCTCGTGGCGACTCTGATCGCCGGCTACCTGTACGGCGCCCTGCGGATCCGCGGCCGCGGCCGCAAGCTGTCGCCAGCGCTCAAGGCACAGGTCTCGGTGCTGTTGGGCGTCTACCTGCTGCTCAAGGCTGCGTCGTACTGGCTGGCTCGTTTCCAGCTGACCACGTCCAACCGTGGGCCGGTGACCGGACTCTCCTACACCGACGTGCACGCCACGCTGCCCGGACTCACCATCCTGGCCGTGCTCGCGGTCGTGTTCGGCGTGCTGCTGATCGCGAACGTCTGGCTGCGCCGCCTGCGCTGGATCGGGGTCGCCCTGGGCGGGATGATCGTCGCCGCCCTGCTGTTCGGCACCGTGTGGCCGTCGCTGGTCTACCGCTTCCGCGAGCAGCCGAGTGCCTCGATCCTCGACCGACCCTCCATCGAGCACAACCAGGCCGCCACCATGAAGGCGTTCGGGCTCGACCACGACATCACCACCCAGGAGTACGGCGCCAGCGACGGCACGCCGTCCACCGTGTCGGTGGCCCAGGCTCGCCGTACGGCCCAGATCCGCCTGCTCGACCCGAACAAGCTGACGCCGACGTTCAACAACAAGCAGGAGATCGCGCCCTTCTACCAGTTCAAGTCGCCGCTGGACATCGCGCACTACCCGCTCGGGGTGCGCGACCAGGACGTCGCGATCGCGGCCCGCGAGCTGAACCTGTCCGGCATCTCGCGCAGCTCGTGGTCCAACAACCACCTGATCTACACCCACGGCTACGGCGTCGTGGCGGCGCCGACCGATCGCATGGGCGAGACGCCTGACTTCATCAACGGAGACCTGCCCCCGGTCAACCAGATCCCGGTGAAGGTCCCCCAGATCTACTTCGGCCAGCACTCGCCGTCGTACTCCATCGTGGGCCAGCCCCCCGGCAGCACCGAGAACGTCGAGTTCGACCACCCGAGCACCAACGGCGGCTCGAACGGCGTCCACAACACCTACCAGGGCGACGGCGGAGTGCCGATCGGCTCGCGCCTGACCCGCCTGCTGTACGCCGTGCAGCTGCGCGACCCGAACATCTTCTTCTCCAGCGGGGTCAACTCCGGCTCCCAGCTGCTGACCGTGCGCGACCCGCGCACGCGCGTCGCCAAGGTCGCTCCGTGGCTGACCCTCGACGGCGACGTCTACCCGGCGCTCGTCGACGGCCGGGTGCAGTGGATCGTCGACGCCTACACGTCCTCGGCGACCTACCCGGACTCCCAGGAGGTCAACCTCCACCAGGCGACGTCCAACTCCCTGACCAACGCGAACGGCATCGCGAGCCAGCCGAACAAGAAGGTCAACTACCTGCACAACTCGGTGAAGGCCGTCGTCGACGCCTACACCGGCCGGGTGACCCTCTACTCGTGGAACCAGGACAACCAGCCCGACCCCGTCCTCCAGACCTGGGAGGACGCGTTCCCCGGCCTCGTCCAGCCGGAGTCGAGCATCCCACCCGCCCTGCTCTCGCGCCTGCGCTACCCGCAGGATCTCTTCGACGTGCAGCGCAGCCTGCTCTCGCAGTACCACGTGGCGGATGCGAGCGACTTCTACAACGGAGCGGACTTCTGGAAGGTCCCGAACGACCCGACCCTCGCGGCCACCAAGACCCTCAACGGTGGCGGTGCCGGCGGTTCGTCACCCACCCTGCCGTCGACGTACATGTCGCTGTCACCGACCGGCGACACCCCGTCGCAGTGGGCACTGTCATCACCGATGGTCACCCTCAACTACCGGCAGCTCGCCGGCTTCCTGACCGTCAACGCGCAGCCGGGGCCGGACTACGGGAAGTTCACGCTCCTCGACTTCCCGGCCGGCCAGTCGGTCGCGTCGCCGGCCCAGGTCCAGAACGACATCGAGTCGGACAACCAGATCGCCAGTGCGCTGACCCTGCTGCGGGGCAACTCCATGGTGGTGCTGGGCAACCTGCTCACCATCCCGCTCGACAACAAGGTCCTCTACATCGAGCCGGTGTACACCGAGGCACGGGGCGCCAACACGTTCCCGAAGCTCAGCCGCGTGATCGCGGTGTACGGCAACGGTCGGCCGGCGTTCAAGCCGACGCTGAACGCCGCGCTGCGCGAGGCGATCGCCAACGACGCCCACGTGGGCTGACCGCGAGGCTCAACCGATGGTCGGAGATGTGCCCGGACGGCGTGGGTTCGGCGTGGTCTGACGAGCTCGGCTCGCGCCGGGTCGTCAGGTGGACTCCGCGTGGCGCAGCACGCTCTGGAACTGCCGCCCCAGCATGCGCGCCCCGGCGATCGGGATCAGGGCGCCGACCAGCCGGCCGCGCCAGGACCTGGGCCGACGGTTCAGCGTGACCTCCACGTCCGTGCCCGGGTCGGCGGCGACCAGTTGGTAGCGCCAGCCACTGCCCGGTCCCCACAGGTTCGACTCCAGGGTGTCGATCGTCACCGTGCCGGTCGCGGCGTCCCACGTGTACCTCTCGCGCTCCCAGCCCAGTGAGTTCCCCTCCGTCACCTCGGCCGAGTCCGGGCCCAGCTCGTGCACGGTGAAGTGGGCCTCGTCGAGGTTCGGCCAGCGGCTGACCCGGTCGGGGCCGAAGTCGGTGAACAAGGTCATCACCTCGCTCGGGGACAGGCTGGTGTGCACGGTGAACCGGGTCGTCGGCATGGTGGCCTCCGTGGTCGGGGATCAGAGGAGCTCGTGGCGGTACGGCGGGTCGGCGCCGGGGCGTGAGACGGTGACCGCCGCGGCCGCGGCGGCGCGGCGCAGCACGGTCTCGATCGTCGAGGCATCCAGGGCGGCCAGGCGGCCCCCGAACATGTCGAGGTCCCACAGCGCGTCCAGCACGGCGGCGCCGAAGGTGTCGCCGGCGCCGATGGTGTCGGCGACCTCGACGTCGGTCGAGGGCGCGTCGACGCGCCCCTCGGCATGGAACCAGGTGGCGCCGTCGCGGCCACGGGTCACCACGACCGCCGACGGGCCGCGGTCGAGCAGGCGTGCCACGGACTGGTCGACGGTGTCCTCGGGGTAGAGCGCCTCGAGGTCCTCGTCGGAGGCCTTGACCAGGTCGGCCAGCGCCACCACTGCCTCCACCGCGCGCACCACCTCCCCACCGGTCCCGGTCACCGCAGGCCGGACGTTGATGTCATAGCTGACCGTCGCCGTCGGTCGGAGCCGCTCCAGCAGCCGGCGTACGTCCTCGGCGCCGGGCGAGAGCACCGCGCCGAGTGAACAGGCGTGCACGACCACCGGCGCCACCTCGGGCACCGGGTTGAGTCGCCAGTCGATGTCGAAGGTGTAGGACGCGCTCCCGTCCGACGCGAGGGTGGCCACGGCTGTGGCGGTGCGCTCGAGGGCGTAGGGGTCGCCGGCGACCGCCACCGCCGACTGGTTGAGGTGCCGGGCCAGCACGGCGCCGCGCTCGTCGGCGGCGTACGCCGTGACGAACTCGACCGGCCGACCCAGGCGGGCCAGGGCGACCGCGACGTTGGCCGCACTCCCCCCGGCGTACTCCACCGAGGTGCCGTCGGCCCGTCGCACGATGTCGACGAGCGACTCCCCCACCACCAGCACGTCCGTCATGGCCCCATCCTTACCGCATCCCGGCCTCGTCCGCCCGCGGCGTCCGGCGGAACTGGGGACAAGGGTGCATGATGCGTCCGTGACAACCCTGTCGGATCCCACCTCGGTCTCGGCCCCGCACCGCCCGACCGGAGCGGGGGACGTCGCGGTGGCCCTCCTCCTGATCGCGGCCGAGCTGGTGCTCGCGTGGTTCACCTACGACCTCGCGTCGGCGCTCTCGAACCACCTGAACGCGACGCGTGCGGTTCAGTGGACCTTTCTGATGCTGCCCTACCTGCCTCTTGCGTTGGTGGTGGCGGTGCGGGCCCTCAGCCCGGTTCGCGCGCTCGCGGCCGGTCTGGCGGCGCTGGGCGGTGGCGTGGTGGTGATCGCCCACTACGAGTTCCTGCTGTGGGTCTTCGAGCACCGGGTCGTCAACCCCAGCTATCACCAGATGCGAGCACTCGGCTACGCGACGGTGATGGCCGCCTCGGTCCTGGCCGCGCTCGCCTGGGGGCTGAGCCGGCGGCACGGTCGGCGGTGGCCGGTCGGGCTGCTCGTGGCCGCCGGCGGGGCGTGGCTGACGCTGTGGACCGACTGGCCGAGCAAGCTCGGCTGGAGCACGTTCGTCAGCCCCTTGGACGTCACCGGCATTCGACGAGTCGAGCTCGTCCACGCGCTCGATCTGATGGTCCCCATCGTCGCAGCGTGCGTCGTGTGCTGGCTGATCGACCGGGCCGAAATCGGGTCGTCCGCCTGAGGTTCACCTAGAAGTGAACCTCAGGCGGACGACTGAGTGATGCGGGCCGGTCAGGCCTTGTCGGCGTCCTCGGCCGCGGTCTCCGCGGCGGGAGCCTCCTCGGCGGGAGCCTCCTCGGCGGGAGCCTCCTCGGTCGCGGCCTCGTCGGTCGGTCTCCTCGGCGGGAGCCTCCTCGGTCGCGGCCTCGTCGGTGGTCTCCTCGGCGGGAGCCTCCTCGGCCTTCGGGGTCGCCGCCTGCTTCGCCGCGGTCTTCTTGGCCGGCTTGGCGGCCTTCGGCTCGTAGGCCTCGGTCACCAGCTCGATGACCGCCATCGGGGCGTTGTCGCCCTTGCGGGGGCCGATCTTGGTGATCCGGGTGTAACCACCCGGGCGCTCGGCGAAGGTCGGCGCGATCTCGGTGAAGAGAATGTGGACGACCGTCTTGTCGCGCACGGTCTTCAGCACCTCACGGCGGTTGTGCAGGTCGCCGCGCTTGGCCTTGGTGATCAGCTTCTCCGCGACCGGGCGCAGCACGCGCGCCTTGGCCTCGGTGGTGGTGATCCGGCCGTGCTCGAACAGCTGCGTGGCCAGGTTGGACACGATCAGCCGCTGGTGCGCAGGGCTGCCGCCGAGGCGGGGACCCTTCTTGGGCTTGGGCATGGTTCTCTCTCTTCTCCCCGGCCGTGTCAGGTACCGGAGTAGGTGGTACTCGTGTGGATCATCGTGACGAGCAAGCTCGCTGCGGTCTCGCCGCGCAGCGCCGGTCCTCGTCTACCGAGGCCGTGCGCGGAGCGCACGACGTCAGTAGGACTCGTCCTCGATGAACGCGTCGTCGTCGTCGTCGCCGTACGCCGCGAGGGCGGCCTGCGGGTCGAAGCCGGGCGCGCTGTCCTTGAGGGACAGACCCATCTCGTGCAGCTTCGCCTTGACCTCGTCGATGGACTTGGCGCCGAAGTTGCGGATGTCGAGCAGGTCCTGCTCCGAGCGGGAGATCAGCTCACCCACGGTGTGGATGCCCTCACGCTTGAGGCAGTTGTAGGAGCGCACGGTCAGCTGCAGGTCCTCGACCGGGAGGGCGAGGTCGGCGGCGAGCTGCTCGTCGACCGGCGACGGGCCGATGTCGATGCCCTCGGCCTCGACGTTCAGCTCGCGGGCCAGCCCGAAGAGCTCGACCAGCGTCTTGCCGGCGGACGCGATGGCGTCACGGGGCTTCATCGACGGCTTCGTCTCGACGTCGATGACGAGCTTGTCGAAGTCGGTGCGCTGCTCGACACGGGTCGCCTCGACCTTGTAGGTCACCTTCAGCACGGGGCTGTAGATCGAGTCGACCGGCATCCGGCCGATCTCGTTGTCGGCACCCTTGTTCTGGACCGAGGAGACGTAGCCGCGGCCACGCTCGACGACCAGCTCCATCTCCAGCTTGCCCTTGTCGGACAGCGTGGCGATCTTGAGGTCGGGGTTGTGGACCTCGACTCCGGCCGGCGGCTGGATGTCACCGGCGGTGACGATCCCGGCGCCGGACTTGCGCAGGTACATCGTGACGGGCTCGTCGTGCTCGGAGGAGACGACCAGACCCTTCAGGTTGAGGATGACCTCGGTGACGTCTTCCTTGACGCCCTCGATGGTCGAGAACTCGTGCAGGACCGTGTCGACCTTGATGCTGGTCACGGACGCACCGGGGATCGACGACAGGAGGGTACGACGCAGCGAGTTGCCGAGCGTGTAGCCGAAACCCGGCTCCAGCGGCTCGATGACGAAGCGCGAACGGAACTCGTCGACTGACTCTTCCGACAGGGTGGGACGCTGTGCGATGAGCACTGATTCTTCCTTTCCGAGCCCACCCGCTATTTGACGGGCTCAGATCATCTGGTGTGTGACGGTGTGTAGTTGTCGGGATGGCCGTCAGGCCACCGTGCGAGCAAGCTCGCTTCGGTCGCGCTACTTCTTGGAGTAGTACTCCACGATCAGCTGCTCCTGGACCGGGATGTCGATCTGGGCCCGGACCGGGACCTGGTGGACGAGGATCCGCATCCGCGCGGGGATGGCCTCGAGCCACGCGGGGACGACGCGCTCGCCGTGGGTCTCCCGAGCCACGATGAACGGGGTCATCTCCAAGGACTTCTCGCGCACGTCGATCACGTCGTACTGGCTGACCTGGAACGACGGGATGTCGACCTTGCGGCCGTTGACCCGGAAGTGGCCGTGCGTGACCAGCTGGCGGGCGTGGCGGCGCGTGCGGGCGAAGCCGGCGCGGTAGACCACGTTGTCGAGGCGGCACTCGAGCAGCTGCAGCAGGTTGTCACCCGTCTTGCCCTGCCGACGCGACGCCTCGGTGTAGTAGTTGTGGAACTGCTTCTCGAGCACGCCGTAGGTGAAGCGGGCCTTCTGCTTCTCGCGGAGCTGCAGGAGGTACTCGCTCTCCTTGATCCGGCCGCGGCCGTGCTGGCCCGGCGGGTAGGGGCGACGCTCGTACGCCGCGTCGCCGCCGACGAGGTCGACACCGAGACGGCGCGACTTCTTGGTCATGGGGCCGGTGTAACGGGCCATGGGTCAGTCCTCTTCTCTCAGTCTCGGGGTCAGACGCGCCGGCGCTTGGGCGGGCGGCAACCGTTGTGGGGGGTGGGCGTGACGTCCTGGATGGTGCCGACCTCGAGGCCGATGGCACCCAGCGACCGGATGGCCGTCTCGCGGCCCGAGCCCGGGCCCTTGACGAAGACGTCGATCTTCTTCATGCCGTGGTCCATGGCCCGGCGCCCGGCGGCCTCGGCGGCCATCTGGGCGGCGAACGGGGTGGACTTGCGCGAGCCCTTGAAGCCGACGGTGCCGGCCGAGGCCCACGAGATCACCGCGCCGGTGGGGTCGGTGATGGTGACGATGGTGTTGTTGAACGTGCTCTTGATGTGGGCTTCGCCCTGAGCGATGTTCTTCTTCTCCTTGCGGCGCACCTTCTTGGCGCCGGCCTGACGGCTCTTGGGAGGCATGCAGTACTCCTATGCGAAAACGGGTCGAGGGATCGAGTGGGATCGGCCTGAGGCGGCTCCGGTCGACGGAGTCGTCACTTGGCCTTCTTCTTGCCGGCGACGGTGCGCTTGGGACCCTTGCGGGTGCGCGCGTTGGTCTTGGTGCGCTGGCCACGGACAGGGAGACCCTGGCGGTGGCGGCGACCCTGGTAGCTGCCGATCTCGATCTTGCGGCGGATGTCCGCCTGGACCTCGCGCCGGAGGTCACCCTCGATCTTGATCTCGTCGTTGCCCTCGATCGCGTCGCGGAGCTTCACGAGCTCCTCGTCGCCGAGCTGGTGGACGCGGAGGTCCGGGTTGACCCCGGTCACGCTGAGGAGCTGCTGTGCGCGGGTACGGCCGATGCCGTAGATGTAGGTGAGTGCGATCTCGATGCGCTTGTCGCGCGGGAGGTCGACACCAACGAGGCGTGCCATGTGTCTGGCGCTTCCCTTCGGGTAGGTCACAGCGGTTTCGGTCGTGTCGCGTCTCGAACGAGATCCGCTGCGAGCTTGCTCGCAGGGGGCCTCACATCCGAGCTCCGGCCACTGCTCCGGAGGTGACTTCACCCGTCGTACGGCGGGCTAGCGATCACGTGGTGGGGTGTTCAGTTGTGGTCAACGGTGAGGCTGTCAGGCCCCTCGCGAGCAGGCTCGCTTCGGGTCGCGCCCCGACTGGAAGCCCGAACTCCGTTCGGTCTTCCAGGACGGTGCTCAGCCTTGCCGCTGCTTGTGACGCGGGTTCTCGCAGATCACCATGACGCGGCCGTGGCGACGGATCACCTTGCACTTGTCACAGATCTTCTTGACGCTCGGGTTGACCTTCATGTCGTCAGCCCTTTCTGGCTCTGGTCGGCTGCACTGTGCTGGCTGAGTGAGCTCGCAGGCTCGCTCACTTGTAGCGGTAGACGATCCGACCCCGCGTGAGGTCGTACGGCGAGAGCTCCACCACCACGCGGTCCTCGGGGAGGATCCGGATGTAGTGCTGGCGCATCTTGCCGCTGATGTGGGCAAGGACCTTGTGCCCGTTGCTCAGCTCGACCCGGAACATGGCGTTCGGGAGAGCCTCGACGACGGTGCCTTCGATCTCGATCACACCTTCTTTTTTCGGCATGTCCTCACTTCTGTTAGCGCATCACGCGGTCAGTTCGTCTACCGTCGACCCGGGAACCGCCGCCTCCAGGGGAGACGTGGACCTCTCGGGAGCGTCCGCACGAACCTCTTCCCGGGCGCAGACTCAGCCCAGCAAGAGCTGAGTCGTGAGATGGTCCCGGCAGCCGCGAGGCACCGCGAAACGGACCCGAGTTGGGCCGACACGCCAGTTTAGGCCGGACCCGGTCACAACCCCTAATCGGAGTGCCCGCGACCCCCGCGGCCGGGCGTGTCGGCCGGACGCGCCCTCCGTCGCCGGATCGCCGCTCCGCTAGCGTGGCAGCGACCCGAAGGAGCACGAGTGCCCGACCACGCCACCGATCGCATGGCCGTCCTGGTCGATGCCGACAACACCTCCGCCACGCACGCCGCCGCCATTCTCCAGGAGCTGGCCCGTTACGGCATCCCGACGGTGAAGCGCGCCTACGGAGACTGGACGACCCAACACCTCGTCCGGTGGAAGGACGAGCTTCCCCGCCACGCCATCCAGCCGATCCAGCAGTTCGCCAACACCGTGGGCAAGAACTCCACCGACTCCGCGCTGATCATCGACGCGATGGACCTGCTCTACTCCGGCAGCCTCGACGCCTTCGCGATCGTCTCCAGCGACTCCGACTTCACCCGGCTCGCGACCCGGCTCCGTGAGTCCGGCAAGACCGTCTACGGCCTCGGCCGGCGCCGTACCCCGGAGTCACTCCAGGCGGCTTGCGACCGGTTCATCTTCCTCGAGGTGCTCGAGGGTCCGAGCGGTTCGGCGAAGGACGCCGGCGACGCGACCGAGGAGGCCGCACCGCCGCTGCCCGACCTGCGCGTGATCCTGCGGGCCGCGATCGAGACCGCCTCCCAGGACGACGGGTGGGCCTCGCTCGGCCAGGTCGGGAACTATCTCAGCAAGACCCATGCGTCGTTCGACCCGCGCAACTACGGCTTCACCAAGCTCAGTGCGCTGGCCAGGGCCCAGGACAACCTCGAGGTCGAGCAGCTGGACGGCCGGTCGCCGCGAGTGCGCCTGAAGACCGAGCCACCTGCGAAGAAGACCGCCACGACCTCGAGGCGCCGGCCCGCCAAGAAGGCGCAGAAGGCCCCGGCACCCGAGAGCTGAGACCGGCTCAGACGGGGGTGCCGCTGCGGCGGCGATCGGCGGCCAAGCTGAGGACGGTGGTGATCACGAGGGTGCCCACGATCACCACGAGCGACACCCAGATCGGAATGTCCGGCGCCCACGAGACCGGCTCGCCGCCGTTGATGAACGGCAGGGTGTTCTCGTGCATCGCGTGCAGCACGAGCTTCACGCCGATGAACAACAACAGGAATGCCAGGCCGTAGGAGAGGTAGACCAGGCGCTTGAGCAGGTCACCGATCAGGAAGTAGAGCTGGCGCAGCCCCATCAGCGCGAAGATGTTCGCAGTCAGGACCAGGTACGGCTCCTTGGTGAGGCCGTAGATCGCCGGGATCGAGTCCAGGGCGAAGAGCAGGTCGGTCATGCCGAGGGTGAGGATCACCAGGAACATGGGCGTGAACTGGCGCGACCCGTTCTCACGGATCGTGAGCTTGGGGCCGTTCCAGGTCTCGGTGAACGGCAGGCGTCGGCGCGCGAATCTCACCAGCCGGGGCTCGTCGTACCCACCCTCCTCGTCGCCGGCCTCGCGCCACAGGTTGACGGCGGTCATCACCAGGAACAGCCCGAAGATGTAGAAGACCCAGCTGAACTGAGCGATCGCAGCGGCACCGACCGCGATGAAGATGCCGCGCAGGATCAGGGCCAGCACGATGCCCACCATCAGCGCGCTCTGCTGCAGCTCGCGGGGGACGGCCAGCTTGCTCATGATCACGATGAAGATGAAGAGGTTGTCGATCGACAGCGAGTACTCCGTGAGCCAACCGGCGAAGAACTCGCCGCCGTACTCGCTCCCGGCGACGTGCCACACCCCCAGGCCGAAGACCACGGCAAGACCGATGTAGACCGACAGCGCCGTGGTCACCTCGCGCCGCGAGGGCTCGTGCGGTCGACGGCCGATCACGACCACGTCGAAGATCAAGATCGCGGACGTCACGAGGATGGTGGTCCACCAGACCAGGGGCGTCACCTCCATGCGCTGAACCTACCCAGCACGGGGAAACGCCCCGAAGTCCTCACCGACCGCCGAAGGGGACACCGAGCGCGGCCAGCCGCGCCTCGCCGCCGTCCAGCGCCGTGAGCACCCACGCGCCGTCGGGGGTCAGGGTGAAGGTGTGCTCGAAGTGCGCCGCTCGCGAGCCGTCGGCCGTGGCCACGGTCCAGTCGTCGGGCAGCACCTCGGTCTCCTTGGTGCCCAGGGTCACCATCGGCTCCACCGCCAGGGCGAGGCCCGCAACCAGCTTCGGTCCGCGGCCGGGACGGCCGACGTTGGGCACGTTGGGCGGTAGGTGCATCTGGGTGCCGATGCCGTGGCCCACGTAGTCCTCGAGGATGCCGTAGTCGCCGTGCGACCGGACCGAGGTCTCCACCGCGTGGGAGATGTCGGTGACCCGGCCGCCCAGCCGCGCAGCGGCGATCCCCGCCCACAGCGACTCCTCGGTGACCCGCATCAGCTCGGCCACATCGGCCGGCACCTCGCCGACGGCGACGGTGATGGCCGCATCGCCGTGCCAGCCGTCGACGATGGCGCCGCAGTCGATCGAGATGACGTCACCCTCGACCAGCTCGCGGTCGCCGGGGATGCCGTGGACGACCTCCTCGTTCACCGAGGCGCAGATCGTGGCCGGGAACGGCGGGTGGCCGTAGCCCTGGAACGACGGCACGCCGCCGTGCGACCGGATGTGGTCCTCGGCGAGCGCATCCAGCTCGCCGGTGGTGATCCCCGGCCGGCAGGCATCCCGGAGGAGCTCGAGGGCCTGGCCGGTGAGCAGACCGGCCACCCGCATCAGGTCGATCTGGGCGGGTGTCTTGATCTCCAGACCGCGGTCGAGAAGGCCCATCGGGGATCCGCGGTCAGCTCTGGGGAACGACGTCGAGGGAGCCGAAGATCCGCTTGGTCACCTCGTCGACCTCACCCATGCCGTCGATCTCGCAGACGATCCCGCGCTCGCGGTAGACCCCGATCAGCGGCTCGGTCTGCTCCAGGTACACCTCCTGGCGTCGCCGGATGACGTCCTCGGTGTCGTCGGCACGACCCTCGAGCTCGGCGCGCTGGAGAAGCCGCTGGACGATCTCCTCGGCATCGACGGTCAGCACGACCACGGCGTCGAGCCGGTGCCCCGTGAACGCGATCATGCCGTCGAGCTCCTCGACCTGCGACAGCGTGCGCGGATAGCCGTCGAGCAGGAAGCCGGGCTCGGCGTCGGGCTCGTCGATCCGGGCGCGGACCATCAGGTTGGTGACCTCGTCCGGCACGTACTCCCCGGCGTCCATGTACTCCTGCGCCTTCTTGCCCAGGGGTGTGCCCTGGGACACGTTGGCCCGGAAGATGTCGCCGGTGGAGATGGCGGGGATGCCGAAGTGCTCGGCGACCACCTTGGCCTGGGTCCCCTTCCCGGCACCGGGTGGGCCCATCAGAATCATTCTCATCTCAGCGCAAGAACCCTTCGTAGTTGCGCTGCTGGAGCTGGCTCTCGATCTGTTTCACCGTGTCGAGCGCGACGCCCACCATGATCAGGATGGAGGTGCCGCCGAACGGGAAGTTCTGGTCTGCCCCGATGAGGACGAAGGCGACCAGTGGGATCAGGGCAATGAAACCGAGGTACAGCGCGCCTGGCAGCGTGATGCGGGACAGGACGTAGGACAGGTAGTCCTCGGTCGGCTTGCCCGCCCGGATCCCGGGGATGAAGCCGCCGTACTTCTTCATGTTGTCCGCCACCTCTTCAGGGTTGAAGGTGATCGACACGTAGAAGTAGGTGAAGAAGACGATGAGGGCGAAGAACGTGATCATGTAGAGCGGGTGGTCGCCGCGGACGAAGTACTTCTGGATCCACACCGACCAGCCGGCGTCGCCGGTCTGGTTGAACTGCGAGGCCATGGCCGGCAGGTAGAGCAGGGACGAAGCGAAGATCACCGGGATCACGCCGGCCTGGTTGACCTTGAGCGGGATGTACGTCGAGGAGCCGCCGAACATCTTGCGGCCCACCATCCGTCGGGCGTACTGCACCGGGATCCGCCGTTGCGCCTGTTCGATGAAGATGACCGCTGCGATGATCACGAGTCCGATGGCGATCACGACCGCGAAGGTCCACCAGCCGTTGGACTTGGCGACCGACCACAGCGAAGCGGGGAAGCGAGCCACGACCTGGGTGAAGATCAGGATGGACATGCCGTTGCCGATGCCGCGGTCGGTGATCAGCTCACCGAACCACATGATCACGGCGGTGCCGGCGGTCATCGTGATGACCATGGTCAAGAAGGTCTGGGTGTTGTCGCTGTAGAGGAGCTTCTCGTTGCAGCCGGACAGCAGACGTCCGGACCGCGCCAGCGCCACGATGCCGGTCGCCTGGAGCACGGCCAGGCCCAGTGTCAGGTAGCGGGTGTACTGCGTGATCTTGGTCTGACCGGCCTGACCCTCCTTCTTCAGCGCCTCGAGCCGCGGGATGACCACGACGAGCAGCTGCAGGATGATGCTGGCGGTGATGTAGGGCATGATGCCCAGGGCGAAGATCGTCAGCTGGAGGAGCGCTCCGCCGGAGAAGACGTTGATCAGGTTGTAGACGCCGCCGGTGGCGCCCTGGATGCACGTGTGGACGTTCTCGACGTTCACGCCGGGGGCCGGGATCTGGGATCCGACCCTGAACAGCACGATCATGAACAGGACGAACAACAGCTTCTTGCGCAGGTCCGGAGTCCGGAACGCGTTCACATAAGCGCCGAGCACTGTCTTTCATCCTCTTTCTTGGTCCCACGCGACCGCGGGGACCTGTTGTGACGCCACCCGAGCGGCGTCCACGAGCCCTCGCCCAAGCTGTTGCCCAGCCTTCTCGGAGGCCGCCGGAAGCCTAACAGGGGACCCACAGACGGCCGTATCGGGAGGAACGTCGGTCCATGCGACGAAGCGCGGGCCGGGGAGCTGGTGCCCGCCCGGTCCGCGCCATCGCGTGAGTCTTGATCAGATGACCGTGACGGAACCGCCGGCGGCCTCGATCTTGTCCTTGGCCGAGCCGGAGAACGCCTGGGCGCTCACCTGCACGGCGACCGAGAGGTCGCCCTGGCCGAGCACCTTGACCGGCTGGCCCTTGCGGACCGCTCCCTTGGCCACGAGGTCGTCGACACCCACGGTGCCGCCCTCGGGGAAGAGCTCGCCGAGCTTGTCGAGGTTCACGACCTGGAACTCGACCTTGAAGGGGTTCTTGAAGCCCTTCATCTTCGAGATGCGCATGTGGAGCGGCAGCTGGCCGCCCTCGAAGTGCGCCGGCACCTGGTAGCGGGCCTTGGTGCCCTTGGTGCCGCGACCGGCGGTCTTGCCCTTGGAGCCTTCACCGCGGCCGACGCGGGTCTTGGCGGTCTTCGCACCCGGCGCCGGGCGCAGGTGGTGGAGTTTCAACGTCATGACTACTCGACTTCCTCGACCGTCACCAGGTGACGGACGGTCTGGACCATGCCCCGGATCTCCGGGCGGTCCTCCTTCACGACCACGTCGCCGATCCGCTTGAGCCCGAGCGAACGCAGGGTCTCCCGCTGGTTGACCTTGCAGCCGATCCCGCTCTTGAGCTGCTTCACCTTCAGCTGTGCCATCAGGAGGACACCTCCGCAGCGGCTCCCTCGACCCCTGCGGCCTGGGCCTTGAGCAGCGCCGCCGGGGCGACGTGCTCGACCGGGAGGCCGCGTCGGGCCGCCACGGCCTGGGGCTGCTCCAGCATGCGGAGCGCCTCGACCGTGGCGTGGACGATGTTGATCTGGTTGGACGAGCCGAGCGACTTGCTCAGCACGTCGTGGATGCCGGCGCACTCGAGGACGGCGCGCACGGGGCCACCCGCGATCACACCGGTACCGGGTGCGGCCGGGCGCAGCATGACCACGCCCGCGGCCTTCTCGCCCTGGACGGGGTGAGGGATGGTGCCCTGGATACGAGGGACCCGGAAGAAGGCCTTCTTGGCCTCCTCGACGCCCTTCGCGATCGCCGCCGGCACCTCCTTGGCCTTGCCGTAGCCGACGCCGACCATGCCGTCGCCGTCACCGACCACGACGAGGGCGGTGAAGCTGAAGCGACGACCGCCCTGGACGACCTTGGCGACCCGGTTGATCGCTACGACCCGCTCGACGTAGGCGCTCTTCTCGGCGCCGCCGCGACGGTCGTCGCGGCCACGGCCCTGGCGATCGCCTCCCCCGCGCTGTCCGCGCTGGGCTCCGCTCATGAGATGTCCTCTTCCTTGATAAGTCCGCTGTGGTCCTGCTCGGTCGTCAGGGCCATCAGAAGGTCAGCCCGCCCTCGCGCGCGGCGTCGGCGAGGGCCGCGACGCGGCCGTGGTACTTGTTGCCGGCGCGGTCGAAGACGACGGACTCGATGCCCGCGCCCTTCGCCCGCTCGGCCACCAGCTCGCCGACCAGCTTGGCCTTGGCGGTCTTGTCGCCCTCGGCGGCGCGCAGGTCGGCCTCCATGGTGGAGGCGGAGACGAGCGTCTTGCCCACGAGGTCGTCGACGACCTGCACGCTGATGTGCTTGGTCGACCTCGTCACCACCATGCGTGGGCGCAGGTGAGTGCCGGCGATCTTCTTGCGACCCCGCACCTGGCGCTGTAGGCGCGCCTTCGTGCGCGACGCGGTGTGCTTGTGCTTGGACAGGGAGATACCCATGTCACTTACCAGCCTTTCCGACCTTGCGGCGGATGTGCTCGCCGGCGTAGCGCACGCCCTTGCCCTTGTAGGGCTCGGGCTTGCGGAGCTTGCGGATGTTCGCGGCGACCTCACCGACGAGCTGCTTGTCGATGCCCTGGACGGCGAGGTGGGTCGGGTTCTCCACGGTGAACGTGATGCCCTCGGGCGCGTTGAACGTGATCGAGTGGCTGTAGCCGAGCTGGAACTCCAGCTGGGTCGGGCCCTTGGAGATGACGCGGTAGCCCACGCCCACGATCTCGAGCTTCTTCTCGTAGCCCTCGGTGACACCGACGACCATGTTGTTGACCAGCGTGCGGGTCAGGCCGTGACGGGCCCGGCTCTCCCGCTCGTCGTCAGGTCGGGTGACGGTGAGGACACCGTCGTTCTTCTCGACCGTGATCGGGGTGACGACCGAGTGGGACAACGTCCCCTTGGGGCCCTTCACCGTGACCAGCGAGCCGTCGATGGCGACATCGACACCCGAGGGCACGACGACGGGCATCCTTCCGATGCGCGACATGTCAGTTCTCTCCTCTTCGGGTCTCGGGCTACCAGACGTAGGCGAGGACTTCCCCACCCACGCCCTTCTGGTGTGCCTGGCGGTCGGTGAGCAGGCCGGTACTGGTCGAGATGATCGCGACACCCAGACCACCGAGCACCTTGGGCAGGCCGGTGCTCTTCGCGTACACGCGCAGACCGGGCTTGCTGATCCGGCGTACGCCCGCGATCGAGCGCTCGCGGTTGCGGCCGTACTTCAAGGTGATGGTGAGGGTCTTGGCGACGCCACCGTCGGGAGCCTCAGCCACGTCGAAGGACGTGATGTAGCCCTCGGCCTTGAGGATCTCGGCGACGCCCTGCTTCAGCTTGCTGTAGGGCATGGTCACCGAGTCGTGGTACGCCTGGTTGGCGTTGCGCAGACGGGTCAGCATGTCTGCGATCGGGTCGGTCATGGTCATGGTGTGTGTCGTTCTCTCTTCTGTGGTTTCCGGATCCCGGTGGTGACCGGGCCGGACCTTCAGCGGTTGTAGGTCTGGGTCACCAGCTGGACTTGGTGACACCGGGCAGCTCGCCGCGGTGAGCCATCTCGCGCAGGCAGATCCGGCACAGGCCGAACTTGCGGTAGACGGCCTTGGGACGCCCGCAGCGCTGGCAGCGGGTGTAGCCGCGAACGGCGAACTTGGGCTTGCGCGCCGCCTTCACCTTCAGTGCAGTCTTCGCCATGGTCAGTTCTCCTTGAACGGGAAGCCGAGCTGCTTCAGCAGCGCGCGCCCCTGCTCGTCGTTCGTCGCGGTGGTCACGACCGTGATGTCCATGCCTCGCGGACGGTCCACGCGGTCCTGGTCGATCTCGTGGAACATGACCTGCTCGGTGAGACCGAAGGTGTAGTTGCCCTTGCCGTCGAACTGCCGGGGCGAGAGGCCGCGGAAGTCCCGGATGCGGGGCAGGGCCAGCGACAGCAGCCGGTCGAGGAACTCCCACATCCGGTCGCCGCGCAGCGTCACGTGGGCGCCGATCGGCATGCCCTCGCGGAGCTTGAACTGCGCGATGGACTTGCGTGCCCGGGTCACGGTCGGCTTCTGCCCCGTGATGGTCGTCAGGTCGCGGATGGCGCCCTCGATCAGCTTCGAGTCGCGAGCCGCCTCGCCGACGCCCATGTTGACCACGATCTTGGTCAGGCCGGGCACCTGCATGACGTTGCCGATCTCGAACTCGCTGCGCAGGGCGGGGAGGATCTCCTCGCGGTAGCGCGTCTTGAGACGCGGGGTGACCTTCTCCTCGGCCGCCGGGGTCTCCGTCACGGTGTCGGTCATGTCAGATCTCCTTCCCGGTGCGGCGCGAGATGCGGACGCTGCGGGTGCCGGGGTACGTCGACCCGTCGGGGCGGCGCTTCTGCACCTCTTCGCGGCGGTAGCCGACGCGGGTCACGCCGTCGCCCTCGACCAGCATCACGTTGGACACGTGGATCGGGGCCTCGGTGGTGATGATCCCGCCCGTGCTGCCGGCGCGACCGCCCTGGTTGACGACCTTGGTGTGCTTCTTGACGCGGTTCACGCCCTCGACGATGACCCGCTGCTCCTCGCGGAGCACCAGGATCACCTTGCCCTCGGCGCCCTTGTCCTTGCCGGCGATCACCTTGACGGTGTCGCCCTTCTTGATCTTCATCGCGTGCTTCCCCATCTCAGAGCACCTCCGGTGCCAGCGAGATGATCTTCATGAACCGCTTGTCGCGCAGCTCGCGGCCCACGGGGCCGAAGATGCGCGTGCCGCGCGGCTCGCCGTCCTGCCGCAGGATGACCGCGGCGTTCTCGTCGAACTTGATGTAGGACCCGTCCGGGCGGCGGCGCTCCTTGGTGGTGCGCACGATCACGGCCTTGACCACGTCGCCCTTCTTGACGTTGCCACCGGGGATGGCGTCCTTGACCGTGCAGACGATGACGTCACCGATGCCGGCGTAGCGCCGACCCGAGCCACCGAGCACGCGGATGCAGAGGACTTCCTTCGCACCGGTGTTGTCGGCGACCTTGAGCCTCGACTCCTGCTGGATCACTTCGCACGCTCCAGGATCTCCACGACGCGCCAGCGCTTCGTGGCGGACAGCGGACGGGTCTCCATGATCTGGACGCGGTCGCCGATGCCGCAGTCGTTGGCCTCGTCGTGGGCCTTGAGCCGCGACGTACGGCGCATGACCTTGCCGTAGAGCGCGTGCTTCACGCGGTCCTCGACCTCGACGACGACGGTCTTGTCCATCTTGTCGCTGACGACCAGGCCTTCGCGCACCTTGCGGGTGTTGCGCTGCGTTGCTGTCTGCTCGCTCATGCGTCAGCGCTCTCCTTCTGAGTCTCCTCGTTCGCGCCCGGGGTGGACCGGATGCCGAGCTCGCGCTCACGCACCACGGTGTAGATCCGAGCGATGTCCTTCTTGACCGTACGGAGCCGTCCGTGGCTCTCCAGCTGGCCGGTGGCCGCCTGGAACCGCAGGTTGAACAGCTCCTCCTTGGCCTCGCGCAAGCGGGCCTCGAGGTCGGTGGCGTTCATCTCGTCGAGCTCGTGTGCCTGGAGCGCAGCCATCAGAATTCACCTGCTTCGCGGGAGATGAAACGGGTCTTGCAGGGGAGCTTGTGCTGCGCACGGCGCATGGCCTCGCGCGCGGTCGCCTCGTCGACGCCGGACAGCTCGAAGAGCACGCGTCCGGGCTTGACGTTGGCGATCCACCACTCCGGGGAACCCTTGCCGGAACCCATCCGGGTCTCGGCCGGCTTCTTGGTCAGCGGGCGGTCGGGGTAGATGTTGATCCACACCTTGCCGCCGCGCTTGATGTGACGGGTCATGGCGATACGAGCCGACTCGATCTGTCGGTTGGTCACGTAGGACCCCTCGAGCGCCTGGATCCCGAAGTCACCGAAGGCCAGGCGAGTGCCACCCTTGGCCGCACCACTGCGGTTGGGGTGGTGCTGCTTGCGGTGCTTGAGACGCCGGGGCATCAACATGGTCAGGCCTCCGTTCCGGACTCTGGACCAGCAGACGGTGCTGCGGCCGCGGCCGTGGCCTCGGCCGGAGCGGCGGCAGCCGCCTCGGGGGCCGCGCCGGCGCGGTCACCACGAGTCGGGCGGGAGCCGCGGCTCGGACGCTCGCCGGCCCGCTGGGGCCGACCGCTGCGACCGGGTACGCCGGCGCGCGCGGCCGCCTGGGCCTGACGCTCGGCGCGGGTACCCGCGACCTCGCCCTTGTAGATCCAGACCTTCACGCCGATCCGGCCGAAGGTGGTCTTGGCCTCGTAGAAGCCGTAGTCGATGTCGGCACGCAGCGTGTGCAGCGGGACGCGACCCTCGCGGTAGAACTCGGTCCGCGACATCTCGGCACCGTTGAGGCGGCCCGAGCACTGGATCCGGATGCCCTTGGCACCGGACCGCATGGTCGTCTGCATCGCCTTGCGCATGGCGCGACGGAACTGCACCCGGCCGCTGAGCTGCTCGGCGACGCCCTGGGCGACCAGCTGCGCGTCGACCTCGGGGTTCTTGACCTCGAGGATGTTCAGCTGGACCTGCTTGCCGGTGAGCTTCTCGAGGTCGCCGCGGATGCGGTCGGCCTCGGCGCCGCGGCGGCCGATCACGATGCCCGGCCGCGCGGTGTGGATGTCCACCCGGACGCGGTCGCGGGTGCGCTCGATCTCCACCTTGGAGATGCCGGCGCGCTCCATGCCCTTGGACAGCAGGCGACGGATGGCGACGTCCTCGCCGACGTACGACTTGTAGAGCTTGTCGGCGTACCAGCGCGACTTGTGGTCGGTGGAGATGCCGAGGCGGAAGCCGTTCGGGTTGATCTTCTGGCCCATCAGGCCTTCCCCTTCTTCCGGTTCTTCGCGGGCGCCTGCGTGGCCGCGGGCGTCACCACGAGGGTGATGTGGCTGGTGCGCTTGAGGATCCGCGTGGCACGGCCCTGGGCACGCGGGCGCCAGCGCTTCATCGTCGGACCCTCGTCGACCTGGCAGTTGCTGACGACGAGGTCGGCACGCTCGAGGTCCTCGGTGGTCTCGGCGTTCGCGACAGCGCTCTCCAGCACCTTGTAGACGGTCGCGGCCGCGGACTGCGGCGCGAACTGCAACAGGGACAGGGCGTCGTCGACCGGCAGACCCTGGATCATCTGGGTCACGCGGCGGGCCTTCATCGGGGTGATCCGCACGTAACGAGCGCTGGCGAACGCGCCCTGCTGGTCACCGAGCAGCGTCTCGCGTCGAGCGCTGGTGCGGCGGCGGTCAGTGGTCGGCATCAGCGACGCCTCCCCTTCCGGTCGTCCTTGACGTGCCCGCGGTAGGTGCGGGTCGGTGCGAACTCGCCGAGCTTGTGCCCGACCATCGCGTCGGTCACGAACACGGGAACGTGCTTGCGGCCGTCGTGCACGGCGATCGTGTGGCCGATCATGACCGGCACGATCATCGAGCGACGCGACCAGGTCTTGATCACGTTGTGGGAGCCCTTGTCGTTCTCGGCGTCCACCTTCTTCATCAGGTGGCCGTCCACGAACGGGCCCTTCTTCAGGCTGCGAGGCATGTGTCCTTACTCCCTGCTCAGCGCTTCTTGCCGGTACGGCGACGACGGATGATCTGGGCGTCGCTGGCCTTGCCCTTGCGACGCGTGCGGCCCTCGGGCTTGCCCCACGGGCTGACCGGGTGGCGACCACCGGAGGTCTTGCCCTCACCACCGCCGTGCGGGTGGTCGACGGGGTTCATGACGACACCGCGGACGGTCGGGCGCTTGCCCTTCCACCGCATCCGGCCGGCCTTGCCCCAGTTGATGTTGGACTGCTCGGCGTTGCCCACCTCACCGATCGAGGCGCGGCAGCGGACGTCGACGAACCGCATCTCGCCGGACGGCATGCGCAGGGTGGCGCGCGAGCCCTCCTTGGCGACCAGCTGCGCGGAGTTGCCGGCCGAGCGGGCGATCTTGGCCCCGCCGCCTGGACGCAGCTCGATGCAGTGGATCGTGGTACCGACCGGGATGTTGCGCAGCGGGAGGTTGTTGCCCACCTTGATGTCGGCGGTCGGCCCGGACTCGAGCAGCACGCCCTGACGCAGGTCCTTCGGCGCGACGATGTAGCGCTTCTCGCCGTCGACGTAGTGGAGCAGCGCGATCCGGGCGGTGCGGTTCGGGTCGTACTCGATGTGCGCGACCTTCGCCGGCACGCCGTCCTTGTCGTAGCGACGGAAGTCGATGATCCGGTAGGCGCGCTTGTGGCCACCGCCCTGGTGGCGGGTGGTGATCCGGCCCTGGTTGTTGCGGCCGCCCTTCTTGGGCAGCGGGCGGGTCAGCGACTTCTCCGGCGTGGTCCGGGTGATCTCGACGAAGTCGGCCACCGAGGAGCCGCGACGGCCCGGGGTGGTCGGCTTGTACTTGCGGATAGCCATGGTTTCTCGTCCTAGTCAGGAGCCCGGTCAGGAGACCGGACCTCCGAAGATGTCGATGCGGTGGCCCTCAGCGAGGCTGACGATGGCGCGCTTGGTGTTCTTGCGCTTGCCGAGCCCGTTGCGGGTACGGCGCGTCTTGCCCTGGCGGTTGATCGTGTTCACCGAGGTGACCTTGACTCCGAACACCTTCTCGACCGCGATCTTGATCTCGGTCTTGTTGGCGTCGGGCGCCACCAGGAAGGTGTACTTGTTGGCGTCGAGGAGCCCGTAGCTCTTCTCCGACACGACCGGCGCGAGCAGGATGTCGCGGTGGTCCTTGTGCAGGGTGCTCACTGCTCGTCCTCCTGGTCACGGGCGGGGTCACCGGCGCGGGTGAAGCCGGCCGCCTCTGCGTCGTCGGCGGTCTTGAAGTAGAACTCCGCGACGGTCTGGTCGTACCACTGGCCGTCGGGCTCGTGGAACAGACCGGAGTCGGCGTTGCCCTTGACCTCGTAGCCCTTCGGCGCACCGCCGCTCTTCAGCGGGGCCTTGGCGCCCTTGGGCAGCTCGGGCTTCGCGTCGGCGTCGGCCTCGGTCGGGGCGGCCTCGGTCGTGGCGGTCTGGGTCGTGGCGGCAGGCGTCTCGGCCGGCGCGGCCGGGGCTGCACTGGACGCGGTGCCACCGACGAACACGTCGTAGGCGCCCCGGGTGAACACCACGTCGTCGCTGGCCAGCACGTCGTAGGTGTTGACCTGGTCGACGGCCACGATGTGCACCTGGGTCGCGTTGCGCAGCGACAGCCAGGTCAGCGCGTCGGAGCGCTCGAGGACGAGCAGGAAGTTCGCGCGGTCGGCGACGAGACCGGTCAGGGCGGCCAGCGCGGCCTTCGTCGACGGCTTGTCGCCGGAGACGAGGGAGTCGACGACGTGGATGCGGCCCTCGCGAGCCCGGTCGGAGAGGGCGCCGCGCAGCGCGGCGGCGATCATCTTCTTGGGCGTGCGCTGGGCGTAGCTGCGGGGCTGCGGGCCGTGGACGACGCCGCCGCCGGCGAACTGCGGGGCGCGGGTCGAGCCCTGACGGGCGCGGCCGGTGCCCTTCTGCTTGTAGGGCTTGCGGCCACCGCCGCGTACGTCGCCGCGGCGCTTGGTGGCGTGCGTGCCCTGGCGGGCAGCCGCCTGCTGGGCCACCACGACCTGGTGGATCAGCGGGATGTTGACCTCGGCGTCGAAGATCTCGGCGGGGAGGTCGACCTTCACGGCCTTGGCAGCCGCGGGGGCAGCCTTCTTGGTGGTCGCCATGGTCAGGCCTCCTTCTGCGCGCGCTTGGCGGCCGAGCGCAGGACGAGCAGACCGCCCTTGGGGCCGGGAACGGCGCCCTTGAGCAGGATCAGGCCCTTCTCGGCGTCGACCGCGTGGACGGTGACGTTCTGGGTGGTCACGGTGTCGTGGCCCATCCGGCCGGCCATCCGGACGCCCTTGAAGACACGACCGGGAGTCGCGCACGCGCCGATGGAGCCCGGCTTGCGGTGGTTGCGGTGGGCACCGTGGGAGGCGCCGACGCCGTGGAAGCCGTGCCGCTTCATCACACCGGCGTAGCCCTTGCCCTTGGTCGTGCCGGTCACGTCGATCTCCTCGCCGGCGGCGAAGGTGTCGACGGCCAGCTCCTGGCCGACGGTGTACGACGCGGCGTCGGCGGTGCGGATCTCGGCCAGGTGACGGCGCGGGCTGACCCCGGCCTTCTCGAACTGGCCGGCGGCCGGCTTGGTGACCTTGCGCCCGTCGATCTCGCCGAACCCGACCTGGATCGCGTTGTAGCCGTCGCTCTCGGGCTTGCGGACCTGGGTCACGACGTTCGTGGACGCCGCGACGACCGTCACCGGGACGATCCGGTTGTTGTCGTCCCACATCTGGGTCATGCCGAGCTTGGTGCCCAGCAGGCCCTTCACGTTTCGTTCAACAGTCATCTCAGTTGCCTCAGAGCTTGATCTCGATGTCGACACCGGCGGGGAGGTCGAGGCGCATCAGGGAGTCGACGGTCTTCGGCGTGGGGTCGATGATGTCGATCAGTCGCTTGTGCGTGCGCATCTCGAAGTGCTCGCGCGAGTCCTTGTACTTGTGGGGCGAGCGGATGACGCAGTACACGTTCTTCTCGGTCGGCAGCGGCACGGGGCCGGCGACCTTGGCACCCGTGCGGGTGACGGTGTCCACGATCTTGCGCGCCGAGGTGTCGATCACCTCGTGGTCATAGGCCTTGAGCCTGATGCGGATCTTCTGTCCCGCCATAGGTGTCTCTCGTCCTTCGTGTCGTGCTGCTACGTCTGCCCGCTCTGGCCCCGGGACGGGACCGAACGCTTCTGGTTCCTCACCCACCTCCACGCCGCGGATCTCCGACCCCCGAGGTCGGGCGTGTCGCGAGTTTTCCGCGGCACACACCACCCCTTGCGGGTGGACCTGCATCGTGTTGGTGGACACCCGGCCGTGCGGCCGGGCCGATCGGGTCTCCGACCGACCTCGGTCGGTGTGGTGCGGCCGCACAAGACCACCGAACCAGCGGGAGACGCGATTCAACAATCAAGTGTGGTGCCCCCGGCGACCCGCCGGAGCAACCGGACAATCCTGACAGAGATGCTCCGGCACGACAAATCGAGGCCGGACGACTCCGACAGGCGGTCGGTCGGGCACCGTCATCGCGGTCTCGACAGCCTCGCGCCACGTCGTTCCTCGGGCGTGCTCCTTGCTCCTCCCCCCTCGTGCGGCCGTGCGCTCGTTCCTCGCGCACCGCCGCACGGGACCTGACAAGATGGCGCCTCGCGGGCGTCCGGGCACGGGACCGGCCGAGCCCCAGGACGAGGGAGACATCCGTGTCGGGAGACCAGCCGCCGCCGCCCGGATGGGTGCCGCCGACGCCGCCTCCCCCCGGCAGCAGCCCCCCGACCCCGCCGCCCGCCCAGCCCGGGCCGACCCCTGGCTGGGGCACGCCCCCGCCGCCCGGGGGCGCACCCCCTGACGGCCCGCCGCGCGCCGGTACGACGGCCACCCAGCCCGCATGGGGACAGTTCGCGCCGGGCGCACCCGGCGGGCACCCCACGCCGTACCCGCTCCAGCCCGCGCCGGCCGCGCACAAGCCCGGCGCGATCCCGTTGCGTCCGCTGGTCCTCGGCGACATCTTCGACGGCGCCTTCCGGATCATCCGCTACAACCCGAAGGCCACCGTGGGTGCGGCGGTGCTCGTCTCCGCCGTGGCCATGGTGCTGCCGGTGGTGATCTCCCTGATCAGCGGCTCCACGGGGACCCTGCGCCTCGACACCAACGAGCAGGGCTTCACCGACGGGCAGGTGGCGAGCCTGGTGGCGACCTTCGGGTCGCTGCTGCTCGGCCTCCAGCTGCAGTCGGTGGGCCTGCTGTTCGTGTCGGGGATGATCGCCCACGTCACCTCGGCCGCCGCGGTCGGCCGCAAGCTCACCATCGGCGAGGCCTGGGCGGCCACCCGTGGCAAGCGGTGGCGGCTCTTCGGGATGGCCGTCCTGCTCGGCCTGGCCATGGTCCTCGCCTTCGGCGTCGTGGCGGGCGTGCTGTTGATCGGGATCTTCGCGTTCCACTCGTCGGTGGCCGCCACGGTGGTCGTCGGCGTGGTGCTGGGTCTCCTGCTCGTGATCGGCTACGTCCTCTTCTGGGTGCGCGTGCGCGCGCTCGCCGTCCCGACACTGATGCTCGAGCCGGTCGGCGTGTTCGGGGCGCTCGGTCGCGCCGCCCACCTCACCCGGCAGCAGTTCTGGCGGCTGTTCGGCATCCTGCTGCTCGTGGCGCTCGTGGTCGGGTTCGCCGGCAACATCGTGCAGCTGCCGTTCAGCCTCGCGGGCAACCTGTTCCTGACGGCGTCCTCGGAGACCGGCTACGGCATCACGCTCTACGTCCTGCTCACCGCCGCCGGCACCGTGCTGTCGTCGGCCGTCCTGCAGCCGTTCCAGGCCGCGGTCAACGCCCTGCTCTACGTCGACCAGCGCATCCGCAAGGAGGCCTACGACGTGGAGCTGCTCAGCCGGGCGGGGATCCTGCCCCGCTGATGCTCGCGCCCGGCCCCCCTCTCGACCCCTCCGGTGACGAGGGGCGCCGCCTGCTGCGCCGCGAGCTGCTCCACAGCGAGTACCACCAACAGCACCTCTGGCAGCGGCTGCTCGACTGGCTCGGCCGGGTCTTCGACCGCGCGGTGGGCACGGCGTCGGCCACGTCGTGGTTCACGACGTTCGTGGCGCTGCTGGTCGGGGCCCTCCTGCTCGCAGGCCTGCTCGTGCTCCTCTCCCGTCTGCGGCGCGACCGCCGGCAGCGGACGCACCCGCCCGCCCTGCTCCGAGACGACCGACCGGCGGCAGCCGAGCTCCGTCGCCGAGCCGAGGCGTCCTACGCCGAGGGTCGCCACGAGGAGGCCGTCGTGGACGGGTTCCGGGCCCTCGCCGCCCGTCAGATCGAGCGCGGCCGCATCGACGACCGACCCGGTGCGACCGCCCACGAGGTCGCCGCTGCGCTGGCCGCGTCGTACCCCCAGGTGGGGCCACGGGTCGGGCGGACCGCCGACCTCTTCGACGCGACGCTCTACGGCGACCGGCCGGCGACCCCCGACGACGCGGGCGCGGTGCTCGCCCTGGACGACACCCTGGCGGGCACCCGATGAGCGTCCTGGTCCGGCACCGGACGACGCTGCTCGTCGTGCTGGCGGTCGTGGTCACCGTGGCGCTCACCGCGTGGCTGGGCCGACAGGACCGGTCCTACGCAGGCGCGCTCGACCCCGCCAACCCGGACGGCGGCGGCGCCCAGGCCCTGGCGCGGGTGCTCGGCGAGGAGGGCGTCTCGGTCGACGTGGTGCGCTCCGCCGACGCCTTCGACCGGGCCAGGACCGACGCGGCGACCGTGGTCGTGGTGACCGGGTCGGACCGGCTCGGCCGCTCGACGACGCGGCGGCTGCTCGCACACCAGGGCGAGGCCGCGCTCGTGGTCGTGTCGCCGGGCCCCGAGCTCACCCGCCAGCTCGACATCGGGGGGTACGCCGTGACCACCTCGCCCGACGCCCCGGTCGCCGCCGGCTGCCCGTCGTACGACGGGCTGATGCTGCAGGTGCAGGAGGCCGAGGCCTTCGACGGCGCCGGCTGCTTCCGCGCCCGGGGCGGCGTCCTGCTCGCCGAGCCCCGGCCGGGCCTCACGCTCCTGGGCGCTCCCACGGCGCTCACCAACGACCAGATCCTCGAGGGTGACAACGCGGCCGTGGCCCTGCGGCTGCTGGGACCGCGAGCGCACCTGGTCTGGTACGTCCCGTCGCTGGCCGACCTCGTGGGCGGCGACGGCGTCTCCCCCTCCAGCCTCCTGCCTCCCTGGCTCACGCCGGCGATCTGGCTGCTGCTGGCCGCGGCGGTGGCGCTCGTCGTGTGGCGCTCGCGCCGGCTCGGGCCGCTCGCGGTGGAGCCCCTGCCGGTCCGGGTGAAGGCCGTCGAGACGACGCGCAACCTCGGACGCCTCTACCGCCGCTCCGGCGACCGCCACCACGCCGCGGAGGCGCTGCGGTCCGCGGCCCGGACCAGGATGAGCGAGCGGCTGGCCCTGCCGCACCACACCGACCCCGGAGTGCTCGCCGCAGCCGTCGCCGAGCACACCGGCCGCCGGGTCGACGAGGTCGAGACCCTCCTGCGACCCGACGCCGCCCCACCCGCGCACGACCGTGACCTGGCCGACCTGGCCCGACTGCTCGACGAGCTCGACAGAGAGGTGTCCCACGCATGAGCGACTTCCAGACAGGAGGCTCGGCGGCTCCGCTCGGCAGCGACGAGACACGCGCCCGTCTCGCTGACGTCCGGGCCGAGGTGGCCAAGTCCGTCGTCGGTCAGGACGCCGCGGTGAGCGGCCTGCTGGTCGCGTTGCTGTGCGGCGGACACGTGCTGATGGAGGGCGTACCGGGCGTCGCGAAGACGCTCTTGGTGCGCAGCCTCGCCGCCGCGCTCTCGGTCCGGACCAGCCGCGTGCAGTTCACGCCCGACCTGATGCCCGGCGACATCACCGGCTCGATGGTGATCGACGGCGCCCGGGGCGAGCTGTCCTTCCGCGAGGGCCCCGTGTTCACCAACCTCCTGCTGGCCGACGAGATCAACCGCACCCCGCCCAAGACCCAGTCGGCACTGCTCGAGGCGATGGAGGAGGCACAGGTGTCGGTGGACGGCGTCTCGCACGCCCTGCCGCAACCGTTCCTGGTCGCCGCGACCCAGAATCCCGTGGAGTACGAGGGCACCTACCCGCTGCCGGAGGCCCAGCTCGACCGCTTCCTGCTCAAGGTCGTGCTCCCGGTCCCCGAGCGCGCCGAGGAGCTCGAGATCGTGCGGCGTCACGCGACCGGGTTCGACCCGCACGACGTGGTCGGGTCGGGGGTGAGGGCCGTCGCCGGTGCCGACGACATCGAGGCCGGGCGGCGGGCCGTCCGCGGGGTGCAGCTGTCCCCCGAGGTCGCGGGCTACGTCGTCGACGTCGCGCGGGCGACGCGTCAGGCACCTTCCCTGGGGCTCGGCGCGAGTCCCCGCGGCGCGGTGTCGCTGATGCGTACGGCGCGGGCCTGGGCCTGGCTGTCGGGCCGCGACTTCGTGACGCCCGACGACGTCAAGGCGCTGGCGCAGGCCACGCTCGCCCATCGGCTCTCGCTCCGGCCCGAGGCCGAGCTCGAGGGCGTCGACGTCAGTGCCGTCCTCGCCTCCGCACTCGGCTCCGTCCCGGTCCCCCGCTAGCCCCACCACGACTCGACGAGGTCTCACCGATGGCCATCACCGGGCGCGTCCCGCTGCTGCTCCTGCTGGGGCTGGTGGCGGTCCTGCTGCGCCCCTCGATCGGCACGATGTGGCTGTGGGTGCTCGTCGTGCTCCTGCTCGTCGCGCTCGACGTGGCGCTGGCCCCTTCCCCGTCCCGGATCACCGTGGAGCGGCTGCCGGTCGACCGCGTCCGGGCCGGGCTGGAGTCCGCCAGCACGCTGGTCGTCGGCAACGACGGCGCGCGTCGTACGGCCGTGCTGGTCCGAGACGCCTGGCAGCCGACCGCCGGCGCGACCGGCAATCGGCACCGGCTCCGGCTCACGCCCGGTGACCGCACACTGGTGACCACCTCGCTGCGCCCCGAGCGACGGGGCGAGCTGCACGCGCTGGGCGTGACGCTGCGGACGGCGGGTCCGCTCGGCCTCGCGGCGCGGCAGGTCACCCGCGACGTCCCTGGCCGGGTCCGGTCCGTCCCTCCCTTCGAGTCCCGCAAGCACCTGCCCTCGCGGCTGGCCCGGCTCCGCGACCTGGACGGGCGGTCCGCCGTCCGGGTGCGGGGCCAGGGCACGGAGTTCGACTCGCTGCGCGAGTACGTGCGCGGCGACGACGTCCGCTCCATCGACTGGCGGGCCACCGCCCGCAACCGCACCGTGGTCGTGCGGACCTGGCAGCCCGAGCGCGACCGGCGGGTCGTGCTCGTCCTCGACACCTCGCGCGTCTCGGCCGGTCGGATCGCGGACGTACCGCGCCTGGACTCAGCGCTGGAGGCGGCCTTGCTGCTGACGGCACTCGCCGCGCGGGCGGGCGATCGCGTCGACGTCGTCGCGGGCGACCGGCGTGTGCGGACCCGCCTCCGTCTGGCGGGTGCCCGCGACGCGACGAGTCGGCTCGAGGACGCCTGCGCCGTCCTGCAGCCCGAGATCGCCGAGGCCGACTGGACCGCGCTCGCCGGCGCCGTGCAGTCGATGGGTCGGCAGCGCGCGCTCGTGGTGCTGCTCAGCCCGCTCGAGCCGTCGGCCGTCGAGGAGGGCCTGCTGCCGGTGCTACCGGTCCTGGTCAGGCACCACCGGGTCGTGCTGGCCTCGGTCCGCGACCCCGAGCTCGAGCGGATGGCGCGGTCGCGCGACGGTCTCGACGAGGTGTACGCCGCGGCAGCGGCCGAGCAGACCCTGGCCCGGCGCCGGCAGCACCGCCGACCTGCTCGGTGCCCTCGGCGTGGCCGTGATCGACGTACCGGCGGAGTCGCTGGCGCCCGCCCTCGCCGACCACTACCTCGCCCTCAAGGCCCGGGGCCTGCTCTGAAGGAACAGGGCTTGCCCGCAAGCGGCTGCGCCGCCCGCCGTGGTCGCCACTCGCGGGCTCACGCCTGGCTGGCGACCCGGTCGTCGAGCTGGAGCGGGTCGAGGTCACCGGTGAAGCCACGAGCGACGGCGCGACGGCCCCACCCGAACACGTAGGCGAGGAAGGTCGCCTCGGCCAGGATCCCGATCCCGATCCGGGCCCAGGTCGGCAGCGGGCTGGGTGTCACGAACGCCTCGATGCAGCCACTCACCGCGAGCACGCCGACGAGCCCGAGGGCGACGGTGCCGGCGGTCCGCCCCTCACGGGCGAAGGACTGGGCGCGCGAGAGGTCGCCCGGTTCGACCCACGACCAGAACAGCTTGAGCCCGACCCCGCCGGCGACGAACACCGCGGTCAGCTCGAGCATGCCGTGCGGGAGGATGAGTCCCCAGAACTCCGGCCCGTGCCCGTGCCGGGTCATGATCGAGCCGATGATCGCGAGGTTCGCGACGTTCTGGAACAGCAGGTACACGACCGGCAGTCCGAGCGCGCCGAGCGCGAGGCAGAGAGCGGCCACCCACACGTTGTTGATCCACACCTCGGCGGCGAAGTGGGAGGCGGCGTAGGTGCTGTAGTAGCCGGCGAAGTCGTGGTCGACCAGCTGGTCGACGTCGCGCGGCGTGAGCATGCTCTGCTCCATGTCGGGGTGGGCGAGCAGCCACCACATCATCACGAACACGGCCACCACGTTGGCCGCGGCGGTCCCGATCCACCACCACCGCAGCCGGTAGAGGGCGGCCGGGAACCGCCCGGTGACGAAGCCGAGGACACCGTGCCAGGTGCCGGCCGGCGCGTCGCCGGAGCGGTTGCGGGCGCGGCTGAGGAGCAGGGACAGGTAGGTGATGACGGTGGCGTCCGGAGCAGCCGTCCGGATCACCGACAGATGGGTCGCGACCCGCTGGTAGCGCTCGACCAGCTCGTCGCTCTCGCCGCCGTCGAGCCTGCGCTTGCGGGTCAGGGCCTCGAGGCGGTCCCACTCCTGGTGATGAGCGAGCACATACGCGTCCAGGTCCACGTCCGAGAGCCTAGGGTGAGCGCGATGTCGTCACCGGAGTTCGCCACACTCACCCCCGACGACCTCGTCACCGGCGAGGCCGTCGCCCTCGACCTGCCCCCGGCCACGGTCGGCGCGAGGATGGCCTCCGGGATGATCGACGTCGCAGCCCTGGTGGCCCTCGCGGCCGGCGTCCTGTTCCTGGCACTCGTCGCCACCGCCCACGCCGACGGGGCCCTGCAGCACGTGGCCCTCGTGTCGTCCCTGATCGTGGTCTTCCTGGTGTACCCGACCACGATGGAGACCCTGACCCGCGGAAAGTCGTGGGGGAAGGCCGTCATCGGCCTCCGGGTGGTGCGTGACGACGGCGGCACCGTGGCCGTCCAGCAGTCGTTCGTGCGCGCTCTGATCGGGATCGTCGAGATCTACGTCTTCCTCGGCGGCCCGGCGTTCTTCTGCTGCTTGGTCAGCTCGCACGGCAAGAGGATCGGCGACTACGCCGCGGGCACCTACGTCGTACGGGACCGGTTCCGGCTGTCCCTGCCGCCGCCTCCGCCGATGCCGCCCGTGCTCGCCACGTGGGCCGCCTCAGCGGATCTGGCCACGCCGCCGGTCGGGCTGACGCTCGCCGTCCGGCAGTACCTCGGCCGGCTGCCCACGCTCGACCGCGAGTCGCGCGACCGGCTCGGGGCGATGCTGGCGACCAGGATGTCGGAGTACGTCGCGCCACCGCCACCACCCGGCACCACCGCGTGGGACTTCCTGCGCGCGGTCAGCGCCGCCCGTCGGGAGCGCGACCTCGAGCGGCTCCACCGCGACGAGACGCTGCGGGCCCGGCTCACCACCCGGCGTTGACGCCCGGCGACCAGCGCGCGGGCTGACGCGTCAGTTGCCGTGGAGTCCGACGAAGAGCGAAGCCCGCGATGACCGCCACGTTCAACAGCACGACGAGGCCGAACACCAGCACCGAGAGTCCCAACAGGGCGGTCGCCACGATGCCGAGGATCCGACCGATGGTCGCCTCGGTCCGTCCGCCGAGCCGCCCACCGGCGGCCTCGATCTCGGGCACGACGCGGTTGCCCATGATCCACGCGAACGGCCCGATCACCTGGCAGACCACCAGCGCCAGGATCCCGAGGACGAGCACCGTGGTCGCCTGGGGGTGCGGCGGAGGCGGCGGCGGGTATCCCGGCTGCCACGGCGTGCTGCTGCCCCGGCGGCTGCTGACCCGGCGGCTGCTGCCAGGGTGGCGGCTGCTGACCCGGCGGCTGTTGCCCGGGCCGCTGGTCCGGCGGAGGCTGGTCCGTCATGGCCGCAGTCTCTCAGCCCTGGGTCATCCGCGCGTGTAGGTCAGGTCGACGATGGTGCGTCCGGCCTCGAGCCCCTTGCGCTCGAACTTGGTGACCGGCCGCTCGGCCCACCGCGGCGTGACGCCGCCGGTCAGGCGGGGCTCGGCGTCCAGCACGGCGTGCATCTGGTCGGCGTAGTCGGCCCAGTCGGTGGCGAGGCGCCAGGTGCCGCCGGGAGCGAGCCGGGAAGCAGCCAGGGCGGCGAACGAGTCGTCCACGAGTCGGCGCTTGTGGTGGCGCGTCTTGGGCCAGGGATCGGGGAAGAACGTCCACAGCTCCACGACCGAGCCCGGTGCGACGAGATGCTCCACCGCCCACACGGCGTCGACGGAGCAGAACCGCACGTTCGCCGCCCCGGCCGCCGCGACCTCGGCCAAGGACGCCGCGACCCCAGGCCGCCAGACCTCCAGCGCCAGCACGTCGTACGCCGGGCGGGCGGCGGCGAGCACTCCGGTCGCCTCCCCCACGCCCGATCCGATCTCGACGACGAGCGGCGCCTCCCGTCCGAACCACGACGCGAGCCGGAATCCGGCCTCGTCGACCGCCTCGTCGGGGATCACCCACTCCTCGTGGTGCGCCTCCCAGGCCGTCCCGCTGGCTGGGGGTGAAGCGGCTGCCCCGGCGCGAGTAGCTGAGCACCTCGCGGATCCGGCGGCCGTCCTCGGTGAAGCGGTGGTGCGGCCGCGCAGGCGGAGTCTGCTCGGGACACATGGGCGCCATTGTGGCCGAAGGCCTTGCTCCCCCGCGATCGGCGACCTACCGTCCACAGATGGGCACCTGGGTGCTGGCAGCCGCGTTCTTCAGCGGACCCGTGCTGTGCCTGACCACCTTGGTGGCCCTGGTCTCCGACCCCCACTTCGACCGGATCGCCCGAGCCAGGCGGTGGGTCCGCGGCGCCCGGCGACCGGCCGACCTGCCGACGCCGAGCGGGCGCCCGATCGAGGACATCGCGCTGGACGCCCGTCGCCTCGGCCGTCAGCTCCAGCACACCGACGACGGCCGGAGCGCCGCTCGGATCGCCGCCATCCGGCGGTCCTACGACGACGTGATGGCGGAGGGGTGCGCGGCCCTCGGGCCTCGCCGAGCTCCTGAGCGTCCTGCCCGACGGTGCCGAGCTCGACGCCGAGCGACGACGCGTCGAGGTGATGCTGATCGGGGCCGGCATGGTGCTCGAGGACACGTTCTGACCGTGTCCCCGCGACATGGCAGGATCGCGGCGTGATCGACCCACGACCCCTCTGGGACTTCGACGATCCCGCCTCGTCCGGCGAGCGCTTCCTCGAGGCGGCCGAGCAGGCCGAGGAGCCCGCGCGGACCGCCTGGCTGACGCAGTACGTGCGAGCGCTCGGGCTGCAGGAGAAGTTCGACGAGGCCAGCCGGATCCTCGACACGCTCACCTCCGACGACCCGGAGGCTGCGACGTACCTCGCGCTCGAGCGTGGACGGGTGCTGCGCTCCTCGGGCAACCCCGACGAGGCCCGCCCCTACTTCGACGCCGCGGTCGCGACGTGCGCGCGAACGGCGGTCTGGAGGCACTCCACATCGACGCGCTGCACATGGTGGCGCTCGTCGCCCCCGCGGACGAGCAGCTCGCGCTCAACCGGCTCGCGCTGGAGGCTGCGCGGTCCGCCACCGAGCAGCGCGCGCGCGACTGGGACGCGTCCCTGCTCCACAACATCGCGATGACCTACGCCGACGCCGGCGACTTCGAGGCGGCCCTCGGGTCGTTCGAGGAGGCGCTGGCCGCGCGCGAACGGATCGGTGACCCGGAGACCATCCGGGTCGCCCGCTGGACGATCGGCTGGTCGCTGCGCAACCTCGGCCGTCGTGAAGAGGCTCGCGCCGTCCAGCAGGCGCTCAAGGCAGAGCTCGACGAGATCGGCGACACCGACCAGTACGTCGACGAGGAGCTGGCCCTGCTGGCCGACTGACCTCAGCCACGCAGGACATAGCCGAGGGCGTAGCGGTGAGTGCCGTCGTCCTCGATGGTGAGCTCCAACGAGCCGGTCAGCCCGGCCAGGTCGCCGGTGCCGGAACCGGGCACCACGTCGTACCTCAGCTCCTGTCCGCCGTCGTGCATGACCCCGAGCTGCTGGAAGGCGAACGAGCCGGTGCGACCGTGGAGCGAGCCCGCGACGACCTCGAGCGCGACGTAGCCGGCCTGCTGTCGGGCGGGGTCGCCGGCCGAGAGCATCAGCCCGTGGCCGGTGCCGGTGAGGTCGCCCGACCAGGTCTTGGTGAGCTCGAAGCGGCCGATGCCGTCGTCGGCGGACTGAGGGGTGAGGGTGACCTCGAAGGTCCCGAAGGCGTGCTCGGTCATGTCGGTCAGCCTCTCAGCCGGCCGCCGACACCGAGGACGCCGGCCGCCCGTGCCGGTTCGGCGTACGCGGCGGCGAGGGACGCGACCGTCTCGTGGGCGTTCAGCCCGCTGGGGTTCGGCACCACCCAGAGCATGGCCTCGCCGAGCCGCTCCGGCTGACGACCGCTCCTCGCCTTCGGCCGCTCGAACGCCACGCGGTACGCCGTGATCCCGAGCATCGCGACCACCCGGGGCCGGTGCACGGCGACGAGCTCCTCGAGCCGGGTCCGGCCCGCCAGCAGCTGGTCGCGGGTCAGCTCGTCGGCCCGCGCCGTCGCGAACGGGACCAGGTTGGTGATGCCGACCCTGCGCGAGACCAGCGTCGCCAGGTCCTCCTGGGTCATCCCCGGCCGACCGTCGACAGGTGGCTCGAGCAGACCCGCGCCGACCAGCGCGGGCCGGAAGCGGTTGCCCGGGTTGCCGAAGTGGATCTGGAGCGCCGCCGTCATCAGGCCGGGGTTGATCCCGACGAAGACCAGCCGGACGCCCGGGCCCAGCAGGTCGGGCACCTCGGACCCGTGGAACGACGCGAGCTCGGCGCGGGTGAAGCGGGGCACGGCCTCAGGCTCCCACGGCGTACCCGCGCCGTACGGGCGGGCGTCCGCGCACCGGCTCGTAGCCGTCGAAGCGGGACTCGAGCACGCCCTCGCCGCCGGTCAGGTCGGGGAGCTGACGCTGGAGCTCGTGGAGGCGGGCGGCGGGCAGACGTGCCTCGAGCACGGTCAGGTCGCCCGCCGAGGCCTGGCCCAGGAGCTCCGCGCCCCACCGGGTCACCACGCGCTGCACCGCACCGGCGTCCTCGGTCGGGATCTCGAGGGTCACGCCGAGGACCGGCTCGCACACCAGGACCCCGGCTCGGACCAGGGCCTGGCGCAGTACCAGCGTCGTGAGCATCCGGAAGTCACGACCCGTCGGCATCGGACCTCGTTTCGACGGCGGGCCGTCCGCCAGCGTGTAGCCGACGTCGGTCACGGTGACGTGGCAGTCGGTCACCCGCCAGCCGAGCAGCCCGTGCTCGAGCCCGCGGGCGACATGGCGCTCCATCGCCGTGGCGAAGCCCTCGGGGCTCTTGAAGAGGAACAACGGCAACTGCGTGCCGGCCACGTCGAGCTCGAAGGAGAGTCCGGAGCCGGGCGGTCTCGGTGCGATCCGGAGGCCGAGGGTCGCGTGGTGCGGGTTGGAGGGGGTGTTGTACCGCTCGAGTGCCCGGCCGGTGCGGCGCGGCCTCTCGACGTGTACGACGCTGGCGTCGGAGAACACCGCCTCGACGTCGTACTCCTCGGCCAGCGTGGCCGCCAGCACCTCCTGCTGGACGCGGCCGTAGAGCGACACGACCACCTGCCCGTCGTCGTCGGTCCGCGCGTCGATGAGGGGATCCTGGTCGGCGAGCGTGGTCAGCGCCGTCCGTAGCGCCGGTCCGCGCTCGGGGCGGGCGGCGGTCACGGACGCCTCCAGGGTGGGCGGCGGGAAGTGGTGCTCGGAGGTGGTGCTCGGGTCGCCGAACGCGTCCCCGACCCGTACCTCGGCCAGGCCGTGCAGGCGCGCGATCTGACCGGCGCCGACCGCAGGCACCCGAGCCCACCGACCCGCCCCGAACAGCTCGATGCCGGTGACCTTGCCGAGCCGGCCGTCGGGCAGGTCCAGCCGCTGGCGCAGCGACACCGCCCCGGTGAACATCCGGACGTAGGCCACCTTCTCGCCCCCCGCGCCCCGCTCGACCTTGAACACCCGCCCGGTGGCCGGAGCTCCCGGCGCCGGTTCCGCCACGGGAAGCAGGTGGGCGATCCCGGCCATCAGCTCCGGGACGCCCGCGCCGGTCGCCGCGGAGCCGGCGTACACCGGATGGAGGTGCCCGGCCGCGGTCTGGGAGGCGACCGACCGCGACAGGAGCCCGACCGAGCGGCGCCGCCCCTCGACGTACGCCGCGAGCAGCTCGTCGTCGTGCTCAGCGAGCGCCACGGTCTCCCGATCGCGGAAGCCGTGGTCGTCCGGTGGGTACGGCGTGAACCCCGCGGCTCCGCTCCCGGCACGGTCGACGACGCCCATCGGCAGGATGTCGGGGCTGAGGCGGCGGGCGACGGCGGCCAGGACGTCGTCCACGTCCGCGCCGGTGCGGTCGATCTTGTTGATGAACAGCAGCGTCGGGACGCACAGCCGCTGCAGCGCGCGCATCAGGATGCGGGTCTGCGGCTGGACGCCCTCGACCGCCGAGAGCACGAGCACCGCACCGTCGAGGACCGCGAGCGAGCGCTCGACCTCCGCGATGAAGTCGGGGTGGCCGGGGGTGTCGACGACGTTGACGGTCAGGTCGCCGAGGGGGAACGCGACGACGGCCGCGCGGATGGTGATGCCGCGCCGCCGCTCCAGCGCGAGGGTGTCGGTCTGGGTGGTCCCGGAGTCGACCGACCCGGGGCGGTCGATGACTCCGGCGAGATGCAGGAGCCGCTCGGTCAGTGTGGTCTTACCGGCGTCGACATGCGCCAGGATGCCGAGGTTGAGCGAACGTGCGGGCACGCGAGATCCCTTCGAGGAGGCGGAAGCGGACGGGAGCGTGCGTTCCTCGCATCTCGCTGCCTCCTTCTCGGGATCTCGGCCGGCGGTCCGGCGGGCTCACGGTACGACGTACCGACGGCGGTCCTCCACCGGTTTTCCGCAGCCGGTCGCCAGGGCTCCTCCGCTGGACCCACGAGCCCCACCAGCCTCGCGCCGCAGCCACTCCCGTCGCTTCCCGGGGGTTGCAACGGCCGAGAAGCGACGGGATACCCGGCGAGCCGGGTATCCCGTCAGCAGATACCCCACCACGCAGCACGGCCCCGGACCATCAGGTCCGGGGCCGTGCTGATGAAGCGGTGAGGCTCAGGTCACTTGTTGATCTTGGTGACCCGGCCGGCGCCGACGGTCCGGCCACCCTCACGGATGGCGAAGCGCAGGCCCTCCTCCATGGCGATCGGCTGGATCAGCTCGACGGCCATCTCGGTGTTGTCGCCCGGCATGACCATCTCGGTGCCCTCGGGGAGGGTCACCACGCCGGTCACGTCCGTGGTCCGGAAGTAGAACTGCGGGCGGTAGTTGTTGAAGAACGGCGTGTGGCGGCCGCCCTCCTCCTTCGACAGGATGTAGACGCTGGCGTCGAAGTTGGTGTGCGGGGTCGTCGTGCCGGGCTTGATCACGACCATGCCGCGCTCGACGTCCTCGCGCTTGGTGCCGCGCAGCAGCAGCCCGACGTTCTCGCCGGCCTGGCCCTCGTCGAGCAGCTTGCGGAACATCTCGACGCCGGTGACCGTCGACTTCTGCGAGGTCTCGCGGATGCCGATGATGTCGACCTCCTCGCCGACCTTCACGATGCCGCGCTCGATGCGGCCCGTGATGACGGTGCCGCGGCCGGTGATCGTGAAGACGTCCTCGACGGGCATGAGGAACGGCTTGTCGGTGTCACGCTCGGGCGTCGGGATGGCCGTGTCCACGGCCTCCATCAGCTCGAGGATCGTGGCGGCCCACTTCTCGTCACCCTGCAGCGCCGGGAAGGCGGCGACCTTGACCACGGGGATGTCGTCGCCCGGGAACTCGTACTCGGAGAGGAGCTCGCGCACCTCCATCTCGACGAGCTCGATGAGCTCCTCGTCGTCGACCATGTCGCACTTGTTGAGCGCGACGACGATCGCGGGCACACCGACCTGGCGGGCGAGCAGCACGTGCTCACGCGTCTGGGGCATCGGGCCGTCGGTGGCGGCGACCACGAGGATCGCGCCGTCCATCTGGGCCGCGCCGGTGATCATGTTCTTGATGTAGTCCGCGTGACCCGGGCAGTCGACGTGGGCGTAGTGACGCGCCTCGGTCTGGTACTCGACGTGAGCGATCGAGATGGTGATACCGCGCTGACGCTCCTCAGGGGCCTTGTCGATCTCGTCGAACGGCGTGAAGGGGTTCAGGTCGGGGTGCTGGTCGTGCAGGACCTTGGTGATCGCCGCGGTCAAGGTGGTCTTGCCGTGGTCGATGTGACCGATCGTGCCGATGTTGACGTGCGGCTTGGTCCGCTCGAACTTCGCCTTAGCCACTGTGGGCTCCTCCTGTTGTTGTCACTTGACTCGTTGATTCTGCTGCAATGCCGACGATCCGGCCAAATGCCCCCGTCCTGACCGGGGGACCTGGTTGGCGACTACTCGCCGCGGACCTTCTTGACGATCTCGTCGGCGATGCCCGCGGGGACCTCGGCGTACGAGTCGAACTCCATCGAGTACGACGCCTGGCCGGAGGTCTTGGACCTCAGGTCACCGACGTACCCGAACATCTCCGACAGCGGCACGAGGGCGTTGATGACCATGTCACCGTGGCGCTCCTCCTGCGACTGGATCTGGCCACGGCGGCTGTTGATGTCGCCGATCACGGTGCCCAGGAACGTGTCCGGGGTGATCACCTCGACGGCGAACATCGGCTCCAGCAGCACGGGCTTGGCCATGCGTGCGGCCTCCTTGAAGGCCTGGTTGCCGGCGATCTTGAAGGCCAGCTCCGAGGAGTCGACGTCGTGGTAGGCGCCGTCCTCGAGGGTGAACTTCACGTCGACCATCGGGTAGCCGGCGAGCACGCCGAACTCCATGGCGTCCTGCCCGCCCTGGTCGACCGACGGGATGTACTCGCGCGGGATGCGGCCACCGGAGACGTTGTTGACGAACTCGTAGCCGGCACCCTGCCCGGTCTCGGGGTCGATGCTCGGCTCGAGGGTGATGACGACCTTCGCGAACTGGCCCGACCCACCTGTCTGCTTCTTGTGGGTGTAGCTGTGGTTGGCCACGACCTTGCGGAGGGTCTCGCGGTAGGCCACCTGCGGCTTGCCGACGGTCGCCTCGACGCGGAACTCGCGCTTCATCCGGTCGACGAGGATCTCCAGGTGGAGCTCGCCCATCCCGGCGATGATCGTCTGGCCGGTCTCCTCGTCGGTCTTGACCGTGAAGGTCGGGTCCTCGTCGGAGAGCCGCTGGATCGCCGTACCGAGCTTCTCCTGGTCGCTCTTGGTCTTGGGCTCGATCGCGACCTCGATGACCGGGGCCGGGAACGACATCGACTCGAGGACGACGGGGTGCTGCAGGTCGCTGAGCGTGTGACCGGTCTTGGTGTCCTTCAGACCCATCACGGCCACGATCTGCCCGGCACCGACCGACGCGATCTCCTCACGCTTGTTGGCGTGCATCTGGTAGACCTTGCCGATCCGCTCCTTCTTCCCCGTGACGGAGTTCAGGACGGTCGCGCCGGCCTCGAGCTTGCCGGAGTAGACCCGCACGTAGATCAGCTTGCCGAGGTGGGGGTCGGAGGCGATCTTGTAGGCCAGGCCGGAGAACGGCTGGTCGTCGGACGGCATCCGCTCGATCTTCTCGTCCTCGTTGCTCGGCTTGTGGCCGATGATCGCGTCGATGTCGAGAGGGCTCGGGAGGTACTTCACGACGGCGTCGAGCAGGGGCTGCACGCCCTTGTTCTTGAACGCCGTGCCGCACAGCACCGGGTTGACCTTGTCGGCCAGGGTGGCGCGACGGATGCCGGCCTCGAGCTCCTCCACGGAGAGCTCGTCGCCGTCGAGGTACTTGACCATGATGTCGTCGTCGGCCTCGGCGAGCGTCTCGAGGAGCTTCTCGCGGTACTCGTCGGCCTGGGCCCGCATCGACTCCGGGATCTCCTCGACCTCGTAGTCCTCGCCCATCGTGGTCTCGCCGCGCCAGGTCAGGGCGCGCATGCCGACCAGGTCGACGACTCCGAGGAAGTCGGACTCGGCACCGATCGGGAGCTGCAGCACCAGCGGGGTGGAGTTGAGGCGCTCGACCATCATGTCGACGCAGCGGAAGAAGTCGGCACCGGTGCGGTCGAGCTTGTTGACGAAGCACATCCGGGGCACGGAGTACTTGTTCGCCTGGCGCCAGACCGTCATCGTCTGCGGCTCCACGCCGGCCACGCCGTCGAAGACGGCGACGGCGCCGTCGAGGACGCGCAGCGAGCGCTCGACCTCGGCGGTGAAGTCGACGTGACCCGGGGTGTCGATGATGTTGATCTGGTGGTCCTTCCACCAGCAGGTCGTCGCGGCGGACGTGATCGTGATGCCGCGCTCCTGCTCCTGCTCCATCCAGTCCATCGTGGCGGCGCCCTCGTGGACCTCACCGATCTTGTAGGTGATGCCGGTGTAGAAGAGGATGCGCTCGGTGGTGGTGGTCTTGCCGGCGTCGATGTGCGCCATGATGCCGATGTTGCGGACCTTCTTCAGGTCCGTGGTGATGTCGACAGCCACTGTCGGTTCGTTTCCTTAGGTAGGTTCGTGCGTCTTGCGGGGCGGTGACGGGGCGCGGGCCCCTGGGCCACGACGGCGGGTGACCATCGAAGGTGACCACCCGTCACCGCAACCACATCACCAGCGGTAGTGGGCGAAGGCCTTGTTGGACTCGGCCATCTTGTGCGTGTCCTCGCGCTTCTTCACCGCGGCACCGAGCCCGTTGGACGCGTCGAGGATCTCGTTCATCAGGCGCTCGGACATCGTCTTCTCACGACGGTCCGCGGCGTACCCGACCAACCAGCGCAACGCCAGCGTGGTGCCACGTGTTCCCTTGACCTCGATCGGGACCTGGTACGTCGCGCCACCGACGCGGCGGGACTTGACCTCGATGGCCGGCTTCACGTTGTCCATGGCGCGCTTGAGCGTGACCACGGGGTCGGTGCCGGTCTTGTCGCGGCAGCCCTCGAGGGCGGTGTAGACGATGCGCTGGGCGACCTGCTTCTTGCCGTCCTTGAGCACCTTGGAGACCAGCTGGGTCACCAGCTGCGACCCGTACACGGGGTCGACGTCGAGCGGCCGTTTCGGGGCCGGACCCTTGCGCGGCATATCAGCTCTTCTCCTTCTTGGCGCCGTAGCGGCTGCGGGCCTGCTTACGGTTCTTCACGCCCTGGGTGTCGAGCGTGCCGCGGATGATCTTGTAGCGGACACCGGGGAGGTCCTTCACCCGGCCGCCGCGAACGAGCACGATCGAGTGCTCCTGGAGGTTGTGACCGACGCCCGGGATGTAGGCCGTGACCTCGACACCGCTCGACAGGCGCACGCGGGCGACCTTGCGGAGGGCGGAGTTCGGCTTCTTCGGGGTGGTGGTGTAGACGCGGGTGCAGACGCCTCGGCGCTGCGGGCTGCCCTTGAGGGCGGGCGTCTTCGTCTTCGACGCCTTGTCGCGCCGGCCGTTGCGGACCAGCTGATTGATCGTGGGCACTCGGTGGTTCCCTTTCGGTCTTTTCCTCAGGCCCGACGCTCTGCCGGGCACGATGATGCTGCGCTGTTGCTCTGTGCCGTGGTGACTGCGCGCGAGCCCTGGCGCCTGACGGCGGAAGGAGGGCGTGCGCAACGGTCCGGACGAGCCGGACACGGTTCTCAAGGCTACCCGCGTTGCGCCCCGGGGCCAAAACGGGATACGACGGCAGCGAGCCCGACGCGACCGTGCTCGCGAGCCCACCACCGGGACTGCCTCAGGTCCGTCCGGCAGCGGCTGCCGAGCAGGCCCGGGATCACGCGGCCTGGGCGGCCATCGTATCCGGCTCGGCAGCCGCCGCGGCCTCGGCCGCGGCCCGTGACGGACGCGCGAAGAGCGCGAGCGCCAGCAGGACCCCGAAGATCACGAGCAGCCCGCCGCCGACCAGGGTCCAGCGCGGCCCGAAGTGCTGGCCGACCCACCCGATGATGGGAGAGCCGATCGGCGTGCCACCCATCACGATGGTCATGTAGAGAGCCATCACACGCCCACGCAGGGCGGGTGCGGACTCGAGCTGCATCGTGGAGTTCGCGGAGTTGAGCATGGTGAGGGTGCACAGGCCGATGACGGGGCACATCAGCGCGAAGGCGACGTACGTCGGCATCAGCCCGGCCACGATCTCGGCGACGCCGAAGCCGATCGCCGCGGCGACCAGGAGCCGGACGCGGATCCGCACCCGCCGGGCCGCCAGGAGGGCTCCGGCCAGCGAGCCGACGGCCATCGCCGAGCCGAGGATGCCGTACTCACCCGCGCCCTTGCCGAAGACCTCGGTGGCCATCAGGGCGGAGGTGATCTGGAAGTTCATGCCGAAGGTGCCGGCGAAGAACACCATCACCAGGATCATCATCATCTTCGGCTGGCTGCGGACGTAGCGGACGCCCTCGAGCAGCATGCCCGGCGTACGGGCGACCGGCTTCGGGGAGCGCAGGAGTGCGGTGTCCATGTGCTCGAGCTGCCAGATCACCGCGCCGTAGGAGAGCGCGTTGATCAGGATCACCCAGCCGGTCGCCCGGGCGCCGCCCCCCAGGACGCCGATCATCAGGCCGGCCAGGGCCGGGCCGATGATGCGTGCGGTGTTGAACGTGGCGGAGTTGAGGCTGACGGCGTTCGTCAGGTCGTCGGGGCCGACCATCTCGGAGACGAAGGACTGGCGGGCGGGGGCGTCGAACGCCGAGCCGATCCCGAAGAAGAAGGCGATCACGTAGACCATCCACACCTCCGCCCCGCCGGTCACTGCGAGGAGGCCGAGGACCAGCGAGGCGAACGCCATCGTCAGCTGCGTGAGCTGCAGCAGGCGGCGCTTCGGGAAACGGTCGGCGATCACGCCGGCGTACGGCGACAGGAGGAGGACGGGGAGGAACTGCAGGCCGGTGGTGATGCCGAGGGCGGTGCCGCTGCCGTCGGTCAGGCGCAGGACCAGCCAGTCCTGGGCGACTCGTTGCATCCAGGTGCCGGTGTTGGACACCAGGCTGCCGAGCGCGTAGCGCCGGTAGTTGGGGTTGTGGAGTGCGCGGAACGTGGGGCTCAAGTGCTGCTTTCAGTCCGAGACGGCGAGTCGTTGGAGGATCGGCGCGGCGCGCCGGAGGGTGTCGCGCTCGTCGGCGCTGAGCTCGCGCAGGCGCTGGGCGAGCCAGGCGTCGCGACGGGCGCGGTCGGCGAGGACAGTGGCCCGGCCCGCGTCGGAGAGCACGACGACGACCTGGCGGCCGTCGGTCTCGTGGGGCCGGCGTACGACGTAGCCACCGTGCTCCAGGCCGTTCACGATGCGGGTCATGCTCGGCGGCTGGATGCGCTCCTGTGCGGCCAGGTCGCCGACGGTGAGATCGCCGTTGCGGAACAGGCAGCCGAGCACCGCCATCGCGCCCATGCTCAGCACGTTGTCGGGGTGTCGCTCACCTGCCAGTCGCCGGCGTAGGCGCATCACGCTCAACCGGAGCTCGCTCGCGAGCCCGGCATCGGTGCGGGAGGCCATCTCGACGGTGGGCATGTCGTTAGCATAACTCATTACCCACGCTAAGCATTCCTGAGCGCTGACCCGGCCCTTGTTCACGCGAGAGAACGCTGACCCGGCCCTTGTTCACGCGAGAGAGCGCTGACCCGGCCCTTGTTCACGCGAACAACGACGTCAACACGGGCCGGGTCAGCGGCACAAGACGTCAACACGGGCCGGGTCAGCGGCACACGACGTCAACACGGGCCGGGTCAGCGTCCTACGACGTCAACACGGGCCGGGTCAGCGCTCAGGTGATGAGGGCGGTGATGGGGTTGATGGCGAAGTAGACGACGAGGAGGGAGGCACCCACCGGCGCGCGCGCCGCCCTACAGTGGGCACATGGAGCTGCGCGACGACCAGCCGATGACCCACGAGATCGGCAACCGCACCTACATCGTCGCCGACGTGGAGCCCCTCGACGTGGACGGTGTCCGCACCGTGCAGGTCGGCGTGGCGCTGTGGGTGATCGGCTTCGTCGCCATGCTGCCGTTCTACCCCCGGCTGGAGGACGCCGGTCACGCCTGGATGCTGTGGACCTGCGCCGCCGGCTGCGGTCTGGGCCTGATGGGACTGGAGTACTGCCGCCGCCGCAGGAACGCCCGGACGATGCGCGAGGAGTCCCAGGACTGAGTGCGGTCCCCCGACCGGATCACGCGGCGGGCCGCGCCACCCTGCGCACACTCCGGACGGAGCCGGATCCGCGTCGATCCGCGCGCAGTGCGCAGCCCTCGCCTGCTCGGTCCGCGCGGGTCAGAACAGGTCGAGCACGTCGTCGAGGTCGTCGACCACCGGGTCGGGCAGCGGGATCGGCTCGTGCCGCTTGGCCAGCCGTACCTCCGAGTGCGCCCCGCAGCCGTGGCCGAACGCGACCACCCGGCCGTCGTCGTTGGCGTCGCCGTTGGCGCACACGCCGAAGCTCTCGGCCAGCGCACCGTTGAGGCGCACCAGGAAGCCGCAGGTCGAGCACGGCTCGGGTGACGACTGCGCGAGCGGCGCCTCGGGGCCGGCGTCGCCGTCGTACCAGCGCTGCGCGGCCAGCTCGTGGCCCTCCGGCGAGAGTGTCCGGATCCGGCCGAGCCCGAGGTCCTTGGCCACGGTCCGGATCTGGGACTTCGCGTCGGTGTCGAGCGGGTCGTCGCCGAAGGAGTACGTCGGCACCAGCCGGGGGTCGTCGTCCGCGACAGGGAGCAGGTCGCCGGGCGAGAGGTCGCCGGGCTTGATCCGCTCGCGGTAGGGCACCCACTCGGGGGCGGTGATCGCGTCGGGGCCGGGAATCAGCACGATCTCGTCGACCGTGACGACCTTCTGGCGCGGCGCTCGGGCCACGGTCACCGACCAGCGCCACCCGACGTAGCCGGGCTTGCGGCACTCGAACAGGTGGGTCGCCACGCGGTCGGCCTCGGGCTCGGCGCCGAGGTGGTCGCCGACCTCGGCATCGTCGACCTCGGCCAGCAGGGCCCCGCGGGCAGCCTCGACGGCGGCCAGCGCCGCCGCGTCGGCCTTGGCCGGGCGTACGCGCTCGGCCACCACGGTCTCGTCGGCACCAGTCATGGGGCCATGATGGCGGATCGCGGGCGGCCTGTCAGATCCCTCGTGCTCGGCCGGCCGCCGGCACACTCGCCACGGCGTACGGCGCTCCCGTTCCGGCGAGCGCCGGGACTGCGTCCCGACCGTCGTAGAACGCTCGGGCAGGATGGATGCATGACCACGCCCGGGGAGTCGGAGCCGCGTTCGCGGCCGGGCTCCGCGGCCTCGGGGGCCAAGACGACCGGACGGGGGCTCCGCTCGGTGGGCCGCGGGGCGGGCCGCGTGGGCGGAGCGGCGTACCGCACTGCGCGCCGCGCCGCCGCCGCCGAGGGCGCCGACAGCAGCGGGCTGGCCCGGCTGATCGAGCTCGGCGCGCTGAACGCCGCCGCAGACGCGGCGGTGGCCATCTCGCTGGCCGGCACCCTGTTCTTCCAGGTGCCGACGGGTGAGGCCCGGGGCCAGGTGTCGCTGTTCCTGGCCCTGACCATGCTGCCGTTCGCGATCGTGGCGCCCCTGGTCGGTCCTCTGCTCGACCGCTTCGGCCACGGCCGCCGGTGGTCGATCGGCGCCACCATGGCGGCCCGCGCCTTCCTGTGCTGGGTGATGGCCGGCGCCGTCGTGCACGGGTCGGCGTGGCTGTTCCCGGCGGCCCTGGGCGTCCTTGTCGCCTCCAAGGCGTACAACGTGACCCGAGCGGCCGCCGTACCCCGACTGCTGCCGGAGGGGCTGACCCTCGTCACGGCCAACGCGCGCACCTCCATGGCCGGGGTCGTCGGTGTCGTCGTCTCGGCGCCGCTCGCGGCCGGCGCCGCGATGATCGGCCCGGAGTGGGCGCTTCGCTACGCCTTCCTCGTCTTCGTGGTCGCCACCATCCTGGCGATCCGGCTGCCCGCGCGCGTCGACTCGAGCCAGGGCGAGGAACCGATCGGCTTCCTCCGGAGCCGCCGCAGCGACACGGCGACGCTGACGGGCCGCAAGGGTGTCCGCATCCCGCCGTCGATGGCGTTCGCCCTCCGCGCCAACTGCGGCCCGCGCTGGCTGTCGGGGTTCCTCACCCTGTTCATGGCCTTCCTGCTCCGACAGCACCCGATCGGCGGCTACTCGCCCCAGTTCCTGATCGCGGTCGTGATCGGTGGAGCGGGCGCGGGCAACATCGCCGGGATCGCGATCGGCACCTTCGTGAAGCGGATGCATCCCCGGATCACCGTGGTCGCCGTACTGCTGGCCGACATCGCCGCGGTCACCCTCGCCGCCCTGTTCTACGGGCTGGTGCCGTTGGTGGTGCTCGGGTTCACCGCCGGCCTCGCCCAGTGCCTGGCCAAGCTGTCGCTCGACTCGACGATCCAGCGTGACGTCCCCGAGCGCGTGCAGACCTCCGCCTTCGCCCGCAGCGACACCACCCTGCAGCTGGCGTGGGTGATCGGGGGCTTCGTCGGCATCGCGATGCCACTGCAGCCGAGGCTCGGACTGATCGTGGCGGCCGTGGTCCTGTTCGCCTGGTCGCTGTTCGTGCTGGCCAAGCGCGGCCCCCGAGCGTCGTCGGTCGCGGTCGCCGAACCGGTCGAGAAGCCCGCGGAACCCTAGAGCTCGAGCTCGTCGGCGAGCGCTCGGAGCAGCTTGGCCGTCGGCTTGGCCTGCCGCGAGTCGGGATGCCGGCCGTGCCGGTAGGCCTCGCCCACCCCGTCGAGCAGGCGGATCACGTCCTCGACGATCGGGGCCATCTCCTCCGGTGACTTGCGGCGCGCGTGCGACTGGTTGCGTACGACGGAGGCCGGCGCGTCGAGCACGCGGACCTGCAGCGCCTGGTCACCGCGACGACCCTGGGCGATCCCGAACTCCACGCGCGTGCCCGCCTTGAGTGTGGCCAGTCCGGCGGGGAGGGCGTCGTTGCGCACGTAGACGTCGGGTCCGTCGTCCTGCGACAAGAACCCGAAGCCCTTCTCGGCGTCGTACCACTTCACCTTGCCAGTCGGCACGTTCATCCCTCTTCTGGTGCGTTCGTCGCGCCGGTGACGCCCGGTGCCGGGCAAGCCTAGGCGGCGACCGGTGAGAGATTCCAACCGATTGACCTGTGCGGCGCGCGGGCCCCCGTCCGGACCCGCTCGACCGACGGCGGCGGCGTACCTCCAGCCCCACAGGTCACACGGCGCGGGCACTCCTGTCGCTTCTCAGGGGTTGCAACGGGCGAGAAGCGACGGGATACCCGGTGGGCCGGGTATCCCGACAGCGGCAGCCCGCCACCTCACGGCAGCCGGGCGGCGACCACCTGGTCGAGCACGTCGAGCGGCAGGGAGCCGCTCTCGAGCACCGCGGAGTGGAACGTCCGGACATCGAAGCGACCACCCTGGCGTCGCTCCGCCTCGGCTCGCATCCGCTGGATCTCCAGCCGCCCGATCATGTAGGACGTCGCCTGGCCGGGAGTGCAGATGTAGCGGTCGACCTCGGGACGGCAGACCCCCTCGGTGAGCGGTGAGTTGGCCACCATGAAGTCGATGGCCCGCTGCCGGCTCCAGCCCAGGGCGTGGAGCCCGGTGTCGACGACGAGCCGGCAGGCGCGCAGCGAGTCGGCGCTGTACATCCCCATCCGGTCGACCGCCGTCGAGTAGAGCCCCATCTCGTCGGACAGCCGCTCGGTGTAGAGGCCCCAGCCCTCGGCGTACGCCGCGCTGTGCAGGTGCTTGCGGAAGGCGGGCATGGTGTCGGGCAGCTCCGAGGCGATCGCGAGCTGGAGGTGGTGCCCGGGCACGCCCTCGTGGAACGCCATAGCCTCGAGCTCGAACCGGCCCCACGAGGTCGGGTCGTCGGTGTTGATGAAGAAGGTGCCGCCGCGCGAGCCGTCGGTGGCCGGTGGGAAGTAGAAGGCCTTGGCGCCGACCTCTGTGCTCTGAACGGCGCACGGCGCCTGCGGGACGACCTCGAACCAGTCGGCCATCGCGGCCTCGGCCCGCGCCAGCGCGACCTTGGACTGCTCGATCATCTCGTCGCCGTGCTCGAAGTGGAGTGCGGGGTCGGTCCGCATCGCGTCGAAGATCTTCTCGAGGTCGTCGGTCCCGACGACCTCGGGCCCGAGCGCGCGATACTCGTCGGCGAGCTTGGCCACCTGGGCCAGACCGATGTCGTGGATCTCCTGCGCGGTCTTCTCGGTGGTCGTGAAGTACCGCAGCGCCGCGTCATAGGCGTCGGCGCCTCCGGGGAGCCAGGACAGGCCGCACTCCTCCTCCGACCGGGCATGGGGCAGCGCCTCGCGCAGGGCGTCGCGGTAGGCCTCGAGACCCGGCCGCAGCGACTGCTCGACCGCCTCGCCCAGCGCGGCGCGTGCGGCGTCGGCATCGACCCCCTCGGGCAGCTGCACGGCCGCCACCACCGGGTCGTCGGCCAGGGGTACGGCGAGCGCCCTCTCGATCTGCTCGATCGTCTGCGAGACGGCGAACTCCGGCGACACCCAGCCCGACGCGACGCCCTCACGGGTCCGGTCGGCCAGCTGGCGGAAGTGGGCGCCGACGGCGTCGAGCTTGGCCGGCATCGCGTCGGCGACGCTCTGGTCGGGCACGGCCAGCAGGCCCACCAGCAGTGGCAGCGTGCCCTGGAGGCCGTGGACGGAGTCGGCGTTGCGACAGCCGAGCGGCGTCTCGAGGAGATCGGCGTGGGCCCTGGCGGAGCTGATGATCACCCCGCGGGTGAGGACCTCCTCGGGGCCGAGCGACGGGGCGGGCAGTGCCTCGGCCCGCGTCGCGAAGTCGCGGAGCGTCGCGGCGTAGCGCTCCTCCGCCTCGCGGGACGCCTCCTCGTAGCTCCCGACGTCGGAGTAGTCGCCGAGCATGTGCCGCTCGGTCGGCTCCTCGTCCAGGATCGCCTGCCAGTAGTCGTCCGCCAGCTGCGCGAGATCGTCGTTCACGCCGGGGTCCTTCCAGGTCGGGTATCGGTAGCGCCAACCTAGCCCGCTCGGCGAACAGGCTGCGCGCCGGTTTCCGGGTGGCTGGCCGGAGCAGAAGACGCGGACCGGATCGTCGTACGACGGGTCGGAACGGTCGATCCCTTCGGCTCTTCCGCTCTTCCCGGCCGGGCCGACCTAGGAGGCCGTCGCGTCGTGGCCGAGGCCGGCGAGCCCGAGCCGGGCGGTGGTCTCCTCGCGCATCTGGACCTTGCGGATCTTGCCGGTGACCGTCATCGGGAACTCGTCGACGAGCAGCACGTAGCGCGGGATCTTGTAGTGGGCGAGCCTGCCGGTCGCGTAGGCGCGGACGGCGTCGGCGTCGAGCGGGTCGGCGCCGTCGCGGAGCTTGATCCAGGCGCACAGCTCCTCGCCGTACTTCTCGTCGGGCACGCCGATCACCTGGACGTCCTCGATGTCGGGGTGGGCGTAGAGGAACTCCTCGATCTCGCGCGGGTACACGTTCTCCCCGCCACGGATGACCATGTCCTTGATCCGGCCGACGATGTTGCAGTAGCCGTCCTCGCGCATCTCGGCGAGGTCGCCGGTGTGCATCCAGCCGTCGGCGTCGATGGCCTCGGCGGTCTTCTCGGGGTCGTCCCAGTAGCCGAGCATCACCGAGTAGCCGCGCGTGCAGAACTCGCCGGGTTCGCCCCGCTCGACGGTCTCGCCCGTCGCGGGGTCGACGATCTTGATCTCGACGTGAGGGTGCACCCGCCCGATCGAGGCCGTACGGCGTTCCAGGTCGTCGTCCGCGCGGGTCTGGCACGACACGGGGCTGGTCTCGGTCATGCCGTAGGCGATCGACGCGGCCTCCATGTGCATGTCGTGGATGCAGCGCTTCATCACCTCGACCGGGCAGATCGAGCCGGCCATGATCCCGGTCCGCAGGCTCGACAGGTCGTGGTCGGCGAAGCTCGGATGGTGCTGCATGGCGATGAACATCGTGGGCACGCCGTACACCGCGGTGCAGCGCTCCTCGGCGACCGCCCGCAGCGTCATCTCGGGGTCGAAGCCGGGGGCCGGGATCACCATCGTGGCGCCGTGGGTGGTGCAGCCGAGGTTGGCCATCACCATCCCGAAGCAGTGGTAGAACGGCACCGGGATGCAGAGGCGGTCCTGCTCGGTGAAGCCGATCAGCTCGGTGACCAGGTAGCCGTTGTTGAGGATGTTGCGGTGGGACAGGGTCGCGCCCTTGGGTCGCCCGGTGGTGCCCGACGTGTACTGGATGTTGATCGGGTCGCCGGGGTCCAGCGACCGCTTCCGGACGTTGAGCACGTCGGCGTCGAGCGCCTCGCCCTCCGCGACCAGGGCGTCCCAGTCGTCGGTGTCGAGGTAGACCACCCGCTCGAGCTGCGGTCTCGACCCGGCTCGACCGCCCAGGGACTCCGGACCGCCGAGGAACTCCTCGACCATGCCCCGATAGTCACTGGTCTTGAAGGAGGTGGCCGAGACCAGGAGCCGCATGCCCGACTGGTTGACGGCGTAGGAGAACTCGTGGGTGCGGTAGGCCGGGTTGACGTTGACCAGGATCGCGCCGACCTTGGCCGTGGCGTACTGCAGGATCGTCCACCGGGCGCTGTTCGGGCCCCAGATCCCGACCCGGTCGCCCTTCTCGATACCGGCCGCGATCAGACCTCGCCCGACCAGCTCCACGTCACGGTCGAACTCACGCCACGTCCAGCGCCTCCCCGTCGCGAACTCGACCAGCGCCTCGCGGTCGGGGAACCTGGCCACGGTGCGGTCAAGGTTGGCTCCGATGGTCTCCTCGAGCAGAGCGGGCCGGGTCTCACCCCGGGCGTAGGACTCCATGGGCCGGAACCTACCGCCGGGATGGCGACCACGCGAGGGTCACACCGTGCTGACCTGGATCGTCGCCCCCTCGCCGAGATCGACCAGGGTGCCGGGCACCAGCCGGACGCCGATCCCGGGCTGGAGGTCCTCGGCCGGCAGACCCGGTTGGACGACGAGGGTGCCGTTGGTGGAGCCCAGGTCGGTGACCACGGCCGAGCCGGCGTCGACACCGACTCCGGGCCGGATCTCGAGGTGGGTGGAGGAGATCTCGTGGTTCGGGCTGGGCACGCTGATCAGCAGCACCTCCTCGTCGTCGAGACCGCGGGGTTGTGGCGCGCGGCCCACCACGACGACCCGGTCGACGTCGACCACCTCGCCGCTGGAGAAGACCAGGCGGGCCACCGCCGACGGGGTCTCGGCCGGACCGGGCGCGCGGTGACCGCGCTCCGGGGTCGGAGCCGGGATCGGGATCGGCTCGGGCTCCGGCGTCGGAGCCGGCATCGGGATCGGTGTGGGCTCGGCGATCGGGTCGGGGACGGGGATCGGCGTGGGCTCGGCGTCGGGACGGGGATCGGCGTCCGGCTCGGGGATCGGCTCCGGCTCGACGGGCGCGGCGAGCGGCCCGGTGTCGACGGCCGGCGGGGCGGCGCCCTGCAGGACGGAGGCCACCCGGACCAGCCCCGAGCCCAGCGTGTACGGCGTGCCGTCACCGTCGGCGACCCGGAGGCACAGCCCGGTCACCCCCGGGACGTTGCGCTCGACCCACGTGGACTCGGCGTCGCCGGCGATCGTCAGCGGCCCGTCCGCCGACATCAGCTCGGCCACCCCCGCGCCACGGATCACGAGCTTCACCTCGCCCCCGCTCTCGCTGACCAGGACGAACCCCGGCAGCTCGCGCAGCCCGCCGCTGATCAGCCCGTCGAGCACCTCGTCGAAGCCGGCGCCCTCGTCGACCAGCTCCCAGACACCGGCGACGCGCGCCTTGGCGGCGGGCGGGAGGAGGACGATCACCTCGTCGCCCAGCACGGCGTACCACTCCCCCGGTACGACGGATCGGCTCACGGTCATGGCAGGGCTCCCGGGGTCTCGGGCACGGGCTCCTGCTCGCGCGAGGAGTCATGGGTGCGGTCGCCGGCCAATCCCACCACATCGACGACCACGGCCGTGGCGTTGTCGATGCCCCCCGCGGCGACCGCGGCCGCGACGAGCCGGTCGGCGGCGTCTCGAGGGTCGGCGCTGTCCGCGAGCAGGCTCTCGATGTCGCGGTCGCCGACCATCCCGGTCACTCCGTCGGAACAGAGCAGGACCCGCTCGAACTCCACGAGCGGCAGGACGAAGAAGTCGGGCTCGACCTCGTCCGGGCCCCCCAGCGCGCGGGTCACGATGTGGCGTTCGGGGTGGACGGCGGCCTCCTCCTCGGTGATCTCGCCGGCGTCGACCAGCTCCTGCACGAGGCTGTGGTCGACGCTCACCCGCACGAGCTCCCTGCCGCCGACGGCGTAGATGCGCGAGTCCCCGAGGTTGGCCAGCAGCCAGTGGCCCTCGACGACGAGAGCGACCACGGCGGTGGTGCCGCCTCGCCAGCGGCCGCCGTCGCTGCCGCGGTGGGTGTCGCCGTACGCGTCGAGACGGCGCTGGCACCGGTCCAGCGTCTCGGTCACGACCTCGGCCCCGCGGAGGGCGTCGTAGCCGTCCTCGGTGATCCGCGCGAACTCCTCGACCACCATCCGGCTGGCGATGTCACCGCCGTCGTGGCCGCCCATCCCGTCGGCGACCACGAAGACGGGCGGGGCTGCGAGGTAGGAGTCCTCGTTGACCTCGCGTACCAGCCCGACGTCGGTCGCCGCGCCCACGCGGACCTCGACCCGGTCGTTCATCGCCCGGACCCGACCCTGGTGCCGACCGCTAGCGTGGGAACGATGGCCACCTCGTCCGCCCCTGGCCGCGTCACCAGCAAGGGGCACCGCTCACTCGCCGACCAGCTCCGGAGCTGGCCGGACGAGCGGCTGACCGGGTTGCTCCGGGACCGCCCGGACCTGTCGACCCCGGCACCCGCGGACAGCGGCCAGCTGGCCTCGCGGGCCGCCACGCGGTCGTCGCTGGGCCGTGCTCTCGACCTGCTCACGCGCCTCGAGCTCTCCGTCCTTGATGCCCTGGTGGCGTCGGGCCACACGACCGACACGGAACTGGCCCACATCCTCGACGCCGAGCCGCCCGCTGTCGAGAGCGCCGTACGCCGGCTGACCGACCTGGCCCTGGTCTGGGAGAGCGACGCGGGGCTGCGTCCTCTGACCGGGGTACCCGAGGCGCTCGGGTCCCTCTCCGCCCTGCACCCGATCACACCGGGCCGCTCGCAGGACGAGGTCGCGACCCTGCTGGCCCAGCTGTCGCCGGCTGCGCGGGCGATGCTGGAGCACGTCGAGGCCGGCTCAGGCGAGGCCGACGCCGGCTCCGCGCGGCGATCGATCCCGCCGGCGGAGGCCGCCAGCCCGGCCGAGGAGCTGCTCTCGCGCGGGCTGCTGGTGCCGGGTCGGCCGCGGCTGGTCCGCGTCCCGGGCGAGGTGCAGATCGCGCTGCGCGGCGGCCACACCACACGCGAGCCGATCGACCGACCACCCGGGATCGCCACCTCCGAGCGCGACGCCACGCAGGTCGACCGCGCCGCCGCGGGCGCCGCCTTCGAGGCCGTACGACGCGTCGAGCTGGTGGTGGACCACTGGGGCACCCACCCGCCGGTGGCGCTTCGCAGCGGCGCCCTCGCCGTGCGCGATCTCAAGGCGACCGCGGAGTTCGCCCAGCTCGACGAGTCGACGACGGCGCTGCTGGTCGAGGTCGCCGCTGCGGCCGGGCTCCTGGCCACGTGGCCGGACGCCGACGGCAACCCGGCCTGGACGCCCACCGAGGCCTTCGACTCCTGGTGCGACGAGCCGGCGGCCGATCGCTGGGTGCGGCTCGCCCGGGCCTGGCTCGCCACCGAACGGCTGCCCTTCCTCGTCGGCGCCCGCGACGACGCCGGCAAGACCCGCAACGCCCTGGACCCCGAGCTCACCAGCCGCGTGGCTCCGGAGACGCGCGCGATGGTCCTCGCGGAGCTCGCGGCGCTCCCACCGGGCCACGTCGTCGCCACCGGCACCGGACCGGCCTCCGTGGTCGCCCGCCTGTCGTGGCTACGGCCCCGGCGACCACCTTCGCGCGCCGAGCAGGTCGTGGCCGCGCTGACCGAGGCCGGCCACCTCGGCCTCACCGGTCTCGGCGGGCTCGCGTCGTACGCCCGCGCGGTGGCGGCCGGGGACGACTCGGCTCCGCTGCTCGCTCCCCTGCTGCCGGCGGAGGTCGACCAGGTCCTGATCCAGGCCGACCTCACCGCCGTCGCCCCCGGCCCGCTGACCCGCGAGCGCGCGCGCGACCTCCACCTGGTCGCCGACGTCGAGTCGCGCGGACAGGCGACCGTCTACCGCTTCACCGCCTCGTCCGTACGACGTGCGTTCGACGCCGGGTGGGCCGCCCACGAGGTGCACGCCTTCCTGGCGTCGGTCTCGCGCACGCCGGTGCCGCAGCCACTGACGTATCTCGTGGACGACGCCGCCCGCACGTTCGGCACCGTCCGGGTCGGCCATGCCGAGGCGTTCCTCCGCGCGGACGACGAGGCAGCGCTGACCGAGCTCCTCCACCACCCGCGCGCGGGCTCGCTGGGGCTCCGGCGGCTCGCGCCGACCGTGCTGGTCAGCACGACGCCCCTCGACGTGCTGATCCCGCGGCTGCGCGAGCTCGGAGTGTCGCCGCTGGTGGAGAGCATCGACGGCACGGTCCACGCCAGTCGCCCCGACCGGCGGCGTGCGCGCCCCCGAGTGGCACGTCGTACGGCGGACGCCCGCCTCGAGGCCCGGCTGGCCCAGGTGGTCACCGCCGTCCGAGCCGGTGACAAGGTGGCCGAGACCCGCGCGTCGGGTGCCGCCACGACGCTGACGCCGATCGGGTCGCTGGCCGCGCTGCGCGAGGCCGTCGAGTCCGGCCGCACCGTGCTGATCGCCTATGTCGACAACCACGGAACCGCCACCGAGCGCCTGGTCGACCCGGTCCGCGTCGACGGCGGCTGGCTGACGGCGCGCGACCACCGAGCCGACGACCTGCGTCAGTTCGCCGTCCACCGGATCCGCACGGTGCACCCGGTCGACGCCTCGGCGTGACGGGTCGCGGTGTGGTCGTGACCGAAACCCGCTGGCGCGCCTCCGTAGACTGAAATCGTGGATTTCGTCCGGTACGCCGAGTCGTCGGCGGCGCTCCTCAACGCGGAGCTGCCCGACCTCGACGCGCTCGTGGCGTTCCTCGAGCAGCGCGCCTGGCTCCAGCCGCAGGTGAACGACCGCGACGTCGCGGTGCTCCGCCGCTTCCAGCGCGACCTGAGACCCGTCTTCGAGGCGTCCTCGCACGACGACCCGAAGGGTGTCGTCGACGGGCTCAACACGCTGCTGGAGAAGAACCCGATCACCCCGCGCATCGCCGACCACAACCCCGCCAACCTCCACATCCACGTGGCCAACCGGGCCGCGAGCGTCGCCGACCTCCTCATCGGTGAGGCGCTGCTCGGACTGGCCAACCTGGTCTGCGACCTCGGCCCCACCAGACTCGGGGTCTGCGCCGCCTCGCCGTGCACCAACGTCTACGTCGACACCTCGCCCAACCAGTCTCGGCGCTACTGCTCCGACCGTTGCTCCTCCCGCGCCAACGTGGCGGCCTACCGCGCGCGCCAGAAGGCCGCCGCGGGCTGAGCGAGGATCCTCCCGGACGGCGGGGCCCGGACCGGGAGGACCGCAGCGAAACTGCAGCGAGCCTGCTCGCCAGGTGGTCCTGACATCAGCCCACAGAACATTCGTCAGCGAGCGGCCGCCCACGCCTCGGCCGCGACCAGCTCCAGGACGAGCGTCTCGGTGAGCAGCCGCACGTCGTCGACGTCGTCGTGCGGGTAGCGCACGGTCGCCGCGGCGCCGGCCACGTCGGCCCCGACCGCCACGAGGGTGCTTCCGCGCTGGACGACCCAGTCGAGCAGCTCCGGCTCCCAGCGCGACCCGGCGAGCAGCACGAGGCGGTAGTCGGTGGTCTTGGTGAGGTAGACGTCGACATGGCTCCAGTCGGAGGTCTCGCAGCCGACTGCGGCCAGGCGCGGTCCCTCCCGCAGCATCAGCGCCGACTGGAGCGCCGAGCTGATCCTGCGGGCGGGCGCGACGACATGGGTGCCGTGCGGTCCGAGGGCGGAGGCCGACGCGGCCGGGAGCCAGCCAGCACGGGTCTCGAGGAGCTGGGCGGACGCCTCCGCCGCTCGGTCAAGCAGGGAGGCCAGGTCGACACCACCGACCAGCCGCGCCTCGAGGGCGAGGAGGAGGGCCAGGGTGTGCTGGAACGAACGGCACGCGACGCCCCCGCGCTCCTCCCCCGCGGCGAGGTCGACCGTCGCGTCGCACAGCGCCCCGAGCCCGGTCTCGGTCGCCCCGCCGGTCGAGCCGGCCGAGGCCCGGTTGGTGAGCGCCACGAACCGCGCGCCACCCCCGGCCTCGCGGAGTCGTCGTACGGCGTCGAGCGTCTCGGCCGAGCCGCCCGAGGCCGACACGGCGACGACGACCGAGCCCGGGTGGACCACCGGCAGCAGGTCTGAGCCCGCGAGCTCGGCGACGGCCGGGACGCCGCGGGCGCGGAGCCGGGCGGCCGCGACCTGGTTCGCGTAGTGGGAGGAACCCATGCCGAGGAACAACCAGGAGGTGGCCCGTTCATCGAGCCCGGCCCAAGGGTCGGCTTCCCGCACGGCAGAGGCGAGAGCGGCGAGCCGGGCCGGCTTCTCGGCCAGGTCGGCACCGAAGAGGTGCGGATCCATCAGGTCGGCTCGAGCCGACGGCGCAGCGACGCCGCCGGGACGTAGAGCCACTCGAGCAGGTCGTGCTGGACGGCGTACACGATCTCCCGGCACACCTGCTCCCAGGCGTACGCCGGCACGAGCGCGGGATCGAACAGGTCCGCGCGGTCACCGAGCGCGCGCCGGTAGCCACTGAGGAAGAGCCCCTGCGCATGGCCGGTCCAGGCCAGCGCGGTCCAGTCGAGGGACGCAGCCTCGCCGTCGGTGTGCGCGGCACTGTGGCGTGCGACATGGCTGACGTTCTCGAGGCTGACCAGCATGTCGGCGACGTCGATGGCCGCCGGAGCCTCCTCGGCCCGGAGCGCGGGCGTGCGGGTGGGGTTGCCGTCGAAGTCGACCACGGCGTAGCCCGTGGGGCCGCGCAGGACCTGCCCGACGTGGAGGTCGCCGTGCACCGGGAGGATGGCGGCGCCCGCGGCCCCCGCCAGGCCCTCCAGCACGTCCTCGATCTCCCTGCGGTGGCGCACCAGCAGGGCGTGGGAGTGGGCGTCGTGCGGCTCGGTCAGCCTCACGGCCAGGTCGAGTGCGGTGAGCGCCTCGTCGGCGTGCTGGCGTGCCAGGGCGGGGCTCAGCCGGGCGGGCGGGTCGGCAGCGAGCGCCACGTGCATCCGGCCGACCACCTCGCCGAGGTCGGCCGCGAAGTCCCGGGCCCGGCCGGGCTCGACGCGGAGCGCGCGCCGGGCCTCGGTGACCGCCCAGGACCACCCGTCCTCGGTGCGGGGGAGGTAGGACTGGGCGACCGCGACCGGGACCCAGTGGCCCGTGCGGATGTCGCGCCACTCGACGAGCCCCCACAGCGCCGGCGACTCCGTGAACCCCGCGGCGGCGAGCCGACGCAGCCGGTCGGGCGCGGGGTGTGGCCCGACCAGCGGCTCGGTCATCCACTTCACGACGACCTGCCCGCCGACCACCCACGACTGGTGGGTCTGGTCGACCCCCATCGCCCGCTCGTCCTCGGCTTCGAGGGTGACCGGCGGCTTCTCGGGCGCGCTGATCCGGAACCCGTCGGGCGTGGCCGCCTCCGCGTCGTACAGCCTCTCGACGAGAGCGACGGCGGCCCCGTCTCCCGCCACGGCGCGGCGCCATTCACCGCCCCGCAGCACGAAGGGTGCGGCGCGCAGGCCGTCGTCAGCCGGGACCACGCGGATCGCGTGGACCTCGCCGAGAGTCAGCAGGTCAGCCTCCGGCACGGCGCTCCAGGGCGGTCTGCTCGATGAGCTCGGCTCCGCGGCGCAGCCCGTCGCGCCCCCGGATGTCGGCGCCGATGCCGTCCATGCGGGCCCGGAGGTCGGTGTCGCCGAGGAGCCGGTCGACGGCGCCGAGGAGGTCGTCGTCGGTGAACGCGTACGTCGGGAGGCGGACGCCGTAGCCGAGCTCGTGGACGCGTTGGGCGTTGTCGTACTGGTCCCAGAAGAGCGGCAGCACGATCATCGGCTTGCCGAAGTGCATCGCCTCGGTGGTGGTGTTGTTGCCGCCGTGGGTGATCACGAGGTCGACCTGCGGGATCACCTTGGTCTGCGGCACGGTCGCGGCGCCGGTCATGTTGTCGGCGAGCCGCAGCTCGTCGGCCCGCGGGCCCATGCTCACCACGACTCGGTGGTGCGACGTGCCGAGCACGTCGATCAGTCGCTGCATCAGGGCGACGTCGGCGCCGCCGAGGGAGCCCAGCGACAGGTAGAGCAGCCCGCTGCCCTCCGGTCCGTCGGCCAGCGGGGCGGGCAGGACGTAGTCCTCGTCGGTCTCGCGGACGCTGGAGTCGATGCGGTGCCAGGTGTCGTCGAGCGGCCGGGCGTCGGTGTAGTCCAGCTCGCGGGGGTAGACGTAGAGGTTGCAGTCGGGCGAGGTGTGCATGAAGTCCCTCGGCGCGAGCGGCGGCGCCCCCTGGGCCCGGCACCAGGCGTCCCACGCGGCCCAGGTGTCGGCGTGGACGCGGTCGAACTCCTCGAGGAAGTCGGCCCACTCGCTGCGGTCGGCCATCGGGTGGCCGGAGAACACCGGCGGGATGTCGGCGCCGCGGACCTCGAGCGGGTTGCACGAGACGATCCGGACGAACGCCGCGTCGGCGGTCATCAGCGCCGGAAAGGTCACGACGTTGTCCTCGACGATGACGTCGGGCCGGTGCTCGGCGATGATCTGCCGCAGCCGCGGCTCGGCGTAGCGCGCGCCCTCGACCAGCGCGGCGTACGTCGGCTGGACGAAGGTCGCGAGCTGGTCGCGCGTCGGCTTGGCGAACTCGGGCGCCGTCTCGTTGACGAAGTCGATCCAGAACTGGCCGGCCGCGCCCTCCTCGGCGTCGGGGTCCGGCTCGGCGAGGTCGACGAGCGCCTCGACGAAGCCGTACGGCGCGAGCCGCCCGGCCCACGACGCCTCGGCGGCGAAGACCACGCGGTGTCCGCGGTCGAGCAGCACCTTGCCGAGTCCGATGCACTGGTTGGTGGGTCCGTAGGCCGACTCCGGCAGGAACATCACGGTCAGCGGTTCGCTCACGCGAGGCACGCTATCGCTGAGTGCCCTCGCCGCATCCGTAGGCTTGACCGGTGAGCTGCCCCCCGCTGAGCCGTCGAACGAGCCGTCCGTGACCGACGGCCCCCTGATCGTCCAGAGCGACAAGACGCTGCTGCTGGAGGTCGACCATCCCGCGGCGGCCGACTGCCGCAAGGCGATCGCGCCGTTCGCGGAGCTCGAACGATCGCCCGAGCACATCCACACCTACCGGCTGACACCGCTCGGTCTGTGGAACGCGCGGGCTGCCGGCCACGACGCCGAGCAGGTGGTCGACACGCTGCTGGAGTACAGCCGCTACTCCGTCCCGCACGCTCTGCTCGTCGATGTCGCCGAGACCATGGCGCGCTACGGCCGACTCCGGTTGGAGAAGCATCCGGTGCACGGTCTGGTGCTCGTCTCGAACGACCGGCCGGTGCTCGAGGAGGTCCTCCGGGCCAAGAAGGTCGCCGGGATGATCGGCACGCGCATCGACGCCGACACCGTCGTCGTGCACCCCTCGGAGCGCGGCAACCTCAAGCAGGCGCTGCTCAAGATCGGCTGGCCCGCCGAGGACTTCGCGGGGTACGTGGACGGCGAGGCCCACGCGATCGAGCTCGACGAGTCGGACTGGTCGATGCGGCCGTACCAGAAGGAGGCCGTCGAGTCGTTCTGGCACGGCGGGTCCGGTGTCGTCGTACTCCCCTGCGGGGCCGGCAAGACGATGGTCGGCGCCGCTGCGATGGCCGAGGCCAAGGCGACGACACTGATCCTGGTCACCAACACCGTGAGCGCACGGCAGTGGAAGGACGAGCTGATGCGTCGTACCTCCCTGACCGCGGAGGAGATCGGGGAGTACTCCGGCTCGGTGAAGGAGATCCGCCCCGTCACCATCGCGACGTACCAGGTGATGACGACGCGCCGGAAGGGCGTCTACAGCCACCTCGAGCTGCTCGATGCCCGGGACTGGGGTCTGATCGTCTACGACGAGGTGCACCTCTTGCCGGCGCCGATCTTCCGGATGACCGCCGACCTGCAGGCGCGTCGGCGGCTCGGGACTGACCGCCACTCTCGTTCGCGAGGACGGCCGCGAGGGCGACGTGTTCTCGCTGATCGGGCCGAAGCGCTACGACGCGCCCGTGGAAGGACATCGAGTCCCAGGGCTGGATCGCACCGGCCGACTGTGTCGAGGTGCGGGTCACGCTGCCGTCGGCCGAGCGGATGGTCTATGCCGTCGCCGAGCCCGAGGAGCGCTACCGCCTCGCGTCGTGCACCCACCACAAGGTCGACGTCGTACGACGCCTGGTCGAGCAGCACCCCGGCCAGCCGACGCTGGTGATCGGCCAGTACCTCGAACAGCTCGACGAGCTCGCCGACGCCCTGGACGCCCCCCTGATCACCGGTGCGACGGCGGTCAAGGAGCGGCAGCGGCTCTTCGAGGCGTTCCGGTCCGGCGAGGTCGGCCTGCTGGTGGTCAGCAAGGTCGCCAACTTCTCGATCGACCTGCCGACCGCCGAGGTGGCGATCCAGGTCTCGGGGTCGTTCGGCTCGCGTCAGGAGGAGGCCCAGCGGCTCGGCCGCCTGCTCCGACCGAAGTCCGAGGGCAAGACCGCACACTTCTACACGATCGTCAGCCGCGACACCGTCGACGCGGAGTTCGCCGCCAACCGGCAGCGGTTCCTCGCCGAGCAGGGCTACGCCTACTCCATCCGCGACGCCGAGGACTGACCGGGTGACGCTCGACGCCCAGGCCGTGGCGGACGCGTTCGACCTCGGACGAGCCGAGTCGCTGAGCGAGCCGGTGGCGCGCGGCGAGCTCGGGCAGGTGCGACGGCTGGTCACCGACCAGGGGGCGTGGGCGGTCAAGGAGTCGTTCGAGCCGTGGGGCGCAGCCGAGCTGGCCGCCGCCGACAGCTCCGGACGCTTCCACGCGGCCTGCCGCGAGGCCGGGATCCCGACTCCCGCGCCGCAGACCTCGGCGCGGCCGGTTCGTGGTCGAGGTCGGCGGGGAACAGCTGCGGGCCTACACCTGGGTCGACCTGACCGACCCCGACCCGCTGCTCGACCCGGCCGCCGTCGGCACCCTGGTGGCGGCACTGCACGGCGTACGACACGGGCCCGAGGGCGCCGTGCACGGGTGGTTCGAGGCGCCCGTCGGGCAGCGCGAGTGGCGGGCGGTGCTCAAGGCCGCGCGCGGCGCGTGGGGCGCCGTTCGCCGATCGGCTGGGGGAGGTGCTGCCCGACCTGCTGGAGGTCGAGGCGATCCTGACCCCGATGGCCTCCGTCCAGACCTGCCACCTCGACCTGTGGTCCGACAACCTCCGACGCACGCCGACCGGGGAGCTGTGCGTCTTCGACTTCGACAACGCGGGGCCCGGCGACCCGAGCCGCGAGCTGGCGATGGTCGTCTTCGAGTTCGGGCAGGGCGACGCCGTCCGCCAGCGCCGCCTGTACGACGCCTACCGAGAGGCAGGTGGCCCGGGCCGCCTGACCGGGCGCGCGGACTTCGCCATGACCGTCGCCCAGCTCCACCACATCGGCCACCGGCACCTGCGCATGTGGCTGGCCGCCCGCGACAGCGAGGCACGCGCCCGGTCGCTGGCCGGCGTCGAGGAGTTCCTGGGCGAGCCGTTCGTGCTCGCCGACCTCGACGCGGCGCTGGGTGCGGTCACCTAGGCTCGACGGCGTGGGGAGCATCCGCGGTCGGCTGAACGACGCCATCTTCGCCCGGGTCGCCGGACCCCAGGGGACGACGCATCGCGACCGGATCCACGGCACGCCCGGGCCGCGCTGGTTCCCGCCCGGCAGCCCGATCATGCGCGTGCACGGTGACGCGTCCATGTACGTGGGCGGCCTCCGGGCCGTCCTGCTCCAGACCCTGCAGCCGCAGGCGATGACCGCGGTGGCCGAGCACTCCGGCTACCGCGGCGACATCTGGGGCCGGCTCGCCCGGACCAGCCGCTTCCTCGCCGTCACCACCTTCGGCACCGCCGAGCACGCCCAGGAAGCCGTCGACGTGGTCCGCGCGATCCACGAGCGCGTGGTCGGCACCATGCCCGACGGCACGCCGTACGCCGCCACCGATCCCCACCTGCTCGAGTGGGTGCACATCGCCGAGGTCCACAGCTTCCTGCTCTCGCACCAGCGGTACGGCGCCCGGCCGCTCGACCAGGCGGGCCGCGACGAGTACGTCGCCCAGACGGCGTTCGTGGCCCGCAAGCTCGGCGCCGTCGACCCGCCGACGACCGAGGCGGAGCTCGAGGCCGCGCTGGCCGGCTTCCGGCCCGAGCTCACCGTCACCGACCACGCCCGCGAGGCCGTGTCGTACCTGATCTGGCACCCCGACCTCCCGCTCCCCGCCCGCCTTCCGTACGGCGTGCTGGTCGCCGCGTCGATCGGCCTGATGCCGCACTGGAGCCGCAGGCCCCTCGGGCTGCCGATGCTGCCGCTCGTGCACGACCGCGTCGCCGGGCCGCTCGGCACCGCGGCCACCCGGGCCATCCGCTGGGCCATGACCAGCGACCCGTCGGTCGCCGCCCGGCTGGAGGCCGAGCGCGAGAGGTCCGTGCCCGGGCTCGGGGCCGCCGGCGCATGACCGACGAGCTCGTGGCCCGCTGGCCGCTGACCGACCATCTCGAGGTCCGGGACGCGCTGCTCGCCGCCTACGCCGACCCGGCGCGCGGCTACCACGACACGCTCCACCTGAGCGAGGTGCTGGACCGGATCGCCGAGATCGCGGGCGCGGGCGTCGGCGGCGACGGACCGACCGTCCGGCTCGCCGCGTGGTTCCACGACGGTGTCTACGACGGGGAGCGCGGCGACGAGGACCGCAGCGCCGTCTGGGCCGAGGAGGCACTCCTCGACACCGGACACGCGCCGGAGGTGGCCCGGCTGGTGCGGCTGACAGAGCACCACGACCCCGCGGCCGGCGACCTCCCCGGACAGGTGCTGTGCGACGCCGACCTGGGCATCCTGGCCGCCCCGTGGGCCCGGTACGACGCGTATCTCCACGGCGTTCGCCGCGACTACGCCCACGTGTCCGACCCCGACTTCGCGGCCGGCCGGACGGCGGTGCTCCGCGACCTGGCGAGCCGCGACCGGCTCTTCCACACGGCGTACGCCCGCGAGCACTGGGAGCCCCTGGCTCGCGCCAACCTGGCGCGCGAGCTCGAGACGCTCACGGCGCCGGGTCAGGTGTAGAGGCAGAACGGATGCCCGGCGGGGTCGAGCATGACCCGTACGTCGTCCTGGGGCTGGTGGGCAGCCACGGTCGCCCCGAGCTCGACCGCGTGCGCGACCGCGGCCTCGAGATCGGTCACCTCGACCTCCAGGTGCAGCTGCATCCCCTGCCGACCGGGCTCGGGCGGCCAGACCGGAGGCTCGTAGACCTCGGCCTTCTGCACGCCCAGCGACGCCACCCCCTCCCCGAGGTCGAGCGAGCCGCCGGACTCGGACTCGTCCCAGATCGGTCGGTCGAGGATCGCCGACCAGAACACCAGCAGGGCATGGGGATCGGGGGCCTCGAGGGTGATCCCCCACCAGTCCTTGCGCTCCCAGCGGTCCTGGTCGGGGCCGCGCCGGTCTCGTCCTCGCATCAGTCCTCCTCGGGCACCTGCGGCTTGCGTCGGCGCAACCCGGCCCTCACCAGCGCGACGACGAGCTCGCGCGAGCTGACGGGCAGGGCACCGGCTGCCACCGCGTCGTCGTAGAACTCAGACGGTACGTCGTAGTGGTCCCGGTCGAAACCGCGCTCCGGCACTCCGAGCCCACGCGCGAACACGTGGAGCTCGTCGAAGGAGGTGTCACTGGCCAGGTGGGACCAGAGCCGGCCGCGCGAGGGGACCAGGGGCGGGTCGATCAGGATCATCCGGCCGGGCTCGTCCGCGTGTCGTCCACCAGGGTCCGCCACGAGCGTACGTAGGTCGCGTCGACGTAGGCCTTGGCCGAGCCGCCCGGCCGGACCTGGCCCCCGAGGTGGAGCTGGCGGACGCCCGCCTGCAGCAACCACGGCACCTGCTCGGCAGCGAGCCCGCCACCGGGCATCACGAGCGGCGCGATCTCGGGGGTCACCGACGCCAGCAGGTCGTCGTACCCGACGCTCAGGCCCTGCGGCGACCCGGCGGACCGGACGGCCACGAGCCGTGGCAGGTCGCGCAGCCTGCGCCACGAGCGGCGCGGGTCGAGCGAGGAGTCGATGGCGCGGGTGAACGACCACGGGACCTCGGGAAGCCTCGCCAGCAGCATCGAGCAGGTCTCGGTGTCGATCTCGAGGTCGGAGTCGAGGAACCCGAACGCGACGCCGGTCGCGCCGCACGCGAGGTAGTCCTCGGCGAGGCCGACCAGCCGCGCGAACTCACCACCGGTGGTCGACCACGAGTCGTTGAGCCGCAGGAGCACGAACATCGGAAGGTCGGACTCGCGACCGATCGCGCTGACCAGCGTGGGCTCGGGCGACAGCCCACAGGTGGGTCCCGGGACGACGACGTGGAGCCGGTCGGCCCCACCCTCGGCCGCGCCCGGGGCGTCGCGGGGGTCGGAGACCGCGACCTCCAGCACGACACCCGGCATGGCGTCAGCCTAAGGCCGACCGGCGCCCCGGGCCGGGGAGCGCGCCCTACGATGAAGCGCATGCAGGTGCCGGCGCCGATCGAGTACGCCCGGGCCACCAGCGTCGAGGACGCCGTCGGCCTCCTCGAGCGGCTGGGCGACGAGGCGCGGGTGATCGCCGGCGGTCACAGCCTGTTGCCGATGATGAAGCTCCGGCTGGCCACACCGGAGTACCTCGTCGACATCAACGACCTGCACGACTCCCTCAGCTTCATCGAGGCCGACGCCGGCGAGGTCCGGATCGGCGCGATGACGCGCCACCGCGAGCTGCTCGAGTCGGAGCTGCTGTGGGAGCTGTTCCCCATCTTCCGTGACGCCGAGCGCGTGATCGCCGACCCGCCGGTCCGCAACCGCGGCACGCTGGGCGGCGCGCTGTGCCAGGCCGATCCCGCGGAGGACCTCTCCTCGGTGTGCACGACGCTCGACGCGGTGTGCATCCTCCAGGGATCGTCGGGGACCCGCCGGGTGACCATGGACGAGTTCCACCGCGGGCCCTACCAGACGGCGGTCGGTCAGGCCGAGCTGCTGACCGAGGTCCGCATCCCGGTCCGCCGGCCGGGCAGCAGTGCCTACCTCAAGGTCGACCGGCGGGCGGGCGACTGGGCCGTGGTCGCGGCCGGAGCCGCGATCTGGCTCGACGACGGGCTGATCACCGACGCCCGGGTCGGGCTGGCGGCGGTCGGGCCGAACACCACCGGCATCCCCGAGGTGTCCGACGCGCTGCGCGGACGCCGTCCCGACGCAGCCGCCTTCGCCGAGGCGGGCAGGCTCGCGGCAGCGAGCTGTCGGCCCGTCACCGACGCTCGCGGCTCGGAGGCCTACAAACGCCACCTCGCCGACGAGCTGACCCGACGTACCCTGCGCACAGCAGCCGACCGGGCCTCGGCCGGCGCACCGATCGAGTAGGGGCGGGCATGGAGGTGTCGGTGACCGTCAACGGCGAGCTGGTCACCCGCGACGTCGAGGCCCGGATGCTGCTCGTCCACTTCCTGCGCGACGAGCTGGGGCTGACCGGCACCCACTGGGGCTGCGACACCACGAACTGCGGCGCCTGCGTCGTCCTGTACGACGGCGAGCCGGTGAAGTCGTGCACCGTGCTCGCTGCGATGGCCGACGGGCACGACGTCGAGACGGTCGAGCACCTCGAGGTGGACGGCGTCCTCGACCCGGTCCAACGAGGCTTCATGGAGTGCCACGGGCTCCAGTGCGGGTTCTGCACCCCAGGGATGCTGATGACCGCACGCGCCCTGCTCGACCGGGACCCCGATCCGAGCGAGGAGACGATCCGCGAGGCCATCTCCGGCCAGATCTGCCGATGCACGGGCTACGCCACGATCGTCCGCTCGGTGCGGTGGGCGGCCGAGCACGCCGACGACGGGCGCGAGACCGTCGGCCTGGGGGAGGTGCGGTGAGCAGCGTCGACGTCCGACCGGTCGGGGACGCTCCCTTCGGGCACGGTCGGATGCTGCGGAAGGAGGACCGGCGTCTGGTCCGCGGGCGTGGGCAGTTCACCGACGACCTGCAGCTGACCGGGATGCTCCACCTCGCGATCCTGCGGTCCCCGATGGCGCACGCCCGGATCCTGTCCGTCGACACCCTCGCCGCCGAGGCACACCCGAAGGTGCGCGCGGTGGTCACCGGTGCCATGCTCGAGGCGCGCGGCCTGGCCTGGATGCCGACCCTCCCGGGCGACCGGCAGCCCGTGCTGGCCACCGACAAGGTGCGCTTCCAGGGCCAGGAGGTCGCCTTCGTCGTCGCCGAGGACCGCTACGCCGCGCGCGACGCGCTCGAGCTGATCGACGTCGAGTACGAGGCCCTGCCCCCGGTGGTCGACTCGCGGCGCGCGCTCGACCCCGGCAGCGCGGTCATCCGCGACGACCTGCCCGGCAAGACCGACAACCTCTGCTTCGAGTGGGCGACCGGTGACGCGGCCGCCACCGAGGCCGTCTTCGCGCGGGCCGACGTCACGCTCTCCCAGGAGATCGTCTTCCCCCGGGTGCACCCTGCTCCCCTGGAGACGTGTGGGGCGGTGGCCGACTACGACCGGGTCGAGGACCGACTGACCCTGTGGTCGACGACCCAGGCACCGCACGCCCACCGCACCCTCCTCGCGCGCTTCATCGGGATCGAGGAGCACCGCATCCGGGTGATCGCGCCCGACGTGGGTGGCGGCTTCGGCAACAAGGTGCCGATCTACCCCGGCTACGTCTGCGCGATCGTCGGCTCCATGGTGACCGGCAAGCCGGTCAAGTGGACCGAGGACCGCACCGAGAACCTCGTCGCCAGTGGCTTCGCCCGCGACTACGTGATGACGGGCGAGATCGCCGCCGACCGGGACGGACGGATCCTGGCGGTGCGCAGCCATGTGCTCGCCGACCACGGCGCCTTCAACGGCGCCGCGACGCCGTCGAAGTTCCCCGGTGGCTTCTTCGGCGTCTTCACGGGCAGCTACGACCTCGAGGCCGCCTACTGCTCGATGACCGCGGTCCACACCAACAAGGCGCCGGGCGGCGTCGCGTACGCCTGCTCGTTCCGGATCGCCGAGGCCGTCTACCTCGTGGAGCGGATGGTCGACATCCTGGCCGACGAGCTGGGCGTCGACCCGGTGGCGCTCCGGGTCGCGAACTTCATCCAGCCCGACCAGTTCCCCTACGTCAGCCGCACCGGCTGGGTCTACGACTCCGGCGACTACCCGGTCGCGATGGCCGAGGCGCTCCGGATCGCCGGGTACGACGAGCTCCGGGTGGAGCAGACCGAGCGCCGCTCGCGCGGCGAGCTGATGGGCATCGGCGTGGCGTTCTTCACCGAGGCGGTGGGCGCCGGCCCGCGTCACGACATGGACCTGGCCGGGCTGGGGATGGTCGACGGCTGCGAGCTGACGATCAACCCCACCGGCACCGCCGTGGTGCGGATCTCGGTGCAGACCCAGGGACAGGGCCACGAGACGACGTTCGCCCAGATCGTCGCGCAGGAGATCGGCATCCATCCCGACGACGTCGACGTGGTCCATGGCGACACCGACACCACGCCGTACGGGCTGGGGACCTACGGCAGCCGCTCGACCCCCGTCTCCGGGGCCGCGGCTGTGCTCGTCGCCCGCAAGCTGCGTGATCGCTGCCGCAGCATCGCCGCCCACCTGCTCGAGGTCTCGCCGGCCGACCTCGACGTCGAACGGGGCACGTTCACGGTGCGCGGCGTGCCATCGGCCGCCGTGACGATGCGGGAGGTCGCGGAGGCGGCATACGGCGATGCGGACCTGCCCGAGGCCCTCGCCGGCGCCCTCGAGGACCGGGTGACCTACAGCCCGGAGAACCTCACCTACCCGTTCGGGGCCTACATCTGCGTCGTCGACATCGACCCCGGCACGGCGGTGGTCAAGGTGCGACGCTTCATCGCCGTCGACGACTGCGGCACGCGGATCAACGAGATGATCGTGGAGGGACAGATCCACCGCGGGCTCACCGACGGCGTGGGCATGGCGCTGATGCAGCAGATCGGCTTCGACGAGCACGGCAACTGCCTGAACGCCTCGCTGATGGACTACCTGATCCCGACGGCGCTCGAGGTGCCGGACTGGGAGACCGGGACGACGGTGACGCCCTCGCCGCACCACCCGATCGGCGCCAAGGGCGTGGGTGAGTCCGCGACGGTCGGCTCGCCGCCCGCCGTGGTGAACGCCGTGATCGACGCCCTGGAGCCGTACGGTGTGCGACACGCGGACATGCCGCTCACTCCGTCCCGGGTATGGGAGGCCATGCAGAAGGGAGGGTCCCCGACCCGATGACGCCGACCCAGCTGCGGGCCTTCGCGGCCGTCGTCCGGCTCGGGTCGGTCAAGGCTGCGGCGGCCGAGCTCCTCGTCACCGAGGCCGCCGTCTCGCTGCATGTCGGCCAGCTCCGCAAGGAGCTCGGCGACCAGCTCTTCACCCGCACCTCCGCAGGCCTGGCCTTCACTCCTGGCGGGCTGCGGCTGGCCAGCCGAGCCGTCGAGCTGCTCGGCCTCCAGGACCGCACCGTGCTCGAGGTGCGCGCGGCCGGAGAGGGACGCCGCCTGCTGCGGCTGGGCACCTCCACCCTCTTCGCGGAGTACGCCGCCCCCGGGCTGATCGGCTTGTTCGCCGAGCGCGCCAAGGACCTCGACGTCGAGCTGAGCACCCACCGCACGACGTTCTTCGAGTCGCTGCTGATGACGCGCACCGTCGACGCCACGATCGGCCCGCGGATCGCGCGGCCGGAGAACCCGGTCACCAGCAAGCTCTTCTTGAACTACCAGGTGATCGCGGTGACCAGCCCCGATCATCCGTTGCTGAAGACCCAGCCGAGCATCGGCATGCTGAAGCAGCAGACCTGGCTGCTCGGCCCGTCGGCAGCCGAGGACGCGGGCGTCACTCCCGCTTTGCTGCACCGCCTCGGTATCCCGGAGGACCGGCAGCAGATCTTCCAGAGCCACGCGGCCGCCCTCGACGAGACCAAGCGCGGCCGCGGGATCTCGTTGACGTTGTCGTTCGCCGTGGCGCAGGACCTCGCCTCGGGTCAGCTCGTGCAGGTCAACGGCCGCAACCTGAGCGCCCAGGGGTCCTGGCACATCTCGACGCTCGGTGGCGGGCAGGCGACGCCCGCCGCCGAGGAGATGACCCGCTTCATCACCACCCCACGGGCCACCCAGGCGATGCTCCGCGGCCGCGCGGTCGCGCACGGGCGCTTCAAGCCCGCCGTACACGTGACGCTCTGGAGCTAGCCCCCATCGGAGGTCCGTCACGTCACACGGGGCACATGCGCCACATCGCCCAGGCACTCCTGTCACTCCTCAGGGGTTGCAACAGCCGAGAAGTGACGGGATCCCCGGCTCACCGGGGATCCCGACAGACCAGCACCGAGACCCGCCCACCGACGTAAGGCTTCGCTTAACCGCAGGTTGTCCGGCCGGGTGACCGCGGTCACAGTGGGGTCGTTCGGGGTCCATCGACCCCGGGCGGCGGAGAGGGGATGGGGAACAGGTGCCAGTCGAGTCCGACGGTCACAACGAGGGCAACCCCCGCATGTACGAGCTCATCGAGAACGCGCCGAAGACCGGCAAGAGCCCCACGGTCTGGGCGTTCCCGCAGCTCGTCGACTACCTGAAGGTGGCCGGTCAGCCGGTGCAGGGACCGTGGCCGCCGCACCAGGAACCTCGTCCCGACCCCACCGCGGTCGACTCGGGGCCCGTCGCCGTCCCCGACCCGCTCTCCGCGCCGCACCACACCTCGGGGCCGCCGGACCGGTCCCACGCCGCCGACCAGCAGGAGTCCTGAGTGTTCCCGCCACGCTTCCGCTACGAGGCACCTCGCAGCATCGCCGAGACGGTCTCGCTGCTCCGGGAAGGCGGTGGTGAGGCCAAGGTGCTCGCCGGCGGCCAGAGCCTGGTGCCCCTGCTCAAGCTGCGCTTCGCCTCCCCCGAGCTGCTCGTCGACATCAACAACCTGCCCGACCTGGACTACCACCGGGTCGACGAGCGCGGCGCCCTGCACATCGGGGCCCTGTGCCGCCACGCGGACCTCGAGCACTCCTCGATCCTGGCCGAGCGCCAGCCCACGATGACCGCGGCCGCCCCCCTGATCGCCGATCCGATCGTGCGGACGCGCGGCACCCTCGTCGGCTCGCTGTGCCACGCCGACCCGCAGGGCGACTGGGCCGCGGTGATGACCGCACTCGGCGGCCAGGTGGTCGCCGAGGGCCCGGGTGGCCGGCGCTCCATCGAGGTGAGCGACTTCGTGACCGGCCCCTTCCAGAACACGCTGGCGTACGACGAGGTGGCGGTCGAGGCGATCGTCCCGGCGGCGCAGGGCCACCTCGTCGGCGGTTTCCTCAAGCTGGAGCGCCGGGTCGGTGACTTCGCCACCGCCGGTACGGCCGTGGCCGTGGAGCTCGACGGCGACCGCGTCCGGCGTGCCGGGATCGCTCTCAGCGGCGTCGGCAGCCGCACCATCGACGCCCGCGAGGCCGGCGACTCGCTCGCCGGGCAGGCCCTCGACCCGGCGGCGATCTCCCGGGCCGCCGACCTGGCCGCAGCAGCGGCCGAGCCGCGGTCCGACCACCGCGGGAGCGCCGAGTACAAGCGCCACGTCATCCACACCTTCGTGACCCGGATCCTGACCCGGGTCTCCACCACCACGACCAAGGCGGCCTGACGATGACCAGCCTCTTCGAGGAGATCACCAGCACGCCGGACGACGACGTACCGGTACGACGGGTGACGATCACCGTCAACGGCCGTCCGCGGACGCTGGACGTCGAGCCGCGCCTCCTGCTGGCCCATCTGCTCCGTCAGGGGCTGGCGTTGACCGGCACCCACACCGGCTGCGACACGACCAACTGCGGCGCCTGCACGGTGCTGTTCGACGGCGCACCGGTCAAGAGCTGCACCATGCTCGCCGTCCAGGCCGACGGCCACGAGGTCCAGACCGTCGAGGGGCTCGGAACGGCCAGCGAGCTCGACCCGGTGCAGGAGGGTTTCAAGCAGGAGCACGGCCTGCAGTGCGGCTTCTGCACACCGGGGATGATGCTCGCCTCGCGGGCCCTGCTGAACGCCAACCCCGACCCGACCGAGGACGAGATCCGGTTCGGCCTGTCCGGGAACCTGTGCCGCTGCACCGGCTACCAGAACATCGTGAAGGCTGTGCTGTGGGCGGCCGCGAAGGAGCGCGGCGAGGCCACCGTCGCGGCGGGCTCGGACGCCGTGCCCGACACCACCACGGAGGCGCCCCGCGACGCCGCCGCTGATGCCGCCCAGGGGGCCTGAGATGACCGTCACCGAGAGTCGGGCGCTCGACGAGGTCAAGATCGGCGGGATGGGCGCGAGCCGCCTGCGTGTCGAGGACAACCGCTTCATCCGCGGCCGGGGCCACTACATCGACGACATCGTCCTGCCGGGGATGCTCCACATGGAGATCCTGCGCAGCCCCTTGGCGCACGCCCGGATCCGGTCGATCGACACCAGCAGGGCCTACCAGATACCAGGCGTCCGGCTGGTCCTGACCGGCGAGATGATGGCGACCCGCAACCTCGCCTGGATGCCGACGCTGAGCTATGACACCCAGGCGGTGCTGGCCACCGACAAGGTGCGCTTCCAGGGCCAGGAGGTCGCCTGCGTCATCGCCGACGACCCCTACATCGCCAAGGACGCCTGCGAGGCGATCCAGGTGGACTACGAGCCGCTGCCACCGATCGTCAACCCGACACAGGCGATGGCCGACGGAGCACCGCTGATCCGCGACGACAAGGAGAACCAGCACGACAACGTCGCCTTCGACTGGGAGGTCGGCGACCGCGAGCGGACCGAGCGTGCCTTCGCCGAGGCCGACGTGGTCTCGAAGATCTCGCTGCACTACCCCCGGTCGCACCCCTCGCCGTTGGAGTGCTGCGGCTCCATCGCCGACTTCGACCGGGCCACAGGCAAGCTCACCGTGTACATGACGACGCAGGCACCCCACATCGTGCGCGCCGCGGTCGCCCTGATCGCCGAGCTGCCCGAGCACCAGATCCGGATCGTCTCCCCCGACCTCGGCGGCGGGTTCGGCAACAAGGTGCCGGTCTACCCCGGCTACGTGATGTCGATCCTCGCCTCGATCCTCACCGAGCGACCGGTGAAGTGGATCGAGGACCGCACCGGCAACCTGATCTCGACCGGTTTCGCCCGTGACGTCTACCTCGACGGCGAGCTCGCGCTGCGCAAGGACGGGCGGATCCTCGGGGTGCGCATGCACACGACCTCCGACCACGGCGCCTTCTTCTCCGACGCGCAACCGAGCAAGTTCAAGATCGGCCTGATGCACTCGGCGTTCGCCTGCTACGACATCCCGACTGCCCACCTCACCGCACGCGGCGTCTACACCAACAAGGCACCCGGTGGCGTGGCCTACCGCTGCTCGTTCCGCGTCACCGAGGCGATGTTCTTCCAGGAGCGCATGGTGCAGGCGGCCGCCGACGACCTGGGCATGGACCAGGCGGAGTTCCGCCGGGTCAACTTCGTCGCCGACGACGACTTCCCGCACCGCACGCCGTTCGGCTTCCTGACCGACTCGGGCCAGTACGCCAAGTGCCTGCAGGTGGGGCTCGACGCCATCGGGTACGCCGACTTCCGGGCGCAGCAGGCCGAGGCCCGCTCGCGGGGCCGCCTGCTCGGCATCGGGATCTCGACCATGACCGAGCCGCTCGGCGCCGGCAACTCCCGCGAGTACGACATCCTCGGGATCAAGATGTTCGACTCCGCCGAGCTGCGGGTGCACATGACCGGCAAGGCGATCCTGCGGACCGGCGCCAAGACCCAGGGCCAGGGGCACGAGACGACCTGGGCCCAGATCGTGGCCCACGAGCTGGGGATCCCGGCCGAGGACATCCTGGTCGAGGAGGGCGACACCGACACCGCGCCGTTCGGGATGGGCACCTACGCGTCCCGCAGCACGCCCGTCGCCGGCGCCGCGGTCGCGATGGTGTCTCGCAAGGTGCGGGCGAAGGCGCGCAAGCTCGCGGCGCATCTGCTGGAGGTCTCCGAGGAGGACGTCGAGTGGGAGCTCGGACGGTTCTACGTCCGGAGCAACCCCGCCCAGGGCGTGAGCATCCAGGAGTGCGCGATGGCGGCGTACAGCAACATGCCCGACGGCATGGAGCCCGGCCTGGAGGGCAACGCCTACTACGACCCGCCCAACCTGACGTGGCCGTTCGCCTGCTACATCGCGACCGTCGAGGTGGATCCGCTGACGGGCGTGTGGGACGTGCTCCGCTTCGTCGCGGTCGACGACTGCGGCGTCCGGATCAACCCGATGATCGTCGAGGGACAGATCATGGGCGGCCTCACCGAGGCCTATGCCATGGCCAGCATGCAGTTCATCACCTTCGACGCCGAGGGCAACTGTGTCGGCTCGAACTTCATGGACTACCTGCTGCCCACGGCCTGGGAGACCCCGGGCTGGGAGCTGCACGAGGTCGTCACCCCGTGCCCGCACCACCCGATCGGGGCCAAGGGCATCGGTGAGTGCGCCACCGTCGGCGGACCGGCGGCCTTCGTGAACGCGGTGATCGACGCGGTCGGCCAGGCGGAGGGCGCGGACGTCCGTAACATCGACATGCCCATGCTGCCCGACCGGGTGCACGAGGCGCTCAGGCGGCGGCACGACGTGTCCGGAGCGCCGCCGGTGAAGACGGACGACTGATCGACGATGACGGGCAGAGCGAGATGAGTACCGAGGGTTGGGACGTCGTCGGGGAGGCCGCGGAGCTCGCGCGGCGCGGCGAGGAGTTCGCCTTGGCCACCGTGGTCTGGCGGCAGGCGCCCTCCTCCGGCCGGACGGGCGCCCGGGCCATCATCACCCGCGACGGTCGGCTCCACGGGTTCATCGGTGGCGCCTGCGCCGAGCCGGTCGTGCTCCGCGAGGCGGTGCGCGTGATCGAGAGCCGCGAGCCCCGCTTGCTCTTCCTCGGGACCGCCGAGGTCCCCCAGGCGGACCTGCCCGAGGGCATGCTCTACATCCCGATGTCGTGCCAGAGCGAGGGCGCCTTGCAGATCTACGTCGAACCCGTCGTCCCCGCCCTCGACCTGGTGGTCGTGGGCGGCTCGCCGATGACCCACACCCTCGCCGAGCTCGCCGGCACGCTCGGCTGGAGGAGCCGCGTGATCGAGTCGGACGCGCTCGTCGCCGACGACCTCACCGAGCGCTCCGTCGTGGTCGTCGCCACCCAGGGCCACGGCGACGAGGAGGCCCTCCGGTTGGCCGTCTCCGCCGCCCCCGCGTTCGTCGGCCTGGTCGCCTCGCGCAAGCGGGGGCAGGCGGTCCTGGCCTACCTCGCCGAGCGGGGGGTGTCCCAGGACCTCCTCGACCGCGTCCGGACGCCGGTCGGGCTCGACCTCGGCCGGACCAGCCACGAGGAGATCGCCGTTGCCGTGCTCGCCGAGCTCGTCCAGCGACGAGCGGCCGGGGAGCTGTCCGCCGTACCGACCGGGGCGCCAGCAGCGGAGCCTGCCGCGACGGAGGTCCTCGACCCCGTGTGCGGCATGACGGTGAGCGCCGACGCCTCGCACTTCCCGGTCGAGCACCACGGCACGACGTACTACTTCTGCTGCGCCGGGTGCTCCCAGTCGTTCGCGGCCGACCCGGCCCACTACCTCACCGAAGCGGAGGCCTGACGGTGCTGATCAAGAACCAGTTCGAGGTGGCCCAGCCACCGGAGAAGGTGTGGGAGTTCTTCGGCAACATCCCGCAGGTGGCCGCGTGCCTGCCGGGGGCCGAGCTCACCGAGGACCTCGGCGACGACACCTACGGCGGCATCGTCGGCGTCCGGATGGGTCCGGTGAAGCTGGCCTTCGACGGCAAGGCCAAGATCCTCGAGCGCGACGACGCCACCAAGAGGATGGTGATCGACGCCGCCGGCGCCGAGCAGAAGGGCCGCGGCCAGGCTGCGATGACGATCACCGCGCAGCTCGCGACCGCCGGCGGCGGCACGAAGGTCAGCATGGAGCAGGATCTCCAGCTCTCCGGCGCCGCTGCGCAGTACGGCCGCGGCATGATCCAGGACGTCACCACCGTGCTGATGGGGCAGTTCGCCGGCAACATGCAGCAGCGGATCGGCGCCCTGGAACGCGGTGAGTCCCTGGAGGGTGTCGGCACGGCCTCGGCGAGCGGCTTCGCGATCGGCCTCCAGGCCACGCGGATGGCTCTGATGCGGGTCTTCCGGCGCTTCTTCCTCCCCTACCAACCCGCCCGAGGCTGAGGAGTCGTCATGGTCCTGTGGTGGATCGGCAACATCGTGTTGCTGCTGGTGATCGCGCCCGTGCTCGTCGCCCTGCTCAACCGGGTGCTCGCCGCGCTCGAGCGGATCCGCGGAGCCTCCGACGACATCCTCGCCGGCGGCGTCCGCCTCGCCGGCGAGCTCGACGGCGTACCCGAGGCCCTGGCGACCACGGATCGCACCGTGGCCGCCGTCGCCACCGGGGCGGCCCGATACGGCGGATCCGTCGCCAAGCTGCTGCCCCCGGCCGAGAACCCCGCCGAGAACAGGGAGGCCTGACCCATGCCACTCGTCGCCTGGGTGACCGTTGTCATCGCGACGGTGATCATCGCCGTCGCCGCGCTGGGGCTGCTGCGCGTGATCTTCCACCTCCGAGCGGTGGCGGCCACGCTCGACGACGTCATCGGCGGCGTGGGCGTGATCGCGGAGCGCACCAGCACCGTGCCCGACGTGCTCCCGTCGGTGAACGCCAGCCTCGAGCCGGTCCGCGACTTCTGCGAGGCGATCTGATGACTGCGTCCATCGCCCTCTGGGCCTCGACCGGGTGGGTCGTCGGCTACACGATCGGCATCGTCGTGGTGCTCGTGGTCGTCGCGCTCGTCGTACCGATCCTGCTGCTCGCGCACCGGATCGGCCGCCAGGCCGGCGCCATCGACGCCTCGCTGGGCCGGTCCGTGACGAACACCGCCGCCCTGTCGCAGCTGCACACGACCATCGACCACGCGACCGAGATCATCTCCGGTCTCCAGCGGGGTCGCGAGAGGCTGGGAGGTTGAGATGACGGAGCAGATCACGGGCCTGTCGCTCCATCCGGTGGTGCCGCTGCTGAGCGACTCCAGCCGCCACCTGTGGTGGGGGGCGGTCATCGGCGGGTTCGTCGTCGTGCTCGCAGTCGCTGCCCTGCTCACCATCCTCGTGCTCGAGGTCCGGACCATCGACCGCCGGGTGGCCGCGGTGAAGGAGACCCTGAAGGCGGCCGAGCACAACACGCAGGACGCCGCGCTGATCGGCGTCACCGCCGGCGGTGTGGAGGCGGTCCTCGCCGAAGGCCTGCAGCACCATCTGTTCCTCGGCCGAGTGCTCGGAAAGGTGCGGACATGACCACCCTCGTCGTCCTGACCGTCGTCGACATCGTGCTGCTGATCGCGGGCCTCGCGATCTACCTCTTCATCGTCGGCGGTCAGCTCACCCGGGTCGCGGCGAACCTCGAGGAGTGCGCCGAGCTGGTGCACGCGATCGGACGTAACGCGGCGCCGATCGTGCAGGACGTGCAGCACATCAACCGCACGGGCGGTGTCGTCGCCGGAGCCCTGCCGCTGCTCTACGGGATGGCCGAGCAGATCGTCACCAGCGTGACGCCGCGAGAGCCCGAGCCGGCCGTCCGACCACCTGCACGCCCGGCGTCCGGCACCCGGCGCTCGCGGCTCGGCGAGGGTGTCGGCTACCGCCCCGACGAGGAGCCAGCGGGCGTCTGACGACGGGCTCGGAGCCGCCCGGGCCTACCCCACCGATTGGTCACGAACCGCACGTTTTGCGGGGTGATGTCTGCGGTTTGGTCCCCAACCGCAGACAGTTGTCAGCGTTCCGGGGGCTGGCGGTCCGTGGTGAGGGGTCCGGTGGTGGGGGCGCTGTAGCCGCCGATCCACTCGTCCCTCCAGGTTCGGTCGAACTGCTGCTCGTTGCAGCCGGGGCCGTAGACGGCACACAGCTCCTCGGCGATCTGCTTGCGGTGTCCTGCCTGACCTCCGGGAACCTCGAACCACGCCACGTGCAGCCGCCACTTGCTGCCGGCCCGCTTGACCCAGCACGACGAGCGTGGGTGCCGGAACGGGAGTCGCTCCTCGCGCAGGTCCTCGGTGTGGCCGACGTAGATCACGGCGTACGCCTCGGCGTCCTCGTCGGGCTTGTACATCACGGCGTACACCGCCGGGACCGGCGGGACCGTCCAGCCGGCGAGCACGCGCGGCCCCTCGAAGGGGTAGCCCGCCAGCGAGCCGAGCCGGATCACGGCTCGTCGTCCTCGTCCTCTGACAGCGCCGTGATCGCGGTGACCGGCCAGGCGGGCAGGCCGGCCCGCTGCGCCGCGGCCGTGAAGATCGCCTCACCCCGAGCGAGCGCCGCCTCGCGCGTCTCGGCCTCGACCAGGAGCTGGGCGCCGTACGCCGTCTGGCCGATGCCGGAGGCGACGCCGGCGGCGGGTGCGACGGCGTCGGCGAGCTCGACGATCTCCTCCCGGGTCAGCTCGCGGTCACCGCTCGCCTGGACGGACACGCTCCACCGCACGACCTCGGTCTCCTCTCCTCGCCCGGTCACCGCAGGGTGGCCAGGACCCGGGCGAACTCCGACAGGCTCGCCAGGTCGTGCCCCGACAGCAGCTCGTCGACGAACGGCTCCGCCACCATCATGCCCAGGGTGTCGGGGGTGAAGCTCGCGCGGTCGCCCTTGTGGGGGTTGAGCCAGACGATGCGGTGGCACAGCCGCGACAGCCGCTCCATGGCGGACTCGAGCAGCTCCGGGTCGCCGCGGTCGAGCCCGTCGGAGCAGATCACGACGATCCCCCCGCGGGTGAGGCCGCGCCGGGCCCAGCGCCGTACGAACTCGTCCAGGCAGAACCCGATCCGGGTCCCGCCCTCCCAGTCGGTCACCGCCGCGGCCGCGCGGTCGAGGGCGAGGTCGGGGCGCCGGTGCTCGAGCTCGCGGGTGATCCGGGTGAGTCGGGTCCCGAAGCAGAAGACCTCGACCCGCGCCGATGCCCGGGTCGAGGTGTGCGCGAACTGCACGAGGTTGCGCGAGTAGTCGGCCATCGAGCCGGACACGTCGAGCAGCAGCGTCAGCCGACGGGTGCGGAGCCGTCTGCGGCGACGGTGGAGGGAGCCGGGCTCACCGTGCAGGCGCATCGACTCTCGCACCGTACGACGCAGGTCGGGCATCCGGCCGTGTCGCGAGGGGACGGTCCGCCGGGTCCGGCGCCGGGGCGGCGCGAGCTGCATGGTCCGCATCATCTTCCGCAGCAGGGCGAGCTCTTCGGGCGTGCAGGCGGCGAAGCTCTTCGTCTTGACCGTTGACGCCTTGGCCGCGGCATAGCCCAGCTCGGTCTGCTGTTCCTGCTGCTCCTCGCCCAGCCGCTCGGTCTCCGCGATCTCCAACGTCGCCAGCGCTTCTGCTCGGGCGACGGCGGAGAACGGCGTTGCGCCGGGCGACGAGTCGGGCTCCCCGAGGTAGTAGGCGACGAAGGTCCGGTGGTAGGCCGGCACCTGCTCGCGCCGAGTGAGCAACGTACAGCGGCCGGCCCAGTAGAGGTCGACGAGGTCGGTCACGTCGACGACGTCGGCGGCCGCGCAGTAGGTCAACACGTCGCCCGAACCGATCGTGAGACCCGCCCCGCGGAGCTCGGCGGTGAAGCCGACCAGCATCGGCGTGAAGTCGGTCTCAGGCACCGGAGGTGACCCAGCCGAGGTCCTCACGCACCTGCTCGAGGTCGTCGCGGTCCTTGATCACCGCACCCAAGGTGTCGTCGGCGACGCCCGGCTCGAGCTCCTCGGCCCCCACCACGTCGAGGGTCTGGACCCAGTCGATGGTCTCGGCGACGCCGGGCGGCTTGGCCAGGTCCAGCTCGCGCAGCCGATGGACGGCGGCGACCGCGGCCTCGGCGAGACGACGCGAGACGCCGGGTGCCCGGATCTGCACGATCTCCAGCTCGCGCTCGGCCGACGGGAAGCCCACCCAGTGGTAGAGGCAGCGGCGCTTCAGCGCGTCGTGGAGCTCGCGGGTGCGGTTGCTGGTGAGCACGACCAACGGCGGCTGCTCGGCCACGATCGTCCCGATCTCGGGGATCGTGATCTGGAAGTCGGAGAGCAGCTCGAGCAGGAAGGCCTCGAACTCGTCGTCGGCCCGGTCGACCTCGTCCACCAGCAGCACGGCGCCGGCGCCGGTCCGCACGGCGTCGAGGAGTGGTCGCTCGAGCAGGAACCGGGACCCGAAGAGGGCGTCGACCGACCCGTCCTCGGCCAGCTGGTGCTCCGAGAGCGCGCGGATGGCCAGCATCTGGCGGGCGTAGTCCCACTCGTAGAGAGCCTGGTGGGTGTCGATGCCTTCGTAGCACTGGAGCCGGATGAGACGTCGGTCGAGGACGGTGGCGAGCGCCTTGGCGATCTCGGTCTTGCCGACGCCCACCTCGCCCTCCAGCAGGACGGGGCGACCGAGGGTGAGAGCCACGTGCACGGTGGTGGCGAGGCCGCGGTCGGCGAGGTAGCCGACGTCGCGCAACGCGTCGGTGAGGGCGGGCACCGACTCGGGCCGCGTCATCCGGCGCTGCTCACTCGTCGGTGGACGGGTCGACCAGGTCCAGGAGGCTACCGGCGCCGAGCTTGCCCTCGCGGGCGAGACGCTCGCGCCAGGCGTCCTTCAGGTCGGACCCGGGGGTGCCGAAGCCGTCGAAGCCGACGTCGTTCATGTTGCGGCACGGCGTGACCGGCCCGCACTCCTCGTCGACCACGGACCGGTCGCGGTCCTCGGCCGACCAGAGCGCGCGCAGGACTCGGACGCCGTCGTCGGACGTGTCTGCCATCGCGCTCTCCTCTCCGCACGCGCGCCCGCCGGCGGGCCGCTGCCTCCACTGTAGGTCGCCGCGAGGGCGCTCACGACGCGCTCCTAAGGATTCGCTTGTGCCTCGAGCCGGTGGCAGGCGATCGCCTCGGCGAGCACAGCCGCTGCGACCTCACCGGGCGTGCGGGCCCCGATGTCGAGACCCGCGGGGCCGTGAATGCGCTCGAGGCCGGCCACGTTCCGGTCGTTGAGCCACGTCTGCCTGGCCTCCTGACGCGCACGGGGGGCGACCACACCGATGTAGCCGGCTCGCGACGACAGGGCTGCCTCCAGGATCCGACCGGCCATCTCGTCGTCATGCCCGGTCACCACCACCGAGTCGAGCAGGGTCAGCCCGACGACGAGTGGGATCGCAGAGCCGGACTCCGGGGCTCGGTGCACCCGCCAGCCCACGACGTCGGCCAGGCGGGCAACCGCATCCCCCACCGGGCCCGGCCCGGCAGCGACCAAGGTCGGGACGGGACGCAGCACGGTCACGACCCGTCGGGGCGCGACATGGGTGGTGCTCCGACCACGCGACCACGCCGCGACGACGTCCGCGTCCTCGGCCTCGACGTGCTCGGCCTCGACGAGCCGGGTCGAGACCGCGAGCCCGCCGTCGTCGAGGTCGGTGACGAGGCAGACCGCCTCGCGGTCGACGAGCCGCTCCCAGAGCACCTCCGGCAGCTCCGAGGCCGGCAGGAAGAGACACCGGCCCGAGCCCGTGGCCGTCTGGCCGGCCAGGGCAGCTTCGTACTCCCCCACCTCGACGCCGACGAGCCGCCCGCGTCCGACCGCCGCGACCTGCTCGACCACCTGGTCGTCGGCGGCGCCGCCCCAGACATGGCCGGTCCGGCCGCCGCCGGGGGTGAGGGCCAGTGCTTCCGACGGGTCGACGGGCGGGCCGTCGCGGGACACCAGCCAGGCAACGTCCACCCGCGTGCCGGCCCGGACGCAGGCCGCGACGGTGAGGGCCACGTCGTACATCTGCGCAGGCTAGCCCGGCCGCGCCGGGCGCCCCAGGGCCACCCAAGCAAACCCTGAGGTCGGGAGAGGAACCGCCGTCTGCCCACGCAGGGGGCAGAATCGAGAGGGTGGACGACACGTTGCTGCTGGCCGCTCGGGCCCTCGTGCTCGCCGATCTCCAGGCCCGCCACCGGGCCACCTCCGAGGCGGTGGACGCCTTGGAAGACGCGTGTGCCAACCGGGGGTGGTGGGCCGAGCAGTGGCCGGAGGGCGAGGTGTACGTCGCCGGGCTGGTCGCGCAGGACGTGCAGGACGCCCTGTTCGAGACCGTCGGGCGCTGGCCGCTGTGCCTCGCGTGCGACGCGGAGGAGCCCGAGCACTCGCTCTACATCGAGCCCGACATCGGCGGGCCGTCGCCGCAGTGGGTCTGCGAGGAGTCGGGTCGCGTCGTGGCTGCGCTGGGCCGCCTCGCCGACGCCGGTGGCCGGCTGTCCATATGAGGCTCAGGGACTGACGGTCAGCGGGACCCACCAGGTGAAGCGCGAGCCGGCGTACACCGACCTCGACACCTCGATCACCACGTCGCCGACCAGCCCACGCCGGGAGTGCCGGAGCACCGGGTCGCCCACCTGGAGGTCGAGGAGGTCGGCGTCCGCCTCGTTCGCCAGGTCGGCGGTGAGCTGGTCCTCGGCCGTCGTCGGCCGCAGGCCACGGGCGGCGAGCATGGAGTAGAGACTGTCCGGCAGCCCGGTCTGCAGGAAGCCCGGCAGCAGGACCTCGTTCAGGTAGACGTCCTGGTAGCACAGTGGTACGTCGTCCAGGCGGCGCCGGCGACGCCAGTGGATGACCGCGTCGCCCGGGGTGATCCCGAGGGCCTTCGCCACGCCCGGACCTGCCTGCCCGAGCCCGGACGCGAGGTTCTCGGTGGTGGTCGTCCATCCGCGCGCCTTCGCGTCCTCGGTGAACGAGAGCGGACGGGTGACCGGACGGGGGTTCTTGCAGACGAACGTGCCGCGGGCGGGCGCCCGCTCGAGCAGGCCCTCGGCGACGAGCGCGTCGATCGCCTGCCGCACGGTCATCCGGGCGACCCCGAAGTGCTGCATCAGACCGCGCTCCGACGGGGCGGGTGCGCCCTCGGGAAGGTCGGCGATCAGAGCACGGACGTACTCCCGCACCTGGACGTGCTTGAGCGCCGTACCGATCGGCACGAGCACGTCATCCACCCGGTGGAGTCTAGGGCTTCGAGGGGTCCCGACGGCTCGGAATGGACGGGTGCGACCACCCGTGGCCCGACCGGGCCACGGGTGGGATCAGGTCGTGGAGATGGCCGTCAGCACGTCGAGTCGTGCTGCGCGTCGTGCGGGCAGCACCGCCGCGAGGACGCCGATCACGACCGCCAGACCGAGGAACACGACGAGCTGCGTCCAGGGGATCGCGATCACGTTCAGCCCCTGGTCCCGCACGGCGTACATCATCGCCATCCCGAAGCAGATTCCGAGCGCGACGCCGAGCACCGCCCCGAGGACCGCCATCACGACCGACTCGAGCGTCACCATCAGGCGCAGCTGGCCCCGGCCCAGACCGATCGCCCGGAGCAGTCCGATCTCGCGGGTGCGCTCGATGATCGACAGCGCCAGGGTGTTCACGATCCCGAGCACCGCGATGACCAGCGCGAGGCCGAGCAGGGCGTCGACCATCAGCACCAGCTGGTCGATGGGCGCCCGCTGCTGGTCGGCGAACTGTTGCTCGTCCTGCACGGTGACCACCGGCAGGTTCGCGACCTTCTGCTGCAGGGGTCGCAGCAGCGAGCCGGCCTGCGGCGAGGTGAAGACGATCAGGAAGTTGTCGCTGTCGGCGAACCCTGCGCGGGTCAGGTTGCGCGTCGAGGTGACGAAGTCGAAGACGAGCGGGGTGTCTGCGAAGACGCCGCCGACCCGGAACGCGCGGTCGCCCACCGGGAGCTTGCCGAAGGTGACCCGGGAGCCGACGCCGAGGTGGTGGTCGGCGGCGTACGTCGCGTTGACGAGCACCGTGCGCCCGTCGAGGGCGGGCGTGCCGGCCGTCACCTCCAGGCCGAAGGTGCTCAGCTGGGACGGGAGGACCCCGGTCACCGACGAGCGGTCGCCGTCGGCCTCGATGAAGGCGAAGCGCTGCCGGACAACTTTCGTCACGCCGGGGACGGCGGCGATCCGCGTCGGCGATCTGGGGCGAGAAGGGCTGGCCGAAGGCGCTGCCCACGACGTAGCTGCCGATGAAGTTCTCCTCGATGGTCTTGTCGACGCTGGCCTTCGCGGACGACCCGATGATCGACATGGTGCAGGCCAGCGCGAGCCCGATCATCAGTGCGGAGGCGGTCGCGGTCGTCCGCCGTGGGTTGCGCAGCGCGTTCTGGCCCGCCAGGTTGCCCACGGCGCGGAACACGACGGCGTACGTGAGGCGGGCGAGCGCGAGCAGCGGCCGGCAGACCAGAGGGAGCAGCCGCGGTGACGCCGAGGAGCACGGCGAGGATCCCGCCGCCGACCCAGTAGCCGGAGTGGGGCCGCGAGCCGAACAGGCCCTCGAGCGTGGCCACCGCTCCGGCCACGGCGAGCAGCACCCCCAGCACGAAGCGGCGCCGGATCGAGGACTCCGGGAGCGCGACGACGTCTCCGAGGGCCTGGACCGGCATGATCCGACCGGTACGACGTGCCGGCAGCCAGGCGGCCGCCATCGTCACCAGGACGCCCGTGGCGTAGCCGGCGACGACCGCGCGAGGGGTGAGCGCGAGCGCCTCGCTGCCCAGGTCGAGCCCGATCAGACCGATCAGCCAACGGATCGCGTAGGCGAGCCCGACCCCGAGCACCAGGCCGATGGTCGACCCGAGCAGGCCCAGCACCAGCGCCTCGAGGAGCACGCTGCGCGAGACCTGCCGTCGCGAGGCGCCGAGGGCGCGGAGGAGGGCGAGCTCGCGGCTGCGCTGCGCCACCAGGATCGAGAACGTGTTGACGATCAGGTAGGCGCCGACGACCAGGGCCACCGCGGCGAAGATCAGCAGGAAGGTCTGGAGGAACTTCACCCCCTTGAGCACCTGGCTCGCGGACTCGTCGGCCGCATCGTCACCGGTGAGCGCCCGGACGTGGGGCGGCAGCTCCTGCGCCACGGCGTCGCGCAGGGTCGCCTGGGACACCCCGGGCTCGGCGGTCACCCAGATGGTCGAGAACGCGTCCTTGCCGCGGAGGAACAGCTTCTGCGCCGTCGGCACGTCGAAGATCGTCAGGGTCGCGCCCGCCAGCGAGGTGTTGTCGGCATACCCGGCGACGCCGACCAGCCGCTCGTCGAGCACGGCCTTGCGCGTGGCGGTGACGATCGGCACCTTGTCACCGATGAAGTAGCCCGCCTTCTGGGCCGTCGACTCGTCCAGCACGACCTGATGGGGACCGTGCGGTGCGTGTCCCGCGATCAGGGTGAGCCCCTCCACGCCATGGCCTGCCGGGGCGTCGGAGTAGCTGATGCCGTACGTCGGGGCGCCGAGCCCGCCGACGACCTTGTGGTTGGTGCCGACCACGAACACGCCCAGCGCCTGCACGTTCCCGTCGACCCGAGCCGCCCCCGGCACGGCCTCGAGCCGGGTGACGAGCGAGGCGGGAACGGTCCGGGTCGACGGGTCGCCGTTCAGCGTCGTGCTCCCGGCCGGGCGGACCACGACGTCGCCGACGGAGGCGCCGAAGAGCCGGTTGAAGCCGTTGCTCAGGGCCGCAGAGAACACCAGCGAGCCGACCACGAACGCGACACCGAGCGCGATCGCGAACGTGCTCATCAGCAGACGCACCTTGCGCGCCAGCAGGCTCTTCCAGACCGCGCGGAGCACGTCAGTCCGCCGGCTCGGCGGCGGCCATCTGAGCGATGATCTGCTCTCGCTCGGGGTCGCGGAGCTCGTCGACGACGCGGCCGTCGGAGAGGAAGACGACCCGGTCGGTGTACGCCGCCGCGACCGGGTCGTGGGTCACCATCACCACGGTCTGGGCGTGGTCATCGACGCTGCGGCGCAGGAGCTCGAGGATCTCGGCGCCCGAGCGACTGTCGAGGTTGCCCGTCGGCTCGTCGGCGAACACGATCTGAGGGCGACCCACCAGCGCCCGAGCGACCGCGACCCGCTGCTGCTGACCGCCCGAGAGCTCGTTCGGCCGATGCGTGAGCCGGTCGCGGAGGCCCACGGTGTCGACGACCTCGTCGTACCACGCGGCGTCCGGCTTGCGGCGGGCGATCGCCTGGGGCAGCCGGATGTTCTCCTCGGCGGTCAGGGTCGGGACCAGGTTGTAGGCCTGGAAGACGAAGCCGATCCGGTCACGACGGAGCCGGGTCAGCGCCTTGTCACCGAGCCGCGAGAGCTCCTGCTCGCCGATGTGGACCGTGCCGGAGTCGGCTCGGTCGAGCGCAGCGGCGCAGTGCATCAACGTCGACTTGCCGGAGCCGCTCGGACCCATGATCGCGGTGAAGCGGCCGGCCTCGAGGTCGAGGCTGACGCCGTCCAGGGCGCGGACGAGCGCATCGCCCGATCCGTAGGTCTTGACCAGGTCGCGGATCCTGGCCGCGGGCTCGCTCACGCGCCCAGCCTGCCAAGGAGCGCCAAGGCGCCGCCACCGGGGGCCGCCCTGGTGGCGCACCGGACATCGCCCCGGTACGTCATCGAACACACGTTCGATCATTTGCTATCCTTGCGTGCGTGGACTTCCAGGGCACGCTCTTCGAGCCGGCCGCCGACAGCCCGGGCCTGCGGGACCTCGAGCCGGCGGTGCGCCACACCCTGACGCGCGGCGCCTGGGTCGACGTGCGCCGTGACTGGGTGACCGGAGCCGACGAGGTGCTCGCGCGGCTGGTCGCGGACGTGCCGTGGCGGGCCGAGCGTCGGCAGATGTACGACCGCGTCGTCGACGTCCCCCGACTCGTCCACACCTACGGCGAGGACGAGTCGCTTCCCCACCCGCTGCTCCACGAGGCCCGTAGCGCGCTGAGCGCCCACTACCGCCCCGAGCTCGGCGAGCCCTTCTCGACGGCCGGATGCTGCTACTACCGCGACGGCCGCGACAGCGTCGCCTGGCACGGCGACACGATCGGCCGAGGCCGCCTGCAGGACACGATGGTCGCGATCGTCTCGTTCGGCGACCCGCGTCGGCTGGCGCTGCGTCCGCGTGGCGGCGGTGAGTCGCTGTCGTTCGAGATGGGCCACGGCGACCTCGTGGTCATGGGCGGCTCGTGCCAGCGCACCTGGGAGCACGCCGTTCCGAAGGTGGCGCACGCCGGCCCGCGGATCTCGGTGCAGTTCCGTCCGCGCGGGGTGTTCTGAGCGAGGCGCTCAGAACTGCACGGTCGGCGCCTGCTCCTGCCCGGCCGGGGCTTCGTAGAACTCGCGCTCGCGCACGCCCGCCATGCCACTGAAGAACATCCAGGGGATGGTCCGGACCAGCTTGTTGAGGGTCGCCACCGCGTCGTTGTAGTACTGCCGGGCGAACGAGATCTGGTTCTCCGTCTCGGCGAGCTGGGTCTGGAGCTCGAGGAAGTTCTGGTTCGCCTTCAGATCCGGGTAGTTCTCCGCCACGGCGTTGAGGTTGATCAGCGCGCCCTGGAGCGCGGCGTCCGCCTTGGCCTTCGCAGGTACGTCGTCGCCGGCCGCCGCGGCCTGCACCCCCGCGCGCGCTCGGGTCACCTCCTCGAAGACGCCCTTCTCGTGCGCGGCATACCCCTTGACGGTCTCGACGAGATTGGGGATCAGGTCGGCGCGACGGGTGAGCTGGACGTCGATGCCGCCCAGCGCCTCCTGGGCCCCGACGTCCGCGGTGCGGAGCCGGTTGAAGCCGACCACGCCGAAGATCACGAGGAGCACGACCACGACGATGACGAGCACGATCCAGATCACTGCTTCACGCCTCTCTCGGACTGGGTGCCGACATTGTGTCGGTCACCAGGAGCCACCGCCACCGCCCCCGCCACCGCCGCCGCCGGAGAAACCTCCGCCACCACCGCTGGAGTGGGACTGGGTGGCCTGGTAGGCCGAGATCGAGCTGGCGACGGTGGAGCTGAAGTCCCCGACCATCTGGTTGACGTAGTCGCCCGTGTGGTCGCCGGCGTAGTACCCCGCGAAGTACGCCGGAACGGGCGGTTCGGCGCCCATCTCGGTGCGGTACTTCCTGGCCCACTCCTCGGCACACCCGAAGGCGACCGCCCACGGGATGTAGGCGGTGTAGAGCTCCTGCCGCCCGGCGAAGTCGAAGCGCTGCTTGCTGGACGGCGTCGACAGCACGCGCCGGAACCCGCCGAGCCGGGACCAGAGGTCGCGGCCGGCGGCCGTGCGCTTGGTCCGCGAGGTGGGCAGCAGCATCGGCAGCGACGCCAGGGCGAACAGACCGGGGATGAGTGCGGTGACGCTCATGTCCAGCCAGTTGAAGAAGCCGAGGGCGAGGACACCGAGGATCGCCCCGAGGGTGAGGAGGGTCCCCGCAGCGCCGAGGCCTGCCTGGGTGAGGTAGCCGTTCTGCTTGCCCCAGGCGCGGGTGTCGGTCTCGAACTGGGCGATGCGCGACTTCAGCGCCTTCCCACTCGTGACATCCCCCCGTGTGGCCCGGAAGGTGCCCCCGGGTCCACCGAGGAGTGGTGCGACCGCAGCCGTGACCGGGTCGACCTTGGCCCAGCCCGCCTCGCCGGCGAGGTCGGTGATGGTCCAGGTGTCGCCGTCGCGCTTCAGGTCGATGGCGCCCTGCTGGGCGGCCCAGAGCAACGACGCGACGAAGGCCCGGTTGTCGACGGTCTCGGTGACGACGTACATCGCCTCGGCCGGTCCGATCCCGTCCGGCGGCGCGTACTGCAAGGGATACGCCGGCTGCCGCTCGTGGGCGCTGTGCGCCACCAGCGCGCCGACGGCGCCCGACACCGCCGCGAGCAGCAGGACGATCACGAGCACGAGGACGCTGTCGCCGAGGACGGGGTCCCACCTGGTGCTCCACGGGATCGTCGTGCCGGCGGGCGGGGTCGGCAGGTCGAGCCCGACCTTGACCGTCACGGGCGTGCGGGGTGGGAGGTGACCCGTGGTGACGGTGAAGACGCGTGCGCCGGCCTCGGGCGGCGTACAGCCGTCGGTGGACCCCGCGCCGACCGCGCACTGGAGGGGTTCCGTTGCGGGCGCGGGTAGCCGCACGCTCAGGACGGACTTCTCGATCGCCTGGTCCCAGCCGCCGGGGATCAGGTTCCAGTAGAACTGGGTCCGCGCACCATCCGTGCCCGGCTCGAGGACACCGTCGACGCGGTAGCTGATCGTGTAGGTGTGGTTGCCCGGCACCAGAGTGATGTCCGGGTCACCGATCCGGGCCACGACGTAGCGACCGCCCGAGTCGGTGGACAGGTCGAACGGTTCGGGCGCTCCGTCCATGCTCACCGTGATGTCGTGCGGCTGGCGCCGCGCGTGGGGCGCGCTGGGGTCGGCGCGGTCGAAGAACCGGAAGATGCCGTGCTTGCCGGCGTCGGGGAAGTCGACGGTGATCCGCTCGGTCGCGCTGAGGTCACCGTTCGCGTCGACGTCGAAGGCCGCGAGATAGCGGGTGATCGTCGTCGTCTCCTCGGCGCCAGGACCGCCGGTGTTGAACTGCAACGCCGGCCAGACCACAGCGAGGGCCAGCACGACGAGCCCGGCAAGCGTGACCGCCAGGCGCTTCATGGCGCTGAGACTAGGGGCGGCGGCCCACCCCGCACATCAGGACGCGCAGACCCGTCCGGCGCCTCTTCAGCCGGGGTCGACCCCGGCGTCGTCCGTCACGCGCGTCGGGGTCGCTGTCGGATCCATGCCGGTGGTGTTCCGGGTGTGGGTGGTGGTCTGTATTCGGGTTGTCGGTCATCGAGGTTGAGTCGGATGTCCCAGGGGGTGTGGTGGATGGATGCGGTGGTGGTGGCCGCAGAGGAGGGCGAGGTTGTCCAGGCTCGTGTCTCCACCGTCGGCCCAGTGGTGGAGGTGGTGGGCGTGGCACATCACCGGGGGCCTGGTGCAGGCGGGGAAGGTGCAGTGCCGGTCCCGGATCACGAGGGCGGTCCACAGGGCCGGGGTGACCAGGCGTCGGGTGCGGCCGACGTCGAGGACCTCGCCCCGGGTGCCGTAGACGGCGGGGACGATCTCGGCGTCGCAGGCCAACCGGCGCAGGACGTCGGCCGGTAGGTCGAGGCCGTCGGCGGTGGTCGCGATGCCTCTGGCTTGCAGGTCGTCTTGCAGGGTCTGGTGGTCGAAGGTGACCACCAGCCGGGCGCCCACGGCGTGGGAGTCGGGGACCCGGCGGGTGTCCAGGGCGTGCTGCGCGGTCGACACGAGGGCGTCCCAGAGGCGGGTGCCGTGGTCACGGGGGTCCCGGACCCCGGTGCAGGGTTCCCCGGTTGCCTCGTCGACGTCGACGTCGCTGCCGGTGGTGCTGGTGTCGGGGGGTTGGGGTCGGGTCAACGGGAGCAGCGCGGCCTTCAACACGGCACCGTCCTCGGCCGACCCGCGGCCCCGGATCCGGACCCCACCGGCCCGGTCGGGGGTGATCGACAGGGTCCGGCCGAGGTGGGCGGCGCGTTCCTCGCGGGCCAGGGCGGCCTCGAGCCGGCGGTCGGCGGCGTCGGGGTCGACGACCTCGACCAGGTGCCGGCCGGCCTTGGCCAGGTCGCAGGCGTCCAGGCCGGTGGCGTGGCGGAGCATGACCTTCTCCCCACGCCGGCGGACCCACTCCCCCGGTGGGAGGTCGGCGACCGCGGCGATGATCACGTCGGCCTGGCCCGGTGAGCAGGTCCCGGCCACCAGCGCCGCCCGGGTCCCGGACAGGGGTCCGGTCAGGGCCTTCGCGCGGGCGAGGCGCTGCTTGCCCTCCCCGCGACGCAGACCACCCACGTGGGTCACCCAGTCGGCAGTCGACCCGTAGCACAGTCGCTGCTTGGCCAGGTCGCGGACGTCGGCCTCCGCGACCGCGCCGGCCTCGACCGCCGCCAACGCAGCGGACAGCTGTTGGACCACAGCCACCACCTCGACCAGCTCCCCCTCCGGCCGCGCCGACCACAGCGTCTGGTCCAGATCGCGGACCACACCCAGCAGCCCGGCCAGCACCCCGGCGGGGCCGGCAGCGGGGGCGTGTTCCGAGATCGACATAGGACCAGGAAATCACCGGCCACCGACATTCCGACCGATATCCACAGGGTTTATCCCATCATTCGAGATATTCCACAGAAAAGAAATTCCGGCCCGTTTACCGTCCACAAGACAAGCACACCGCAACCCCAGCGAGCACCCCAGGCAACGCCGGACTTCCAGGCACACGGTGAGTGGTACCCGACACCACCATCACCGCCACCCCACCCGTCGTTCTACGTCACCGGCCTCCACCAGCAGACCGCCGTACCGACACACGCGGCTCCGGCACGGGGGTCTCGACACGCTCGACCAACGGTCCCGGGCGTCTCGACACGCTCGACCAGCGGTCCCGGCGTCTCGACACGCTCGACCGGCGGTTCCGGGGTCTCGGCAGGCTGGACGAACCGGCGCGGGTCAGCCGTCCAGCGCGGCGCGGAGGGAGAGCGCGAGGCGGTCGAGCTCGTCCGGGGGCAGCCACTGCGCCTCGTCCTGGGTCAGGTAGGCGAACACGCGGGGTCCGCGCGCGTCGGCGGGATGGTCCGCCGACCGCGGCACGAGGTGGAGATGCAGGTGGGAGAAGCCCTCGGCCTCGGAGAACTGCATGAGATAGGTCTTCACGCAGCCGGTGACCGACTCCAGCGCGAGGCCGAGGCGGCGTACCAGCCCGCCGAGCTCGTCGGCAGCAACCGGCGTGAGCTCGGTGAACGACGTGATGTGTCTCGTCGGGAGGAGCACGAGCCAGCCCGGCAGCGAGCTGTTGAACGCGTGGGCGACGCGCCAGTGCTCGGTGTGGACGATGTCCTCGCGAGGAGGCAGGGAGGCTGCCGCCTGCTGGTCGCAGGAGTAGCAGCCGGGGACCACGTCGTCGGCGTTCATCCCCGGCACTCTAGGAAGGGCGGGACGACCGGCGCGCGGCGGGGTCCGGACGGTGCGCGTCGCGGATGCGGTCAGCGAGTGACGATCCAGATGATCACGCCGACGACGGCGGCCCCCGCGACGGCCTGCTTCCAGTAGGACTTGGCCAGGATCGGCAGCACGGTCTTGCCGAGGTCCAGCGCGTCGTCGGAGCGACCCTCGGGCGCAGCCGGATCCGCGGAGATCGCGGGCTCGGCCGGTTTCGAAGGGGCCGCCGGGGCGGCAGGCGCCGAAGGAGCGGCAGGCGTCGCCTCCTGCGCTGGTACGGCGGCCACGGACGTCTCGTCCGCGGACCCGTCGCCCTCCCCCATCCGCTGCTCGAGGCAGCTCACGAACTGGCCCAGCAGCTTGTCCGACACGTCCTGCATGACGCCCCGTCCGAACTGAGCAGGCTTGCCGGTGATCGCCAGATCGGTGTGCACCTTGACATCGGTCGAGTCGCCGGCCGCGCCGTCCATGGTCAGGGTGACCGTGGCCCCGGCCGTACCGTTGCCGCGCTTGTCCTTGCCCTTGGCGTCGACCACGAACCGGTGGGCGTCCTCGTCCTTCTCGGTGAACGTGCCCGTGCCGTTGTAGACGAGCGCGATCGGCCCCAGCTTGACCTTGACCGAGCCGTGGAAGGTCTCACCCTCGGTGTCGGTGACCTGGGCACCCGGGAAGCACTCCGCGACGGAGGCGATGTCCTGGAAGTGGTCCCAGGCCTCCTGGACGGGCACCGGGACGGTGAATTCGTGTGTCAGCTCCACGAGCGAGCTCTCCTCAGGGTGGTGGGCGGGGTGAGACCGGCCTCCGGACGTGGGTCCGGAGGCTCGGCTCGACAGCGGCGTGCGTGACTAGCTCCCTGCTGCCTTCAGCACGGCGCGACGGGTGAGCACGGTCGCCAGGTGCTGGCGGTAGTCGGAGTCGCCGTTGAGATCGCTCGGTGGGTTGGTGCCGTCGGCCGCTTGGTCGGCAGCACCGCGTACGCCGTCCTCCGTGGCCGCGGCGCCGGCCAGGGCCGCCTCGGTCGCCGACGCTCGTAGCGGCGTCGAGCCCATGTTGGTCAGCCCGATCTTCGCCTCGCTGATGGTGCCTCCGTCGGCCTTGACCGTCGCCGCGACGGCCACGATCGGCCACTGGTGCTGCACCCGCACGAACTTCTCGTAGTGCGCCCCCCACCCGGTGTGCTTGGGGATGCGCACCTCGGTGAGGATCTCGTCCTCGCCGATCGCGGTCTCGAAGAGGTCGACGAAGAAGTCCGCCGCCCCGACGGTGCGTGTGCCACCGGAGCCGGCGATCACGAACTCCGCATCCAGGGCCAGGGCCGCCGGGCCCATGTCGCCCGCCGGGTCGGCGTGCGCGCACGAGCCACCGAACGTGCCCCGGTGGCGGATCTGGTTGTCGGCCACCTCGGCCGCCGCCTTCGACAGCAGCAGGGCGTGCTGCTTGACCAGGTCGTCGGTGACGACGTCGGAGTGCGTGGTCAGGGCCCCGATCACGATCGCGTCGCCGTCGTCGCGGACCCCTCGGAGGCTGTCGATCCGGCCGAGGTCGATCACGAGCTCCGGCGCGTTGAGGCGCATCCGCAGCACCGGGAGCAGGCTCTGTCCCCCGGCCATGATCTTCGCCTCGTCGCCGGCAGCGGCCAGTGCCGACAGCGCCTCCTCGACACTCGTCGGCGCCACGTACTCGAACTGGGCGGGAATCATGCGCCTGCTCCTTCGGTGCTGGAGGTACCTGGTTCGGACTCGTCGAAGTGCGGCATCGCCGCACCTTCGGTGGCGCCGCCCTTGGCCGCCGAGGTGTGGATGGCCTTCCACACCCGCTCCGGCGTGCAGGGCATCAGGATGTCCTCCACGCCGAACTGGCGGATGGCGTCGAGGACGGCGTTCACCACGGCCGGTGTCGAGGCGATGGTGCCGGCCTCGCCGACGCCCTTGGTGCCGAGCGTGTTCGTGGTCGACGCGCTGGTCGTGTGAGCGGTCTCGAAGGAGATCGTGTCGGCAGCCGTCGGCAACAGGTAGTCGACGAAGGAGCCGCTGACCAGCGTCCCGGCGTCGTCGTACACCGCCTCCTCGAAGAGCGCCTGGGCGATGCCCTGCATCAGTCCGCCGTGCACCTGCCCGCTGACGATCAGTGGGTTGATGATGTTGCCGATGTCGTCGACGCACACGTACTTGCGCATCGTCGCGCGGCCGGTCTCGGTGTCGATCTCCATCGCGCACAGGTGGGTGCCGTGCGGGAAGGAGAAGTTGACCGGGTCGTAGGTCGCTTCGGCGTCGATGCCCGGCTCGATGCCCTCGGGGTAGTTGTGCGAGGCGAACGTCGCCAGCGCCACGTCGGTGATGCCGACACCCTGGTCGGTGCCCTTGACCGCGAACCGACCATCCGAGAACTCCAGGTCGTCCGCGCTGGCCTCGAGCAGATGGGCGGCGATGGGCTTGGCCTTCTCGATCACCTTGTCGAGCGCCTTGACCAGTGCCTCGCCGCCGACGACCAGCGAGCGCGAGCCATAGGTGTCGAGGCCCTTGTGACTGACCTGCGTGTCACCGTGCAGGATCTCGACGTCCTCGAACGGCACTCCGAGCCGGTCGGCGACGATCTGGCTGAACGCCGTCTCGTGGCCCTGGCCGTGCGCGCTGGCCCCGGTGATGACCTCGACCTTGCCGGTCGGGAGCATGCGGACGGTCGCGTGCTCCCAGCCGCCGGCGCCGTAGTTGAGCTGGCCGAGCACCCGGCTGGGCGCCAGACCACACATCTCGGTGAACGTCGAGATGCCGATGCCGAGCTGGACGGGGTCCTTGGACTCGCGGCGGGCCTTCTGCTCGGCGCGGAGCTCGTCGTACCCGAACATCTCCTTGGCCTTGGCCGTCGCGGCCTCGTAGTTGCCGGAGTCGTAGGTCATGCCGGCGACCGTGGTGAACGGGAACTCCTCGTGCGTGATCCAGTTCATCTCGCGGACCTCCAGCGGGTCCTTGCCCAGCTCGACGGCGAGCTCGTCCATCATCCTCTCGATGCCGAACGTCGCCTCCGGCCGGCCTGCGCCCCGGTAGGCGTCGACCCAGGTCTTGTTGGTCAGCACGGTGGTGCAGTTGAACTGGTAGGCGTCGAACTTGTAGATGGAGTTGAACATCCAGGCACCCAGCACCGGGACGCCGCCACCGACGATGCCGATATAGGCACCGAGGTCGGCCAGCAGGTCGACCTTGAGGCCGGTGACCCGGCCCTCCTTGGTGGCGGCCAGGGTGAGCTTCTGCCAGTGATCACGGCCGTGGTGGGCCGACATCAGCGACTCCGAGCGGGTCTCGGTGTACTTGCACGGCTTGCCGAGGCGGCGGGCCACGAACCACGTGATCCACTCCTCGGGCGTGGTCTGCAGCTTGCCGCCGAAGCCGCCGCCGACGTCTGGGGCGATCACCCGGATCTTCGACTCCGGTACGCCGGTCGTGGCCGCGAGCAGGAAGCGTGTGATGTGGGGGATCTGCGTCGCCGACCACATGGTGATCTGCTCGCCGGTCGGGTCCACGACCGTCGACCGCGGCTCCATGAAGGCCGGGATCAGCCGCTGCTGCCGGATCTCCCGCTCGATCACGATCCCGTTGGCCCGTGCCTCGGCGATCGCTTCGTCGATGGCGCCTCCGCTGCCCTGACCCGCGGAGTCCAGCTGCCAGAACGCGCTCTTGTTCGTCCCGAGATCGGGGTGCGCGAGCACCGTGTCCGCAGCCGCCTCCTTGAGGTCCAGCGCGGCCGGCAGCTCGTCGTACTCCACGTCGACGAGCTCGGCCGCGTCACGGGCCTCGGCGGCCGTGCGGGCGACGACGACGGCGACGATCTCGCCGGCGAAGGCGACCCGGTCGGCAGGCATCGGCTGGTGGTTCGGGGTGACCTGCTCGGTGGTGATCGGCCAGGCGTTGGCGTTGACGCCTTGCTCCTCACCGAGGTCCGTGCCGGTGAAGACACCGACCACGTTGGTCGCGCTCTTCGCCGCCGCGGTGTCGATGCTGACGATCTTCGCGTGCGCGAACGGGCTGCGGACCATGGCCAGGTGGAGCATGCCCGGCAGCGTGATGTTGTCGGTCCAGCGGGTGCGGCCGGTGATCAGCCGCTGGTCCTCCTTGCGTCGGCGGTCCCTGCCGATCTCGGCGGGGGGACGCTCGGCGGTGGCGGTCACTGGACACCTGCCTTCTCGGCCTGGGTGTCGCCCGCGTGCTCGGCGGCGTGCAGGACGCTCTTGACGATGTTGTGGTAGCCGGTGCAGCGGCAGAGGTTGCCCTCGAGCCCGACCCGGACCTCTTCCTCGGTCGGGTGCGGGTTGTCGGCCAGCAGGTCGACCGACTGCATGATCATGCCCGGTGTGCAGAATCCGCACTGGAGGCCGTGGCACTCGCGGAAGGCCTCCTGCACCGGATGCAGCTCGCCCTCCTGGGCCAGGCCCTCGATCGTGGTCACCTCGTGGCCGTCGGCCTGGACCGCCAGGACGTTGCAGCTCTTCACGCTGCGGCCGTCGAGGTGGACGGTGCACGCGCCACAGTTGCTGGTGTCGCACCCGATCACGGTGCCGGTCTTCCCGAGCTTCTCGCGGAGGTACTGCACGAGCAGCATCCGGGGCTCGACCTCGTCGGAGACGCTCGCTCCGTCGACGGTGAGACTGATCTTGGTCATCGAACGCCTGCCTTTCGCGCACAGCGGATCTGTGGTGCACGTCACGCTAGGGCTCGGCGGTTGGCGAAAGGTTGCCTGCCGGTCAGCGGCGGCAGGCCCCGCCGTAGAAGCCGGGTCCGTGCAGACCAGGACCGGTCAGCTGGGGCCGGTCGGCACCGCCGCCGGGCGGGTACGCGGTGTCGAACCACTGGGCGAAGAAGGTGCCGAGCCGGGTCCGGCAGGCGGCGCTGGGGTTCGGCAGGAAGTGGGCGAACTGCGCCTCGAGCTGAGGCTCGGTGATGCTGCCGCCGCCGAAGCGGTGCTGGATGCGACGCAGCGCGCGGTCGAACCCGCGCGGACGCAGGATCTGGCGCAGGGCGAGGTACGCAGTCCCGGGGCGGACATAGGTCGAGCTGCCGGAGAAGAGCCGCGCGGGGGTCGGGTCGGACGGCGCCGCCGTCCAGAGGTTGGTGCTGGCGTAGTTGGCGTTGAAGTCGTCGACCAGGGCCTTCTGGAAGGCCCTGCGCCCCTTCGCCGTGGCCGGACCGCCCGCCTTCCGCTGGGCGATGCGCGCGCCGTAGAGGAACTCACCGACGGTGGCCATGCCCTCCTTGAAGAAGGTCAGGTCGAAGCTCGCCTCCGACACGTTGTCGCCCCACCACTGGTGCATGTTCTCGTGGTTGAAGGTGTCGAGGTCGATCTCACCGCCCGCGAAGGTGATCATCGTCTGCATCTCCTCCTCGAAGCTGGCGGAGGGGCGGCCGACGAGGACGCCGTTCGTGCGGAACGGGAACCGGCCGTTGAAGGTGCTCTGGAAGTCGGTGATGTCCTGCTGCCGGCGCATCACCTTGCGGTTGGCGAGCTTCCGAGCCTGGCCGAGCGAGCTGGCCTGCGCCTCGTAGTAGCGGATGCCGTCGGAGCCGACCCGGGAGGTCAGGTCGAAGCGCCCGACGCTGTTCTCGACGAGGTAGCTGGCGACCGGCGCGCCCGAGCGCCAGTGGAACGTGGTCGAGCCGTGGGGGAACCTGCTGTCGGGCCGGTGCGTGCGCCGCGAGAGCAGCCGGCCGTTGGCGATCGCCGTTCGGCCCTTGGTGACCGTGTCGTAGAAGTCGTACGTCGGCTTGGCGCTCGGGTGGTTGTTGAGCGGCATCCAGTCCTCGGTGCCGACCGGCTCGGTGGTCACGAAACCGCCGTCACCGGCGGGCTTGTCCGACCGGAACCAGCCCTCCGTGGAGCCGTCGCCGTCGATGTGGACGCCGGGCCGACCGGTGTAGGCGACCGACACCCGGAACACCTTCCCGTCGGGCAGCGGCTGAGCGGGCGTGATCACGAGCTTGGTCGCCGGGCACGGCTCGCCGTTCTGGCCGTTGACGTCGTCGCCGGTCAGCTGGGGTGAGCAGGCGGGTGGGAGCGGGTTGGAGTCGGGGCCGCCGACCGGCGTGACCTGAGAGGCCTGGTGGGCCAGGGGGTCCGGGTCGTCGGGGCCGTTCGGGTCACCGGGATAGGTCGGCTGGGCGAAGCGGAACGAGGCGGCCACGCCGTTCACCGTCACAGCCCGAACCGTGAGGTGCGGACCGGCCTTCGGATCGGCGTTGGAGCGTTCGAGGTCGAGGCTGAAGTCGGACAGGCACTGGGTCGCGCGGTCGGTCAGCACGACGTGGTTGCCGGGCAGGAACCGGTTGGCCGGCGCGGAGTAGACCAGGTGGACGTCCGTGTGGAGGCTCAGGTAGCCGCCGTTGCCGACGTCGGGGTAGACGTGGGCGCCGGGCTGCGACAAGGTCCGCGCGCCCGAGGTGCACGCGAGGCCCCGCGGGGCATGGGGACCACGGGCGGCGTCGCCGGGAGCCGCCGTGGCCACCGAGGAGGCGAGCAGGAGGGTCGACGCCGACGCGAGGACGACACCACGGATCATGAGCAGCTGTTCCTTCCGGCCACACCTCGGGGCGGGCGCAGAGGGAGTGCTCACTCCTCCAGCACGCTCACGCCGGCCCGCTCGAGGCACCAGCGTGCCACGACGGCTGTCGTCACGCGCCCACGGCGGGCCGTCGCCCGCACTCCCCCGTGGCTGCGGGCGACGGCCCCGCCGCTCAGGCGCCCCGACGGCGGTAGTGGTCGCGCCAGACGAGGCGGTGGACGGGGATCCAGCGCGGGATCGAGCGCAGCCCCGGGATCCAGGGCAGGAACACCAGGCACAGCGTGAGCCCCATCATCAGCATCCAGACCTGGGCGTCGGCGTTCTCGGAGGTGGAGAACGGCTTGACCTGGTACCAGAAGGTGTAGAGCCACATCCAAGGCTGACCCGGGTAGTTGCCGACCTCGTTCATCATTCCCCACTGGTCACCTCCGAGGTGGTCGGCGACCGCGGTGTCCTCCAGGTAGGCGCCGTCCGCGAGCAGCAGCATGCTGCGCGTCTGGTCGCCGCCGTAGAACGTGCCCGACGAGGTCAGCGAGCCCTCGAGCCCGCCCGACTGCGCCAGCCGGAGAAAGGCCTGCGTCAGCTCGGGAACCGGACCGTAGCGACCGGCCGCCACCGCGGCCGGGTCACCGTCGGGTGCCTGGGCGAGCGCATCCGCGTACGCGGTGGCGGCCCGGGTCCTCGCCTCCGGGTTCATCGCGTTCCACGCGGACAGCGCCAACGCCGTACGCGGGTCGTGGACGACGCTGCGCAGGGGCTGGAGAACCAGGTCGGCGGAGTCGACCGGGATGCCGACACCGCCCCACTTCTGCAGCTTCAGTCCGAGCACCGACTGCCCCTCCGAGGCGTGGTTGTACGGCGCCCCGTACGTCGCGCTGGTGGTCGTGCCGGCCAGCTCGCCGGCTGCCGTCGCGACGACATCGGCGGGATCAGCCTTCGCCCAACCCGACATCGTGATCGCCGGGTCGTCGGGCGAGGAGAAGATCCCGGCGAGCACCAGGGACAGGCCCGTCATCAGGGCCAGGGCGATCACGAACTCCTTGACCAGGTCGTAGGAGCGGGTCGGGTAGTCGTGCGAGTCAGGCGTCGGTGGCCGGCGGTGCTGCAGGCTGGTCATGACGACGCCTCCTCGTCACCGAGCGGCGGCACGACACCGTGCCGGCGGACCATCACGATGTGCAGCACGGCGATCACGCCGACCGCCAGGGGCAGCAGCACGATGTGCCACATCAGCATCTGGCCCGGGTTGAGCACGTTGAACCACGCTCCGACACCGATCGAGTTGATGCCGTCCTTGGCCTCCCCGCTGATCCACTGCGAGGAGAAGTTGCTCTGGGTGAGGTAGCCGGTGAACGCCGCACCGATCGAGGTCACGAAGGCCACCACTCCGGTCACCCAGGTCAGTCCGCGGTGGCCGCGCCACGCCGCCATCCAGAACTTCCCCCACAGGTGGATCACCATGCAGCCGAAGAACAGCTCGACGCTCCAGAGGTGGACGGAGTTCACGAAGAGCCCGAGTGAGGACGTGTGCCACCAGGTCGCGCCACCCATCGCGAGCACGATCCCGGATCCGACGACGACGAGCAGCCCCGCCAGAGTCAGCACGCCGAACACGTAGATCCACGAGGCGACGTAGGCCGGCTGACGCTCGGGCAGGACCTGGTCGGCGGGAAGCACCCGTGCCATCCGGTCCTTCAACGAGGCGGTCCAGGTGCCACGCCCTCCGGCGGTGGTCGCGGAGCTCATGCGTCACCCCCGTCGGTCGGACCGCCGTGGTCGCCCGGGAACGGGATCACCAGGGCCAGGATGAAGACGACGATCATGGTCACGATGACGAGGAGGTTGGTGAGGCTGATGCTCACGACTCCCCACGAGAGGTACTTGCCGGCTGCGAACGCGATGTCCATGGAGCCGACCTCCTTCCGGCGGCGCGAGCCACTCATGGCCAGACTCACCCTCGACGCCCGCGCCGGAACGGTGCCAAGTGCCCCCTCATCAGGGACCTTGGTCCCTGGGCCTCACAGGAGACTCCTAGGAAGGGACCGTCAGCCGCCGGCGACCGCGAGGCGGCCCTTGAGGAGGGGCTTGGCGGGGTGCGGCCGGTCGCCGAGGGCGGCGAGGCACACCTCGAGCACCTCGGTGTCGTACGGCGCCAGCTCGCTGTAGCGGATCACGGCATGGGGATCGGGGTTGGCCAGCAGGGCCTCGCGCATCGCCACGGCGACGTACTCCCCCAGCTCGACCAGCGCGGGCGACTCGGTGCCCGGCAGCAGGTCGCCGCCGTAGCAGGTGATCGCGGCCGCCGCGTCGCCTCGACGCAGCGCGTCGAGCACGTCGTCGATGTCGGTGGCGACGGGCAGGGTCAGCCGATAGGGCCGCGAGGCGAGCTGGCCCCCGAGGGCGGCCCGCAGGTGCGAGACCTCGGCCTTCAGCGTGGAGAGGGTGACCGACTGGTCACCGTAGACGAGGGCGTGGAGGCGATCGAGCGAGAGCCCGTCGGGGTGCAGCGCGAGGATCGCCAGGATCTCCGTCTGCCGCCGGTTGAGCAGGAGGCGACTGCCGTCGAGGGTGGCCTCCGCGTTGCCGAGGAGCCGGAGCTGGAGGCCGGTCGGACCGTCGGCGTCGGGGGCCATCGGATGCATCCGCGACAGCGGCATCGCGGTCTCGATCAGTCGGGCCAGCACCCGTGCGGTGGCCAGACCGATCGGGTGGGTGCGGTCCCAGGTCGTCGACAGGTCGATCACGCCGAGCTGGGCGCCGGTGACCGGGTCGTTCACCGGCGCGGCCCAGCAGACCCAGTTGTGCACGATCGGGGCGTAGTGCTCGGCACTGAACACCATGCTCGGCCGCGCCAGTCGGTTGGCCAGGTCGAGGGCGTTGGTGCCGACGGACTCGTCGTCCCAGCGGGCGGCCGGCACGAAGTTCACCGACTCCGCCTTGCGGCGCATGACCCGTCCGCCGTACGTCCACAGGATGCGGGTCTGCGCGTCGGTCACGGCCAGGACCAGGTCGCCGTCCTGCGCCGTACGACGCAGCTCGTCCTCGACCCGGGTGACGGCTTCCTGCAGGGGCGAGTCACGCCAGAAGGCACGCGCGTCGGACTCGTCGTCGAGGGGCGCCTCCGAGACGTCGCGCGACACCCGCGGCCGCGAGCGCTGCCAGCTGCGCAGGATCTCGGGTCGCACCATCTCCTCGGCCTGGTCGCCCTGCTCGACGAAGGCGGTCCACGCGCGCAGCGCATCGAGGCGGCGGCCCTGCAGATCGCTCGTCGTACCCATCGCGGTCCTGACGTCGTGACGTGACGTCGGTCACGGTAGCGCGGTCCTCCTCATCCCCACATCACGGGACGGCCCTCAGTCGTGGTGGATGCGACCGTCGCGCACTGCCAGCCGGCCACCGGAGCCGCCCCAACGCCCGGCGATGATCTCCGCGGCGATCGAGATGGCGGTCTCCTCGGGCGTCCGCGCGCCGAGATCGAGGCCGATCGGGCTCGACAGCCTCGTCAGCTCGTCGTCGGTGACCCCTGCCTCCCGCAAGCGGGCCTCGCGATCGTCGTGCGTACGTCGCGACCCCATCGCACCGACGTACGCCACCTCCGGCAACCGCAGCGCCACCTCGAGCAGGGGTACGTCGAACTTCGGGTCGTGGGTGAGCACGGTGATCACGGTCCGGCCGTCGATGGCGCCGGCGTCGCGCTGCTTCTCCAGGAACCGGTGGGGCCACTCGACGACGACCTCGTCGGCCTCGGGAAACCTGGTGTTGGTCGCGAAGACGGGTCGGGCGTCGCACACCGTCACGTGGTAGCCGAGGAAGCTGCCGACCCGGGCGACCGCGGCTGCGAAGTCGATCGCGCCGAACACCAGCATCAGCGGCTTGGGGGCGAAGGCCCAGACGAAGACGCGCATCCCCTCCCCGCGGCGCTCGCCGTCGGGACCGTAGGTCAACGTGGCGTTGGTGCCGCTCGCCAGCAGGCCCATCGCGTCGTCGTGGACCGCGTCGTCGGCACGCTGCGACCCCAGCGACCCGGTGACCGGCTGGTCGGGGTGGATCACCACCCGACGCCCCAGCCACGCGGGGTCGGGGTGCTCGATCACGGTCGCGACGGCCACGGGTCGGCCGGCCTCGAGGTCGGCGGCGAGGTCCTCCAGCTCGGGGAAGGTCTCGCGCGAGACCTTCTCGACGTACACGTCGAGGATGCCGCCACAGGTCAGGCCGACGGCGAAGGCGTCGTCGTCGGAGATGCCGTAGCGCTGGAGCACCGGGACGCCGCTGTCGACGACCTCCTTGCCCAGCTCGTAGACGGCGCCCTCGACGCAGCCGCCCGACACCGACCCGACGGCCGTGTCGTCGGGCCCGACCAGCATCGAGGCGCCAGGGGGACGCGGCGCCGAGCGGAAGGTCGCGACGACGGTGCCGACCCCCACCTCGTCGCCCGCGCGCCACCACTCCAGCAGCTCCGGGAGAACCTCACGCATCCGCGATCACCTCGACCAGCTCGGCGTACGTCGCGAGCGAGTGCCCGGCGACGAAGTCGTCCAGGTGGGGGAGGGCCGCGACCACGCCCTGCTGGACCGGCTCGTAGCCGTCCTTGCCGCGGTGCGGGTTGACCCAGACCACGCGGTGCGCGAGCCGGCGCAACCGCGCCATCTGCTCTCCGAGCAGGGCAGCGTCTCCTCGTTCCCAGCCATCACTGAACACAACGACGACAGCACCCCGCGCCATTCCGCGCTGCCCCCAGCGGTCGAGGAAGAACCGCAAGGTCTCGCCGAGCCGGGTGCCGCCGGACCAGTCGGGCACGGTGTCACCGGCGGCGACCAGGGCGCGCTCGGTGTCGCGCAGCCGCATCGCCCGGGTCACGTGGGTGACCCGAGTGCCGATCGTGAACGTCTCCACCGTGCCGATGCCCTGGGTCAGCCGGTGGGCCAGACGCAGCAGGGCGTCGGCGTAGGAGCTCATCGAGCCGCTCACGTCGACCAGGAGGACCACGCGGCGGGGACGGCGGCCGCGACGGCGCCACTCGATCTGGGAAGGCTCGCCGAGCCGGCGGAGGCTGGAGCGGAGGGTGCGGGAGGCGTCGACCTGACCGCGGTGCCAGTGCTGGTGTCGCGCTGTCCGGCGCATGGGTGCGCGTGGGCGGAGCGTCGCGAACATGCCGGCCAGGCGGTACTTCTCGGCGGCCGACATCGAGGCGACGTCGCGGTGTCGGAGCACCTCGGCGGCGCTGGCCGCGGCGCGGACGACGTCGTCGGTCTCCTCCGACTCGCCCTCGGTGCCGTCCTCGTAGGGCAGCTGCGAGTACGCCGGCTCCGTCGCAGTGGCAGGGCGCGGGCGCGGGAGCCCGTCGCGAGCGTTGAAGAACGCCTCGAAGACCTCGTCGAACCGCGACAGGTCGTCGGGGCTCCCGCAGAGCGTCGCGCGACCGGCGATGCGGACGCCGGAAGGGTCGTCGGCCCCGAGCGCCGCGGCCGCGGCCAGGAAGTCGTGGGTCCGGTCCTGCGTGACGGGCACACCGCCGGCCCGGAGTGCCCGCGCGAACGCGAGCAGGATCTCGTCACCACCCCGGGCATCGGGCCGGGTCACCCCTGTCGTCACCTCCGTCACTCCCACCTCAGCCACGCGGCGTACCCGTCGCTTGAGAGGGATTGCCAGGCGCCGACGAGCGCCGGGAAGACCGGGCGAGCAGCGACCTCCACGGCGCGCCCTTCCACCCACCTCGCTCATGTGCGGAGGAGCTGGTCCAGGGCGTGCTTGACGCGGTCGGAGTCCTCGCGGTACTTCACCAGCGCTCCCAGCGTGCCCGCGGCCGTCTCGAGGTCGAGGTCGGCGGTGCCGAGGTGGTGGAGGGCCCGCGCCCAGTCGATGGTCTCGGCCACCCCGGGCGGTTTCTGGAGGTCGCGCCCGCGGAGCTGCTGGACGACCGAGACGACCTGACGCGCCAGCGCCTCGGAGACCTCGGGCGCCCGGGAGCGCACGATCTGCAGCTCGCGCTCCAGCCCCGGGTGCTCGATCCAGTGGTAGAGGCAGCGGCGCTTGAGGGCGTCGTGGAGCTCGCGCGTGCGGTTGGAGGTGAGCACGACGACGGGCGGTGTGGCCGCCTTCACCGTGCCGAGCTCGGGGATCGAGACCTGCCACGTGGAGAGCACCTCGAGCAGGAACGCCTCGAACTCGTCGTCGGCCCGGTCGACCTCGTCGATCAGCAGCAGCGCCGGGCTCTGCTGGAGTGCGGCGAGCACCGGGCGCGCGAGCAGGAAGCGCTCGTCGTACAGGCTCTTCTCGGCCTCCTCGGGGTCGGCGCCGCCGCCTGCCTCGAGCGCGCGCAGGTGGAGGATCTGGCGCGGGAAGTCCCAGTCGTAGAGCGCCTGGGTGGCGTCGATGCCCTCGTAGCACTGGAGTCGGACGAGCGGCAGGTCGAGGCTCTCGGCGAGCGCCTCGGCCAGGGCGGTCTTGCCGGTACCGGGCTCGCCCTCCAGCAGCAGCGGGCGCTGCATCGCGAGCATCAGGTAGGTGACCGTCGCGAGCTCGTCGTCGCACAGATACCCGGTCCGGCCCAGCAGCGCGGACACGTCGCGTGCTGAACCCGGCTGTCCCGTGTGCTCCATGCCGACCAGGCTACTTCGGCGCGCGTTGGCCGATGGTTGGATCACCTCTGGAGTGGGCCACGGCCGGATAGTCCCCGACACTTCGGCTGTGGAAACGGCCTGACGAGCAGCCAAGACGTCGGGGACTATCCCGGTGGCGCGTCAGGGGCGGGTGTCGACGTCGCGGCCGGTCGCCAGGTCGCCACACTCGACGAGCTGGACCTGGTGGCGGGCGAGGTAGGAGCGGGCACCCTGGTCGCCCTGGGCGGACGCGAGCACGCCCGGCCAGTGGTCGCGGCCGAGCAGCACCGGGTGCCCCGGCACCCCGTCGTACGACGCTCGCACCAGCCCGTCGGCGGACCGTGCGGCTCGCCCCACCCGGGCCACGACCTCAGGCACGAGGTCGGGCAGGTCGACCAGCGACAGCATACCGCGTCCTCCGTGGAGTCCGCGAGCGACCGGAGCCCGGCGCGCAGCGAGGCGCCCATGCCCTCGTCCCAGTCGTCGGCCACGACGATCCGCGGCTCTCCCGCCACCGCGTCGAGCAGTGCGGCAGCCTGCTCGGCCTCGGCGCCGAGCACGACCGTGACGCGCCGGCACCCGCCCTCGAGCAGGTTCGTCACGCCCCGCCGGAGCCATGAGCCGCGCTCGTCGGTGACCAACGCCTTCGGCGTCCCCATCCGCCGGCCGGCACCGGCGGCGAGCAGGAGTCCTTCCACGCGGCCAGCCTCTCAGACGGGACACCCGTCAGCCGACGTCGATCGGGCCGATCCTCATCCGGACCACGACCGCGACATCCGGATCTCGAGAACACCTGTGCGTGGCTCGGGCTTGCGGCCACCCTCGTCGGCGAAACCGTGTCGTCGGTAGAAGGCGATCGCCCGGGCGTTGCCCTCGACGACCCACAGCGTGGCCGCGGCCTCGCCGATCGCCTCGGCCAGGAGGAGGTCGGCCACCCCGGTGCCGTGGGCGCGCGCGAGCACGTTGATCGCATACAGCTCGTACGGCGTGGGGGCGTCGTCGTCACGCGAGGGACCGGCCGTCGCGATCCCGACGACACCGGCGACGTCGCGGGCCACCCAGGTCTGCACGTCGGGATGCGGGTCGACGAGTCTGCTGCGCCATCCCGCGGCGAAGGCCGCGGGGTCGAGGGAGGCCAGGTAGTCGGCGGGCATCAGTCCGGCGTACGCCTCCTGCCACACCCTCACGTGCACCGAGGCGACCTCGTCGACGTCCGCGAGGCCGATGGGGGTGACGGTCCAGGTCATCGCGTCACGCTCTCACAGCCGTCGTGACCGGAGAGACAGCAAGGCCCCCGCCGGAGCGGGGGCCTTGCCGTGTGAAGCGTCGGGGCTGGACTCAGAAGTCCATGCCACCCATGCCGCCCGACGGGTCGCCGCCCATCGGCGCAGCCTTCTCGGGCTTGTCCGCGATGACGGCCTCGGTCGTCAGGAACAGCGCCGCGATGGAGGCGGCGTTCTGGAGCGCGGAGCGCACGACCTTGGTCGGGTCGGGCACACCGGCTGCCAGCATGTCGCCGTAGTCACCGGTCGCGGCGTTGAGACCGTGACCCTCGGGGAGACCCGCGACCTTCTCGGCCACGACGCCGCCCTCGAGGCCGGCGTTCAGCGCGATCTGGCGGATCGGTGCGCTCACCGCGACCTTGACGATGTTGGCACCGGTGGCCTCGTCGCCGTCCAGGTCGAGCTTGTCGAACGCCCGGGCGCCGGCCTGCAGCAGCGCGACGCCACCACCGGAGACGATGCCCTCCTCGACCGACGCCTTGGCGGCGCGGACGGCGTCCTCGATGCGGTGCTTGCGCTCCTTGAGCTCGACCTCGGTGGCCGCGCCGACCTTGATCACCGCGACACCGCCGGCCAGCTTGGCCAGGCGCTCCTGCAGCTTCTCGCGGTCGTAGTCGGAGTCGCTGTTCTCGATCTCGGCGCGGATCTGGTTGACCCGGCCCTCGATCTGGGCGGTGTCGCCGCCACCCTCGACGATGGTGGTCTCGTCCTTGGTGATGACGACCTTGCGCGCGGTGCCGAGCAGCTCGACGCCGGTCGACTCGAGCTTGAGGCCGACCTCCTCGGAGATGACCTGGCCACCGGTCAGGATCGCGATGTCCTGCAGCATGGCCTTGCGGCGGTCACCGAAGCCCGGGGCCTTGACGGCGACGGACTTGAACGTCCCGCGGATCTTGTTGACGACCAGCGTCGACAGCGCCTCACCGTCGGTGTCCTCGGCGATGATCAGCAGCGGCTTGCCGGACTGCATCACCTTCTCGAGGATCGGCAGCAGGTCCTTGACCGACGAGATCTTCTGGTTGGCGACGAGGATGTAGGCGTCCTCGAGGACGGCCTCCATGCGCTCCATGTCGGTGGCGAAGTACGCCGAGATGTAGCCCTTGTCGAACCGCATGCCCTCGGTCAGCTCGAGGTCGATGCCGAAGGTGTTCGACTCCTCGACGGTGATGACGCCTTCCTTGCCGACCTTGTCCATCGCCTCGGCGATGATGTCGCCGACGCTCTGGTCGCCACCCGCGGAGATGGCCGCCACCGAGGCGATCTGCTCCTTGGTCTCGACGTCCTTCGACGCGGCGTGCAGCTGCTCGACGACGGCCTCGACGGCCTTCTCGATGCCGCGCTTGATGCTCATCGGGTTGGAACCGGCCGCCACGTTGCGCAGGCCCTCGCGGACCATCGCCTGAGCGAGCACGGTCGCCGTCGTCGTGCCGTCACCGGCGACGTCGTCGGTCTTCTTGGCGACTTCCTTGACGAGCTCGGCCCCGATCTTCTCGTAGGGGTCCTCCAGCTCGATCTCCTTGGCGATGCTCACACCATCGTTGGTGATGGTGGGCGCGCCCCACTTCTTCTCGAGGACGACGTTGCGGCCCTTGGGGCCGAGCGTGACCTTGACCGCGTCAGCGAGTTGGTTCATCCCTCGCTCGAGACCGCGGCGGGCCTCCTCGTCGAAAGCAATCAGCTTGGCCATGTTCTCCGCGATTCCTTGTCAGGTGTTTGGCGTGATTCAGCGTCTGGCGACCGGGTCGCTGCCCGCGACGGACGACCAGGCTGCTCGGCAGACCCTTCCCGCCGACGCTTCTGACCTCAACTCACCGGTCCGCATGTGTTGTCACTCTCAGCCCGAGAGTGCCAGCGTCATGTTTAGCACTCGCACCACCCGAGTGCAAACGTGCCGGTCCTGTGGGTGGACGTACGGAGCCGCCGACCCGACCGCCGGATCGACGAGCCTCGGCGCGCTCCCGAGCCGGCGAGGGAGCCCGCGCCGCGTCCCGAGGCCGACGGAGCCGCTCCCGAGCCTGCCGGCGCGGAACGGAGCCGGTAGGTTCGCCCGCGTGAGCCGCTCCGCCGAACCCCGCCGGGGGATCCGCCTGCCCGAGCTGGCGAGCACCGACCGGGCCGCCCTCGACAGCCTGCTCGACAGCGCCCTGGTGGGCCACTTCGCGCTCGTCGCCGACGACGGCACCCCGGCCATCCTGCCGACCGCGGTGATCCGTGACGGCGACCGCGTGCTCTGCCACGGCTCGACCGGGTCGCGGTGGATGCGCCGGCTGGCGGGCGGCGTGCCCACGGCGCTCGCGGTCACGTCGTACGACGGGCTCGTGGTCGCGCGCAGCGCCTTCGAGTCGTCGATCCACTACCGCTCGGCGGTTCTGTTCGGCTCCTGCACGCCCGTCACCGACGGCAAGGAGCACGTGCTCGACCTGATCACCGACCACCTCCTGCCGGGGCGGGTCGCGGAGGTGCGCCGGCCGACAGCGGCGGAGCTGGCCGCCACGCTCGTGCTGTCGCTGCCGATCGAGGACTGGTCACTGCGGGTCTCCCACGACTGGCCCGAGGACGGACCCGACGACGTCGCGGGAGCCGGCCTGGGCCGGGGTCGTGCCATGGGCGCCCGCCTGGGGTGAGCCCCTGCCGGCTCCGGACCTGGCCGACGGCATCGAGGTCCCGCCGTCGGTCCGTGGCCTCAGCCGGCCATCGGCACGCTGAGCGAGAACGGCGCTCCTCCGGATCGGTCGCCACGGCCGGGTGTCACCGCGGAGACGGCTACGGACCGGCGACCACGGCGCTGTCGATTCCGGCCCCCCACGCGCGTCATCGCGGTGACACACTCGCGACCGAGCACCGAGAGGAACCGCCATGGCCAAGTACGTCGTCCTGATCCCGGGCAACGAGGACACCTGGGAGACCACGCCGCAGGATCAGAAGGACCGCGTCTACCACGCGCACAAGGAGTTCTCCGAGCTCCTCGCGGAGCGTGGCCACACCTTCGTCGAGGGCGCCGAGCTGGTGCGCTCCGACCAGGCCCGGATCGTCAGCGGCTCGGTCGACGACGTCACGGTCACCGACGGTCCCTACGCCGAGGCCGCCGAGCAGCTGACCGGCTTCTACGTCATCGAGAGCGACGACCTCGACGACCTGCTGAAGTGCGTCGGACGGCTCACCGCGGACGAAGGACGCGTCGAGGTCCGGGCGTACGCCGGCGGTGGGATGTGACGGCTACCCGCCCGGCGCCCGGCGCAGCCCGTCTCGCGTGGCACGGAGTGCGGCAGTCGGCCGGGGAGGGGAGGCCGGCCGGTGCGCGGGAGGCGTGTCGAATCCGGCGAGACCGGCGCGTCATGGCGGTGACAGACTCCGCTACGAGAGGACGTGACCTGCGATGAAGTACCTGGTGCTGATGGCCGACAACGGCGACTGGGACGACGCGACCCCCGAGGAGCGGCAGCGGGTGATGGACGCCCACACCGCCTTCCACCACGCGGTCGCGGAGCGCGCGACGATGGAGGCAGGAGAGGCGCTCGCCGAGGCGCACGAAGGGCGCACCCTGCGCCACGTCGACGGCGCCCCCGTGGTGACCGAGGGACCGTACGCCGAGGGCGTCGAGCAGCTCGGCGGCTTCTACCTTCTCGAGGCGGAGTCGATGGAGCTCGTCCTCGAGCTCTGCCGGCTGCTGCCCACGTCGTACGCCGTGGAGGTACGACCCGTGATCCAGATCGAGGGCTATGAAGGCACCCGCGACTGGGAGTGACACCCCGCGGCGGGGGCCGCTCGAGGCGTCCGTCGGCGCCGCGCTCAGCGCTGCCTGGTGCGACCACTGGGGCCGGCTGACCGCCCTCCTGGTCGCGCAGTTCCGGCGGCTCGACCTGGCCGAGGACGGGCTCGGCGACGCCTTCGAGGCAGCGGCCCGCACCTGGCCGCGCGACGGCGTACCGACCAACCCGCCCGCCTGGCTGCTCACCAGCGCCCGACGACGGATCCTCGACCGGCTCCGGGCCGAGGCCGTCGCCGCCCGGAAGCTCCCGATGCTCGCGGTCGAGGCGGATCTCCAGGAGGAGGCGCAGCGCGTGATGGCGGACGCCGGCGAGCCCGTACGCGACGAGCGGCTTCGGCTGGTCATGCTCTGTGCGCACCCGACGCTCTCCCGCGAGAACGCAGCGGCGCTCACGCTCAGGCTCGTCCTCGGGCTCAGTACGCCGGACATCGCCCGGCTGTTCCTCGTCTCGACCCCGACCATGGCGGCGCGGTTGACCCGCACCCGCAAGAGCCTCGCCGACGAGGAGTTCGTGGTGCCGACGGGCGCTGCCCTCGAACGCCGCGTGGTGCGCGCCGCCGACGTCGCCTACCTGGCGTTCACGGCCGGCTACGCGCCGCCGTCCGGTCCGGACGTCGTACGACCGGAGCTCGCGGGCGAGGGAATCCGGCTGGCCCGGCTGCTCCGCGACCTGCTGCCGGGGCGCGCCGACCTCGACGGGCTGCTCGCCTTGATGCTGCTCCAGCACTCGCGCCGTGACGCGCGGATGCGCGACGGGCGGCCGGTGCTGCTGCCCGACCAGGACCGCGCACGCTGGCACGAGGACGAGATCGCCGAGGCCCTCGCGCTGCTGACCCCCCTCGCCACCGCGCCCGGCACGCCGTACCTGGTGCAGGCGCTGATCGCCGCGGAGCACGCCATCGCACCGCACCCCGACGCCACGGACTGGCCCCGCATCGTCGCGCGGTACGACGAGCTGGTGGCGGTGGGCGACTCTCCCGTCGTACGACTCAACCGGGCCGTCGCGGTGGCCGAGGCCGACGGCCCGCACGCCGGACTGCGCGCGCTCGACGGCATCGACCTCCCCGGCCACCGGCTTCCCGGCATCCGCGGCGAGCTCCTCGCTCGGGCCGGGCTGACCGACGAGGCCCGGGTCGAGCTCGCCCGCGCGGTCGATCTCTGCGACAACCTCCCCGAGCGCACCCACCTCCAGGACCGCCTCGCCTCCCTCGGCTGACCCTCCCGTCCGGGTAGTCCCCGACGTTTTGGCTGGCAATCTGCCGGATTCCACAACCAAATCGTCGGGGACTACCGGGGCGGAGGGGTGGCAGGATCCGGGGATGAGGTTCGAGAGCGAGGTCGAGCTCGGCGGGAAGACCGCCACGGGGATCCCGGTGCCCGATGCGGTGGTCGCCGAGCTGGGCGGGGGCAACCGGCCGGCCGTGACGATCACGGTGAACGGACACACCTACCGGACGACGGCCGCGCGGATGGGCGGCCGGTTCCTGGTGCCGTTGAGCGCGGAGCACCGTGAAGCGGCCGGGCTGGCCGCGGGAGACGCGGTTTCGGTCGACATCGCCCTCGACACCGCACCGCGCGAGGTCGCCCTGCCCGCCGACCTCGAGGCGGCGATGGACGCGGCCGCCCGCACGGCGTACGACGGTCTCTCCTACTCCCACCGCAAGGAATGGGTGCGCTGGGTCGAGGAGGCCAAGAAGCCGGAGACGCGCGCGGCCCGGATCGAGAAGACCGTGGCCGGGCTGCGCGAGGGGAAGAAGACGCACTAGACGGGCGGTCGGCCGAACACTGCGGCCGCGAACTGCGCGGAGGAGGCGGTGACCGCAGTGGCGTCACGCTTCCAGAACGCCCGGCGGAAAAGGGTTGGAGGGCGTGTCGGCGCAGCTCACCTAGGGTGACGCCGTGGCATCCCTCGGCTCTCGGATCGGGACGCGCTGGTCCCGGCTGCGTGAGCGATCCGGCTACCCAGTTCTTCGCCACCCTGACCCGGTCGGTGCCCGGTCTCGCCGCCGCCTGGTGGGCCCTGCTGGCCGTCCGGTCGCTGGTCCCGGCCGCCCTGGCGATCGCGACCGGCCTGCTGGTCGGCAGGCTCGAGTCCGGTGCCGACCTGACCGTCCCGCTCGCGGTGTTCGGCGTGGTCTTCGTCGTGTCCCAGGTGGCCCCGCCCGTGCATCAGGTGGTCGGCACGCTCCTGGGTCACCGGTTCAGCAGCGTCCTCAACGACCGGCTGATGGACTCGACCCTCGGCCCCGACGGCATCGGCCACCTCGAGCGGGGCGACCTCAGCAACGACCTCACACCGCGCGCGACTTCGACCTCGGGCTGGCCGGGCCCGCCGATGTTCCTGAACATGGACTTCGTCGCCCAGGGGCTCGTGCTGCTCCTCGGCGGCATCGCCTCGGCCCTGGTGCTCGTCGGGTTCGCCTGGTGGGCGCCGCCGCTGCTGCTGGCGGCCTGGGGCTCCACGCACTGGCTGCTGCGAGAGAGCGGGGTCTGGCGCGACCGCAACACCGACGAGGTGAAGAGCCGCGCGCCGCCACACGACGTACGCCTACGACCTGGCCACCGAGCCCGCTGCCGCCAAGGAGGTCCGCCTCTTCGGGCTGGCGCCCTGGCTGCTCGACCGCTTCACCGACCACCGCCTCCACCTCCATCGGCTGCAGTACGACGCCACCCGCCTCCGGGAGCGGTCAGTCGGGGGCGCACTGGTCCTCGTGCTCGCCGCCAATGCCCTGGTCCTCTGGGCGATCGCGCAGCGCGGGTACGCCGGGAGCCTCGACCTCCAGGCCGTCGTCACCTATGCCGGGGCCGCGTTCGGTGCGAGCTCGATCGCCTTCGGGGGGCTCAGCTGGGCGCTCGACGGTGCCGCGGCCCCGGTCGACGCGATCCGGCGACTGGAGCCCGCGATGGCCTCGGCCGGCGCGCTCAGCGGCCCGGCTCGGTACGCCTCGCCGAGCCCACGGACCGCGCGCCCGAGATCCGGTTCCGCAACGTCATCGTTCGCCTATCCCACCGGCAGCCAGCCGGTGCTCGACGGTTTCGACCTGACCATGCCGTCGGGAGCGTCCCTGGCGATCGTCGGCCAGAACGGCGCCGGCAAGACGACGATCGCCAAGCTGCTCTGCCGGCTCTACGACCCCGACTCCGGCTCGATCGAGATCGACGGCGTCGACCTGCGCGACCTCGACCTCGACGAGTGGCGGCGCCAGGTCGCAGCGGTCTTCCAGGACTTCGTCCGCTACGAGCTGCCGCTGCGCGACAACGTCGCGCCGCTGGGTGCCGACGACGCGCTGGTGGAGTCGGCCCTCGGCCGCGCCGGTGCGCTCGGACTGGCCGACCTGGACGCGCCGATGGCCAAGGGCTACCCCGGTGGCGTCGACCTGTCCGGCGGCCAGTGGCAGCGGGTCGCCCTGGCGCGGGCACTCGCCAAGGTCGGGGCCGGCGCGGACGTCGTCCTCCTCGACGAGCCGACCGCGATGCTCGACGTCCGCGGCGAGTCGGAGATCTTCCGCCGCGTGCTCGGTGCGACCGCGGAGGCGACGACAATCCTGGTCTCCCATCGCTTCTCCACCGTGCGTCAGGCCGACGCTGATCTGCGTCGTCGAGCACGGACGGGCGCTCGAACTCGGGCAGCCACGACGAGCTGATGCCGGCTCGGCGGCCGCTACCGCACCATGTACGACCTCCAGGCCAGCCGCTTCGTCGAGGTCGACGAGCACGGGGAGGAGATCGTCCATGAGCGTCTTTGAGACCGACCCCCCGCTCCTGGACGACGACCCCGGCCCGATGCCGGCCGCCGTGCCGTCGATGGTCCGGGTGGTGAAGCTGGGCTACCGGGCGGAGCCCCGCCTGCTGCTCGCCTCGTTGGGGATGACGTTGCTGCAGGCACTCCCCGACGTCCTCGTGGCGCTCTGGCTGGCCCTGCTCACCAACGGCGTCGTCCAGCACGACCGCACAAGGCTGCTGGTCGGCGCCCTGGGCCTCGCGGTCTCGGCGACGCTGATGTGGGGGCTCCAGGTCACCCTGACGCGGACCATCCGCCGGCTCGGCGACCGGCTGAACATCATGTTCCAGGGCCACGTCGCACGCCTCCAGGCCGAGGTCGCCACGGTCGAGCACCACGAGCGGCCGGTGTACCTCGACCGGATCGCCGTCCTCCGGACGGGCGTCTTCGCCCTGGACCACCTGTTCGCGTCCATGTTCACGATGGTCGGCTGGCTCGTGCGACTGGTCTTCGTCTCGGTCCTGCTGGCGGCGATCCACCCCGCGCTCCTCCTCCTGCTGGTCGGAGCGCTGCCCCTGCTCGGGGTCGCGGTGTGGCGGCCCAAGGTCGAGAAGCGCACGGAGGAGGCGGTGGCGGCGCACGGCCGCCTGGGACGCCACGTCTTCGCGACGGCCACCACGCCCGCACCGGGCAAGGAGATCCGGGTCACCGGCAACCAGGCCGATCTCGTCGCCCGGCGCCGCGAGGCCTGGGGCCGGTGGTTCGCGGGGCTGCGGTCCGTGCAGCTGACCAGCGCCGTCTGGATCACGCTGGCGTGGACCCTGTTCTCCCTCTCCTTCGTGGCCGCGGTCGCCTGGGTCGCGACCGGGCTCGACGCGACCCCCGCCGTCGTGGTGCTCGTGCTGACCGCCGGCGGCCGGCTGTCGGCGTACGTCGGGTCGGCGGTAGGGGAGCTCGGCTTCCTGCGCGGCATCTGGCTCGACTCCGCCCAGCGCCTGGTCTGGCTCGAGGGGTTCGCCGCCGAGCAGAACGCCCACACCGACCAGGAGGTGCCCGCGAGTCTCGAGCAGGGGGTGGCCTTCGAGGACGTCTCGTTCGTCTACCCCGGCACCGGCCGCCGGTGCTCGAGCACGTCGACCTCGTGCTGCCCGCCGAGCGGCGTCGTCGCGATCGTGGGCGAGAACGGCGCCGGCAAGTCCACCCTGGTCAAGCTGCTGGCCCGGATGTACACGCCGACCTCCGGACGGATCACCGCGGACGGCATCGACATCCACCGCACCGACGTCAGCGCGGTGGCGGGAGCGGCTGGCCGGAGCGTTCCAGGACTTCGCTCGGCTGGAGTTCGTGGCCGCGACCACCGTGGGGCTCGGTGACGAGCCGCGACGCGACGACCGGGACGCCGTGGGCACGGCCGTCGACCGCGCGGGCGCGACGACCCTGGTCTCCGACCTGCGCGACGGCCTCGAGACCCAGCTCGGACCTTCGTGGCACGACGGCGTCGACGTGAGCTTCGGGCAGTGGCAGAAGCTCGCGCTCGCGCGTGGCTACATGCGGGCCGAGCCGCTGCTGCTGATGCTCGACGAGCCGACCGCGGCCCTCGACGCCGAGACCGAGCACGCACTCTTCGAGCGCTTCGCCTCGGGCGCCCGCGAGACGAACGACAACGGCCGCATCACGGTGCTGGTCTCCCACCGGTTCTCGACGGTGCGGATGGCCGACCTGATCGTGGTGCTCGACGGTGCCCGCGTGGTCGAGGTCGGCAGCCATGTCGAGCTGATGGAGCGCCGGGGCACCTACGCCGAGCTCTACTCGATCCAGGCACAGAGCTACGCCTAGCGTGAGCACGTGACCGCGTTCCCTGCAGAGGCAGAGCACACGCCCGGTCGGGTGGAGTGGCTCGAGCTGTTCTTCGACCTCGTCGTGGTGGCGGCGGTCGCCGTGCTGTCCGAGACGCTGCGCGAGGACGCGACGTACCGCGAGCTCGGCCTGTTCCTGATCTCCTACGGCGCGGTGTGGTTCGCCTGGGTGAGCGTCGTGATGTACGCCGACGTGGCCGGGGAGCTGACCCGGGTCCGCACGGTCATCGTGTCGATGTTCCTGCTCGCGGTGATGGCCGCGGCTGCGCCCGGCCACTTCGAGGCCCGCGCCAACGCCTTCGCGGTGGCGTTCGTCCTGGTCCGGGTGTTCGCCGCCCGCGACTCCCTGCGCACCGGCCGGCTGATGACCGCCTGGCCGTTGCTGCAGATCGGCGGCTTCACGCTGCCGTGGCTGATCTCGTTGGCCGTCCCGTCACCGTGGAAGTACTGGCTGTGGGCACTCGGCCTCGCGCTCGACCTGGTCATGGTGATCGGCCGCGGCGAACACCTGATGGACGACCAGCGCCAGCGGCTCGAGAGCCGGCTGACCAGGGCGTCCGCGAAGGACCGCGGTCGCCGCGGCGAGGGCCCGCCCGGGCCGCTGAGCCTCACCGAGGTCGAGGTCGACCGGGCACACCTCGAGGAGCGCCTGGGGCTGTTCGTCATCATCGTGCTCGGAGAGTCGGTGGCGGCCCTCGTCCTCACCGCCGCCCGGACCGAGTGGACGCGTGACTTCGTCGCCACGTCGGTCGCCGGCTTCCTGCTGCTGGTGCTGCTCTGGCTGCTCACCTTCTCCTACGGGTTCGCGTCGGCACCGGGCGTGGGGCCGGGCTCGATGCCGCCGCGGTTCGGCCTGCCACTCCACCTCGCCAGCACCCTGGGGATCCTGCTGATCGGGGTCGGCCTCGGCGAGGCCGTGGCCGTGACGGAGCCCCTGCACGGACTGATGCTCTGGGTGCTCGTGTGCGGGGTCGCCCTCCACTCCGCCGCCTCGCTCGTGGCGGGGCTCCTGGGCCACGCGCCGTCGTTCTGGGTGTGGAGCTGCGCGCTCCCCGCCGTCGCCTTCCCGCTGCTGCTCGGGCTGTTCGGCTCCTTCTGGTCGATCGGTGACGGGCCGCAGCTCCTCATCTGGGTGCTGACGCTGCCGGTGCTCTGGCAGTTCCTCTATGCGCAACGCTCCGATGCGCTGCTGACCCTCCGCACGCGCGAGTCGGGCGACCACTGACGTGGGCGAGGATGGGCCGGTGCTCACCGACGACGACATCGCACGCCTGGCGCCGGACGAGCGCCGGGACCTGATCGCGCGACTGGCCCGACCGCTCTCCGACGTCGTCGAGAACCCCGCCCGCTTGCGCACCCACCGACTCGATCCGGATCGGGGTCGCCGCCACGGCGGCCGTCCTGCTCGTCCCCTGGACCATCTACCTCGCGGTGTCCCTGCCGCAGGAGCACAAGGTCCGCGACTGGGGACCCCTCTGGGTCGGCTTCGACGGCATCGAGCTCCTCCTGCTGGCGATCACCTTCTGGCTGAGCCGGCAGCGGCGCACCATCGGCCTCCTCGTCGCCTTCGCGACCGGCGTCGTCCTGCTGTGCGACGCATGGTTCGACCTCCTGACCTCGGCGCCCGGTGAGCTCTGGCAGGCCGTCCTCTCGGCGGTCGTCGTCGAGATCCCACTCGCGGTGCTGCTCATGTCGGGCGCGGTGCGCGCCCTGCGGGTGGTCTCGGCGCTGCTGTGGTTCTCCGATCCCGACGCGCACAGCTGGGAGCTCCGGCTCCCCCGGCGCAAGCGCCCCGAGGCCGAGATCGGCGACGTCTGACGGTCGTCATCGAACCCGGCGGGGTCCCTCGACGTAGGTTCGTGACATGCGGCCCATCCACCGCTGGACGCTCGTCGCGCTGGCCGTTGCCCTGGTCGTGCTGGTGCCGATCGCCGTGCGCGCGCTCCCGGTGCCCGACCGGTCGATCGGCGCCACCGACCTGCTGGCCCGCATCCAGGCCGGCGAGGGGGCCGGGTACTCAGGGACGGTGGAGGTCCGGGGACGCCTCGGGCTGCCGGTCTCGGACCACTTCACCGACATCGCGGACCTCCTCGGAAGCGAAACCCGGATGCGGGTGTGGTGGCGCAACCCCGACCAGTGGCGGGTCGACAAGCTGCTGCCCACGGGCGAGATCGACCTGTTCCACCACGGCCGCGCCACGATCCGGTGGGACTACGAACGTGCCGAGGCACAAAGCGGCATCGAACCCAGGATCCGGCTGCCCCGCGATGCCGACCTGCTGCCACCGGCCCTGGCGCTGCTGGCGCTGACCGATGTGGACCCGGCGGACCTCACCCGTCTTCCGCCACGCCGGATCGCCGGGCACGACGCGCTCGGCCTCCAGCTGCGCCCCAGCGACCCGCGGACGAGCATCGACCACGTCGACCTGTGGGCCGACCCCGACACCGGACTGGTACTCGCGCTCGACGCCTACGGCGATGCGTCGCAGCCGGCGCTCAGCACGACGTTCACGAGCGTCGACCTCAGCCGGCCGGCACCGCGGGCGACCACGTTCCACGCCGCCCACGGGCTGCGGCAGACCGTGGACGACGTGCTCGACATCGCCGACGCCGCGAACCAGTACGCGCCCGTCCTCCCGCCCGACTCGGTCGCGGGCCTGAGAAGGTCCGCCTCGGCGCAGGGCGCCGTCGGCGTCTACGGGTCCGGTCTCACACAGATCATGGCGCTTCCGCTGCAGTCCCGCGACGCGGGGTACCTCGCCGACCAGCTCCGCACGTCGGGAGGGCGCGACGTCGACGGTCGGCTTCTCCTGCGGGTCGGCCCGCTCGGGGTGGCGCTGACGTTCTCCCACTCACCGCTCGACGTCGCCTGGGTCGTGGCGGGCACCGTCACCGACGACACCCTGGTGCGCGCCTCGCGCGATCTCGATCACGGGACCAGGTACCGCCGATGATCCGGACCGTAGGGCTCACCAAGCGGTACGGCGCGGTGCGCGCCGTGCAGGAGCTCGCGCTGGACGTCGCCGAGGGCGACGTCTACGGCTTCCTGGGGCCGAACGGCTCGGGGAAGACGACGACCGTCAGGATGCTGCTCGGACTGGTGCTCGCCACGTCGGGCACGATCGAGCTGCTGGGCAGGCCGATGCCCGCACGGGCGCGCGAGGTGCTGCCGAGCGTGGGTGCGCTGGTCGAGGGGCCCGCGTCGTACACCGGCCTGTCGGGGCGGGCGAACCTCGCCCTGCTCGACGCCATGGGGCCGGCGGGCGAACGGGCGAGCCGGGCCCGACGAGTCGACGACGCGCTCGACGAGGTCGGGCTCGGCGGGGTGGACGGCCGCCCCGTGCGCGCCTACTCCCTGGGGATGCGTCAGCGGCTCGGCCTCGCCGCCGCCCTGCTGCGCAGCCCGCGCCTGCTGGTGCTGGACGAACCGACGAACGGGCTGGACCCGCAAGGGATCCGCGAGATCCGCGACCTGCTGCTGCGCCTCAACCGGTCGGGTACCACGATCTTCCTGTCCTCCCACCTGCTGGCCGAGGTGGAGCAGATGTGCGGCCGGGTCGGCGTGATCGACCGCGGCCGCCTCGTGGTGCAGGAGCACCTCGACGTCCTGCAGCGGCCGACCGGGCGGCTGGAGGTGCGCACGCCCGACGTGGCCCGCGCCCGGTCCCTGCTCGACGGGCAGGTCGAGGCGTACGACGAGCACCAGCTGATGGTCCGCTACGCCGACGCCGCCGAGCTCAACTCCCTCCTGGTGCGGCACGGGGTACGGGTCGAGATGCTCGCTCCGGAACGGCGCACCCTCGAGGACGTCGTCCTCGAGGCGACGGAGGCAGGGTCGGACCGGGTGGCCCGCTCGTGATCGCCGTCGAGCTGCGGAAGATGCTGCGGAGTCGCCGTACCTGGGTGACCATCGGGGTCATCGACCTGCTGCCGTCGGTGGTGGCGGTGCTGCTCGCCGTCACCGACCTCGGCCCGCGCCCCGGCACCGGGCCTGCGTTCCTCTCGGCGGTGCTGGCGGACGGCGCGCTGTACCCGCTGGCCGCGATCGCGATCATCCTGCCGCTGTTCCTGCCGGCGGCCGTGGCGATCACCGCGGGCGAGACGATCGCGGGCGAGGCGCAGCAGGGGACGCTGCGCTATGTCCTGATCCGGCCGGTCGGACGCACCCGGCTCCTGGTGGCGAAGCTCGTCTCGGTGATGGGCTTCGTGCTGGTCACGCTGCTCGTGGTCGCGGTGACCGCGTACGTCCTCGGGATCGTGCTCCTGGGCAACGAGCCCTCGACGGTGACGACCACCTTCTCCGGCACCTCGCTGACCACGTCGCAGCTGGTCGAGCGCACCGGGTTGGCCCTGGCCTACGCCCTGCTGTCGATGCTGGGGGTCGCAGCGGTCGCGTTGTTCCTGTCCACGGCGGTGCGCTCGCCCCTCGCGGCCGCGATGGGCACGCTGGCGCTGTTGATCGGGTCGTCCCTGCTGCTGACCCTCGACGCGGCGGAGGGGCTGCGCCCCTACCTCGTGACCCGGTACTGGCTCTCGTTCGTCGACCTCTTCCGTGATCCGATCCTGTGGCACGACGTGGTGCACGGGGTGATCCTGCAGGCGGGCTACGTCGTGGTCTTCCTCGGTGCCGCCTGGGCCAACTTCGTCACCAAGGACATCACCGACTGATCCGCTCTTCCGCGCCGTCGGGGCGGGTACGCGTCAGCCGCGGGCCGAGCCGGCGACGCAGACCGCGGACGGAGGGACCGTCGGAGGGGTACGCCGCAGCTCGGCCAGGACCATCGCCATCACGGCCGGGTCGGTCGGGAGCTGCCCGTGGGTGACCTGGCGGCCGGCGCAGACCGACTGGACGGAGAAGTCGAGCGCGCCCTCGAGGGACGCGGTCTCGGGCGGGGTCGAGACCCGGTCGTCGGTGGTCCAGATCGAGACCCACCGTGGTCCGGCGGGCGTCTCGTCGCCGGCGTTCAACGAACGCACCAGGTCGCTGTCGGTGACCAGCTGGCGGCAGGCCGTCGGGCACGCGTCGGGCGCGATGTCGGAGGCGAGCGAGGCCAGGTCCGTGCCGTGCTGGGGGGAGCCGAGGGTGACGATGCGCCGCGCGACCGACCCCCCGTCGTACGCCCGCAGCCAGAGACGGGCGGTGACGCCGCCGGCGGAGTAGCCGACGATGTCGACCGAGCGGGCCCCGGCGCGTACGGCGGACCGGACGGCGGCCTGGAGCACGTCGGCCTGGACATGGAGGTCGCCGGTCCCGTCGCCCGCCAGGTGGACGATCGTCGCGTCGCGGCCCTGCGCCCGGAGCGCCGCGGCCAGCGGTTCGAGGTCGCCGGTCGCCCCGCCGTACCCAGGGACCAGGAGGACCGGGGGTTGCGCGTCCTGGGCCACCGGCGTCACCTCGGTCGCACCGGCCCGCAGCGAGCGCACCGCGACGGTCCCGCCCACGACGGCGACCGCGACGACTGCGAGCGCCAGCAACCCGCCGACGAACCGGCGACGGGCCGGGGACAGGGCACTGAGCACGACCTCAGTGTGTCGCGCGCGGCAAACTCCTCACCCTGGCGATCGAACCGATCCGCGATCAGCTGCGTCTCTTGTGGTGCCGGCCCTCGGGGAGGTCGGCACCCACGTCGGGCCCCCGGGGTCGGACGTGGCGGTGGTTGGTCCGGGCCGTCCGGGGGCGCGCCCGGGTCAGCCGCCGGCGACGGCCGGGATCACCGAGATCTGGGTGCCGTCGGGCGTGGCCGTGTCGAGGTTCTCGAGGAAGCGGACGTCGTCGTTGCCGACGTACACGTTCACGAAGCGGCGCAGGTCGCCCTTCTCGTCGACGATCCGGCCCTTGATGCCGGAGTAGTTGCTGTCGAGGTCGTCCAGGATCTCGGTCAGCGTCTGCCCCTCGGCCGACACCTCGGACTCGCCGCCGGTGTAGGTACGCAGGATCGTCGGGATGCGGACGGACACGCTCATCAGGGGCTCCTGTTCTCAGGCGATGCCGGTGGCGGCGAAAGCAGCGTACGACGGGTCGATGGTCGCTGCCGGACCGACCGAGTCGGCGACGGCATCGAGCGTCTTCAGGCCCATCCCGGTGTTGATCACGACCGTCTCGAGCGTCGGATCGAGCCGACCGCTCGCGACCAGCTTCTTCAGGCAGGCGACCGTGGTGCCTCCGGCGGTCTCGGTGAAGATCCCCTCGGTCCGGGCCAGCAGCAGGATGCCCTCGCGTACCTCGTCGTCCGACACGTCCTCGACGGCCCCTCCGGACCGGCGGCAGATGTCGAGCACGTAGATGCCGTCGGCGGGGTTGCCGATCGCCAGGCTCTTGGCGATGGTCGCCGGCTTGACCGGTCGGATGGCGTCGGTGCCGTTCTTGTACGCCGTGCTGACCGGCGAGCAGCCGGTGGCCTGCGCCCCGAACACGCGGTAGGGCTTGTCCTCGACCAGACCGAGCGCGATCAGCTCACGGAACGCCTTGTCGACCTTCGTCAGCTGAGACCCGGACGCCACCGGGATCACGATCTGGTCGGGCAGCCGCCAGCCGAGCTGCTCGGCGATCTCGTAGCCGAGCGTCTTGGACCCCTCGGCGTAGAACGGCCGGACGTTGACGTTCACGAACGCCCAGCCCTCCTCCTCGCCGGCGATCTCGGAGGCGAGCCGGTTCACGTCGTCGTACGTGCCCTCCACGGCGACGAGGTTCTCGGTGTAGACCGCGGAGTTGACCTGCTTCGGCCGCTCGAGGTCGGCGGGGATGAAGACGACGGTCTTGATGCCGGCGCGGGCGCCGGCCGCGGCGACCGCGTTGGCGAGGTTGCCGGTGCTCGGACAGGCGAACACCTTGGCCCCGAGCTCGCGGGCGGCGCTCAGGGCGCAGGCGACGACCCGGTCCTTGAAGGAGTTGGTCGGGTTCGTGGAGTCGTCCTTCACCCAGAGCTCGGCGAGGCCGACCTCGCGCGCGAGGTTGTCGGCCCGCAGCAGGCGCGTGTAGCCCGGCTCGGTGTTCGGGCTCTCCGTGATGTCGGTGGGTACCGGCAACAGGGCCTGGTAGCGCCAGATGTTGGGCGGCCCCGCCTCGATCTCCGCGCGCGTGACGACCGGGAAGTCGTAGGCCACCTCGAGCGGGCCGAAGCACTCCGGACACGCGTAGTGCGGCCCCAGCTCGACCTCGTGGCCGCACTCGCGGCACGACAGCGCCCGGGCGTTGCCGAAGGCACCGCTGCGATGGGTCGTCGTACGGTTCTCCGTGACCAGCGTGCTCATGAGTGACCTCCTTCTCATCTTCCCCACGACGGCGGTCGCCACAGGACGGATTTGGCACCTGCTCCGCGACCGTCCGTCGTGCGGTGGACGGGAGGCTCGCGGTGGTTGCCGGGACGTCGACGGGCCGTTCCCTCAGTCCCTCTCGATGAGCTGGCTCCCACAGTAGGTCGCCCCGTCTCAGTATGTGTACGCCGTATCCACATGTCGGACACGCCCGTCACGTGTCCGTGGCCCGGCCCTCGCCCCTCCTTGGTCACGACCCAGGGCGCCCGACCGTCCGCGGCGCCCACACCCGAGGAGAAGACATGTCCGTCCACCGTACGTGGCTCACGCTGGCGTCCCTGGCCCTCGTCGGAGCCGCTCTCACTCCGCTCGGAACGGCGACCGCCCACGCCGCCGCGACCTGCGACGGACGCACGGCGACGATCGTCGGGACCAGCGGGAACGACCACCTGCACGGCACCCCGGGGGACGACGTCATCGTCGGGCTCGGTGGCGACGACCGGATCCGCGGAGGTGGCGGCGACGACGTCCTGTGCGGCGGTGGCGGCGACGACCGACTGATCGGCGGCCGGGGCGACGACACCCTCCTGGGCCAGGCGGGCTCCGACTCCCTCGACGACGAGGACCCCGGGGTCACGGTGATGAAGGCCGGACCGGGCGACGACTTCCTGACGGCCGAAGCCGGCGACGGGGGTCGGTTCGAAGGCGGTCCCGGCAACGACGACTACTTCATCGTCAGCGACCACGCCCATCTCAACGGCGGTCCCGGTGACGACGAGCTCGAGCTGGTCACGCCGTTCTGGAAGGACATGAGCCTGTCCGGGGGCGACGGGCACGACCTGCTGCGGCTCGACCTCCGGCGGCACAGCGACAGCGGCCCCGGTCTCCGGGTGCTCACCGCCGACCTCTCGACCGGACGGCTGACCGCCAACCGGACCTCGGTGCCGATGACCGGTGTCGAGGACCTGGTGCTCTCCGACGAGAACGCCAACTCCCACGATCCCGGCGCGTCGCTTGCCAGGAAGATGGTCATCCGCGGGGACGCGGGGCCGAACGAGCTGATCGCCGGGATCGACGGTCCGAACGGCGAGCCCGCGTGGATCTACGGCCGAGCTGGCGCCGACGTCCTGCAGGGCGGGTCGGGCCCCGACCACCTGTTCGGCGGCCCGGGCCACGACCGGGGTTCCGGCGGTGCTCGCCACGACGTCTGCATCTCCATCGAGGAGCCGCACCACTGCGAGGTCACCGGCTAGGGCCGGATAGTCCCCGACGTTCTGGCTGTCGATCGGGTCGACATCACGACCAAAACGTCGGGGACTATCCGGCCGAGTGCGCGTCCCGGGTCAGGCGGCGGAGGAGGTCGAGGACGCCGTCGGGGCCGGGGACGACCACGTCCGACATCTCGATCAGCGCGCTCTCCTCCTGCGAGGCGGAGCAGACCAGCAGGGTGGGCATGCCCTCCTCGCGGAGCTCGGCGACCGCCTCGAAGGCCTCGACGTCCCCGAGGTCGTCGCCGGCGAACAGGAAGCCCTTGGCCTCGACGTCCTTGGCCAGGCTCCGGACGACGACTCCCTTGTCCATGCCGGGCGAGCGCACCTCGATCACGTTGCGACCGGGCTCCTCGACGAGGCCGTAGCGCTCGGCGAGGTCGCGCAGCCTCGGCTGCAACCGGTCGTAGGCCGCGGTCGGGTCGTCGAGCCGGCGGGTGTGGACGGCGATCGCCAGGCCCTTGTCCTCGACGAACGCGTCGGCCGCGTCCGACTCGCGCAGCACGCGCGGCAGGTCGCGCAGGAAGCCGGACAGACCCTGGGGCGGACGGGGCGAGACCACGCGCCGCTGGGTGGAGCTCCAGCGCTCGTAGCCGTACTGCCCGAAGACGAACAGCTCCCGCCCGGTGTCACCGATCTGCTGGCCGACCTCGTCGAGCCCGCCGAGGGCCAGGGCCTTGCGCGCGGGCCGACCGGTGATGACCGCGACGGCGCGCACCGCCTCGGCCAGGTCCATCAGGACCTGGGGTGCGTCGGGATGGATATGGGCGATCTCGGGGTCGTCGACGATGGGCGCCAGGGTGCCGTCGTAGTCCAGGCCGACCACGGCGGACGAGGCCACGGCGACCAGCGCGGCGTACCGATCTTCAGCCTCGGGGGACGTGAACCGCACGGGTTCACCCCATCACATCCCACTCGGCGAGCGGACAGCGGTCCTCGGCTCGGTGGTCGAGCGGCGTGGAGACTCAGTGGGACGGCGTCGTGAGTGGTCCGGTCAGGATCACCGTGAGCCGGTCGAGCCGCATCGGGCTCACCGCGGGCATCAGCCGACGGACGCCGAGGTCGAGCGCGAGCAGATGGGCGGCGGCCCGGAGCCGAGGCGGGTAGTAGACCGTCGAGGTGGGGATGGTGCCGTACCAGTTGTCGGAGCCGACGACCTGCCACCCCGCGTGCGCCGCACGGGCCGCGACGTCGCCGGCCAGCCCGGTCACCCCGGAGTTGTTGAAGACCTCGACCACGACCTGGGACCGGTCGACCTTCGGCTTCGCGGGGGTGGTGTGACGGGCCTTCGGCGGGTGGTACGTCGAGTGGTGGGCGCTCGGTGACTGCTGCGCGGACGGCTCGACGAGACGCTCGGTGGGGGCGGTGTGACGGGTGGCGACCCAGGCGACCCCGGCCATCGCCACCGCGATGATGCTCAGGATCATCACCGGCGAGGGGAAGACCACCCCGCGCTGGTCGAGCCGCCTCATCTCAGAGCTCGAACCCGAGCCGCCGAGCGGAGCGGGCGCGCTGCCGCTCGGCGCGCATCCGGCGCAGGCGACGCACGAGCAGCGGGTCGGCGACGAGTGCCTCCGGCCGGTCGATGAGGGCGTTGAGGACCTGGTAGTAGCGGGTCGCGGACATGTCGAAGGACTCGCGGATCGCGGTCTCCTTGGCACCGGCGTACTTCCACCACTGGCGCTCGAACGCGAGGATCTCGCGGTCGCGCTCGCCCAGGCCCGGGACAGCCTCACCCTCGCGGCTCGGCTGTGCGTGCGCGGCGTCCATCGGTGTCTCCCCCTGCGTCGACCCTGCGTCAGTACTCGTGGCCGCGAGTCTACGCGAGGAATGACAGCGATGTCATTCGCTTGCGGCGCGTCGCGAGATCCGGCTGACTGGGGACATGACGACTCGCTGGGGCATTCTCGCGACCGGGCGCATCGCCCGCGACTTCGCCACCAACCTCCGATCCGTGCCCGACGCTGTCGTCGCGGCCGTCGGCTCGCGCTCGCTGGAGTCCGCCGAGGCCTTCGCGAGGGCGAACGGCGACGACGACACCCGCGCCCACGGGTCGTACGACGCGCTGGTGGCGGACCCCGCCGTCGACGTCGTCTACGTCGCCAGCCCGCACGCCGCCCACCTCGAGCATGCCCGCCTCGCGTTCGCGGCCGGCAAGCCGGTGCTGTGCGAGAAGCCGCTGACGATCAACCGCCGCGACGGCGAGGCGCTGTTGGCGGCCGCCGGCGACCTGTTCTGCATGGAGGCGATGTGGATGGCCTGCCATCCACTCGTCCGGGAGGTCCGGCGCCGCCTGCTGGCCGGCGACTTCGGCACGCCACGACAGGTCCACGCCGACCTCGGCTTCGTCGTGCCCGAGACCGCGAGCGCCCGGATGAGCCGGCGTGACCTCGGCGCCGGCGCCCTGCTCGACATGGGGATCTACCCGCTCACCTTCGCCCGGATCATGCTCGGTCCCTTCGCAGGGGTGGCCGCGTCGGCCGTCCTGGCCCCTGGCGGCTACGACCGCGACGTGGCGGTCGGCGCGACCCACGAGGGCGGTGCGGTGTCTGCCCTCACGACCTCGATGACGTCGGTCAGTCCATGCAGCGCCACCATCGCCACCGACGAGGGCCTGGTGGTCGTCCCGGCCCCCTTCCACCACCCCTCGTACGTCGTCTGGACGCCCGCGTCCGGTCAGCCCGAGCGGATCGAGACCCCGTCTCCCGTCCTCGGCACCGGCCTCGGCAACGAGGCTGCCCACGTGCAGGAGTGCTTGCGCGACGGGCTGAGCGAGAGCCCTCTCGTCCCCCGCGCCCAGACCTTGGAGCTGCTCGGCGTCATGGACGAGATCCGCCGCCAGATCGGCGTGCACTACGAGGCGGACGCCGACGCAGACCGCACCGGGGGGTGAAGTCCGTCAGCCCCGGCGGGGCTAGGGTCGAGGCGTGTCCACACCCAACGCGTCCGAGCTCGTCATCGTGGCGAACCGGCTCCCGGTGGACCGCATCACCGATCCCGACGGCAGCCCCGGCTGGCGCGGCTCCCCCGGCGGCCTGGTCACCGCGATCGAGCCGATCATGCGCGCCAACAGCGGCATCTGGGTGGGCTGGCCGGGAGGCACCGAGACCGGGCTGGAGCCGTTCGACTACGACGGGATGACCCTCGACCCGATCTCCTTGTCGGAGGACGAGATCGCAGGGTTCTACGAGGGCTTCAGCAACGCCACCCTGTGGCCGCTCTACCACGACCTGGTCGCCAAGCCGGAGTTCCACCGCGAGTGGTGGGACTCCTACGTGAGCGTCAACCAGCGGTTCGCCGAGCGAGCCGCTTCGCGGGCCGCGAAGGACGCCACGGTCTGGGTGCACGACTACCAGCTGCAGCTCGTCCCGCAGCTGCTGCGCGAGCTCCGCCCCGACCTGCGGATCGGCTTCTACCTCCACATCCCGTTCCCGCCGGCCGAGCTGTTCCAGCAGCTGCCGTGGCGCCGTCAGCTGCTGGAGGGCCTGCTCGGCGCCGACCTGGTCGGCTTCCAGCTGCCCGGCGGCGCGGCCAACTTCGTCCGGCTGGTCCGGCAGCGGGTCGGCCACAAGACGCACCGTGACCTCGTCTACCTCCCCGACGACCGCACGGTGCGTGCGGCCGCGTTCCCGATCTCGATCGACTTCAAGGGGTTCGAGGAGCTGGCCCAGTCCGACGCCGTGGGCAAGCGGGCCACCGAGATCCGCAACGCCCTGGGCAACCCGACCAAGGTGTTCCTCGGGATCGACCGACTCGACTACACCAAGGGCATCTACGCCCGGCTCCGGGCGTTCTCCGAGCTGATCCGCGACGACGAGCTCGATGTCGAGAACGCCGTCTTCGTGCAGGTCGCCACCCCTTCGCGCGAGCAGGTCGAGGAGTACCGCGTGCTGCGCGACGAGATCGACCGGCTGGTCGGCCGGATCAACGGCGACCTCGGGCGGATCGGCCGCCCCGTGATCAGCTACCTCCACTCGTCGTACCCGCGGGAGGAGATGGCCGCCCTCTACCGCGCAGCCGACGTCATGGTGGTCACGCCCTATCGCGACGGGATGAACCTCGTGGCGAAGGAGTACGTCGCCTGCCGGTACGACGAGGACGGCGCCCTCGTGCTGTCGGAGTTCGCCGGAGCGGCCGCTGAGCTGCGCCAGGCCTGGCAGGTCAACCCCTACGACATGAACGGCACCAAGGCCGCCCTGCTCGAGGCCTGCCGGGCCGAGCCCAAGGACCGCCAGCGCCGGATGCGGGCGATGCGTCGCACCGTCAAGCAGTTCGACGTCGCCGCCTGGGCGAGGAGCTTCCTCTCCGAGCTCGACAACGTGCGGCCGCCGCACGGCAAGCACCTCAAGCCCACCGCCGACGGCTGAACCCGCGACCGATCTCCTCCCGACCCGTAACCCCGAGGCCGGCTGCGCGTTGGGCCCCGTGTGGCGCGCGAACGCCATGGGGTCGGCGCGGGTCGGGGCAAAGATCCCGCGCCGGCTCGTTCGCGCGCCACCCTCATGCGGAGGGTGATCTCTTTCACCCTGGCGGGGTGAGGCAGCATCCCGCCGTGGACCCGATGCTGGGCGTGCCGCGGCGTCTCACCACGCCAAGTCCCGAAGGAGCAGCACGATGGCACCCCAGTTCAAGGGCTCGATCGAGGTCGACATCCGGGACTCCGAGCCGGACTGGGCTCCGTACCTCGCGCCCCGGGCCGCCCCTGGGTCACCCAACGTGCTGTTCTTGGCCTGGGACGACCTCGGGTTCGCGACCATGGACACCTACGGCGGCCCCGTGCAGTGCCCGAACATGCGACGTATCGCCGAGCGGGGCCGGGTGTTCTCCAACTTCCACACCACCGCCTTGTGCTCACCCACCCGCGCCTCACTCCTGACCGGTCGAAACGCGACCACCAACGGCATGGCCACCATCGCAGAGTTCGCATCGGGCTTCCCTGGCATCTCCACCCGGATCCCGTTCGAGAGCGGCATGATCTCGGAGGTCCTCGCGGAGCAGGGCTACAACACCTACTGCGTCGGCAAGTGGCACCTCACCCCCGGCGAGGAGTGCAACCTCGCGGCGTACAAGGGGCGATGGCCGCTCGGCCGCGGGTTCGAGCGCTTCTACGGCTGGCTCGGGGGCGAGACGAACTCGTACTACCCCGACCTCGTCCACGACAACCACCCGATCGAGGCGCCGTCGCGCCCCGAGGACGGCTACCACCTGGCCGACGACATGGCCGAGAAGGCGATCGGCTTCATCCGCGACGCCAAGGTGATCGACCCGGGGAAGCCCTTCTTCATGTACCTCGCACCTCAGGCCGGGCACGCTCCGCACCTGGTGCCGCTCGAATGGGCCGACCGCTACCAGGGCGTGTTCGACGAGGGGTACGAGGCGATCCGCGAGGGCATCCTCGCGCGTCAGATCGCACGGGGCCTGTTGCCCGACGGCACCGCGCTCTCGCCGATCAACCCGCACGGCGAGCCCGGTCGTACCGGTCCTGACGGCCAGCCCTGGCCCGTGCTCGACACGGTACGGCCGTGGGACACCCTGACCGACGACGAGAAGCGCCTGTTCACGCGGATGGCCGAGGTCTTCGCCGGCTACATCTCCTACTACGACGACAGGCTCGGCCGCATCCTCGACTACCTGGAGGAGGCGGGCGAGCTCGACAACACCCTGATCGTCGTCATCTCCGACAACGGCGCCAGCGGCGAGGGTGGCCCGAACGGCTCGTTCAACGAGTGGCGGTTCTTCAACGGCGTGCCCGACACGGCGGAGTCGACGATGCCCCACCTGGACGAGCTGGGCACTCCGGCGTCGAACAACCACTACAACACCGGCTGGGCCTGGGCGCTGGACACCCCGTTCCCGTACTGGAAGCGCTGGGCGGGTGAGGAGGGTGGCACCGCCGACATGCTCCTGGTGTCGTGGCCGGCCAGGATCGAGCCGCGCATCGAGCCGCAGCAGCAGTACGTGCACGCGGTCGACATCGTGCCGACGGTCTACGACCTCCTCGGCATCACACCGCCCGAGGTGATCAAGGGCCACCAGCAGCTGCCGATCGAGGGCGAGAGCTTTGCCGCGGCGCTGAGCGACCCGCTGGCTCCGGGAAAGCGGACGCAGTTCTACACGATGCTCGGGCAGCGGGCGCTCTACCACGACGGTTGGCTGCTCACCACGGTCCATCCGCCGCTCAGCAGCTGGGGGAACTTCGAGAAGGACGAGTGGGAGCTCTTCCACCTGGAGACCGATCGCTCGCAGTCGCGCGACGTGGCCGCCGACCACCCCGATCTCGTCGCCCGGATGCAGGGCCTGTGGTTCTACTATGCGGGCCTCTACCACGGCCTTCCCCTGGATGACCGCTCGGCACTCGAGCAGGTGCTCTCGCCGCGTCCGCAGGGAGCGCCGGTGCGCGACCAGTACGTCTTCTACCCGCACTGCGCGGACGTTCCCGAGTCGGCCGGTCCCCAGATACCCGGCCGGTCGTACACGATCGCGGCCGGAGTGACGATCGACTCCGCCGACGTCGAGGGCGTCTTGTTCGCGGCGGGCGGCGTCCCGGGTGGCCACGCGCTCTACGTCAAGGACGGCACGTTGCGCTACACCTTCAACTGGGTCGGAACGCACCTGCAGGACGTGGTGGCGACCGGCGCGCTGACACCGGGGCCGCACGTGATCGTGGCCGAGTTCACTGCCGAAGGCCGATCCACCGACCCAGCCATGCCAGGGGCTGTCGGGACCTTGACGCTGTACGTCGACGACGAGGCGGTGGGGTCGGGGAGCATCACCACGCAGCCCGGCTACTTCTGCCTCACCGGCGACGGCATCTGTGTCGGGCGCGACAGCGCCTCGGCGGTGACGCCCGAGTACCAGGCACCGTTCCCCTTCACCGGGGGCACGATCGACAAGGTCGTGGTCGACGTGTCGGGTGACCGCTACGTCGACCACGAGGCCCAGGTCCGTGGCTGGTTCCTCATCGACTGACCCGCTGCGGGTCGGACCACGGGGCCCGACCCGTGCGGCCTCCGGTAGTTTCACGTCATGGACCTGATCCCGAAGCCCGATCAGGTCGTGTCCGCCGCCGGCAACGTCGCCCATCGGGTCGTCTACGGGGGCCTGGCCGACCTCCGGCCCATGCCGCGCACGTTGATCGACGACGGCACGCTGCGCGAGGTGTACCACTACCGTCCGGCTGCACGCGCCCACGAGCAGGGCGACCCGGTGCTGCTGGTCACGCCGTTGGCGGCCCCGGCCATCTGCTACGACCTACGGCGTGGGTGCTCCCTGGTCGAGCACCTCGTCGACGCCGGTCGCCGCACGTACCTCGTGGAGTACGGCGCGGTCTCGTTCAAGAACCGCAACCTCGGCATGGAGCACTGGATCGAGGAGGTCGTGCCGACCGCGATCCGCGAGGCGTCGGCCCACGCCGGCGGCCGCCGGGTGCACGTGGTCGGCTGGTCACTGGGTGGCGTGTTCGCCCTGCTCGCGTCGGCCGGCGACCCCGACCTGCCGATCGCGTCGATCACCGCACTCGGCTCGCCCTTCGACGTGCGCGAGGTGCCCCTGGTCGCGCCTCTGCGGCCACTGCTCAACTTCACCGACGGTCGCGGTGCGATCACCCGGCTCTACCAGGCGGCAGGCGGCGCACCTCAGCCCCTGGTGCGCTGGGCCTTCCAGCTGTCGTCGTTCCAGAAGCTGGTCACCAAGCCGCTCGCCATCGCCCGGAACCTCGACGACGCCGACTACCTCGCCCAGATCGAGGCCGTCGACCGATTCACCGACAACATGATCGCCTACCCCGGCCGCACCTTCGGGCAGCTCTACCACCGGCTGCTGAAGGGCAACGCCCTCGTCGACGGCACGTTCGAGGTGGGCGACCGCGTCCTCTCCGTTGCCGACATCACCGCCCCCGTCCTGGTCTTCGCGGGCGCCGCGGACGGGATCGCGCCGGTCGCCTCGGTGAAAGCATCGGTGCCGCTCCTGACCGGTGCCGCCGACGTGCGCTTCGAGATCGTCCCCGGCGGGCATCTGGGCATGCTGACCGGCCGGAGGGCCCGCAGCAGCACGTGGGTGGTGCTGGACGAGTGGATCGACCAGTGGTCGGAGCCGGAGCAGCCCGCCGCGCCCGCCCGTCGGACGACGAGGAAGCGCGCCCCGCGCAAGGCGACGACCGCGACCTCCGTCCCGAAGGTGGCCGGCGAAGAAGAAGAGTGCGACCAAGGCCGCTGACACCCCGGCGAGGAAGCCGGCGAGGAAGCCGGCGAAGAAGCCGGCTGCGCGCCGTCCAGCCGTGAAGCGAGCGATCCCGGCGACCGACGAGGTGGAGATCGGGACCAACCCGACTCGTCGCTACGGCTCGGCCGGGTCGCGGGCCCTCGGCCGCTGAGAAGTTCTGCCGCCGAGGTGTCCTCACTGCCACGCCGCCGTTCGTCCCCTGGGTGACTGCGCCGCCCGGCGCCGTCCCGATCCGGACCTGGAGGTTCTCGTGAAGTACATGCTGATCCACGCCGTCGACCCGACGGAGACCCCGAACACCCCGACCTGCGAAGCCCCCGACGGCGCCCTCGACGCCTGGATCGCCGAGATGACCGCGCGCGGCGTCGTGCTCGACGGCGCGCGGCTGCACCCGGCCTCCGACGCCACCTCGGTGCGGGCGCCGGGCGGGCAGGTGGCCGTCACCGACGGGCCCTTCGCGGAGACCAAGGAGCAGGTCGCCGGGTACGACGTGATCGACTGCCCCGACCTCGACTCCGCGGTCGCTGTCGCTACTGCTCATCCCACGACGTACGTCGGCAGCATCGAGGTGCGCGCGTTCGCGGAGGGCATGCCCGACCCGGTGGTGCCCGCGCCGGTTCCCGACGGCGAAGCTGCCGCTACCTGATGCTGGTGTGTGCCGACATGCGGCGCGCGATGGAGGCGGCCGCCGACGCCGAGCGCACGGTACCGGCACGTGACGACGTGGACGAGGAACTCGACGACATCGACGTCTGGCTCCAGAACGCCGGTGCCCGACCGCGGCTCTACGGCTGGCCGCTCGAGCTTCCCCGACGAGTCCGTGACCGTGCGACGCGTCGACGGCGAGGTGGTCACGACGGATGGTCCGTTCGCGGAGACCAAGGAGCAGATCGCCGGCTACGACCTGCTCGAGTGCGAGGATCTCGACGACGCGCTCGAGTCGCGGCCGCGACCACCCCGTGGCCGGTGGCGGAGTGATCGAGGTCCGGCCGCTCTGGTTGTGAGGACGCCGTTCCGAGGACGCGGTCGCCCTCAGCTTCGAGCAGAGCTGGGGGCGGCTCGTCGCCGGCCTGATCGGCTGGTGCGGCGACTGGGACCTGGCCGAGGAGTGTGCACAGGAGGCGTACGCCGCCGCCGTCGTCGCCTGGGAGCGCGACGGGGTGCCCGACGCTCCGCTCGCCTGGCTGACCACGGTGGCGCGCAACCGCGCCAGAGACCGGATGCGGCGTCGTAGGACCGAGGACGCGAAGCTCGATCTCGCGGGCGCCGACGCCTCCGACGAGCCGATGGCGGTGGACGCGGAGGACATCCCCGACGAGCGGCTGCGGCTGATCTTCACCTGCTGCCACCCGGCCCTGCCGATGCCGGCCCGGACCGCGCTCACCCTGCGCACCCTGTGCGGGCTGACGCCGGCCGAGATCGCCCGGGCGTTCCTGGTGACCGAGCCGACGATGGAGAAGCGGCTGGTCCGCGCCCGGGCGAAGATCAAGCACGCCGGGATCCCCTATCGCGTGCCTCCGCCCGAGCTGTGGGCCGAGCGCGTCGACGGAGTCCTCGGCGTGCTCTACCTGATGTTCAACGAGGGGTACGCCGCCTCCTCGGGCGACTCCGTGCTGCGCGTCGACGTCTCGGCCGAGGCGATCAGGCTCACCCGGTCGCTGGTGGACCTGCTCCCCGGCGAGAACGAAGTGCGCTCATTGCTGGCCCTGATGCTGCTCACCGACGCCCGCCGGCCCGCCCGCGTGCGGGAGGGGCACGTCGTACCGCTCGCCGAGCAGGACCGCAGTCAGTGGAACAGGGACGCGATCACCGAGGGCGCCTCCCTGCTCGCGGCGCAGGACCCGCCCTGGGGGCCGTACGCCGTCCAGGCGCGGATCTCGCTGTGCCACGACGCTGCCGCCCGGCCCGAGGACACCGACTGGGAGTCGATCGGCCGGCTCTACGCCCTGCTCCCGCCCACGCCCGTGACCGAGCTCAACCGCGCGGTCGCCGTGTCCATGACCCACGGGCCCGCGGCCGCGCTGGCGATGGTGGAGGCCCTCGGCGACGACCTCGCCGGCTACTACCTGCACGCTGCGACGAAGGCCGACCTCGAGGCGAGGCTCGGTCGGCTCGGGGAGGCTGCGGCGTCGCTCCGCGTCGCGATCGACCTCGCCCCCACCGGCGCCGAGCGCCGGCTGCTCCGCGAGCGGCTCGAGGCCCTGCTCGCCCAGGTCGAGACGGACTCCGCGGGCGCAGGGTCGTAGGCCCCGGGAGCCGTCGGACGGAGGTCCCTGTCCCGCGTGCGCCGTGTGCGGTTGAGTCGGCGAGGGAGGCGACGACTGCCATGGTGACGTCGAGCGGGTCGACCGAGCGGGGCGCGCCCATCGAGGGGGCACAGATCCAGCTGTTCTGGATCCCCCTCGGGGCCGGTGCGGGCGGTGGACTGGTCCGACTCAGCGGCCGCACGTTCGAGGCTCTCGTCGCCGCCCGCGAGCATCGCGAGCGCTGCGCGCTCTTCCACTCGGCTCTGCTCGTCGGGTGTGAGGGCCAGCGGTTCGCCATCGAGATGGCGCCCGAGTGGAGTGGCGGACCGGGCGAACACGGTGCGGTCGCCCGCGGCCCGGTCGGACTGCGGGTGCTCGGGCGGTCGCGCCTCTTCCGCTACGAGGTGCGGTGTTGGAGGAACGGCACGATCCCGGACCTCGCCCTGGCCGGCGAACCGGCAGCCCTCGAGACGGATCCCGCCCGCGCCCGCCGGCTCATCGAGCTGACGGCTCGCTTCCCCACCCTGACCTGGGGACGCGATGAGTGGCACCTCGGAGAGATGTGGAACTCCAACTCGCTGATCTCCTGGCTGTTGGCGACCAGCGGACACGACGTGGATGCGCTCGCCGCCCCCACGGGTGGCCGAGCACCGGGATGGTCGGCCGGTCTGCGTGCGGGCCACCGGTGCGGCCCCGGCGAGACCTGAGGAGGCGCGCCGACCTTCGGGAGCCGGACGGGGTCAGGGCACGTCGGACCGAACCGACGGGTCTCCGGCGAGAGTCAGCGAAGGACCCGGTGCACGGCGATCCCGGTGAGCACGGCGAGCACACCCGCGGCGACGACCCCGGTCGGAACACGTCCGTGGATCCGGCGTCCCCGCCAGGCACGGTCGGCCTGGCTCGAAAGGACCGACCCGTTGCTCTGGTGGGAGAGCGCGGAGCCCGCGCTCTGGTGGGACAGCAGCGACGCGGCCGACATCGCCGACCCGATCGACCCTGCCGAGGCGAACGACGCGACGCTGGCGAACGAGGCGAACGACGCGACGCTGCCCACAGACAGGACCGAGTCCTGGGAGCAGATCGAGAGGACCGAGTTCTCCGACCAGAGCGACCACACCCGCGTCAGCGTAGCCTGCGGGCGACTCGCACCCTCCGTCTGGAACCGGTCCTCAGCCGAGCTCGTGCTCCGCGAGCCACCGGCGGGCTGCGGTCGGCGACGCCCGTGCGAGCCAGGCCTCGTACACCATCTCGGCGAGCTCGTCGCTGCTCAGCTCCCCGATGCGCGAAGCACGGATCAGGACCGACAGGTGACCGTCGAAGTGGGGCGTGGTGAAGTACGGCGTCGCCCGGTCCGCGACGAGCGCCTGCTTGTCGATCTCGGAGCCGACCCAGAGCACGATCACGTCGTCGTACCGCTCCCCGGTCTCGGGGTCCACGGCGTCGGGTCGAGGGGTGCGGAAGAAGACGAAGCTGCGGCGGCTGACCTGGTAGACCTCGTTCCCCTTCGGACCGGTCTCGACCGTGACGCCGGGCATCTCGCCGGCGAGCTCGTGGAGGTCGGCGACCGTCGCTCGGCGGGAGGGCGTCATGCGGCCAGCCTGCTACTCCGGCCGCCGTCTCGCTAGCGTGAGCGTGTGGGTGCACTCGACGGGCTGGTCGACCGCGGGCTGATGGCGCCCGACTGGGCCGAGGCCCTGGCGCCGGTCGACGAGCGGATCGCGGCGATGGGCCAGTTCCTGCGGGCGGAGCTGGCCGCCGGACGCGGGTACCTCCCGGCCGGCGACGACGTCTTCAAGGCGTTCCGACGCCCGTTGGCCGACGTACGGGTGCTGATCGTCGGGCAGGACCCGTACCCCACGCCCGGACACCCGATCGGGTTGTCCTTCGCGGTGGCGCCGGACGTGCGACCCCTGCCGGCCTCGTTGCGCAACATCTACCAGGAGCTGTCGACCGACCTCGGCATCGCGCCGGCGCCGCACGGCGACCTGACGCCCTGGGCGGACCGCGGCGTGATGCTCCTGAACCGCGTGTTGACCGTCCGGCCCGGCGAGTCCGCGTCGCACCGCGGCCGCGGGTGGGAGGAGGTCACCTCGTGCGCGATCGACGCCCTGGTCCGGCGCGGCGGCCCGACCGCGGCGATCCTGTGGGGCCGGGACGCGCAGACGCTCAAGGCGGCGCTCGGGTCCATCCCCTGGGTGGAGTCGGTGCATCCGTCGCCGCTCTCGGCGGCGCGCGGCTTCTTCGGCTCGCGGCCGTTCTCGCGGGTCGACCGGCTCCTCGTCGAGCAGGGCGGCCACGCGGTGGACTGGACACTGCCGCCGTGACCCGACCGGTCACTCCGGGCGGCCGGGGCGACGACGACCCCTGGCCCGAGCCGGTCATGACAGCCCGGGCCCCGCACACCACACTGGTGGTCCGGGCCCGGGTACAACGGGGGGTCCGGACCATGCCTCGCGGAATAAAGTTGAAGATGCAATCATTGGGCCGGTCATGACCGATCGGATGCCTGCTCTCTACATCGGCCACGGCGCCCCGCCCCTGCTCGACGACCCGCTGTGGTCGAGCCAGCTGGCCGGCCTGGCCGCCGATCTCCCGCGCCCGAAGGCCATCGTGATGGTCAGCGCCCACTGGGAGTCCGCGCCGGTGATGTTGAGCGCCGACGGCGCGCCCCTGGTCTACGACTTCGGCGGCTTCGCGGAGAAGTACTACCGGATGACCTACGCCACCCCGCCCGCCACCGCCCTGGCACAGCGAGTCGCCGCGATGATGCCCGACACCGAGCCGGTCCACCAGCACCCCAGCCGCGGTCTCGACCACGGCGCGTGGGTGCCGTTGCGGATCATGTACCCCGACGCCGACATCCCGGTGCTCCAGATGTCACTGCCGACCTCCGACCCGACCCGGCTGCTCGCCCTGGGTGAGCGGCTGCGGCCGCTGCGCGACGAGGGCGTGCTGATCATCGGGTCCGGCTTCCTGACCCACGGCCTGCCGTTCCTCACCGAGTTCCGGATCGACGCCGCCGCGCCCGGTTGGTCCAAGGACTTCGATGCCTGGGCCGGCGAGGCGCTGGCCCGCGGCGACCTCGACGCCCTCGCGTCGTACCGGTCGGAGGCACCGGGCATGCCGTATGCCCACCCGACCGTCGAGCACTACACACCGCTCTTCGTCACCCTGGGAGCGTCCACCGACCCGGAGATGCCCGGAGAGCAGCTCTTCGAGGGCTTCTGGATGGGCTTGTCGAAGCGTTCGCTCCAGGTCGCCTGAGCCCGTGCCCGTCCGAAGGGCGGTCGAGCTTCGTCAGGCCACCTCGTCGGCCGCCCCGTGCTGGACGCGCCCGGCATGCAACCGCGCATGGGCGATCGCCTCGGGCGTGGTGGCGAACAGATGCCGCTCGTGGGCCAGACCGTCGTACACGCCCAGCTGTGTCAGCACCTTCTCGTGCGCCGGATGCACCCCGGAGAGGAGCACGGTGATGTGCCGGCGCTCGAGCCGGCTGATGGTGTCGGCGAGGACGTGTGCTCCGGTGGCGTCGATCGTCGTCACCCGCGAAAGCCGGAGCACGACGACCCGCACGTCGGTCACGTCGGCGAGCTCGAGCAGGAAGTCGTGGGCGACCGCGAAGAACAAGGGGCCGTCGATCCGGTAGGCCACGATGTGCTCGTCCACCAGCGACCGCTCCTCCTCGCCGTGGTCGCCGCCGTCGAGCGGCACCTCGTCGAAGCTGGCACTGCGGGCCGTCTGCTGAAGGGCGAAGAAACCGGCGACGACCAGGCCGATCAGGACGGCGGTGACGAGGTCGAGCGCCACCGTCGCGACCGCTGTCACCGCCAGGACTGCGGCATCCCCGCGCGTCGAGCGCAGGAGTGCGGTGACGCTGGAGACCTTCACCATCTGGGTCGCGGTGGCGACGAGCACTCCGCCGAGCGCGGCCAGCGGGATCTCACCCACCCACCTCGCCCCGGCGAGGACGAGCAGGAGGAGCACGGCGGAGTGGATCAGCGCAGCCAGGCGCGACGAGGCGCCGGAGCGCACGTTGACCGCGGTCCGGGCGATGGCGGCCGTGGCCGGGATGCCACCGAAGAGCGGCGCCCCGAGGTTGGCCAGACCCTGCCCGACCAGCTCGCGGTTGGAGTCGTGCCGCCCACCGACGCTCATCGCGTCGGCGACCGTAGCCGACAGCAGGCTCTCGAGCGCCGCCAGGGCGGCCACGGCGAGAGCCGGCAGGATCAGATGACCCAGCTCGCCGGCAGGGACCAGCGGCAGGGACGGAGCCGGGAGCCGCGACGGGATGTGGCCGATCGAGGCGACACCAAGGCCGAACACGGAGTTGGCGACCGCCGCGACGGCCACGGCCAGCAGGGCTCCCGGCCACCGCGGTCGCACCCGCGCCAGCGCCAGCACGAGCAGCGCCACGCCGGTCGCCATGCCGAGCGGCGCCCAGACCGGATCCTGCAGCCAGGCACGGACCGCATCGGCGGCCAGCACCACGACGTTGGTGGCGTGGACGTCGACGCCCAGGGCCGACGGCACCTGCTGGAGGGCGATGATCACCCCGATCCCGACGGTGAAGCCCTCGACGACCGGGATCGGCACGTAGCGGATGAACCGGCCGGCGCCGGCGTACCCGAGCCCGATCAGGATCAGGCCGGCGAGGAGCCCCACGACCAGGACCCCGTGGGCGCCGTACGTCGCGATGATCGGCACGAGGACCACCGTCATGGCACCGGTGGGCCCGCTCACCTGGACCCGGCTCCCACCGAAGACGGCGGCCAGCGCCCCCGCGACGATCGCGGTGATCAGGCCGGCGGTGGCCCCCATGCCCGAGCTCGCCCCGAAGCCGAGCGCCAGCGGCAGCGCCACCAGCCCCACCATCACTCCGGCGACCAGATCCCGCCCGAACACGACGTGGGACCAGTCCGACCGCCGCGGCAGCAGGCGCCCGACCCTGCCGCGCACGCCGTCCCGCGGCCCCGCCGGCCCGGGCGGGGCATCGGGGACCACGCTCATGGGCGGTCCGGCGGCGACAGCTGTGACTCGAGCTCGCCCTGCTGGGCGATGATGCCGGACAGGATGCGGCGTGCGGTCAGCAGCAGGTCCCGGACCTCCGGGACGCTCACGGAGTAGAACACCTCGGACCCTTGGCGGTACGACACCACCAGCGATGTGCGCCGGAGCACCCCCAGCTGTTGGGAGAGATTGCTGGGCTCGATCGCGATCGCGTCGAGCAGCTCGTGCACGGCATGGTCTCGCTCCGAGAGCAGCTCGAGGATGCGGATCCGCGCGGGATGTCCGAGCGTCTTGAAGAACTCGGCCTTGGCCTGGTAGAGCGGAACGCTCACCACGCGACCTCCTGACGATGTGTCGCCCCACTGAGCCGGCGGCGCCCGCGCAGTATGACATGTTGACTCCACAACTTTCAAAAGTCTTCAGGTAGACGGCAGAGATCTGCGCGGCTACCCGGTCCGCCTCGGGCTCGTCAGCCCCGCGTGATCTCGTCGAGCTCGACGAGGTCGGCTGCGCTGGGCTCCCAGCGCAGCGCGAAAGCGTTGGCGCGGACCTGCTCGCCGTGGGTGGCGCCGGAGATGACCGACCCGACCGCCGGCTGGGCGGCGAGGCCGGCGATGGCGACGTCGAGCATCGAGACTCCGCGCTCCTCGGCGTACGCCGCGACCCGCTCGAGGCGGTCCCAGGGAGCGTTCTCGAGCCATGGCGCGGCGGCGGCCGCAGCGCGCGAGCCCGCCGGCGCATCCTCGTCGCGGCGGTACTTGCCGGTGAGCAGGCCGTATTCGAGCGGGTAGTAGGGCAGCATCCCGAGCCCGTAGGCCGCGCACGCCGGGACGACCTCGGCCTCGACGCTCCGGTCGAGCAGGGAGTAGCGGTTCTGGACGGAGATGAACGCCTCGTAGCCACCCGAGCGAGCGGTCCACTCGGCATCGGCCACCTGCCAGCCGGCGACGTTGGAGACCCCGACGTAGCGGACCTTGCCCTCGCGGACGAGGTCGGTGAGCACCGAGAGGGTCTCCTCGAGCGGAGTCACGCCGTCGGGCTCGTGGTACTGGTAGAGGTCGAGGTAGTCCGTGCGGAGACGTCGCAGGGAGGACTCGACGGCACGGCGGACGTAGGCACGGGAGCCGCGCGCTCCGCGGTCCGGGCCGTTCGCGCCCTGCATGTCCATGCCGAACTTGGTGGCGACCACGAACTCGTCGCGCCGCCCCTGCATCGCCTCGCCCAGCATCTGCTCGCTCGCCCCCTGACCGCCGTAGACGTCGGCGGTGTCGAGCAGCGTGACGCCGACGTCTCGCGCGGCGTCGAGGATGTCGCGGACCCCGTCGAGGTCGACCCTGCGGCCGAACGCGTTGCAGCCGATGCCGACAGCGCTGACCATCAGGCCCGAGTCGCCCAGCGGGCGGTAGGTCATCTCGCTCACCCGATCGACCCTACTCAGCGCTCGTCACCGTCCGGTCGAGCCTGTCCGGACAGGATCGCCAGGTCGCGCACACAGAAGCCGTGGTGCTCGAAGATCTCGTTGAGCACCGTGCCGAGGCACTGCCGCACGCTGCGACCTCTGGCGTACGGCGGCCAGCCGTCGCCGTCGGGCACCGGCGCCGTCCGCGCCAGGTGTTCGGGCGTCACCTCCGCCAGCCACGCCTGCAGCTCGGCGGACTGCGCAGCCCGCACCGCGAGCACCTCGTCGAGGCTCGGATCGGCGGCCCGGTCGATCCCCTGCTCCTCCTGGTCGGGGACGAAGTCGATCGCCAGCCCCATGGGCGTGAACGGCGCCCGGGAGCCGAGCACGCACCGGCGGAACCACGAGTCGTGGACGAACACCAGGTGGCGCAGGGTCTGCACCGCCGACCACTCGTCGTTCGCCCGGGCGTGCTCGATGCCGGGATTGGCGCGGATCCGCTCGACCGTCGCCGCCCAGTCGGCCGTCAGCTCACGATGTGCGGCTCGCAGGTCGGCGGGGTCGTCGGACCGGATCAGCAGCCGCACCGGGTGGCGCCTGTCGAGCTCGGCCTCGACGAAGCCCATCACCTCGACGCCGTTGACGACGAGGTTGGTCACCAGGCCGTCGATGTCGGCGTCCTGCAGCACCACTCCGACGAAGCGGGTGTTGCTCATCAGGCACTCGCGGAACTCGGCGCCGGTCAGGTCCTGGTCGATGAATCGCTCCATGGGGCCACCGTAGGGCTGGGGGCCGACACCGCCCGGTGACAGGATGACGGCATGCGCTTCCTGTCGATCCAGTCGTCGGTCGCCTACGGCCATGTCGGCAACTCGGCCGCCACGTTCCCGCTCCAGCGGCTCGGCCACGAGGTGTGGCCCGTGCACACGGTCGTCTTCTCCAACCACACCGGGTACGGCGCGTGGCGCGGACCGCTGCTCGCGCCCGACGACGTACGGGCGGTGGTCACCGGCATCGCCGAGCGCGGCGTACTCCCGACCTGCGACGGCGTGCTCTCCGGCTACCTCGGCGGCCCCGGGATCTGCGAGGTCGTCGTGGACGCGGTGGCCCAGGTCAAGGCGGCCAACCCGGCGGCGACGTACACGTGCGACCCGGTGATGGGCAATGCCACCAGTGGGTGCTTCGTCGACCCCGCGATCCCCCCGATCATCCGCGAGCAGGTGGTGCCGGTGGCCGACATCATCACGCCGAACCAGTTCGAGCTCGGGTTCCTCACCGACACCGAGCCCGAGGACCTGAGCTCGACCCTCGACTCCGCCGACGCGGCGCGCGCCCTCGGGCCGTCGACGGTGTTGGTCACCTCGTTCCTGCGGCCCGACCGCCCCGAGGACACCATCGAGCTGCTGGCCGTGACCGGGGAGGGCGCATGGACCGTGCGCACCCCGCGGCTGCCGATGAAGGCCAACGGCTCGGGCGACCTCACCGCCGCGCTCTTCACCGCGCACCTGAAGGAGACGGGCTCGGCCCCCGAGGCGCTGGCCGCCACGGTGTCGTCGGTGTACGCCGTCCTGAGGGCGACCGTCGACTCCGGCGAGCGCGAGCTCCGGATCATCGCCGCCCAGGAGGCCATCGCTGCGCCCGCCTGCGAGTTCGAGGTCGAGCAGGTCCGCTGACCTCAGCCTCCCCACCCGTCACATCGCGGAGGCACTCCTGGCGCTTCCCGGGGGTTGCAACCCCCGAGAAGCGACGGGATCCCCGGCTCGCCGGGTATCCCGACAACGACCCTCCCGACCGGTTCACGGGGAGCGCTCATCCGGGCCTCAGGATCTGCACAGCGAGCCGGGCGATGCTCGCAGCATGATCCGGCCCGCGTCGTACGACGACCCCGACTTCCGCTCCGAGGAGCACGGGCTGCGTCGCCGACGGCTGCTCGCCGCGGCGGTGATGCTGCTGGCGCTCACCGGCGTCGCCGGCGGCTCGATCGCCGCGGCGGTCGCCAGCGCCCACGACGACCGCGCCGACACCGCGTCCCAGGACGTCCAGGTCCCCTGACGCCCGCCCACCGGCCGCGCGTCCACCCCACCACCCCGGAGATCCCGTCGCCTCGTGGGGACGTGCCACGGGCGACGACCGACGGGATCGCCGGTCGGCCTGGGAGCCCGCCCGAAGACGCCGTGACAGACCCGAGCCGGTGACAGGAATCGAACCCGCGACATCCTCTTTACAAGAGAGGCGCTCTACCGTCTGAGCTACACCGGCGCGCCGCCCGTCGAGCGGCGGCCGGGTCAGCCTAACGAGCCCGGCGCGCGTTCACGCAGCCAGGAACGCGTCCACCGACCGGCGGAGGCCGGCAGCATCGAGGCCGTGTGCGCGCTGGTGCTCGGCGGCGCTCCCGTAGTGACGGAGCTCGGCACGCCGCGTGCCCAGCGCGAGCAGCCGGTGGGGTACGTCGACGAGCGCGTCGGCCACGCAACGAGCGGAGGTGCCGGCCAGCCACGGCTCGACGAGGACGACGTCGGGCGAGGTCAGCGCGCCCCGGAAGGTGCGCGCGTCGAACGGCCGCACCGAGTGCGCATAGAGGACCGTGAGATCGCGCCCCTCGGTCGCGGCCAGGACCTCGTCGAGCACCGGGCCCAGTGCCACGACGGTGCCGCCCGATCCTCGCCGTACGACGTGCAGGCCCGCGCCGTGGAACGAGTCGGTGTTGGTCTGCTCGACCACGCGTACGTAGTGGAGGCCCCCACCCGCGACCGCGCGGCGCAGGACCTCGTCCGTCTCGGCCGACGTGCCGGGGGCGTGGACCACGACATCGGGAAGGGTGTCGATCAGCGCGACGTCTCCCGGGGCCTGGTGCGTGCGGCCGGCCCGGGAGGCGTCGAAGGACCCTCCGACCCCGACCAGCACACCACCGACGCCCTGGTGCCCGAACCCCAGCTTCACCTGTTCGAACGCGCGCTCCACCAGGAACGTGCCGAAGGTGTGCACGACAGGGCGCATCCCGGTCAGCGCCATCCCGGCGCCGACATTGACCAGCAGCTGCTCGCGGATCCCGACGTTCACGACCCGGTCCGAGTGGGCACGCTCGGCGGCACCGAAGAAGCGCGCCGAGATCTCGGCGTACACGAGCGCCGTCGACAGGTCCTCCGCGAGCACGTCGGTGACGGTGCGGCCGAACTGCGCGCGCGGGTCGCGGGTCAGAGTCGTCGTCATGCCGCCGCCTCCTCGTCGCGTCCGGCGCCGGCCGTCGAGTCGAGCACGCTGGCGACCACGGCGTTCGGCACGCCGACCCCGCGCTCGGACAACGCCTTCTCGAGGTCGTCCTGGTCGCGACCGTCCACGGTGGTGACCCGCCAGCCCTCGGTCGCGAAGCGTTCCGCGATCCGCCCCGGCACGGCGTAGCTGCTGCTCCGGTTGTCGACGACCACGACCGTGAGAGCGTCGAGGCCGAGGGCGGCCGCGAGCTCGAGAGCCTCGTGGTTCGAGCCCTCGTCGAGCTCCGCGTCACCCACCAGCACCACCACCCGCGCGTCGATGCCTTGCGCCCGCAGCCCGAGCGCCGTGCCGACCGCGAGCGGCAGCCCGTGACCGAGCGACCCCGACGAGATCTCGACGCCCGGCACCAGGTTGCGGTCCGGGTGGTAACCCAGCGGGGAGTCGAACGAGCCCCAGCCGTCGAGCCAGTCCGCCGGGAAGAAGCCCCGGTCGCAGAGCACCGCGTAGTAGGCCATCGGGCCGTGCCCCTTCGAGAGCAGGAACCGGTCGCGGTGCGGATCGTCGACGGACTCCGGAGACACGTCGAGGACCCGCTCGTAGAGCACCCGGATCACGTCGAGCGTCGAGTACGCGGCGGGCGAGTGCTTCTCGTCGCCGGTCATCCTGGCCAGCAGCTGGTCGATGTTCACGGATCCATTCCACAAGTTGAAGTGAACTTGAAGTCAAGGCAGGCTCGAGACCATGACCGAGATCACGATCGGGGAGCTGTCCGAGCGCTCGGGGGTCCCGACGAGCGCCATCCGCTACTACGAGGACCTCGGGCTCGTCACCTCCCGCCGTACGACGGGCAACCAGCGCCGCTACGAGCGCGCGACGTTGCGACGCCTGGCCTTCGTCCGGACCGCCCAGCGCGTCGGGCTCAGCCTCGAGGAGATCGACGACGCCCTGGCCACGCTGCCCAGCAATCGCACGCCCACCAAGGCCGACTGGACACGGCTCAGCCGCGGCTGGCGACCGCGGCTCGACGCCCGGATCCGCCAGCTCGAGCGGCTGCGCGACACCCTCGACTCCTGCATCGGCTGCGGCTGCCTGAGCCTGCGGCGCTGCGCACTCAACAACCCCGACGACGAGGTGGCCGACCGCGGGCCCGGTGCGGTCTTCCTCGAGGGCCGCTGAGCGTGGCCGTCCGGCACTAGCCTGGCGTCATGGCGTTGCACTTCGTGGCCAGCCGGCCGGACCCCGAGATCGTGCACCTGCCGTGGTCCGTGCCGCTCGACGAGTGGTCGGAGGACTACGTCGTCCCGCTCCCTCGGGGGCTGAGCCGACACATCGTACGCATCGTCCGACTCGGCGACCGCACGTATGCGATCAAGGAGACCCAGGAGGAGATCGCGTTCCGGGAGTACCGCCTGCTCCGCGACCTGCAGCGCCTCGGCCTGCCGGCGGTGCAGCCGGTCGGCGTGGTCACCGGACGCGAGACGGACGACGACGAGGAGCTGCCCTGCGCACTGATGACCCAGCACCTCGCGTTCTCGCTCCCCTACCGGGCCCTGTTCGCCCACGGCATGTCCGCCGACAGCCTGCCGAGCCTGGTCGACGCACTCGTGGTCCTGCTCGTCCGGCTCCATCTCGCCGACTTCTACTGGGGCGACGTCTCGCTGTCGAACGTGCTGTTCCGCCGCAGTGCCGGCGGCTTCGCGGCCTACCTCGTGGACGCCGAGACCGGTGAGCTGCGCCCGGCGCTCTCCCGACCGATGCGCGAGTGGGACGTGCAGGTGGCGTGCGAGAACGTCTTCGCGGAGCTGCTCGACCTCCAGGCCGCCGGCTGGCTGAGCGCTCACGTGGAGGGCGACGAGATCGTGGCGCTGATCGAGCGGCGCTACACCGACCTCTGGAACGAGCTCACCGAGGAGGAGGAGTTCAACGGCGACGAGATGTGGCGGATCCAGGAGCGGATCGAGCGGCTCAACGACCTCGGCTTCGACGTCGACGAGCTCGACATCGTGACCGACTTCGACGGTGACCGGATCCGGATCCAGCCCAAGGCCGTCGAGCTCGGGCATCACCGGCGCGAGCTCCAGGCCCTGACCGGGCTCGACGTGGAGGACGCTCAGGCCCGCCGGCTCCTCAACGACGTGGCGTGGTTCATCGCGCACCACGACCTCGGCCGCGAGAACCGGTCGGTGGCCGCCAACCGCTGGCTGACCGAGATGTACGAGCCGGCCGTGGCGATGGTCCCGCCCGACGCGCGTTCCAAGCTGGAGCCCGCCGAGATCTTCCACGAGATGCTGGTGCACCGGTGGTACCTCTCCGAGCGTGCGGGCCACGAGATCCCGCTGCTCGAGGCCGCTCCGGACTACCTGGAGAACGTCCTGGTCAAGAAGCCCGACGAGCTGGTGACCGCGGACGACGCCCCGGCCGTCAACCCGGCCCTCGACGAGGACCAGGACGCCGGGGTCCTGTGATCGCACCCGGCGACCCGGCGGGCGACGCCGTGCGCGAGTTCGAGGAGCGCGCCCGGCTCAGGTCCGCGCACGTGACGAGCCGAGCGACGCGCTTCGAGCTCAACGCAGCAGGTCGCGCCCGATGACCATCCGCTGGATCTGGTTGGTGCCCTCGAAGATCTGGGTGACCTTCGCGTCACGGAACAGCCGCTCGACGGGGTACTCCCGCGTGTAGCCGTTGCCGCCGAGCACCTGGACCGCGTCGGTCGTCACCCGCATCGCCGCGTCGGACGCGGTGAGCTTGGCGATGCTCGCCTGGCGTCCGAAGGGGCGGCCGGCGTCCTTGAGCCGCGCGGCCATCAGGTACGTCGCGCGGGCCCGCTCGACGTCGGCCGCCATGTCCGCCAGCAGGAACTGCAGTCCTTGGAGCTCACCGATCGGCCGTCCGAACTGCTGCCGCTCGCCGGCGTAGGCGACGGCGTGTGCCAGAGCAGCCTGGGCGATGCCGGTCGCGACCGCGGCGATGCCGAGCCGTCCTGCGTCGAGCGCCGAGAGCGCGACCTTCATGCCGGCGCCTTCGTCACCGACGAGCTGCGCGGCCGGGATCCGCGCGCCGTCGAAGAGCACCTGCGTGGTGACGTCTGCGGCGAGACCCATCTTCTTCTCCGGGGCGCCGAAGTCCATGCCCGGTGTCCCGTCCGGCACCACGAACGCCGAGAGGCCGCGCTTCGGGTCGTCGGACGTGCGGGCGAACAGGATGTAGTAGTCGGCGCAGGAGCCGTTGCTGATCCACTGCTTGGTGCCCGTCACGACGTACTCGTCACCGTCGCGGACGGCACGGGTGCGGATGCTGCTGACGTCGGAGCCGGCCTGTGGCTCGGAGAGGCAGTAGGCGCCGAGCCAGTCGCCGCTGAGCATCCGCGGCAGCCACTCCGTGCGGAGGTCGTCGCTGCCGTTCGTCGCGACCACGTTGGCAGTCAGGCCGTGCACGCTGACGCCGACCCCGACGCTCGGCCAGGCGGTCGCGATCTCCTCCACGACCTGTAGGTAGGTCTCGTAGGGCTGGGCGCCGCCGCCGTACTCCTCGGGGAACGGAAGGCTCAGCAGCCCCGACTTCCCGAGCAGGCGGTAGACCGCCTCCGGGAACTCCGCGCGCTCCTCGGCCTCGTGCACACGTGGCGCGAGCTCCTTGGTGGCGATCTCGCGGGTCAGCTCGAGCAGGGCCTCACCGACCCCGTCGTCGTGCGGGAGCAGCCGCTCCACCGTCGTACCCACCCGGTCGATGATGCCACCCTGTGACACCGGTCCCCCACCCGGCCGCAGGCCGTCACATCCGGGGACGGAGCGCGGTCAGCGGTGCTGGGCCAGCGCGTAGAGCGCGATCGATGCCGCGACCCCTGCGTTGAGCGACTCCACGGACGACGCCATCGGGATCGAGAGCAGCCGGTCGCAGGTCTCGCCGACCAGCCGCGAGAGTCCGTCACCCTCGGAGCCGACGACCACCACGAGCGGGCCGGAAGCCAGGTCAGGGTCGGCGAGCAGGTCGGGCAGGGTCAGGTCACCCGAGGCGGCCAGGCCGACCACCTGGCAGCCGGCGTCCTGGTAGTCCTTGAGGGCCCGGACCAGGTTCGTCGCGTGCGCGACGGGCAGCCGCGCGGCCGCTCCGGCCGACGACTTCCAGGCCGAAGCGGTCATCCGCGCCGCCCGACGTTCGGGGACCACGACTCCGTGGGCGCCGAAGGCCGCCGCGGAGCGGACGACAGCGCCCAGGTTGCGCGGGTCGGTCACGGAGTCGAGCGCCACGATCAACGGCGCCTCCACGCGCTCGGCCGCGGCATCGAGGAGATCGCTCGGGTGGGCGTACTCGTACGCCGGGATCCGGGCCGCCAGCCCCTGGTGCACCGCCTTGTCCGTACGACGGTCGAGCTCGGCGCGGGTCACCTCGAGCAGCGAGATGCCGCCCTCGGCCGCGAGCTTGAACGCCTCGCGGAGCCGGGCGTCGCGCTCGGTGCCCTCGGCGACGTAGACGCCGCTGACGGGCACGCCGGCCCGGAGCGCCTCCACCACCGAGTTGCGCCCGGCGATCCACTCGTCGTCGCCCGCGCTGCGGCGCTTCGGGCGCGCGGAGGCCGACTTGTCCGCCTGGTTCTTGGACTTGTGCGCCTTGTGGTTGGGACGGTCGGCCGCCTTCGGCGTCGGGCCCTTGCCCTCGAGACCCTGCCGGACCCGCCCACCCGACCCCGCGGTCGGTCGCTTGGACGACTTGCGGATGGCGCCCTTGCGCTTGGAGTTGCCAGGCATCAGCGCACCGTCCACTTCGGCCCGTCGGGGGTGTCCTCGACCTCGATGCCGGCGGCGGCGATCCGGTCACGGATCGCGTCGGCGCGCGCCCAGTCCTTGTCGGCGCGTGCGGCCGCGCGTTCCTCGAGCAGCCCGACGACCAGCGCGTCGACCGCGGCCTCGAGCTTGGCGTCCTCGGAGCCGGTGGGGTTCGCGAACGCCGGGTCGGCCGGGTTGAGCCCGAGCACGTCGAGCATCGACACGACCAGGGCCGCCACGTCGTCGGCTGACTCCCCGGCGGCCAGGCGCCGGTTGCCCTCGCGGACATGGTCGTGGATGACCGCGATCGCGGCCGGCGTACCGAGGTCGTCGTCGAGGGCCGCCGCGAAGGCGGCGGGAAGGTGGTCTCGACTCCGCTCGACCGCGGAAGCAGGCCCGGCTGCCGAGGTGGGCGCCCCGGCGCGGTCGAGGAAGCTCTCGATCCGGCGGAACCCCTGCGCGGCCTCGTCGAGGGCCTCGAAAGAGAACTCGACGTGTGAGCGGTAGTGGGCCGACACCATGTAGAACCGCAGCTCGATGCCACGCACCCGCTTCAGGACCTCGGGGATCAGCAGGGAGTTGCCCAGGGACTTCGACATCTTCTCGCCGGCCGTGGTGATCCAGGCGTTGTGGAGCCAGTACGACGCGAACGGCTGCCCCGCCGCGCGCGACTGCGCGAGCTCGTTCTCGTGGTGGGGGAAGCGCAGGTCGACGCCGCCGCCGTGGATGTCGAAGGCCGGGCCGAGGTACCGCGCCGCCATCGCCGAGCACTCGATGTGCCAGCCCGGGCGGCCAGGACCGTACGGCGACGGCCAGGCGGCGGTCTCCGGCTCGAGGGCCTTCTTCCAGCCTTTCCAGAGAGCGAAGTCGCGCGGGTCGCGCTTGCCGCGGGGGTCGGCGTCCTCCGCGGGCTCCATGTCGTCGATCCGCTGCCGGGTCAGCTCGCCGTACGCCGGCCACGAGCGCACGTCGAAGTACACGTCGCCGGAACCGTCCTCGGCGGGGTAGGCGTGGCCGCCCGCGACCAGCTGTCCGATCAGCTCGAGGATCTCGGGCACGTGGCCGGTCGCGGCGGGCTCGTAGGTCGGCGGCAGCACGTTGATCGCGTCGAGCGCCTTGTCGAGCTCGCGGCCCATCAGGTAGGCGATCTCGAACCACGGCCGCCCCTGCGCCTCACTCTTGGCCAGGATCTTGTCGTCGATGTCGGTGACGTTGCGGATGAAGGTGACGTCGTACCCCGAGGCCGTCAGCCAGCGACGCAGCACGTCGAAGTTCACCGCCGAGCGCACGTGTCCGACATGGGGCTCGCTCTGCACGGTCAGCCCACACACGTAGATGCCGGCCTTGCCCTCGATGAGCGGGACGAAGTCGCGGGTCTCGCGGGTCGCGGTGTCGTGGAGCCTGAGTGTCACCCGCCGATTCTAGGGTCGCCCCGAGATCGCACCCGCATCCCCGCTGGGGCGTGGATATCGTCGAGCCGTGCCCCGCCAGATCCGGTACGACGCATGGTCGCGCGCCGACGGCACCTCGCGCCGCGACGGCGGGTCGATGACCATCTGGACCTCTCCGTGGTGCGAGCCTGGCTTCGCGGTCACGGACCTGGTCGCGTCCTGGGCGGCCACCACGCCCCGGGGCACCTGGATCGAGGTCACCGCGCAGGGGCGCGGCACCCGCACCTGGCACCGGCTGGGCACCTGGGCGTCCGGACCTCGCAACCCCCACCGCACCAGCGCCACCGACGACCCGGAGGTCGACACCGACGTCTGGCGTCCGGGCGGACGCCCCGAGGCCTACCGCCTCCGCGTCCGCCTGCACGGCGCCGCGGAGCTCCACCGGATCGGCGCCGTCGTCTCCGCCGGGCCCGTCCGGTCCGACACCTCTCCCCCGCTCCGCCGAACCGAGCGGGTGCTCGACGTACCGCGAATGAGCCAGATGACGTGGGCCGCCGTCGGCGGCCGCGGGTGGTGCTCGCCCACGGCGGTCGCGATGGTGCTGTCGCACGCCGGGAAGCTGCCAGCGGCCACCGACGTCCCGCGCGCCGCCGCCGAGGTCGACGACCCGGCGTACGGCGCCGGCAACTGGTCCTTCAACGCCGCCTGGGCCGGGGGCCTGGCGCGACACGCGTTCGTGACCCGGCTCCACGACCTCCGCGACGCCGAGCGGGTGATCGACCACGGCATCCCGCTCGTCGCGAGCGTCGCCTTCCCGGCGGGTGCGTTGCGGGGGTCGCCCACGCGTGGGACCGACGGCCACCTGCTCGTGGTCCGCGGCTTCACGGCCGAGGGCGACGTCGTGGTCAACGACCCGGCCGCCCCGACCGAGCGCAGCGTGCGGCGCACGTACGACCGCGCCCAGCTCGAGCGGGCCTGGCTCGACGGCAGTGGCGGCACGGTGTACGTGATCCACTGCGACGACCGACCCCTCCCACGCGGCGGCAGGGGCGCGTGGTGATCAGCCAGCGGTGAACGAGACCGCGTCCCAGCCCGACGCCCCGTTCGGCGCCGGCTCGGCCTTCACCGCGGTCTGCACCTCGCCATGGTCGTTCACGGCCCGGACCCTCAGCTGGTGGTCACCGGCCGTCACGTCGAGGGTCGCGTCCCACTGCACCCACGAGTCCTTGACCGAGGGGCGGCCGAGCGTGGCCGGCTGCCAGGCACCGCCGTCGAGCTGGACCTCCACCCCCTTGATCCCCGTGTGCTGCTGCCACGCGCTGCCGCCGACCCGCACGCGGCCCGCCGCGACGTGGTCGCCGTCGTTCGGGACGTCGATCCGCGAGGCGAGCTTGACCGGGCCCTGCTCGGACCAGCCCCGAGAGGTCCAGTACGCCGTGAACGAGTCGAACGAGGTCACCTCGAGCTCGCGGACCCACTTGGTGGCCGACACGTAGCCGTACAGCCCCGGCACGATCGTGCGCACGGGGAACCCGTGCTCGATCGGCAGCGGCTGCCCGTTCATCGCGATCGCGAGCATCGCGCCGCGGTCGTCGGTGAGCGCCGAGAGCGGCGTACCGCAGGTCCACCCGTCGTCCGACGTCTGCTTCACGGCGTCCGCGCCGGCCTGCACCCCCACGTCGGCCAGGAGGTCCTTGAGCCGTACGCCGCTCCACCATGCGTTGCCGATCAGGTCACCGCCGACGGGATTGGACACACAGTTGAGCGTCATCCACATCTCGCTGCGCTGCCGCTCCAGCAGGTCGGCGTACGTCAGGGTGATCTCCCGGTCGACCATCCCGTGGATGCGCAGCGTCCAGTCCTGCGGGAGGAGCGACGGCGGGCCGAAGGACGTGTCGATGCGGTAGAAGCGGTTGACCGGCGTCTGCCACGCCTCGATGCCCGGGAGCCCGACCTCGGCGCCGCGCGGCACCGGCGGCGAGGTGACCCCGGTCAGCTTCAGCGTCCGGCGCGCCGCGTCGACGGCCCGGCGGTGTGCGCCCGCCTTCCGGCCGAGCCCTCCGACCACGAGGCTGCCCAGCCCGATGCCGGTCGCGGTGAGGAGGAAGCGCCGCTGGGGGTCGGTGTCGCGGAACGGCTGGGGCCGCAGCTGACCGGTGAGCACCGCCAGGCAGCCGAGCCAGGTGAACAGCCCGACCACGATCGGCAGGACTCCGCTGACCGGGGCGCCGTACTGCGACTGCTCCGCGATCAGCCCGACCACACCCAGGACGACGAACCCGGCGACCGCGCCCCCCGGCGACCGTCGGGCCAGTAACCCGAGCGCCGCGAAGAGGAGCACCAGGATCACCAGGACGCCGGTCACCAGCAGCGGCTTGTCCTTGTGGCCGACCAGCTGGATCGCCTTCTCGGCGACGTTGCCGGGCGTCAGGCGGACGACGAGCTCGGCGACGTCGGTCACGGGATTCCCGCGCAGGCCCAGCAGGGCCGCGGTCAGGAGACTGGTCGCCAGACCCGCAACACCGGCGAGCACGCCGGCGAGAGCCCAGAGCCATCGTGACCGCACGCCCCGATTGTCGCTCGGGCATGATGATCCCCGTGGCCGAAAGTTCTTACGGAGTGCGGACGGGCGTCGGCATCGACGTGCACCGCCTCGCCGACGGCATCCCCCTGCACCTCGCCGGCCTTGCGTGGCCCGACGAGCCGCAGGGCCTCGAGGGCCACTCCGACGGCGACGTCTGCGCGCACGCGATGTGCGATGCGCTGCTCTCCGCAGCCGGGCTCGGCGACCTCGGCTCCACCTTCGGCACCGCCGACCCGGCCTGGGCGGGCGCCTCGGGGGTGTCCCTGCTGACCGAGACCGCCGTGCGGGTACGACGTGCCGGGCACGAGATCGGGAACGTCGCGGTGCAGGTCATCGGCAACCGCCCGAAGCTCGGTCCGCGACACGACGAGGCCACGGACGTGCTCTCCCGAGCGATCGCGGCGCCGGTCTCGCTCTCCGCGACGACCACGGACGGCCTCGGACTCACCGGCCGCGGCGAGGGCATCGCGGCGATCGCCACCGCACTGGTGCACTGATGCGCGCTGCCGTGGTCGTCCTCGCGGCCGGTGCCGGCAGCCGCGTCGGGGCCGAGGTCAACAAGGTGCTCCTGCCGCTGGCCGGTGTCCCGGTCGTCGCCCGTTCGGTACGCACCGCCCGGGCCGCCCCGGGCGTGCACCGCGTGGTCCTCGTGGTGCGCGACGGAGAGCAGGAAGCAGTCCGCGCGGCCGTCGAGCCGTGGCTCGACGCGCACGGTCCCGAGGTGGCGATGGTGTCGGGCGGACCCACCCGCCACGCGTCGGAGTGGCAGGCCCTCTCCCTGCTGGCCGACGACATCGAGTCCGGTGAGACCGAGGTCGTCGCGATGCACGACGCCGCCCGGCCGCTGTCCAGCCGTGACCTCTACGAGCGCGTCCTGCACGCCGCCGCGGCCCACGGCGGCGCGATCCCGGTGGTCGCGCTCGACCACCTGGTGGATCTCGACGGTGCCGCTCTGCCGGACCGGCTGGTCGGCGTCCAGACGCCGCAGGCGTTCCGCGCGGCCGACCTGCTCGCGGCGCACCGCGCCGCACGCGCCGCGGGATTCGAGGCGACGGACACGGCCGGCTGCCTGGCGGCCCACGGGAGCGTCGCGGTCGTCGCGGTCGAGTCGGACGCCGACAACCTCAAGCTCACCGTCGCCGACGACTTCGTGGTCGCTGCTCGACAGGTGGCCCTCAGCGCGACGTGAGCGCCTCGAGCCGGACGATGTCGTCGGCCGACGACACCCGGGCGGCCGCGGGGGGCGCCTCGGCGAACACGACCGGCCACCGTCCACGGAGGTCCGTCACGGCGCGGACCAGGTCCTCGTCGGGCCAGTCGTCGAGCGCTGCGACGACCGACGCGGGCAGCACGAGCGGTGAGGCCAGTCGGCGGAGCCGGTCGCGGTCGTGGGTCTGCGCCACCACAGTCACGCCGTCTCGCTCCGCGAGGTCCTTGACGGTGTCGGTGACCGGGTGCACGCCGGCCACCACCGCGTCCTCGGCGACGGCACGACGTACGCACGCGGCGAGGAACTCCGGAGGCGTCATCGGGCAGAGGGCGTCGTGCCAGACCAGCGGCGCGCCGGCGTCTCGCACGTCGTCCCAGGGTGTGACGAGGTCGAGCAGCAGGACGCCGGCCTCCCCCATCGCCCACGCCGCGCAGGCGACGAGGGGCTCACCGTGGAGCAGGCTGAACGGAAGCGAGCCACGGCCCCGCTCGACGACAACGCCCCGCGCCGGCGCCGGCTCGTCGTCGTAGAAGCTCATGGTGCGGGGATCGTAGTCGCGACTCCGCTCGACCACCCAGGACGGTCTCCCGACCACCGGGGAGGCCCGGACGCGACGAGGCCCCGCCGCACCGGAGTGCGCGGGGCCTCGTCGATCGGTCGAGCGTCAGGAAGCGAGGACCTCGTCGAGGATCGCCTCGGCCTTGTCCTCATTGGTGTTCTCGGCCAGAGCCAGCTCGGAGACCAGGATCTGACGTGCCTTGGCCAGCATCCGCTTCTCACCTGCCGAGAGACCACGGTCGCGCTCGCGGCGCCACAGGTCGCGCACGACCTCCGACACCTTCATCACGTCGCCGCTGTGGAGCTTCTCGAGGTTCGCCTTGTAGCGACGCGACCAGTTGGTCGGCTCCTCGACGTGTGCCGCACGGAGAATGTCGAAGACACGGTCCAGCCCGTCCTTGTCGACCACGTCGCGCACACCGACCAGGTCGAGGTTGCACGCGGGAACGCGGACCACGAGGTCCTGCTGGGCGACGATACGAAGGACGAGGTACTCCCTGTCCTCACCCTTGATCGTCCGCATCTCGATGTCTTCGATGACGGCGGCGCCGTGATTGGGATACACAACGGTTTCGCCCACGGTGAAAGACATATTGTTCAGTACCACCCTTCTTAGGTGACCAGTCTAACACGGGGAGCCGGGTGCCCCGGTCATCGTCGTCGCAGGTCAGAGGCCATTTGAGGGCTTGACAGACGCCATCTCGATATGCGTCCCGGAGCGCCGACGGCCCGGCGGGCGACCTCGTCGGACGGCCGGCCGGACCGCTCGATGTCGGATACTGCCGTGCATGCCCGTACCACCGGCACCATCCGCCCCGGAGGCACCCTCCGGTCAGCGGCGCCGCTCGGTGGGGGAGCTCATGCCGCTGCTCCTGGTGCGCGCAGCCCATCCCCGCCAGGCATTGCTCACGGCTCTCGGCCTCGCGGTCGCGGCGGCCATCGCGGGACGCGCGCCGCGCGAGGTCGGGTTGGTGCTGGCCACGGTGCTGGTCGGGCAGGCGGTGCTCGGCTGGGACAACGACCTGGTCGACCGGGCCGCCGACCGTGCGGCGGGACGCAGCGACAAGCCGCTCGCCACCGGGAGTCTCGAGAGCGGGACCGTGGGCTTCGCGCTCGCCTGCGCCGTGCTGCTGCTGGTGCCCCTGGCCCTCTCCAGCGGCATCACGGCCGGCCTGTGCTACCTGCTGTCGGTGCTGGTAGGCGTAGCCGGCAACCGCTGGCTGCGCGGGGGTGCGCTCTCGTGGCTGCCGTGGGCGGTCTCGTACGCGCTCTACCCGGCGTACCTCTCCTACGGCGGGTGGGGCGGTGGCGCACAGGGGCAGCCGCCGACGGTCGCGATGACGCTGGTGTCGGCCGCGCTGGGCGTCGGCGTGCACGTGCTCACGTCGCTGGGCGGGCTCGTGGAGGACAACCGCACCGGCCGCAGACACGTCCCGCTCCGCCTGGCGATGCGCGTGGGAGCCCCTCGACTGCTGGTCCTGACGGTCGCCTTCTGTGCGATCGTGGCCGGGGGTGCGGCGCTCGTCGGAAGCACCGTCGGGCTGTCGCAGTGACCCCGGCGGGCGCCCGCTAGTCTGTCGCCCGTGAACCTGCGACGGACTCTCGCGACCGTGGCGGCGAGCCTGGCGCTCGTCTCCGCCCTCACCGCCTGTGGCTTCAACTACCCCACGGACCGCATCAACAACATCACCGCGGGAGCCAACGACCGTGACGGCACCGTCAACGTGCTGAACGCGGCGATCGTGAGCAAGAAGGCCGACCTCGGCACCTTCGTCGCCACGTTCGTGAACACCAGCCAGACTCAGACGGTCAGCGTCACGTCCATCACCGGCGACGGCACGGCCGTCGGGCAGGTCACCGTCGACCCGTTCCCGATCAACCCGCAGGGCCTGGTCAGCCTCGCCGACAACGGTGGGATCACGATCCAGGGGACCTTCTCGCTGGGCCAGAACGTGACCCTCTCGATCGCGTTCGACAACGGCGAGACCTCCACGCTGCAGGTGCCCGTGGTCGCCGACGACGGGCAGTGGGCGGGGCTCGACCAGGCCACCCCGTCGCCGACGGCGTCGCCGTCCGCATCCACCACCCCCTCGGACACCTCGAGCTGACATGACACACACCCTGGTCCTGCTCCGCCACGGCGAGAGCGTCTGGAACGCCGAGAACCTGTTCACCGGCTGGGTCGACGTCGATCTGTCCGACCGGGGCCGGGCCGAGGCCCTGCGCGGCGGCGAGCAGCTGCGGGACGCCGGGATCCTCCCCGACGTCGTCCACACCTCGCTGCTGCGGCGCGCGATCACCACCGCGTCGATGAGCCTCGACGTCGCCGACCGGCACTGGATCCCCGTACGACGAAGCTGGCGGCTGAACGAGCGCCACTACGGCGCGCTGCAGGGAAAGAACAAGAAGCAGACCCTCGAGGAGTACGGCGAGGAGCAGTTCATGCTCTGGCGTCGCTCGTTCGACGTACCGCCTCCGCCGATCGACGACGAGGACGAGTTCTCCCAGGCGCGCGACGTACGCTACGCCGACCTCGGTGCCGAGCTGCCGAGGGCCGAGTGCCTCAAGGACGTCATCGCCCGCCTGCTGCCCTACTGGGACGGCCCGGTCTCCGACGACCTCCGGGCGGGCCGGACCGTCCTGGTCGCCGCACACGGCAACAGCCTGAGGGGCATCGTCAAGCACCTCGACGACATCAGCGACGACGACATCGCCGGCCTGAACATCCCGACCGGGATGCCGCTGGTCTACGAGCTCGACGACGACCTGAGGCCCACGGTCATCGGCGGTCGGTACCTCGACCCCGCCGCGGCCGCCGAGGCTGCCGCGGCCGTGGCCAACCAGGGTCGATAGGCAGCGGCGCGCGAGCTACGAGCGCCGCCGGCGCCGGTCGGCTCGACCAGCGGGCGGCCAGGTCAGGCGTCGGTGGCGACCGGGAACTGGCCGGTGACCACGAAGACGACCCGGTTCGCCACCGAGACGGCGTGGTCGGCGATGCGCTCGTAGTAGCGGCCGAGCAGCGCGATGTCGACGGCCGCCTCCACGCCGTGCTCCCAGTCGTCACTGAGGAGCTGGGTGAACGACGAGCGCCGGAGCTGGTCCATCTCCTCGTCGTCGCGACCGAGCTCGATCGCGGCCTCGACGTCGCGCTCGAGGATCACCGCCTCCACGCGGCGCACCATGTCCTCGGCAACCGCACCCATCCGGGCGACCGTGGGTCGCGCCGCCTCGGGTACCGCGACCTCGGGCACCCGCAGTCGCGCGATCTTGGCGACGTGCACCGAGAGGTCGCCCATCCGCTCCAGCTCACTGACCATGCGCAGGGCGGACACCACCACCCGCAGGTCGCCGGCCACGGGTTGCTGGAGGGACAGCAGGGAGAAGGCGGTCTCCTCGACGCGCTCCCGGGCCCGGTCCACCTTGTCGTCGGCAGCGATGACCTGCTCGGCCACCTCGGCGTCGCCCTCGAGGAGAGCCTGGGTGGCGAGACGAACCGAGGACTCGACCTCTCCGCAGATCTCCGCCAGGTCCTTGAAGATCGAGTCGAGCTGTTCGTGGAAGGCTTCACGCATGTCATCACCGTAGGCCGCGAAGGTGACCAGCAGGGGCGGGACGGTGAACGCCTCGTGAACACTGGGCAAGCGCGGCTCACCCTGGTGAACGCCCGGTGACCCCCTGCGTACGATTCAGGCGTGAGCCCCACGACGCAGGCCTTTCTGGCCGCGCTCATCGGGGCTGTCGTCGCCGGAGGCGCGGTCCTGGCCTGGAGCGTGAGCCAGCAGCAGCAGGCGCAGACCGCGCCGGCCGAGGAGCCCGTGCTTCCCGCCGGCGTGGCGACCGTGCTCTCCGTACTGCGCAGCAGTGCGGTCGTGGTCGACGACGACGACGAGGTGGTCAAGGCCTCGGCTCCCGCGCTGGCGCTCGGTCTCGTCAAGAGCCAACGACTGGCCTCGACCGACCTCGCCGAGCTCGTCCGGCAGGTACGCCGCGACGGCCAGATCCGCGAGGCCGACCTGGTCCTTCCACGGACCGACGGGCCGCCCCGCACCGTGACCGCGCGCGTCGCGCCCCTCAGCTCGCGGCTGGTGCTGGCCCTGGTCGAGGACCGCACCCGGGAGCGACGCGTCGAGTCCGTACGGCGTGACTTCGTGGCCAACGTGTCCCACGAGCTCAAGACGCCGGTCGGCGCGATCCGGCTGCTCGCCGAGGCCGTCGGCGACGCGTCGGACGATCCCGAGGCCGTCGAGCGCTTCGCCCGGCGGATGCTCACCGAGAGCGACCGGCTCCTGCAGATGGTGCAGCAGATCATCGAGCTCTCGCGGCTCCAGGGCGATGAGCCGCTCGAGGCCCCGGCCGTCGTCGACGTCGACGCGGTGATCGAGCGGTCGGTCGACGTCACGGTCACCGACGCCACGAGCCGTTGCATCAAGGTCGTCTCGGGTGGGACCCCGGGGCTCCGGATCTTCGGAAACGAGGAGCAGGTCTCCGCCGCCGTGACGAACCTGCTCGCCAACGCGGTCACCTACTCGGGAAGCGACTCGACGGTCCTGATCACGACGAAGGCCAACGACGACATGGTCGACATCTCGGTCGTCGACCAGGGGATCGGCATCCCACGCAGCGAGCTCGACCGCATCTTCGAACGTTTCTACCGGGTCGACCCGGCCCGTCACCGGTCCACCGGCGGCACCGGGCTCGGGCTCTCGATCGTCAAGCACGTCGCCGCCACCCACGGAGGCGACGTACGAGTGTGGTCGCAGGAGGGGCAGGGCTCCACCTTCACCCTGTCGCTCCCGCGCTCACGCCAGGAGGAGAACGCATGACCACCCAGACCAGCGGACCAGTCCGATGACACGCGTGCTCGTCGTGGAGGACGAGGAGAGCTACGCCGACGCGCTGTCCTACCTGCTGCGCAAGGAGGGGTACGACGTGTCGCTGGCGGCCACCGGGCCCGACGCCTTGGCCGAGTTCGACCGCGCCGGCGCGGACATCGTGCTGCTCGACCTGATGCTCCCGGGCCTGCCCGGCACCGAGGTGTGCCGCCAGATCCGGGCCGTGTCGAACGTGCCGGTGATCATGGTCAGCGCCAAGGACGACGAGGTCGACAAGATCGTCGGACTGGAGCTCGGTGCCGACGACTACGTGACCAAGCCGTACTCACCGCGCGAGCTGGTCGCCCGGATCCGGGCCGTGCTGCGGCGCGGCATCGAGCCGGACCTCGCGCCGATGACGCTGGAGGCCGGCTCGGTCCGGATGGACGTCGAACGGCACGTGGTGACCGTCGACGGTCAGGCGCAACGCCTGCCCTTGAAGGAGTTCGAGCTGCTCGAGCTCTTCCTGCGCAACCCTGGCCGGGTACTCACCCGTGGACAGCTGATCGACCGGGTCTGGGGTTCGGACTACGTGGGCGACACCAAGACTCTCGACGTCCACGTGAAGCGGCTCCGCGCCAAGCTCGAGAAGGACCCGTCGCATCCCGAGCTGCTGGTGACCGTGCGCGGCCTGGGCTACAAGCTCGACCTCTAGGCTGCGGCCTCAGGGTCTTCCCCGAGGCGCGCGACGGCGCGCCCACGCTAGCCTCGACCATCCTGACGGGGAGGAACGGCGATGCGTCGTCTTGCTGAGCTGGTGCTGCGGCACCGCGCGCTGGTCGTGGTGGCCTGGATCGTGATCGCGGTCGCGGGTGCGATGGTGGCGAGCACCGTGAACGCGCGGACCACGGTGAACTTCTCGCTGCCCGGTCAACCAGGTGACACGGCGGCGAACAAGATCGTCGCGGCCTTCCACAACGGCGGCAACACCACGCCCCTGCTGGTGACCGTGACCATGCCGCAGGGTCAGACCGTCACCGGCCACGAGGACGAGGTGGCCAAGGCGTTCGCATCGGTCGGCTCGGTGGAGGTCCCCCTCCGGGTCGTCGACGAGGCGAACACCGGCGACCAGGCCTTCCGCACCTCCGACGACCGCACGGCGTACGCGATGGTGTTCTACCCCTTCCCCCAGAGCCTGGGGGCGGTGCTTCCCACCGAGGCCGTGCAGGCGGCGGTGGAGTCCGGCGCGCCGCAGGGCGCCGTCGTCGGAGTCACCGGCATGGACGCCCTCGCCGTCGGCGACGAGTCCGGCGGCAACGGCGTCCTCACCGAGACGCTGCTCGGCGCGCTCGGCGCGCTCGCGGTGCTGCTGTTCGTCTTCGCGTCCCTGCTGGCGTTCATGCCACTGCTGGTGGCGGCGGTCTCCATCCTCACCACGTTCCTGCTGCTGCTCCCGCTGACCTACCTGACCGACGTCTCGTTCATCGTCATCTTCCTGATCAGCCTGGTCGGTCTGGGTGTCGCCATCGACTACTCGTTGCTCTTCGTGACCCGCTGGCGCGAGGAACGAGATCACGGCCGCGACAACCACGACGCAGTGGTGGCGGCGATGGAGACGGCGGGTCACGCGGTGCTCTTCAGCGGGCTGACCGTGGCCATCGGCCTGCTGGCGCTGGTCGTGCTGCCCGTGCCCTTCATGCGCAGCATCGGCATGGCCGGAGCCCTGATCCCGCTGGCCAGCGTCATGGTCACGTTGACGCTGACGCCCGCGATCCTGGGCAGCATCGGCCCCAGGGTCGACTGGCCCAAGATCCGCCACGAGAACAAGGCCAGCAAGGGCTGGACGTCGTGGGCCCGGATGATCGTGCGGCACCGCTGGGTCGCCGCCGGCTCGGCGCTCGCGGTGATCGGCGTGCTGTTCGTCGCCTTCCTCGGCATCAAGATCGGAGCCGCCGACTCCTCGTCGCTCGCGCACAGCGGACCGGCGTACGAGACCCTGCAGGTGCTCGAGAACGGCGGCGTCCCGACCGGGGCGCTCACTCCGATCGAGGTGCTGACCGAGACCGACAAGGCCGACTCGGTCGCCCACACCCTCGGCGCGGTCGACGGGGTCACCGCCGCCGTCGTGCCGACCGGCCCGGGCGCCTCCGTCGACGGACAGACGGTCGTCGTCCTGATCCCCGACGAGGAGACGGTCAACTCCAAGAGCGTCCAGGTGGTCCGCGACGTCACGGCGGTGGCGGACGACACCGACGGGGTGCTCGGGGTGACCGGGCTCGGCAACGCCCAGGTGGACTTCCTGCACGCCGTCTACGGCAACTTCCCGCTGGTCCTGCTGATCATCTCGGTGCTCACCTACCTCCTGCTGGTGCGCGCCTTCCGCTCGTTGCTGCTGCCGCTCAAGGCGGTGATCCTCAACCTCGTCTCGCTGACCGCCGTCTACGGGCTGGTCGTGCTGTTCTGGCAGGAGGGCTACGGCTCCCACGCGGTCTTCGGGATCGACGCCACGGGCGCGGTGACGTTCTGGGTCCCACTGATGGTGTTCGCGTTCCTGTTCGGGCTGTCCATGGACTACGAGGTGTTCATCTTGTCCCGGATCCGGGAGGAGTACGACGCGGGCGCGTCCACCGACGAGGCCGTCGTGCTCGGCATCGGCCGTACCGGCCGACTGGTGACGAGCGCTGCGCTCATCCTGTTCCTCGCCTTCGCAGCGCTGGCATCCGGGCCCGGCACCGACATCAAGGTGATGGCCACCGCGCTCGGCTTCGGGATCCTGCTCGACGCCACGATCGTCCGCTCGGTGCTCGTGCCCTCCCTGGTCTCGCTGTTCGGCGCCTGGAACTGGAAGCTGCCCGACTCGGTGGCGCGGATCCTGCGGGTGGAGCCGTCCACGCCCCATCCCGACCCCGAGCCCGAGCCCGAAGCGGTCCCGGTCGGCGACTGACGGCGGGTCGCCGGTCGTACACGCTCGAGGGCCGAGCGGGTCGAGACCCGCTCAGCCGACCACGATCACGTGGAGGACGCGCGGGCCGTGCACGCCCTCGACCCGGTCCAGCTCGATGTCGCTGGTGGCGCTGGGACCGCTGATCCAGGTCAGCGGCCGGGAGGCGTCCAGGACGTCGAAGGCATCGGGCACGTCGGCCACGACCTGGTCCGCCTCGACGACGCAGACATGGCGGTCGGGGACGAGCGTGATCGCGCGACGGCCCTGACCGGGGCCGTGGTCGAGGACGATCGTGCCGGTCTCGGCGATACCGAGACGCGCCCGGGTGACGACTGCGTCGAGCGCATCGAGGTCGGCGGCCGACAGGTCGTCGTCCACGGTTGCGCCCGGCACGTCCAGACGGAGGTCGGCAGGTACGACGGCCCGAGCGCCCTCGGGGAGCGCGGCACGGACCCGGGCCTCGAGGTCCGCGGGCACGCAGCGCTCGACCACGGCCCGGTAGTCGGCGACTCGCTCCACGAACAGGGCGACGGCGTCTGCCTCCGAGCGGTCCGTGCGACGGGGCGCGTCGGGGACCGCGTGCTCCGGCGCAGTCGCCACCGCGGCCCGGACGGCGGCCAGGATCTCCTCGCGGGCGCTCACGGACGGGTCTCCGGCCCTCGGGTGCGCTTCCACCAGGTCCGGAACGACTCCCGGGGCGGCGCCGGGAGGTCGCGGGCACCGGTCCAGCGGGAGCCCGGCCCCGGGAGCCGGCCCAGCACGCGCCGGCCGCCCGGGAGGGTCGTACGCCCGAAGCGTCCCCACACGCGGCCGAGCAGACCGGAGAGGCGCTCGGCACCGCCGAGCCGGCGGGCGTCGCTGAACGCCCAGGCAGCAGCCCTCATCGCCAGCGCCTCGGCGGTGGGCCGGCCACCGCGATGGGCGTCGACGACCTGTCCGCGGAGGTCGACCAGGACGGACGGGATGTCGATCTTCACCGGGCAGACGTCGTAGCAGGCGCCACACAGGGTCGAGGCGTAGGGCAGCGAGTCGGTCTGGGCGTCGACCCCGACGCCGCGCAGCAGCGGGGTGAGGATCGCGCCGATCGGTCCGGGGTACACCGAGCCGTAGGCGTGCCCGCCGACCCGCTCGTAGACGGGACACACGTTGAGGCAGGCGGAGCACCGGATACAGCGCAGGGCCTGGCGGCCCGCCTCGTCGGCGAGCGCGCGCGAGCGCCCGTTGTCGAGCAGGACGACGTGCACCTCCTGCGGCCCGTCACCGGGAGTGACGCCGTGCCACATCGACGTGTACGGGTTCATCCGCTCGCCGGTCGACGAACGGGGCAGCAGGCGCAGGAAGACGTCCAGGTCGGCGAACGTGGGCACCACCTTCTCGATGCCGACCACCGACACGAGCACCTCGGGCAGGGTCAGGCACATCCGGCCGTTGCCCTCGGACTCGACGACGACCAGGGTCCCGGTCTCGGCGACGGCGAAGTTCGCCCCCGACACCGCGACCCTGGCACGCAGGAACTTCTCGCGCAGGTGGAGTCGTGCTGCGTTCGCGAGCTCGGCGGGATCGTCGGTGAGTCCGTCGGGGGCCGGGCGGCCGGCCGCGGCCATCCGGGTCCGGAAGATCTCGCGCACCTCGGCCCGGTTGCGGTGGATCGCCGGCACCAGGATGTGGGAGGGCAGGTCGTCGGCGAGCTGGACGATGAGCTCGGCCAGGTCTGTCTCCCAGGCCGAGATGCCCTCGACGGCGAGAGCCTCGTTGAGCCCGATCTCCTGGGTCACCATCGACTTGACCTTCACGACCTCGTCGACCCCGTGCGCCTTCGCGACGTCGGCGACGATGCGGCAGGCCTCCGCGGCGTTCCTCGCCCAGTGCACGACCGCACCCCGGCTCACCAGTGCGGCCTCGAGCTGCTCGAGGTACCCGTCCAGCCCGGCCAACGTCGCGTCCTTCAGATCGGCGCCGGCCTGGCGCAGCTCCTCCCACTCGGGGAGCTCCGCGACCACCCGCGCCCGCTTGTCGCGGATGGTGTGGGTGGCATGGGTCAGGTTGTGTCGGAGCTGGGTGTCAGCCAGCGCCGTCCGTGCAGCCTCCGGGAACGGCGGCATCCCGACGAAGGTCGTGGTCATGCTCCCTCCCGGGCGGCCAGGACCTCGGCCAGGTGCATCACACGTACGCCGGACCGCTGGCGCGACAGCACGCCGCCGATGTGCATCAGGCACGAGCTGTCGCCGGCCACGAGCACCTCGGCGTCCGTCTCCCGGACGTGGCGTGCCTTGTCGGCCCCCATCGCCACCGACACGTCCGCGTTCTTCATCGCGAAGGTGCCGCCGAAGCCACAGCACTCGTCGGCCGACGGCAGGCCCACCAGAGTGAGCCCGTGCACCGCTTCCAGGAGCCGGCGTGGGCGGTCGCCCACCCCGAGCAGTCGGAGGGAGTGACACGTCGGGTGATAGGTGACGCGGTGCGGGAACGAGGCGCCGACCTCGGTCACGCCGAGGACGTCGACGAGGAACTCGCTCAGCTCGTACACCCTCGGCGCCACCTCGGCCACCGCTGCCTGGAGTCCCAGGTCACCCGCGCGACGCGCCACGATCTGCGTGCTGGTGTCGGGCCGAGCCCGCGCAGGAACCCGACGGCGCCACCACCGCGTCGTACCCCGCGAAGGCGTCGACGAAGGTGCGTACCACCGACACGGCCTCGTCGAGGTAGCCGGTGTTGACCATCGGCTGCGCACAGCAGGTCTGTGCCGACGGGAAATCGACGTCGACCCCGAGTCGGGTCAACAGGTCCACGACCGCGCGACCGGTGTCCGGGAACATCGCGTCGTTCACGCAGGTGACCAGCAACGCGACGCGCATGGGGCCCATCATGCCGGTCAGAGGCCCAGGGCCGAGGCCGGCGGGGAGGGCTGAGGACGCGGCGTCCGGAACCCGCGAGAGGGTGTCGGTGGCGCTGCCTAGGCTGGGCCGGTGCCCACCACCGAACCTCGTGCCTGGTTGCCCGTGGCCGCCGTCGCCGTGACTCTGATCTTCTGGGCCTCGGCATTCGTCGCGATCCGCCACCTCGGCCAGGACTTCACCCCGGGGGCGCTCTCGCTCGGGCGCCTCCTCGTGGGCTCCCTGGCGCTCGGGGCCGTGGCCGTCTCGCGCGGGCTGCCGCGGCCGAGCGGACGTGACTGGCTCGGCCTGGTGGTCATCGGTGTGCTCTGGTTCGGGGTCTACAACCTCGCCCTCAACGCCGGCGAGCGGCACGTCGACGCCGGCACCGCCGCGATGCTGATCCAGGTCTCGCCGGTGCTGATCGCCGTCCTCGCCACGATCTTCCTCGGCGAGCGGTTCACGGGCTGGCTCGCGCTCGGGCTCGTGCTCGCGTTCGCCGGGATCGTGCTGATCGGGGTGTCGCAGCCCGACGGTCACAACGACCTCCTGGGCGTCGGGCTGTGCCTGCTCGCCGCCCTCGTCTACTCCATCTCGCTGGTCGTCCAGAAGCCACTCGTGTCGCGGCTCTCGGCGCTCCACGTGACCTGGCTGGCCTGCACGATCGGGGCTCTGGTCTGCTTGCCCTTCGCCGGTCAGCTCGTCGACGACACCTCCCGTGCCTCGGCGTCCGACGTGTGGTGGGTCATCTACCTCGGGCTGTTCCCCACGGCGATCGCCTTCACGACCTACGCCTTCGCCCTGCGGCACATGACCGCGAGCAGCCTCGGCATCACGACGTACCTCGTGCCACCGCTGACGATCGTGATGGGCTGGCTGTTCCTCGGCGAGGTGCCGCCCACGATGGCGTACGCCGGTGGCGCGCTCGCCCTGCTCGGGGTCGCCGTCGCGCGGCGCAAGCCTCACGCCCCGCGAGATGAGCCTGCGCGGGCCGCGATCGGGGCGGGAGGCTGAGGAGCGCCGGCTCCCGCACCTGCCATGCTGCGGGCGTGAACATCGTCGCCGACGTGCTGATCGGCCTGGTCGCCGCGCTCCATCTGTACTTCCTCGTGCTCGAGATGTTCCTGTGGACCACGCCCACCGGACGCCGGGTCTTCGGCCTGGAGCCGGGCTTCGCCGAGGAGTCGAAGGCGCTCGCCGCCAACCAGGGGCTCTACAACGGCTTCCTGGTCGCGGGACTGGTCTGGGGCCTCGTCTCCGACCAGACCGACGTGAAGGTCTTCTTCCTGATCTGCGTCGTCGTGGCCGGCGTCTACGGCGCCGCGACGGTCAACAAGCGGATCCTCGTCGTCCAGGCCGTGCCGGCCGTGCTGGCACTGGCGGCGCTCGCGCTCAGCTGACGTGCGGGTCGAGCCCGAACCACGGCAGGCAGTCCTCGACCCCCTCGATCTCGACGTGGTGACCCGCACGGCGCCACTCCTCCGCGAGGAGCCGGACGTGCTGGAGCTCGATGACCCCGTGCGGTGAGCGGGTCAGGCTCCGCCCGTTGTCGGCGTACCCCAGCCGTCTCGAGACCGCGAGGGAGGGCGCGTTCCCCACCTCGGCCGACGAGACCGCCGCGACCGCGCCGAGGGGTCCGAAAGCCAGGGCGAGGACCGCGGTCCGCATCGACGTGGCCAGCCCACGGCCCCGGACCTCTCGGGCCAGCCACGAGGACGAGTCGACCGTGCGCAGCAGCGGGAAATGCCTCCCCCTCCAAGGCCTGCACGCCGACGACGCGACCGTCCACCTCCACAGCCAGGTCGAGACACCACGACCCCGGCGACCATGTGCCGCGATGGGCCCAGACCTCGGCACTGAGGACGCGGCGTCGGTCCGCCCGGGGGTCCAGGAACGGGCGGTGCCGCGGGTCGTGCTCGAGATCGTCGGGCTGCGCCGCCAGGAGCGGGTCGAGGTCGGCATCGGTCACGCCGCGCAGCACGACCTCACCGCACGCGAGACGCAGGGCGAAGAAGGGCCACTCCATACCGGCAGGCTAGGGCTGCTCGACGTCCGGCGTCGCGTCGGTTTCCAGCCAGCCGCGGAACGCCTCGAGGTTCCTCGTGGACTCACCGCGCAGGATGCGCCACTCCCACTCCTTGCGGATGGACGAGGCGAAACCCAGCTCGAGGATGGTGTTGAACGAGCCGTCGGCGTGGGCCAGCACCGAGCCCAGCACCCCGTCGAGATCCTCGGGGTTGACCACCGAGAGCGGGAGCCGGGCGTCGAGGTAGATGTCGCCGAGGTGGTCGACGGCGTAGGAGACGGCGTACGTCTTGAGGTTGCGCTCGAGCAGCCAGCGGTAGACGCGCTCGTGGTTCTCGTCCGGGTTGCGGCAGACGAAGGCATGCACCCCCAGCGCGTGGGGGCCGAGGTCGAGGCGGACGGGAGTCTGCAGCTTGCGCTCGCCGGGCAACGCGAAGCTGAACACCCCGTCGGCCTCGGTGAACTCGAGCTCGTTGTCGGCGAGGTAGTCGCGCAGCACCTGCGCCGGGTCGGTCACACGAGCTCCCGCAGCGCATGGCGCGCGCGCTCGTACACGTCGAGAGTCCGCTCGGCGGTGTGCTCCCACGAGAACGCCCGGCCGCGCTCGCGTGCACCCTGTGCCAGCCGGGCGCGGAGTGAGTCGTCGAGCAGGACCTGGCGCAGCGCCGCCGCCCAGGCCTCCGGCTCGTGGGAGTCGAGGAGCAGCCCGCTCTCGCCGTCGGCGACGACCGTGGTCAGGCCGCCGACCGCGGCCGCGATCACCGGCGTACCGGCGGCCTGAGCCTCGGCGGCCACCAGCCCGAAGGACTCGTTGTACGACGGCACGGCCACCACGGACGCTGCGGCGTCCCAGAGCGCGAGCTCTGCCGGGGGGACCGGGGGGACGAAGCGTACGACGTCCGCGACCGCCAGCCGTTCGGCCAGCTCCGCGAGCGCCTCCGGGTGCTCCAGCCCCGTCCCGGACGGCCCGCCGACGACCGGCACGACGAGCCGCGACCTGAGCCCGGGGTTCTCGTCGAGCAGCAGAGCAACGGCGTGCAGCAGCACGTCGGGAGCCTTGAGTGGCTGGAGCCGTCCGGCGAACAGCACGACGTGGGCGTCCTCCGGCAGGCCGAGGTGACGCCGCGCCTCGACGGTGTCCCGGGGACGGAACACGGTCAGGTCGACCCCGGGATGCACGACCTCCACACGCCCGGGATCGGCGTCGTACAGGTTGATCAGCTGCTTGGCCTCGATGTCGGTACTGGCGATCAGCATGTCGGCCGCCTCGACGACCTGCTCCTCCCCGATGATCCGGGCCGCGGGCTCCGGGGTGTCGCCGATGGCGAGAGCGTCGTTCTTGACCTTGGCCATCGTGTGCATGGTGTGCACCAGCGGCACGCCCCAGCGGTCGCGGGCGAGCGCGCCGACCTGGCCCGACAGCCAGTAGTGGGAGTGCACGAGGTCGTAGTGACCGAGCGGCTTGGCGGCCTCGGTGCGCAACACCTCGCGGGCGAACACGCAGAGCTGCCCGGGAAGCTCGTTCTTGCTCAGGCCCTCGAACGGGCCGGCATGGATGTTGTGGACGGTGATGCCGTCACCTGCCGCCAGCACGGTCTCGTGTCGCGACGACGTCGCGCGGGTGAAGATGTCGACCTCGATGCCTGCCGCGGCCAAGCGACGTGACAGCTCGATCACGTAGACGTTCAGTCCACCGGCATCGCCGGTACCGGGCTGGTCCAGCGGCGACGTGTGCACGCTGATCATGGCCACCCGGCGCACGGCGTCGGCCTCGGTGAGCTCCACGACGTCACCCCTTCCCCCGCACGACACGGGCCCACCCGCATCCAACCGCATGGACCGGCCCGTGATTCCCGGGTGGGGTGAGGTGACCCTCAGAGGGTCGTCCGGCGCGCCGCCGACCGGCGTACCAGGAGCAGCACCGAGCCGAGCCCCACCAGAGCGCCGAAGGCAGCGTCGGCGAGCCGTGCGTCGCCGACGGAGTCTCGGATGAGCGCGAAGACCCCCCACACCAGCGTCGGGAGGGCCAGGGCGACGAAGACACGCAGCGGCAGCACGTCACTCTTGACCAGCATCATCCCGATCCCGAAGAGCGCGACGGTCAGGAGCACACCCCCGACCCACAGGAGGGCCTCGGCCATGCCCGCGTCGGCGTCCAGGAAGTAGGTGACCACCCAGGCGACGCCGCCCAGCAGTCCGCAGACGAGCGCGGTCCGCCGTACGCCGGCGGAGGCTCCAGCAGCATCGACGTGACGTCCCATCGGGCCGACAGTGTGCCATCCGGAGACCTGCCCGGGCACTGGGGCAGGCAGAATCATGGGCATGAAGCGTCGAACCGCCGTCGTGACCGGAGCCTCCAGCGGGATCGGAGCGGCCACCGCCCGCGCCCTGGCCCGCGAGGGGTTCGCGGTCGTCTGCGCCGCCCGACGCGCGGACCGCCTCGAGGAGCTCGCCCGCGAGATCGACGGGACCGCCATCACCTGCGACGTGACGTCCGCGGAGTCGGTGGCCGGACTGGCCGAGGCCGTCGGCGACTCGCTGCACGTACTCGTCAACAACGCAGGCGGCGCGTTCGGCTTCGAGCCGGTCGAGCAGGCCGACCCCGACGACTGGAGCCGGATGTACGACGTCAACGTGCTCGGGCTCCTCCGGGTCACCCAGGCGTTGCTTCCCGCGCTGCGCGCCGGCGGTGACGGCGTGATCGTCAACGTCGGCTCCACGGCCGGACGGATCGCCTACGAGGGCGGCGCGGGCTACACGGCCGCCAAGCACGGCACCCAGGTGGTCACCGAGACGCTCCGCCTCGAGCTGGTCGGCGAGCCGATCCGGATCAGTGAGATCGCGCCCGGCATGGTGCGCACCGAGGAGTTCGCGAAGGTCCGGTTCGACGGTGACGAGGAGCGCGCCGCGGCCGTGTACGCCGGCGTACCCGACCCGCTCGTCGCCGAGGACGTCGCGGACGCCATCGCCTGGATCGCCACCCGACCGTCGCACGTGAACATCGACGAGCTGGTGATCAAGCCACGCGCCCAGGCGGCCCAGCACAAGGTGCACCGGGTCTCGAGCGAGGACGCTCAGGTCCGACGCGGTCGGAGCTGAACGCCGCAGCAGGCTGGAGAGCGCACGCTGAGGCACCGACCCCAGGCCGGCCGGCCGGACGGGCGCGGAGTCTGAACCGTGGGACCGGGTGACGGGCGCCTCCACACCGGGACAGACTGCACCCCATGCAGACGATCGGACTGGTCGGCGGGATGAGCTGGGAGAGCAGCGAGGTCTACTACCGCGACCTCAATCTGGGCGTCCGCGACCGCCTCGGCGGGCTCTCCTCCCCCAAGCTCGTGCTGAGCACCGTCGACTTCGCCGAGGTCACGGCACTGGAGGACGAGGAGCGCTGGCAACAGGTCGGTGAGCTGCTGGCCGAAGCGGCACGCGGCGTGGAGCGCGCCGGCGCCGACTTCCTGCTGCTGTGCACGACGACGTTCCACAAGGTGGCCGATCAGGTCGAGGCCGCGGTCGACCTGCCCCTGCTCCATCTCGCCGACGTCGTGGCCGAGGAGGTGCGTGCTCAGGGCGTCACCACCGTCGGATTCATCGGCACGACGGTCGCGATGTCCGACGGGTTCTTCACCGATCGGTTGGCCCGGCACGGCCTGGAGACCGTCGTCCCGGACGCGCGACACCACGACATGCTGAACAGCGCGATCTACGACGAGCTGGTGCACGGCAAGGTCGTCGACGCGACCCGCCGCCGCGTGCTCGGCGTCATCGAGGAGCTGTGGGACGCGGGCGCCGGCGGCGTGCTCCTCGGCTGCACCGAGCTCGAGCTCCTGATCACGCAGGCCGACTGCGAGCTGCCCGTCTACCCGTGCACCACGCTGCACGTGAACGCGGCGCTCGACCGCGCGCTCTCGGACTGACGGTCAGGTCGGGGTCACGAGCAACAGGTCGATGAGCGCGCGCTGGTCGTCGCTCAGCTGGTGCTGGGGCACCGTCACCGAACGACCGCGGACCTCGAAGGTGTAGCTGAAGGCATCGGGAAAGGTCGTCGCCTCGATCGGGCGGCTCAGCTCGAGCCGGTCGACCAGATCGCGCGCCGCGGCCGCCCGCGGGCCGTCGGCGGACAGGTCGACGGAGCCCTCGATGGTGCGCCCGGCGATGCCGCCGGTCCGGCGAACGCGGACGACCGACGTGGTCTGCGGTGCCCCGCCGCCGGTGGGTGCAGCCGGGCCGGAGGGGTCCACCCCGACCGTCGTCCACGCCCCGCTGACGACCTCGGCGTGCTCGCCGGCAGCAGCCACCGTCGCGGCGGCGAAGCCGACGAAGTCGGTGTCGGCCATGACCGTGCCACCGGTGAGCGCGGCGTACCAGATCTGCCCGGCGCCCTCCCACGTGTCGCCACCGATCGCGGTGGCAGCGAGGTGGAAGGCCCGGTTGGGGATGCCGGAGTTGGTGTGGACACCGCCGTTGTCGTCGGTGGTGTCGACGTAGTCCGACATGTCGCCGACCTGGGGATCCTTGCCGAGCGTGGGGTCGTCGTACGCCGTGCCGGGGTGGGCCATGTCGCGCAGGGCCCGGGCGTCGATGCCGGGCAGGAAGATCCCCTCCCCGACCAGCCAGTCGGCGGTCTCGGAGGTCTGGCCGAGCACCCGTTGCTTCACGCACATGCCGAAGCAGTCGGACACCGACTCGTTGAGGGCGCCGGACTGGCCCTGGTACGTCAGGTCGGCGGTGAACTGGGTGACCGCGTGCGTGAACTCGTGACCGAGGACGTCGACGGGCTTGGTGAACGACCCGAAGACCGTGCCGTCGCCGTCGCCGAAGACCAGCTGAGTGCCGTTCCAGAAGGCGTTGTCGTAGTTCCGCTGGTAGTGCACCGTGAGCACGACCTCGGCGCCCTTGCCGTCGTAGGACGCGCGCGCGAACGCGTCGCGGTAGAGAGCCAGGGTGGCGGTGATGCCGTCGGCCGCCTCGTCCACCGCGGCGTCGCCGGAGGCCGGGTCGCCGGCCGAACGGACCACACGTCCGGGCAGGGTGGGTCCGTTCGCCGCCGTGTGCACCACCCAGGCCGGCCCGGTCGCCGCGCCCGCGCTCGGCGACGCGGCCTGCCGCCCGGCCCGGAACGCCTCGTCCGTGGCGAGGGTCGAGCGGCAGTGGTCGGCGGCCGCGGAGTCGGACGCGGCGATCCGCTCGAGGAGGTAGGGCGGGACGAAGGAGCAGTGGCGGCCGAGAGTCATGCGACCTTCCTACGCCGTGTCACCGACATCGCCAAGAGCACCTAGGCTCCTCGCGTGATCACCGACGCCGACGCCGTACGGATCCTCTGCTTCGGCGACTCCAACACCCACGGTGCCCCCTGCGACGATCCGGACTTCGTGCGGCTGGCCGCCGACCAGCGGTGGACCGGCCTGCTGCAGGGGATCCTCGGTGACGGGTTCGAGGTGATCGAGGAGGGTCTGAACGGGCGCACGACCGACGTCGACTACGAGGACCGGCCGGGCTGCAACGGGCGGGAGTACTTCGTGCCGTGCCTGTTGTCTCACCACCCGCTCGACGCGGTGGTGGTCATGCTCGGCACCAACGACCTGAAAGCCTGCTTCGACCGCACGGTCGACGAGGTCGCCGGTGCTCTGCGCGGCTACCTCGACGACGTCGCCGGGAACGTGACCGACCCCCAGGGCCGGACTCCGCCCGTCGTCCTCGTCAGCCCGATCCTGATCGACGACAGCGCGGCGCGCTTCGCGGAGATGACGGCCGACAGCTTCGACAGTGCCGGTGTCGCGCGGTCACGCGAGCTGGGCGCGGCCATCCGGCGCGTGGCCCGCGACGGTGGCGCGGCGTACGCCGACGCGGCCACGGTCGCGCACGCCGGCGACGACGGCCTGCACCTCACCCGCGACTCCCATGGTCGGTTGGCCGACCTCGTCGCCGCGACTCTCCGCCGCACGCTGCCGGGGGCCGCCGAACGATCGGGGACACCGAGATGAAGATCGGTCGCGTCCGGGAGTGGCACCCCGAGAAGGGTTGGGGTGTCATCGACTCGGCGGAGACGCCGGAGGGCTGCTGGGCGTCCTCCTCTCAGGTCCTCGTCGCCGGGTACAAGTCGCTCGAGCCGGGTCAGACGGTGGAGCTGCTCTACGAGGTCGCCGACCAGGACGGCTACCGGTTCCGGGCCGTCGAGGTCTGGCCGGCGGCGAGACGCGGGTCCGGACCCCGGCGGAGGGCCCGGGGTCCTTCAGGACCCTGTCCGTCTCCGGCACGGAGCTCGCCATGACGACGCTGGAACACGCCAGGCAGGTCGCCTTCGTGGGGGTGAGCGACCTGGACAGTGCGCAGCACTTCTACGGCGAGGTGCTTGGCCTCGAGCTCAGTGATGCGCGCCCTACACCCTGGTGCACGAGACACCTCAGAGCCAGCTCCGCATCACGCTGGTTCACGAGGTGCGGGCGGCGCCGTACACCGTGGTGGGGTGGGTGGTCGAGGATCTCGAGGGGCAGGTCGGCAGGCTCATGCTCGCCGGCGTCGCGTTCAACCGGTACGACGGCATGCGGCAGGACGCCCACGGCATCTGGACCGCCCCGAGCGGCGCGCGGATCGCATGGTTCAACGACCCCGACGGCAACACCCTCTCCCTCCAGGCCTGAAGCCTCAGCCGCCGGGGCCGGGTGGTCGCGGCCGATGTCGGATCCATGCGGGTTCGATATCGGACACGGATGGTGGTTTGAATTCGGGTTGTCGGTCGGTCGAATTCATCCGGATCTCCCATGGGGTGTAGTGGATGACGCGGTGGTGGTGTCCGCACAGCAGGGCGAGGTTGTCCAGGGATGTGTCGCCGCCGTGGGCCCAGTGGGTGAGGTGGTGGGCGTGGCACATCAGGGGTGGTCGGGTGCAGGCGGGGAAGGTGCAGTGTCGGTCGCGGAGGATCAGGGCGGTCCAGATCCCGGGCGTGACGAGGCGGCGGAGTCGTCCGACATCGAGGACCTCGCCCCGGGTGCTGAGGACGGCGGGGATGATCTCGGCGTCGCAGGCGAGGCGGCGCAGGGTCTCGGGTGGGAGGTCGGTGCCGTCGGCGGTGGTCCCGATCCCGACCTCGGTACGCAACGTGGCCTCGTCGAGGGTGATGAGGAGTCGTGCGGGGGTGGTGTGGGTCTCGGGTGGCAGGTCGGTGGTCAGGGCGTGCTGGGCGGTGGCCACGAGGGCGTCCCACATCCGGGTGCCGTGGTCGCGTGGGTCGGGGTACTGCTCCCCGGACTCAGGATCGACGGTCGGTTCAGGTGAGGTGAGCGGCAGGAGGACGGCCTTCAGGAGGGCGCCGTCTTCGGCGGTGCCGCGGCCGCGGATCCGGACTCCGCCGGCGCGGTCCTCGCTGATCGCCAGGTGCCGGTTTAGGTGGGCGGCGCGTTCGTCACGCTGGAGGGCTGCTTCAAGCCTGCGGTCGACGCCGTCGGGGTCGACGACCTCGACCACGTGCCGGCCGGCTGTGGCGAGGTCGGAGGCATTCAGATGCTCCGCCTGACGCACGAGGATCTTCTCCCCGCGACGGCGTACCCAGTCACCGGGCGGTAGGTCGTCGACGGCCCGGACGATCACCTCTGCCTGAGACGGCGACACCCTGCCGTCCAGCAGGGCGTCCCGCGTGCGGGTGAGCGGGCCAGACAGGGCCAGGGCCTGCTTGACCCGTCTCTTCCCTTCCCCGTGCCGGAGCCCGGCGAGGTGGGTGAGCCAGTCGCCGGTCGAGCCGTAGTACAGCTTCTCCTTCGCCAGGTCCCGGGCGTCGACCTCGACCACCGCACCGGCCTCAACCGCGGCCAGGGCTGAACTGGCCTGCTGGACCAACCCGATCACGTCGACCAGCTCGTCGTCCGACCGTGCCGACCACAGGGTCTCGGCCAGGTCGCGGACCGCTGCCACCGCATCGGCGAGCACCGCTGCGGGTGAGGCGCCGGGGGCGAGGTCCGAGATCGACATAGGACCAGCGAATCAGGCAGCACCGACACTCAAAGCGTTATGCACAGGGTTTATCCCGGTATCCGAGACAATCCACAGAAAGTATTTCCGTGCATCCTCTATCCACAGGAATGCACACCGTCACCACAAGGAGCACCTCGAACGACGGCGAGCCGACCGCAGACCTGCGGAGGTACCGCAACCCAAGCCCACCGCCACCATCCTTCTTCGATCGTCGACACCGTCACCAGCAGAAGAACGCCGAACGCAGGTGCGGACGTCGCCGGTGGTCTCGCAAAGCTCGACCGACGGAGGCGGCTCGACCGAGGGGAGGCAGTTGGGTTCACCGTGAGAAGTGCCGCTTCACCATGTGACCATGGTGAAGCCGTGACGCCGACCCAGGGCCGGCGGCCTGGTCTCGACAGGGTCGACCCACGGGACGCTCGACGAGCTCGACCAGCGCGGCGGATGTGGGGACCGCAACTAGACTCTCGTCGGCCCGCTCGGGGCCGTCATCAGAGAGGTACGTCGCCGCCACATGTCAGCCCGCCAGGACGCCCCACCGGGGTGGATCCGCAGGCTGAGCGGCCAGGTCTGGAAGCACAAGCGCGACGTCCAGATCTCGTTCGTCGCGGCCATCCTCGGCAGTGCCGGCCAGGCGATGGTGCCCCTCATCGCGCGCACCATCGTCGACGACGTGATCGGCGACTCCTCGAAGCCGCTGTGGCCGTGGCTCGTGCTGCTCACCCTGATCGCGCTCGCGGTCTTCGGCCTCGCCTACCTGCGTCGTTTCCACAACGGCCGGTCCTCGCTGGCGGTGCAGTACGACCTGCGCAACCAGCTCCACGACCATCTGCTGACCCTCGACCAGCGGACCCTCGCCACCTTGTCGACCGGACAGCTGGTCGCGCGCGCCAGCAGCGACACGACCCTCATCCTCGGCCTGCTCAACTTCCTGCCGCTGATGTTCGGCAACGTCCTGCTGATGCTGATGTCCCTGGTCATCATGTTCTGGCTTTCGCCCCTGCTGGCCTGCATCGGGCTGGTGATCGCGCCGGCGCTCTTCGTCGTCTCCTACCGCCTGCGGATGAAGGTGTTCCCCGCCAGCTGGGACGGCCAGCAGCGCGAGGGCGAGGTCGCCGAGATCGTCGACGAGGACGTGGGCGGCGTCCGGGTGGTGAAGGCGTTCGGCCAGGAGGAACGCGAGCTGCACCGGATGGTCGCGGTCGTCCAGCGGCTCTACGGCAGCCGGATGCGGGCGACCCGGCTCCAGGCGCGCTACCAGCCGCTGCTCGAGGCGATCCCCACCCTCGCCCAGGTCGCCGTGCTCGCGCTGGGCGGCTGGTTGGTGATGCAGGGCAACATCACGCTCGGCACGTTCCTGGCCTTCTCGACGTACATCACCCAGTTCGTCGCCCCCGCCCGCCAGCTCGCGGGCGTCCTCACCATCGGCCAGCAGGCCCGCGCCGGGGTCGAGCGGATCTTCCAGGTGCTCGACCTCCAGACCGAGATCGAGGACGCTCCCGACGCGGTCGACCTGCCCACACTCACCGGTGACCTCGAGCTCCGCGACGTCCACTTCGGGTACGACGAGGAGGAGGTGCTGCGCGGGCTCGACCTCCGCGTGGCCGCCGGCGAGCGGGTCGCCCTCGTGGGCTCCTCGGGCAGCGGCAAGTCGACGGTCGTCGGCCTGGTCCAGCGACTCCTCGACGCCGACCGCGGTCAGGTCCTGGTCGACGGGTACGACGTCCGCGGTGTCACGCTGCACTCGCTCCGCAGCCAGATCGGCGCTGCGTTCGGGGAGAGCTTCCTCTTCTCCGACACGATCGCCGCCAACATCGCCTACGGCCGCCCGGGCGCCAGCCGCGAGGAGGTGGAGGCCGCGGCCGGCGTCGCGTGCGCCGACGACTTCATCCGCGAGCTCCCCGACGGCTACGACACCAAGGTCGGGGAGCGTGGGCTGAGCCTTTCCGGTGGCCAGCGCCAGCGGATCGCCCTGGCGCGCGCTGTGCTGATGGACCCACGTGTACTTCTGCTCGACGACGCCACGAGCGCCGTCGACTCGAGCACGGAGGAGACGATCTTCACCGGCTTGCGCCGCGTGCTCGCCGGGCGTACGTCGATCATCGTCGCCCACCGGGTCTCCACCCTCCACCTCGCCGACCGGGTGGTCCTCCTGGAGGGCGGCCGCGTGGCCGACGACGGCACGCACGAGGAGCTGATGGCGCGCAACGCGGCGTACCGCGAGCTCCTGACCGGGCTCGACGCCGACGCCGCCGCGTCCGTCGGCGACTCCATCGAGACGCTCACCGAGCTGGAGGTGACGCCCGAGGCCTGGCAGACGGGGAGCCGCGCCGACGCCGTGCGCGCGGCAGACGAGCGTCGCGCGTCGAAGGTCCCGCAGACCGCGAGCCTGGGGCCGGGGATGCGCGGCGGCGGCTGGCAGCTGGCGCTCGCGCCCACGCCAGAGCTGCTCGCCCGGGTCGAGGCCCTCCCACCGATCCGCGACCGGATCGAGCTCGACCTCGAGAAGGAGACCCGGCCCGACCCGGGCTTCTCGATGCGGGGGCTCGTCTCGGAGTTCCGCTGGCCGTTCGCACTCGGGCTGCTGCTCGTCGTCCTCGACGCCGTCGCCGCGCTGCTCGGACCCTGGCTGGTCCACACGGGCATCGACGACGGCGTCTCGGCGGGCGCCGCGCAGGTGCTGTGGTGGACGTCGGCGGCGTTCCTGGTGGTGGTCGTCGTCGACTTCCTCGACCAGATCGCCGAGACGTTCGTGACGGGCCGGACCAGCGAACGCGTCATGGCGGGCCTCCGGATCCGCATCTGGGCGCAGCTGCAACGGCTCTCGCTCGACTACTACGAGCGCGAGATGTCGGGCCGCATCATGACCCGGATGACCACCGACGTCGACCAGTTCGAGACGCTGATCGAGAACGGGCTGCTCGCCGCTCTGGTCTCGCTCGTCACATTCGTCGGCGTCGGGGTCGCGCTCCTGCTCCTCGACGTCGAGCTGGCCCTGTGGACCCTGCTGGTGGTGATCCCGCTCGTCGCGGCCACCATCGTCTTCCGCCGGATCACGAACCGCCTCTACGACGCGGTGCGGGAGTCACTGGCGGTCGTCAACGCGGACTTCCAGGAGTCCCTGTCGGGTATCCGCGAGGCGCAGGCGTTCGCCCACGAGGTCCCCACCGTCGACCGCTTCCACGCGCTGGGCCTTCGCTACTTCGAGGAGCGGCTGAAGGCGCAGCGTCTGATCGCGACGTACTTCCCGTTCGTGCTGTTCCTGTCCGCGATCGCCGATGTGATCGTGCTCGGCGTCGGTGCCCACCTGATCGAGCAGGGCGAGCTCACGTCCGGGGTCCTGATCGCGTTCATCCTCTACCTGACGATGTTCTTCTCGCCGATCCAGCAGCTGTCGCAGGTCTTCGACTCATGGCAGCAGACCCGCGTCTCGGTCAACCGCATCTCCGAGCTCATGCAGCTGGAGACCCTGACTCCCGAGCCGGAGCGTGCGGTCGCGTTGGGCGAGGTCCGCGGCGACCTGGCCCTGGTCGACGTGCACTTCCGCTACCCCAGCGCCGAGGTCGCGACCTCGATGGTGCGCGGGCCTGCCGACCCGGCGCTGCCCGAGGACGTCGTACGCCGGCGGCCACCGGAGGCGATGCGCGGGCTCGACCTCCGGGTCGGCGCTCACGAGACCGTGGCGCTCGTGGGCGAGACCGGCGCCGGGAAGTCGACCGTGCTCAAGCTGCTCGCCCGCTTCTACGACCCCGACTCCGGCGCCGTGACCATCGACGGACACGACCTGCGCACGCTCGGTCTCGACGACTTCCGCAGCCGGCTCGGTTACGTCCCGCAGGAGTCGTTCCTGTTCACCGGCTCGATCCGCGACAACATCGCCTACGGCCGACCCGACGCGACCGACGTCGAGGTCGAGGCGGCCGCGCGGGCCGTGGGCGCCCACGACTTCATCGCGTCGCTGCACGACGGCTACCACCACCCGGTGACCGAGCGCGGCGCGTCGCTGTCATCGGGTCAGCGACAGCTGATCGCGCTGGCCCGCGCCGAGCTCGTCGACCCGGTCGTGCTGCTCCTCGACGAGGCCACCGCCAACCTCGACCTGGCCACCGAGGCGAAGGTGTCGGCCGCGATGGCGGCCGTCTCCGGACACCGCACGACGATCCTCATCGCCCACCGCCTCCAGACCGCGCGCACCGCCGACCGGATCGTGGTCCTCGCCCAGGGGCAGGTCGTGGAGGACGGCACGCACGAGGAGCTGGTCGACCGCGACGGTCGTTACGCCGCGATGTGGCGGGCCTTCGAGCTCGTCTCGGCGCCCTGAACCGCGCCGATCGGCACGGCGGGCGGGTCCGACCGGACTAGTCACCGATGACCGATCGGCGGCGTCACCGGCCGGGTGAAGCTGCGTTCCTCAGATGACGAGGAGGCCACACATGTTCACCACCACCCCCCAGCTGCCCCCGCTCCCCCAGCGCAACGAGCGCGCCCAGCACGACGGTCACTGCCCGTGCGAGGACTGCCTGGGAGTCCGGATCCGGCTCAGCGCAGCCCTGGCCACCCCGGACCACCCGCTCGTCCCCCTGAGCGTCCGTCAGCGTCGCTACCGCGTCCGCCTCGCCACCGACGGCATGCAGCGACGCATCTCCTGAGCTCGAGTGAGGACGCTCGGGCCCGACGGAGTCCGGCCAGAGCGTCACACCGAGCAGCGATGTGAGCTCGCTCGCGAGCTGAACCAGCTGTGCGACGATCCGACGATGCGGGGCCGGCCTCCTCGCCTCGCTAGCATCAGGGGTCAATCCCCTCCTGCGAAAGCGACGTCGTCCCGCCATGCCTGCCACCCGTTCGGACCTCCGGAACGTCGCCATCGTCGCGCACGTCGACCACGGCAAGACCACGCTGGTCGACGCGATGCTCCACCAAGCCGGTGCCTTCACCGCCCACCAGGAGGAGGCCGGGGTCGCCGAGCGGATCATGGACTCCGGTGACCTGGAGCGTGAGAAGGGGATCACGATCCTCGCGAAGAACACCGCCGTGCACTACACCGGCCCGAGCGCGCGCGACCTCGGTGCCCCGCAGGGCATGACCATCAACATCATCGACACTCCGGGGCACGCCGACTTCGGTGGCGAGGTGGAGCGCGGGCTGTCGATGGTCGACGGCATCGTGCTGCTGGTCGACGCCAGCGAGGGTCCGCTGCCGCAGACCCGCTTCGTACTGCGCAAGGCGCTGAACGCCGACCTGCCCGTCGTCCTCGTCGTGAACAAGGTCGACCGCTCCGACGCCCGCATCGCCGAGGTCGTCGACGAGACCTACGAGCTCTTCCTCGACCTGCTCGACGACCACCACAGCCAGGACGCCCTCGACTTCCCCGTCGTCTACGCGTCGGCCAAGGCGGGCCGCGCGTCGCTCGTGCAGCCGGAGAACGGCGGCCTGCCCGACTCCCCCGACCTCGAGCCGCTGTTCCGCACCATCCTCGACACCATCCCGGCGCCGGAGTACGACGAGGGGGCGCCGCTACAGGCCCACGTCACCAACCTCGACGCCTCGCCGTTCCTCGGCCGGCTGGCGCTTGTCCGGGTCCACCAGGGCTACCTGAAGAAGGGCCAGAACGTGGCCTGGATCAAGCGCGACGGCACGGTCAAGACGGTCAAGATCACCGAGCTCCTGATCACCGAGGGACTCGAGCGCAAGCCGGGCGAACAGGCCGGTCCGGGTGACATCTGCGCGGTCGCCGGCATCCCCGAGATCACCATCGGCGAGACGCTCGCCGACCCCGAGAGCCCGGTCGCGCTTCCGCTGATCCACGTCGACGAGCCGGCCATCTCGATGACCATCGGCACCAACACCTCTCCCCTGGTCGGCCGGGAGAAGGGCTCGAAGGTCACCGCGCGCCTGGTCAAGGACCGACTCGACAGCGAGCTGGTCGGCAACGTCTCGTTGCGGGTGCTGCAAACCGAGCGTCCCGATGCGTGGGAGGTGCAGGGCCGCGGCGAGCTGGCGCTGGCGATCCTGGTCGAGCAGATGCGGCGCGAGGGCTACGAGCTGACCGTGGGCAAGCCGCAGGTGGTGACCCGCGAGATCGACGGCAAGCTCCACGAGCCCGTCGAGCGCCTGACGATCGACGCGCCGGAGGAGTACCTCGGCACCATCACCGAGCTGATGGCCTCACGCAAGGGCCGCATGGAGCAGATGACCAACCACGGCACCGGCTGGGTCCGGATGGAGTTCCTGGTGCCCGCTCGTGGGCTGATCGGCTTCCGGACCGAGTTCCTGACCGAGACCCGCGGCACCGGTATCGCTCACCACGTGTTCGAGCGCTACGAGCCGTGGGCCGGTGAGATCCGCTCGCGCGCGTCCGGGTCGCTGGTCGCCGACCGCGCGGGGGCCGCGACGGCGTACGCGATGACGAACCTGCAGGAGCGCGGGATCATGTTCGTCGAGCCGACCACCGAGGTCTACGAGGGCATGATCATCGGCGAGAACTCCCGGGCCGACGACATGGACGTGAACATCACCAAGGAGAAGCAGCAGACCAACATCCGGTCCGCGACCTCCGACAACTTCGAGAAGCTCGTGCCACCCCGCCGGCTCTCGCTCGAGCAGTGCCTGGAGTTCTGCCGCGAGGACGAGTGCGTCGAGGTGACGCCGCACAACGTGCGCATCCGCAAGGTGGTCCTCGACCAGAACGAGCGCGCCAAGCTGGCGGCGCGCGCCCGCAAGGGAGCCCGCTGAGCGCCTGACCGGCCTGCGGTGACCCGCTGGATCACCCCCGCCGGGTGAGTCGCGCCCGCCCGGGTGCCGAGCACACTGCCAGGGAGGCACGTGCGCGGCACGGGAAGGGGCGCAGTCATGAGGGTTCCTGGCGTCGACGCCCTGACGAGGCTCCCGGTGCCGCCGATCGTGCAGGCGGCCTTCGCGCCCGTGGTACGACGCACCACGTCGTACGCGCTGACGGCCGGCCTGATGCTCGACCGCCTCATCGACGACCTGATCGCCGAGGTCGTACGCCGGGTGGACGTCGACGAGATCGTCAGCCAGGTCGACTTCGACGCCGTCCTCGACCGGCTGGACATGACCCAGATCGTGCTCACCCGGGTGGACCTCGACGTCGTCGTGCGCCAGGTGCTCGACCGGGTGGACGAGGAGCAGGTCGCGACCCTGGCGTCCAAGGTCGACGTGGACGCGGTGGCACGTCGGCTCGACATCGAGGCCGTCCTCGACCGGATGGACCTGACCCAGACCGTGCTCACGCGTGTGGACCTGGTGCGAGTGGTGGACGCCGTCCTCGACCAGATGGACCTGATCGCGCTCGCGAACGAGATCATCGACGGCGTCGACCTGCCGGAGATCATCCGCGACTCGACCGGCTCGATGGCCTCCGAGACCGTGAAGGGCGTCCGGATGCAGGGCATCGGGGCGGACCAGGCCGTCGACCGAGCGATCGACCGCCTCCTGCTCCGTCGGGCCCGTACCTCCGGCCCTGCAGGCTCCTGAGCCGACATGGACGAGATCGACGACGAGGAACCCACGGACGCGACCGGTGCCCGGATCTCACCGGTCCCGCGGGAGGCGCGTCCCTTCCAGGGCCAGCGCGCGGGCCTGGTGACCCGCTCGATCGCCGGCATCCTGGACGCCCTGGTGATCGGGGCGTTGCTGCTCAGCGGCTACCTCGGCCTGGTGGGGCTGATCTTCCTCCTCAACCCCCGCTCCTTCACGTGGCCCCAGCTCGGGGTGGCGTTCAGCCTCGCCGCGGCGTTCCTCGTCGCCTTCGTCTACTTCACGGTCTTCTGGGCCCTGAGCGGCCGGACGTACGGCTACCTGGTGATGGGCCTCCGGGTGCTGGGCATCGGCGGTCGCCGCCTGAGGCTCTTCGGCGCCGCGCTCCGTGCCGCGTTCGTCGTGCTCGTGCCCATCGGCATCCTGTGGATCCCCTTCAGCCGCCACAACAAGTCGTTGCAGGACCTGTTCCTCGGCACCCGGGTGGTCTACGACTGGGAGCCACGCGCCGTGCGCGTGCCTCCCGCTCCCACCCCGCCTGCCTCGTCGTGACCTCCCGACCCCGCCGTCGTTGACCCCGGTGGCGACCGGGGTCGGGACCTCCACGTCCGGTTCGCACGTACTGACCCATGGTCGGCGGCGCGCACCCTCTCGGGGCTGAGCCGCCGTCGTCCGGCTACTGGTTGAGGTGGTCCTGCCAGTCGGCCGGGACGGCGCCGGCCGGGCCGGGCGTGGGCTGGCCCTGCGGGTGGCTCAGCGGCTCGGCGAGCGCCGGCCCCTCGAACCCCTCCTCGCGCTCGAAGTCCCAGAACCAGTCCTCGCCGGGCTCGAAGCTGGCGATCACCCGGTGGCCGGTCTCCCGCCAGTGCTCGGTGGCGTGCTGGCTCGGCGACGTGTCGCAGCAGCCGACGTGGCCGCACGCCGTACACCGTCGCAGGTGCACCCACCACCCGCCGGCTGCCAGGCACTCCACGCAGCCGGTGCCGGAGGGCGGGACGTTCGGGTCGATGGCCTCGGTACTCACCCCTCCACCCTGGCACCTCTCCTCCCCCTTCGAAACCCGCCCCCGCCCGGATAGTCCCCGACATTTTGGTCGGGAAATGCTGCTCCTCGACAACCAGGACGTCGGGGACTATCGGCCAGGTGCGGTCAGTCGGTGGGACGAGTCAGGGGTCAGCCCGTACGGAGCCGCAGCCTCAGGAACCTCTCACGCTGACGTTCGTCGAGGGCCCGACGTTGCTCGACGGTGAAGGTCGGCACCCACCACGGGGGCAGCTCGACGGTCCAACGTCGGTCGGAGGCCGGCAGCCGGGCCGCTCGCGCGTACGCCTGTCGCAGTCGCGTCACGAAGTCGTCGGGACGGGCGAGATCCGCAGCGAGCATCGTGACGTACTCCAGCCCTAACGCCCGGAAGAGGCCCTCGCGTCGTACGTCGCGGGCTCGCTGCGCACCCTCGAGGTGCAGCACCGAGTCGTACTCGCCCGCCACACCGACGGCCGGATCGAAGAGGTCGGGGGTGCCGATGTGTCGCCCGGAGAGATCGAAGACCGGGCGGTTGCACAGCGGCCGAGGAAGGCCGCCCAGTTCGCACCAGACCGTACGCATGCCGACCTCGGCCGGCGACCAGGCGTTCTCGTCCATCCTGTCGAGCTGGTCCCGCATCTGGCCGATGCCGTCCCAGCCGGGGTTGGCGTAGGCGATCACCATGGCCTCCGCGCGACTGACCAGGTCGGAGTACGCCGCCATGTCCGCCGCAGTCAGGGCCGCGAGTCGCCCCGGCGCATGACGCATCTCGAAGAACAGCGAACGGACCGGGGTGGTGACGACCAGGCCGGCGTACGCCGTCAGCTCGGTGGGCTTCAGCCGCTCCTCGCTCACCTCGAGCCCGGGCTGTGGTCGGATCGTGCTGTCGGCCGTGGCAAGGGCGACAGGACGCTGGGTGCGTCCACCCGACCACAGGCCGTCGAACCAGACTCCGCCCATCCAGCGGAGCGCGGCCCAGCCCGTGACACCGCCGTACGCCGGAAGCCGGGCGGCTGCGTTGACGATGCGCTGCTCGACGGAAGCAGGTGCGCTCGCGGGGACGTACAACCCCCAGCCTGCCGATCGCCAGGCGGACCCGCGTGCCTGCGCGCGGGTCGGACCAGTCCTGCCCGAGGGATCGACGCGGCACGGCCACGCGAGACCGCCGGGCAGTCCCACCGGCGGTCGGCCGGGACTCAGCTGTCCCACCCGCCCGATGCTGCCCGAGATCAGCACCACCCATCGCTGTTCATCCACAGGCCCGATCGGGGGGATAGTCCCCGACGTCTTGGCTGCGAATTGGCGCTCTTCGACAGCCAAACTGTCGGGGACTATCCCGAGGAGGGCCGGGTGAACCAGCGGGTGAGGAGGGTGCCGTCGGCCTCGAGGAGGGAGTGGAGCTCCAGGGGTACGGCGAACGGTGACACCCTCGGCGATCCGCGCGTGGGAGCCTCCGACGAGCGTCGGGACGACCGTGCTGCAGAGCTCGTCGACGAGGCCGGACGCGAGGAGGTCGGCGGCGAGGTGCGGCCCGCCTTCGCACAGGATGCTCCCGAAGCCGGCGTCCTCCAGAGCGGCCCGCAGCGCGACCGGGTCGGGCGCCTCCTCGCCGAGCACGAGCACCCGCTCACCGAGCACCGACCTCGCCCGCTCGAGCCCGGGCGCGAGCGCACCCGTCGCGAGGTGAAGCCGGCTGAGGTCGCCCTCCAGCAGCGTGGGCGGCAGCTCGCCCGACCGCGTGACGACGACCAGCGGCTTGGCGTTCGGCCGGTAGCCCTCGGCCCGCACCGTCCCGGCGCCGACCACGATCACGTCGGCGAGCTCGCGGAGCAGGTGGAACACCCGGTTGTCCGCCTCGTTGTTGATGCTCCCGCTGGTGCCGTCGCCACCCTCTGCGGCACCGTCCACCGTCGCCACGAAGTTGAGCCGCAGCCAGGGAAGCCGTGGCGGGACGTACGCCGCGCGCAGGGCGTCGTCGTCGAGGTCACGGAGCCGTCCGAAGGTCGTCACGCGGCCATCCTGCCCGGCGACACGGCCCATCGGTACGACGAGCCCGCGGCCTAGACTGCCCGCGATGATCTCGCTCGACGCCCTGGCCGCCCTGCGGGACACCTACCGCAGCGATCTCGCCGCGCCGGTCAAGCCGGTCGAGGTGGGGTCCCTGGTGATCGGCGACGACGCTCCGACGCTGATGGGGACGGTCAACCTCTCCCGCGGCTCGACGTACCGTGAGAGCGTCGCGGTCTCGGCTTCGTCCGCGATCCGCAAGGCGCGCATCCAGATCGCCCAGGGCGCCCATGTCGTCGACGTCGGTGCCGAGTCGAGCACGGTCCGCGCCGAGCGCATCGAGGCCGACGAACAGGTCGCAGCCCTGGTGCCCGTGGTCGAGGCCCTCGCGGACGAGACCGTCGTGTCCGTCGAGACCTACCTGCCGGCGGTCGTCCGGGCCGCCCTCGCGGCCGGAGCCCGGATCCTGAACATGACGGGCCGCGAGCACGAGGACGAGATGTTCACCCTGGCCGCGGAGCACGACGCCGCGGTCGTCCTCTGCTTCGTCGACCTCGGCAACGTCCGCGACATCGGGACCGTACCGCTCGACGACGACCCCCTGCCGCGCTTGCTCGACCACTTCGGCGCACGGCTCGACCGCGCGCGAGCCCTCGGCGTCGACCGGGTCCTGCTCGATCCCGGCATGGGCTTCTACTACGCCAACCTCACCGACCCCACGACCCGCGTCCGCCACCAGACGCAGGTGCTGGCACAGTCCTTCCGCCTCCGACCCCTCGGCGTACCGGTCTGCAACGCCCTCCCACACGCCTTCGACCTGTTCGAGGACGAGTTCCGCAAGGCCGAGGGCTTCTTCGCAGTGCTGGCGAGCCTGGGCGGCACCCAGCTCTTCCGGACCCACGAGGTCGCGCACGTGCGCGCCGTGCTCGCGGCGATGGACGCGTTGGACGTGTCGCTCTGACCGTCGACACCGGTGGTCGACATGCCGTTCGCGACCTCGTCCCGCGCTCGCGCGGCGCGCTCGTCCTCCACCAGCCGGTCGACCGGCGCGGACCGGCTCAGCCGAGGTGGCCGCGCACCGACACGTGGCCCGACAGCAGGTTGCGCGCGATCGTGCGCCGCTGGATCTCGTCGGTGCCTTCGTAGATCCGCAGCAGGCGCAGCTCGCGGTACCACCGCTCGACCGGCAGCTCACGGGTGTAGCCCATGCCGCCGTGGATCTGCAGCACCCGGTCGACGATCTGGTTGGCCTGGACGCCGCCGTACAGCTTGGCCATCGACTGCGACTGCCGTGAGTCGATGCCGTTGTCGACCTGCCAGGCGGCAGTGAGCACCAACCACCGCAGCGCTTCGATCTCGACCGCGGAGTCGGCGATCATCCACTGGATGGCCTGCCGGTTGGCGATCGGCTCACCGAAGGTGACACGGTTCTTGGCCTGCTCCATCGCCATCTCGACCAGCCGCTCACAGGCCCCGAGCGCCCGGGCGGGCAGCATGAAGCGGCCCTTGCCGATCCACTTCATCGCCAGCGCGAAGCCCCTGCCCTCCTCGCCGAGGATCGCCGAGTGCGGCACCCGCACGTCCTGGAACGACAACGAGGCCGGGCCCCACTCGCCCATCGTCGGGATCGACGCCGAGGTCCACCCCGCCTCGCGGTCGACGAGGAAGCAGGTGACACCGCCGTCGGCGCCCTTCTCCTTGTCGGTGACGGCGAAGACCATGGTGAAGTCCGCGATGTCACCGCCGGTGATGAACGTCTTCTCGCCGTTGATCACCCACTCGTCCCCGTCCCGTACGGCGGAGGTGCGGATGTTGCGCGCGTCCGAGCCCGCGCCCGGCTCGGTGATCGCGAAGCAGCTGTGACGCTCACCGCTGATGGTCGGCTCCAGGTAGCGCTTCTTCTGCTCGTCGTTGGCGTGGAAGAGGATGTTGTCCGCGTCGCCGCCGAACTTGAACTGGACGAAGGTGCGGCCCAGCTCGATCTCGATCAGCGCGGCCATCAACGAGCTCAGCCCCATCCCGCCGTACTCCTCGGGGGTCAGCACGCCGAAGAAGCCCGACTGCTTGGCCTTGTCCTGGAGCTCGGCCAGCTCCTCGAGGGAGAAGCCACGCTCGCCCTTCCGCTCGCGCTCGAGCACCTGCGGCTCCAGGGGCATCAGCTCCCTGGTGACGAACGTGCGCACCCAGTCGCGGATCTCCCGCTCTTCGTCGGTGAGGGTCAGGTCCATGCCCGCGACACTACCCAGCGGTGGCCAGGGTGCCCAGGGCGCTCGCCCCGGTCGGCGGGATGGTCAGCCGAGATACGTGCGTACGGCCTTCGCCAGGCCGCGCGCGTAGGTCGCCCGACCCTTGGTCGAGGTCATCCGCTTGGCGTCGATGGCGCTGCGCATGTTGCCGAGCTCGACCATGACCGTGGGGATGTCGGAGAGATTGATCGTGCCGAGATCGGAGCGGAAGTCGAGTCCGTCGCCGCCGGCGATGTAGTTGGCCACCGGCAGCCCGACGCCGCGCAGCGCGGCCCGGGTGTCGAGCGCCAGCCGGCGCGACGGCTTGAAGATGTCGTGGGTCCAGGGCTTGCGGTCGGTCGGAGCGATCACGTGGAAGCCATGGGCGCCCGCCGCGTACGAACCGTCGCCGTGGATGCTGATCTTGAGGTCGGCGGGGAGCGCGTTGCCGTCCTTGCCGCGCACGTTCACGCACGGACCCCAGCGGCGCTCGCTGTTGGAATGGCGGGTCAGCAGCACCCTCGCGCCGAGTGCCTCGAGCCGGCGCTTCAGCACCTGCGACACCCGCCACGTGAAGGTCGCCTCCGGGTAGCCGCCGTTGGTGGCGGTGCCGGTGGTGTTGCACGGCTTCTTGAACCCACCCGCCGGCACCAGTCGGTTGATCTGCGCGAGGTGGCGGTGGTTGCCGAGCTGGTGGCCCGGGTCGATCACGACGATCCGGCCGCTGAGCGGACCCGAGGCCCCGGTCTCGTCCGGGGGCGCCCCGACCCGGAAGTCGTGCGTGGCGAAGGCCGGGGTCGCCAGGCCCACCGACGCGGCGACGACCGCGACGGCCAGCAGGACGACGTACCGACGGATCACGCGTATCCCAGGACTTCCTGGCGGCGCTCGCTCCACGCCAGCGCGGACGCGATGGCGTCGTCGATCGAGAGCTCGGTCCGCCAGCCCAGGAGCCGGATCGCCCGGTCGACGTTGGCGAACGCTCCGACGGCGTCACCGGGCCGCGGTGGAGCCTCGGTGATCGGTACGTCGTGGCCGAAGACCCGCTCGAACGCCGCGACCAGCTCGCGCACGGTCACCCCGTCACCGCGCCCGACGTTGATGATCACGCTCGGCCCACCGGCCTCGACGAGCACCTCGTCGAAGCGCTCGACCGCGCGGACGTGCGCCTTGGCCAGGTCCCAGACGTGGATGTAGTCGCGGATCCCGGTGCCGTCGCGGGTGGGGTGCTCGGTGCCGGTGATCGTGAAGGAGTCCTTCTGCCCGCGCGCGGCCATCACCAGCTGGCCGAGCACGTGCGACGGCTCCTTGGCGTAGACGCCCGACTCCAGGTCGGGATCGGACCCGATCGGGTTGAAGTAGCGCAGGATCACCGCGCGCAGGTCGGTGGCGACGGCCATGTCCTGGAGGACCTGCTCGATCATCAGCTTGGTACGGGCGTACGGCGAGCTGGTGTCGAGCGGGTCGTCCTCGGTGACCTCGAAGTCGTCCTTGATCGCATAGAGCGAGGCGGACGACGAGAACAGCACCCGCGGCTTGCCCAGGGTCACCAGCTGGTCGAACAGCTCCAGGGACTTCGCGACGTTGTCGCGGTAGTACTCGTAGGGCTTCTCCACCGACTCGGGGACCACGATCCGCGCGGCCATGTGGATCGTGGCGTCGAGGTCGGGGTGCTCGTCGACGATGCGGCGCAGCAGATCGCGGTCGGCGATGTCGCCCTCGTAGAAGATCCGGTCCCGCACGAACGCGAGCGGCCCGGTGAGCAGCGAGTCCAGGATCACCGGCACGTGACCGGCCTCCTCCAGGGCCTTCGCCGTCGTCGACCCGATGTAGCCGGCGCCTCCCGTGACCAAGATCTTCATCCCAGCAGCGTAGCGAGGACGGGAGCGCCAGGCTCCTCGAAGCACCTGCGCGGGAGGCCACGCCGCACCTCGGCCCGGCAGGTGGCAGACTCCACCCCATACCGAGCGCACTCATCACCGGGATCACCGGACAGGACGGGCTGTACCTCGCCCAGGCCTTGCTGGCCAAGGGGTACGACGTGCACGGGCTCGTCCGCGGCCAGCACAACCCGAAGCTCGAGCTCGTCCGCTCGCTGATCCCCGACGTCACCCTCCACAACGGCGACCTGACCGACCTCTCGAGCCTGATCCGTGCCCTGCGCGCTTCGGACCCGCAAGAGGTCTACAACCTCGGCGCCGTCTCCAACGTGGCCTACTCGTGGGCCAATGTCAGCCACACCACCGACGTCACCGCGAAGGGCACCCTGACCATCCTCGAGGCGATCCGGCTGCACGCGGAGGACGACCTCAGCGCGATCCGCTTCTACCAGGCGTCGAGCTCGGAGATGTTCGGCAAGGTCCGGGAGGTGCCCCAGACCGAACGCACCCAGTTCTGGCCGCGCTCGCCGTACGGCGTGAGCAAGGTCTTCGGGCACTACATGACCATCAACTACCGCGAGTCCTACGGCATGCACGCCTCGTGCGGCATCCTCTTCAACCACGAGTCGCCGCTGCGTGGCGTCGACTTCGTGACACGCAAGATCAGCCGGGGCGTCGCCCGGATCTCGCGGGGTCTGCAGGACGAGCTCGTGCTCGGCAATCTCGAGGCCGAGCGCGACTGGGGCTACGCCGGCGACTACGTCGAGGCCATGTGGCTCATGCTGCAGCAGCCGCAGGCCGACGACTACGTGATCGCCACGGGTGAGACCCACTCGATCCGCGACTTCCTCGATGCGGCCTTCGCACACGTCGGTGTGAGCGACTGGAGCCCCTACGTCCGTCAGGATCCGAACCTGATGCGGCCTGCGGACATCGACCAGGTCGTGGGCGACGCCACCAAGGCGCGCACCGTGCTGGGCTGGGCTCCGAAGGTGAGCTTCCACGACCTCGTGCAGATGATGGTCGACGCCGACCTGCGCGACTCGGACGCGCGGTGAACATCCCGGAACCGCGAACAAGAGGCCCTGCCGCCGCCTAGAATCGTCTCCGCAGCCAGGGGCGGAACGCGTGGGGTGTTCCGGGGGCTGTTCTCTTGGGGGAAAGCTTCCGGTGTCACGCATGGGAATTGCGCCTGAGCGCGCGCTCGTGACGAGCGCGCCCTCGCTTCACAAGAGCAGCCGCGCGCTGCACGCTCTGCCGATCACGGCGCTCGTCGCCGACCTCGTCGTGATCACCGTCACGGTCTTCCTGGCCGCCTACGGTCGCAACCACATGCTGGTCTTCGGCCATGGCACCGTCACCGAGTCCGCGGCCCTCGTCGCCGCGCCGCTGGTGGTCTGCTGGATCGGCGTCATCGCCCTGCGTGGCGGCTACGACCAGGGCGTGTTCGGCGCCGGGGCCGACGAGTACAAGATCGTGGTCAGCTCCAGCCTGCTCACCGCGGCCGCTCTCGGCATCGGGTGCTACCTCACGCAGTTCGAGCTCTCCCGTGGGTTCTTCGTCTTCGCGTTCCTGATCGGGCCGCCGCTCCTGGCGGTCAGCCGCTTCGTGCTCCGTCGCTGGCTGCACCGCGCTCGCCGCCTCGGCGCCCTCGGCCAGCGCACCGTCATCGTCGGCAGCTCCGACCACGTGGACGCCGTCGCCGACGTGTTCGCGCGCGAGCCGTGGCTCGGCTACCACGTCGCGGGCGCGCTCACGCCCGTGGACGACACGACCGTCGCCACGCTGGGCGGGGTGCCGGTCCTCGGCCGGGTCGAGGAGGCCGCGCCGCTCATCCGCGCCTACGACGCCGAGGTCGTCTTCGTGGTCGGTGGGGCGTTCAGCGACCCGACCGCGATGCGCGAGCTGGTCTGGGACCTCGAGGCCGACAACGTCCAGGTGATCATGGCTCCCGGCGTCACCGACGTCTCGAGCGAGCGGATCCGCGTCCGTCCGGTGGGTGGCCTGCCACTCCTGCACCTCGACCGCCCACGGTCCCAGGACGCCCTGCGCTGGGCCAAGCGCACCTTCGACATCCTGGGCTCCGCAGCCCTGCTCGTCCTGGCGGCCCCGGTCATGCTCTGGACCGCCTGGAAGATCAAGCGGTACGACGGTGGGCCGGTGCTGTTCAAGCAGACCAGGGTGGGCCGCGACGGCAGCTACTTCACCTGCCTGAAGTTCCGCAGCATGGTGACCGACGCCGAGTCGATCCTGCCCGACCTCCACCAGGCGGCCGGCTACCAGGAGGGTCTGTTCAAGCTCCAGGCCGACCCGCGCATCACCCGGCCCGGACAGTGGATCCGCCGCTACTCGCTCGACGAGCTCCCCCAGCTCCTCAACGTGCTGCGCGGCGACATGAGCCTCGTCGGGCCGCGCCCACCCCTGCCGGTCGAGGTCGACCGCTACACGCTGACCCAGTCGCGCCGCCTGCGCGTCCGCCCCGGCCTGACCGGCCTCTGGCAGGTCTCCGGCCGCTCGGACCTCTCGTGGAGCGAGTCGATCCGCCTCGACCTCTACTACGTCGACAACTGGTCGATGATCCAGGACATCGTCATCCTGACCCGCACCGTCGGCGCCGTCCTCGGCTCGCGGGGCGCGTACTAGGCGGGGCGCGAGGAACGAGCGCACCACCTGACAGGACGCGGGTTGAGCAAGCGACGCGGCTGAGGAACGAAGTCGCGCGAGCGTGTCGAAACCCGGTGACGGCGCCTGGGGCGGTGACCGAGGTCTCGACAAGCTCGACCAGCGAGGCAAGCTCGACCAGCGGTGGCTGGCCTGCGGCCGGATCAGCGTTCGTCGAGCAGGGCCTGGAGGTAGGCGCCGTAGCCGCTCTTGGGGAGGGCCGCGGCACGACGCGCCAGGCCCTCGTCGTCGAGGAAGCCCATCCGCCAGGCGACCTCCTCGGGACAGCCGATCTTGAGCCCCTGCCGCTCCTCGATGGCCTGCACGAAGTTGCCCGCCGCGATCAGGGACGCCACCGTGCCGGTGTCGAGCCAGGCGGTGCCACGCTGCATCACCTCGACGGAGAGGCGGCCCTGCTCCAGATAGATCCGGTTCAGATCGGTGATCTCGAGCTCCCCGCGCGCCGACGGGCGCAGCGAGCGAGCGAGCTCGACGACGTCGGTGCCGTAGAAGTAGAGACCCGGCACGGCGATAGTGGCTGCGCGGCTCGCTCGGGCTTCTCCTCCACCGCGGTCGCGCGGCCCTCCTGGTCGAACGAGACCACGCCGTACGACGAGGGGTCGGCCACCCGGTAGCCGAAGATCGCCGCGCCGTCGACGTCGGAGAAGCGACGCAGCCTCTCGCCCAGCCCGGGGCCGTAGAAGATGTTGTCACCGAGGACCAGGGCCACGGACTCCCCGCCGATGTGCTGCTCGCCGATCAGGAACGCCTGGGCGAGCCCGTCCGGCGACGGCCTGCACGGCGTAGGTGAGCTCGATGCCGAGGTCGGAGCCGTCACCGAGCAGTCGCTGGAACGCGTCCTGCTCGTGGGGGGTCGTGATCACGAGCACCTCGCGGATCCCGGCCAGCATCAGGGTCGAGAGCGGGTAGTAGACCATGGGCTTGTCGTAGACCGGCACGAGCTGCTTGCTCACAGCCATCGTGATCGGATGCAGCCGCGAGCCGGTGCCGCCGGCCAAGATGATCCCCCGCATGCGCGTCATCCTAGGGAGGCGGCGTTTAGACCGCGCCAGCTTGCTCATAGGCTCAGCGCCATGGAACGCGTGCTCGTGACCGGTGGCGCCGGCTTCATCGGCTCCAACTTCGTGCGTCACTCGTGGAGCACACCGAGGCGCGGGATCACCGTGCTCGACAAGCTGACCTACGCCGCGAGTCCCGAGTCGCTCGCCGAGCTCCCGTCCGACCGGGTCGAGCTGGTCGAGGCCGACATCGCCGTCGCGGCCACGGTCGAGCCGCTGGTCGCGGCCCACGACACGGTGGTGCACCTGGCGGCGGAGTCCCACAACGACAACTCCCTCGACGACCCTGCGCTCGTTCGTCCGGACCAACCTCGTCGGCACGTTCGTCCTCCTCGAGGCGGCCCGGAAGGCGCGACGCGCGCTTCCACCACGTCTCCACCGACGAGGTGTACGGCGACCTCTCGCTCGACGACCCGGCGCGCTTCACCGAGGACACGCCGTACCGCCCCAGCAGCCCCTACTCCGCCACCAAGGCCGGCTCCGACCACCTCGTCCGCGCCTGGGTCCGCAGCTTCGGGCTGCGCGCCACGCTGTCCAACTGCTCCAACAACTACGGGCCCTGGCAGCACGTCGAGAAGTTCATCCCCCGGCAGATCACCGAGATCCTCGCAGGGCCGCCGGCCGCGCCTCTACGGCAGCGGCCAGCAGGTGCGCGACTGGATCCATGTCGACGACCACAGCTCCGCCCTGCTGACGATCCTGGAGCGCGGCCGCATCGGCGAGACCTATCTGGTCGGCGCCGACGGCGAGCGGACCAACCTGGAGGTCGTCCGGCTGCTGCTGCGTCTGACAGGTCGCGCGCGAGGACGACTACGAGCACGTCACCGACCGCGCTGGCCACGACGTCCGCTACGCCATCGAGTCCGGCAAACTGCGCCAGGAACTCGGCTGGCGTCCACGCTTCGAGGACTTCGAGCAGGGACTCGCCGACACCGTCGACTGGTACACCCGTCACCAGGACTGGTGGGGACCGCACAAGCACGCCACCGAGGCGGCGTACGCCGCAAAAGGTCAGTGATGGGCGACCTCTCCATCGAGCAGACGCCGATCCGCGGCCTGCTCGTCCTGCGCCTCGACGTGCGCTCCGACGACCGCGGGTGGTTCGCCGGAGACCTGGCAGCGCGACAAGATGACGACGCTCGGGCTGCCCGACTTCGGTCCGGTCCAGGCCAACATCGCCCACAACGCCGCCCGGGGCGCCACCCGCGGGCTCCACGCGGAGCCGTGGGACAAGCTGGTCACGGTCGCTTCCGGCCGCGCGTACGCAGCATGGGTGGACCTCAGGGAGGGTGACGCGTTCGGGACGACGCACGCCGTCGAGCTCGAGCCCGGCATGTCGGTGTTCGTCCCGCGGGGCGTCGGGAACGGCTACCAGACCCTGGTCGAGGACACCGCGTACACCTACCTCGTCAACGACCACTGGCGTCCCGGATGCGTCCTACGTCGCCGTCGACCTGGACGGATCCGGCGCTGGACATCGACTGGCCGATCCCGCCCGGGGAGCGGGTCGTCTCCGCGAAGGACCTCTCCGCGCCGGCCCTCGCCGACGTCACCCCGGTCGGCGTACGCCGGCCGCTGGTGCTCGGTTCGAACGGTCAGGTCGGGCGAGCGCTGCAGACGGTCTTCCCGACCGCGGTGGGGAAGGACGCGACCCGAGCTCGACCTCACCGACACGACCGGGCTCGAGCAGCTGCCCTGGGCCGACCACGACCTGGTCCTCAACGCTGCTGCCTACACCGCCGTCGAGCCTGGCCGAGACGGCCGATGGGCGGCGCACGGCCTGGACCCTCGACGCCGGCCTCCCGGCGGCCCTGGCCCGGCTGGCGGTCCGCCACGGCTTCACGTTGGTGCACTACTCGACCGACTACGTCTTCGACGGGACGCGCGACGAGCACGACGAGGATGAGCCCCTGTCGCCACTTGGGGGTCTACGCCCAGGCGAAGGCCGCCGGCGACCTGGCCCTGCGAGCCGTGCCCCGGCACTACCTCCTGCGTACCTCATGGGTGATCGGCGACGGTCCGAACTTCGTGCGCACGATGGCGCGCCTGGCGGACGAGGGCGCCACGCCGGCGGTGGTCTCCGACCAGATCGGCCGGCTCACGTTCGCCGACGAGCTCGCGCGCGCGACGCGCCACCTGGTCGAGAGCGGGGCGTCGTTCGGCACCTACCACGTGACCAACGGCGGTCCGCCGATGTCGTGGGCCGACGTGGCCCGTGAGGTCTTCGCCCTTCGTGGCCGCGACCCGGACGACGTGCGCGCCGTCACGACCGAGGAGTACGCCGCCGGGCGCAGGCTGGCGCCCCGGCCGGCCAGCAGTGTGCTGTCGATGAGCCGGATCGAGGCGACCGGCTTCGCGCCGAGGGACGCGCGCGAGCGCGTTGCGCGCCTACGCCTCGAGCCTGCCGTAGTCGTCGTCGAGACGGACGATGTCGTCCTCACCGAGATAGGAGCCGCGCTGGATCTCGATCAGCACGAGGTGCTCGTCGTGCTCGTTGCCGATGCGGTGCTTCGCACCGACAGGTACGTCGAGCGAGCCGCCCTGGGGTACGACGTGCAGCTCGTCGTCGAGCAGGCAGGTGGCGGTGCCGCGCACCACGACCCAGTGCTCCGAGCGCTGGGCATGGGTCTGCAACGACAGCCGGTGACCCGGGGTCACCTCGATGCGCTTGACCTTGAAGCCGGGCGACTCGTCGAGTACGTGCCACGACCCCCACGGCCGGTCTGCGGAGTCCATGGCACCACCTTCTCACGCGTCGTCCCCGACGTCGGGAACCGGACAGCACCGGGCCCCGGGAGCACATGTCTCCCGGGGCCCGGTGATCAGCGGCGGTCACACGCCGAGCGTCAGTCGCCGATCTTCTCGGCGGCGTCGACCACAGCCTCGGTCGCGCTGGTCGCGGTCTTTCGCGCCGCGGTCGCGGTGGCCTTGGCACTGCTCTTCGCCGGGCTCTTGCGGGCCTTCGTCGTGGTCTTCTTGGCCGCCTTCGTGGCCTGCGTCTTGGTCGTCTTCGCCTTGGTCACCGTGGTCTTCGCGGCGGTCTCGGCGTCCTGCGTGGACTGCTGGCGGCGGATCCGGCCGACCAGGGACTCGCCACGCTTGACCAGGTCGGCGTAGGTGTCACCGGCGGTGGCGACCTGGGCGTCGACCAGCTTCTGCAGCCGGGTCGGGAAGGTCTGCACCTCGGACTGGAGCTCGGCGACCCGCTGCTCGATCATCTTGCGGCGGGCCTGGGTGTCCTTGTTCAGGGTGTCGATCGTGTCCACGACCGCCTTGCTGGCGCGGTCGCGCAGCACCTCGGGCTTGGTCTCGAGCCCGGAGACGCTCTTCTGCACGTCGTCGAGACGCTTCTGCACGTCCGCGACATAGTCGCGCACGGTCTCGACCACGAGGTCGGTGACACCGACGCCGGCGTAGAGCGGGCGAGCGGCGGCGGGCGGGATCTGAGCGGGGATGTCGAACTTGGTCTTGGCCATGTCGTGCTCCTTCGGTGGTGGTGGCCCGGCGCGATGCCGGGATCGATCAGGGAGCGTCGGTCTCGCCGTTGACGGCGACGAACGACGCGTAGACGTCGAGCAGGGTCTGCTTCTGCCGCTCGGTCAGGGCGTGGTCGCCGAGGACGGCGAGCTCGACCGAGCCACCGACCCCTTCGTCGGGTGCGACCATCCCGGCCCGGATGTAGAGCTGCTCCGCCGAGATCCGCAGTGCCTTGGCCAGCTGCTGGAGGACCTCGGCCGAGGGGCGGCGCAGACCACGCTCGATCTGGCTCAGGTAGGGGTTGGACACTCCGGCCTGCTCGGCGAGCTGCCGCAGGGAGAGACGGGCGGAGACCCGCTGCTCGCGCAGGTAGTCACCCAGCGTCTCGACCGTCTTGCCGACCTTGCCCTTTGCCACGCCTCCCAGTGTGCTAGCAATAGTTAGCACCAGCAAGTCGAGAGGCGGTGAGAGGCGTCACATCGATCCAGAAAACCCAAGTGGAATCGGGAATCCACGGCGGGTGCACCGTGCTGCCTGTTGCTAGCAACTAGTAACTTGCCCGGATCTCCCCGACCGGAGAGCCACCGCCGAGCAGCTCCACGAGGCCGGTCCGTCGTACGGCGTCGGCGTCCACGCCCGGCTCGTCGAGGACTCCACTCCTGCGAAGCGCCTCGGCCATCAGCACCGGTCGCACGCGGGGCGCGCCGTCGTCCGCCTTGAGCGCGAACGCCCGCCCGTCCGCCAGCGCGACGGCGTAGCAGCACTCCGCACCCGCCTTGCCGATGGCGCCCGGCACGGCCGTGAGCAGGGCCCGCTCGTCGCGCGTCGTTCCCGAGACGTACGCCGGGTGGGAGCGGATCGCGTCGGCGATCCGGGACGCCGCCGGATCCGGGGCGTCCGACCCGTCCAGACCCCGCGCCAGCCGGCCGAACGCGCGGGCGAGGCCGGTCAACGAGGTCGAGAGCAGAGGCGCGCCGCAGCCGTCGACCGCGACGGTCGTGACCGGCTCGCCGGTCATCTCGGCGAACGCGGCCGCGATGGCCTCCTGCACGGGATGGTCGGGGTCGAGGTAGGTGTCGGTCGGCCAGCCGTTGAAGGCACAGGTCGCGAGCATGGCCGCGTGCTTGCCCGAGCAGTTCATCAGCACCGGCGCCTTCGAGCCGCCGCCGCGGATCACCTGCTCGCGTGCCGCGTCGTCGAGCGGATAGTCCGGAGGCGTCCGGAGGTCGGCCTCGGAGAGTCCCACCGCCGTGAGGAGCCGGCGTACGCCCTCGACGTGGAACGGCTCACCCGAGTGCGACGCGCAGGCCAGTGCGAGGAGGTCGGGCGGGAGGTCGAGGCCGGCCCGGAGCATGCCGAGTGCCTGCAGCGGCTTGTTGCACGAGCGCGGCAGGATCTGGTCGGTCACGTCGCCGACCGACCAGGCCACCGCGCCGTCGGGGTCGAGCGCGACCACGGATCCGTAGTGATGTCCCTCGACGAACCCGTTGCGCACGATCTCGGCGACCGGGACGACAGCGCTCCTCGTGGCAGGCATCGGGCCAGGGTAGCGACGCTGGCAGGATGGGCCCGTGCCGACGCCCCAACACTGCCCGACCCCGCGGGAGCTCGCCGACCTGGAGCTGCTGACCGGCGGAGCGCTGGCCCCGGTCACCGGGTTCAACGAGCCGGGATCGCCGGTCACTCTCGACCTCCCCGCGTCCCTCGCCGGCCAGGAGGTCGAGCTCGTCGACCCCGAGGGCCTGCCGCTGGCGCGCCTCGCGCCCGACGGCGCCGTCGAGGCGATCACCCACGCCCAGCACGGCCCGTTCCGCCGGCTCCACCTGTCACCCGCCGAGGTCCGCCAGGCACACGCGGGCGCCACGTTCGTCCCGGTCGTGGACGCCCTCACCGACGCCGAGATCGAGCGCCTCGGCGAGCTGGACACCCCGGTGGTGCTGCTGGCCCTGATCGGGCCGGGGACACCCGAGCTCTCGCCGGTGGCACTGCTGCGGGCCTCCCTGGCGGCCGCGGGCCGGCTCCCGGACGCCGCCGTGGTGGCCGTTCCACTCGCCTCGCACGGCGACCCTGCCGTCGACCACGACCTCGGGGTCCACGTCGTGGCGGCGTACGCCGGGCCCGACCGGGTGCTGGCTCTGGGCGACAGCGACGGCGACTACGCCGACGACATCGCCGCCATCGTCGAGGCCGACCGGCCCGGCCCCGCCCGGCAGGGGTTGGTGCTCTTCTTCACCGGCCTGTCCGGCAGCGGGAAGTCGACCGTGGCACAGGCCGTCATCGACGCGCTGCTCGAGCACGGCGAGCGGACCGTCACCAGCCTCGACGGCGACGTCGTACGCCGGAACCTGTCGGCGGGCCTGACCTTCAGCCGCGAGGACCGAGAGACCAACATCCGCCGGATCGGCTGGGTGGCGGCCGAGATCTCGCGCCACGGCGGCGTGGCGGTGTGCAGCCCGATCGCGCCGTTCGACGCGACCCGGCAGGACGTCCGAGCCATGACCGACGCCGCCGGCGGCGCGTTCTTCCTGGTGCACGTGGCCACCCCGCTCGAGGAGTGCGAGCGACGCGACCGCAAGGGTCTCTACGCCAAGGCCCGGCGGGGCGAGATCCCCGACTTCACCGGCATCTCCTCGCCCTACGAGGAGCCACACGACGCCGACCTCCGCCTCGACACCACCGGTCGCTCGATCGACGACTGCCGGGACGAGGTGCTCGACGCGCTCGCCCGCGAGGGGTTCGTCTCGCGCTCCGGGTCGGGGCCCGAGCCGACGGGCGAAGCGACGCTGGACGACCAGCCGCTGCGCGTGCTGTTCGTGTGTACGGCGAACATCTGCCGCTCGCCGTACCTCGAGCTCCGCGCGCGCCAGCTCCTCGGCCCCGACGCGGGTGTCGAGGTCGGCAGTGCCGGCACCCAGGGATTCGACGCGTCGCCGGTCAGCGACACGATGGAGGCGGAGTTCGCGCGGTGGGGCACGGAGGTCGGTGCCTTCCGCAGCCGGGCCGTGACCGGTGACCTGGTCGACCAGGCCGACCTCGTCCTCACTGCGGAGGCGGCCCATCGGTCGCGTCTTCTCGAGGAGAGACCGGGCGCCTTCCGCAAGGTGTTCACGCTCGGTCAGTTCGTGGCCAGCGTGGAGGCGGCGGACCCCTCGTTGCGCCGACGCGACCTCCTGCACGCGCTCGAGAGCCGACGGGTGCCCGCCTCCCCCGACCAGGACATCGACGACCCGTATCGACGTGGCCCGGACGAAGCCCGCCGCGCGGCCCTCACCATGGAACGGATGCTGACGGTGGTCGTGGACAAGCTGCGCGCCGACCGGGTGTAATTGGTCAAACTCGCGTGATTTGGTAGACTCAAGCGTCTTGCCCGACCTTCTGTGGAAGGACCGCGCCCATGGGTGACTGGCTCACGTCTGACTTCTACTCGATCATCGTCGCCGCTTTCCTGGTCGGCACGATCGTCGGGCTGACCGGCATGGGCGGCGGCGCCCTGATGACACCGGCGCTCATCTTCCTCGGCGTCGGTGGCGCCTCGACGGTGGTGACCGCCGACCTGACCGCCGCCGCGATCTACAAGTCGGGCGGGGCGATCACCCACGCCCGGGAGGGTCAGCCGAACTGGACCCTGGCGAAGTGGCTGATCCTCGGCTCCGTCCCGTTCGCCCTCGCCGGACCGTGGCTGCTGCACCGCGTCGTCGGCGACTCGGGCGACATCGACACCGTCCTGAAGGAGTGCATCGGGTTCGCCCTGCTGTTCGCAGCGGCGACCTACGCCCTGCGCCTGGTGATCAACCTGCGCCGGGTGCGGCGCGGCGGGCCCCAGGCCGACCCCGACCCCTACATCCGGCCGCTGCCCACGATCGCGATCGGCGCGATGGGTGGCCTCCTCGTGGGCATCACCAGCGTCGGCTCCGGCTCGGTGATCATGATCTCGCTGGTCATGCTCTACCCCGGCCTGTCGGCCCTGCGCCTGGTCGGCACCGACCTCGTCCAGGCGGTGCCGCTGGTGATCGCTGCCGCCGTCTCCAACATCGCTCTCAACGGCCTCGACTGGCACATCCTGGTCCCGCTGGTCATCGGCTCCCTGCCCGGCAGCATCCTGGGCAGCCGGATCGCGCCGCGCGTGCCTCAGTCCTACATCCGGCGCGGCATCGTGGTCGTGCTCACGATGTCCGGTCTGGCGCTGCTCGACAAGGCCGGCTGGGCGCCGCTCGGCTCGGGCGAGGACGACACCCACCCGGTCTTCATCGCCCTGGTCGGCCTGGGCATGATCCTCGTGCTCCCCTTCGTCTGGGGCCTGATCCGGCGCAGCCTCGACATGCCGATGTTCGGTGCGCCCAGCGTCGCCGACCTCGAGGGCGACGCCGCTCCGGGTGTGGAGCCCTCAGCGGTCCCCGTCGGCGAGACGGCCGGCGACGACCAGACCCAGGCCCCGTAGCCGTTCCACGAACGCCCGCACGTCCGGGGCGACCACCTCGGCCGCCACGTCGTACACCTCGGCGAGCTCGGCGACCATCTGCGCCTCGCTGCGCTCGCCGTCGACGCACGCCCAGATCCGGGCGGCCGAGCCCTCGAAGACGTAGGGCGGGAGGTCGAGGTGGTCGAGATCGACCACGACCACGCGCTCCGGCGACTCGACGTACGCCGTGCTGGTGTGCGCGGCGCCAGACCACCGTCCCGGGAGTGGTCGACGGCGTCGGCCCGGGCTCGGCCCCCGGACCCCCGGGTCGGGCGTCGGTCACGCGCCGAGTTTAGGGCTCCGGCCCGCGACGGATAGCATGAACGCTGCTGTCCCGAGGAGAGGCCCCCACATTCGATGAGCGCACCACCGACGCATGCCGACTACCAGCTGAGCCAGCTCGACCAGCTCGAGGCGGAGTCGATCCACATCTTCCGTGAGGTCGCCGCTGAGTTCGAGAAGCCGGTGCTGATGTTCTCGGGCGGCAAGGACTCCATCGTGATGCTCCGGCTGGCGGAGAAGGCGTTCTACCCCGCCAAGATCCCGTTCCCGCTGCTCCAGGTCGACACGGGCCTCGACTTCGACGAGGTCCTCCGGACCCGCGACAACTGGGTCAACCGGCTCGGAACCCGTTTGGTGGTGGCCAGCGTGACCGAGGCGATCGCCAACGGCATCGTCATCGACGACGGCAAGACCAGCCGCAACCGGATGCAGACCGCGACGCTCCTCAACGCCATCGAGGAGAACGGCTTCACCGCCGCCTTCGGTGGCGGCCGTCGCGACGAGGAGAAGGCGCGCGCCAAGGAGCGCGTGTACTCCCATCGCGACGACTTCGGCCAGTGGGACCCCAAGATGCAGCGCCCCGAGCTCTGGAGCCTCTACAACGGCCGGATCCACGGCGGCGAGCACATGCGGATCTTCCCGCTGTCCAACTGGACCGAGCTCGACATCTGGCACTACCTCGGGCAGGAGGGCGTCGAGATCCCCTCCATCTACTTCGCCCACCAGCGCCGCGTCTTCAACCGCGACGGGATGTGGCTCACCGAGAGCGACCACAACCCGTGCCGGGCCGGCGAGGAGGTCGTCGAGAAGACGGTCCGCTTCCGCACGGTCGGCGACCTGACGCTGACCGGTGCCGTGGAGTCCGAGGCGGACACCATCCCCAAGATCATCGAGGAGGTCGCCATCGCGCGCGTCACCGAGCGCGGTGCCACCCGAGGCGACGACCGGTTCTCCGAGGCAGCCATGGAGGACCGGAAGAAGGAAGGCTACTTCTGATGGACCTGCTCCGATTCGCCACCGCAGGCTCGGTCGACGACGGGAAATCCACCCTCATCGGTCGGCTGCTCCTCGACTCCAAGTCGATCTTCGAGGACCAGCTGGAGGCCGTCGAGGCCACCAGCCACTCGCGCGGCTACGACTACACCGACCTGGCTCTGCTGACCGACGGGCTGCGCTCGGAGCGTGAGCAGGGCATCACCATCGACGTCGCCTACCGCTACTTCGCGACGCCCGCCCGCAAGTTCATCATCGCCGACACCCCTGGCCACATCCAGTACACCCGCAACATGGTCACCGGAGCCTCGACCGCCGACCTCGGTCTGGTGCTGGTGGACGCCCGCCAGGGCCTGACCGAGCAGAGCCGTCGCCACGCCGTGCTCCTGTCGCTGCTCCGGGTCCCCCACCTGGTGCTGGCCATCAACAAGATGGACCTCGTCGACTGGTCGCAGGACGTCTACGACCGCATCCACGACGAGTTCACGCAGTTCGCGACCAAGCTGTCGATCCCCGACCTCGTCGTCGTACCGATCTCGGCGCTCAAGGGCGACAACGTCGTGACCCGTTCCGAGAACACGCCGTGGTACCACGGGCCGACGCTCATGCACCACCTCGAGCACGTCCACGTCGCCTCCGACCGCGACCTGGTCGACACCCGCTTCCCGGTGCAGTACGTCGTACGGCCGAAGTCCGACGAGTTCCACGACTACCGCGGGTACGCCGGGCAGGTCGCCGGCGGCATCCTGAAGCCCGGCGACGAGGTCGTCGTGCTGCCCAGCGGCATGACCTCCACGATCCAGGGCATCGACCTGTTCGACCGCGAGATCGACGAGGCCTTCCCGCCGATGTCGGTGACCGTCCGGCTCGAGGACGACGTCGACGTCAGCCGCGGCGACATGATCGCCCGGGTGAAGAACGCACCGAAGCCGAGCCAGGACATCGACGCGATGATCTGCTGGATGACCAACGAGCCGTTGCGCCCGCGCCAGAAGCTCGCCATCAAGCACACGACGCGGATGGGCCGGGCCCTGGTCAAGGAGATCCAGTACCGCCTCGACGTGAACACCCTCCACCGCGACCAGGAGACCAAGGAGCTCGGCCTCAACGAGATCGGCCGCATCCAGCTGCGCACCACCGTGCCGCTGCTGTGCGACCCCTACTCGAAGAACCGCACCACGGGCTCGTTCATCCTCATCGACGAGGCCACGGGCGTCACCGTCGGCGCCGGGATGATCAACTCCGGTGCCTGAGCAGCCGCGCTCGAGGGACGAGAGCGCGGCGTCGCGAACGCAGGTTGAGCGAGCCCACGGAAGAGCTCGCGAAGCCGTGATCGGCGTGTCGGAACCCGGTGACGGTGCCTGGGGCGGTGACCGAGGTCTCGACGAGCTCGACCGACGAGGTCAGGCTCAGCCGACCTCGCGCAGGTGGGCGGCGTGCGCGCGGTACCACTCGACGGTGGCGTCGATGCCGTCGCGTAGCGGAGTCCGCGCCGACCAGCCGAGGGCGCGCAGCCGGCTCACGTCCAGCAGCTTGCGTGGCGTGCCGTCGGGCTTGCTGGTGTCCCACACCGTCCGGCCCTCGTAGCCGACGGCCTCGGCGACCAGGCCCGCGATCTCGGCGATCGTGGCGTCCTTGCCCGTGCCGACGTTGACCTGTCCCGGTCCGTCGTAGTGCTCCAGCAGGTGGAGGCAGGCGTCGGCGAGGTCGTCGACGTGGAGGAACTCGCGGCGCGGCGATCCGCTGCCCCAGTTGGTGACGCTGGCCGCGCGCGCGGCGCGCGCCTCGTCGTACCGCCGGATGAGGGCGGGGAGCACGTGGCTGCCGGTCGGCGAGAAGTTGTCGCCCGGCCCGTAGAGGTTCGTCGGCATCGCGGAGATCCACGGCAGGCCGTACTCACGACGGACGGCTTGGACACCGAGGATCCCGGTGATCTTGGCGATCGCATAGGCGTCATTGGTCGCCTCGAGGGGGCCGGTGAGCAGGGAGTCCTCGCGGATCGGTTGCGGTGCGAGTCGGGGGTAGATGCACGACGAGCCGAGGAAGAGCAGGCGCTCGACCCGCTGGTCGAGGGCAGCGTCCATGACGTTGGTCTGGATCCGCAGGTTGTCGGACAGGAACTCCACCGGGTAGGTGTCGTTGGCCAGGATGCCGCCGACCTTGGCGGCCGCCAGCACGACGTAGCGGGGCCGGATCTCCGTGAGGGCGTCGAACACGGCCTCGCGGTCGCGCAGGTCGAGCTCGGACGAGGTACGGCCGCGCAGGTCGGTGAACCCGGCGGCCTCCAGCCGGCGCCAGATCGCGGAGCCGACCATGCCGCGGTGGCCGGCGACGTACGTCGTCGCGTCGCGGTCGAGCGAACCGGCTCGGAAGGCGGTCATGGCGTCGTCGGCCACTCGGCCAGGGACGGGCGGTCGATCCACGGCCGGCCCTCGTGGGCCAGTGCCTCCACATCGGCGTCGACCATGATCTGCGCGAGCTGGGTCGCATCGACGGTGGGCTTCCAGCCGAGCGTCCGCTCGGCCTTGCTCGCGTCACCGCAGAGGGCGTCGACCTCGGACGGCCGCAGGTAGCGGTCGTCGAACCGCACGTGCTCCTCCCAGTCGAGCCCCGCGTGGGTGAACGCCGCCGCCATGAAGTCACGCACCGAGATCGACGTGCCGGTGGCCAGGACGAAGTCGTCGGGCTCGTCGGCCTGGAGCATCCGCCACATGCCCTCGACGTACTCCGGGGCGTAGCCCCAGTCACGCTCGGCATCGAGGTTGCCCATGTAGACGTGGTCGTCGAGGCCCGCCTTGATCCGCGCCACCGCGCGGGTGATCTTGCGGGTCACGAAGGTCTCGCCGCGTCGGGGCGACTCGTGGTTGAAGAGGATCCCGTTCACGGCGAACAGGCCGTAGGCCTCGCGGTAGTTCTTGGTCGCCCAGTAGGCGTAGACCTTCGCCACGCCGTACGGCGACCGTGGGTGGAACGCGGTCGACTCGTCCTGCGGCGGCGGGGCTGCGCCGAACATCTCCGAGCTCGATGCCTGGTAGTAGCGGCACTGGACGCCGGACATCCGCACGGCCTCGAGCAGCCGCATGGCCCCCAGTGCGGTGCTGTTGCCGGTGTGCTCGGGCTCGTCGAAGGACACCCGGACGTGGGACTGCGCGCCGAGGTTGTAGACCTCGTCGGGATCGATCTCGCGCATGAGCGTGACCAGACGGGCACCGTCGGTGAGGTCGCCGTAGTGGAGGTAGAGCCGCGCGTCCTTCTCGTGGGGGTCGCGGTAGAGGTGGTCGATGCGGCCGGTGTTGAACAGCGAGGCGCGGCGGATCAGCCCATGGACCTCGTAGCCCTTGCCCAGCAAGAGCTCGGCCAGGTACGAGCCGTCCTGGCCGGTGACGCCCGTGATCAGTGCTCGGCGCACGAGAGACTCCAAACAAGTGGGAGGGAGGATGCTCGTCATTGTCCACCAGCCACCGGGTGACCATGGTCATTTCGGGGGATATCCATGGTCATTGTGTGCGCTGGGGCGTAGTCGTCCTGGGTCGGTGACAATGGCCGCTTCGCATGGGCTTCCTTCCTGATTCCACGTACAGGCGGGCTCGCGGGCTGTCACCGTCGTCTCGTGACCGACACCTTCGAGCCGACCTTGGCGCCGAGCGCCCCGAGCCTCGCTGAGTTCCGTACCTACCCGGTGTGCCGGGTCCCGATCGCCGACCTCGACACCACCACCGCGGCGGCGCGCATCGTGCAGGCCGCCGCGTCGGGCACCAGCTTCGAGGTCCACCTCTGCAACGCCTACACGCTGTCGCTGGTGGACCGCGACCCGCTGCTCAAGGCCGCCCTGCTCGCCAGCCACATGAACCTCGCCGACGGCACGCCCGTCGCCTGGCTCGGCCGCTCGCAGGGTGAGCCGGGCCCGGTCCGTGGCCCCGGCCTCGTCGGCGCCGTCGCCGCCCTCGGCCTCGGTGTGGCGCACCACTACCTGTGGGGCGGCAAGGACGGCGTGGCCGACGGGATGGCCGACGGTCTGCGCGCGGCCGTTCCCGGCGTCTCGGTCGTCGGCACCGAGACCCCGCCGTTCGCCGCGCTGAGCGACGAGGACCTCTTCGACCTGGCCGTCCGCGTGCGCGCCTCCGGCGCGAACATCTTGTGGGTCGGGCTGGGTACGCCGAACCAGGACTACGTCGTACGCCGGCTCGCGCCGTTGCTGGAGATGCCCATCGTGCCCGTCGGCGCTGCTTTCGACTTCTGGTCGGGCGCGGTCGCCGAGGCTCCGGCGTTCCTGCACGGCTCCGGGCTCGAGTGGATCTACCGTCTCTCTCGTGAGCCTCGTCGGCTATGGCGTCGGTACCTGATCGGCAACCCGCGCTTCGTGGTGTCGGCGCTCCGCCACCGCACCACCTGAGCATGCGGGTCCTGGTCGCCCACAACTTCTACCGCTCCGGCGCCCCCAGCGGCGAGAACCAGCTCGTCACGGCCGAGGTCGCCCTGCTCCGCTCCGGTGGGGTCGAGGCCGTGGAGATGTTCGAGGACTCCGACTCGATCCCCGGTGGTCTCCGGGGTGTCCTCCGTGCGGCGCCCGGTCCGATCTACTCGCCGTCCGGCGTACGCCGCTTCAAGCAGCTCCTGCACACGGTGCAGCCGGACGTGGTGCACCTGCACCAGGTCACGCCGTTGATCTCCCCGGCGGTCGTGGATGTCGCGGGCAGGTATGGCGTGCCCGTCGTGCAGACGGTGCACGCCTACCGGCACGGCTGCGCCAACGGGGTTCACCTGCGCGACGGCCACGTCTGTACCGACTGCGTGGGCTCCCGGCTCGGGCTGCCGGCCGTGCGGCACGGCTGCTACCGCGACTCCCGGCTCCAGACCGTGCCGGTGACCATCGGGATGATCTCCCACCGCCGGACCTGGCGCGGGGGCGTGGCCCGCTACCTCGCGCTGACGCCGTTCATGCGCGACATGCTCGTCTCCTACGGCCTTCCCGCGGAGCGGATCACGGTGCGCCCGACCTGGGTGGTCGACCCCGGCACCGCCGGCGAGCCCGGACGTGACGTGCTCTACGTCGGGCGGCTCGACGAGGCGAAGGGGATCGACCGCCTCCTCGACGCCTGGGCGCTCGCGCGCCGCGGCGGTCTCCACCCCCAGCAGCGCCTGGTGATCGCCGGCGACGGCCCGCTCCGCGACCTCGTGTCCGACGCCCTCGACGTCGACCCGATGATCACGTGGCTGGGTCAGGTCCCGCCCGACCGGGTCGCGCAGGCCATGGCCGAGGCGTCCTACATCGTGGTGCCCTCGCGCGTCTTCGAGGGCTACCCGCTGGCGGTGGCCGAGGCGTTCGGTCGGGGTCGCGGCGTGCTGACCGTCTCCGGTGGCAGCGTCGGGTCGATCGTCGACGACCAGACCGGCTGGGTCGTGGACCCCAGCGCCGAGGGGCTGGCGCGGGCGCTCACCTCGATCACCGTCGAGGACACTCGCTCCCGCGGCGCCGCGGCCCGTGCGTCGTACGAGCGCAACAACACGCCCGCCGCCGGACTCGCCTCATTGCTCGCGGTGTACGACGCCGTCGCCGGCTAGGACTGCTGCGGATCAGTTGTCGTCGACATCGGCACGAGCGCGAGGATCAGACCTGCGGCCCACCAGAACGGGACGGCCCCGAAGGGTGCCTCGAGAACCACACCGAAACTGGCCACGGACACGATCGCGAAGACGGTCAGTGCGGCGAAAGTGAGCAGCTCGTCCTCTGCGATCCGCTTTCGGAACGAATAGGCGCGACGCATCAGCGACAGGACGATCGCGAGGATCAGACCGAGTCCGACGAGTCCGAGTCGTGCAAAGCTGCCGATGAAGTAGTCGTGCGGACTCCGCACGTTCTCGTAGTCAGTGCCCTCAAGGTATTGCAGGGTCCCTGAGGCGGCCAGGAAATCGACGCCCATGCCCGCGCCGACGATGGTGCGCGCGCTGTCGTCCCGAGTCCAGGTGATCACACCGTACCAGGTCTTCCGCCGTGCGTCCGTCGTGCCCTCGGCGTTCTGACCAGCCGCATTGGTCGCAGTCCCCGAGTGGACGGTCGCAAGAAGGCGGGACCCTACCGTCGTTGAAGGCAGAAGGGACACGGCGATCAGCGCAGCCGCTGGCACCAGGGCAACGATTCCCAGCCTTTTGAGAGCTGAGCGGCCACTGGCGACATATGCGTAGCCCAAGCGAGGCGGCGATTGCAAGAACCACCGAGATGAATCCAGCCCGGCTGGTGTAATGCGAGAGGCTGTACGCCGCTGCAACCAGACCAAGCAACGCCCAGCCTCTCCCACGCTCATCACTCATGCAGGAGTCGCCGCAGCAAGAGCGCCGCAGTCACGCCGACGATAGCTGAGTCGATGTCGGGCTTGCCATAGAAGATGCCACCCCCCATGAATGGACGGGGCGCCGCAAAGGAACTTGTCGCCGCCGACGGGCCGATCAGACACGTCCACGCCAGGTGGAAGATCAGGGCCATCCAGATGAGTCTCGTAGTCCTGCGCACCTCATCTGGAGTGGCACGTCCAATGGCATGGGCAGAGATGAGGGCAAGCGCCGCATACAGATATGGTGCCCCGTCTCGAAGCCAGGTCACGGTCGCTGTCCATGACCCCGAGAGGAGCATTCGGCCGACTGTATAGGCCAGGAAGGCAACAACGATCCCTGACGGAGATGTTGTATACCCAGCGCGGATCCGAGTGGTGCGCTGTGGGTATACGGTCCGAGCAATGAAGCGGTCGGCGACCGAGCCAAGAATCAGTACGTCGGTCAAAAAGAGCGGCGAAACCCCGATGTAGGAACCCCATCGGGTCGCGGAAATCATCGAGACACACGGCGAGTGTGCAAGTCAATACCTTTGTTGGGCGCACCCTCGCTGTCAGCGCAGAACTCTCTGCTTCACGCGCGGAAACACTCACGGCCAAACACTCTAGGCGAGCTAGGCCCACCTCCGGATACGTTCGGTCAAGCATCTGGCTGCGGATTCGGGACCGGCCGTCCCCAGTCGAGACACCTCGCGTCCGCAGGAAGGCGTCGTCCGCGCCCTGGATACTGCGGGGCCGCGAACCGACACCCGTGGGCGGTTCGCACCCATCAGTCGCACGAGGCATCTAGAATCGGTTACCCATCCAGGGCGAGGCTCAATGACAGATCATGGCCCCTCGAGAACGCAGGAGGTTCGGCCGTGACCCAGGGCGACACGGAGGCAGCCCAGCCTTCTCGAGCAACCGACGTCAACTCTGTGTTGGTGATCTGCACGCGCAACCGACCCGATGACCTGACAAACGCACTTCGATATGTGCACGAGGCTTCGCCGGATCTGCCGGTCATAGTTGCGGATGCGAGCACCACCCCCTCTCTGGAGCAAGTCCGCGACGTTGTGGCGCGCTCCGTGCAGGCAAGTCTGCTGCCCTGCGCCCCCGGTCTTGCGCGACAGCGCAACCAGGCGATCGACTGGATTAGAGAAGCGCGTCCGGACGTCGAGGTAGTGCACTTCATCGATGATGACTCTGAAGTTTCGCCCCAATACTTCGATGAGATCAATGCGGTGTTCGCTCGCGACCCGAAGGTGGCTGGCGTTGGTGGAGTTCTTGTCAACCACCCGCCGCCGCGATACGTCAGGGCGAAGTCGCTGTTTCGGCTGTACTCCGACGTCCCGGGCAAGGTGCTTTCCTCGGGCCAATCCACGATGGCGCACTATCGCGAGGACGTCCCCCTAAGTCCGGAACGGCTGTCTGGGGGGTGCATGAGTTATCGGCTGTCGCTGATAGAAGGCATCCGGTTTGACGATCGACTCGAGGGCTACAGCATCGGCGAGGACCTCTTCTTCAGCTTTGCGGTCTCTAGAGCTCACCCACTCGCGGTCGCACCAGACGCGGCGATGGTCCACTACTCCAGTCCCGTCAACCGCATCGCCAAGACGGATCTGGCCCTGGAGCGCATCGCACTGGTCCATCGTTGGGTGCGCGAGAACCGCATCCACGGGCTTCGGGCCTCTCACTTCTGGTGGAGTGTCGTAGGTGAGGTGCTCATGCGCGTAGGCGGCGGGATCGCCGAGCGCGACCGCGCTGAGATTGCGGAGGGTCTGGCGATCGCGCGGGGCGCGGTTGCCATCTTCAGGCACCCGCTTCCGGTGGAGGAGAAACAGCGTGCCTGAATCGAGCCGCCGGGACCAGCACGCTTTTCGGCTATGACTCGCCTCGGCACTCTTACAAGTCGGTCTGAATCGCATCTCCGCGAGATTGTGCGCGGGAGTGTGGTGACCACCTCAGGATCGGTCCTGGGGGCAGTTGCCACTGTAGTCCTTTTGATCCTGATAATGCGTGGGCTCGGCGTCGATCGTGGTGGGCTCTACTTCCAGGCTCTTGCTCTGGCGTCTGGGGCTTCCATTCTCTGTAGCCTCGGCGGGGCGATGACGATCACGCGCCTGATCGCGCAGATCCGCCGTAACGACGGCGTAGATGCATCGACGAGTGTGTGGACTACTCTGCTACCTGTTGCCGCATTCTCCACCGTCGTTGCGGTCATCGCAGTGGGCGCTTCGGACGATCTGGCCAAACTGTTGACTGGCCCGTCTCATCGACAGGCCCTCGCGGCACTGCTAGCGGGAATGGTGCTGTCGGTCCCGTTCGTCGTACTCACCCGCGTGTTCACGGCGCTCTCGCGAGCTGTTGATGAGCCCTCGGCAGGGGTGCTTTATGACATAGGCGGGCAACCTGTTCTGAGGGTTGTCGCAGTGGCGGCGGTCATCGGCGCCGGGGCCGGCAATACTGCATTGGCATGGACCATCACAGGACCTGCCGTCTTCTGTTGCTTCCTCGCCGCCATACATGCATTCGGGTCTCTGCGGCGTGCCGGCATCTACTGCTCCCGAAGGCCCAGCTGGAACAGCGCAACCGCGAAGGAGACGTTGCGATTCGGCATCCCGCGGGGCCTCGAAGAAGTCGTGTTGGCGTCCAGCATTTGGCTACTTACAGTGATCGTCGGGGCCATCTCGGGCCCAGCGCAGGCCGCAACATATGCGTCGCTAACGCGTCTCACCATGGGCACTGGAATGCTGCTTCAGTCTGTGACAACAGCGATGCTGCCCCGCCTTGCCTCCGCCTTCGGGCAACACCAGCCAGCCGACGTTCAGCGCATCTTCGCGACCACCACCAGGTGGCTGTTCACGCTCACGTTGCCGATGTGCGCCGTTCTCCTGATGTACCCGGACACGCTTCTATCGATCGCCAGCCCAGACCTTCCCGGTGGCAGGTTGGGCCTCCGGCTGTTGGCGCTCGGCGCTCTCGTCAACGTGGCAACAGGGCCTGTCGGAGGGGTAGTTCTCATGGCCGGTCGCAGCAGCGTGAACTTTGCAATTGCACTCATTGCGGTGGCAGGCATGCTGGTGCCTGCCATCCTGCTGATCCCGCGCTTCGGCGCGTCGGGCGCGGCGGGGGCGTGGACGATCTCGATGGTGATCCAGAACCTGCTCCTCCTAGGGTACGCCCGCAAGCATCTGCACCTGTCAGCATGGGCAGGCACACAAGGCCCACGGCTACTCGCGGCGGTTCTGGCGATCACGGTCCCAGCGACGGTGCCATTGCTGATCAGGGGCGACGACTTCGCTGCCCTTGTCGCGTCGTGCCTCCTGACGCTCATGGGACTTTCTTGGTCAACGAGGCACTTCCTGGTCGTTCGCAAACTTTGAAATCCTCCAACCGAGGCAGACCAACCGGCGGGAACAGTCAGGACCGACAGATGGCGCTAGCGTTCCGGCGTCCGCCGTCTAGCCCACAGCGAGTGGGCGTGGACACTTCGAAGTGCGCCTGGAAGAGCACGAAGTCCACGATTCAGGCGCCTCAGGCGAGCGGCCCACACGGCACGATGCCCGGCATGCATGCTCGGGTCAGCCAGCCGGAGCTCGTGTTCGGTGAGCCACACGGCGTACCAGAGGTAACGGGGCCAGGCGCGGGGCGGGAGGTGGCGGAGCTCTTCGACCAGAGGTAGCGGGGCCAGGCGCGGAGGGGGAGGTGTCGCAGCTCCTCCACCCAGCTGACGGCGGTGGTGTCGGAGGGTTCGGTGCGGAGCCGCCACGCGCGCAGGTCGGCTGCGGAGGTCGAGCCGACCCCGGTCGGCGGCGCGCCGAGGGCGCGGAGGAAGGGTGCGGCGGTGTCCGCGGCGCCGAGGCTGCGGGCGAGCGCGGCCAGGTCGAGGAGGTCGTCGGGTGTGAGGTCGGCGGCCACACGTTGCTCGAGGTCGTGGAGGTCGATCTGCCGCGAGACCTCGTGCGGGTCCCGGAGCGAGTGCAGGGCCAGGATCAACGCGTGCCCTGCGCGGTCGGGGGCGGGGATGTCCTGACCGGCCACGCGGACCGTCGTACGTCGCGGCCAGAGGGCCTCGAAGACGGCCTGCGGATCGGCGAAGAACCCAGGGAAGCGGTCGTGCAGGTCGAGCTCGCACGGCCACGACTCGTGCCGATGGGTCAACGAGTGCTGGGGCAGGACGGTGGGCGAGAGGTAGGGGTTCTCGTCGATCCAACCCAGGTCGTCGAGCACCGCCGCCAGCAGACCGCGCCGCGTCGGGTCCACCAGCACGTCGACGTCGACCGACGGGCGAGCGGGACGCAGACCCTGCTCCGAGGCCACGGGACCTTTGATGAAGAGCACCCGCACCTCGTGGTCACGAGCCGCGCGGGCGACGAGCGCGTGCGCGAGAGGGACTGCCTCGTCCAGCGCGAGCTCGAGCGACGACGCGGACACGCGGCCAGCATAGGTGCGCACGAGCGGTGAGCAGGCCGTTCGGGAACTCAGCCGCCGTCGACCTCCGCGAGGCCGTGGTCGGCGAGCGTCCGCAAGGTGGCCTCGGTGGCCATGAGCGGGTCGATGCCCTGGGGTTCACCGAACTCCGCGACGAGCCCGGCGGCCAGGTCCGCCACCGGCGTCCACTCCTCGGGGAGTGCCGACCAGGCCCACGTCGCCAGCTCCGAGAGTGCGATCACCTCACCGTTGCCGGCGTACACGGCGGCGCGACCGTCCTCGACGTACGCATCGACGATCGGGAGGCGACGCGCGCGGCTCACGACCGGCCCGCCAGCAGCCCGTCGACCGTCGGCCCGAGGTCGGCCGCTTCGGCGTACGTCACCCGCGCGATGCCACCGACGTCGTGGGCCAGGGCCGCCAGCCGGTGGAGAGGTCGCTCGAGCATCCGGGAGTACGACGACTGGCCGACCAGCTCGGTGATCCCGTCCACCGTCGCCAGCCGCTCCACCTCGACTCCCGCGCCTGACGGCTGCCGCCTCAGCTGCACCACTGCGCGGACCCGGAAGGGGCCGGGCCCGGCCGCGCGGAGCTCGAGGCGGCCGGCCGGGACCTGTTCCTTGACCGGGCTCCCGGGCGTGAGCACCGACAGCGGCTTGGGGTAGGGCACCACGGTCAGGTCGTCGCGGACGCCCGCGGTCTCGTCGGAGAGGTAGCCGAGCCCGCGGCCCAGGGTTCGCGCCACCGTGGTCTTGCCGGCACCGGACGGGCCGAAGAACAGAACCGTGTCGCCGGTGGCGGGCTCGGCCAGGGCACAGGCGTGGAACATCAGCATCGTCCCCGCGCGGGCCGTGATCGCAGCCTTGGTGACGACCGGGCTGAGCTGGTCCATCACGGTGGCCAGATCCGTGCCGGTGAGGTCGTAGCCCGGGGGCTCGGGATCGCTGTCCCGGTCGAGTCGGACCCGGATCTCGAGTGGATCGTCGGACCCGTCGTCGAGGCAGGAGGCCCACGCCGTCTCGACGGCCCGGGCCAGCTCGCGAGCGCTGGAACCCTCGCACGAGATAAGTAAAGGAACTTCCAGAGCCTTCAGACGTATCCGGGTGGGATCGCCTACGCTGGGAGTTCGCACTCCCCGGAGTGTAGGACCCGCGACGGTCGCGGGGAGGAGAGTCTGCGATGGAGCTGAAGGACTACCTCAGGATCCTGCGCGCCCACTGGGTGGGAGTCCTGGTCCTGGCCCTGATCGGCGTCGGCCTGGCCGCTGCCTACAACCTCTCCCAGCCCAAGGTCTACGAGGCGACCTCCACGGGCTACGTCAGCTCCGGCGACAGCAGCGACCCGGCGACAGCCTCCATCGCGGACACGCTCGCGAAGTCACGGGTGAAGTCCTACGTCGACATCGCCACCAGCACCCGGGCCGCCCAGGACGTCATCGACAGCCTCGGCCTCGACGAGTCGCCGGCCGCGCTGGTCGGACAGATCTCGGTCGACCAGCCCACCGACACCGTGGTGATCAAGATCAGCGCCCGTGCCGCCACGCCGGTGGAGGCCCAGCAGCTGGCCGACGCGTGGGTCAAGGCCCTGGCCAAGGAGGTCGCCAAGGTCGACGGCGCACCGCAGCCCGGGCAGCCGGGGCTGCGCGTGGTGCCCTACACCTCAGCCGTGCTGCCGAGCACTCCGGTGCTGCCCCGCACCAACCTGAACCTCGCGCTCGGGCTGCTGCTCGGGCTGCTGCTCGGCTTCGGCTACGCGATGCTCCGCCACCAGTTCGACCGCCGGATCCGCTCCGCGGAGGAGGTCGAGCGGGCCTACGGCACCCCGGTGATCGGCCTGATCCCCCAGTCCTCCTCGATGAGCCGTGACAAGGACGTGGCCCTCCAGCTCGCGGTCACCGGTCCGACCGCCTCCGGATCCGCCGGCGTCGCGGAGGCATTCCGCAAGCTGCGCACCAATCTCGCCTACATGGACGTCGACAGCCCGCCGCGGATCATCGTCGTGACGAGCCCCAAGCAGTCGGACGGCAAGTCCACCGTGGCGGCCAACCTCGCAGCGGCGATCGCGGTCGGCGGGCAGGCCGTGACCCTGATCGACGGCGACCTGCGCCGGCCCACCGTCGCCCGCGCCCTCGGCGTGGTGGACGACGTCGGGCTGACCGACGTGCTCGTCGGACGGATCGCCGTGGCCGAGGTCCTCCAGGCACACCCGGAGATCCCCGGCCTGAGCGTCCTGGCCTCGGGGCCGATCCCGCCGAACCCGAGCGAGCTGCTCGGCTCCCAGGCGATGCACACGCTGATGGACGACCTGGCGCGCGAGTCGATCGTGATCGTGGACGCACCGCCGCTGCTCCCGGTCACCGACGCCGCAGTCCTCACCCGCTCCGCCGACGGCGCCCTCGTGGTCATCACCCACGGCGGCACGCTCGACTCCGAGCTCACCACCGCGCTGAACCACATCTCGACCGTCCACGGCCGCACGCTCGGGATCATCTTCAACCGGATGCGACGCAGCGCCGCGGGCGGCTACCACTACGGCGACTACACCAAGTACGAGTACGCCGCCGAGACCAAGCCGGCGACGACCGGCAAGCGTTCCGCGCGGCAGCCCGTCCCGAAGAGCTGAAGCGGCTCAGACCGAGGCCCGTACGCCGATCAGCTCGCGCGCCTCGGCGGGCGACATCGGGGTGCGCTGCACCGCCGCTGCGATCGCCGCGGCCCGCTCGACGAGCTGGGCGTTGGACTCCACCGGTACGCCGCGGCTGATCGTCAGCACATCCTCCATCCCGACCCGCAGGTGGCCGCCCTTGGAGAGGCTGGCCAGCATCACCGCGAGGGTGGACCGTCCGATGCCGGTGGCGCTCCAGCTGGTGGTGGCGGCCGGCAGGTCGCGCACAGCGGCGACGAGGGCGTCGGTCGTACCGTTCATGCCGCCGGGGACCCCCATCACCAGGTCGACGTGCACCTTGCCGCCGGCCGGCAGGCCGTAGCGGTCGAGCAGCCTGGTCAGCGCGTGCACCTGGCCGAGGTCGAAGAGCTCGAACTCGGGGGCGACGCCTCGCTCCTGGGCGAGCTGGTAGAGCTCGCAGACGAACGGCCAGGGGTTGGAGAAGACGTCGTCGCCGAAGTTCGTGGTCCCCATCGTCAGGCTGCACGAGTCGGGCTCGGCGTCGAGAACCCGGAGCCGCTGGTCGAGCGGGTCGTGGACGCTGCCACCCGTCGAGAGCTGGACCACGAGGTCACCGACGTCGCGGACAGCCGCGACCCACTCCTTCAACAACCCGAGATCGAGGGTCGGCCGGTGCTCGGCGTCGCGGACGTGCAGGTGGATCATCGCCGCACCGGCCGCCTCGCAGGCCCGGGCCGTCGCCGCGATCTCCTCGGGTGTGGTGGGGAGCTGCGGGCAGTCCTCCTTGGCCGTCTCGGCCCCCGTCGGTGCCACGGTGATCAGCAGCGGGTCGCTCATGGGGTCATCGTGTCAGAGGGGTCCCGGCTTCGCGCGACCGGCGAGGATCTCGATCGTCAAGGACCTCGGCCCGGCCATGATGGGAGCATGCGCACGGTGGTACAGACGGTCTCGTCCGCGTCGGTCGTCGTCGACGGCACGACCGTCGGATCGCTCAGCGGGCCCGGGCTCCTCGTCTACCTCGGTCTGACGCACACCGACGGCGCCGCCGAGGTCGACTGGATGGCACGCAAGGTGTGGGGTCTCCGGGTCTTCGCCGACGAACGGTCGGCGTCCGACCTCGAGGCGCCCCTGCTCGTGGTCTCGCAGTTCACGCTCTACGGCGACGCCCGCAAGGGCCGTCGCCCGAGCTGGACGGCAGCTGCCCCCGGTCGGGTCTCCGAACCCCTCTACGACGCCTTCTGCGCGGCCCTGACCGCCCTCGGCGCCCACGTCGAGCAAGGCGTCTTCGGCGCCCAGATGCGTGTCTCCTCGGTGAACGAAGGGCCGTTCACCGTCCTCCTGGAACGCTGAGGCCCTAGAGTCCCTTCACCGGACCTAGGAGCGCCATGACCGTCGTCGTCGACCCTCCCGATCGGCTGGCGCGGCCCCGCCGGACCACCACGCTGGTCGTCGGCGCGGTGCTCGCTCTGGTCATCGGCTGGGCGGCCGTGCTCGGCCTCCGCTGGTGGAACCATCCGGACCTGCTGCCCGACCACGGCGACGGGATGAACGCAGATCCGAAGCCGGTCTCCCGAGCCGCGCTCGCCGCGGCCGTGACCTTCCCGGGGACAGATGGCCACTCGACCACCCTGACGCTCCACGGAGCACGAGCCGTGCTGGCGACCGACACGGCCCGGTCGCGGGTGTCCCTCGTGGTCTGCCATGCCCGGACCACGACCGACATCATCGGCTATGTCGCCGGCGACCTGTCGGCGTACTGCAGCGAGGTGCGCCCCATCGTCGACGGAACGCAGCTGACCTACCCCAGCCCCGACGAGTACGTCGTCGCAGTGGTCAGGCCCACGCGGCCCGGGACCACCCACCTCGTCCGCGTCGACTTCGACTACTCGCTCGGTGCCTCGCATCTCTTCCGGCACGGCACCGACTCCGTGGCGATGGACCTGCGCACCCACGCCCGTTGACCGGTAGCGGCGAGCGCGCTGCCGCAGGAGTCGCCTGGCCGCTCGAGGCGGTGCAGGCGCGCGGACGCCGAGCCGGCGCGTACCGCCTCGGCGTTCACCGCCCCCGCGGATCGACGCCGTTCACAGAGCGATCGTCACCTCGGCCACCGAGCCGACCGCGGCCTCGACCTTCCGGTCCACGGTCGCGGTCTGTGGCGCCAGCGTGCGCAGGGTCCACTCGCCGTTGCCGGCGAAGAAGCGGAAGTGCCCGCTCGCGGACGTCGGCACCTCGGCCGTGAACTCGCCGGTACGGTCGAGGAGTCGGACGTAGGCGTTGGGCACGGGCTCGCCGTCACGGACGACCTGCCCCTGCACGACGGCCTCCTTGGCCACGTCCACGCCGTCCAGCGAGAGTCCGCCCTGCGTCGCGCCGCACATCAGGCGTCCGCCGATCCGGCGTCGTCACCGAGGGCGACGGGTACGCCGACCAGGGAGCCGTACTCGGTCCACGAGCCGTCGTAGTTCTTCACGTTCTCCTGGCCCAGCAGCTCCTTGAGCACGAACCAGGTGTGCGAGGAGCGCTCACCGATGCGGCAGTACGCGATCGTGTCCCTGCTCCAGTCGACACCCGCGTCGGTGTAGAGCTCCTTGAGCTCGTCGTCGGTCTTGAACGTCCCGTCGTCGTTGGCGGCCTTGCTCCAGGGCACGTTCGCCGCGGTGGGGATGTGGCCGGCGCGCTGGGCCTGCTCCTGCGGCAGGTGGGCCGGGGCGAGCAGCCGGCCGGCGTACTCGTCGGGCGAGCGCACGTCGACGAGGTTCTGCGCGCCGATCGCGGCCACGACCTCGTCGCGGTAGGCGCGGATCGAGAGGTCCTGGTCCTGCGCGGTGTACGACGTCTCGGCGCGCTGCGGCAGCTCGTCGGTCAGCTCCCGGCTGTCGAGCTCCCACTTCTTGCGCCCGCCGTCGAGGAGCTTCACGTCGTCGTGCCCGTAGAGCTTGAAGTACCAGTACGCGTACGCCGCGAACCAGTTGTTGTTGCCGCCGTAGAGCACGACCGTGTCGTCGTTGGCGACGCCGCGCGAGGACAGCAGAGCCTCGAACTGCGCCTTGTTCACGAAGTCACGGCGTACCTGGTCCTGCAGGTCCGTCGTCCAGTCGAGCTTGATGGCGCCCTGGATGTGGCCCTTGTCGTAGGCGGCCGTGTCCTCGTCGACCTCGACGAGGACGACCTTCGGGTCCGAGAGATGGTCCTCCACCCACTGGGCGGAGACGAGAGCGGTGTCGCGGCTCATGCTGGGGTTCCTGCTTTCTCTGGGTGACTGCGTGGTTGAGGTCTGGCGGCGTGGGTCAGCGAGCGGTGGCGCGCTGGGTGAGCAGGTAGATCTCGCAGCCCAGGCAGAAGCCGAAGACCGCGTTCAACAGGGCGGCGGCGAGGGCGAGCCCGGTGGCGACCAGCGCGACCGCCGTCACTCCGGAAGCGAAGCCGAGCAGCCCCACGAGGGCGAAGCCGAGCCCGACCGCCTGTGCGAAGCGCGGCGGCCGCGGGTCCTCGAGCTCGTGCGGCGCCCCGAGGCGTGGGCGAATCGCGCTCCGGAAGAGCCAGGCGTACGGCGTGTGCTGGACGCCGCGCACGGCCCCGATCGCGAACACCACCGTCTGCAGGGCGAGCACCGCGAGCGCGACCTGCGCCGGGGTGACGAGCACGACGGCGAGCACGACGGAGGTGAGGCCGGCCGCGAAGCGCGGGCCGCGCGGATCGATGCCCGCGCCGGTGGCCGAGCGGGTGGTGGCGATCGTGGACATGGGACTCCTGACGACGGACGAAGGTCTGGCAGAGGAGACCGTCCGCAAAGTCTACTGAATCAGTAGAGAAAGAACAGGAGCGGATCGGGCTCGCGTCAGGGCATTCGACACAGCGCCGAACGGACGCGGCAGTGGTCCACTGCGCGCCGGCGCGTGAGATGTGTCGAGAACATGCCACCGACTGTAGGCGCGGCAGACTCGCGGCCACCATGCCGCGTCTCGCTCTGCGAGACGCATATCCACATAATGGACATCAGGTCACCACGCCGTTCAGCGCCGCGAGCACCTGGGCCGGGCGCGGCGCTCCGCTCGCACGGGCGACCTCCCGGCCGGTGGCGTCGAGGACCAGCGTGGTCGGCGTCCGGAGCACGCCGAGTCTGCGGACGAGGTCGAGGTGCTCCTCGGCATCGATCTCGAGGTGGGTCACGCCCGGGACCGTGGACGAGACGTCGGCCAGGATGCGCCGCGTCGCCCGGCACGGGGCACAGAAGGCGGAGGAGAACTGAAGCAGGGTGGCCCGCTCGCCCCGTTCCTCGTCGTACGACGTCCCGCCCAGCACGCTGACGTGCTCTTCCGGTGGAGACGCGGAGGGCTCAGCGGCCCCGCTGGTCGAGCCGAGCCCCGCTGGTCGAGCCGGCCCCGCTGGTCGAGCCTGTCGAGACCCTCCGCTCCGACCCGCGCACCCGGTGCGTCCCGCGGAACCGCCCGTCCGACATCGCGCGCCAGGCTCCGAACCCGAGCGCGCCGACGACGGCGACGAGCAGCACCCACCGACCGAGGTCCATGCCGCGCTCAACCTCCGCGTCCCCGTTCGCATTCCGCGCCTAGGGTGACGACATGCGGATCGTGGTGCTCGGGGCGGGCGGGATCGGCGGCAGCATCGGCGCCCGGCTCCACCAGGGTGGCCACGAGGTCGCGATGATCGCTCGTGGAGCACACGGCGACGCGATCCGCGAGCACGGTCTCACCTTCGCCACACCACAGGAGCGGGTCACGCTCCACATCCCGACGTACGCCGACCCGGCGGCGGTGACCTGGACGGCGGACGACGTCGTCGTGCTGGCCGTGAAGAGCCAGGACACCGAGGCCGCCGCCCGGGCCCTGGTCGCTGCCGCAGGGCCACAACTGCCGGTGGTCGCCGCGCAGAACGGCGTCGCGAACGAACGGACCCTGGCCCGGTGGTTCGGCCACGTCCACGGACTGTGCGTGATGATGCCGACCGAGCACCTCGAGCCGGGCGTGGTCGTCGCCCACTCGGCCGCGGCGACCGGGATCCTCGACCTCGGCCGTTTCCCGACCGGGGCCGACGACGTCGACGATGCCCTGGCCACGGCGTTGCGGTCCTCCCGCTGCGAGTCGGTGGCGCGTCCGGACATCATGCGGTGGAAGTACCGCAAGCTGCTCAACAACCTCGGCAACGCGGTGCAGGCGCTCTGTGGGAGCGGCAACACCCTCGACTCCGACGAGGCCCTCGCCGCTCTCGACCTGTTGACCACGGAGGCCGAGCAGGCCTTCGCGGCCGCGGGCATCGAGCCGGTCACGGAGGCCGAGGACGACGCCCGCCGCGGCGACCACCTCCGCCTCGAGCCCGTGGCGGGAGCCGTCCGCGGTGGCGGCTCGACGTGGCAGAGCCTGGCCCGCGGATCCGGCGTCGAGACCGACTACCTCAACGGCGAGATAGCCCTGCTCGGCCGCCTGTACGGCGTACCCACCCCGGCCAACGCACGGATCCAGACGCTGGTGGCCGAGGCGGCCGCACGCGGTGCGGGCCCGGGAGCCATGACTCCCCGCCACCTCCTGGCGGCGCTGGGCGGGTGATCAGCCCCCGGCGAAGGGTGGCAGGAACTCCACGGTCTGGCCGGGCTCGACCAGGACGCCGTCGGGCTCGCGAGATCCGACGGGCTGGTCCCCGACCAGGACCGAGCAGGCCTCGAGCACGTTCGGCAGGCGGGTGCCGGGGTGCAGCGCCGCTGCTCGTCGTACGACGTCGGTCAGGGTGAGCGGTCCGGTCACGGGGAGGGCGTCGGTGTTGACCCCGGCCGCGGCCCGGGCCGAAGCCCAGTAGCGGACCGTGATCGGCGACGTCTCACCTCGGGCGACGGCGTCGTGGCTGCTCTCCATGCCGGATATCCTGTCGCATCGGGTCTCGACGAGCCCGACCGCCAGGGAGGGAGGCACGCATGAGCACGCTGCTGCTGCTCACCAGCGCCCTCCAGCCCAGCGCGGAGGTGCTCCCCGCGCTCGCCCTCCTCGGCCACCAGGTGAAGATCCTGCCGGCTGAGGGCAGTGCGCTCCTCGACGCTCCCGACGCCGACGTGATCCTGGTCGACGGGCGGCAGGAGCTGGCTCACGCCCGCGACCTGTGCCGCCTGCTGCGCACCACCGGCACCGACTGTCCGGTCCTGCTCGTCGTGACCGAGGGCGGTCTCGCCGTCGTCGCCCACGACTGGGGCATGGACGACGTCGTGCTGCACACGTGTGGGCCGGCCGAGCTCGAGGCACGGATCCGGCTCTCGATCGGGCGGTTGCGGGCGAGCCGCGACGAGGCCGAGAGCGACGACCACGTGATCCGGTCGGGCGAGGTCGTCGTGGACGATGCGACCTACACCGCCCATATCGGGCAGCGCGCCCTCGACCTGACGTTCAAGGAGTTCGAGCTGCTGAAGTACCTCGCGCAGCACCCCGGCCGCGTCTTCACCCGCGACCAGCTGCTGCAGGAGGTCTGGGGCTACGACTACTTCGGCGGTACCCGTACCGTCGACGTCCACGTCCGGCGCCTGCGTGCCAAGCTCGGCCCCGAGCACGAGACGCTGATCGGGACCGTCCGCAACGTCGGCTACCGCTTCGTGCTGCCGGCCAAGGACACCGCCCCCTCGGCCGAGCGACCATCGCCGGTCACGCGGCCCTCGCCGGTCGAGCCTGTCGAGACCCCGGAGGGCAAGCGCTGAGCGTCGTCAGGGTCGACCCGGCCGACCCGGAGCACGCGCTCGCGGTCGTCGCCGCCGTACGTCGTGCGGCCGAGACCGCCGACGGCGCGGACCCCCTCGACGAAGCCGGTCAGATGGCCCTGGCCCATGCCGGGCTCGAGGGCGCTGCGCTGTGGGTGGACGGCGAGGTCGGCTTCGCGTTGCTGCGGGGCCACGGACTCGACCTCGCGGTGCGGCCGGAGGCTCGGGGCGCCGGGACGGGCACGGCGCTGGCGCGGGCGGCCCTGGCCGAGGCGCCGCGCGACGTCACGGCCTGGAGCCATGTCGACCACCCGGCAGCACGGGCGATCGCCGAGCGTCTCGGGCTCACCGTGGCCCGCGAGCTGTGGGTGATGGAGCGGGACGCCGCACCCGTGGAGGTACCCGCCGTCGACGGGGTGACCATCCGCGGCTACCGGCCAGACGACGCCGACGAGGTGCTGCGCGTGAACGCGACGGCGTTCGCCCACCATCCCGAGCAGGGCTCCATGGACGCCGCCAACCTCGCGGAGCGGATGGCGGAGCCGTGGTTCGACCCCGCGGGGCTGCTGGTGGCGGACGCCGGCCCCGCACAGCCGGGACTCCTCGGCTTCCACTGGACCAAGCAGCACTCCGCCGAGCTCGGCGAGGTGTACGTCGTCGCCGTCGACCCGGCCGCCCAGGGCCGGGGCCTCGGGCGCGCACTCACCGCCGCCGGGCTCGCCCACCTGACCTCGGTCGGCGTACGCCGGATCATCCTCTACGTCGAGTCCGACAACGCCCCCGCCGTCGCGACGTACTCGAACCTCGGGTTCGCCCACACCCGCACCCACGTGCAGTACGCCCGCTCTGGGCGATAGTCCGGGCTGTGGACGACGCGCGGGTCGCGACGTGGGTCAGGCCGGACGCGGTCGCACGTGGAGGCCCACCTCGGGGTCGACCAGGACCTCCTGGGCGGCCGGGAGCCCGTCCACCTCGAGCTGCTGGTCGAGCGGCACGTTGCGCTTGACCAGTGCCAGGGCGATCGGCCCCAGCTCGTGGTGGCGGGCGGAGGTGCCGACGACGCCCACCACCTTCTCCCCGGACGTCAGCTCGGAGCCGACCGCGGGCAGCCGGTTCTCCGAGCCGTCGAGATGCAGGAGCGTGAGCCGGCGCGGCGGACGACCGAGGTTGTGCACACGCGCCACGGTCTCCTGCCCCCGGTAGCAGCCCTTGTCCAGGTGAACGGCCGAGCCGAGCCACCCGACCTCGTTGGGGATCGTCCGGTGGTCGGTGTCGAGCCCGAGCCGCGGCTCCCCGCGCGCGATGCGCAGCGCCTCGTAGGCCCACAGACCGCAGGCGGGACCGGCCGCTTCGGCGTACGCCGGAAGCCGGTCGCGCGGCACCAGCTCGTGTCCGGCGGCGGGGCGGTAGGTCAGGGCCAGCTCCGAGGTCACGTCCGCGACCTCGACCCGGCTCATGAACCGCATGCGCTCGAGGAACTCGACCAGCGCCGCAGCCCGGCCGGGCTCCGTGGCAGCCGTGAACGACGTGCCGTCGTCGATGCCGGCGAACGCGTGCTCGACGTGCCCCTGCGGGCTCAGGATCAGCGCCTGGGTCCAGGTGTGCGGCGCGAGGTCGAGGAAGTACTGCGTCGTCAGGTCGTGCAGCCACCGCAGCCGGTCGGGTCCGGAGATGCGGAGGACGTCGTGGTGGGACAGGTCCACGAAGCCGTCGCCCGCCTCGAGGGTGACCTGTTCGCCGTAGAGCGAGCCGTAGTGCGCCGCGACCGGGGCGTCGAGGCCGGCTCCGGCGACCGCGCCGGGCAGGGCGAGCAAGGGAGAGGTCATGAGGAGCAGTCTCCGCAGTGGCCGAAGACGGTCAGGTGGCCGACGTCCACGGTGAACGCGTGGTCGGCCGCGAGCCGGTCGGTGACAGGAGTGAGCACATGGGGGTCAACCGAGATGACCCGGTGGCAATTCCGGCAGACCAGGTGGAAGTGCTCGTGGTCCCCCACCGAGTGGTACGTCGGGGCGCGGTCGCTGAGGTGGGCGTGCCGCACGAGCCCCAGCTCCTCGAGCACCTCCAGCGTCCGGTAGACCGTCGAGGCGTTGACCGCGTCGGAGTGCGTCCGCACCTCGGCCAGCACCTCGTCGGGGGTGGCGTGTCCGAGGGTCTCGACGGCGCCCAGGATCAGCTCGCGCTGGGGCGTGAGCCGGTAGCCCCGCTCCCGGAGCCGCTGGCGCCAGTCGGACTCGGGCACGGCTACTGCCTGACCAGCTGCGCGTGGGTGTGGGGTTGGAGCTCGTGGCCCTCGGCGGCCATGTCGTAGGCGTACAGCAGGTCGCCGTTGACGTAGCCGTAGAGGCGCTTGCCGGCGGTGTAGTCCTTCGCCGTCGCCGTCCGTACGACGGCATCGGTGGCGATCTCGAAGCGCGGCTGCTCGGCGTGGAGCTCACCGTGCCAGACCTCGACGTAGCCGAGGTTGTGCGCAAGGACCACCTCGAGGGTCCCGTCCTCCTGCGGCCTCAGGAACCCGGTCTCCTGCGCCGCCTCGCGCACCTTGGCACCCTGGTCGTCGATGATCCACGAACGGCTGAAGTAGTGGATGAACGGGCGGCCGTCCTGTTGGAAGACGACCTCCTGCCCGAACTGGAACTTCTCGATCCCGGGGTACTCGCCGTGGCCGTTGCCCGCCCAGGTGCCGATCAGCCACGCCAGGCGGGCGGTGTTCGGGTGGATGTTCTCGGGGATCTCGAACGGCATGCCTGGAAGTCTAGGGCGACCGACCGGTCGCTCTAGGGTGAGCGCATGGTCCGAGGGCTCGTCGTGAAGGTCACCGCCGGCGCCGACGACGCCGAGCGCTGCAACCAGGCCTTCACGGTCGCGGCGACCGCGGTGACGGCCGGTGCCGACGTCTCGCTGTGGCTGACCGGCGAGGCCGCGTGGTTCGGGGTGCCCGGGCGGGCCGAGGCCTTCGCGCTCCCCCATGCCCAGCCCTTGGCCGGCCTGCTCGGCGCCGTCCTGGCGGGTGGCCGGGTGACCGTGTGCTCGCAGTGCGCCGCACGACGGGGCATCGACGAGGCCGACCTGCTGCCGGGGGTGCGCCTGGCCGGCTCCCCGTCGTACGTCGAGGAGGTGCTGGCCGAGGGGATCCAGGCGCTCGTCTACTGAGGGACCCCGAGCCCGGCTCCGAGCCGGGCGGCGATCTCGGCGGTCGCAGCCCGGGCGGTCCGGCCGGCGGCGAGCACGTTGACGAAGCCGTGGATCTGGTCGGGGAACCTCCGCAGCTCCACCTCGACGCCGGCCTCGGCGAGCTTGCGTGCGTAGGCCTCCCCCTCGTCGCGCAGCGGGTCGAAGCCCGCGGTCGCGACGTACGCCGGCGCCAGGCCGGACGGGACGTCTCCCAGGAGGGGGCTCACCTCGGGGTCCGCCCAGCGAGAGGGGTCCGGCAGGTAGTGCGCCTTCGCGAGATCCATGAACTCGTCGGTGAGGTAGAAGCCGCGCCCGAACAGGTGCCGGCTCTCGGTCTTCGTCGTCATGTCGGCGGCGGGGTAGATCAAGAGCTGGAACGCGAGCGGGAGACCCTCCCGGGCCGCGGCGATCGCAGCGGTCGCGGCGAGGGTGCCGCCGGCGGAGTCGCCGCCGACGCCGAGGCGGGTCGGGTCCGCGCCGAGGGAGGCAGCGTGCTCGACGACCCAGCGGTACGCCGCCAGCGCGTCGTCGTACGCCGCGGGGAAGGGGTGCTCGGGAGCCAGCCGGTAGTCCACCGAGAGCACGCGGACGCCGCTGCGCTCGGCGAGGAAGCGGCAGACGGGGTCGTGGCTGTCGAGGTCGCCGTACACCCAGCCGCCGCCGTGGAAGTAGACGAGCAGTGGGCTCCGCGCCGTGGCGCGCGTCGGGACGTAGAGCCGGGCCCGCAGATCACCGACCGGCAGCTCGCGCACGGCGCCGATCGGCTGGTCGCCACCGGCGATCACGGCCTGGAGGAGCAGCGCCCGACGGCCGTCGGGTATCGGCAGGGTCGCGATCTCCGGCTCGCGCACGGCCTTCTCCAGCCGGAGCATGAGCTGGGTGTCGGTGGCGAGCGTCTGCCCGTCGAGCATCACCCGCCTCCCGGCCAGCGTGCGCTGGACCCGCTCGGGCAGGCCGAGGGCGGCCCGGAACGTGAGCGCCTTGGTGCGCAGTTCCGCGGCAGCGAGGAAGGTCGACGACGGGGGCACGCCCACAACCTAGCGACGTCGAGGGTCGAGCCTGCCGAGACCGCCGTGCCACACTGCATCCCATGGTCCAGCTCGCTTCCGTCGACCCCTCACGCGACGGTGACATCCCGGCCGACGAGCCCTTCGACGTGGAGCCGCCGTACCAGCCCGACGAGGCGGCGCTCGCGGCCGTCGCGGCGTACGAAGACCGCTTCCTCGACCGCGAGCTGTCCTGGCTCCGCTTCAACCAGCGCGTCCTCGAGCTGGCCGAGGACGCGAGCCAGCCGCTCCTCGAGCGGGTGCGGTTCTCGGCGATCTTCGCCAACAACCTCGACGAGTTCTTCATGGTGCGCGTGGCCGGCCTCAAGCGCCGGATCGCGGCCGACCTGGCGGTGCGCGCCGCCTCCGGTCTGATGCCGCGCGAGGTGCTCGAGCAGATCTGGGCCGGCACCCGCGAGCTGATGGAGCGCCACGCCCGCCTGTTCCGCGAGGAGCTGGTGCCGGAGCTGTCCAAGGAGGGCATCGACCTGGTGCGCTGGGACGAGCTCGACCGCGAGGAGCAGCGCTTCTGCAAACGGCTCTTCAAGGAGCGGGTCTTCCCGGTGCTGACGCCGCTGGCGGTCGATCCGGCCCACCCGTTCCCCTACATCTCGGGGCTCTCGCTCAACCTCGCCGTGCTCGTGCGCAACCCCAAGACCGGCAAGGAGCACTTCGCGCGCGTCAAGGTGCCGCCGATCTTCAGCCGCTTCGTCCCGCTGGGCAACCAGCGCTTCGTGCCGCTCGAGGACGTGATCGGCGAGCACCTGAAGCGGCTCTTCCCGGGGATGGAGGTGCTCGAGGTCCACACGTTCCGGGTCACCCGCAACGAGGACCTCGAGGTCGAGGAGGACGACGCGGAGAACCTGCTGAAGGCGCTGGAGAAGGAGCTGCTCCGCCGACGCTTCGGCCCTCCGGTGCGGCTCGAGGTCGAGGACTCGATCGCCCCACAGGTGCTCGAGCTGCTGATCTCGGAGCTGGGTGTCACGACGGAGGAGGTCTTCCGCGTCGCCGGCCCGCTCGACCTGGTGGGGCTCCACAGCATCGCCGACCTGCCGCGCGAGGACCTGAAGTTCCCGGCGTTCGTCCCGACGACCCACCCGGAGCTCGCGGAGGTCGAGTCGGCCGCGCCCGTCGACGTCTTCAAGGCGACCGCGCGGTACGACGTACTGCTGCACCACCCGTACGACTCGTTCGCGACGTCGGTGCAGCGCTTCCTCGAGCAGGCCGCCGCCGACCCCCACGTGCTCGCGATCAAGCAGACGCTCTACCGCACCTCCGGCGACTCCCCGATCATCGACGCCCTCGTCGACGCGGCGGAGGCCGGCAAGCAGGTGCTGGTGATCGTCGAGATCAAGGCCCGCTTCGACGAGGAGGCCAACATCCGCTGGGCACGCAAGCTCGAGCAGGCGGGCTGCCACGTGGTCTACGGGCTGGTCGGGCTGAAGACCCACTGCAAGCTGTCGATGGTGGTGCGCGACGAGCCGGAGGGGATCCGGCGCTACACCCACATCGGTACCGGCAACTACAACGGCAAGACCGCGCGGATGTACGAGGACCTCGGGCTGATCACCACCAACGAGGTGATCGGCGAGGACGTCGCCCACCTGTTCAACAACCTCAGCGGCTACTCCCGCAACCCGAGCTACCAGCGGCTCCTGGTGGCGCCCGACTCGGTGCGCAACGGCCTGGTCGAGCGGATCCACCGCGAGATCGACCACCACGTCAACGGGCGCCCGGCCCGGATCCGGCTCAAGGCCAACTCCATCGTGGACGAGGGGATCATCGACGCGCTCTACATCGCGTCGCAGGCCGGCGTGCCCGTGGAGATGCTGGTGCGCGGCATCTGCGCGCTCCGGCCGGGGGTGCCGGGCCTGTCGGAGAACATCACCGTCCGCTCGATCCTGGGCCGTTTCCTGGAGCACAGCCGGGTCTACTGGTTCGAGAACGGCGGGGAGCCGAGCATCTGGATCGGGTCGGCCGACCTGATGCACCGCAACCTCGACCGTCGGGTCGAGGTCCTCGTGCAGCTCCCCGGCGAGGACAACGTCGTCCAGGTGTCGTCGCTGCTCGACCTGGCGTTCGCGCCCACGACGTACGCCTGGCTGCTGCGCAGCGACGGCGAGTGGGTCGCCAACGACGGGAGCGACCATCTCCAGGAGGTTCTGATCGAGCAGCAGCGCCGCCGGCGCGAAGCCACCTGAGAGGCGGGTCCGCCACGCGTCGGGGCGTTGCGTACGCTCCGTGACGCGCCCGTAGCATGTTCGCGATCCGCGTCCCCTCGACAGGAGTACGTCGTGGCCCTGCGCCTCCGTCCCACCGATACGTCGTTCTACGACCTCTTCACGGTCTCGGCCCAGCACATCGTCACCGGGGCCGGGCTGCTCGCCGAGATGATCACCGAGGGCGCAGACCGGGAGGACGTCGCCAAGCGGATGCGCGAGGCGGAGCACATCTGTGACGAGAACACCCACGCGATCGTGCGCAAGGTCAACAGCAGCTTCGTGACGCCGTTCGACCGGGAGGACATCTACTCGCTGGCCAGCGGGCTCGACGACGTGATGGACGACCTCGACGAGGTGGTCGACCTGATCCTGCTCTACGAGGTCGTGAGGCTGCCCGCGGAGTTCCTGACCCTGGTGGAGGTCATCCAGCGCTGCGCGGAGATCACCGCTGGCGCGATGCCGAACGTGCGGACGATGACCGGGCTCGACGAGTACTGGATCGAGATCAACCGCCTCGAGAACGCCGGCGACAAGAGCTACCGGCGTACCCTCGCGAAGCTGTTCAGCGGTGACTTCAAGGCGATCGAGGTGTTGAAGCTGAAGGACATCGTGGAGTCCCTCGAGGGGGCCATCGACGCTTTCGAGAAGGTCGCCAACATCGTGGAACAGATCGCCGTCAAGGAATCCTGAGGCCCTGCCTGTGGACCTCGCCCTCGTCCTCACCGTCATCGCCGTCGCGCTGTTCTTCGACTACACCAACGGCTTCCACGACGCGGCGAACGCGATCGCGACCTCGGTCTCGACGCGCGCGCTCACGCCGCGGGTGGCGCTGACGCTCGCCGCGGTGATGAACTTCGTGGGCGCGTTCCTCGGCCAGAAGGTCGCGCAGACCGTGTCCGACGTGATCGTCCCGCCGAGCGGCACCGAGGGGATCATCGTCATCTTCGCCGGACTCCTCGGCGCGATCATCTGGAACCTGATCACGTGGTACTTCGGTCTGCCGTCGTCGTCCACCCAGGCCCTGATCGGCGGGCCTCGTCGGCGCGGCGCTGGCCGCCGGTACGACGGTGCACTGGTCGACGGTCGTCGACAAGGTCGTGATCCCGATGCTGGTCTCGCCCCTGGTCGGCTTCGGGCTGGCCTTCGCGGTGATGCTGGCGATCCTGTGGATCTTCCGCCACCGCAACGCCGGGCGGGTCACCCGCGGGTTCCGGCTCGCCCAGACGGTCTCCGCCTCGGCGATGGCGCTCGGGCACGGCCTCCAGGACGCCCAGAAGACGATGGGCGTGATCTTCCTGGTCCTGATCACCAGCGGGTATCTCGCTCCCGACACCCAGGAGCTCCCACTGTGGGTGATCGCCTCGTCCGCGGGCGCCATCTCGCTCGGCACCTACTCCGGCGGCTGGCGGATCATGCGCACCCTCGGTCGCCGGATCATCCACCTCGACCCGCCCCACGCCTTCGCGGCCGAGTCGGTGGGTGCGACCGTGCTCTACGCGTCCGCCTTCCTCTACCAGGCCCCGGTGTCGACCACCCACGTCATCACCTCGGCCATCATGGGCTCGGGCGCCACCCGCCGCTTCTCCGCCGTCCGGTGGGGCATGGCGCGTTCGATCGTGACCGCCTGGGTGCTGACGTTCCCGATGGCCGGCGCCGCCGCCGCGCTCTGCTTCGTGGTCCTCAACCCCCTCCTCAGCTGACCCCATCCCTCTGCGGCACTCAGCCGGCCCGGTTGCGGAACAGCCGCTGACGCTGCTCGGCCGTGAGGGCCCGTCGCTGGGAAACGGTCTCGGTGGGGATCCACCACGGCGGTTGCTCGAGGGTCCAGGCCCGGGCCGACTCGGCGGCGAACCTCGCCCGCGCCCGGGTCGCCTGCATCCGCCGTACGACGAGGTCCGGGTCGCGCGCGTCCGCCGCGACGACGGTGAAGTACTCCAGGCCGACGGCCCGGAACGCCTCTTCTCGGCGTACGTCGCGGCCCCGCTGGGCACCCTGCAGGTGCAACGACCCGTCGTACTCGCCGACGACGCCGGCCTCCTCGTCGAGGAGGTCGGGCGTGCCGATGTGTCGACCGTGGCGGTCGAACACCGGCACGTTGCAACGCGGCCACGGGAGGCCGGCCTCGAGGATCCACGGCAGCCGCAGGTGGCTCGTCTCCCGTGGGGACCAGCTGTTCTCGTGGGCGAGTGCCAGCGCCTCGCGGCACCGCGGGACGCCGGTCCAGCCCGAGAGGGTCGCCACGAACGACCACATCTCGTCGAGCGACACGAGGTCCGCCTGCATCGCCATGTCGGCTGCCACGACGGCTGCGCGCAGCGAGGCGGCGTACCTCATCTCGAACGACGTCGATCGGACGGCGATGGTCACCCTCAGACCGTCGTGGACCGTCAGCTCCGAGGGGCTGAGGCGCTCGGCGCTGACCTGGATCCCGGGCTGGGGGCGGATGTCGTCGCCGGCCGTGACCAGCACGACGGGCAGGGGCGTCTGTCCGTCGGGCGCGAGGCCGGTCATCCAGGAGGCCCCCATCCAGCGCAGAGCCCCCCAGCCCGTCACCCCGCCGTACGACGGGAGGACGGCCGCCGCCTCGACGATCCGCTGCTCGGGCAGGCTCCGGTCCGCCCCCGACGGCACGTACAGACCATGACTCGACCGCCGCCACGCGCCTGTTCGCGCCTGCGCAGGGGTGGGCCCGTCGGCCCCCGTCGGATCCAGTCTCATGGGATCGACGAGCCCGACGCGGCCGGTCCTCGAGAGACCGGGGGACACGTGCCGAGAACGCATCCACCCACGGTGCCCGGATGAACCCGCCCCCGCGGCCCGTCATCCACAGGCAGACGAGAAGTGCCGGGGTAGTCCGTGACGAAGCGGTCGTTGATCTGGCCCGGGAACGACAGAAACGTCACGGACTACCCCGGCAATCACAACTTCGCGGCGTGTCCGGGGGTGGGTCCGGGGGTGGGTCCGGAGGTGGGATGGGGCCGGTCAGCCGAAGCGGCCGGAGATGTAGGCCTCGGTGGCGGGGTCGTCGGGGGTGGAGAACATCTTCCTGGTGGGGTTGAACTCCACGAGGTGACCTGGCTGGCCGGTGGCCTTGAGGTTGAAGAAGCCGGTGTCGTCGGAGACCCGGGCCGCCTGCTGCATGTTGTGGGTCACGATCACGATCGTGTAGTCGGACTTCAGCTCGTGGATCAGGTCCTCGATGGCCGAGGTCGAGATCGGGTCGAGTGCCGAGCACGGCTCGTCCATCAGCAGCACCTCGGGGTTCACCGCGATCGCGCGCGCGATGCAGAGCCGCTGCTGCTGACCGCCCGAGAGCCCCATGCCGGGCTTGTTCAGGCGGCCGCTTGACCTCCTCCCAGAGGTTCGCGTGCTTCAGCGACTTCTCGACGATGGCGTCGGCCTCGGACTTCTTCAGCTTCTTGGCGTTGAGCCGGTTACCGGCCAGCACGTTCTCGTAGATCGACATCGTCGGGAACGGGTTCGGCCGCTGGAAGACCATGCCGATCTGACGGCGTACGGCGACCGGGTCGACGCTGGGGTCGTACAGCGACTGCCCGTCGACGACGACCTTCCCCTCGACGCGCGCGTCCGGGGATCACCTCGTGCATGCGGTTCAGCGACCGCAGCATGGTGGACTTCCCGCACCCGGAGGGCCCGATGAACGCGGTGACCGACCGTGGACTTGACGGTCATGTTGACCCCTTCCACCGCGAGGAAGTCCCCGTAGTAGATGTCGAGGTCCGATACATCGATGCTCTTGGCCATGATTCCTTCCTGAGGACGCGCTCTCAGTGTCCCTTGGCGGGCGCGAAGATGCGCCCGATGAGCGGGCGATGAGATTGAGGACCATCACCAGCACGATCAGGACGAGCGCGCCACCCCAGGCCCGCTCGTAGCCGATCGGGGTCGACGTGGAGTACTGGGAGAAGATGAAGACGGGCAGCGTGGTCATCCGGCCGTCGAAGAGGTTGTGTTGATCCCGTCGGTGGCGCCCGGCCACCACCAGCAGTGGCGCGGTCTCGCCGATCACCCGTGAGATCGCGAGCACGATACCGGTCACGATGCCGGCGAGCGAGGTCGGCAGCACCACCTTGACGATCGTGCGCCACTTCGGCACGCCGAGCGCGTACGACGCCTCGCGGAGGTCGTCGGGGACGAGCCGGAACATCTCCTCCGACGAGCGCACCACGGTCGGGATCATCAGCAGCGACAGGGCGATCGAGCCCCCGATGCCGCGCGGAACGCCGGTCCGAACAGCAGGACAAGCAACGACAGCGCGAACAGACCGGCCACGATCGACGGGATGCCGGTCATCACGTCGACCAGGAAGGTGATCAGCCGCGCAGGCCGCGCGGACGCTTGCCGTACTCGACCAGATAGATGGCGGTGAGGATGCCGATCGGCACGGAGATGACCGTCGCCGCCAGCGTGATCAGCAGAGCTGCCGATCAGGGCGTGTAGGAGGCCGCCCTGCTCGTCGCCGACCACGTTGAGCATCGACGCGACAGGAAGTCGGCGTTGATCGCCGGGATCCGTTCTTGAGCACCACCCAGAGGAGCCAGATCAGTGGTGCCACCGCGCACGGCGAACGCCGACCACATGAGAGCGGTGACGAGGCGGTCGACGGCGGCGCGCCTGCCCTCGACGATGCGGACCACGCGGCAGGGCCACCAGGAGCAGCACGAAGGCGGCGAAGATCCACCCACAGGAAGACGCTCCAGCCCTGGAAGGAGCGCCGGCAGGCCGGCCAGCGCCAGCGCCATGACGCCGACGAGCACGCGGCGCCCAGGCGCGGCAGGCGCGCGCTGGGAGATCCGCATCGTCGGGCTGCTCATCGGGCCAGCCTCCGCTGCCTCCGGCCGGCGATCCAGCGGGCGATGAAGTTCACCAGGAAGGTCACCAGGAAGAGCACCAGGCCGGTGGCGATCAGCAGCGACTGGCGCTTCGGGCGTGGACTCCTTGTAGTTCAAGGCGATGTTCGCCGCGATCGTCGGCGGATTGCGCGGTCCCGATCACGTTGAGGGTCATCGCGGGGTCGTCGCCAGCATCATCGCGACCGCCATCGTCTCGCCCAGTGCGCGACCGAGACCGAGCATCACGCCCGACACCATGCCGGAGCGGGCGTAGGGGAACACGGCGTAGCGGATCATCTCCCAGCGCGTGGCGCCGAGAGCCAGAGCCGCCTCTTCGTGCAGTCGTGGGGTCTGCAGGAAGACCTCGCGGGTGATCGCGGTGATGATCGGCAGGATCATGATCGCGAGCACGATGCCGGCGGTGAACAGCGAACGACCGTTGGCCGACGGCGGCCCGGGACCGAAGAACGGCAGGAACCCGAGCGTGCTCGTGCAGCCACACGTGGAATGGCTGCAGGTACGCCGCGAGGTAGCGACCGCCCCAGAGCCCGAAGACGACCGAGGGTACGGCGGCGAGCAGGTCGATCACGTAGGCGAGGACCGACGGCGAGCCGGCGCGGAGCGTAGTGGGAGATGAAGAGCGCGATCCGCGATGGCGAACGGGGCACCGCCACGATGCACCGCGATCGCCGAGGCCAGCAGGGTGCTGACGATCAGCGGCCAGATGTAGCTGGCGAACGACGTGAACGGCGGCGTAGACGCCGGAGCGGCCGTGAAGTCCCTGACCAGCCCTCGATCGCGAGGAAGACGAACACGGCCAGCAGCGCGGCCAGGATCGTGAACGCGGCAATCCGGGCGATCGTCGCGAACACGCGATCCCCGCGCCGGGTGCTTCGGGGTCGGCGTGGCTCTCAGGGCCTGGCCTTCTCCGGCGAGACGGTGGCGGTCACGGTCGGTACTCCTTGACGTAGTGAGCGGGTACGACGACCGCGCGGGCCGTCGTACCCGCCGCCGGGGGTCGGATCAGCTGCCGGCGGAGATCTGCGAGACAGGGCCGTCGCCTTCTGGGAGGTCGCGGAGCAGGGGCGCGAGCTCGCCGCGTCCGCTGCGGCCTGCTGGCCCTCGCTGGAGACGACGTAGGTCAGGTAGCCCTTGACCATGATCCGCGGTGCTTGGCGTCGCTGTAGGTCGGGCAGGCCGATCAGGTAGGACACCAGGATCAGCGGGTAGTTGCCCTTGGCTCGCCGTCCGGTCGATGTCGATCGCCATCGAGGTGGCCGGCTGGTCGGGCGCCGGCGGCGAGGCCGCGAGCACCTTGGAGGCGCCTGGGCGCTCGGGGCCACGTAGCGGTGCCGACCTTGATCGACACCACGCCCAGGGTGACGTCCGCCTTGACCGCGGAGTCGTCGGCGTAGCCGATGGCACCGTCGGTGTCGGTCACGCCGCCGACGACGCCGGAGGTGCCCTCGAGAGCCCTGGCCGCCCTTGGCGTCGGAGGGCCAGGTCACGCTCGTCGGGATCCCGTCCAGGCGCCGTCGCTGGCCTTGGTCAGGTAGTCGGTGAAGTTCTTCGTGGTGCCCGACTCGTCGGACCGGTGGATGGTCGGTGATCGCGGTGCTCGGCAGCTTGGCGCCGGGGTTCTCCGTGGCGATCGCCGGGTCGTTCCACGTGGTGATGGTGCCGTTGAAGATGTCGGAGATCGTCTTCGCTCGAGAGATTCAGCGAGTCGATACCCTTGAGGTTGAAGGCGACAGCCGATGGGCTCACGTAGGCGGGAACCTCGACGACGTCGCTGCCGCAGGCTGCTTGGCCGCGGCGCTGATCTGGTCGGAGTCAGGAAGGCGTCCGGTCCCGGCGAAGGAGTAGGCCTTGCTGGTGAAGTTGGTCGATCCCGGTGCCGGAGCCGACCTCCTCGTAGTTGATCGTGGTTCCGCCGTTCGCCTTCTGGTAGTCGGCAGCGCCAGGTCTCTGTGCGTTCGCCTGAGAGGTGGAGCCGCCGCCGTTGAGGGTGTCGCCACCGCCGCTGCCGCTTCCGCTGCTGTTGTTGTTGCCGCAGGCGGTCAGGGCGAGGCCGACCGTGAGGACTGGCGACAGCCGGCAAGGCGGTCCGGCGAAGGGAGGAGCTGTTCACGTAGATGCTCCTGTTTCGAGTCGTCTGGACACCTCGGAACGTAAAGGCGAGAGGTGGACGGTCATGGCGCCGTCGGTGAACGAGGGATGAACTCGCGGCGCCCAGTCGGCCACATCAGGCGGAGGTGAGGCGGGCGTCACGGCCGCCGGCAGCCGGGTGCGCCCGGGCGGAGTGGCCTCAGCCGAGGTGACGCTCGATCGCCCGCACCCGGCCGTCCCGGTGGTGGATCACCACCATCTCGCCCGTCGCGTGGTGCTCCGGGGCGATCCCGAGTGCGTCGTAGACCGACGGCAGGACCGGGCGGTGGGTGCACAGCAGAGCGTCCTCGCCCGACGCGATCAGCTCGTCGACGACCTCGATCACGCTGGCGGCCGTCGCGTCCTCCTCCGAGAGCCCGTCGGTCCGCGCAACGGGCCACCCGCTGTGCTCGGCGTAGGGCAGCACGGTGTCGACACAGCGGATGCTCGACGAGCTCGCGATGCGCGAGACCGCGAACGCCTCGAGCAGCGGTACGGCGCGGCGGGCCTGGGTCTTCCCGGCCACCATCAGGGGGCGGAGGCGGTCGTCGCGCCGCCAGGACTTCCGGGCCCGCGCCTGACCGTGCCGCAGGACGACGAGCGCCCGCGTGGCCTTGCCCGTGTGCAGGGCCTCGGCCAGGGTGCGTCGGTCGCGCTTGTAGGTGAGGAGGTCGGCGGCCTTCGCGACCTTGACCCAGGCCACCTCGTCGATCTCGCGGTTGACCAGGTAGCCCGAGACGTCGTGGTCGCCCACCACGCGGCCGACCCAGTAGTCGACCACCTTGGTCCGGGCTGCGGTCGGGTACGTCTGTCGCGAGAGCGGGACGCCGAGCCGCACCCTCAGCCCGGTCTCCTCCTCGACCTCGCGGATCGCCGCGGCGACGGTCGTCTCGCCGCGGTCGAGCTTGCCCTTGGGGAAGGACCAGTCGTCGTACGCCGGGCGGTGGACCAGCAGGACCCGGCCCTTGCGGAGGACGACGGCACCGGCGGCACGGACGTCTCCGGGCCTGGACGCGGACGGCATGCGGCTAGTCTCACATCACCTTCGGGCGGTGGTCATCGACGGGCCGCCACCGGAGCACCAAGGAGCGCGCGCGGGGGCGCGGCGTGCCCGGCCGTCGTGCTGCAGGAGGGTGCCCGGCGTGCGCTGGCCTGGCGGCCGGCTCCACCGACGAGGAGGCTGCCCCTCGACGCCGCAGACCGTCAGGCGCTGCGGCGCGGTTCGACCCCGAGGATCTCGTCGATCTCTTCCGGAGTGAGGTGGTCGTCGGTCTCGCTCGCGGCGATGATGAGGTTGGTGGTCAGCTCGACCTCGCCGAGGAGGTCGCTGTCCTCCAACGACACATCGAACTGGTCAGGCACCGACAACACCTCTCTGACCACACCGGGGGACGGCACGGGTCCAGGGAGAGCCTTCCCTGGGCCTTCGTCCCCAAACGTCGAAAATACCGGTCCTGCTCGTGAAAGGTAAGAGGGGCCCCGCCTGGTGGCGGGGCCCCTCTCATGTCCTGAGGCCGGGCAGGTGCCCGGTCACGCACTCAGAGCGGGCGGACGTTCTCCGCCTGGGGGCCCTTGGGGCCCTGCGTGACGTCGAACTCGACCTTCTGGTTCTCGTCGAGGGACTTGTAGCCCTGCGACTGGATGGCCGAGTAGTGCACGAAGACGTCGTCGCCGCCGTCCTCCTGCGCGATGAAGCCGAAACCCTTCTCGGCGTTGAACCACTTCACGGTGCCTTGAGCCATGGTGCTCGTTACTCCTGTTATCGGAACGAGGGGACGTCACCTCGACGACCCCACACCAGATGCGGTGACACGTCGCTCCGACTTGCATGGGTGGCACCCACGAAGAGAACGCCGTTGGATCACAAACTCCGCGGGCGTCAAACCTGCTGGAACCTGCACCTGTTGCAGGAACGACCATACCAACGTGCGGGCCGCCGCACACCACCCACGTCGGCGCCGACGTGAGAGCCCGCGAAACCGCCCCGCGCTCAGGCCGAGCCGAGCCCGAGCACCACCGGTCCCCCGCGCGGGTCGGCCGAGGCCACGAGGTCGGCCGGCGCCCGGAAGATCCGGCCCGGAGCGGCCGGCCACGCGACCCGTCTCCGGGCGAGCACCTCTCCGTCCTGGACCGCCCGGACGACCGGGAACCGCTGATAGGAGTCGCACCAGAGGAGCAGATCGCCGCGGGGCGGGGCGACGCCGACGGCGACGCGTTGCGGCGTGACCCAGCGGAACGGTGCGGCAGCCGTCAGCCGGACCCCGGCCGACGGCGGGGGCACACCCTCCAGGTGGGCGAGCACGGCGCTCGCGACGTGACGTCCGTCCAGGGCGGCGCCGTCCGCCGTGTCGACCGGGTGCACGAGATTGCCGACGGCGAAGACCCCGGGAGCGGTGGTGCGTAGCGCGGTGTCGACGACCGGGCCGAGCGTGGCGTGGTCGAGGCCGAGACCAGCCAGGCGGACCAGCTCGTGGTCCGGGATCCAGTCCCCCGTCATCACCACCGTGTCACAGGGGACGAGACGTCGTACGCGGGTGTCGGCGTGCTCGAGCAGGACCGACTCGACGCGGTCGCGGCCGTTGATGCGGACGAGGCGCGTCCGCGGGAGCACGGGGATCCGCAGCGCGAGCCGGCCGGCGAGACGGAACGCCAGGTAGGCCTCGGCCCGGTCGAAGACGGTGGTCAGGGCGACGGTGCGGCAGCCCGCGGCGCGCAGGGTCAGCACGGCCGACCAGCTGACCGGCTCGGCACCGACCACGACGGCACGCCGCCCGACCTCGGCCTGGTGGAGGTGGACGAGGTTCTGCAGCTCGCCCGTCGTGTGGACGCCGTCCGGCCGGTCGCCCGCGACGTGTCGCGCCGAGCGCGGGCGTTCGCGCGCGCCGGTGGCCAGGACGACCGCATCGGCCTCGACGATCCGACGGCCGTCCGGCGACGTCACGAGGAGCCGCCGGTCGCCGTCCCATCCGGTGACCTGGGCTCCGGTCCACAGCCGCGCTCCGGCCTCGCGCGCGGTCTCGCTGAGTCGACGTGCGTACGCCGGGCCGGAGACGAAGCGTCGCAGGTCACGCACGCCGTAGCCCAGATGCTCGCTGTGCCGGGGGATGCCGCCCGTGGCGTCCTCCCGCTCGAGCACCCGCACCTCCCCGTCGACCTGCCCCGCGAGTCGCGCCGCGGCGGTCAACCCGGACGGCCCGCCGCCGACGACCGCGACCCGCACCCGGTCGACCGGGAGGTCCACCCGGCGATCGGCGGTCACGGCGCCACCCCGGCCGACCGGGTCGGCACCTCTGCGTCGGCCAGCAGCGCGCGGACGTGGGCGCCGCAGTAGAAACCCTGGCACCGGCCGTTGAGCGCGCGGGTGCGGCGCCGGAGGCCGTCGAGGTCGACCGGGGGGATGGTCGAGTCGAAGGCGTCGCGGATCTCGCCCATCGTCACGCGCTCGCAGAAGCAGACGATGCGCCCGTACGCCGGGTCGGCGGCGATCCGGTCGGGCTCCTCGTACGGGCGCGAGCCGGCCTCGCCGAGGCCCGGCATCCGCGGTGGGTCGGGCAGGTCGTCGCGACGCGTCAGGTCGAGGCCGGCTGCGGCGAGCATCCCGGTGACGTGCTCGGCGATGGCCATCGATGCCGTGAGTCCCGTCGACCGGATCCCGGCGACGAGGAGGTACCGCTGGGCGAGGTCGAGGTCGATCAGGTAGTCGTCCGCGTCGATGGCCGCGCGCAGACCGGCGTAGGTCGCGGTGACCTCCTCCTCCATCAGCGACGGCATCAGCCCTCGGCCCTTGTCCAGCAGGAGCGCCAGCCCCTGCTCCGACGTGCTCGTGGCCGACCGGTCGGCCACGTCCTCGGCGGTCGGCCCGAGCATCACGTTGCCGTAGATGGTGGGGCTGACGAGAACGCCCTTGCCGAGGGACGTCGGGACGGGCAGCACGATCGTGGGCACCTTCGGACGGGCCAGCTTGTCGAACACGATGAGCTCACCGCGGCGCGGGGTGACGGTGAACCGGTCGTGGCCGAACGTCCGGTCGAGGTGGTCGGACCCCAGACCCGCGGCGTTGACGACCCACTGGGCCTCGACCTCGCCGAGGCCGGTCACCAGGACCGTGGGCCGGCCGGAGGAGCGCCGGACCTCCTCGACGCGGTGCCCGCGCAGCAGGACGGCCCCGCGTCGTACGGCCTCCGTCGCGAGCGCGAGGTTCGTCGTCCAGGTGCAGATGATCGACTCGTCCGGGACGGTGAGCCCGGCCAGCGCACCCGCGCCCAGGTCGGGTACGGCGTCGTACACCTCGTCCGCGTCGACGAGCCGGCACTCGTCGTAGCCGTTCGCCTCGGCCTTCTCCTTCAGCCCGGGTAGCGCGGCGCGCTCCTGGTCGGTCCAGGCCACGAGCAGGGCGCCGGTGCGCTCGACCGGGATCCCCGTGCGGGCCGCGTAGTCGCCGAGGAGGTGGTGGCCGCGGGCCACCAGCCGGGACTCGAGGGTGCCCGGCGTCGCGTCGAAGCCCGTGTGGAGGATGGCGGTGTTGGCCTTGCTCGTGCCGTCGCCGACGTCGCCGCGGGCCTCGACCAGCGCGACCCGCAGGTGGGTCCCCGCGATCTCGCGTGCGATCGCGGCGCCGACGAGGCCGGCTCCGACGACGGCGACGTCGACGCTGACTCGGTCAGTCTTCATCGGCCCGGCTCCGGGTCGTGCTGGTGGCGGCGGCGCGCCAGCGCGCGAGATGCGCGGCCGCCCGGTCTGCGGACCAGGCGGGCTCGACGACCGCGTCGGGCTCCCAGCCGCCGACCGCGGCGTCCACCGAGAGTCCCTCGTCGAGGGCCAGCCGGGCACAGGCGGCCGCACCCAGCGGGGTGGCGTGCTGGGAGGGGTAGACGTCCACCGGCAGCTGCGCCAGGTCGGCCAGCGCTTGGAGCAGGGTGCGCGAGCGGGTGAGGCCGCCGTCGACCCGGAGCCGCGTCAGTGGGCTGCCGAGGTCCTCGGCGACGAGCCCGGTCAGTGTGGCCACCTGGGCGGCGATGCCCTCCAGCAACGCCCGCACGAGCTGACCACGTCCGCTGCTCAGCGTCATCCCGGTGAACGAGGCGGTGGCGCGCGAGTCCCACCACGGCGCGGCCAGACCGGCGAGGGCGGGGACGCACAGCACCCCGTCGCTCGACGTGCCGGCGACCGTGTCGAGCTGGTCGGCCGACGCGACCAGGCCCAGCTCCACGGCCCAGCGGACGGCCGAGGCGGCCGTGTACACCTGGCCGTCCACGCAGTACGACGTGTGGCCCCGGAGACGCCAGGCCACCGACGTGGTCAGGCCGGCCGAGGACCGCACCGCCCGGTCGCCGAGCTGCGCGAGCAGGAAGGCCCCGGTGCCGAAGGTGCACTTGGCGGTCCCCGCCTCGAGGCACCGCTCGGCGAGCAGGGCCGCCTGCTGGTCGACGATCAGACCGGTGACGGGGACGTCACCCCCGAAGGCGCTCGTCGTACCGACGACGTCGTCGCAGGCCACGAGGTCCGGCAGGACCTCGTCGTCCAGCCCGAAGATGCCGAGCAGCTCGTCGGACCAGGTCCCTGTGTCGACGTCGAGGACGAGCGACCGGCTGGCGGTGGAGACGTCGGTGACGAACGCGCCGCACAGCCGATGGACCAACCACGTGTCCGTGGTCGTCACCACCCCTTCGGTCGTCACCTGGTCGCGCAGCCAACGCAGCTTGGGCGCGGAGAAGTAGGGGTCCAGGACGAGTCCGGTCAGGGCGGCCACCCGGTCCGCGGAGTCTCGACGCTCCTCGCAGACGGCTTCGGCGCGACGGTCCTGCCACACGACGGCGGCCGAGAGCGGCCGACCACTGGCTCGGTCCCAGGCCAGCACCGTCTCGCCCTGGTTGGCCAGCGCCATGGCGGCGATCGGGACTCCCGCTTCGGACACCGCGCGGCGTCCCGCCTCGAGGACTGACTCGAAGAGCGCCTCCGGGTCCTGCTCGACCCCGCCGCCCGCGAGGTAGCGCGGCATCAACGCGACCTCTGCCGACGAGCGGGCCACGCCTGCCTCGTCCACGACGATCGCCTTCGTGCCGGACGTGCCCTGGTCGATCGCGAGGACGCAGGCCATGTCAGGCGAGTCCCCGCTGCTGGTCCGGCACGACGTACAGGATGGTGGGTCCGCGCGCGGTGCGCCAGCGCCTCGGAACCCTTGACGGACGTATCGCTCTGGATTACGTTCGGGTCCAAACGAATTGTCGAGCCGATCCTCCCCGAGGAGTGCAGATGACACCGACCTCTGTTCCGCTGGACCAGGTGGACCTGGCGGACCTCGACGTCTTCGAGCGTGGCGAGGCCTGGGGGATGTTCGACACGCTGCGGCGCGAGGCGCCCGTGCACTGGAACGACGAGCACGACGGCGGCTCGGGCTTCTGGTCGGTGACGCGCTACGAGGACATCGAACGCGTCGACAAGGACCCGGAGACCTTCACCTCGACCCACTTCACGAACCTCGAGGAGCCGCCGGAGGAGTTCCAGGAGCTGCGGCGCTCGATCCTCGAGACCGATGGACCGCGACACCTCGCCCTACGCAAGCTGCTGATGCGTGACTTCAGCCCGGCCCAGCTCCGCCGCTACGAGGACTTCCTGCGCGGTCTGGCGACGCTGACGGTCGAGACGGCCTTGCAGCAGGAGGAGATGGACTTCGTCGACGCGATCGCGGCCGACTACCCGATCGCGGTGCTGGCGCGGCTCCTCGACACACCCGAGGAGATGACGCCTCGCCTGATCGCGTGGGGCAACGAGATCGTCGGCTTCTCCGACCCCGAGTACGCCCGCGTGCTCGTGAACTCCGAGGAGTCCCAGAAGTACCGCCACCTGCCGTTCAGCTCGCCGGTGTCGCAGGAGATCTTCGAGTACGGCCGCACCCTGGCCGCCGAGCGCCGGGGCGGCGACGGCGACGACCTGGTGAGCAAGCTGGTCAACCGGCTCCCCGAGGACGGGATCCCGCTGACGCCGGAGCACTTCGACAACTACTTCCTCCTGCTGGTGGTGGCCGGCAACGAGACCACGCGCCAGGCGATCAGCCACTCGATGAAGGCCCTGATCGACAACCCCGACCAGAGGCAGTGGCTCGTCGACAACCCGGACAAGACGCAGGTGGCGGTCGAGGAGTTCCTGCGCTTCGCCTCGCCGGTCTACCACTTCCGTCGTACGGCGACCCGCGACGTGGAGCTGCACGGGCAGCAGATCAAGAAGGGCGACAAGGTCGTCATGTGGTGGGCCTCGGGCAACCGCGACGAGTCCCGGTTCGAGGACCCCTACACATTGCGACTCGACCGGATGCCCAACGACCACATGGCCTTCGGCAAGGGACCCCACACCTGCATGGGCTCCAACCTGGCTCGGCTGGAGATGCGGATCCTGTTCGAGACCCTGCTGCCCCGCATCGCCGAGATCCAGCAGACCGGCGACCTGGTCCGAGTCCGCTCCAACTTCGTCCACGGGATCAAGCGCTTCCCGGTGCGCATCGTCTCGAAGTAGCCGTCATGACCGAGACCCGTACCACTCTCCGGGAGCACGAGAGCGAGCTCGTGGTGGCCGCCGCGACCCCGGCCGCCGAGGGCGTCCTCGAGCTGCGGCTCGTCGACGAGTCCGGCAGCGGGCTGCCGCCCTGGACCCCGGGCGCGCACGTCGACCTGGTCCTGGGTGACGACCTCGTCCGCCAGTACTCCCTGTGCGGCGACCCGACCGACAAGAGCTCGTTCACCGTGGCCGTGCTGCGCGAACCGGAGTCGCGCGGCGGGTCGTCGTACGTGCACGAGCAGCTGCGGGAGGGCAGTCGGATCACCGTCCGGGGCCCGCGCAACCACTTCCCGCTGGTCGCCGCGCGGCACTACCGCTTCATCGCCGGGGGGATCGGCATCACGCCGCTGCTCCCGATGATCGCCATGGCGGAGGCGTCGGGTGCCGAGTGGAGCCTGAGCTACGGCGGCCGGACGCGCGCCTCGATGGCCTACCTCGACCGGCTGGCGGCGTACGGCGACCGGGTGCGCGTCTACCCGACCGACGAGTTCGGGCCCCTGGACCTGCCGACGATCCTCGCCGACCCCGCGCCCGGCACGCTCGATCTACGTCTGCGGACCGGAGGGCCTGCTCGGCGCTGTCGAGCAGTTCTGCTCCGGTCGGTGGCCGGACGGCGCGCTGCACCTCGAACGGTTCGCCGCCAAGCAGACCGAGTCGCCGACCGGCGGCGAGCGTTCGTTCGAGCTCGTCCTCGCCGGCTCCGGTGTGACGCTCGAGGTGCCCCCCGACCGGTCGGTCTTCGACGTCATCCAGGATGCCGGGATCAGCGTCCTCGGCTCCTGTCACGAGGGCATCTGCGGCACCTGCGAGCAGGCCGTCCTCGAGGGCGAGGTCGACCATCGCGACTCGGTGCTCAACGAGAGCGAGCAGGCGGCCAACGACGCGATGATGGTGTGCGTCTCGCGCTGTCTCTCCGACCGGCTCGTCCTCGACCTGTGAGGAGATGGGGTCCATGAGCGTGACTGTGAGCCCGGCACCCGCGGACTGCTGGTACGCCCTCGCGTCCTCCTCCGAGGTCGGCCGCCACCTGTTCGATCTGCGCGCCCTCGGCGTCCCGGTCGTGCTCTACCGGACCGAGGACGGCACCGCGGTGGCGCTGGAGGACCGCTGCTCCCACCGGGCCTACCCGCTGTCGGCCGGCACGCTCGACGGCGACCTCGTCCGGTGTGGGCTGTGCGGCTTCGCCTACGACACCGACGGCCGGTGCGTGTCCGTCCCGACCCAGCCGCGGGTGCCTCTCGGCGCGCACGTGGCGGCGTACCCCGTGCGGGAGCGCGACGGGCTGGTCTGGGTCTGGCTGGGCGAGTCGGGCCGGGCGCGCCTGCACCGGGTGCCGGAGCTGCCGTGGCTGGCCGACGACGGCTGGGCCGGTGTCGGTGGCACCGAGGAGGTGGCCGCCGGCTTCCTGCTCCTGCACGAGAACTTCGCCGACGTCACGCAGGTCCCCTTCGTGGCGCCGGAGATCGCCCCGGCCGCGCTCGCCGGGTCCACCCCGCCGCTGGAGGTCGTGGTCACCGAGACGACCGTGGAGCTGCGCCGGCAGTTCCCCGCCGCGCCCCTTCCGGGCTGGCAGGCGGAGATGCTGGGCGCCGAGGTCGGTGACGCGACCACGGTGCAGGGCGGCTTCTTCCTGTCGCCCGCAGCCTGGGTCGACCACTGGGACGCGACGTACGACGGGGGGTCGGCGCGGCTGCGCTTCACCCAGCTGGTGACGCCCGTCGACGGCCACCTCTCCCGGCTCCACTGGCGGGTCAGCCGAGACTTCGCGCTCGTCGACCCGGGTGCCGACGCCCGCATGCATGCGATGTTCCGCGACTACTACGCGCGGGTCCGGACGGCGATGGAGACCGCCCAGCGCGTGCTCGACGAGGACGGACCCGGCCCCGAGGTCAACGTCGCCGCCGATGTCGCGGCCCTGCGGGTGCGCGAGATCGTCGTCGGCATGTTGGCCGAGGAGGGCGTCGCCGCCCGACCCGACCACCCCTCCACCTGACCCTGCCCATCGACCGACCCAGGAGCACCCGTGCCCGAGCTGAAGGGCTTCGCCCCGCCGTACACCGTGAGCGGGCGCAGCGCGCTGATCCCCGACCCGCCGTGGTTCTACAGCGGTGACCTGCTGACGGTGGAGTACCGCACCGACGTGGAGAAGGTGCGCGCCCTGCTCCCGGACGACGTGGAGCTGGCCGAGGAGGATCCCGGCGCGGTCGCGTTCATCTGGGCGGACTGGCAGTCGTGCTCGTCAGGGCGGCGCCGAGCTGCTCGACCCGGCGCGGTCGCAGTACAAGGAGGCGTTCGCGGTGGTGCGGTGTCGCTACGAGGGCGTCACCTACTCGCGGTGCGTCCTGATCTGGGTGACCACGGACTTCGCGATCGCGCGCGGGCTCCACCAGGGCTACCCCAAGAAGCTGGGCTCCATCCACCAGACCCGGCCGATGCCCTACGGCCGCGGGGCGCCGCGGATCGAGGCCGGCGGTCGGTTCGGCGCCACGCTCGCGGCGTACGACCACCGGCTCGCCCAGGCCGTCGTGACCCTGACCGAGCCGAGCGAGACCAACGGCTTCGTGAACTCGCTGCCGATGCTGCACCACCGCCGGGTGCGCCCGATCGAGCGCGGCGCAGAGGGGTGGGCGCTCGACGAGGTGCTCACGATGAGCGGCGTGGGCTTCGAGGCCGGGCAGGCGTGGCGGGCCGAGGCCACCCTCGACCTGTTCGACTCCCCCTGGGACGACGTCGCCAGCACCCTCCCCGTGCGCGAGGTCCTCAGCGGCTACTACGTCCAGGTCGGCACCAGCTGGGACGGCGGCACCACCCTCGCCCATCGCTGACCCGGCCCGTGTTCACGCCTGAGAGCGCTGACCCGGCTCTTGTTCACGCCTGGGAACGCTGACCCGGCTCTTGTTCACTCGCGAGGACGTCGACCCGGCTCTTCTTCACGCGCCACGACGTCAACAAGGGCCGGGTCAGCGTCATACGACGTCAACAAGGGCCGGGTCAGCGTCATACGACGTCAACAAGGGCCGGGTCAGCGTCGGGAGTCGAGGCGGGAGCCGAGCTCGTCGGCGAGGTCGAGGAGGGAGAGCACGTCGGCACGGGTGGTGCGGAAGTTGACGATGCAGGGCCGCAGGCAGGCTCGGCCGTCGACCACCGCGCCGGTGACGAAGACGCGGCCGTCCTCCTGCATCGCCCGGGCCAACCGCAGGTTGTGCTCGTCGACGTCACCCCGGGCGGGGAGCCGCCGGAAGGGCACGGTCGACAGCTCGGGCTCGTCGACCAGCAGCTCGAGCCCGGGCCGCTCCCGCACGGCCTGCGCCAGCTCGCGGGCCAGCTCGATCGTCGTGGTGATCGCGTCCCGGAAGGCCTGCGCCCCGTGGGCGCGCAGCGCGGTCCAGAGCTTCAGGGCTCGGAACGGTCGGGAGTACTCCATGGTGCTGTCGACCGGGTAGGCGTTGCCCTCGTCCTCGACCATGTACGACGCGTCGTGGCGGAACGCCGTACGCAACGACGTGGCGTCCCGCACGAGGAGGATGCCGCAGGCCTTGGGCACGAACAGCCACTTGTGCGCGTCGACGGAGACCGAGTCGGCCCGGTCGAGTCCGGCGAAGAGGTGGCCGACGAGGTCCGTGCACGCAGCGGGCACCCCGTACGCCCCGTCGACGTGCAGCCACGCGCCGGTCCCCTCCACCACCTCCGCGAGCGCGCCGACCGGGTCGACGGCACCCGTGAGCGTCGTACCGGCCGTGGCCACGACCGCCAACGGCGTGACCCCGACCGCCTGGTCGGCGGCGATCGCGGCGGCCAACGCAACCGGGTCCATCCGGCGCCGGCCGTCGATCGGCACCGCTCGCAACGAGTCACGCCCGAGCCCGAGCACCTCGACCGCCCGCTCCACGCTCGAGTGCGCCTCGGCGCTGGCGTAGACGGCCGCCCGCACCCCGCCCAGTCCCGTACGACGGCTCTCGGGGAAGGCGCGGGTGCGCGCGGCCATCAACGCCGTCAGGTTGGACAGCATGCCGCCGCTGGTGACCGTGCCCGAGTCGGCGGGGTACCCGATCAGCCGGCCCACCCAGCCGATCGTCTGCTGCTCGACGAGGAGCGCGGCGGCCGACTCCGCCGCCAGGTTCACGTCGTGCGACATCGCCATCGCGTCGGCGAGCACCGCCGACTCGAGGCCCGAGGAGCCGACGTACCCGAAGAAGCGCGGCCTGGTCTGCGCCAGGCTCTCGTCGAGGACCTGCCCTGCCGCGTCGAGGGCTGCGCGTACCCCGATCCCGTCCTCGGGCAGCGCGCTCTCGAGCAGCCCCATCGTCTCCAGGGACACCGGTGGCTGGTGCGGACGCGCGTCGTCGAACGACTGCCACGACTCACGCAGCAGCGACACGCCGTGGTCGAGCGCGGCCACGCGCTCGTCACCCAGCGCGAGCGGGCGCGCGGTCGGCCGTTCCCCGTCGGCGTTCACAGGTGGTAGGCGTACTCGCGGAACTCCCAGTCGGTCACGTGATGGGCGAACCGGTCGACCTCGTTGCGCTTGTAGGTCAGGAACGAGTCGACGAAGAAGTCGCCGAGGACCTCACGCAGCCCTGCGTCGGCCGCCAACGCGTCCAGCGCCTCCGGCAGCGACTGCGGCAGCATCGGCGCGGACTCCGGGTCGTAGCCGTAGCCCTCGAGGGGTGCCTGCGGCTCCACCTTGTCCCGGATCCCGAGGTAGATCGCGGCGCCGATGGCGGCGATCATCAGGTACGGGTTCGCCGTGGCGTCACCCAGCCGGACCTCCATCCGCGATGCCGCGCCACGCTCGGGCGGGATCCGGACCATCGCGCTGCGGTTGTCCAGCCCCCAGTCGATCAGCCACGGAGCCAGCGTGTCGGGGCCGAACCGCTTGTAGGAGTTGATGGTCGGGTTCAGGATCGCCGCGAGTCCGGGCGCGTGGGCCAGCACTCCACCGATCGCGTGGCGGCCGGTGTCCGACAGGCCGTGCTCGCCGTCGGGGTCACCGAAGATGTTGGTGCCCTCCTCGTCGACCAGCGAGACGTGGAGGTGGAAGCCGCTGCCGCCCTCGTCGTTGAAGGGCTTGGCCATGAAGGTCGCCAGCATCCCCTCGTGGCGGGCGATCTCCTGCACCGCGGACTTCATCCGGAACGCGCGGTCGGCGGCATCGAGCAGATCGGAGTGATACAGGTTGATCTCGAACTGGCCCCCGCAGAACTCGTGGTTCGCCGCCGTCACGCGGAGGGAGGCGTCGCGCAGGTAGCGCAGCATCGTGAGCAGGACGCCGCGGGGGTCGCCCTTGCGGCCGACGACGTACACGTTGCCGGGAGCGTCGGCGTACCGCCGCCAGCCCTGGGGTGACGAGTCGTCCTGCTCCAGCAGGTAGAACTCCAGCTCGGGTCCGACGATCGCGCCGAGGCCGAGCTCGGCCAACCTGGTGGTCACCCGGCGAGCCACCTCTCGCGGTGACTCCTCCGCGGGCTGTCCACCGAGGACGGTGGTGTCGGCGAGACACCACAGCGCGCCCGGCTCCCAGGGCAGGTCGGTGAGGGTGTCGAGGTCCGGGTAGGCGGCGATGTCGGGGAGGCCGGACTCGATGCCGCCCTGCACGGGAACGACGTCGCCCATCGGCGTGGTGTGGTAGGCGGCCCGGCAGAACGCGATGCCGTGGTCGAGCGTGGACTCGAGCTCCTCCAGGAGGACGTCGCGGCCGCGGTCGACCCCGATCAGGTCGGAGAACGAGACGCGGATGACGTCGATGTCCCGGGACCGGAGCTCTTCGAGGAGGGCGGGGACGTCGCTGCTCTTCATGGGCTTCCCTCGTGTGGACGGCGGTGGCCATTTCGTTCGGAGCCGAACGATAAGGGGCAGAGTAATGCTCCTGCGGCCCGCTGGGAAGAGGCACGAGCCCTCCAGGTCGTTGCTTGCCGTCCTCGGCCCACCCCGAATATGTTTGTATCCGAACGAAAAGGAGCCCAGGGTGCGCGCACTGTTCGTCCAGCACGACCACGTCTCGCCGGCCGGCCCGATCGGGGCCCGCCTGTCCGAGCACGGCTACGACATCGAGGAGCTCGTGGTCGTCCCCGAGCACAGCTTCCACCAGCCGGGCGTGGAGGCGGAGTTCCCCGACCCCACCCGGTACGACGTGATCGTGCCGATGGGCGCGCCCTGGTCGGTCTACGACCACGACCTGATCGGCACCTGGACCGGTCCCGAGCTGACCTTCCTCCGCGCGGCGCACACCGCCGGCGTGCCGGTGCTCGGGATCTGCTTCGGCGGCCAGGCGCTGGCCGCAGCGCTCGGCGGCTCGGTGGTGGCGTCGTCGGAGGCCGAGGTCGGGTGGTACGCCGTGGAGACCGATGAGCCCGGCCTGGTGGAGACCGGTCCGTGGTTCCAGTGGCACCACGACCGCTGGGTGGCGCCCGACGGCGCGCGGACCCTGGCGCGGACGCGCCTGGCCGACCAGGCGTTCGTGCTCGGCCGCAGCCTGGCCGTCCAGTTCCACCCGGAGCTGACCCCCTCGATGCTGGCCGGGTGGCTGGCCAACGGCGGTCGGCGACTACCTGGCCGCCCACGGGTTCGACGGGGACCTCCTGCTCGACCAGACGTCACGGCAGGCTGCGGAGGCCGAGCGCCGCGCCCACCGCCTCGTCGACCGCTTCCTCGACCAGGTGGCCCGTCGCGACGTGCTGACGGCGACCGGGTCGTCGGACCCCGCCTCCTAGACTCGCGCCCATGGCCCCCCGTCGTCCCCGCGCGTCGTCCGACGCCGCGCCGCACCCCCGCCGGCGGCCTGCCGACCACCCCACGCCCCCCGAGGACTGCGACCCCTCACGGTGCCCGTGCGACGACGCAGCGTGCTCGCTGAGCAAGTACGCGCGCGCCACGGCGGCGGCCGAGCGGGGCGCCACCTCGGGCGACTTCACCCTCGAGGCCACGGAGCAGGCGGTCGCGGATCGCCTGCAGGGCATGGAGGTCGACATGTCGGCGATGGCGGTGGTGTCCAACGTCTACCGAGCAGCCAACTCCGTGCGCAACCACCTCGAGCGCACGGTGCTCGCGCCCCACGGACTCACCTGGACCGGCTGGGTGGTGCTCTGGGTGATCTGGATCTGGGGTGAGATCGAGAGCCGCCACGTCGCCGCCGAGGCCGGCGTCTCCAAGGGCACCCTGACCGGCGTCCAGAAGACGCTGGCGGCCAAGGGGCTGGTCAACCGCACCGTCCATCCCGACGACGGTCGACGGGTGTTGCTCTCCTTGTCACCGGAGGGCGAGCGCCTGATGGCCGAGCTCTTTCCCGAGTTCAACGCCGTGGAGACCTGGGTGACGACCGACCTCGACGACGACGGCAGGCTTCAGCTGGCGCGGGCGCTGCGCACCCTCGTCAAGCGCGTCGAGCAGAGCTGAAGGCGCGCGCAGCCTGCACGAGCGCTTCGAAGAGGCGCAGCTGGGCGGGGTCGTGGGCGACGGTGTCCTCGGGATGCCACTGCACTCCCAGGAACCACCCGGCCGCCGAGGGGAGCGTCGCCCCCTCGACGGTGCCGTCGTCGGCCCAGGCGACTGCCACGAGCCCGGCGCCGAGCCGGCGTACGCGCTGGTGGTGGAAGCACGACACCGAGGCCCGCGGACCCACGGCATCCGCCAGCACCGTCCCCGGCTCGACCCTCACCTCGTGCACCCGGTGCAGGTGCGGCTCGCGCATGTGCTGCTCGAGGTCGCCGCCGAGGGCGACATCGACCAGCTGCCAGCCACGACAGACGGCCAGCAGCGGGACGCCGGCGTCGAGCGCCCAGCGGGCCACGGCGAGGTCGAAGGCGTCCTGCTCGTCGTCGACGTCGTAGACGGTCGAGTCCGCCACCGGCGCGCCGTACAGCGAGGGCGACACGTCGCCCCCTCCTGGCAGGAGCACGCCGTCGGCGAACCCGAGGCGCCGACCCACGTCCTCGGGCGAGACGACGCCGTCGGGCGCCCAGGGATGCACCGCCAGCGGCTCGCCCCCGGCTCGCAGGACTCCCTCGGACAGGGTGCGCGCGGTGGTCAGGGCGCGGTAGCGATGCGCCGAGGCGGACGCCGAGAAGCGCGACGGTACGGCGATGAGCGGTCTGCCTGACACCCTTGACGCCTCCCGGTCCTACCCATAACGTTTGTATCCGAACGATATCGCACGCACGGCCGCCGCTCCAGACTCCCGGCCCGCGTTCCCGACCGGCCCGCCCACCACGGAGGCACCGATGAGCACAGCGTCCGTCGCGGGCGTCGACGTCGACACCCGGCACTGGATCGGCGGTGAGCGGGTCGCGAGCGCCGACACGTTCGACGACGTGTCCCCCATCGACGGCCGGGTGATCGCCGAGGTGAGCCGGGGCGGCAGGGCCGAGGCGGATGCAGCCGTCGCCGCCGCCCGGGCCGCCTTCCCGGCCTGGGCCGGCCTGCCGCCCGCTGAGCGCGCGGCGATCCTGCACCGGGTCGCCGACGGCGTCGAGAAGCGGATCGAGGACCTCGCGCAGGTCGAGACCCGCGACAACGGCTCGCTCCTGCGCTCCCACCGACGCGGCGTGATGCCACGGGTCGCGATGAACGTCCGGTTCTTCGCCGACCATCTGCTCTCGCTCTCCCACCCCGACTTCGAGACGCGCGGCCACCGCAACCACGTCTCGTGGGACCCCGCAGGAGTCACCGCCGTCGTGACCCCCTGGAACGCGCCGCTGATGCTCGCGACCTGGCGGATCGGGCCGGCCCTCGCTGCGGGCAACACGGTCGTGGCCAAGCCGCCGGAGTGGGCCCCCCTCACCGCCTCGCTCTTCGCCGACATCGCCCACGAGGCCGGGCTGCCCCCCGGCGTCTTCAACGTCGTCCAGGGTCTCGGCACCGAGGCCGGCGCCCCGCTCGTGGCCAACCCCGACGTACGCCGGATCTGCTTCACCGGCTCGGTTCCCACCTCGATCAAGATCGGCGAGGCCGCTGCTCGCAACGTGACCCCGGTCAGCTTCGAGCTGGGCGGCAAGTCCCCGTTGCTGGTCTTCGACGACGCCGACCTCGACCTCGCGGTCGACCTGGCCGTGGAGCAGTTCGACAACTCCGGCCAGGTCTGCCTCGCCGCGGTCCGGATCCTCGTACAGGACGGCCTGTACGACGAGTTCCGGGCCAGGTTCCTCGAGCGCGCCGCCGAGGTGACCCAGGGGGACCCGCGCGACGAGTCCGTGGGCATCGGACCCCTGGTGGGCCGGACCCACCTCGAGCGCGTCGACGGCTTCGTCCAGCGGGCGGTCGCCGAGGGCGCCCGCGTGGTCCTGGGCGGTGGGCCGAACACCGAGCTCAACGAGCGGACCGGTGGCTTCTACTACCGACCGACGGTGTTCGAGGACGTCGACCGGACGATGGAGATCACCTGCCAGGAGGTCTTCGGTCCGGTGCTCACCCTGCAGCGCTTCGGCAGCGAGGCCGAGGGCGTCGCCCTGGCCAACGACACCGACTACGGCCTGGCGGCGACGATCGTGACCGGTGACGAGGTCCGCGCCGAGCGAGTCGCCGCGCAGGTCCGGGCCGGAACGGTCTGGGTCAACTGCTTCTTCGTCCGTGACCTGTCCGCCCCGTTCGGCGGCAGCGGGCGCTCCGGGATCGGTCGCGAGGGCGGCACCTGGTCCTTCGACTTCTACTGCGACGTCAAGAACACGGTCTTCGCACCGAGAGGATGGAACTGACCCATGGGTGAAGTGGTAGGTGCGGGCGTGCTCGCGCACGTCCCGACGATGATGCTTCCGCCCGAGACGCGGCTGGAGCTCAACCAGGGCAGGGAGATCTCCCTCGTCCCCGCGATCCACCAGCTGCGCGAGGAGGTGTTCGAGACCCTCGACTACGACACCGTGGTGGTCCTCGACTCGCACTGGTTCACGACCGTGGAGTTCGTGGTCACCGCCCAGGACCGGCGCGCGGGCCTCTTCACGGCCGAGGAGCTCCCACGCGGCATGTGTCGCATCCCCTACGACTGGCGCGGCGACCCCGAGCTCGCCCACGCGATGGCCGAGGCCGGGAGCGACCACAGCACCTGGGTGACCGCCATCGACGACCAGTACCTACCGACGTACTACGCCACCCTCAACCTCTGGAAGTTCCTCGGCGAGGGGCTCGACAAGCGATGGATCTCGGTCAGCGTCGCGCAGACCGGTGAGACCGAGGACTTCCTGCGGGCCGGCCGCGCCCTCGGCGACGCCATCGCGCGGACCGACCGCAAGGTCCTGCTCCTGGCCTCGGGCGCGCTGTCGCACACCTTCTGGAAGCTGCGCCAGCTGCGCGACCACGAGGCCAGCGACGTCGAGCACATCCGGACCCCCGAGGCGTACGCCGCCGACATGGACCGGATCGCGTGGTTCAAGGACGGCGACCACGCCCGGGTGCTCGACACCATGGGTGACTTCCTGCGCTATCGCCCCGAGTCGATGTTCGCCCACTACCTGATGATGGTCGGCGCGCTCGGCGAGTCCGACTGCCGCGCCCCGGCTCGCCAGTACGGGAACTACGAGAACTCCATCGGCACCGGCCAGGTGCACCTGTGGTTCGACCGGCCCGAGGGCGGCTTCCCCCGCCCCCGTCGTACGCCCGAGGACGCCGACTACGTCCGCCAGACGCGTGGCCCCGACCTGACGGCGGCCGGCTGATGACCGAGTACCGGCGCATCCTGCTCGAGGGCAGCGCGGTCCAGGTCCGTCGACACGGGGAGACGCTCGTCGCGGCCGACGGCCGCGAGGTCGGCGTCGACGACGCGGTCCATCTGCCGCCGACCGAGCCGAGCAAGATCATCGCGGTCCACCTCAACTACGCGAGCCGGACCGAGGAGTTCATGACGAGGCTGCCCGCGGCCCCGACGTACTTCCACAAGCCCGTGACGGCGCTCAACGCCCACCGCGGCGCCGTGGTGCGGCCCGAGGGCTGCAAGTGGCTGAACTACGAGGGCGAGATCGTCGTCGTGATCGGCCGCACCTGCCGCAACGTCTCACCCGAGGAGGCCGGCGACTACATCGCCGGCTACACCGTCGGCAACGACTACGGCCTGCACGACTTCCGCGACACCGACGCCGGCTCGATGCTGCGGGTCAAGGGCTCCGACACCCTGGCCCCGGTCGGCCCGGGGCTGGTCACCGACTGGGACTTCCGCGGGAAGACACTGCGCACCCTGGTCAACGGCACAGTGGTGCAGGAGGCGTCGACCGACGAGATGGAGTGGGACATGCACTACCTCGTCGCCGACATCGCCCGCACCATCACGCTCTCGCCCGGCGACCTGCTCTTCTCCGGTACGCCGGCCAACTCGCGCCCGGTGCAGCCCGGCGACGTCGTCGAGGTCGAGGTCGACGGCCTCGGGCGCCTGACCAACCACGTGGTCACCGGCCCCACCCCGATCCGCACCGACGTGGGCGCGCAGCCGACCGAGAGCGAGGAGGTCGTCTCGACGGCCCTCGGTGGGGACTGGGAGTTCCGCGGCGTCCGGACCCCGAGCAAGGACCTCTACCCCTCCACGGTGGAGCCCCAGGACTGACCCGCCGGGTGGCGGCGAGGCAGCCACCCTTCCCTTCTCAGCCAGCACCAGCGACTCGGCACACCGCCGCCGCACGATCCGCCACGACGGCCGCCGCCGCACGCTCCCGTACGACGACGAAGCCCCCGGCACGCGGGTGCTGCCGGGGGCTTCGTCGTACCGAGTCTCAGGTCACCAGGTCGGCGACGGCATCCTCGTTCTCCTCGCTCAGGCGCAGCTTCCCGACGATCGTGCCGACCACGAACATCGCGAACGGCGCCAGCACGAGGATCCAGCCGGTGGTGTTCAGCGCCCACGGGTGGGCGACCGGGTCGACCCCGTCCTTGACCGTGCCGGCCAGCAGCGCGAAGCGCGACATCAGCAGCCACAGACCGACAGCGAGACCGCCGACCGCGAGCAGCGGGGCGAACAGCGACGCCCAGATCGACACCTCGCCGCGGTGGCGGCTGAAGAAGGCGATGACGGCGATCGACACCAGGATCTCGACCAGGGCGATCGCGATCACCGCGAGGCCGGAGAACCAGTAGAAGAGGTTGAGCACCGGGTCCCAGCCCTTGGCGACGAAGATGACGATCACGAGGAACGAGAACACCGAGGTGACCACGGTGGCCGTCCACGGAGCGCCCCGGCCGTTGACGCGATCGAGCGAGCGGGGCAGGACCCCGGCGCGGCCCATCGCGTAGAAGTAGCGGGCCGCGGAGTTCTGGAACGCCAGCAGACCGGCGAACAGCGACGAGATGACCAGCCAGCTCATCAGGTCCGACATCCAGGAGCCGACGTAGGTGTCGGCGACGGAGAAGAGCACGTTGGCCGGATTGACCAGCGGCACGTCGTCGACGCTCGAGAGCACCGCGGTCTGGTCGACCACCTGCGTGTGACCGAGACCCGTCACGATGCCGAAGGCGGTGTAGCCGAAGATCACGGTGATCGCGATGACCGCGAGGTAGGTCGCGCGGGGAACCGTCTTGTGCGGCTCCTTCGACTCCTCGCCGTAGATCGCCGTCGCCTCGAACCCGATGTACGACGCGAACGCGAACGCGATGGCGATGCCCGCCGTACTGGCCAGGCCGCCGACGAAGATGTTGGACGGGGCGAAGGAGGCGCCGAAGTCGATCCCGTCGGGCTTCTTCGACGAGAACAGCACGGCGGTGGCGGTGATCAGCAGCGACAGGAGCTCGAGGGTCATCAGGACGCCGAGGAGCTTGGCGCCCACGTCGACCGACAGCGCGGACAGCGCGGTCACCACGGCCCAGGCGATCAGCGTCCAGACCCACCACTTCCAGTGGATGCCGACCTTGTCGGCCATCTGCGCGGTGACGACGCCGCCGAAGAAGCCGTACACCGCGAGCTGCACCGCGAGGTAGGCGACGAGCGAGACGAACGCGGACCCGACGCCCGGGATGATCCCGAGCCCCCGGCCGACGAAGGCGAAGAAGGCGCCCACGTTGGTGACCTTGCTCGCCATCGCGGCGTACCCGACCGAGAACAGGAGCAGCACGATGCCGGCGACGACGTAGGCACCCGGGGCGGCGGCTCCGTTGCCGACGACGATCGCGACCGGCACGGCGCCGGTCATGCCCACCAACGGGGCAGCGGCAGCGACAACGAAGAAGACGATCCCCAGGACGCCCAGGCGTCCGCTGTGGAGCGCGGAGTCCTCGGTCTGGTCGGGGGCTGGTTGGAGCTGGCTCATGCGGCTCTCCTCGACACTCCGGGCCGAGATCCCGTGGCCAAATCTCGTTCGGATACGAATGACTTTGCACAGAGCGTGCCGTGGGTCACTCCCGCTGTCAAGGGTCATCGGCGCGGCGCGCTCCTCGAGTCGCTCCCGGGATCGGGCTCTCCCTGTTGCCGACCGCCGTCCGGGCCGGGCGCTCGATAGGCTCCAGGCGGACGGAGCGCCGCCCGGGCCGGTTCGGCCGGCCCACGGGTGGTTCCCGGTCCCGGGCCCTTAGCTCAATTGGCAGAGCAGTGGACTTTTAATCCATGGGTTGTGGGTTCGAGTCCCACAGGGCCTACGTGAGCGATGCGTTCCTCCATGCCGGTGTCCGTACGCCGTTCGGCCGCTACGCCGGCGCCCTGGCCGGCAGCCGGCCCGACGACCTGGCGGCGACGGTGATCCGCGGACTCCTCGACCGGGCGCCCGCGGTGGATCCGACGCACATCGGTGACGTGATCCTGGGCTGCGCCAACGGCGCCGGCGAGGACAACCGCAACGTCGGCCGGATGGCCGTGCTCCTGGCCGGACTGCCGGTGAGTGTGCCCGGCCTGACCGTCAACCGGTTGTGCGGCAGCAGCCTCCAGGCCGCGATGGACGCCTCCCGGCTGATCGAGACCGGTGACGCCGACCTCGTCGTCGCCGGGGGCGTCGAGTCGATGAGCCGGGCCCCGTGGGTCCTGCCGAAGCCGAGCCGGGCCTTCCCGGCGGGGGACCAGACCCTCGTGTCGACGACGCTCGGATGGCGACTGGTCAACCCACGGATGCCGACGGAGTGGACCGCCTCGCTCGGCGAGTGCAACGAGCAGCTCGCCGAGGCGCTCGGGATCGGCCGGGAGCGACAGGATGCGTTCGCGGTCACCTCTCACCGACGAGCCGCGCAGGCCTGGGACGACGGGTTCTACGACGACCTGGTGCTGCCGACCGGCGGTCTCGCGCGCGACGAGTGCGTGCGTCCCGACGCCAGTCTCGAGACGTTGTCCGGCTTGAAGCCCGCCTTCCGTCCCGACGGCACGATCACGGCAGGGAACGCCTCGCCGCTCAACGACGGTGCCTCCGCCCTGCTGATCGCCGGGGAGTCCGCCGAGACCGGACTCCCCCCACTCGCCCGGATCGCCGGCCGTGGCGCCGCCGCTCTCGAGCCGCAGCGGTTCGGTGTCGCACCGGTCCAGGCTGCCGATCGGGCCCTTGCCGCAGCCGGGATCGCCTGGTCGGACGTCGGCGCGGTGGAGCTCAACGAGGCGTTCGCGGTGCAGTCCCTCGCCTGCCTCGACGCGTGGCGGATCGACCCTGCGATCGTCAACACACGCGGAGGTGCGATCGCGATCGGTCACCCGCTCGGCGCCTCGGGTGCGCGCGTCCTCAGCACCCTCGCGGCGGTCCTGGTCGAACGCCGTGAGCGCTGGGGCCTCGCCGCCATCTGCATCGGGGTCGGCCAGGCCCTCGCCGTCGTACTCGAGAACGTGACGTGAGTCAGCGGGTGGGTTGACCGCGCTCCCCCAGGTCGGTGAACCGGATCTCGGCCAGCGCCTGCTCCTCCAGCTCCTGGCGACGCTTGGCCGCGATCGCGGGGTCCGGGCCGGGCTCGTTGACGTTGGACACGAGTCCGGCCGCGCCGCCCTCCAGACGCGTGAGAGCCTGCCGACCGAAGATCTGCTGCTCGGTCGAGGTCCGTTCCGACCGACCGCGGCCGATGAAGGACACCGCCCAGTGGCCGAGGGCGGAGACCCGGTTCTTGAAGCCGGTCAGGTACAGGAGGTGGACACCGATCCAGAGCAGCCAGGCGATGAAGCCGGTGAGCCGCAGCCTCCCGATCAACGCCACCGCCCGGAACCGACTGATCGTCGCCATCGATCCCTTGTCGAAGTAGTGGAACGGCTTCTGCGGAGGCTTCCCGGCCAGGCGTCGCTTGATCTCGGCAGCGGCGTACTTGGCGCCCTGGATGGCGACCTGGGCGACGCCCGGCAGGTGGTCGAGGTCGATCATGTCGCCCACGACGAACACCTCGGGGTACCCGGGCAGCGTCAGGTCCGGGTTGACGCGGATGCGGCCCGCGCGGTCGAGCGGCGCCCCCGTCTGCTCCGACAGCGTCTTCGTCAACGACGACGCCTGCACGCCGGCAGCCCAGACCTTGGTCGCCGCTGCGATCCACTCACTGCGCCCGTCGTCGTACTGCAGGACGAGGCCGCGTTCGCTGACGTCGGTGACCATCGCGCCCAGCACCACCTCGACACCCAGCTTCTCGAGCTCGACCTTGGTCTTCGCGCCCAGCTTCGCGCCGAAGGGAGGCAGTACCTGACCGGCCGCGTCCACGAGGACGACTCGGGCCTGTCGGGTGTTGATGGCGCTGAAGTCGTGCTTGAGGGTGCGATGGGCGAGCTCGGTGATCTGGCCGGCCATCTCGACGCCGGTCGGTCCGGCTCCGACGACCACGAACGTGAGCAGGGCGTCGACGTCCTCTCCCCGCGAGGCACCCAGCTCGGCGAGCTCGAAGGCTCCGAAGATCCGGCCGCGCAGCTCGAGCGCGTCGTCGATGCTCTTCATGCCCGGGGCGAACTCGGCGAACCGGTCGTTGCCGAAGTAGGACTGTCCCGAACCGGCCGCGACGATCAGCGAGTCGTACGGCGTGACGGTCGGCCGGCCCAACACCTGCGAGGTGACGGTGCGCGACGCCAGGTCGATCCCGGTCACCTCGCCGAGGAACACCCGGGCATTGCGCTGTGACGCCAGGACCTCCCGGGTCGAGGGCGCGATCTCGCCCTCGCTCAGGATGCCGGTCGCGACCTGGTAGAGCAGCGGCTGGAACAGGTGGTGGCTGGTCTGGGCGATGACCGTGACGTCCACGTCGGCCCGTCTGAGCGCCTTGGTTCCGAACAGGCCACCGAATCCGGAGCCGATGACGACGACCTGATGCCTGGAGCTGCGAGCGACCTCACTCATGAGTCCACGATGCTCCTCGGGCCCTGTCGTGCGACAATCGGGGTCCGCGTCGCGTTGGTCACATGCGCAAGGTGGGACTGCTGGGGACTCGTGTGCGAGTTGAGGTTTCAACTCATCGTGGGGCGGGTACACGAGCGGGGACTGGCGCGGCTAGCGCGCCTGGACGTGTGGAGACACAGTGCCGCTGAACCGGCCCGCGGAGTCGCTCGCACCCGGTCCACGGGGCGCGCTGCAGGCACGCCGCTGGGTCGCCGGAGTGGTGGCCGAGATCGGCCGACCCGAGCTGCGCGAGTCCGCCGAGCTGGCCCTGTCCGAGGTCGTCACCAATGCCATCCTGCACGGCCACCCGCCGGTGACGGTGCGCCTTCGCGGCACCCGGAGCCACCCCCGGGTCGAGGTGCGAGACGGGTCGACCGACCCGCCCGCGTTCCCTCCGCTCGAGGTCGGCCAGGAGTTCCTCGACGAGCTCCCCACCTTCGGTCGCGGACTCGGCATCGTGGCCAGCTCCAGCGAGGCCTGGGGCGCCGAACGTGACGGCGAGGGCAAGCTCGTCTGGTTCGTTCCCGCGTCGACTCCTCCGCCCGCACCCGTGCCGGGTGTCCTCCTCGGCTGGGACGACGACGACGACGAGCCGTCGTTCGGCGACAGCGAGGTGATGGTGGTCCACCTGCTGCACGTGCCGGCCGACCTGCTGCAGGGCACGCTCGCTCACGGCGCCGAGCTGCGGCGCGAGCTCCGTTTGCTCGCCCTCGCCCACCAGGACACCTACCCCGTCGCCTCCGACCTGTCGGCCTTCTTCTCCTCGTTGGCCCGTGACATCCGCGGTCAGCTCGGTGGTGAGGCGCTGCTGGCCGCGCTGCAGACCGGTCAGACCCATCTCGACCTCGACATCAAGGCGTCGGTCGACTCCCAGCAGCGGTTCGCCCGGCTGCTGGAGCTGCTCGACCTCGCCGACGCGTTCTGCCAGAGCGAGCGGCTGCTCACGCTCGCCCGGACGCCCGAGCAGGTCGTCTTCCAGAACTGGCTGTTCGGGGAGTTCGTGCGGCAGGCCGACGGCGAGGACCCGAGACCCTGGCGCGACGCCGACCAGCCATCCTCCTCGCCTCAGCCGTAGCCGAGCTCGTGGAGCCGGTCGTCGTCGATGCCGAAGTGGTGGGCGATCTCGTGCACCACGGTGATCCGCACCTCCCGCACCAGCTCCTCGGGGGTCGCACACAGAGCGAGCAGAGGGAGACGGAAGACGGTGATCCGGTCCGGCAGGCCCGTGTGGTCACCGGTGCGCTCGGTGAGGGACACCCCCTCATAGAGCCCCAGGAGATCCGGCTCCCCGCGCGGCGGTTCGTCCTCGACCAGCACGACGACGTTGTGCACCTGCGCGGCGATCTCCTCGGGGATCTCGTCGAGGGCCTGCTCCACCAGGGCCTCGAACTCCGCCCGGTCGAGCTCCATGCCGCGACCCTAGCCCGGGCGCCGGACGCGACGCCGCGTCCCCTGGTCGAGGATGGCAGGGTGACCGGTCACTCCGCGCTCCCGTACGTCGACGAGCACGCGACCACGGTCGCGGCGGAGCCGAGCATCGTCCGGATCGCCCTGCTCGCCACCCTCGACCGCACGTTCTCCCGGCCCGCCGCGGCGGCGTACGCCCGCGCCGTCAGGTGCAGCCCACACCAGGCGTCGGGGCCACGCCCCTTGGCGGCGGGCTCGACCGTGCCCGGCTTCGCCGTCTCCGCTGCGGGCGAGGACGAGGTCGTGCTCGAGGGACGGCACCACTTCTCGACGTACGCCTTGGTCTTCCGCCTGGATCCCGCATCGCCCGGGAGGACCTGCCTCCGGGCCGAGACGCGGGCCTCGTTCCCCGGCCTTCGCGGTGGCGTCTACCGGGCACTGGTGATCGGCACGCGCGGGCACGTCCTCGGCACGCGGCGGCTCCTCGGGTCCGTCCGACGCAGGGCCGAGGCCGGCCTCGACTAGAGACACGACCTCCGCCTGGAGAAGGCAGTCCGCCTGCTGACCACGCCGCCTGGGGGCATCGGGACTGGAAGGCCAGACCAGGCTGTGCGCCTGGACCCACGCGCGGACAGTGCTGAGGTTGCCTTCGATGCGGCAGGGTCCATTCAGGAGTCCCCACCCAGCAGCTCGCTGAGTCACTGTGCGACAAGCCCCGTGGCGACGACCTTGATCGGCAAGCGACCTCCCGAGTCACTTCCAGTGACACGCTGTGAGAGCCCCCGGGCGGGCGCGAGGGCCAGGCAACACGAGTCGGCTGTGGACTACTTCTCGCTCGCGGTTTCAAGCACCGATCGGGCGATGCAGCTGACCTGAGGAGGGTCGAAGTCGCGTCGAGTCGGACCACGGGCCAGGCCGACGTCACGCGTCCCCACGTCCGGGTCCCATCGACGTGACCCACACAGCCCAGAAGGACGCGGCCGTTGGGTGTACACCTAGCGGACGTGCGCTTGGTCGAGCTTGAGATGCTCCTTGTCGTCCGATTCGGATTCGGCGCCACATCCTGCATGGGTCGTAGGAGGAACCGGTGCTCGTGGATCTGTTGCCGCCACATCGTGGGCTTGGGAGCATGCCGGCATGGAGGCCCTCCTGAGAGATCTGGATACGTTGCCGAAAGTCGACCTGCACTGCCACATCGAGGGCACGATGCGCCCGGCCACGGTGGTCGACTTGGCCAAGAAGAACGGGATCCCACTCCCGACCTCCGACCCCGCGGACTTGTACCACTACGACTCGCTCGACGGGTTCCTGAGCATCTTCTGGCTCGTCCAGTCGACGCTGATCGGGCGTGAGGACTGGGCACGCCTCGCCTACGAGGCCATCCTCGACAGCGCGGCGCACGGCGTGGTTCATCAGGAATGCTTCTTCACGCCGGCTCGACACCTCGCGGCCGGCCACTCCTTGGCTGCGATCCTCGCCGGCCTGGACGACGGCATCACCGCAGCTGAGGCGGAAACCGGTACGAGCTGTCGCCTCATCGGCGACATGGATCGCGCCTTCGGGCCGCAGGCGGGCCGGGCGTTCGTCGAGGAACTTGTCGCGCTGCGCGCTGCGGGGGCTCCCGGGACCGAACGGTTGCTGGGTGTCGGTATGGACTCCACCGAGCTGGGCATCGACTCGACACTGTTCCTGCCCGGATACGACCTCGCACGGGCCGCCGGCCTGCGCCTGACCGGACATCAGGGGGAGAACTCCTCGGCCGATGACATCGCTGCCTGTCTCGACGTCCTCGGTCTCCAACGCGTCGATCACGGAGTGCCGATCCTCGACAGCTCGGACCTGACCACCCGCATGGTCGCGGAGCGGATCCCGATCACGGTCTGCCCAACCTCGAACGTCGTGATCTCGAACTGTTTCGAGCGCCTCGAGGACCACGTCTTTCCACGGATGCGCGCCGCTGGTCTGTTGGCCACGGTCAATACCGACGACCCGGCTTTGAGCGACCTCAACCTCGGGCAGGAGTACGGCGCCGTCGCGCGAGCGTTCGACTACGAGTGGGACGAGATGGTGCAGGTGGCGCTCGACGGCGTCGAAGCGTGCTGGCTCGACGATTCCGAGAAGGTGAGTCTCCGTGGCCGTATCGTTGAGCAGGCCGCACTCTTGCGTTCGGATCTGACCAGTGCAGAACCACGTGCGAAGTTCGATGCGGAAGGGACCGCGGACTCGCTCACTGGCCTCCCAGATTCTCTAGAACAGCGGTAGGTGACGCCACCACCCCGAGGTGCGCCGTTCCGCGTATCACTGTCGAGGACTCACGTCGCATCGAGGACAGCGCCAACCCCTGCGGCGTCAGCCCACTCACCCGGCTCCATTGTGTGCCGGATGGCGCTCCGCGCACACCCCAGACACGGGCAGCGTGCACCTGGACGCTCGGAGCGTCAGCCGTACGTATCGCCGGAGAACACGCGATATGGAGAGTGCAAGACTTCCTGCCCGAGGCCGAGCCGCTGTCACAGGTCAGTGTCTCGACCGGGCCGTCCACGCCTGTGCTCGCGAACCTACCCTGCGCCCTCAGACCCCCGGCTTACGCCGCGTGTCGGTCGGGTTGCCCACGTCGGTGGCTTCGTGCGGGGATCAGTCGCGGTGAGCCGTGGTGCTGATGATGCGCGCACGGCAGGCCAGTTGCAGGGCGAACCGTTCATCGGGGTCGTGGAGGTCGATCCCCGCCGCCTTGATCCGCTCGAGGCGGTATACGACGGCGTTGCGGTGCAGGTGGAGGCGAGTGGCGGCCCGTTGCAGGGACCCCTGCTCGTCGAGGTAGGCGTGCAGGGTGGCGATCGCGGTGGCTGCGCGTCGCTCGCCGAGGGCGTCGAGAGGAGCCAGCACATCGTGCACGGTCTGGCGCGCGGCGTCCGTGGTCATCCACTCGGCGAGCATCCGCCGCGCCCCCAGGGACTGGAAGCTTGCGACGCTCACGGTGTCGTCGGACAGGCGTGCGGCGGCGAGCGCCGTGCGAGACTCTTCGGCGGAGAGACGCAACCCGGCCGGCCCGTCGTGGGGGTCGGCGATGCCGACCCGGACCTGCAGCTGTGGGTGCGTCTCCAGCAGGAGGCCGGTCAAAACGCGGATCGAGGCGTGCAGACGACCCACGGCGTCCTGCCCCGGGTTGGCCCGGCTGGTCCGCACGAGGACGAAGGTCTGGTCGGGCCGCGCGACCGACCAGAAGCCGGCATCCGTGCCGGCCAGATGCTCGGCGACCAGCTCCACCAGCTGGGCCTCCAGGTCGGTGGGCTCCTCGGCTCCCGTGAGGCCGATCTGGAGGTCGAGGCGGGCGGCACAGTGCCACCCGTCCACGTCGAGACCGACCTCGGGAGCCCGAGCGGCGACCGTGGCCAGATTGGCCTGCGAGCACAGCAGGAGCTGGGTGAGGGCGGCGGACGCGGTGCGCACCGGCGCGATCAGGAGGCGGTCGCGCTGTGCCACCGCCCCGGTGGCGGCGTCTGCGGCCAGCCGCGCAGCGAGGGTCCCGGCGTCACCGACGTCCCTGGCTCGTACGACGCCGATCGGCCGCCCGTCCGCGAGGACCGGCGCGCCCCCCGAGGTCTCGCCCGGTCGGTAGTCGAGGCTGACGCCACACGCCTCGCCCCACTCGGAGACGACGTCGCCGACCTCACCTCCGTCCTCGCGCCGTGGCCGGCTCGAAGCCCGGGCGAGGCGGCGGAGCGCCGCCCGCGCGTCACCGGCGATCCGGGTTGCGAGCTCATCGACGATCGCGGCGGGATCGACCTCGTCGCTGAGGTCCAGGAGCGCGACTCCGCCGCGCGCCGCCAGCGCCTCGGCGGTCAGCGACCGGGGCGTCGACCGCCGCAGCATGATCGCGACCACGCCCCGTTGGACGCACTGGCGGACGAAGACGTCGAGCTGGTAGCCGCTCGCCGGCTCGATCGTGGACCGGGTCAGCACCAGCACACTGCCCGGGCCGAGCAGGTCGAGCCGGTCGAGGTCCTCGACCATGCTCACCTTGACCACCTCACCGCTCACGTCGGGCAGCGCGCGGCGTGCGACCTCCCACGGCAGCGAGGTCTCCAGCAGCGTCTCAACTGTCACCATCGGCGCCCTCTCGGTATCGGGAGTCTGAAGATCTGGCGAATCTTGTATCGAGCGTACAAGAGCGAGGGAAGGGTGCTCACTACGGTGAACGCATGCAGCTCACCGAGGAGGACATCCCCGCTCTGGCTCGGGGGTGTGCAGTGCTCGGCACCGGCGGCGGCGGCGAGGTCACCACCAGCAGCCTGATCGCCCACCAGGCCCTCAGCGAGTGCGGCCCGGTGGAGCTGGTCACCCTGGCCCATCTTCCGGCCGACGGGATGCTGATGCCGGTAGGGATGATCGGCGCTCCCTCGGTCTCGATCGAGAAGCTCTCGTCCGGGACCGAGATAGGCAGCCTGCGAGCCGTTGTCGAGCAGCACACCGGCCAGCCGGTGATCGCCCTCATGGTCAGCGAGATCGGGGGCGGCAACGGCGTGCTCCCGGTGGCGTGGGCCGCCAGGGCAGGATTGCCTTTGCTCGACGCCGACGGCATGGGCCGGGCCTTCCCGCAGGTCGACATGATGTCGATGAACGTCGCGGGACTGCCGCCATCCCTGATCGTGCTGGCCGACGAGCGGGACAACGTGGTCACGGTGCAGGCGGCCGACGGCCCTTGGGCCGAGCTGATCGCTCGCTCCGCCACCGACGTGTTCGGAGGCAGCGCCGCGATGAGCGACTACGTCATGCCGGTGCACCTGGCCGAGGGCGCGATCGTCGAGGGCAGTGTCAGCAACGCCCTGCGTATCGGCCGAGCCGTCCTCTCCTCCGTGCAGCCCGTGGCCGGCCTGCTCGAGGCCGTATCGGGCATCCGCTTGATCGAGGGCAAGGTGGTCGACGTCCAACGGCGTACCGCCGGCGGGTTCGTCCGCGGCAGCGTCGTGGTGGAGGGGTACGGCGCCGACTCGGGCCGGCTCGTGCGGATCGAGATCCAGAACGAGAACCTCGCCCTCCTCGAGGACGGCCAGGTGCGCGCCAGCGTGCCGGACCTGATCACGCTGGTCGACAGTCAGACCGCGGACGCCGTGGCGACCGAGATGGTCCGGTACGGCCAGCGGGTCACGGTCATCGCGATGCCCTGCCACCCGCTGTGGCGCACACCGCGTGGCCTCGAGGTCGCCGGGCCCCGGGTGTTCGGCTACGACTTCGACTTCACCCCCGTGGAGGTGCTGCATGGCACGCACTCGTGACCTGCGGCTCGGGATCGACGTGGGTGGCACCAACACCGACGCCGTCGTCCTCGACCTGGACGACCAGGTCCTCGCCCGCACCAAGCAGTCGACCACCAGCGACGTCACGTCCGGGATCCGCGCGGCGATCGCGGCCGTGGTGGCCGGCGACGGGCAAGGCGGCCCGACGGTGGACATCAGCCGGATCACCCACGTCATGCTCGGCACCACCCATGCCACGAACGCGGTCCTCGAGCGTCGCCGCCTGCTGACGGTCGGCGTCCTCCGCGTGGGCGCGCCGTCCAGCCTGGCGGTGCGTCCGATGTACTCGTGGCCGCCCGACCTGGTGGCCGCCGTCGGTGGCCACAGCGCCGTCGTCAGTGGTGGCTTCGAGTACGACGGGCGCCCCATCGTCCCCTTCGACGCCGACGCCACCCGGGCCTTCTTCGAGAGCGTGAAGGGGGAGGTCGACGCCGTCGCCATCTCGGCGGTCTTCTCACCCATCTCCGGCGAGCACGAGACCCTGGCGGCCGAGATCGCCCGAGAGGTGCTCGGCGACGAGGTCGTGATCTCGCTCAGTCACCTGGTCGGATCGCTGGGGCTGCTGCCCCGCGAGAACGCCACGATCCTCAACGCCGCGCTCACCGGGGTCGCGCGTGACGTCGCCGCCGCCCTGACCACAGCGCTGGATAGCCACCGCATCGACGCGGCCGTGCTGTTCGCGCAGAACGACGGCACCCTGATGGACCTCGACTTCGCCGCCCGCTTCCCGATCCTCACCATCGGGTCCGGACCGGCCAACTCGATCCGCGGAGCCGCCTTCCTCACCGGCATGACGGACGCCCTCGTCGCCGACGTGGGAGGCACCAGCACCGACTTCGGCATGATCGTCAACGGCTTCCCCCGCGAGTCGGCGTACGCCGTCGACATCGGTGGGGTCTCCACCAACTTCCGGATGCCCGACGTGCTCGCCATCCCCTTGGGCGGCGGCACTGTCGTCCGCGACGGAGAAGACGGCGCCCGGCTCGGCCCCGACAGCGTCGGCTACCGGCTGCCCGAGAAGGCCCTGGTCTTCGGTGGCTCCACCCCGACCCTCACCGACGCGATGGTCGCATCGGGACGAGCCTCGATCGGTGACCACGACCTGCCCTCCGATGCACTCGAGGTGCTGGGCTCGGCGATCGAGGCGTCGGACGAGGCCGTCGCCGAAGGCATCGACCGGATGAAGGTCGGCCGCGGCGACGTCCCGCTCGTCGTGGTCGGGGGCGGCTCGATGCTCGTACCCGACTCCCTTCCCGGCGTCTCCAAGGTCCTGCGGCCCGAGCACTACGACGTCGCCAACGCCATCGGCGCCGCCATCGCGCGCGTCAGTGGTCGCTGGGAGGAGGTCGTGTCGCTCGCGGCCGGCCGGGACGCGGCCATCGAGGCGGCGTGCGCACAGGCTCGGGCGCGCGCGATCCAGGCGGGCGCCGACCCCGAGCACGTCGAGATCGTCGAGATCGACGAGGTGCCGCTCGCCTACCTGACCGAACCCGTCGCACGCATCAGCGTGAAGGCCGTCGGACCGCTGGGCCGACTGTGAAGGAGAAGCAGATGCAGAGACTCGCCAAGACCACTTTGGTGGCGACCGTGGTGCTGCTGCTGGCGGCCTGTACGGGCAAGGCCCCCAGCCACCCGGCCGGCGCGACCGACGCGACGTTCACCTACCTCAACAACCTCGACGTGATGACCGAGTGGGACCCGGCGACGAGCTACTCCAACGAGATCATCGCGATGAACAACCTCTACGAGCAGCTCACCCGGTCCGACCCCGACACGCACAAGGTCGAGCCGCTGCTGGCCACCTCCTGGAAGCAGAGCGACGGCGGGCGCACCTGGACCTTCCAGCTGCGCACGGGCGTCACCTTCTCCACCGGCCGCCGCGTGACCGCGGCGGCCGCCAAGGCGGCGATCGAGCGGACCATCTCCCTCAAGGGCGGCGCCGCCTACATCTGGGATCCGGTGAAGACGATCGACGCGACCGGTCCGACCACACTGGTCTTCCACCTGAAGTACGCCGCCCCGCTCGACCTGATCGCCTCGTCGGCGTACGCCGCGTTCATCTACGACACCAAGGCGGCCGGCGGCGGCAACCTCGGCAAGTGGTTCGAGCAGGGCCACGCCGCCGGGACCGGCCCCTACCGAGTCGGGTCCTGGAAGAAGGGGACCGAGGACGAGCTCCAGCTGACGAAGAACGCCGGCTACTGGGGCGGCTGGTCCGGCGCGCACTACACCGGGATCGACTTCAAGGTCGTCCCGGAGCAGACCACCGCCGTCCAGCTCCTGCAGAGCGGCCAGGGCTCGTTCATCCCCCAGCTGTCCAGCTCGCTGTTCAAATCCCTTCAGGGCGACTCGGGGGTGACCACGAAGCGGAGCCCGTCGTTCGAGAACGTGCTGGCCATGCTCAACACCGCCTCGGGTCCGCTGGCGGACGTCCAGGTGCGGCAGGCGGTCGCCGATGCCATCGACTACGACGGCATCGTCAAGACCCTAGGCGGCGACATGACCAAGGCGACCGGAGTCGTGCCGCCGGGCCTGCTGGGCTACACGACCGAGGTCCAGCCCACCACCGACGCGGCCAAGGCGAAGTCGTTGCTGAGCGCTGCCGGGTACTCCGGCTCGAAGAAGCTCACCCTCTCGCTCACCTACGCGGCAGGCGACCCGCAGCTCGCCACCATCGTGACCCTGCTGAAGTCCAACCTCGCGGCGGTCGGCGTCAAGCTCGACGCCAAGGCCCTGTCGTGGCCGACGCAGTGGTCGATCGGCAAGAGCCAGGACCCGGCCAAGCGGCAGGACGTCTTCCTGTTCTACTGGTACCCCGACTACGCCGACCCCTACTCGTGGTTCATCAACCTCTATCACTCGGCCGACCCGCCGTACTTCAACCTCTCCTACTGGGACAACCCCCAGGCGGACCGGATGATCGACGGGCTCCAGGCCCTGACGGCCACCAACCGCACGGCGGCGCAGCAGCAGTACGTCGCGCTGCAGAAGATGATCTCCTCGGACGCGGTCTCCCCCGTGCTGGGCGTGGTGAACTCGCAGCGCGCTCTGGCGTCCTCGGTCCAGGGCTACGTCGACAACCCGGCGTACAACGCCGTGGTGTTCGTCCACGACCTGACACCGGCCGCCGGCTGAGGAGCCGAGACCTGCCATGACCCGCTACCTCGTCTCACGCACGCTGCAGGCTCTGGGCGTCGTGCTCGGGGTGGTGGTGATGACCTTCGTGATCGCGCGGATGGTGCCCGGTGACCCGGCCGTCGCCTACGCCGGGCCGAAGGCATCTCCCGCGCAGCTGGAGCGAGTGCGCCGTCAGTTCGGTCTGGACCAGCCGCTGTGGAAGCAGTTCGTCGACTATTTGCGCGGGCTGCTCCACGGCGACCTTGGAATCTCGTTGCACACCAAACAGCCGGTCCTCGACGACCTGGGCCGGGTGATCCCGACCTCGCTGGTGCTGGTGACGATCGCGATGCTCCTGGCCGCGGGGTTCGGCATCCCGCTCGGGCTCGTCGCGGCCCGCTCGAACGGCCGGGTCGGCGACCTGGTCAGCAAGGTGATCGCGATCCTGATGGTCTCGATGCCCGTGTTCTGGCTGGCGATCCTCCTCCAGATGGTGTTCTTCTCGCGGCTCGGCTGGCTGCCGGTGGCGGGCACCTACGACTCCGCCCTGGACCAGACCAGCCCGCTCTACACGGTGATCGGGGTCCCGGTCGTCGATGCCCTGCTGACCGGGAACTGGCCCGTCTTCGTCAGCTGCGTGCGGCACCTCGCACTGCCGGTCCTCGCCCTCGCGGCGTACCCCGTCGGCGCGGTCGCCCTGGTGACTCGGGGCGCCCTCCTGGAGCACCTCGGCGACGAGCACGTCCGCATGGTGCGGGCCCTGGGCTTCTCCGAGCGCACGGTGCTCGGCCGCTTCGCCCTGCGGCCGGCGCTGAACCCGATCGTGTCCCTGCTCGCGCTGGTCTTCGCCTACGCGCTGACGAACTCCTTCATCGTGGAGTCGGTCTTCGACTGGCCCGGCCTCGGCTCCTACGCCGTGAAGTCCATCCAGACGCTCGACGTGCCGGCGATCCTCGGGGTCACTCTCGTGGTCGCGCTCATCTACGTGTTCCTCAACCTGGCCGTCGACCTCCTCCAGGCCGTGATCGACCCGAGGGTGCGCCCATGAGCGACCTCGCGCAGCTCTACCTCGGCTCCAGCCCCGACCCGGCCGACGAGCCCGGCGGCAAGCCACAGCGGCGGCTGGGGGTGTGGCCCGGCTGGCGTGCCGCACGGCGATTCCCGCTGCTCGGCGTCGGTGTCCTCCTGCTCGGCGTCATCGTGCTGGTCGCGCTGCTGGCACCGTGGCTCGCGCCGTACCCCGCCGACGCGGCCAACGCCGTGCATCCCAACGCCGCCCTCCTGCCGCCGAGCTCGGCGCACTGGTTCGGCACCGACCAGGTGGGCCGCGACATCCTGACCCGCGTCATGTACGGCGCGCGGGTCTCGCTGGGCATCGTCCTCCTGGTGCTCAGCGTGGCGGGCGTCGTCGGCCTGACGATCGGCCTCGCGGCCGGGTTCCTCGGCGGCTGGCTCGACACCGTCCTGATGCGCATCACCGACGTCTTCCTCGCGTTCCCGGCACTCCTGCTGGCCATCGCGCTCACGTCGGTGCTGAGCCCGAGCGCGCTGCACGCGGCGTTCGCGATCGCCTTCACCTGGTGGCCCTGGTACGCGCGGCTCGCGCGGGCACAAGCCGTGTCCATCCGCCGACAGGGATACTCCGACGCCGCACGCGTCCTCGGTGCCAGTCGACGTCGTCAGCTGCTCAGGCACGTGCTCCCGAACGCATCCACGGCCGTGGTCGTCCAGATGTCGCTTGACGCCGCCGGGATCATCCTCACCGCCGCCACGATGTCCTACCTGGGACTGGGCGCCCAGGACCCCGTGCCCGAATGGGGCCTGATGGTCGCGCAGGGGCAGCCGCTCTCGACCACCGCATGGTGGGTGATCACGTTCCCCGGCCTGGCGATCCTGCTGACGGCGGTGGCGTGCAACTTCATCGGCGACGGCCTCCAGGGCGCGCTGGACCCGAAACGGGGCAACCGATGATCCTCCGCGTCCGGGACCTGCGCGTCTCCTACGGCGACCGGGTCGTCGCCCATCTGCCGACCCTCGACCTCGACCGTGGACGCGTCGTCGGCATCGCCGGCGAGAGCGGCTCCGGGAAGTCGCAGACGGCCCTCGCGCTGATGGGGCTGACCCACTACACCGGCGCCACGGTCACCGGCTCCGCGGTGCTGGGCGAGACCGAGCTGACCGCGCTCTCGCAGCGGGAGTGGCGTGAGGTCCGCGGCCGTCGGATCGCGATGATCATGCAGAGCCCTCGGGCGGCCCTCAACCCGACGCTGCGGCTGGGGTCCCTGTTCGCGCGGACGCTGCGGCTGCACGGCGTACCGCGGGCGGAGCGGCGCCAGCGCATGGAGCGGGCTCTCGACGAGGTGCTGCTCGACCGCGAGATCCTCGACCGCTATCCGCACCAGGTCTCGGGCGGCCAGGCGCAGCGGTTCGCGATCGCGCTGGTGGCGGCGCTCAAGGTCGACGTGCTCATCGCCGACGAGCCGACGAGCGCGCTCGACGTCACGGTGCAGGCCGAGGTGATCGAGATGCTGCGCGAGCTGCGGGCACGGCACGACACCGCGCTGGTCTTCATCTCCCACGACCTGGCGGTCATCTCCGAGCTCGCCGACGAGGTCGTGGTCATGCGAGCCGGGGCGGTAGTGGAGCACGGGCCGGTCGACCGGATCCTGAGCAACCCCACCGAGGAGTACACCCGCGCTCTACTCGACGCCGTGCCCGTGATCGGGGGGAGGCCCCGATGAACGACCTGCTCCAGGTCAGCGAGCTGCGCCTCAGCTACGGCGACACCGAGGTGGTCAAGGGGGTCGAGCTGACAGTGGCCGAAGGCCCCTACGGTCTGGGAGTGATCGGTGAGTCGGGCTCGGGCAAGACGACGATCGCCCGGGCCCTGGTGCGACTCCACCCTCCGGCGTCGGGCTCGGTCACCTTCGACGGGGCCGACGTGTTGTCGCTCACCGGCAGGGACCTCTCGGCCTACCGTCGTGCCGTCCAGCTGGTGTTCCAGGACGGCGACGGCGCCCTCGATCCGCGGATGTCGGTGCTGGCCAGCGTCTCCGAGCCGCTCGCCGTGCACCGCACCGTACCCCGCCGCGAACGTCGTACCAAGGTGGCCGCGCTGCTCGACGAGGTAGGCCTTCCGGCCGCGGTGATCGACCGCTATCCCCACCAGCTCTCCGGCGGGCAACGCCAGCGCGTCGTCATCGCCCGCGCCCTCGCCCTCGAGCCCCGCGTCCTGGTGCTCGACGAGCCGACCTCGGCCCTCGACGTCACCGTGCAGGAGCGGGTGCTCCGACTGGTCGAGCGCCTGCGCGAGGAGCGCGGCCTGGCCTACGTGCTCATCTCGCACAACCTCGCCGTCGTGGATCGCCTCTGCGAGAGCTCGCTCGTCCTCTACCGTGGCGAGGTGATGGAGCGGGGCCGCACCCGCGACCTACTCGCCCGTCCAGTCCACCCGTACACCCAGGCACTCCGTGCCGCCGTACCCGAGCTGGGCGTGGCCCGACTCCCGATGACACGCCTCGTCGGAGGAGCGCGCACTGCCCCGTCGTCGGGCTGCCCCTACGCTGACCGATGCCCTCTGACGCAGGACATCTGCCGGAGCACGCCTCCCCCTCTCATCGAGGTCGCCGGACGCGACGTCGCCTGCCATCGAGCCGAGGAGGCCATCGCCCTCTCCCCATCAGGCCACTGAGTCAATCGGCACCGAGCGGTGCGAGTGCCTCGACCCCCTGCGCGCCGTCGCTGTCGGCACCGACATTGATGAGCCAATGCCTCAGCGCGGCGCGTACGGGGGTCAGGTTGGACACCTTGCTGCACGGTCGAAGTCGAACCTGAGCGATCGGGTCTGCTGCACGGATAGGTGACATCTGATCAGCGTCGCCATCGCTGCACCTAGCTCGATGTCGACACCGAGGAGAATTGCGTCACCCGCTGCACGTCTTCGCCCCTCAGGAGTCGGACGTTTCGTCGAAGGTGACGTGGACTTGCTCAAATCCCTTGTGACGTTGGGCTTGCGCGTACTCGCGATAGACCCGGCGGTCGGCGTCGGTGAGCTCGACGGCGTCGGTGAACGGCGTCAGGAGAGCCCTCGGGTAGAGGCGTTTGGCGAGGACGACGTTGGTCTCCAGGCCCAGCATCGCCATCACGGTCGCGATGTAGAGCAGTGCGACCAGTCCCAGCACCACGGCGAACACGCCGTTCATCTGGCTTGCGTGAGCGATGACGTGCGAGACGTAGACGCCACCGACCGCCTGGAGCAGCTGCCACAGCAGGGCAATGACCGCGGCTCCCGGGAGAACCTCGCGGAGTCGTTGCTTGTGCGGCATCGACAGCCGCATCATCAGCGCGAGGACGAGACTGTTGACCACCACGGTGATGGCCAGAACCAGCCAGCGCACGCCACCCCCGACCCCGTTCCCGAAGACTTCCAGGTGACTTCCCACGCTCAAGAGCACCGCAATGAACACCAACGCGAAACCTGACAACACCAGCCAGACGAGACTGCGGGCGCGGCTCAGCAACGGGTTGAGGCGACTGTTGCGCGGGATCGCCCACACGGTGTTGACGGCATTCTGGGCGGCCTGGCCCAGGCCGACAGCTCCGTAGGTGGCGGCGAGGCTCCCGACCACCACCGCCGTCGTGCTGCCCCGGATCCCACCCGGTCGCCCGAGCTCGTCTCCAATGATCGGGAACTGCGCAAGCGCCGAGGAGAGGATGTCGTGCTGCAGCGTCGGATGGCCCTGCAACACGAAGCCGAGCACAGATGACGCGATCAGAAGCAGCGGCAGGATCGCAATCAGGGCGTAGTGGGTCAAGACCGCGGCCAGGTAGCCGCCCTGGTCATCGAAGAACTTGTAGACCACGGCGATCGGAAAGCCCAGAAGACGATGTCTGCGTTGGAGGCCGTCGAGACGACCTATCGGCCCGGACACCACCACCCACCGCTCTTCATCAGCCTCGGACTCCCGGTCACGGCGATGCGCATGCGATTCCCCTCTGCGGCCACCACCACCGCGTACCCCTTCCTGAAGACTCCCACACGCCCACGACACCCTCCCCGCGGCGCCCGCAGGGCACCCTCCTGGACTCCGGCGCGCCCGCACCGCATACAAAAGGGGACGACAGTGCGCACAGCCGCGATGGCGCGCGTCTTTCCTCCGGCTGTCGGCATCACCACAGCGGCACTCATATGCCGCGATGAAGTGCGTGCGACCGCCTCCCAACGCTTCATCGGGCGTGGGGCATCTGGCCGGCTGAGATCGGCGTCGAGTGGCGCCGCCAGACCTGCCAGGACCCCGTGGCGTCGTCGCGAAGCCAGGCGTCGCTCAGGATGAATCGGCCACTGCGGTCCTGGTCAAGCACGGTGGCCCGCTGTGTGGCCAAAGTCAGGATCACTGCGGTGGACCCCACGACATCGACCGTCTGCTCGTGAATCACGTACTCGTGGACCACGTAGTCAGCAAGCACCCGCACCCATTCCTCGCGCGTCATGGTGACCGCGGCGGGAACGACCAACACCAACGCGTAGTCGTCATGGAGAAAGTCGATGACAGCCTCGGCGTCGCGAGCTTCGATGGCTTGTTGCCACCCCGCGGCGCGCGCCCGCACCTCTTCGGCCTCGTCCACGAGGTCAGAATGCCACCACGCACCCGCAACCGACTCCAGGCAACCCGATCGGGGCCGACCTCGGTGGCCCGGATGCGTTTCATGCCGCCGGGCTGCCGGCGATGGGGGACGGCCTTCCCGTCCCGAGGAGCGATCCGGTGGCTTGGCAGCCCGCTGGTCGCTAGCGTCCAGCGGGTGACCTCCGAGTCGACAGCGGCCTACGCCTGGGTGGGACTCGTTGTCGACCTCCTCCTGAGTCTCGTAGGCGTTTGGATGATCTCTCGCGGTTGGGAACCCGCCTCTTCTACGAAGCACGCGTGTCCATCCCGTTGGAAGAGATCTTCGGGGGTCTGGGCCGAGGACGAGCCCATGCCTATTCTGGTCAAGGCTCTGTGAAACGCAGCCGAACCCCGACGCGACGAGGCCCCCGCAGAACAGCAACACCGCCGTCAAGTGCGTGTCAGCCGTCCCCGCCCCAGCGGACGAAAGCATGGATGGCGCTGATGACCGGAAGCGTGCCTCCTTCGGTATCGCGGAAGACTCCGAAAACTTCAGTTGGGATCTCCCAATGCTCGCTCACAGCGGCGACCCACCGGATGTCGACGAACGACACGGCCGGCGGCAGCGGCTCCCGGCGTAAGAGGGCGAGTGTCAGGAGTTGAGTGTCGGGTCTGGTCCTTTGCATCCGTTGCTCCTGACGCGAGCGCCGGCTTTCGATGCTTTCGTACAATCCCTTGTCGATTGGGAGCCATCCCTCCTCGAATCCACCCACGAGATAGCCGCTGCCCGAGACCGTCACATAGTCACCGACGCTCGCACCGCTCAAGGCTCTTGCCTCGCCAGACTTCTGCAGCGTGGCTCGCAGCAAGAGCGCCTTAGCGATTGGGGCCTCAAGGTTCCAGGTCACCTGGGCCTGCGACTCAACGGTTCCTTCCACCTTGAACACAGTCGAGACCCCACCGGTTCCGCTCTTGGTGCTGGTGCGCACGAACTCCTTGATCGCGCCAAGGTGCTGTATGAATCGTTCTTGAACCCGCGGCTCGTTTAGATAGAGCGTCTCAATCGGGTCTGACTGGAATGTGAGAGTCTCCAATAGGTTTCCCAGGGGCTGGTTCATGTTCACGCTCCTCCGGCAGCTCTCGGATCGAGAGCTGGCACTCAACTAGCCAAGTCTTGGGCCACCGCGGGCATGAGGCAACGGCTGGCTGCATGCCAAGGGAGCGATGATTGCTCCCCGCGTCTCTCCGCGGTGCTGTAGGTGCGTCTCTCCGCCGGGAGCCGGGGCTGGTTCGACCAGTGGCATGCGGCCCCGCGGAGCGCGCCGGCCTGGTGTCGTCGGTACTGGACTCGCCGGTCGTGCGGGGTGAGCGCGCCCGACCGTCAGGGCGCGGTGCCGAGTCGGTGGCGCACCACTCGTCGGCGCAGAGTGGGCGACGACTCGATCTCGTATCCGGCGTGGAGGAAGACCTGAAGTAGCCCGACGGACGCTTCGTCCCAGATCACGGTCTTTCCCGGCGGCGGCTCGGTGGGGTAGCCCTCGAGGACGCGAGCGCCTACCTGCCGTCCGTACTCGACGGTGGCGGCGGCGAGCGCGTACATCAGGCCCTGCAGGCGGAAGTCCTTGCGCACCACGAAGCAGGTGACCGACCAGACGCCCTCGAGGTCGGGGTCCGTCCGCATCCATGACTTCTGCCGGGCCCAGATCCTCGGGTAGTTCTCCCGCGGCTCGATCGCGACCCAGCCGGCCGGCTCGCCGTCGACGTACCCGACGAGGCCGGAGGTGGGGCCGCTCGTGCCGCAGCCGGCCTGCTCCAGGAGTGCGGCGTCGCGTTCCTCTTGGGTGGTGTCGCGCCAGATCCAGCCGGGGACCTTGAGGGCCTGGCAGCGGCACTTGCGGGCGCCGCCCGCCTCGAACACGGCCTCGACGTGCTCGCTTCTCGCTTGGTTGGCCGGCTGCCAGCTGAACTCGGGCACGTCACGAGGCTACGTGGCGGACAGCGGCTCCAGCTGTGGGAGAACGGAGGTTTGCCTCGACCTGCTCTCCCACCGCGGCGACCCGGGGCAGTTGGTCGAGCAGCTCCTGATCTGCCTACGACGAGTCGCGTCGTCGTAGCCAGGTGAGGACCGCGAGGACTCGACGGTTGCTGTCGGTGCTGGGCGGAAGGTCGAGCTTGGCCAGGATGTTGCCGACGTGCTTGTTGACGGCGGCCTCGGAGACCGTCAGCTTCTCCGCGATCGCCAGGTTGGAGTCCCCCTCGGCGAGCAGGGCGAGCACTTCGCGCTCGCGTCGCGTGAGCCGGTCGAGGGGGTCGGACCGTCGCATCAACTGCCGGACGACTTCGGGGTCGATGATGGTGCCGCCGCCGACCACGGTCCGCAGCGCCCGGCCGAACTCCTCCACGTCGACCACACGGTCCTTGAGGAGGTATCCGACGGCCCGCCCACCTGCGGAGTCGAGCAGTTCCTCGGCGTAGCTGCGCTCGACGTACTGGCTGAGGGCGACGACCGGCAGCGGCCGACGGACCCTGAGCCGGCAGGCGGCCCGGAGGCCCTCGTCGCTGAAGCCAGGAGGCATCCGGATGTCGGTGACGACGAGATCGGGGTCGTGCTCCTCGACGGCGAGGATCAGAGCCTCGGCGTCACCGACTGCCGCGACGACCTCGAAGCCGAGCCGCTCGAGGAGCCCGACGAGCCCTTCGCGGAGCAGGGTGCCGTCCTCGGCGAGTACGACGCGTGTCATCGCTGCTCGGTGATCCGCATGCGCACCACGGTAGGGCCGCCGGCCGGGCTGGAGACCTCGAGCGTCCCGTCGACCGCGGCGAGCCGGTCCGCCATCCAGGACAGGCCGGAGTCCGACCGGGGTGTGGCGCCGCCGCGGCCGTCGTCGGTCACCTCGACCACGAGCTCGGCGTCCTCGCGAGCGACGCTGACCGAAGCGTACGTGGCCTCGCTGTGGCGTACGACGTTCGTGAGCGCCTCGGACGCCGCGAAGAACGCCGCGTTCTCGACAGGTGTGGCGGGACGTCGGTCGAGGGCCGAGGTGATCGTGACCGGGATCGGCATGTCCGCGGTGAGCTGGTCGAGGGCGGCGGCCAGGCCGACATCGGTGAGCACCTTCGGGTGGATGCCCCGGACGAACTCCCTGAGCTCATCCATCAGCACCTTGGCCTGTTCGTGGGCGTTGGCCACCCCGGTGGCAGCCGGGTGGTCGGCGCCCAGGGCCTCCACGACCTCGAGCCGGGTCACACCGAGCCCCATCGCGAGCGTGACCAGGCGTTGCTGTGCGCCGTCGTGCAGGTCGCGCTCGATACGGCGTCGCTCGCTGTCGAAGCTCTCCACGAGACGGGTCCGCGAGGCATCGATGCGGGTCAGCTCCTCAGCCAGCGCTCGGCCCTGGTGCGCGTCGAGCGTGCGGCGCAGCAGGCCGACCTGGAGGCAAGCACCAGCGGTCCAGCCGTAGACGACCACGACGACCAGCAGCGCCCCCAAGAAGGCGATGAGGAGGGCCGAGACCGGGTTGTCGGCCTGCCAGGCTCCCACCGTGATCGGATCGTCACGGGAGACCAGGAAGGGGGCCGCCACCATCACGCAGGCTGAGGTTCCGAGCAGGGTCAACACCGCCAGCATCAGGCCGTCGAGTGTCAGAACGGCGACGAGGTAGCCCGTCTCGCGCCACCGGTCGGCGTTCGCCAGCGGTCTCGCAGCCAGGCGGCCGGATCGGAGGGCGACCGCGGCGAGCGCGGCAGCGGGGTCGGGTCGACGAGTCGGGCCCGCCAGCGGTCCAGGGCGATCAGCGGTGTCGCCAGGATGGGCAGAAGGAGGCCGCCCGCCGCGAGGCCGAGCAGGAGCAGCGCGGCGGCGCCCACCACCTGAGCGTGCACCAGTCGGTCGATCGCCGCGCCGATCGGGACGACCACGGCAAGCGCCGGGATCATGAACGTCACCCAGATGACCGACGTCGCGAGGGTGTGGAGAAACGCACGCCCGGGCCACCGAGAGACCAGGAACCCACGCCGACGGATCGCCTGCCAGGCGCCCGCGCTGGTGTCGGGAGCAGTTCGCACGGGACCACGCTACGGGCCGGAGAGATCCGAGTCGGTAGTGCTGGTGCTACCTCAAGAGACCCGCTGGACGGCGTGATCGCCGACCGCTCGGTCGCTGCAATCGAAGGCATGGACAACGCCTCGCCCGCCCTGGCCCTGCGCGACGTACGCCGCTCCTACGGCCGCGGTGCGAACACGGTGACCGCCCTCGACGGTGTCTCTCTGATGGTGCCGCCCCACACCTGGACCGCGGTGATGGGACCCTCCGGCTCGGGCAAGTCGACGCTGCTGCACGTGGCCGCGGGACTCGAACGAGCCGACCGGGGTCAGGTGTGGCTGGCGGGCCATGACCTGACGCGCGCATCGGAGTCGTCGCTGACCCAGCTCCGACGAACCGAGATCGGCTTCTGCTTCCAGTCCTTCAACCTGATGGGGGCCCTCACCGCGGCGCAGAACGTCGCTCTCCCGCTACGTCTGGGCGGCAGCACGGTGGCGCGGTCGCGGGTGCACGACGTCCTCGCCGCCGTGGGTCTGGCCGATCGCGCCCGGCACCGACCGCGCGAGCTCTCCGGTGGGCAACAGCAGCGGGTGGCGATCGCCCGGGCGCTGGTGACCGAGCCCTCCGTGCTGTTCGCCGACGAGCCGACGGGCGCCCTCGACACGACCTCCGCCCGCTCGATTCTCAGCATGCTCCGCGGACTCGTCGATGAGCGCGGTCAGACGATCGCCATGGTCACTCACGACCCGGCGGCCGCAGCGCGGGCCGACACCGTCGTGTTCCTCGCAGACGGCCGGATCGTCGACCGACTGGAGCGCCCGGACGCGGCACGAGTCGCTGCCCGACTGGCAGCGCTGGAGGGCTGAGCAGTGTGGTCGATCTCCCTTCAGACGGTTCGCGAACGCTGGAGCCTCTTCGTCGGCGCAGTGCTCAGCGTCGCGCTCGGAGTGGCGCTCGTGCAGTCCAGCAGCGTGCTCCTGGTAGCGGCCGGGAACACCCACCCAGCCCCCGACGCGGCCCCAGCGGAGCGGCGCGCCCGAGCGTCAGGGCGCCGGTGCCGAGTCGGTGGCGCACCACTCTTCGTCGCAGAGTGGGCGACGACTCGATCTCGTATCCGGCGTGGAGGAAGACCTGAAGGAGCCCGACGGACGCTTCGTCCCAGATCACGGTCTTTCCCGGCGGCGGCTCGGTGGGGTAGCCCTCGAGGACGCGAGCACCTACCTGCCGTCCGTACTCCACGGTGGCGGCGGCGAGCTCGTACATCAGGCCCTGCCGGCGGAAGTCCTTGCGTACGACGAAGCAGGTGACCGACCAGACGCCCTCGAGGTCGGGGTCCGTCCGCATCCATGACTTCTGCCGGGCCCAGATCCTCGGGTAGTTCTCCCGCGGCTCGATCGCGACCCAGCCGGCCGGCTCGCCGTCGACGTACCCGACGAGGCCGGACGTGGGGCCGCTCGTGCCGCAGCCGGCCTGCTCCAGCAGTGCGACATCGCGTTCCTCTTGGGTGGTGTCGCGCCAGATCCAGCCGGGGACCTTGAGCGCCTGGCAGCGGCACTTGCGGGCGCCGCCCGCCTCGAACACGGCCTCGACGTGCTCGCTTCTCGCTTGGTTGGCCGGCTGCCAGCTGAACTCGGGCACGTCATGAGACTACGTGGCGGACGGCGGCTCCAGCTGGAGGTCGGCCTCGACCTGCTCTCCCACCGCGGCGACCCGGGGCAGGTGGTCGAGCACCCCTGATCTGCCTACGGCGAGTCGCGTCGTCGTAGCCAGGTGAGGACCGCGAGGACTCGACGGTTGCTGTCGGTGCTGGGCGGAAGGTCGAGCTTGGCCAGGATGTTGCCGACGTGCTTGTTGACGGCGGCCTCGGAGACCGTCAGCTTCTCCGCGATCGCCAGGTTGGAGTCCCCCTCGGCGAGCAGGGCGAGCACTTCGCGCTCGCGTCGCGTGAGCCGGTCGAGGGGGTCGGACCGTCGCATCAGCTGCCGGACGACTTCGGGGTCGATGATGGTGCCGCCGCCGACCACGGTGCGCAGCGCCCGGCCGAACTCCTCCACGTCGACCACGCGGTCCTTGAGGAGGTATCCGACGGCCCGCCCACCTGCGGAGTCGAGCAGTTCCTCGGCGTAGCTGCGCTCGACGTACTGGCTGAGCGCGACGACCGGCAGCGGCCGACGGACCCTGAGCCGGCAGGCGGCCCGGAGGCCCTCGTCGCTGAAGCCAGGAGGCATCCGGATGTCGGTGACGACGAGATCGGGGTCGTGCTCCTCGACGGCGAGGATCAGCGCCTCGGCGTCACCGACTGCCGCGACGACCTCGAAGCCGAGCCGCTCGAGGAGCCCGACGAGCCCCTCGCGGAGCAGGGTGCCGTCCTCGGCGAGTACGACGCGTGTCATCGCTGCTCGGTGATCCGCATGCGCACCACGGTAGGGCCGCCGGCCGGGCTGGAGACCTCCAGTGTCCCGTCGACCGCGGCGAGCCGGTCCGCCATCCAGGACAGGCCGGAGTCCGGCCGGGGTGTGGCGCCACCTCGGCCGTCGTCGGTCACCTCGACCACGAGCTCGGAGTCCTCGCGAGCGACGCTGACCGAAGCGTGCGCTGCCTCGCTGTGGCGTACGACGTTCGTGAGCGCCTCGGACGCCGCGAAGAACGCCGCGTTCTCGACAGGTGTGGCGGGACGTCGGTCGAGGGACGAGGTGATCGTGACCGGGATCGGCATGTCCGCGGTGAGCTGGTCGAGGGCGGCGGCCAGGCCGACATCGGTGAGCACCTTCGGGTGGATGCCCCGGACGAACGCCCTGAGCTCATCCATCAGCACCTTGGCCTGTTCGTGGGCGTTGGCCACCCCGGTGGCAGCCGGGTGGTCGGCACCCAGGGCCTCCACGACCTCGAGCCGGGTCACACCGAGCCCCATCGCGAGCGTGACCAGACGTTGCTGTGCGCCGTCATGCAGGTCGCGCTCGATACGGCGTCGCTCGCTGTCGAAGCTCTCCACGAGACGGGTCCGCGAGGCATCGACGCGGGTCAGCTCCTCAGCCAGCGCTCGGCCCTGGTGCGCGTCGAGCGTGCGGCGCAGCAGGCCCACCTGGAGGCATGCTCCAGCGGTCCAGCCGTAGACGACCACGACGACCAGCAGCGCCCCCAAGAAGGCGATGAGGAGGGCCGAGACCGGGTTGTCGGCCTGCCAGGCCCCCACCGTGATCGGATCGTCACGGGAGACCAGGAAGGGAGCCGCCACCATCACGCAGGCTGAGGTTCCGAGCATGGTCAACACCGCCAGCACCAGGCCGTCGAGTGTCAGAACGGCGACGAGGTAGCCCGTCTCGCGCCACCGCGCGGGCGTTCGCCAGCGGTCTCGCAGCCAGGCGGCCGGATCGGAGGGCGACCGCGGCGAGCGCGGCAGCGGGGTCGGGTCGACGAGTCGGGCCCGCCAGCGGTCCAGGGCGATCAGCGGTGTCGCCAGGATGGGCAGAAGGAGGCCGGCCACCGCGAGGCCGAGCAGGAGCAGCGCGGCAGCGCCCACCACCTGAGCGTGCACCAGTCGGTCGATCGCCGCGCCGATCGGGACGACCACGGCAAGCGCCGGGATCATGAACGTCACCCAGATGACCAACGTCGCGAGGGTGTGGAGAAACGCACGGCCGGGCCACCGGGAGACCAGGAACCCACGCCGACGGATCGCCTGCCAGGCGCCCGGGCTGGTCTCGGGAGCAGTTCGCACGGGACCACGCTACGGGCCGGAGAGATCCGAGTCGGTAGTGCTGGTGCTACCTCAAGACACCCGCTGGACGGCGTGATCGCCGACCGCGCGGTCGCTGCAATGGAAGGCATGGACAACGCCTCGCCCGCCCTGGCCCTGCGCGACGTACGCCGCTCCTACGGCCGCGGTGCGAACACGGTGACCGCCCTCGACGGTGTCTCTCTGATGGTGCCGCCCCACACCTGGACCGCGGTGATGGGGCCCTCCGGCTCGGGCAAGTCGACGCTGCTGCACGTGGCCGCGGGACTCGAACGAGCCGACCGGGGCCAGGTGTGGCTGGGAGGCCATGACCTGACGCGCGCATCGGAGTCGTCGCTGACCCAGCTCCGACGAACCGAGATCGGCTTCTGCTTCCAGTCCTTCAACCTGATGGGGGCCCTCACCGCGGCGCAGAACGTCGCTCTCCCGCTACGTCTGGGCGGCAGCACGGTGGCGCGGTCGCGGGTGCACGACGTCCTCGCCGCCGTGGGTCTGGCCGATCGCGCCCGGCACCGACCGCGCGAGCTCTCCGGTGGGCAACAGCAGCGGGTGGCGATCGCCCGGGCGCTGGTGACCGAGCCCTCCGTGCTGTTCGCCGACGAGCCGACCGGCGCCCTCGACACGACCTCCGCCCGCTCGATCCTCAGCATGCTCCGCGGACTCGTCGATGAGCGCGGTCAGACGATCGCCATGGTCACTCACGACCCGGCGGCCGCAGCGCGGGCCGACACCGTCGTGTTCCTCGCAGACGGCCGGATCGTCGACCGACTGGAGCGCCCGGACGCGGCACGAGTCGCTGCCCGACTGGCGGCGCTGGAGGGCTGAGCAGTGTGGTCGATCTCCCTGCAGACGGTTCGCGAACGCTGGAGCCTCTTCGTCGGCGCAGTGCTCAGCGTCGCGCTCGGAGTGGCGCTCGTGCAGTCCAGCAGCGTGCTCCTGGTAGCGGCCGGGAACACCCACCCAGCCCCCGGCGCGACCCCCGGGGAGCGGCGCGCCCTTCGATCCGCCGCCGAGGGGGTCACCTCGCTGATGGGGATCTCCATCACGCTCGGCCTGTTCCTGACCGTCTTCATCATCGGGTCCACCCTGGCGTACACGGTGGTCGAGCGGCGTCGCGAGCTCGCGCTGCTCCGACTCAGCGGCGCGTCCCGTCGCCAAGTACGTCGCCTGCTCGTCGGCGAGGGTGTCATCGTCGGCGTGGTCGGCACCGGCCTGGGGACACTCCTGGGAGTGATCGCCACAGCGGTCCAGCTCCGGCTGGTTCACCACGCCGGCCTCGACGCGACCGTCCTCGACGTCAGGTTCCCGTCCTGGATCCTCCTCGTCGACCTCGCCGCAGGCCTCGGCTCCGCACTGGCGGGAGTCCTCGTCGCCGCTCGTCGGGCGGGGCGCGTCCGGCCCCTCGACGCCTTGCGCGAGACAGGCCACGAGAGCCGCGTGATGACCTGGGGCCGGTGGGCGTGGGGGCTGGCGTTCGGCATCCCGACGGTGATGGGAGCCCTGTGGGTGCAGTCGTCCGGCGACGCCCTGACCTCGATCCTCGTGGGCTTGCTGGTGATCGTGGCCGGCTCCGTGGCGTTGCAGCAGCTGAGCCCGCTCGTCGTACCACTCGTGGCGCGAGCGTTCGCGCTGCCCGCGCGTCGCCACGTGCTCGGAGAGCTCGCGCAGGCTGGGATGCGTGACGGCGTACGCCGCTCGGCCACGACCGCCGGACCCGTGATCGTCCTGTTCGGCCTCGTCGTCGGCCTGCTCGGGATCCTGTCGACCCAGACGGAGGCGTCACGGGTCGAGCGGATCCAAGAGAGGTCCGCGGACCTGGTCGTGACGTCGCACGGCGACGTGAGCGACCGCATCCGCGCCGTCCCGGGCGTGTCCGTGGCCGACCCGGAGACGGACGTGATGGTCCCCGTGAAGGTGCCCAGGGCACGCGGCGGATGGCGACGAGTCCCCTCACCGAGCGTCACCGCTGTCGACCCGGCTTCCTACGCGCGAGTCACCCACCAGCATCTGCAGTCCGGCCACCTGTCATCCTTCGGCCCCGGTCGTGCGGTGCTCGGTCCTTCGGCATCGGACGACGGTCTGGGCAACCCGGCCGTGCTGCGCGTAGGGGCGCGCCGCCTGTCAGTCGTGGCCCACGTCGCCACCACCATCGCCGGCGGTGCCGACGTGCTGGTCGACCGCACGGACGTCCCCAGGTCCCGACTGAGGAACGCGCCCACGACGACGTTCGTCACGGTGACACCCGGAGAGCCCCTCGTCGACGTACGCCGCCACCTCGCCGACCTCGGCACCGTCTCGTCGGTCTCCGGATGGGCAGGCGACCTGGCGCGTGAGCAGTCGCGCGACAACAACGGGATCATGCTCGCGCTCGCCGGCCTCGGCGCCCTGTATGCCTTCCTCAGCCTCGTGAACGCTGTCGCGATCGGCACCGCCCAGCGCCGGCGCGAGTTCGCCGTCGCCCGCGTCACCGGTGCGTCCAGGAGGCAGATGATCGCCGCCGTGGCTCTCGAATCCCTGGGTGTCAGCGCTATCGGCCTCGCCCTCGGCGCCGCTGTCGTAGCGGTCTGCATGCTCGGCATCCGCCACGGCATCGACGCCGAGCTCGGTGTGCCCGTCATGCAGATCCCCTGGGCACTCGGCCTGGCGCTCAGCATCGCCGTCCTGGTCACCGGCGCTGCCACTGCCGCAACTGCCGGTTGGTCGGCAACCCGCGCACAGCCCATCCGACTCGTCGCAGCTCGCGAATGACCCTGCACCGGTGGCGCTGATTCGGCTCCGGGGAGTCGGCGCGGATACGTCGAGACGGCAGGTCCCGAAGGGGAGACCCAGCCAGGGCTGAGTCGTCCTGCTGCGATCAAGGCCGAGGGCCCAGCTCGTCGAGGTACTCGGTGAGGCGCTCGGCCGGCCACCGCTCCTCCAGATCGGCGACCACCTGGTCGCACACGTCGGTCAGGCTGCCCGTTGCCGGGGTCCACTCGCCCCGGGCCCACCCGGCGAGATAGTCATCGCTGCTGGTGTCGCCCAGACGCATCGCGGCCTCGTCGATCGCTTCCTGGAAGCGGGGTGCCAGCGGAGCCTTCGTCACCTCGTCTCCGTTGCGCGCCACGACAAGCGATGGCAGGTCTCGCCACCAGGTCACCTGATACTCGGTCACGGGGCGGAGGGTAGTGGCACGCGTTCGGCAACGACAGCTTCGGCCACGGACCGGCGAGTCATTCCGCCGGGGGCCGTCCGAACAGGGCTGCGTCATGGCGGAGGTCCGGCCGACGTGGATGCCCGGCTTTCGGCTACGGGACGTCGACGGTCTCGAGGCGGGAGTGCGTCGTACGCCGGGCACGCACGCGTGCGCCGAGCAGGACCAGGCCGACCCCGGCCAGCGTGATGATCGCGTTGACCACGCCGTAGGCGACCAGCTCGCCGTTGTCGTAGCTCACCGGGAATGCACCCGTCGGGGAGTCCCCGAAGCCGGAGGCGCCGCCGAGCCCGCTGCCACCCGACATCCAGGTGAGCAGCACGCCCAGGCTCTGCCAGGTGAACAGGAAGGATCCGACCACCAGGTAGGTGAGCAGTGCGGTCTGCCGTCGGACCATGAAGAGGCCGAGCGGGAAGGCGACCAGGACTGTGTAGATGATGTTCATGACGTCTCCTCTGGAGTGCCGGTGAGTTGATGGACCGAGCGTGGTCCCCCGAGACGTCCCCGGCATCGGCGCGCGCCCGGAGGCATGGCACGGGTTCGACCTAGGTGCCAGCACTGGTCCCCGCGGACAGTCGGGTGCGAGACGATGACGCCATGGCCCGTTCGAGCAGCCGCGTCCTGGTGGGGCGCGCCTGGGCCGGCGCGGCGACGCTGGTGACCGTCGCCGGCATCGCTCTGGGACTGGTCGACGGCAACGTCCCCGCCACGGTTGCGTGCGTCGCGGGCCTGGTCGCGGTGGCGACCGGATGGGTCGTGGTCGACCGCGCGCCCACGTCGGCCGTCGGTCCGGCGCTGGCGTGGAGCAGCGCCGGGGTCGCCTGCGTGATGCTGGTCGAGATCCTTGCGGGGTCGGCGTACGAAGCTTCGCCGTATCCCCTGGCCGCGTTGGTCCGACCGCTATGGGTGGGGATCTGGCCACTGAACCTGGCCGGCGTGATGGCGCTGCTGCTGGTGTTCCCCGAGGGCCGGCTCACAGACCGCCGGTGGTGGGCGGTCGCCTGCGGGTACGCAGTGGGGACCGGCCTCACCGTCGCGAGCTCCTGGGGCGCGCGCGAGGTCGACAACCGCATCGTCGACGGTCCCAGCGGCACCTGGGCGGCGGTGACCGGCCTCGTCGGCGTCCTCACGATCGGGGCCTGCCTGGTGGCGACCGTCGTCGGGGTCGTCGCCCGCTATCGCCACAGCGACCCGCTGCGGCGCGAGCAGATCCGCTACTTGATGGTCGCCGCGATCGTCACCGTCGCGGCACTCATGCTCGGGTGGGTCGCGCTCGCCCTGGGGGCACCGTTGGGGCTGGCCTTCACTCCCTTCCTGGTCGGCGCCGTGGTCCTGCTACCGGTCGCGGTCGGCGTGGCGATCGTCCGACACGACCTGTTCGACGTCGACCGAGTGCTGAGTACGACGACGGCCTGGGCGCTGACCCTCCTCCTTTCAGCCGCGGTGTACGCCGCTGTGGTGCTGGCCGCGAGCCGCACCCTCGGCGCGAGCACCGGGGTAGCCCCCACGATCGCGGCTTTCGTCACCGCTCTCGCGCTGCTTCCGCTCCAGCGCCACGTCGCCAGTGCCACCGGCCGACTGGTTGACCGCGACAGCTTCGTCGCGGTGAGTCTCGTCGAGAGGTTCGCGGCCGAAGTGCGGGCCGGCACCCGGGCACCGGAGGACGTCGAGGAGGTGCTCCGCGAAGCTCAGCGGGACCCCGGGCTGCGGCTGGCCCTGGTCCGACCGGATGGAACCTGGGCCGACCTCCAGGGCCAGGAGACCGACCTGCGCGACGCCCTGGTCGTGCGGTCGCACGGCTCCGAGATCGCGCGGATCGCGCTCGGCCACGACTCCGTCCGCGCTCGTCGTCGCGCCACCAGCCTCGCCCGCGCCGGGTGGGTGCCGATCGAGGTCAGTCGGCTGCGGCTCGGCCTGCGAGACGCCCTCGCCGAAACCGAGGCGAGCCGCGAGAGGGTGGCCGCGGCGAACGCCGTGGAGCGGCGCAGGCTCGAGCGCGACCTGCACGACGGCGTACAGCCTCGATTGGTGGCGACCGGGATGCGGCTCCGATCCCTGCAGCGCCACCTCGCGCCCGCCCACTCGGCGGAGATCGATGTCGCGGTGGGCGAGCTGGAGACCACGGTTGCCGAACTACGACGGCTCGCCCACGGCGTGCGTCCGAGCCGGCTCGACGACGGCCTGCCTGCCGCGCTCGCCTCGCTGCGCGCCGAGGAGCCGGTGCCGGTGCACGTCTCGGTCGGCGAACTGCCCGCGCTCGACGACGTGCGCGCCCTCACCGCCTTCTTCGTCGCCTCCGAGGCCGTGGCCAACGCTCACAAGCACGCACACGCCAGCCGCATCGAGGTCTGTGTCGAAGCTGAGGATGGTCGCCTGGTCGTCGAGGTGCGCGACGATGGCGCCGGTGGCGTCGCGGCGAACGGGCTCCTCGGCCTGCGCGACCGGCTCCAGCCTCTGCACGGCGACCTGTTCGTGGCCAGCCCCGTCGGGCAGGGCACTCGAGTACGGGCGGTGTTCTGAGTGCGGGTCGTCGTGGCCGAGGACTCCGTCTTGTTCCGGGAAGGGCTGGTCCGGCTGCTCACCGAGCTCGGCCACCAGGTCGCCGCGGCAGTCGGCGACGCGCCCGCGCTGCTCGCGACCATCGACCATGATCCGCCCGAGCTCGCGATCGTCGACGTCCGGATGCCCTCGCAGCAAGAGCTCGACGGCGCCCAGGCCGCCAGCATGATCCGCGCGCAGAACCCGACCGTCGGATTGCTGCTCCTCTCCCAGCACATCGAGCTGAGGCACTGCCTGCACCTCATCGGAACGCCAGGCTTCGGCTACCTGCTGAAGGACCGCGTTCTGCGTCTCGAGGAGTTCGACGACGCGCTCAGGCGGGTCGCCACAGGTGGCGTGGCCCTCGATCCTGACGTCGTCCAGGCCCTCGTCGCGACCCGCCAAGCACCCGCACTCTCCCGACTGACACCCCGGGAGACCGAGGTCCTCGCGCTCGTCGCCCAGGGGCACTCCAACACCACCATCGGCACCAGGCTGGGGCTCTCCGAACGCACCGTGGAGACCCACATGCGGTCGATCTTCGGCAAGCTCGACCTGTACGACGACGGCACCACCCACCGTCGGGTCCGAGCCGTCGTCACCTACCTCGAGTCCGACGCCGAACGAGATACTCCCTGACCCGCACGCTCATCGGCGGTCCGACCGGCACGTCCGCGGTGCGTTCTAGGGTGGCTGCTCGATGACCGATGACTGGCTGGGTGACACCCGCACCTCCTACGACGCCGACGCCGAGGGCTACGCCGAGGAGGTGCGCGGCCTGCTCGACGGGAACCCCTACCTACGCGCGAGCCTGTCGCTGTTCGCCGAGCTGGTCGACGCGGCCGGTGGTGGGCTCGTCGCCGACGTGGGATGTGGTCCGGGCTACGTCACGCACCACCTCCACCAGCTCGGCGTCGAGGTCGTCGGCATCGACCTCTCGCCCGAGATGGTCGCCGTCGCGAGACGCGACTATCCGGACCTCCGGTTCGAGGTCGGAACGATGACGGACCTCGACCTGGCCGACGACTCCCTCACGGGCATGCTCGCGTTCTGGTCCGTCATCCATGTGCCAGATCGCGCGCTGCCCACAGTCTTCGCGCAGTTCCGTCGCGTGCTGCGCCCTGGGTGTCCGCTGCTGGTCGGCTTCCACGTCGGGGACGAGACCCGCCATACCAGCGTGGGCTACTCCGGCCGCTCGATCGACGTCGACACCCACCAGCGGCCACCGGACCGCGTTGCCCACCTGCTGCGCGAGGCGGGCTTCACCATCGAGGCACAGCTGGTGATGCGACCGGACGAGGTCGTCCCGGGGGCCGTCATCATCGCCAGGAGTGACGTCTGACCGGAGTCGAGCGCCTCCGAGTCATTTCCAGGGGAGTCACTCGATGCAAAACGGCCTCTCGCTCTGCGTTTCCGCAGGCGAGAAGCCGTTTGTGCGTGGCGACCCCGACGGGACTCGAACCCGCGGCCTCCGCCGTGACAGGGCGGCGCGCTAACCAACTGCGCTACGGGGCCAGGTGTGCTCTGCGGTGTGTCTCGAGAGCGCTGGAACTCTAACCCATCGTCGCAGACGTCTCCCAATCGGCAGATCCCGCGATTCCCACCTCACCGACCACGGGAGTGCCACACTCCGAGCATGAACGAGGTCGACCCCTGGAGCACCCGGGCCCGCGGCGCGGTGAGCCACACGAGCCGGCGCGTCGGCGGGGCGGTCCGGGCGGCGTGGCAGCGCTTCACCGACCTCGGCATCGGCGCGGTCCTCCTGTCGCTGGGGGTGCTGGTCGCGGCGGGGATCGGCGTCGCCGTGGTTCAGGGCCGGAGCGGTCCGACGCCCTCCGCCTGCGACGCGGCGGAGCCCTACCTGACCACCATCCAGCGTCTGCATCGCCACGGGTCGCTCACGGCGGCCGACGTGTCGACCCTCGACGACGCGTCGGCCCGGCTCACCGAGATCGCCAAGACCGCACCGGGATCGGCCAGGTCGGCCGTCGAGCATGCCTCCCAGATCGCGGCGAGCGCCCGAGCCGGCCGGTCACTGGACATCGGCACGGTGGTGGCCCAGTACCAAGAGGCCTGCGACTTCGGCGGCGGCGGCGCGGGCAAGGGCCCCGGCGGCAGCGGGTTCTAGGGTCGTTCCTCGACGCCGCGCGGGAACCAGGTCGCGGTGAGATGTCGAGAACCCACGCGCGGCCGCGTCCCCGAGGTGAACGCGGCCCACCTGGACCGCGCCGCACCGAGGAGGACACGATGGCGAAGTACCTGCTTCTCAAGCACTACCGCGGAGCGCCCGCGGCGGTCAACGACGTACCGATGGACCAGTGGACGCCCGACGAGGTCTCAGCGCACCTGCAGTACATGCGCGACTTCGCCATCCGGCTCGAAGGCACCGGCGAGTACGTCGACGGTCAGGCGCTGCTGCCCGAGGGGACGTTCGTGCGGTACGACGGCGAGGGGCGGCCGCCGATCACCGACGGGCCGTTCGCCGAGACCAAGGACCTGATCGCCGGCTGGATGGTGATCGACGTCGAGAGCTACGAGCGGGCCATCGAGCTGGCGGGTGAGCTGTCCGCGGCCCCGGGCGCCGGTGGGAAGCCCATCCACGAGTGGCTCGAGCTGCGTCCCTTCTACGCCGAGCACCTCACCGACACCGAGTGAACGAGTCCCAGCTGCGGGCGCACGTGCCTGCGGTGATCGGCATCCTGGTCCGCCGCGGAGCCGACTTCGCGGCGGCCGAGGACGCCGTGCAGGAGGCGTTGGTCGAGGCCGTCCGCCGCTGGCCGGACGACCCGCCGCGAGACCCCAAGGGCTGGCTGGTCACCGTGGCCTGGCGCAAGTTCCTCGACGCGGTGCGTGCCGACACCTCCCGGAGGGCGCGGGAGCTGCGCGTCGACGCCGAGCCGGTGCCGGAGCCCGGCGAGTCGCTGGACGACACGCTGCGGCTGTACTTCCTGTGCGCCCACCCGTCGCTGACACCCGCTTCCGCCGTGGCGCTCACGTTGCGTGCCGTCGGCGGGCTGACCACGCGGCAGATAGCTCGCGCCTACCTCGTGCCGGAGCCGACCATGGCGCAACGGATCAGCCGGGCCAAGCGCACCGTGTCGACCGTCCGGCTCGACCAGCCCGGCGACGTGGCGACGGTCGTGCGGGTCCTCTATCTGGTCTTCAACGAGGGCTACTCCGGCGACGTCGACCTCGCCGCCGAGGCGATCCGGCTCGCCCGCCAGCTGGTGGCCGCGATCGACCACGAGGAGGTCGCCGGCCTGCTGGCGCTGATGCTGTTGCACCACGCCCGCCGCCCGTCGCGGACGGCCCCCGACGGCGCGCTCGTCCCCTTGGCGGAACAGGACCGCACCGTGTGGGACACCCGCTTGATCGCCGAGGGCGTCGAGCTGCTCCAGACCGCCCTGGCCCGCGATCGGCTGGGCGAGTTCCAGGCGCAAGCCGCCATCGCCGCCCTGCACGCCGACGCGCCGACCGCCGAGGAGACGGACTGGGTGCAGATCGTCGAGTGGTACGACGAGCTGGTGCGCCTGACCGACAGCCCGGTCGTTCGCCTCAACCGGGCCGTCGCCGTCGGTGAGGCCGACGGACCGCGAGCCGGACTGGCCGCTCTCTCCGCGCTCGACCCGGCCCTGCCCCGCCACGCCGCGGTCGCGGCGTACCTGCACGAGCGCGACGGCGATCCCGCCACCGCGGCCCGTCTCTACGCCGAAGCCGCCCGGTCGGCGCCCAGCCTGCCCGAACGCGACCACCTCACGCGCCGAGCCGCAAGGCTCAACGCGCACCTCCGCAGCTGAACGCCCCGGGGTGCGCGCCAGCGCTGAGCCGGCCACCCCTCGCGGCCGGAGGCGATGGCCAGGAGCGGCCCACGACTACGTGACGACATCGTGACAATGCGGTCATGAAGGTCCCGGAGGTGGGCCCGGACGGCCCACGGTGGCCTACGCACAGTGGCGTTCCTCCGAACGCCCGCGCTGGGTAGGGAGTCCGAGATCGCCGTCAACGCCAGGGCCCGGGGCCGGGGGACGCGGGCGCGTGTTCGCCCTCGAGGACTGCGGCACGTCCTGATCGTGGTGGGTCTTGCGGTGACGTCGAGCCTGACCTCCGCTGTCGGGATATCGACACCGGGCCACCCGATGCTCGCACCACCCCTGCCGCCGGCCATCGGAGAGACCCACGACCTGGACACGCACGTGCGGCAAGCGGTCCGGGTCTCCACCGGCAAGGTGCGCATCGATGACTCGCCGGCGTCCGTCTCCTCGGCGCGCACACCACCCGCTGTGTCCTCGGCCCCCGGTGTTCCCACCGTTGCGCTGGTGGCCTACCAGCGCTCGGCCTCCGTGGTCGACGCCGCACTGGCGTCATGCCACCTGGACTGGATCCTGCTCGCGGCAGTCGGTCAGGTGGAGTCGGGGCACGGCCGGGCGGGCGGAAGCCACCTGGACGCCGACGGAGTGGCGCGCCCGGCGATCATCGGTCTGAGACTCGACGGCCGCAACGGAACGTCTCGGGTTCGCGACACCGACGCCGGCCGCCTCGACGGCGACGTGCACTACGACCACGCCGTCGGTCCGATGCAGTTCCTCCCGTCGACATGGTCGGCCGTCGCCGTCGACGGAGACCAGGACGGGTGGCGCCGGGTGCAGGACATCGATGACGCTTCGCTCGGCTCGGCGGTCTACCTGTGTGCCGGCGGCGATGACCTGAGCACCCTCCAGGGACAGCAAGCCGCGCTGCTGCGGTACAACCACAGCGCCGCCTACGTCGCCTACGTGCTCTCCGTGGCCAGGGAGATCCGGCTCTCGACCGCGAACGTCGAGCCCGTGCGGGCTGCGACAGCCACGCTGAGCCCGGCGCCGGTCTCGTCGCCACCGACCACGACACCCACCACACCGTCCGCGACTCCGACCAGGACCCCCACACCGACCAGGACACCCACCACGACACCGACACCGACCCCGACCCCGACCAGCACGCCGACCCCGACCACCACACCCACCACGACACCGACTCCGACCACCAGACCCACCACGACACCGACTCCGACCACGACGCCCACTCCGACCACCACACCCACCACGACACCGACTCCGACCACGACGCCCACTCCGACCACCACACCCAGTCCGACTCCCACACCCAGCCCGACTCCCACCGCGACCCCCACGCCGACCAGCACACCCAGCAGCGGAGGAACCGCCGGGCCTCCCACCCCGCCGGGCACCCCGACCGGTTCCCCGTCGCACACCACGGCGGACGCGCTCCTCCCCTTCCCGATGCCGCCGGCGCTGTCCCGGGTCACTCCCGGCCAGGTCGAGCGGTACTCCTCGGCCTGGGCCGCGTGTGCGCCGTACGCCACGGACGGATGGACCGACGACGACACCAGGCGACGGCTTCTTGTCGCGTGCCTGGCCGACTCACTGGCGATCGGCCAACGCGACCGCGGCCTCCAGACTCTTCTCGCGTGGGCTGCGCGCCTCGAGGACCCCGCGGGCTCGTAGCAGTCCGCCCGGGGACACGGAAGTGGGCCGTCTCCCCGAGGCGTCCGGAGGCTGCCCCTCCCGTGACTAGATTTGGTGATTCTCGCTCTCGATCCGATTGCTACGCTCCCCTCCGGAGTCGGGGGGCTCCAGTGGGGGGGACCATGGCGGGAATCTTGGTCATCGACGACGAGCCTGAGCTCGTCCGCTTCGTCGAGCGTGCGCTCGTCGCAGTCGGACACACGGTGACGACGGCAAGCGATGGAGCGGTCGGCCTGGGCATGGCCCTGCGCGATTCTCCCGACCTCGTCATCCTCGATCTGGTGATGCCCGGGATCGACGGTCGGCACGTGCTCAGAGCGTTGCACGCCGCCCGACCCGACATCCGAGTGCTCGTGCTGTCAGCGGAGGCGGACGTCAGAGCGCGCGTCGAGCTGCTCGAGGCAGGCGCCGTCGACTTCCTGGCCAAGCCGTTCGCCATCCGCGAGCTCCTGGCCCGCGTCAGTGCGCGCGCGGCCAGCGTGCACGGGTCGGAACCCACAGCCGGTGACGTGCTCCGCGTGGGCTCGATCGCGCTCGACGTGCAGGCGCGGACACTCAGCGTCGACGGACGCCAGGAGACCCTGAGCCAGCGCGAGTTCCTGCTGCTGCGGCACCTGATGTGCCGGGCGGACCGCGTGTGCTCGCGCGAAGAGCTTCTCGCAGAAGTCTGGGGGTACGCCTACGACCCCGCCACCAACGTGGTCGACGTCTGTGTCGCTCGGTTGAGGCACAAGCTCCGATGTGACGTGATCCGAACGGTGCGCAATGTCGGCTACCAGCTTCAGAGCAGCTGACCTGAACGCCGCCGAGGTCCGCGGCGACGTCGACACCAGGGCCTCCGTAGCCGCAGGCGGCGTCGGTACCCCGCGGGCCTGGGGCATCACCGCCGACGCCCTGCTCGCCGCGTTCGCGATCCTGGCCATCTCCGCGATGTCTCGTTACCCGGAGTGGGCCACGGTTCCCTACCACCTGTTGTTCCTGAGCATCATGCTGGTCTACGGGTTCCGGGTCTGGTCGGTGCCGATCACCGCGCTGGTGATCGCCGTGATCACCTCGGCGACGGGGTACCTGATGCTCGAGGACTACGGCAACGGCGGCATCGAGACACCGGAGCTCGGTGAGATCCTGCTGATGCCCGCACTCCTCGTCGCGATGGTGTGGCATGCCCGGCGGCGCGCTGCTGCCAACAAGGCGCTGCTCGAGATGACGGCCGTGCAGCAGACCATGATCGAACGCGAGCGGACGTTCTTCCGCGACACCAGCCACGCCATCCGCACCCCGGTCACGATCGCCCGCGGCCACCTCGAGCTCGCGGCCGGCCACGCCCTGATCCCGAGCGTGCGGGACGACGTGCACGTGGCGATGCGACAGCTGGACCGGATGTCTCTGCTGTCCAACCGGCTCCTGGCGCTGGCCCAGCTCGACGCGGGACAGACGCCGCCGGCCGAGCGGTTGGATCTCGCCGACTTCGTGCACGAGCTCGGATCCAACTGGTCTGTCCGTTCCGGCCGACGGTGGGTCGTGGACTGTCCCGTGACCGCCACGATCTCTGCGGACCCGGTCTGGCTGGCGCTCGCGGTCGAGGCTCTGGTCGAGAACGCCGTCCACTTCACCGAGGAGGGCGGCACCATCACCATCGCCGGCTCGATCGCGGCCGACACGTGCTCCATCGTGGTGGCCGACAACGGCGTCGGTGTGAGCCCTGTCGATGTCGAGCACGTCTTCGAGCGCTTCTGGCATCGCAACCCGCCGAGCGGCCCGATGGGCAGCGGCCTGGGCCTGGCCATGGCGCGCGCCACCGCGCGGGCCTGGGGTGGCGACGTGTCCGTGCGCGACGTCCCCACGGGTGGCGCGTGCTTCGAGCTCACGCTCCCACGCGTCGCGGACGAAGTCCTTCCTCGCTGACCTGGCCGGGCTACCGCTCGATGACCGGTCCATGACAGTCCCGTCATGAACCTCCCACCGCGCCTCTCCCGGGCGCACCTTGTCCTCACCACGTGCCGTCGGCAGACGCCGACGTCTCAGGAGGGTGAGGCAGATGCACCGACAGGGCCCGCACCGCGGAATCGTCGTCACGACCGTGCTCGCGACCATGGCCGCGACGTTCGCAGCGTTCGGAACACTGCTGGTGGCATCACCAGCCCAGGCGGCCACGAACACGCTCACCCTCGACGTGGTGAGCGCGCGGACCGAGCCCCGGGCCTTCCAGGGCGCCGGCGTCACCGAGGGTGACGCGGTCGACAGCTACCGATTCATCGTGAACGTCGACGACACCGGCGGCACCGACCAGCGCACGGCGACCGGTGTCTGCTCGCCTTCGTACAACCCCCCGGCGGGCCAGCCCGGCTACCCGGCATCCTGCCCGTGGACATCCATCAACGCGGCGCCGGATGCCGCCCCGATCGTCGCCCAGGGTGATCAGGACGCGATCGGCGCCGGGCTCGACCTGCCCGACGGGAAGTACCTGATCTCGGTGCTCGCCGACGGCTACAAGCTCGACGGCGCGCACTTCACGATGCCGCTCGGCCAGGACCCCGTGCAGGTGGGTCTGCAGCCGATGCCGCTGCCCGACTCCACGGTCAAGGGCAAGGTCTTCGCCGACATGGCACCGACCAACAGTGCCGACGACAACGGTGAGGCACCGCTGCAGGGCTTCCAGGGCCACCTCAACGACGACCTCGGCGAGGTCACCACCGATGTCTACGGCAACCCGCTGTGCACGACGTACGACGGTGAGGACCCGGTCACCCACGAGATCCCGCTGTCCGCTCTCGACGCGGACATGGCCCCGGTCGTCGACAAGATCGGCGGCAAGTGCCTCAGCGACGCCGACGGGATCGTGACGTTCCCGCACATGGGGACGAACCGCTACACCCAGTCGGTGACCCCGCCGGACGGCGAGAAGTGGGTGCAGACGACGACCCTCGAGGGCAACCACGACTGGGACTCCTGGGTCATGGAGGGCTCGACCGGCTACGACACCGAGTTCAACCTCGCCGGCGAGGCAGTGCCGGTCCCGATCTTCGGGTTCGCCAAGCCGACCAAGAACGGCCAACCGCTCGACAGCAACGCCGGCGGCCACATCGGGGGCCGCGTGATGAAGACACTGCACTACGTGCCCCCCAAGGGTGGCATCTTCGACCTCTACAACGGCTACACCGGCTCCAAGGTGCAGGGCCCGATCCCGGACGCGTGGCTGTCGCTGAACGACCTGGAGAACGGCGACCAGGCCGTGTGGGTCGGCCAGGCCGGCTCCGACGGACGCTTCGACATCACGGGCGTGCCGGCCGGTGACTACACCCTCACCTGGTGGGACGAGGCCCAGAACAACCTGCTGGCCCTGGAGAACGTCACCGTCGGCAACGGTGAGGCCGTCGACCTGGGCATGCTGCCCGTCACGGGATGGTGGACCGAGTACTCGGGCTACGTCTTCAACGACGCCAACCGCAACGGCGTGAAGGACCCGGGCGAGAAGGGGATCCCGAACTTCACGCTGACGCTGCGCAAGCGCGACAACTCGCTGATGGACCGTGGGCAGACCACCGCCGTCACCGACGCCAACGGGTACTACAGCTTCTCCGCCTACCCGCTGGGGGAGTTCGGGTACACGGTGATGGAGGCGTACAACGACGCCTTCTACACCACCGGCGTCACCTACCAGGCCGACAACCAGAACAAGCCGACCACCGTCAAGGGCGCCGGCGTCGACGTCAGCACCCTCAACATCATCGGCCTCGGCGGCACCCTCGACTGGGGCGTGCACTCCTACGACCCGACCGGCGCCAACGGCGTCGACCCGCGCAACGGCGGCATCGTCGGCTCGATCAGCTACGACGTGACCCGCAACGAGCTCGACCCGCAGTACGCCGCGTCCGAGGACTGGCAGCCGGGGGTGCCGAACATCCCGGTCGACCTGTACGCCCCGGTGGACTGCGGCACCCACGCCGGGACACCGTGCGATGCCGACGAGCGCTACGAGCTGGCCCCCGACGGGTCCTACCTCAGAGGCCAGTTCCTCAACAGCTACGTCTCGGAGAGCTGGGACCGCCCCACCGGCTGCACCGCGCGCGACCTCGATGGCAACCCTCTGCAGCACGGCGTCGACGAGGCGGTGCTGGCGCTGAACCAGGAGACGGACGGGGTCTGCATCCCGGCCTTCTCCCAGAGCATCCAGTTCGGGACCTATCCGGCCGACCAGGGCA